>CAJUDH010000013.1 GCA_910584845.1 uncultured Lachnospiraceae bacterium
GATTTTGGATAAAAACCTAACTGTTCGCGAAATTTAATACTTTAACGAATAGTTGCGGGCATTTTCATGTCCTTATCTTCATATCTACTTTTAAGGAGAAAACGTATGGATCATTTATCTTATTATGAACAAAAAGATATTGAAAACATTAAAAGGCTCCGGATATTGCTTCAGGAGCTTCCGCCGTTTTGCATTGACTTTTTCAGGGGTATTGAGCCACGTACTTCTTCTAGGACTCGGATTGCTTATGCCTATGACCTAAGTGTATTTTTCCATTTCCTGGCAAAAGAAAATCCATTTTTCCGTAATATGGACCGTAAAGATATGCGTTTAGACCATTTGGATTTAATTACGGTCAGTGATTTAGAAGAATATATGGAATATTTAAAATACCGCTTTAATGAACAAAATCAGGAAATCGTGAATAAAGAACGGGGAATTATGCGAAAAGCCTCTTCTCTCAAAAGCTTTTATAACTATTTTTTTAGAAATGAAAAACTTAAAAACAACCCTGCTGCCCTGGTACAATTGCCTAAACTTCATGAAAAGGAAATCATTCGCCTGGACGTAGATGAAGTAGCCCTATTGCTGGACGAGGTGGAACAGGGTGAAAACCTTACACAAAAGCAAAAAAGTTTTCACAATAAGACCAAATTACGTGATTTGGCGCTCCTAACATTGCTTTTGGGAACCGGTATCCGTGTGTCGGAATGTGTAGGCCTTGACATTGACGATGTAGATTTTAAAAATGGCGGCATCCATATCCACCGAAAAGGAGGAAATGAAGTGACCGTTTATTTTGGAGCCGAGGTCGAAAACGCACTGCAGGATTACTTAGACGAGCGTTTCGGCATCGACGCCATGCCCGGAAACGAAAAGGCATTGTTCCTATCATTACAAAAAAAACGCATTAACGTCCGTAGCGTGGAAAACTTGGTAAAAAAATATGCCAGGACGGTCACCCCCTATAAAAAGATTACTCCACATAAATTGCGCAGCACTTATGGAACAAATTTATACCGGGAAACCGGAGACATATACCTGGTGGCAGATGTACTGGGCCATTCGGATGTAAATACTACGAAAAAACATTATGCAGCTTTGGAGGACGAACGCCGCCGAAGCGCCAGGAATGCCGTCCAGCTTAGGGAACCGATGACAAAAAAGTAGGCATGCAGAGGGAAAGCAAGGGGCCGCCTACTCTCCTACTCGTCAAAATAAACGATAGTTAAATATTCCCCCGAGTGGATCAGGCCATCCTGCAATCCATTCATCCGCTTTAATTCTTCTACATATTCTGTTACCGAATATCCGCTTCCCGGAGCATATTGGTTGGCAATCTTCCAAAGGTTATCTCCCGGCTGCAGCTGAATGCTGGTATAATAAGGCTTTAATGTATCCCTGCCATCTTCTTTAGCAAATGCGTTAAACAAGCTGTGGCCGAAGAAACCGGAAAAAAAAGCAGCTACGATCAAAAGCATGGTGATAAATTTGCGTATCTTTTTCTGCCTAACCCGCATTCGGTATATCCTTCCTGAAATCTGATGGGGATTTGACATAGGTTTTGCTGCTGGCTTCCGCTTTCTTACGCGGATTCCTTCCGTCTTGGCATTACCTGGCCTACTCACAATAATATCGGCATACCACCCGTATCCGTCTGTATTGCAGCCGTCAAAAACAACACAGTTTTGCGCACCGGTATTGACAATTTTATAACCTGCTCTCCTGCTCCCGCCTAATCTTTTTGTCATGGATAACGCCCCCTTAATAAGCTATCATGATCTTGTGAACGTTTGTTCGATTTGTGTACTGACATTATATGATACGAACATATGTTTGTCAATAATTTTTTCAAAAAAATCGAACAAAGGTTTGCTTTTTTTTCGAACATATGTTAGTATATAGGTAGGAAATTATCGAATATTTCAGAAAACAAC
Organism: uncultured Lachnospiraceae bacterium; assembly: GCA_910584845.1. GTDB lineage: Bacteria > Bacillota > Clostridia > Lachnospirales > Lachnospiraceae > Brotaphodocola. The sequence goes on from CAJUDH010000013.1 coordinate 1,938, forward strand.
GAGAGTCAGGAGGACGCATTACGATGAGCCAAGGAAAAATTACAGCCAAACAGCAAGAAATATTGGCGTTTATTAAAGAGACAATTTTGAATAAAGGGTATCCTCCAACCGTAAGGGAGATCTGTGAAGCAGTCCGTCTGAAATCGACTTCCTCTGTCCACTCCCATCTGGAAACTTTAGAACACAATGGTTATATCCGTAGGGATCCGACCAAACCCAGGGCTATGGAAATTTTGGACGACGGCTTTGGACTTGCCCGCAGGGAGCTGGTACAAGTGCCGGTAGTGGGTACCGTTGCTGCCGGGCAGCCGATTCTAGCTGAAGAAAACATCGAGGACTATTTTCCCGTTCCGGCCAATATCTTACCCAACAGCCAGACTTTTATGCTTCGGGTTAAGGGGGACAGCATGGTTAATGCCGGCATCTTTGAAGGAGACCAGATTATCGTGGAACAAACTTCCATCGCTGATAACGGCGATATCGTGGTGGCCCTTATTGATGACTCAGCCACTGTGAAACGCTTTTTCAAAGAAGACGGCTATTACCGGCTACAGCCGGAAAACGACTCCATGGAACCGATTATTGTATCCCATATGGAAGTTTTGGGAAAAGTAGTCGGCTTGTTCCGTTGTATGAATTGATCCTACAAACTAAACGCAGACGATCACTTGCCAAAGACGCCCTCTTTCCCCATTGCCGTCACGTTTCAGTTTATTGCTTACTATGCATCTTTGGCCAAAAACTTAAATGTTGTGGAACAGCCAAGGGATCTGGCTCAACCAGTTATGGTAGAATAGCCTGTAAGGCAGAAATGTTTTCTATGAAGTCGCCGCCACCCATAGAAAGGGGGCCTCGGGACGCGGGCTCTAAGCCCGCCCTGCTTGGCTGCACATCAATGCGCTGGCTTCCCCCTTTACACTCTTATGCCAGTGCGCCGGACTGAATGAAGCACCATGAAGAAGTATATCCAGGGGTGCTGCCTCCCCTTTATATTCTTCGGTAGAAATTCTACATTGCCAATAAAGTTATCGATAATTTCAATTTTCTGATTATCTGCCATGGCTTCAACCTCATGTATCAGGAAATAGAAACCGCTTTTTCTCCCGCATCACAGACATTGATGATATTCGGATGCATGATTCCCTCCTCCGCCTGTGCTTCAAATCCGAATTTGGACACAAAATCGGCATTTATACGGAATTCCTATTTCAGTATCTTGACCTCCCAAAACGGTTCCGCTTGAAATCTCTAACCTTATACACATATGACATCCTTCCAGTGCCAATCTTTTTCAGTATTTCATATCGCCCGCCTATTACCATCCCAGCCCTAATCATACTCCACCCCGTCCCGCTGACGATCCAATAACGGCATCCTTACCGTTTTGTCACATATACCTTTTATTCCGTCATTTCTCTATAGACACTGCCTTTGTATATCGCACCATTTTCAGGACTACATAAACTGCAACCAGCAATTCCGTAATCGGCATCGCAAACCAAACCGCATTTGCCCCTGCCACAGCCGGAAGAATGTAGATCAACATCCCGCTGACCACCGCGCCCCTGGCAACAGAAACAATGAAAGAAGCCATCGGTTTCATCAGCGTCTGAAAATAGTAAGTAGAAAAAATATTAAGCGGAAGCAGCAGGAAAGAAATGCCATAACAACAAATAATACCCGGGGCAATAGCCAGGATCTCCTCCGTAGGAGTCATAAAAATACGGACAAAGAAATTGGGGGCAAAAACAGCAAGTGCCGTCCAAACCACTCCAAATACCGCCGCCGTCCCTAATGCATATTTCAAAATCTGCACAATCCGTTTCCCTTTTCCCGCGCCAAAATTCGCAGAGAACATCGGCTGGGACGCCTGGCCGATGCTGTAAGCACAACACTGGACAAACGTGCTGATATTAATGATGATGCCATAGACTGCCAGCGCATCCGTTCCCAGGTATTTTAAAATCTGCCTGTTAAACAACATTGTAAGAATCCCCATCGCCACGTCGATAAAAAAGGTGGAAAAACCGGTGATACAAATGGACTTTATGGTGAAAAATAATTTCACAGGCTTTACAATCCTCAAAGTATTCTTTTTACTGCGAAAATGTGTCAGCATTACCAACAGGGAAAAGACAGATCCCATGGCAGTTGCAAGGCCTGCACCCATAATTCCCATCCTTAACACAAAAACAAAAAAATAATCCCCAAATACATTAAAGATTCCACCCAACAACACCGCCTTCGTTGCAAGGGCAGGATTCCCATCGTTGCGTAAAAAAGCTGACATAAGCTGTGTAAACAAGAAACTCGGCACTACAAATTTAACTGGAAGCAGATAACTCCTTGCCAGCGGGAGCAGCGTTTCCTCCGCCCCAAACAGCCGCAACAGCTCCACGTCAAAAAAGACCACTGCCAACCATGTAAGGGCAGCCAGAACCGCCGCCCCAATAAATGCAGCAGTAAAGTATTCATTAGACTTTTTCTGATTCTGTTCAGATTCTCCACGCAATGTAGTAAAAAGCACAGAACCATTTGATTTTACTTGTAAGCAGATCCATATCGTTTCTTTCCTCCTCTGATCTCTTTTTGCTTCCTAAAAGTAAAAAAGCCGGATAAAGAACAGACTTTTCAATCTGTGCCTTATCCAGCATATCACTTCCACCGAGCAATATACCCTCCGAGCAAGCTGCCTGCATGATATAAAATGCAGAATTATTCAATTTTCCTTCCCATTAAAGTAACCCCGTCTTCCCTTTCAAAACCATGCTTTCCATAAAACTCCGGAAGTATGCCTTCATTTGCGGTAATCAGGTTTACGCCTTTGATTCCGCGTTCTTCCATCTCCGCAAGACAGCATTCCAGCAATTTTGATGCAATGCCTTTTCTCTGGTAATCCGGCAAAACCGCAAGGTCATTGATCTCAAAAACTCTTCCATAATGAAACAGCATCGTACTGCCCAAAATGAACCCCACTACTTTGCCCTCCGACAAGCACTCTAATCCATAAGATTGTTTTGATTCTAAAATTTACTGACATGGAGTATTGCATCCTCTATTTTCCAACAATCATTCCAGGGTTCTCCGGAAAATGCTTTTGCATATATTTCCCCGTATTCTTGAATATGTTCTAATGAACAGCTTTTTATAATATAACTTCCCATATCAATCCCTCCCTACCACTCGCCAAACAACGGGCGCGGAATATACCATCATTTTTCAAAATCCAATTGATAGCGTCTGCTGACCACACTTATATCAGAATTATGCGCCTATTTTGTCCATGCATGATAACTGTTTATAATATCTTCTAACAGGCCATTATCCATTGATTCACAAAATGCCCTGCACTTCTCCACTATTTTCTCAGGCTTATTTTCACATTGCCCTACATACTGCTCCAATCTGTGGTTGCAGGGAAACAGAAATTTGTTCCCCTGTAGTATCTCAGCCAGCATATGCAATATGTGATTTCACTGCTAAGATTACCGAAGCAGCCCGGTTACGTATACTGTATCAGCTGGCATATGCAATATATGATTTCACCCGCCACACATATCTTCATGTATCCGTCTGCCTTGCAAGCCTTCCAGAAATATTCCGTAATTCAACATGAGGCCACTGTAAAATGATAACATTTGATCGGGCATTTCCGTTTCCTGAAAATCTGCAGTCTACATGACCGGCTCAGGAATTTCCGGATCATCGCTGAACATGACCCTTGCGCGGCAAAAAGAAATCCTTGTAGGCTCGCTTCCCTTCTGTGCTACAACCTTTAAATGTAGGTGCATTTCCCCTGAATCACATCTGTCAGTTCATTATATTTTTCCTGGTATTCAAATTCTTCCTGGCTGACCGCCGCTTTTTAGTCCAGATCAGAATCTACCCTCCTTTTTCATTGTTCGTAGCATACACTTTATCTTCCGTTTTTCCATCAGCAACCCCATAATGTTCTCATCCCCACAATTTGCCTCCACCTCCCAAAAAATAAAAAGCCGGATAAAGAACAGACTTTTCAATCTGCGCCTTATCCAGCATATTACTTCCACTGAGCAATACACCCTCCGAGCTAATAATAAGTATATTATTAAAAACAGAGATGTTTGTCAAGTCAATTTAACAGCAAAATTATTGAAAAAATTATTGAAACAGTTACAAGGGACACAACGTTGTTTTCTATGTCTATGCCAAACCCAACAAATGCGGTCCAAAAACGGTTCTCAACTACATTGGTCGTTACCTTGGACGGCCGATAATCGCCACTTCCCGGATTGGCTGCATAGCCAAAGGCAGGAAGGATAGCGGTGCGCCATTGATGGAAGCTACTGTAAATACGATAGTTTTCACTGGAGACAGCCCAGTGAAGTTTTTTGTCAATCTCCCGGTGCCGTGCATAAAAGCCACTATAGCGGATCATTTTATAATGCTTTTCAGGGATATGCCGGATGGGCCGCTTAATGAAGTCCATAACCGGGATGATGGATACTTTAGGAATTTTTCTTCAAGTAGGCTTGCCTCGCCCTGGTCAGTTCCAGGATCATGTCTACGGCCCCGTCGATGCCTATGGCGCTTCTGTTGATACACAAATCATAACTGCGGGAATCCCCCCATTTTTTACTGGAATAATAATTATAATAGCTGGCCCGTTTTTTATCTGTTTTTACCATAATATCCTTTGCCTTTGCGCTGTCTACCTGGTAAAGCTTTTCTAAATGGGCAATTTTATCTTCTGCATTTGCCGTAATGAAAACGGAAGAAACGTTAGGATACTCAGACAACGCATAATCGGCACAACGGCCTACAATGACACACGACTCTTCGTCAGCCAATTTTTTGATCGTATCAAATTGGGCCAAAAAGATTTTATGGTTTAATGGCATGTCCATGTAGGCAGAGCTGGTATATGACTTAGAATAAGTGTCCATCACTAATGAATAAAGAAAACTGCTGGTAGGCCTTTCGTCATGGGTCTCAAATAATTCTTCACACAACCCACTATTTTTAGCCGCCAAGGCCAACAGCTCTTTGTCGTAACACTTAACCCCCAAACGCTCAGCCACTTTTTCACCAATCTGTTTACCGCCGCTTCCGCACTGCCTTCCTATTGTTACCACTAAGTTCCCCTTCATAGATATACCCTCTCCTTTCAGCAACAACATAACTTTGCGGGTTATCCCCATATCCTTTATCCCAGTCCAGCAGGTATTTATTTATGCTGGACTACTACTAATTATATTATATATTAAAATTCCGAAAAAGTACATATTAATTTAGAATTTAAATAAAACTTATGTGGAAACAAATTACTGTTCCAACTTTATCAGCAATTTCTCAAAATATTCCGGCAATGGCGCGTGAACTTCCAAATATTCCTTGGTGCGCGGATGGCAAATACCCAAAATCCCTGCATGCAAAGTTTGGCCTTCCAATTCGGGGAACGGGCATTTGGATGGGCCATAAGTCCTATCCCCTAACAAAGGATAGCCGATGGAAGCCATGTGCACCCGGATTTGATGGGTCCGCCCGGTTTCCAAACGGCATTCCATATAAGTAAACTGATGAAAACGACGGAGCACATGATAATGCGTTACCGCCGTTTTCCCGTTTTTTTCATTAATACTCATTTTTTTCCGTTCCGTAGGATGGCGGCCAATCGGGGCGTTTACAGTCCCCTCATCCGACTTGATTCTTCCATGGACAATGGCATAATACACCCTGGTAATGGAATGGTCTTTCAATTGTTGGGCAACATCATTATGGGCCTGGTCGTTTTTGCACACAATCAACGCACCGGTCGTGTCCTTGTCTATCCGATGCACAATCCCAGGCCGCAGCACCCCGTTTATTCCGGATAAATCTTCTTTGCAGTAAGCCATCAAACCATTAACCAAGGTTCCTGTCAGATGGCCCGCTGCCGGGTGCACTACCATGCCCTTAGGTTTGTTGACAATCAAAATATCTTTATCCTCATACAGGATATCCAAAGCTAAGTTTTCCGGCAAGACAGGCAATTCCACCGCCTCTGGCAGATGGATCCGGACGGTTTCCCCCGGCGTTACCTTGTAACTGCTTTTAACCGGCTTCTCATTGACCAGCACACAGCCGTCTTTTAATAATTTTTGTAGGTAAGAACGGGAAAGGCCTTCGCAGTGGCTGCTTAAATACCGGTCAATGCGGGTATCCCCCCCTTCATCAACCAAGATGTCCTGTATCACGATTGCCGCCCTCCCCGAAGCCGAAAAATCTCCATATCACTCTCCGAATAAAAAAATAACATCAATAGGATCAGGATAGCCGTAGCTGTGGTCACATAAATATCAGCCACATTAAATATGGGAAAGTCAATTAACTTAAAATATAAAAAATCCACTACATAACCTTGGCTGACCCGGTCAGCCATATTGCCTAACGCGCCTGCCGTTATCAAAACGATACACAGCCTTAGCCCATGATAATGGCGGTCTTTCCAAGGCGGCATTTGCCATATCATATACATGGCGGCGGCCATTACCAAAATCCCTGTAATAAAAAAGAATCCCTGTTGCCCTTGCAATATGCCAAATGCAGCCCCCTTGTTTTCCGAATAAAACAATTCAAAAACACCTTCCCAGACCACGATAGCTTTTTGCCCTTTCAGGTGCAAAACGGCCAAACGTTTCGTGTACTGGTCTGCCTGTACAAAAAGCCAGGATGCCACAATCCAGAAGGCAAAATTAGCCGCCCTTGCCTGGATGGCACTCCTGGCGTTTTTCTGTTCTTCGTTTTTCATGATCGTCCTCCGGCCAGCCAATTTAATGTAGCCTCGATCTCCGCATCTGTCACCGAACGGTCAACAAATGCCTCACCGATTGCATGTAAAAGAATAAACCGGATGGCCCCCGAATCCATTTTCTTATCATTTTTTGTGGCAGCAACAATAGAGCTTGGGTCTAAATCAAAACCGCTCAGGTTTGTAGGCAACCCAAACAATCGAAAGGTTTCTATTATGCCCTCCACGTCTGCCATAGAAATCTCTTCGCGTCTTGCAGATAGATAGGCAGCACCAACACAGCCCAAAGCCACACAATGACCGTGCAACAATTGGAAATCGGTCAGCTTCTCTATGGCATGGCCTAAGGTATGGCCAAAATTCAGCAACGCCCTTTCCCCGTTTTCCATAGGATCCCGCTCTACCACATCTTTTTTTATCTTATCGCTTTCCGAAATCATGACACGGCAGACATCGGTTTCCTTTTGGCAGATCGGAAGGGCATGGGCTTTGATCCAATCATAATACGCACGATTTTTAATTAACCCGTGCTTAATAATCTCCCCCATGCCAGAGGCATATTGCTCCTCTGGCAAAGTCAACAACGTCTCCGTGTTCGTGTACACTAAGGACGGCATGTGGAAAGCCCCTACCATATTCTTATATGCGTCGAAATCCACACCGGTTTTACCGCCGATGCTGCTGTCCACTTGAGATAGTAACGTGGTTGGCACTTGAATAAATTCAATGCCCCGGAGGTAAGTAGCAGCTGCAAAACCGCACAAATCCCCGACTACCCCGCCCCCCAATGCCACTAAAAAATCATTGCGGTCATAATGGTTAAGGATCAGGTGCCGGTATAACCTCCCTACCGTATCCAAGTTCTTCCTGGCCTCTCCTGCCTGAAAAACAAAGGAATGGACTGCCTGGCAATGGGCAGTCAACTGCCCCCTCACTTGTTCCAGATACAGAGGGGCCACATTGCTGTCTGTAACCACACACAATTTCCGCTTTCCCACATCCAGCTTCGATACCTCAAATCCCAGCTTGTCAAAAGAAGACTCTAACACAATGTCATAAATGTCTTTGCCATCCCGTCGAACCGTAAGTCTATCAACCATATCCATTTCCCTTTTCCATCATCCTCTACATACGGAGGCTCATCCTTGCAACATCCAGGTTGTCATTGTTCAATAGATCCTGAAAATCACCGGACAGTTCCACGGATTCCGGAGTAGCGATAAAAATATAATTGGAAATCTTTTGCAAATTGCCATTCATGGAATAAGTAGCCCCAGAAGTAAAGTCAATAATCCGTTGGGCGATTTCCATATGGATCCCTTCCATATTTAATACCACCGCCTTACCATCCAACAAACAATCACAAATCACCCTTGCATCTTCAATCGAAGTAGGCTTAACCATAGAAACCTCCAAAGGCCTCCGCATAGGCACTACTTTCGAAGAAGGCCTTGAAAAGAAACGTGGCCTGGGTTCCTCCTCCTCTTCTTCCTCTTCCTCACGGGAATTTCCAAAAACGGTCCTTCTGGCAGGCCTGTCCAGCTCGTAATCATCTTCCGGTCCAAAGTAATCATCATCCTCTTCATCGTTTAACCGTGTCATTTCCATTAGTTTGCTAATCAGGCTCATAATCTTCTACTCTCCATTCCTCATCTGGCCCCGAAAATACCGGTGCCGACCCTAACCATGGTCGCCCCCTCTTCCACAGCAACAACATAATCTCCAGTCATTCCCATAGAAAGGACAGCCATACTGCTATTATCAATGTTTTTGCGTTTGATGTCAACACATAATTGAAATAATTTTTTAAATATTGGCCGATTTTCCTCTGAATTCTCGACAAAAGGCGCAATTGTCATCAATCCGCATACATGGACATTCGAAAAATCCCGTATTTCACTCAAGGCATCCATCACTTCCTCCGGCGAAAAACCAAATTTGCTTTCTTCGCCTGCCACGTTTATTTCTAAAAGTATGTCTATGGCCCGGTTTGCCCGCTGGGCCTCCCGTTGAATCTCCAAAGCCAGGCGGACAGAATCCACCGAATGGATCATCGTAACATAAGGCAATACCTGCCGTACCTTGTTCCTCTGCAAATGGCCGATCATGTGAAACCGGGCATCTGCCGGCATAGCCGGGGCTTTCTTCAAAATTTCCTGAACTTTGTTTTCCCCAAAATCCCTTACGCCGCAATCATAAGCTTTTTGCAGTTCCTCCAAAGGCTTTGTCTTGCTAACGGCAATCAACGTTACATCCTTGTAGTCCCTTCCACATCGGCTACAAGCTGCCTGTATGTTGTTTTGTACTTGTATTAAATTCTTTGAGATGTTAATATCCCTTTTCCTCCTTGTTTTTTAATCCCTCTTATTGATAAATTAACTGCCCTTCATACACCGTGCCGGCGTCCAACACGATATGGTCATATACCGATAACCCGTAGCTCATGCTTTTCCGTATCGTATAATACTCATCATTGGAATTGAGGATCTCAATTAATTTAAAAATAGTGTAGCCTTTATTAATATTGTAAACGCCCTGCAACGAGTCGCTGGGCCCTATTTGATAGCGTTCCTGGGTGTCTGGTTTGACCACGTAATCCCCGGCAGTAAAAGGGCTGTTCTCCCCCATGTCAATATAATAATATTCATCCGTAGAATTGTATATGGTTACAGGCGTAAATTCGATCGACGTCCCATTCTCCGAATAAACTTCTTTCAAAAATCCAGTATCGCTGCTGTCCCCCCCCTGGGCGATATAATCCACAGGCACTAAGTAAAAATCTTTTGTAGTCACCGAACTTACCGGAATCTTGAGCCCGTCATTCCTCTCGGATGCAATTTCAAAAAAAATGTGGCGGTCATTGATAAACTGTACCATATACTGGTTAAAGTCCAATTTCCCATAGGGATTCCCGTCTGCACCGGTAACGACGGAAAACGCGCCGTCTGTCTCCAGGTTCCTGGATTTGAAAATCACATGAAGGCGGGTTTTGTCCCCATACTCCTTAAGCTGTTCTTCCCCAAGGGGAAAGCAAATACTCCATTCATCTGAGGTGACCAGTTTGTACACAGGATCCGATTCTTCAATCCGCTGCCCCGCTTTGGTGATTGCTTTGCCATAACCGGAGTTTTCAAAATCAGCGGCAGTCAGTTGGGAAGCGTCTTTTTCCTCATAACCGTCAATGCCATAAGACACAACTCCTGAAACAGGGGCCTGGACATGCTGCAGCGATACCCCGGCTTGTTCCATGGCGCTGTCCAAGCTCTCTAAAGTATTGAAATTGACATACTCCAATACTGCGGCATCCAGTGATGCCTGTAAACCATAGATCTGGACAAAATCATGGTCAGAATAAGTCATAGCAAAGGCAGAGAGCCTCCTTTTAATCTCAGTCAAATTTTCGTTGGTAAAAATGGTGTTGCTTTCTGCCTTATCTTCCAAAAAAGAAGACATGCTCCCTAACTCGTCAATGGAATAAATCCGGGAACCAACGGCAGCACGTTTCCCATCCCGGACGTAATAATGGATAAAGCCAGACTGGCCGGCATATTGCACCGATTCCTGACGGAGGATAATGCCATTATAACGGTGGTCATTGACAATGTCCCCCTCCACAACCTCATAAAACTGCACCTTGTCTTTTTTCATGTAAGTATAAACACTAAATGCCAAGTAGACAAAAATAATGGCAAATATAATGATCCCGACGTTTATGTTCAGTGGACGACGGTAGCGGACAATCTTTTTATTCTCTTTTTTCTTACGCAATACCATACCCTCCGGCCATTTCCTTAGACAAACGTCCATCTCCCATTATAAAAGGAAGCGAGAAAAAGTGCAAGGAGAAAACGGCAACATATGGGAAAACATCTGCCCTATGGCAATCCAATCCCATGGGGATATGGTAGCCCTGCTATGTTGCCTGATCCGTTACGAAAAAAGAGGACCTGCCCACAAGTCCCCTTTTGTATTTATATTACAGAGAAACAACCACGTCCTTTTGAATCTGCTCCGGCATCTCCACCGCATCCAAGGAAATGCTTAATACAAAATTCACTCCATATTTGGTGCTGAGCTTTTCCAAAATAGCAATCGTCTCGCTGATGTCTTCTCCTTCTAAACAGGCAAGTTTTAAAAAGCTGTCCAAATACATGAACTCGATGTCGTGATCCTGTGAAAGGATGCCGCTGACGAAGCCGACAAACCCCTGGCTGTTGCCAATGGGGAACTCATTTACGTTAATCAGCCGGATCCTGTTGTTCAACTCGTACATATGCTTGGAACTTTTATCCAGATAAACGATAGAACCGTTGGCAGTCTTGATCGAGCTATTGGCCATCTCCAACAGGTGTTTCGTCTTTCCTTTTCCCTTTTTGCCTGCGATAATCTGCACCATAATAATCTCCTCCTTGGGCTTATAAGATTTGTATATAAAGTCTGATCATCATATCATGATTATAGTATAAATTTGCGGAATAAGCAATCATTAATTGGCAACTTTCCGAATTATATTTGTCATGTCCTCGTAAAGCTTTTGACGGTTTTCTGCCTTCATAACCACCGACACATATTCCTTCCCCTGCCCGTCTTTACTGCCCATAATCAAACAGCTCCCTGCAGCCCGGGTCGTCCCGGTCTTCCCCCCAATGGCAATTAGCCCTTCCGGCATGGGCTGCTGGCCTGTAATATATTGGTTGCTGTTTTTCCAGGTCTGCGTTTTGGGCTGCCCTTGCCCGTCTACATAATCGGCGGTATATACGTCCGTGCCGATGACTTTCCGGAACATAGGCTCTTTTAAAGCCTCCTGAAAAATCAGGTACATGTCATAAGCCGTTGTGTAATGCTGTACATCATGAAGCCCATGGGGATTTACGAAATGGCTGTCCGTGGCGCCAATGGCCCAGGCTTCCCGGTTCATCATATCGGCAAAACCCTCTATGCTGCCTGCCATATGTACGGCAATGGTGGCCCCGGCATCATTGCCGGAAGGCATCATCAAGCCGTACAAAAGCTGTTCCAAAGTCAGCGAATCCCCTGGCTTAATATGGCAAAGGGTAGCCCCCTCCTCCGTAATTATGGCTTCCTGCCCCACAGTGACTTTCTCCTGCAGATCCCCATAACGGATCGCCACCAACGCGGTCATTACCTTAGTCATACTGGCCGGGTACAGGCGCTCCAGGGCATGTTTTTGTAAAATGGTCTGATGGTCCGCCAGGGAAAAGACAGCGGCCGCTTCCGCGTCCACGCCTCCATCAAATGCCTGGTCGTCTTCTGTAACAATGCATAGGCCTGAAGCAAAAGGCTCCGCCCTCTGGTACTGGCCAGGAAGCAGCAACACCAATTCCTCCATACGCTCTTTGGCCGGATAAGCGCCTTCCAATCCTTGTCCCTGCCCGCATCCGGCCAAAAGCAGGCTTATGGACAATACCCCCATCCCAAATATACGATGAAATTGATTCAAAACAGTTCTCCCTTATCGGTAAATCTCACGCCATTCCAGGTCACCACGGTCCAAAGCTTTAATCAAAAGCTCCGCCGTGGCCAGGTTGGTAGCCAACGGGATATTATAGGTATCACATAGCTTGACTAAATTATTCACATCAGGCTCATGGGATTTGGAGGTAAGGGGATCCCGAAGGAAGATCACCAGGTCCATCTCGTTGTGTTCAATCTGCGCAGCTATTTGCTGCTGCCCGCCTAAATGCCCGGCCAAATACTTGTGTATATTTAAATTTGTCACTTCTTCCACCAGCCGTCCGGTAGTGCCGGTAGCATAAAGTTCATGTTTGTTAAGTATCCCACGATACGCGATGCAAAAATTCTGCATCAATTTTTTCTTGGAATCATGTGCGATCAAACCGATATTCATAAGTATAACCCCCTCCTTTAATAATTGCTGTTTTTTCTCTGAAGTCCAACGTTGAGAGTTAATCCGATTCCTATATACATACTCATCAGGGAACTGACCCCATAACTGATAAAGGGAAGCGGTAAACCGGTATTGGGGAACACCCCCGTCGCCACGGCAATGTTGGAAAAGCTTTGAAACGCCAACAAGGCCGCCATGCCCACGCATATCAGCCGCCCTGCCATGTCTTTTGCCCGGCCGGCCATAATCAGGCACTCATAAACTACGATAGCGATGAGGATAATCACCGCCGTACATCCGATAAAGCCCAGCTCTTCCCCTATCACGGCAAATATAAAATCGGTTTGTTCCTCAGACAGGAAATTCCCGTTTTTCACGGAATTGGCCGTGTAATTGAGCCCTTTGCCGTGAAGCATACCGGAGCCAATAGCCATGATAGAATTGTCCTGTTGAAGGTTCGCCTCAGCATATTTTTCCCGGTCGATAAAAGCCAGGATCCGACGGGCCTGGTATCCTTTTAGAAACGGGACCTTGTCCTGGAGCAGTAGATAGATAAATAAAGTGCCACCGGGAACCAGCACGGCCAAGCCACTTAAAATCCAACGGTAGCTTAGCCCTGCGGCAAACAGCATACAGGTAAACACAAAGATGATAACCAAACCGGTAGAAAGGTCCGGCTCTTCGTAGATCAACCCGAATACCACCAGCAGCAAAGCACTGGCCAGCAGCAAAGTAGTGATATAATTGACCTTTTCCTGATTCTTGCTAAAGAACCAGGAAAAGAATACAATCAGGCCAATTTTAACAAATTCTGACGGCTGGACTTGGCCAATGCCAGGCAGTTTCAGCCATCGGGTAGCATTATTGACGTTCTCCCCGAAGAACAGCACGGCAAGCAGTCCTGCCACACAGCCCAAATAGACCAAAACCGCCATGGATGTAATCCTGTGGTAATCCAGCAGGGATAAAGCGACCGCTATGATTAAGCCTATGCCTATCCCCATAATCTGTTTGCTCACCTGAGCCGTATCTTGGGTAGCGCTTCCAATCACCAGCACACCCAGGCCATTCAGGGCGAGCACATAAAGGATCAAGCGGTAATTGTAATGTTTGAATTGATAATCTGAAAACATCATTCATTCCTCGCATTGGTAAACTGACGGATCGGAACTCTCGCCGAGAGCGTCGGCACCAATTCCCCGGTTCCTGCGCATTCCATCCGGGTCAGGCAAATATCTACCTTACCACAGTCAAACTCCGCATACCGGGACAACACCCCTATCATGTCATCCCGAACGCCTTCAATAAGCCCAGGACAGCACCCGGCCTGATCCGCCACTAACACCAATTTCAATCGGCTTCTGGCTATCTCGCCGGAATTGCTTTTGTGGAAACTGAATCTCCGCTTCATCAATACCCCCCTATGCCCGCTTCAGAAAATCCGAGAGCCTAAGCAGCAATCCCCGCTGCGGATTCAAGTCCAATAGGGGGACAGTCTCCCCGGCAATCCGTTTACAGATATTCAGGAAAGCTTGTCCAGCCAGGGAATCCGTATCCACCAGCGGTTCCCCCTGGTTGGTGGACACCACAATATCCTCGTCATCGGGGACCGCCCCTATGATGTTGACGGCCAAAATCTCGGCCACGTCCTCCACCGACATCATGTCCCCGCGGCGTACCATGTCCATGCGCACCCGGTTAACCACCAGATCCGTCTCCTGCATGTCCGCCGCCTCCAGCAGGCCGATAATCCGGTCGGCATCCCTTATGGCAGAAACTTCCGGTGTAGTCACCACCAACGCCCGGTCGGCGCCGGCGATGGCGTTTTGAAACCCCCGCTCAATGCCCGCGGGGCAATCCAGCAGTATATAATCAAAATCTTCCCGAAGGTCTTCCGTTAATTTACGCATCTGCCCTGGGTTGACCGCAGTCTTGTCCCGGGTCTGCGCAGACGGAAGCAAAAAAAGGTTGGGATATCTTTTGTCTTTTATCAGGGCTTGCTTCATCCGGCAATTGCCTTCTACCACATCGACCAGATTATAGATAATCCGGTTTTCCAGCCCCATGACCACATCCAGGTTCCTTAATCCGATATCGGTGTCAATCAATACCGTATGGAAACCTAAAAGCGCAAGGCCTGTCCCGATGTTGGCAGTCGTCGTTGTTTTGCCGACCCCGCCTTTTCCAGAAGTGATTACAATGACTTCACTCATAGAATACCTCCTGAAAAAAGATACCTTGTACTACACATATACATTCTACATTAAAGTTAGAATTTTTTCCAGTCTTAATTGAAATTTATCATACTTAAAAAGCTTTTTTTTATTGGTTTCGTACAAATACTACAATTTTCAACAAAGGCAAGCACAGGCCCTTTGCCCAGCTTCCTGCCTTTATCGCCATACAGCTGGCCATAGCTGCCGATTTTTATCTGCAAGGGTGCCATTTCCATGGCCACCACCACCGACTGGTCGTTGCCGGAGATGCCTGCATGGACTGTTCCTTTCAGCGCCCCCAATATAATAATGTTGCCTTTGGCCGTTACCCGGGCGCCGTGGTGCACGTCTCCGATGATGACGATGCTGGCTTCCGAATCTAAAGATTCCCCCCTTTTTAAGTCCCCCCGGTAAAATTGCCCTGTACGGTAGGAAAGCTCCATGAGCTTTTGGTTTAAAGCCTTTTCGCAACGCTCAATCCTTTCGGCATTGTTGTCGATCAGGCAAAGCACCTCTACGCTTGAATTATCCGTGATGGTATTGACGATCTGAAACTCTTCTTTTGCAGTTAATTCTCTTCCCTCCAAGATCAGCGCAATCTGGACGCTGCCCCAAAATTTAGCGCTTTCCCTGAATTTGACAGCAATATCCGACAAAAGTTCCTCAAAGGTACAGTCCGGGTCAAGGAACACGCTCATTCCGGCCTTGCTGCTTTTGATCACTACTCTGCTTTTCAACTTGCTCCCCTCTTTCCTTGTTTCATATGTCTCACACCTAACAAAAAGCGCTTTTAATCGCCAATGGTGACGTTGGAAGCCGCCAACGCCTTCTTTTTCATCACATCCTCAATACTCATGTAGCCATAATAAAACCGGTATACATTTTTGGCAATCATGGCCGCATTGGAAGAGGAATATCCGTAAGGGATATTGACCGTCACGCAAATATCCGGATTGGCATAAGGGCCGTAAGAAATAAAAAACGCATGGTTCCCCCGGGTTTTTTCCTCCTGGGCAGTACCGGTTTTCCCAGCGATTTCCACTTCCAAATCCCCGAATATCCGCTTAGAGGAACTTTCATAAATTACGTTGTGCATGCCCTGCTGCACCGCATCCCAGGTGCTTTCCTGAATATCAATATGGTCCACAACCTTAGGGGCGAAGTCCTCCACCAGCCGCCCTTCCGAATCTGTCATTTTGTCCAGCAGGCTTAGGTCAAACACCGTGCCCCGGTTGGCCAGCGCAGCCACATAACGGGACAGCTGAATATTGGAATACTGGTTGGTCCCCTGCCCCATGGCGGAACGCTCAGGGTCTTTGGTGGACATTTCCGGGGCCAATTCTGAAATTTCAACCCCGGAAGGGCGGTCCAGCCCAAACATGGTAGCATATTTCCGTAAAGCTTTTAAGCCCCGTTCCACGGAATATACCCCGTTTTCGTCGGTAGAAAGCCGGTGGGCCACCTCCGAAAAGAAATAGTTGCAGGAATTTTGAATACCGCCTACAATGTTAAGCGGCCCGTGAAAACCTGGATATGTCCAGCACTTGATATCCGGGGTCACTTCGGTATAATCCCCCGTACAGTCAATGAGTTCTTCCAAACTAATTGCCTGCTCTTCCAGCCCGGCCACAGCGGCAATGGGCTTAAAGGTAGAGCCCGGGGCCTTTTTTGTCTGGGTGGCGTTATTATACATAGGCAGGGACAAATCCTCCTGCAATTGGTTGAAATAAACGGCGTCCACCGTTCCAGAGAGGCGGTTATTATCATAGCTTGGATACGTAACCAACGCTTTTACCTCCCCTGTGTTAATGTCGCTGATGACCACGGCGCCGGTGCAGGGGTCCAAAGCCAACTGGGCAGGCGTAATCTCAATATTGGAAATACGGTCAATCAGAAAGGTATAGGCGTAGTCCGGCCCGTTGGAACGTAAAAGGTACACTTGCTGCTCGTCATAAGGGAGGATCCCCTGGGCATACAATGCCAGGCATAGCTGGTTTCCCGTAATAATATCATCGTTGACCAGGTAACGGCAAATCCGCTTGTCAAATTTCTTGTCATTCTTTAACTGTTCCAATACGGTTTCCACAAGCACTTCATAAATCGCGTCCGCGCTGGAATACTTGTCCCCCACGTCCAGTTGGGTGGTGTCAATCCAATTTTCGGCAATCCCGGCGTAAAAATAATCCCGAAGGCTGATTTCGTCTTCTTTCCAGGCCAGGTAAGCCTCGCTGTTGATGTCAATGCTGTCCCTTTTTATGATCCCTACCGTGTCGCTGGACAAATAGTTGTAAATATAAACCATATAAGACATCAGGTCTTTCGGAAGGTCTTTGAGCATGGTCGCATGTTCGCTCATCAACTCCCGGCGCAGCTGTTCGATGATCCTCTCTTTATTGGCGGAAAACTGGCTGTAAATTTCCTTTTCAATATCGGAGGCGTCGTCTTCGGCCATGGCCCCCAAAGAGAGCACATTATTGTTGATTAATTGATAATATGCGTCTTTAATAGGGATCTCTATTTTAGAAGCATCCGTAATCCGGTTGACTTCCACATCATAATTTACCAATTTGCTAACCAATATGCCGGCCAGGTGGCGCTCAATAAGGTGGTAAATCCCAATCTGCAAATCCCGGTCTATGGTCAGATAAACATCGTTGCCCGTGGTAGGGGCCGTCTCGGAGACCACTTCCATAATCCGCCCCACGTTATTGACAATCAGGCTCCGGTACCCTTTCCCGCCCTGCAGGTAGGTTTCCATGTGTTCTTCTATCCCGATCCGCCCGACAACGTCATTCAGCTCATACTGCGGGTTTTTCTTTTGCAGTTCTTCCAGCTGGTCTTCCTGCATTTTGCCTGTGTACCCAATAATCGGGGC
Organism: uncultured Lachnospiraceae bacterium; assembly: GCA_910584845.1. Taxonomy (GTDB): domain Bacteria; phylum Bacillota; class Clostridia; order Lachnospirales; family Lachnospiraceae; genus Brotaphodocola. The sequence continues at coordinate 19,667 of CAJUDH010000013.1, forward strand.
AAAATAAAGGCTGTCGTTATACTTTCGGATCGTAGATTCTTCAATATCCACCCCCTGCAGCACATCCATGTGCTCTAATATCTCCGTCATGGTCGCGTCATCCACATGGGAAGTGATTGTGACTGCCTCATACCTTTTGTACGCGGTCAAAGACATAGTATAGCGGATATTGATAATTTCCAGGGCTTCTTCATTCGACAAGATCAAGGGGTTGCCCCTTTCATCTTTCATTTCGTCCAGATGGTACCGTTTACGGCGTTGCTCTAACAGGTCCCGGGCGCTTATGGCAGTAGGGTACTTCCCGTCCGGGTCATTTAAATCATCCACGGACTTTACACCGTAATAATCCCGGAGGAACCTTTTTCTGGCAGCTTCCGAACTGCTGGTATAAATGAACTCCCCCCCTTCGTCCAATCCGATCTCCAGCTTCCCTTGGACGGAATAGCCATGCTTCTTTAAAATCCGAACCAGCCGGAGGAGCATGGCATTCATGGAAGCCGAATCCGGGTAAGCCCCTATATCCTGGATGGTTACCGAATAAGCTGGCTCGTTATATGCCAGCAGGTAGCCGTTGTGGTCATAAATATTCCCCCGTGTACCTGGAATCGACACTTCTTTTTGCGTCAGCCTGACATAATCTTCCATGTACTTTTCCCCAGCCATAATCTGCAGGTGGAACAGCTTGACAATCAAAATCCCAAACATGGCCGTAAATATCAAGGCCAGTGCGCAAAGCCGGGAGGCAGCCATCTTTTGTGCCATCTCGCACAAAATGTCTTTTAAGTCTTTTAGCATCCCCTGTCAATCTCTCCTTTTTTCCAATTCCTCCAACCGCCTGTTTGTAAATAAAAAGGACCGGTACAATAAGAGCGTCGCCACCGTCGTAAAAATCATTTCAGGCAGGATAATCTCCCGAAAATAGAAAAAAAAGTCCAATTTGTTCCGAATCAGGAACCGAAATACGTAAATATAACAATTGTAAGCCACTTCGTTGATCAGGCTTAAAATCAACGGCAACGTAATATAGTCTTCGTAATAATATTTTGTGCATATGCCGTTAAAATAGCCTAAATGGATAAACAGCAGTGTGTAAAACCCAAACGGCCCGCTGTAAAACAAATCCAGTAAAATCCCGGCCAGCAGCCCGTACCACAGCCCTGCCGACTTGCCGTAAATAAAGCCAAACGAAAAAGTGAGGATCAGCAGCAGGTTAGGGGTTGCCGCCAGGAACGGGAGCAACGGGAATACCCCGCTCTGGATGGTAAAAGCCAATAGCATAAGCAATATGTTTAAACCGATTCGTCTCATTCCTGCACTTCCTGTCCTAATGCCTCCGCCTGCATGGGGTCTTCTTTCAGCTGCAAAATCACCAGTACTTCCTGCAGATTGTTAAACTTTGCCACAGGGACCAGGTACCCTGACTTGGTCAGGCGGGTATCGTCTGTAGTGATGTCCGTAGCATAGCCAATCAGGATGCCGGGCAGGTACTTGGAACTGGTGTGGGAAGTGACGATCCGGTCCCCGTCTTTCACGTCCCCGTCTTGTTTAATTCCGGTAACCCGCAGCCGCTTTTCAGAAAATAAGGTCAAATCCCCGGCCACGATACAGCTGTCCCCGGACTGTTGGGACATTCCGCTAACCCGGCTCATATCATCAATAATTGACCGGACGGTGGCATAGTTTGCCCCAACGTCGGTGACAATGCCTACCAGGCCGCCGCCGGCAATGACGTTGGCGTCTACCCGGACGCCGTCGGCGGACCCTTTGTTGATCCGGAATACCTGGAACCAGTCCCCGGAATCCTTGGCAATGACCCGGGCACCGATTTTTTCATATTGCTGATAATCCTGGTCCAGCTGATAGAGGTCCCGTAACCGTTCCAATTCAAACTTTTCTGCCTGCAGGCGGACATTTTCTTCCGTCAGCATGTCTATCTGCTCTTTTAGCCGCTGGTTTTCTTCCACAGCCCCTTTAAACCGGGTGTAGTCGGTAATTTCGTTATAAATCAGGGTTCCGGCGCGGTTCACGCCGGACTGAACCGGAATCAGGAAATAGCCAACCCCGGTACGCAACGGTTCCAGGAAGCCATCCCTAACCGATGTGACAATAATCAACGCAATGCAAAAAAACGACAAAATAACCAGGGCATATTTGCTACGTTTGGATTCCATCTAAATCAATCCTCGCTCTTTCATGCTTACATAAGTGTGTTCGCCAATGATTACATGGTCCTGAAGGCGTATATCCATCAAAACCCCCGCCTCTTTAACCCTCTGGGTCAGCATCACGTCCTCCCGGCTGGGCTCCGGGTCGCCGCTGGGGTGGTTATGCACCAAGATCAAGCTTACTGCCTGGTAGCGCAGGGCTTCGATAAAAATTTCCCTGGGGGTAGCCAGGGATGCGTTTACCGTACCTTTGGAAATCTGGATTTCCTGGATCAGCATCTGTTTGGTATTAAACAGCATCACGTGGAATTGCTCCTGCCCCTGATGCCGCATATCTTCCTGGTAATATTCGGCTACCGAACCCGGATCCCGGAATATTAACGGGCGCCCCAGGGCTTTCCGCTTCCAGATCCGCCGGGAAAGCTCCCCTACACATAAAAGTTGGATCCCCTTGACATTGCCGATTCCTTTTATAGAGGTCAGCTCTGGCAGAGAAAGATGCAAAAGCCCTAAAATACCGTCTTTTGGGTAATTTAAGGCCAGGATTTTTGAGGCTAGGTCCAGGGAATTGGCTTTGGGGGAACCGGTCCGGATAATAATGGACAAAAGCTCCACGTCACTTAAACGCTCTGGCCCTTCCCTTTGGCAGCGCTCGTAAGGTCTGTCATCATTGGGCATGTCTTTGATTTTCATGGGTATCTTTTTCCTTTCTGCCTGACTCTCCAAGTACGCGTCCGGGATAAGATACCCACCTATATTACCATAAAATTCAAACTATGTATACAAAAACTTGGCCATTAAATCTTAAGGTTTAAAGAAGTCGGCCAACCTTTTTCCGTTCTTCTCGTCCCTAAGCCGTCCGGCCGCATCAAAGCCGTCCGGTATGGCCTCCTCGCAAAAACCTTTGAAAAAACGGCATTCATCGTCGTTACAGGCCTGTGCGTCTTTCAATCTTACATCGCAGTGGAAAACATGGGTCAAAACATATTGCGGGTTATGGTAAAAACGGTAGAGGAAAGGCACGTCGTTTTCCGTCAGGGCCGCCGCCAAAATCGCAGCCTGCCCCTTTAAAAAATCGCCGGAGGCAGTCATCAGGTAAGTGGGGGGGAATTTCCCGGTAATGTAGGGGAGGGCGCTGATTTGCCCCCATAGTTCTTTTGTAGCTTGTTTTGGCATCAATTCCTTTAGCAAAGCCAAGGATTTGTTATTGCAGTTGTCCCGGTCAACTCTGTAAACGCCGCAATTTAAAGCAATTGCCCTAGGGCAGAAACCTTCCGGCGCCCGAAACGCGAACTTTGCCGCATAGCCGGGGTTGGTACAGATACAGGCGTATAGGCCTAATATGTGGGCGCCGGCAGAGTCCCCGACAGCAAAGACATGTTTCCGGTCAAAACCATAAGCCCCGCTATTGGCTAACACCCAGCAAAACACGTCATTGGTATCCTCCAAAGAAGCCGGGAATTTGGCTTCCGGGGCCAGGCGGTAAGTAAAATTAACGACGGCAAAACCTCTTTTTGCAAGATCCATACAATAATACTGATACCGTTCTTTATCTCCATAAACCCAGCCTCCCCCATGGACACTGACAATCACCGGAAGCTCTTCTCCGGCACGCTCTTTGGGCCGGTATACATCCAGAACATGCCATTGGGGGTCGCTTCCATAAACAATATCGTCAAAACGGAGGATTTCTTCCGGGGTGGTAAGGCCAGAATCCCGCAAATCATCATTTTTTTTAAATTCCTTTCGTATTATCCTACTGATTAACGACATAATTTCCTCCTCCTTCTTTCCAATAGCCCTATGGTTAATTATACCAATTTGCACCCATGATAGCAACCCTTTCCTGCCTGCAATACAAAAAGAAGATGGAAAGGCCCCTCACTGGAAAAGCTTGTTCCGTCTCCTTTTTGCATTGCAAAACAACCGAATTTACAAAATTTTTATGCCGGTACACTAGTTGTCTAACTTTTTTATGGTCAGCATGGCGCTGGTTCCATTTTGTAGTGATACGGCCACTGCCAGGGGGGCTGACACGGCCATATCAATGGACGCCCCGGCGCCCAGCGGGAGGATCACGCTTCCGCTAAAGGAAACCTCCTGCCCCGGCATCGCCGGGCGTACCTGAACAGCCTCAGTAATATTGGTACCGTCCTGGCGTACCGCTACCGTCAATGTAGTATTTTTCATGGTGGACAGCGTGCACGAATAATGGACCTCATAGATCCCCGTATTGGCAACGGTAATACTGCCGGCCGGCTCATAAGCCATGCCCAAGGCCAGCATGGTGCCTGGCAGCGGGACCGGTTGCGCCCCGTTAAGGGGTATGTCTAACGTTTGAGGCGTATTATTATAAAGCCCCCCGTATGCCGCTACCCCTAAGATGATCGGCCCTGCAGGCCCAATAGGCCCCGCCGGGCCCTGCAGCCCCCTGGGGCCTATTGGGCCGGTGGCCCCCGCCGGGCCTGTTGGGCCGGTGGCCCCGGTAGCCCCCGCCGGGCCTGTTGGCCCGATAAAGCCCTGGGGGCTTTTGCAGCACCTGCCGGGAGCCCAGTAACAACTTTGTCCAATCATATTTCGGCAATTTTCTTCCGCCAAAAGCCCACAGCTTTCTCTGGCATATAAAAAGGCTTCGTCATTGGAGCAAGTTTTTCCATATTCTCTATAACATCTGCCAAAGTCTCTTTGATACATAGGTTTCTCCCCTCTAACTTTTTACAGCCGGAAATGCTTGGCCTACTATAGTTTATGAGGCTTGGCAGATTTTGTTACTTTTGCTTTAATGCCAAAATATCTTGTGGGTCGATCTGGACTATAACCATATCCCCTACCCGTATATGGGCACCGGCGTTTTCCCTCCAACGGTCCTTTGGCATTTCCAAACGGATCTGGGCATTGTGGGGGCCAGGAATGGCTTCCCTGGGTTTTACTATGGCTACTATGTTAAAAACATCTTCCACGATCCGGCAAACCCGGCACTCGATGCGGTTTGGTTTTTTATTTGGATGGCCTTGGGGCCCTCCCCCTTTCGCCAAACGGACCGCGTGGCTTTGGACGCCCACATAGGAGACATCCTTTGGCACCGGGCGGCCGCAATCCAAGTTTATGCCCCAGTCCCTGGCGAACACCCACCCCTCCCGGTCCCGGTCCGGCTCTGCCGCAGAATAATTTTTGCAGCCGGAAAGCAGGCAGGCGGCTAAGGTTTTCGGCTCTTCAAACATGGCCTTTACCGGAACCGGGGGCGTAGAGGCCCCCTGGTCCATAACACAGGCATAATCACAGATCCGGTAAATTTCATCCCGGCTGTGGGAGACAAATAAAACAGGGATCTCCAACCCTTTCAATATGTCCATCAGTTCCAGCTCCAGTTTCCAGCAAAGGTAGCCGTCCAGGGCAGAAAAAGGTTCGTCCAACATCAAAAGTTTGGGCCTGGCCAGCAAAAGCCTGGCCAAAGCCACCCTTTGCTGTTGGCCACCGGACAATTGAAAAGGGCGGTGGCTTTCCAGCCCGGTCAGGTAAAACTTCCCTATCATCTCTTCTACGGCTGCTTCTGCCTTTTTCTTGTCCTTTTCCACTGAGCGGACTCCGGCCATCAAGTTTTTTTGCACTGTCATGTTGGGGAAAAGGGCATAGTTTTGAAATAACAGCCCCACATGGCGTTTTTGGGGGGGAAGGTTTATCCTTTCCTGTGCGTCAAAAAGAGGCGTCCCATCCAGCTCGATCCGCCCGCTGTCCGGCTTTATAACCCCCGCGATGCAGCGTAGCGTCACGCTCTTTCCGCAACCGGAAGCCCCCAGAATCCCAAGGACCCCTGTTTTCGCCTCAAATTGGGCAGAAAGCTGAAAATCCCCAAAATCTTTATAGATGTCCACTGTCAGGGCCATGGCCTCACCCTCCCTATTTTTTATCCTTACCTTTGTGTTCCAGCAGGTTCACGGCCAGAAGCACCGCGGCCGAAATTGCCAGGTTTACCAGGACCCACCGCAGGGCAAGCCCTTCATCCCCCGTCCGCCATAATTGATAGACTGTGGTGGATATTGTGGATGTCCTCCCCGGCGTATAACCTGCCAACATGCTGGTAGCCCCATATTCTCCCAAAGCCCTGGCAAACGCCAGCACCAAACCGGCCAGGACCCCTTGCCGGCATGCCGGCATACGGATATGCCAGAAAATATAGGTATTGGATAACCCCAATGTCTGCCCGGAATAAGACAAAGTCTCGTCAAACCCCTCAAATGCGCCCCTTGCCGTCCGGTACATCAGCGGAAAAGATACCACTATGGAAGCGAAAATGGCGGAATACCAGGACATCACCAGCTTTACGCCAAATTGCCCCAAGGCCCATGCCCCCAAAGGGCGCCTGGCCCCCAACAGCAGCAGTAAAAAGTAGCCGACTACTGTGGGAGGCAGTACCAGGGGAAGGGTCAGTATGATGTCCAGGACCCCTTTTGCCACCTTATTCAACCTTGCAATATAATAAGCGGCAAAAATGCCGGAAAAAAAGACAACCACACTGGAGACCGCAGCGATCCGCAGCGAATTGTACAGCGGATACCAATCCATAATCCCCCTCCGTTATTCCGCCATGGAAAAACCAGCCGCTTCAAACACAGCGGCGCAATCCTCAGTAACCAGATAATCCAAAAACGCCTGCGCTTCTTTCTGGTTTTGGGAATTTTTTATAACTGCCGCCGGATACGTGATCTGGCGGCATTGGCCTTGCCCGGCTTCGTCCACTACGGCCAGCCCTGCCGAAAAGGCATCGGTTGCATAAATAATGCCGCAGTCCACCGAGGCCTCTTTGATCTGGGCCGCCACTTCTTTTACATTGGACCCATAAGTGATTTTGGCGTCTGACATCAGTTGGCCAAGGAGGCCCAAATGGTCCAAAACTTCCAAGGCATAAGAGCCTGCCGGGACGTCGTCATTGCCTATGCAGACCAAAGACAGCTTGTCTGACCCTAAATCCTCAAACGATGTGATACCCGCCGGATTCCCCTTTGGGACAGCCAGGACGATCTGATTCCCGACTAAATCAACCCGGGTCCCCTGCCGGATCAAATCCGGCCCGCCCTTGTTTGCCCCCCTGTCTGCAGAACCATCCAATTGATCCATCAGCGTTTGGGAGGCAGAGATAAAAATATCGCAGTCGGCGCCTTCTTCAATCTGCGTTTTTAATGTCCCGGAAGAATCAAAGGTATAAATAATGTCCACGCCGGGATTTATCTCCTCATAGGTTTGGGCAATAACATCAAGGGGGCCTGTCAGGGAGGCGGCAGCAAAAACCACCAATTCCACAGGCCCTTCCCCTGCAACGGCTTTTGTATCCCCCACGGTTTTGCCCTGCCCTTCCCCCTCCCCGTCGGTTTTAGCCTCCACCGCCTCGGCCGTTATACTGGTATTTCCCCTGGCCCCGTCCCAAGCCGCCCCTTCATGTATCCTTTTACATCCTGGCAACATGCCGGCCAGCAAAAACACCACGGCACCAATTGCCCACTGTTTTTTCATGCCTCGCCGGACCCTTTTAGAAAGTTTCATCTATGCCTACATCCTTTTACGTTTTTGGCAAGGCAGGCCGCGTTCTTATTTTTGCGCACACTCCGAAACAGTCCCCCGCAAAACCTCCAGCCCATGCCTTAAATGGCCTAAAATAAACCCCAGGCTTTCCTCAACCGCTTTGGGGCTGCCCGGTAAATTCACAATCAACGTCTTCCCCCGGATCACGGACACGCCGCGGCCCAACATGGCACGGCCTGTTACCTGCATGGAACGGAAGCGGATATATTCGGCAATCCCCGGGGCGTTGCGGTCAGCAATGGCCATGGTTGCCTCCGGGGCCATATCCCTTGGGGAAAAACCGGTGCCGCCGCTGGTTACCACCAAATCCACCTGCCTTCCGTCTGACAAGCGTTTCAACTGGGCCTTAAGTGCCTCCGGCTCATCCGGAAGGATTATGGTTTCTACCACATGGTATCCGGCTTCTTCCAAAATCTTTTGGGCCCTCGGGCCGCTTTCATCTGCCCGCTCCCCCAAAAAGCCCTTGTCGCTGCAGGTGATAACCCCGGCCGTAAACGGGCGGTCCGGGTCAGGGGGCAACACAGCCATGGTATCGCCGGTGGCGATGTCCCCTTCCTTTAGTACTTCTGCAAATACGCCTTCGCGGGGCATGATGCATTCCCCCATCCGTTTATAAATGGCGCAATGGCTATGGCATTCTTTCCCGATTTGGGTCATCCTTAACTCAGTTGTCCCCACCAAAAAACGGCTCCCCACAGGCAGGCTTTTAAAGTCAATGCCTTCTACCACCAGGTTTTCCCCAAAAGCGCCATGTTCGACATTAGCCCCCCGGCTGTTAAATTCTTCTACTTGTCCATAAGGCAACAGGCTGACCTGGCGGTGCCAGCCCCCTGCATGGGCGTCCCCCTCTATACCATGGTTGGGGCGCAAATGCGCCGACGCCACCCTATGTTTTTCCGTCCCCTTTTTCTCACTGACGCAAATGGCTTTCACGATTCCTGTCAACATAAATATCCCTGTCCCCTTTTTTCCTTTTATCGGTCAACACTCCGGCTTTTGGGGTTTACAAATCCACCGCTTTTCCCTCCGGTTTTTTTCTCCAAATAAATGGATCCGATTTCCATAGATTTGTCTACTGCCTTACACATATCGTAAACCGTCAGCAATGCTACGCTTACCCCGGTTAAAGCCTCCATTTCCACCCCGGTTTTTCCGGTAACCCTCGCCGTACACACAGCCTGGATTTCATAGTTTTCTTCTTTCATTTCAAAATCCAGGGCCAGTTTCGTCAAATTTAAAACATGGCACAGCGGGATCAGCTCCCATGCCTTTTTTGCTGCCATAATCCCGGCCACCCTAGCAACGCCCAGCACATCCCCTTTTTCCATCGCCCCCTGCCGTACCATGGCATAACAGGGGGGGCTTAAGAAAATACTGCCCCTGGCAACGGCTTCCCTTTGGGTATCTTCTTTCCCCCCTACGTCCACCATCCATGCATGGCCTTGCCCGTCAAAATGTGTAAATTCCATGCTAACCTCCGATCTTTGCCATGTTTTCGTATTCTGTCACGTGTTCCGGATATTCAAAACAATGGGCGGCTGGCTTACCCCAGATTTTTTGCCTCATGCCCTCCATAAGCTGATCCTGCTTCCTCTGCCCGGTTTCGCTGCCCCGCAGGATTTTCCGCAGGTCGACCCCGTCCTCATAACACAGGCAGCTTTTCAGGAACCCTTTGGACGTCAAGCGTACCCGGTTGCAGTTATGGCAAAATTTTCCGTGGAGGGCGCTGATGAACCCAATACTTCCCTGAAACCCCGGGATCCGGTAATACGTTGCCGGCCCGTGGCCATGAAACCCCTCGTCCCTTTCCATCCCGGGATATTGCCTTTTTAAATAGGACAGCATCTCCTGATGGCCCACCGGCGGATATTGTTTTCCGTATCCAATGGGCATCGTCTCGATAAACCGCACATCCACGGGGTACCCTTTCGCCAATTCCAAAAGTTCCGGCCAGCCAGGCCCATGATAGGCATACCCCAATTGTTTCGCCACTTCTGAAAGGTTCAAAGAAACGGCATTGACCTTCACCGGGACCTTTCTGCCTTTACATGATTTTACGGCCTCCTTGATGGCGTTAAGGACCTGCTCCAGCTCCCCTGCGCCGGTCAGGGCCCGGTATAGCCCCGCATCCAGGGTGTCAAGGCTTATATTGACCCCATCGACCCCTGCCGCTAAAAGCCCTTCCAGGTACCGGCCCAATAAAACGCCGTTGGTAGTGATGGTTACTTGCTCTATCCCCGGGATCTGTTTCAACATGGCAACGAAATCACAGCAGCCCAGCCGTACTAACGGTTCGCCGCCGGTCACTTTGACCTTGCGGATGCCAAGGGCAGCACCACAGGAAACAATTTGGGCATATTCTTCCAGCGTCAGGATATCTGCCATAGGCGCCCATGGTATCCCATGGGGCATACAATAACAGCAGCGTAAATTACAACGGTCCGTAATGGATACCCGCATATAGTCGATTTCCCGTCCCCATTGATCTTTCAATATGATATGACCTCCAACAGCATGTCCACTTCTCCGCCACACACCATGCCTTCTTCCTGCGCGTCTTCCACGGCCATGTCCACATGGTATATTTTCCCCTCTTTTGCACCCTTCTGTATCATATGCAGCGCCTGGCGGATCACCTCCGATTCCATACAGCCTCCGCCAATAGTCCCCAGGCAGCTGCCGTCGGGGCGTATCAGCATCTTGGCCCCCGCTTCCCGGGGCGCGGATCCCCTGCGGGACACAATGGTAGCCAGCACCTGCTTGCCTGATCCCCTTACTCCCGGATTTAAAATTTCCCGCAAAAGCTCCGGCGGATACCCGCAACCCTTTTTTTTCCGGTTTTTCACCTCAATGATTTCCGCCATAATGGAAACCCCGACCTCTTCTGGCGTCTCTGCCCCAATATCCAATCCGATCGGGCTGTAAAGCCGCTCCAGCGCTGCCTTTTCTTTAAGGGTCCCGCCAATCTGCCCCTTGACAACGGCAACCCGGCGCTGGCTTCCGATCATACCGATATAAGCATGTTTCTTCTTTATGGCAAGCTCCAGGCACACCTGGTCATAGCGGTGGCCCCTGGTCACGATTACGAAATAGGTATTGTCACCGCCCGGGACCTTTTTAAGGCCTTCTTCAAAAGGTCCGCACAGAACCTCGGTAGCCCCGGCCCTTCTTGCATGGCCGGCAAATTTAGGGCGGTCTTCCAAAACCGTCACACAAAACCCCAGCATCCGGCCGATCTGGATCACCGGTATGGACACATGGCCTCCGCCACATACCACCAGATGCATCTCCTGGCCCAGCCAGTCACAAAACACCGGCGCTCCGGAAACTTCCGCCACTTTCTTGGGGCCGTCCTCCCCTAAAAGTGCCGCCGTCCAAAGGGCAGGGCCATGTTCCGTAAAAAAGCTGCCAGGCCGGGATTCCCATACCAGTTTTCCTTCAGAAAACAATGCCCGTTGGCCAAAAAAAGGCCCGTTTAGTACTACAGCCGCCATATTTTGGGCATCCGGGCTGCATTCGAAAACCTTTTGATAAAATTCCAGCATTCCTATCCCCTTATTTCCCCTTTCCGAATCCGCAATTCGGGAAGGTGCAAGACGGGCAGTTCAGGCACAGCCCCCCTTGGCCCAACGCCGCCAATTCTTCCGGCAATACCAAATCGTCAGCCATAACCCTGGGCAAGATCAGGTCGAAAACCGTACGTTTGGCATACATCACACAGCCCGGAAGCCCCATGATGGCCACCGTCCGTCCCTCCCCTTCCTCCTTCACCTCATAGTATGCCAACAAAAACATGGCCCCCGGCAGTACAGGGGCCCCATATGACACGATCCTGGCCCCTGTGTTTTTGATGGCCAGGGGCGTCTTATCATCCGGGTCTACGCTCATACCCCCTGTGCACACCACAATATCTGCCCCTTTACGGATCATATCCAAAATGCTGGCGGTTACTTTTTCATCATCGTCATTCCAGGTTACATGGTCCACCACTTCCGTATCATATTCTTCCAGCTTTTCCCGGACCACCGGAGTAAACGTATCGGAAATCCGGCCATAAAAGACTTCGTTTCCCGTAGTCACAATCCCTACCTTTTTATGGGTAAACGGCTTTAATTCCAAAACCGGCCTCCCCCCTGTGGCTTCCATGGCCTTCTTTTTGGCGCCGGCCATCTTTTCTTCCCGGATCACCAGGGGGATAACCCGGGTCCCGGCCAGCTTATCCCCCTTTTTTACGGCAAAATTGCCATGGCGGCAGGCAATCATCATTTCCCCGAAACAGTTAACCGCCTTTATCCCTGGGCCATGTACCTTTAACAATCCGTCGCACTCGGCTGAAAGCTCAATTTTACCTTCTTTCGCCCCGCTTCGTGACATATGTTCCCCCTGGCATATTTGGCAGAGGATTTCTGCCGCGTCATTCTCATGCAGCATCCCCTCTTCCTGTTCCCATACATAAAGCTGGTCTTTGCCCACACTTAAAAGGAGCGGTATATCCTCTTTTGCCACCACATGGCCTTTACGGAATACCACGTCTTTCTTCACCCCTTTGATAATCTGGGTAATGTCATGGCATAATATGGTGCCTTCTGCCTCTTTTGTCGGAATCAGCCTCATCTTCTCCTCCCCTCTTTTCGCGCCGCACATCATTCCAGGCCCCGCTTGGCTGGGCAGTTATTGCGTATGCCCATAACCTGTAGGTTTCAGGCCTTGCCTGTTTTGTTCTTTAGCGCCATCCATACGGATATGGGTAAAACGTTTTTCTTTTGCCTAGTTTAAAGCCGGTTCCCGATATACTTTTGATAGGCCTGATCCGTAAAATCCTGTATCTCGGCAACCATTTCTGCATATTGGCCCACCAGCATCGCCCCTTTTTCGGTCAGCAAAGACCCGCCTCCCCCGCTGCCTCCGGCCCAACGCTGTACCACAGCAAAACCCAGCTGCCGCTCTAATTGTTTCACCATCTTCCTCCCCTTGCTGTAGGACATGCCCATGTGCAGGCAAGCTTCCTGTAAAGAGCCGGTTTTCTGGATCCATCCCAAAAGCGTTTGGGTGCCTGGGCCGTAAAAAGGTTCGCTGGCTGTTAAGCGTACCTGTACCTGGGGCCGGATGGGGTACCCTTGCCCCCTCTGGTAATTCCAATCCAGCAGCTCCTCATACTCTTTCCTTGTGTCCATATCCCGGTAAATCCCTTCATCCTCCACTTCCAGGCTGGTAATGACGATTCCGGAATTTTCCATGGCCCCCCGCAGCCCATTGGGCCCCTGGTAGCTTAACAGGCTTTCTGCTACCTGGCTCCATATGAGGACGGGATGGCCGGGCCTCCCATGGCATACGGTCCGGATTATGGGGGCGTCAATCATGGTTTCCTGCCGGATTGTATCCGGCATAATAGCCGGCAAATCCACAGGGAGTATCAACAGCCGGTCGCAGTCCCTGCTAATGGCCCGGATTCCGATCCCCACAGAATCGAACATCTGGGTTTCTTGAAAACGTTCGTTTTTTTCAAATCGTACGCCGGTAAAAGAAAGGTGCCCCATCAGTTCTTCCCCCCGATACCCTACCACTACCACAATAGGGTCAATGCCCATGTCTTTCAGCATTGTCACAAGGTGGATGGAAACCGTGGAATTTCCAAATGGAAGCATAGGCTTAAAAGCTTCCATACGTGACGATAACCCTGCCGCCACCAGCACCGCACCTGTTTTTTTCATCCTCCGCCTCCCGCCCTTCCTGTTTTCGCCACGATACCACGCTTTTGGGCATACCGCCTTCAAAGGGGCTTCACACAATCTATGCCCGTCATGCCCTCCCCTAGGAGGCGCAAACCAGTATCCTTCTGCTTTGATTATACCGTAAAAAATCGGAAAGAACAAGGCTTTTCCTATCGAGTGTTTTTTAAAAACTTAACGGAATGTTGCGGGAACCCAGCTGCTGTACCTGCTCAAACGTAAATGGGTCAATAATAGCCGGATGGGTATTTTTTATAACAACCCATTCTTTTGGCAGAAGGGCCCTGGATGGTTGGCCTTGAAACAAAGCGCCTTTCTTCCTCCCCTGCACCATATGCCCCAAGTAAACGGGGTTTTTTAATATCCGCCGGATGGTTTCCGCATGCCAGGCCCCCCCCCGAAACCGGCTGTCGGCCACGATATTTTCTTGATAGCGGTAGACGCCGGGGGAGGGGATCCCTTCCTGAACCAATTTGTCTATGATGCCACGGTAACTTAATTTTTCCATCCTCCATGCAAAAATGCGCCGGACGGACGGGGCCGTTTTTTCATCAATAGCCAATTTATGGCTATCTTGTGCGGATTTTTTATATCCGTATGGCGCCCAGCTGCCGATAAATTCCCCCCGTTCCTGCTTATTCCACAAGACAGGGCTGACTTTTGCAGAAATGTCACAGGCATAAGCATGGTTGATTAGATTTTTTAAATGCATGGAAAAAAAGTCTGCCGACGGGCTTATACTGTCGTAGCCGTCATTGACCGCAATAAAACGGATGCCAAGGAGCGGAAACAGGTTTTCCAGGTATTCCCCGGCTTCTATATAATTCCTTCCAAAGCGTGACAAATCTTTGACGATAATACAATTTACTTTCCCTGCCCTTACATCCTCCATCAAACGGTCAAATCCCGGGCGGCAAAACCCCACGCCACTTTCCCCGTTGTCTATATATACCGAATACAAAAAAAAGCAGGGTTTCCCTTCGATAAAATTCCGCAAAAACAGCTCCTGGGCTTTCACCGCCCCACTCCCCCCCTTCCCTCCATCCAATACAGACAATCGGACATACAAAGCTACCTGATAGGCCTTTTCCTCCGCTTCCATGCACAGGCCTTGCTTTTTCACCCTGCTTACCCTGGCCATATGACCCCTCCTGTTTATTTCCTGTTCCCATCTCTATGCCCCCCGGGGGGTTTTATGCCGCTTTTCGTGGACTCCGTCCTTTGTTTCAGCCGGAATTCCGCCACGGATGTGCTAAGCCAAAGCCAAATAAACCGTTGCGCCTTTCCTGGTTCCGTCGTATAATACAGGCAAAAAAGGAGTTTGTTTTCTATGAAACCTGCGTTAATTATCGGTTCTACCTGTGTAGACGTGATCATCAACATAAGCCATCTGCCCAAAACCGGGGAAGACATCCACCCCGATTCCCAGTCCATGGCCCTTGGCGGCTGCGCTTTCAACGTTGCCTATGCCATGGAACTGTTAAAAGCCCCTTACACATTAATCAGCCCCGTTGGCGGCGGGACTTATGGCGACTATGCCGCAAAACAGTTAACGTCCCTGGGGATCCCCCTGCAAATCCGGGTGCCGGATCAAGAAAACGGCTGCTGTTATTGCCTGGTGGAAGCCAGCGGGGAGCGCACCTTCCTCTCCCTCCACGGGGTGGAATATACCTTTCAAAAATCATGGATGGAACCTTACCCGTCAGAAAACTACCATTTTGCCTATGTATGCGGGCTGGAGATTGAAGAAAAAACCGGCATCCATCTGATCGAATACCTGGAAGGGCAGAAAAATCTGGAAGTCTTTTATGCCCCCGGGCCCAGGGGCGCACGCATTTCCCCGGAAAAAAGGGCACGCATGCTTGCCCTCCATCCGTTTTTGCACCTGAATGAGCAAGAAGCCATGGAGTTAAGCGGGCAGACGCAATACGAAAAGGCCGCCCGGCATCTGCAGGCAGCCACTAAAAATGCTGTAGTCGTAACTTTAGGAAACCGCGGCGCTTTCTGCCTAAAAAAAGACGGCACAGGCCGCCTCTTCCCCCCGGCCCCTGTTAAAGCCATAGTAGACACCATCGGAGCAGGGGACACCCACGCCGGGGCCATCTTAGCTTGCCTGACCAAAGGAAAACCACTGGAAGAAGCCGTGGCCTATGCCAACCGGATGGCCGCCGCCGTGGTAAAAGTCCGGGGGGCGTCCCTGCCGCCCGGGCTCATACCACACTTTTAAGGCCTAATGTTTTTTCGATTACCAGCATGACCCCCAAGGTAATCACCATCAACAATGTGGCCAGCGCCGCAATAGTAGGGTCAAAATGGTATTCTACATATGCCATCATCTCTATGGGCAGCATAGACACCCCCGCGCTGGTCAAAAAGGCAGACAATGACACATTGTTAAAAGAATTGATAATGGCCATGATACAGGCCGATACAATTCCAGATTTAATGTTTGGCAGCAGGATATGGAAAAAAGTATACACATTCCCCGCCCCCAGGATCCTGGCTGCCTCTTCCATGGAAAAATCAAAGTTGGCCAGGCTGGAAGTCACCACACGCATCACATAAGGTATGGATAATATAGTATGGCCAATGAGCAGGCTTGGCATAGCCGGCAGCCGAAACCGGTTTACCACATAGCGGAGCATCACAAAGCCGAGCACAATAACCGGAATGAGGACCGGGGATAAAAACAGGCCCTTGATAAATTCCTTCCCTTTAAAACGGTAGCGGTTCAGTGCATAGGCAGCCGGCAGCCCTAAAAGCAGTGCTACGAAGGTAGCGGCGAAAGCAATGATGATACTGTTCTTTGCCGCGCCCCCAAAACTCTTTACTTTTAAGATTTGTTCGTACCACCGCAAGGTAAAACCCTCCCCCGGAAATTTCAGGTAATTTGTGTCGCTGAAAGACGAGGCCATAATTACCAATAGCGGGCCGATCAAAAATACATAAACCAGCAAAGTAACTACCATCAGGGATTTGCTCTTTTTCATGGAAAACTCCTTTCACCTCTTGCCCCTGGCAGGGTTACTGCACGGAGAACAGTTCATTCCAGCGGGAAGTCCAATCTGCCTTATTGGTGTTGATCACAGACCAGTCCGGAATCAACAAACGGTCAATCATTTCTTTGCCGTAGGTAAAATTGGCGGCCTGATCCGGGGTAAGCTCCACATCTTCCCTCACAGGGGAGTCCACGCCGTCCAGCGCTTCTGCCAACTGCACCTCTTTGGAAATGTAAAAATCAATAAAAGCCTGGGCCAATTCCTTGTTGGGTGACCCTTTAATGACATTGATGCTGTTAAAACCGCTGTACACCCCTTCGGAAGGGTCTACCCAAACATAATCTTCCGAAGCAGATTTGGCGGCGGTATAAGAATAGTCCAGTAGCACGGCTACGGAAATCTCACCTTGGTTCAGCATGGTTATGGTATCGTTGGCGCTGGTGTATGTTTTCATGATATTGGGCTTCAGCTCTTCAAATTTAGCAAAAATCGCATCGTCATCCTTTCCGGGGGTCAAGCCGGCCATCTTCGCTACCGAATAATACAGAAGTGGTCCGGATGTGGTCGTAATATCCGGAATGGATATAGCCCCTTCCAGCTCCGGGTTCCATAAATCTTCCCAAGAAGTAATCTCGATGGGGCAGGTGGCAGAATCGTATACAATCCCCAGCCGGTTAAAGGTGTAAGCAGGGCCGTATTCCTCCCCAAAGGGGGCCTTGGCATTGTCATATAGCCCGTCTAAGTTGGACAATTTGGCAGGGTCAATGGTATCAATCAAATCCTGCTCAATCAAATCTACGATAAAAGCATCGCCGATCACTACCACGTCGTAATTCTCCGGAGTTTCTTTAATCTTGGTTACCCGTTCTGCGTTTTTCCCGCCTTCCACAATGAGCTCGCAGCCTGTGGCCTCCATAAATGGGTCATAAATGTTTTTCTGAAGCAGTTCCGCATTGAAAGAAAACGTGGAAATCCGCAACTGCTGCCCTTCAAATGACAAAGGTCCGGAAGCTTCTGCCTCCCCGCCGGCTTCCCCTTCCTCTTCCTGTGCAGCCGTAGTCGCCGCAGGAGCCTCTGAAGCCGTCGTTTCCGCCGTGCCAGATCCGCCGCAGGCAGTGAGGGATGCCGCCGTAAGGGCTGCCATCATCAAGCTCAACCAATTTTTCTTCATAATTCTCTCTCCTTTGCATCAAAGCAAGATAATTTTATTGGGGGTAAGGGACAAAGTCACCCGGTCCCCCGTTTTGTAAACACTCTCCTGGTCCGTGCTGACCTCCAACTCGCCAATGGCGGTGCGGACGTTGTACTGGTTGCGTTTTCCCAAGAATGTACTTACCATCACCTCGCCGGGGATGGGGTTGGGGCATTGCCCCCCCTCCGGCACAATTTGTATATCCTCCGGCCGGATACAGGCCTTGCCCCCGCCCTGTTTGCCTTCTACCTGGATCCGGCTTTTGTCGGATGCCAGATACCAGCCTTCATCATTTGTCCCTTTTAAATCCAGGAAATTTTCAAAGCCGACAAACTTGGCGATAAATTCGGTTTTGGGGTGGTTATAAATCACGGAAGGGCTGTCCATCTGCTCGATAACGCCATGGTTCATAATAGCCACCTTGTCCGAAATGGCAAAACATTCTTCCTGGTCATGGGTCACGTAAATGGCGGTAAACCCAAACTTCTGCTGCAGCCGGCGGATCTCCACCCGCATTTTAACCCGCAGCTTAGCGTCTAAGTTGCTCAAGGGCTCGTCTAATAAAAGGAGGTCCGGCTTGATGACCAAAGCCCGGGCCAATGCCACCCGCTGGCGCTGCCCACCGGACATCTCCCGGGGGAAGCGTCTTTCAAACCCGCCCAAATCCACGGTTTCCAGCATCTCCATGACTTCCTTTTTCATTTGTTCCGTTGGGGCTTTGCGCATCTTCAGGCCAAAAGCCACATTGTCAAATACCGTCATATGGGGAAACAGGGCGTAACTTTGAAATACGAACCCAAAGTTCCGCTTGTTTAACGGGACCTGGGTATAATCTTTGCCGTTAAACACAAATTTCCCCGACATAGGGGTGGAAAAACCTGCAATCAGGCGAAGTGTGGTCGTCTTTCCGCAACCGCTGGAACCCAGCAGGGAAACCAGCTCCCCCTGTTCTACTTGAAAATCCAGATCTTTTAAAATTACGTTCTTATCATATCCCGCAGTGATATTCTGCAATTCCATAAGCGCCATACCCATTCTCCTTTGTTTTATACATTCCTGTCCGGCTGCCCATGCCCCTATGCCATAGGGTTCAGTTTCCGGCTGATGCCGTTGATCGCCTGGGAAACTACTACCGTAATTACGATCATAACCACCGCTACCGCCGATGCCTGGGTCCAGTCCCCCAAAGACATGGCCTGCTGGTAGATCAGCGTAGCCAGCACCCGGGTGTCGGTCCCCCCCAAAAGCTGGGGCGTGGTATAGGCGGTAAGGCAGCCGGTAAATACCAGCACGCTCCCGGTCACCAGCCCGGGAATGCTCAAAGGCAGGACGACATGGCGGAAAACAGCCATCCGGGAAGCCCCCAGGCTCCCTGCCGCCAAGTTCAGGTCTTCGGAAATATTATCCATAACCCCGATAAGGGATAAAATCATCAAAGGAAGGAAAAGCTGGATAAACCCTACCACCATGGAAAATTCATTGTATAAAAGGCTGATGGGCTTCGCCACAATCCCCGCCGCCACCAGCAGGTCGTTGACAATGCCCTTTTTCCCCAAAATAACCATCCAGCTGAAAGACCGGATCACCGGGCTGGTAAACATAGGGAACACGGCCAGGGCCATAAGCACCCCTTTGTTTTTGGAATACTTGGAAATATAATAGGCAGTGGGGAAGCCAAGCACGGCACAGGCGGCAGTGCTCGCCAGGCTTAAACGGATGCTCCGCCAAAACACTTGCTTAAAATAAGTGCTCCCTAACAGCGCGGTATAATTCTCCAAAGAAAAGGAGCCGCCTCCATCTATAAAGGTTTTAAAAATCAGGGAAAATAAAGGTATTAACATAAAGAATGCCAGAAATAGGCAGCCTGGCAGGATAAACAGCCAGTAAATTTTGGTTTTCTTTTCCAGCAAGGGATTTCACCTCTCTTATCCATAGGGATTTTTCATAAAATTAACATACCATCCCTGACAAAAATTGTCAATAATTTATTTTTATTAAATAATATCCGCATATTTCCGGGCCATGGCCTTGAATGCCCCCATCGCCTTTGATAAGCTTTCCCGTTCTTTTTGAAGGTCGGTATGGGTCAGGCGGCCCCCTGCCACCAGCTGCCTCCCCCCTACCCATACGCTGTCCACATTAGACGCGTTGGCGGAATAAACCACTGCTGAATAGGGGTTATAAATGGGGAACATATTGGCGGAGCCTGTTTCTAAGAGGACCATGTCTGCCTGTTTTCCTGGTTCCAAGGACCCGATTTCCTTTTCCGCACCCAAAGCCCGGGCGCCGCCCATCGTCCCCATCATTACAATCTCTTTTGCCGGGAAAATGCCCCGGTCATGATATTTGGTTTTCTGCAGGCACGCAATCATTTTAAACTGGGTGAATAAATCCAAGGTATTCCCCGAAGAAGGGCCGTCGCTTCCCACGCCTACGTCCACCCCTGCCTGCCTCAATTCATAAACAGGGCTAACCCCTTTTCCGGCCTTTGTATTGGAGCCCGGGCAGTGGGCAACCTTGGTTTTGCTTTCTGCCAGCAGGCGTATATCCTGGCCGGTAATATGGATACAGTGGGCGGCAATGGTTTGGGGGCCCAAAACCCCAAGGCTGTCTAAAAAAACAATGGGCGTCTGCTGATAGCGTTCGCGGAAATGGCCCATTTCGTAATCCATTTCACTGGCATGGAGCGTGAACAAGACGCCATACTCCTCAGCCAGCCTGTAAGCCTCCTTCAATTTTTCCGGCGAATTGGTGTTGGTGGCATGGGGCGCTACCAGGGGATGGATGCGCCCATGGCCACGCCATTCCCGGATCAGCTCCTCGCACAGCGCCAACCCGCCATAGGGCCATCGGCTGTCGCAAGTCCCCTGGCCGATCACGGTCTGCCCTACCCAGGCCCGGATCCCCAGCTGGTCACAGGCTTTGGCCACCTGGCCTTCAAAATAATACATGTCCAGGACTGACGTTACCCCGGACAGCAAAAGCTCACAGACCGCATACCGGGAACTTACATAAACCAGCTCCGGCGTCATGGCCTCCCGCTCCAGGGGGAACAAAAAACGTTTCAGGCGGTCCGGGCAATCGTCCCCCATGGAGCGGAAAGGGGCCATGGGGATATGGCTGTGGATATTTATCATGCCTGGCATAAGGATCCCCTGGCGGCCGTCCACCCTTACGTCCGCTTCCGGCCGGCATCCCCCTTCTCCTACGTCAAGGATCCCCTCTTCGTCAAACAAAACATAGCCGTCCGGATAAACATGGCCTTGGCTGTCCATGGACAACACGGTTACATGGTCAATGAGTGTCTTCATTTTCGGCAACCTCCTGTTCCAACGCCCTCAAGGCAAAGGCAAAAACGCCCATATCCCCGCAACCAGCACAGAGGGCAGCATATTGGCCACCCGCACCTTCTTCCCCCATACCAAGTTTAACCCTACGCAAAAAATCAGGACCGACCCCACCAGGGATAAGTTGTCCGATGCTGTTTTTGTCATCAGCGGTTCCACCAGCCGGGCCAGCATAGTGACCGCCCCTTGAAAAACTGCCACCGGAATAGCGGAAAACAGGCACCCTTTCCCCATGGAAGCGGTCATAACCATAACAATAATCAAATCCATGGCCGCCTTTGCCGCCAATATGGAATAGTCGCCGTAAATCCCGTCCTGGATGGCTCCGACCACGGCCATGGCGCCGATGCAGACCGTCAGGGAAGCAGATACAAAGCCGTCCACAAAACCGGCGTCCCCTTCGCTTCTTGTCTTTTGCTTCAGCCAGATGCCAAAGGATTCCATATGTTTTTCCAGATTGACCCACTCGCCGGCCAAAGCCCCGATGGCCAGGCTGCCAATCAGCATCATGGTGCTGCCGCTTTTCAGGGAACCGCTTTCTATCGCCAACATCTTCTCCATGGCTCCGGCAATCCCCAAAAACAGCACACACAGGCCGTTGGCCATCATCAGGTTATCCTGGTAGCGCCCTTCCATCTTTTTGCCGAAAAGCAGCCCGCAAAGGCCGCCGGCCAATATGCCGGCCACATTGATCAAAGTCCCCAAACCTGCCATACCGTTCCTTTTACGCATTCCCTGTTAAGCCTGCGCCTATCCCCTTTCTTTTGTCCTGCGCCACAATGCAGCCCCTTCAAGGTTTTTGCGGCCCTGTACGGGTTACGCCCCGCCACTCTTCCCGTTTTCCCGGCCACACAGGCCATAAGGCCTTCGCCTGGCGCCCCTATACCTGGTTTTTGGCCTATACACCCGAAAAAACATCTTGTGCGTCCGGTCCGGCTATTTGTCCAAGGATGTAGGGGGCATTTTTAAAATGCGGAACATGCCGGAAGTTTCCAGCACCTTTCCGGTACTATAAAAAAGGAAAGAATGAATGGGCCACATAATAATGTTTTTGAACGCCCGCATGGGCAGCAGCGCCCAAAAGCCTTTCCCATACAATATACTGAGGAAATACGTCCCCATGAGCATATTGCAGATAACCGCCACAACCAGCTCCGCAGCCATAATCCGCCATAAAGATATGGGCTTTTTATAATAGGATACCCCATAAATGGCCCCCGCAACCATGGGTATTAGGGTAAAACCGGGGAAATATCCCCCAGTAGGCTTGATCAGGTATTTCAAAATATCAAGCGCGCCTCCGAATACGCCCCCCACCACCGGCCCAAACAGGTAGCAGACAGCCTGGTTGACGATGGTGGAAAAACCGATCTTAATATAGTCGCCCACGGCAATGGTCAAATATCCGAGGATCACCGCCAAAGCGCCTAACATGCCAGTTACGGCCAGGGTTTTCGGTTGCTTGAATTCATGGAAAGAACTGGTAAACAAAGTTGCTAATTTTCTCATAAAAAATTACCTCCTTTGCAGTTTTCTCGCAACACAAAGGAGATAATCCACAAGATCATCCTCTTTGCAGCGGGATGCGAACCATGTACCGCAAGGATGGGTCTCCTTTTCGTCCGGCTGGCAACTCCCCGTCCAGCCGGCACTTAACGCACATGGGCCTACTCTGCATTTTCCTGTTTTTATTTTTGCTGAAGCCGCCACCCGTTTTGGCAACGCGCTTGCAGCACCGCCTTAGTATAGCATAAATTCCTAAAATAGGAAAGGGGCAACTTGCTTTTATTTATGCTGCTTCTTTTGTCCCCGCGTCGGCTTCGCCGCCCCCTTTGCCATCTTGGGTTCCTGTGGCGCTTTCCGTTTCATCGGCGTTTGCAGCCGTTCCCGCCACGCCGGGGCCCGTCTGGTTTTCTTCTTTCGGGCCTATGACCGGGGAAGTTTCTGTTTCAGCAGGCGGGGTCCCCCCTTCTGCCCCTTGGCCTTCCTCTGCCCCTTGCCCGTCTTCTTCCCCGCCGGCTATTGCTTCCGGTTCTTCTTCCGGGGGCTTCTTTTCCCCTACAGGGAAAGCAGACGTGCCCTCGATCTGGGATTGGGCATATTGCCTCAATACTGCCGCCCACACATCGTAAGCCGCCGTGGTCAGGTGTACATAGTTGTCGCTGCAATACCCTGCGGCAAGGTCTCCGTTGGCATCTGCCAGCGGGTTGGCAATGTCGACAAAACCCCACCCGTTATCCAGCGCCATTTGCCTTAACATATCGTTAAACTGACGGATGGTCGGATTGTTCAGGCGCCCTTTCCCCCTGCCCTTTTTCGTATAAGTCATGCTTATAATATGGATCTGCGCATCCGGGCAGGTAGCCTTAATATTGGCGACTACCTGGGCGTACCGGCCGCAGGTAGCCTCCAAAGGCCCCATATCTATGTCATTTAAGCCAAAAAACAAAAATACCTTTTTTGCATCCATCATTGCCAGGGAATCCCAGATATACCGTTTTTGCCCCTGGTAAACCGGGTGGGTGCTTTTTGCCGTAATCGGCCGCAATGCATTAAATACAGAAAAACTGACAGCCGCCAAAAACCGCATCCGCCCCAGATAAGGCCCGCCCCTCCTCATGGCATAATTCCCGAACCCTAGCATTACCGAATCCCCAACGAAAACCGAACCGTCAAAATAGGCATCCACCTGTTCGTCCATGGTAGGGCCTGCCTCCTGTTCCCGGTCCGCCCCCTCCTGGCTGCCGCTTTCCTGCCCAGGGGAAGTTTCCGTTTTTTCTTCCGCCCCCCCTTCTTCCTGTGTCCCCCCCGGCCCGTTTTCTTCCGAAAAGGTTTCCTGGGCACCCGCCCCGCTTTCCTCGTCAGCATAAGCGGCCATAGGCCCCATCCCTGTGATTGCCAAAGCCAAAACGCCGCACAGCAGCCGGCATTTCCATCCCTTTTTCATCCTCATTGCTCCTCTTCTAAAATTTAGTTTTTAGTATACCGCAATGAAACGAGTTTTTCAAGCCTGTTCCTGCGGCATAAAAATGCCACTTTTTGCGGCAATCCATGGTTCCCCATGCCTTAGCCGCTGGTTGTCATCGCAGCAGCTCCAGGACAGCGTACGTTTTCCGCCCTAAATCGTCAGGGAGGGGGACCGATTGGGCCCGGGCTTCCACCGCTTTGGGAAGCTGGTACAAGTCGATTACTTCCAGCCCCTTCTCTTCATAATATTTCCGCAGATATTTTTTTCCGGCGTGAAGGCTGCTGGAAAGGAAATAGTTGTGGTGCATCTCCTGTTTCACCTGCATTTCTTTCGCAAGGTAATCAATCCAGCTGACAAAGGTTTTTAAATTATAGTCGTTGAGGGAATAGCCGACAAATAAAAACACATGGTTAATCAGCAAGGACTTCAAAAAGGTTTCCATAAGCCGGTGGGTCTGTGAATACTGCAAATAGTCATCTTCTTTAAATACCAGTTTTTCCGGCTGGCGGATATCCCCATGAAGCTTAAGCAGGTAGTGGGAAGAGATGCAGGCCAAAAGGTCCCTGTCTTCCCGGATCGGCTGATAGCCCTCGGCCACCTGGTCCAGCAATGTGTCAAAGTTTGTTGTCACAATATGTTTCGGGTGCAAGGATACGATCAGCTCATCCAGCAGGTTGGGGCGGATGCCTTCCGGGATCATGGACTGTAAAAGGGCGTAATAGGAAGAATGGCCGGCGCTTTTATCCAGGCAATAGTAATACTGGGGAATCTGGATATATTCTTCCGTAGCCAGGCGCCCTTTCATGGAATATCCGATTTGTTCTGCAAAAGCCTGTACCATCTGCCCCCAGGTCGGAAGGCCGGAATTTTTCGATACCCCGGCCCCTACAAAAATCACCAGCTTTTCCCCTTTCAAAGCGCGGGACAAATCATCTACCATTTCCTCAAAAGTCATTGCGCTTTCCCTCCTTTTTCATAAATGCCTGAATTTCTTTTATCCTAAGCGGCTGCATGGCCTTATCCCAACTGCCTTTATCATAACATGTTCCTTTGGCACTTTCCATCTCCATGAAAGAAATATTGCAAAAACAAAAAAACTATAGCAATTTTTGTAGAATTTTAGTAAAATCCTAATTATAAAACTTTACAGGTGTAACGGTGAAGGAAAAAATATTTCACCTATACCTGTTTGTGCCGGGAAGCGCGCACAGAATTGAGGAAAATATGGATATTTTTAATGCGATAACACTTTTTGGCGGACTGGCTATGTTCTTGTATGGGATGCGCATGATGGGGGACGGGCTGAAAGCCAGCTCATCGGGCACCCTGAAAAAAGCAATGGAACGGATTACCGGAACTCCGGTCAAGGCATTTCTCTTAGGGCTGGCGGTAACTGCGGTGGTCCAGTCTTCAACGGCAACCATTGTCCTGACGTCCGGGCTTGTAGGTGCAGGCATTATTTCCCTTAGGCAATCCCTGGGCATTATCATCGGCGCCAATGTGGGTACGACGGTTACCGGACAGATTATCCGGCTTCTGGACCTGAACTCGTCCGGGACCTGGTTTTTACAATTTTTAAAGCCTTCTACCCTTGCGCCCCTGGCCTTAATCATTGGCATTATCATTATTATGGGGATGAAATCCGGGGATTCCGGAAAAATCGGGCATATTATCATCGGGTTTGGAATCCTGTTTTCCGGGCTCCTGAATATGGCGGACGCAGTAACCGTCCTCTCTGACAGCGGCATCGTGGAGCAGGTTTTCTCTCGCCTTGGGGACAACCCCCTGATGGCGTACCTGTCCGGGGCAGGGGTTGCTTTTGTGCTGCAAAGCTCCTCTGCCACCATCGGAATCCTCCAGGCTTTTTCTACCTCGGGGCAGCTGACCTTCGGGGAAATCTATGCGGTGCTGGTAGGCATATACCTGGGGGACTGTGTGACCACGGCCATTGTCTGCAACATCGGCGCGAAGCCGGAGGCAAAAAGGGTCGGTATGGTAAATATCCTGTTTAATTTAAGCAAATCCTTCCTGATCCTGGCGGCCGTAGCCATGGTCCACAGGGCCGGCCTGCTGGACGGCATCTGGAACCATGCCATTGATTCCGGCGGCATTGCCAATGCCAATACCATCTTTAACCTGGCCTGCGCGGCCCTTTTGCTTCCGTTTGTGGGCGTCTATGAAAAAATCAGCCACAGGCTCATAAAAGATGAGCCTGTGGCTTCCGGGAAATATGACGAGATGCTGGATGCCTTGAATCCGGTATTTATCGGCACCCCGGCTATGGCATTCGGACGGTGTTATGATATCCTTTTAGTGATGCTTCAGCTTTCAAAGGCCAATATCAGCCGTGCTTTTGGCATGTTTACCCAGTATGACCCGGAAATTATGGATCGCATGGAGGAAGATGAGAACCATATTGACAACATTGCAGACCGGGTGAGCAATTACCTGATCCAGATCTCAGCCACAATCACCTCCCATTACCATGTGGAAATTATGAATTATTACTTTTCGGCCATTACAGAGTTTGAGCGTTTAGGCGACCATGCCTTAAACATTGCCCAGATCGCAACGGACCTCCATGAAAAAAACAGTGCCTTTTCCATGGAAGCCCAAGCCGAGCTCACCGTATTGTGGAACCTTCTGGATACGATCCTGAACCATACCAGCGAGGCGTTTCAAAAACAAAACCTGGCGGAAGCCCGCCAGATTGAACCCCTAGAACAGGTGGTGGACGATATGGTAAACGTATTAAAAGAACACCATTTGGAACGGCTCCACAAAGGGGAATGCGGAGGCTTTAACGGTTCGGAATTCCTAAACCTCCTTTCTGAAGCGGCGCGTATTTCCGACGTCTGCTCCAATGTAGGGGTAGCAACCGTGGCAAGGGCAATGCCGGAGATCAAACATCAGGTGCATGATTATATCTCCAAGCTGCACTCTGGCCGGGACGAAGAATTTAACCAGGTATATCAGGCGGCCCACGACGATTATTTAAGGCGGCTCACCCATTGATGGGGCCGATAGCCACCCCCGCCTGCCTTCTGGCTTCGTCCAAAACATCCATCACATCCAGGGAATGGCGGCTGGCCTTACAAAACAAGCCCCCATCCCTTCCTTCCACCATGCCCACAAAAGCCATAAGCTCATGGTATAGGCGGGGAACGCCCCCATTGAAAGCAAAATCTTCGGTTTTCCCCCTGCCCTTTCCAAGGGAAAAACCATCATAAACGTTGGCCGGATGGGTGCTGTAAAGGTACCCTTCCTCCCCTTGGATGCTAATGGATGCCGGCGCCTGGCAGTCTTTGGCCCCCACCGCCACGCATTGGAAGCCGGGGTACTCCAATAAAAGCACCCCCGACGTGTCGATCCCCCGTTCTATATTGGCATGGTAGGAAATCCTTTTGGGTTTCCCAAACAGCCCCAGGATAAAATGCACGTTATAAACGTTAATGTCCATAAGGGCCCCGCCGGATTGTTCCGGGTCAAACACAGGCAAAACCACGCCCTCTTTAAACTTATCATATCGGCTGGAATACTGGGAAAAATTCATCTGCACAATTTTAACCTTCCCCAGCCCCTTTACCAGCTCCCGGGTCTTTTTGTAATTTGGCATATATAAGTTGGAAATAGCCTCAAAAACAAATACCCCGTTTTTTTCCGCCAGCTCCACCAGCTCCCGGGCCTGCCTCCCGTTACTGGCAAAAGGCTTTTCTATGATTGCATGTTTTTTTGCCTCCAAAGCCTTTTTGGCAAATTCATGGTGCAGGTGGTTGGGAAGGGCCACATACACCCCCTCAACCTGCCGGTCCTCAAGCAGCTGGCCATAATCCATATATAAATGGGGGATGCCGTATTGGGCCTGGTATGCCAGCATCCTGGACCGGGAACTTTCACGTCCATAGATAGCGCAAATTTCCGCACGGGGGATTTTCGATGCCGCTTCTAAAAAATCCGGTACAATCCCCCCTGCCCCCAGAACAGCCAATTTCATGTCACTTCTCCCCCTCCTTTCCTGCAAGGGCCATCTGGCGGACCCCTTCTTCCAGCATCTCCATCTGTAAAATGGTTTCCCAATGCTTGATTACCGGTTCCTTTCCATGGACAATGCAGTCATAAATACCGTCATAGACCCGGGCATAATCCCCTTCCAGGGAGGGGACCTTTTCCTCGTGGAACCCGCCGGCCCCGTCATAATAAGTCAACACGCCGTAATGTTGGGGCAAGTCTTTTCCAAACCCTGGCTGTCCGGGCAGGTAAAACAATTTCAAGTGCTCTTCCTGACGGTCGTCGCTTTCCTTGACAAACATCCCTGTTTTTCCATATACAACAAATTTAGGGCGGCTTTTCACCCGGAAATAGCTGGATTTTATGGATACTTTCAAGATGCCGTAATACAGGTCAAGGTCGAAATAATCATTCATGCGCCCTTCCCCCAAAAGCTGCCGCACGTCGTAATGGACATGGTCCGGCCTGCCGAAATAGCTGATGGCCTGATCCAGGGTATGGCAGCCGTGGCCATACAAATAAGAGGATGATTTGGTGAAACCCTCCACCCCGTTGGGCACTTCCGGCCGGTAATAATCATAATGCATCTCCACTTCCAAAAGCCCGCCCAGTTTTCCTTCTTCCACAACTTTCTGCATGGTCAAAAAATCACTGTCATAGCGCCGGTTTTGATAGGCGGAACAATATAAGCCTTTCTCTTTGGCCAGGGCAAAGACCTCCCTGGCTTCTTCTGCCGTTTCCATGAACGGTTTCTCACACAGGCAATGCTTCCCACTTTCCAGGGCGCGCTTAACGTATGGGTAGTGGAGGCTTTGGCGGGTACTGACAACCACCAGGTCAACCTCCGGGTCGTGGTACACGTCGTCTATATGCTCCGTATAAATAACCCCTTCCACCGCAGGCCACACATCATGGTGGACCCTTGGGTTATAGATCGACTTAATTTTAAATTTGTTTTTTCTTGTTAATACAAAAGGGATGTGATAACGGTTCGTGCTCTTGCCGTTTCCAATATAAGCTACTATTATTTTACCGTCTTGCATAACGGGATACCGCCTTTCTTCCTACATGGACCCATTCCATTTATTATGGACCCATTCCATCTATCTAAGCCATGCCGCCGGTTTTTCAGGCCTCTGGCAATCGGCTCCTATTTTCATCATTTCTTCATCTTCCTTTGTGTCGCCGGCAGCGGCTATATCCGCCTCGGCAATCCCCAGCCATTGGCAAATCAGCCTTACCCCGTTAGCTTTATTTGCCTTTGCCGCCACGATCTGCAGGCAATTGCCCTCCAGGATCCAGCGGATATGGCACCGGCCTTTAGGGTCTATCAAACTTGCCAGGCGCCCTGCCTCTTCCTGGCCCCAAGGTTTCCTTGCCGGGCGCACAAGCGTCATTTTATAAAGGGACTTGCCGTTCCGGTAAACCAAAAGGCGGAAGCCAAACTCCTTTTTCGCCGCCTCCATGGCTGCAAGGCATGATTCATCCAACGGAAAAAAATATGCTTTCTTTTCCCCCTTTTGTTCCAAGGCCACATGGGCCCCGCCGGCAAACACCCCCCCGCAGAACCAATGGGAAAAATCACGGCAACGCTTTATGGCTTCCCCATAAGGCAAGGTTGTGGCAAAAAACAATAACGCCCCTTCTTTAGACAATGTCTCCAAAAAACGGACCCTCCTCCGTGCCTCTTCCTCCACCTTTCCGGCATCCCCTTTCGGCAGAAGGGTCCCCTCTATATCCAAAAACACGGCCTTGGCTTTCCTGGGTATCCGCAATACCGGATAGGGGCCAAACAGCACTTGGTTCATCCAATTATCCCTGCCTCCATATGCCAGGTAACAAGAGCAGGCCTTGCGTTTGCATTCCCTTACTTCCCCTTGTTGCCATTGGTATTCAGCCGCCTTTATGTTCTGGCTGATATTGCAGATCCGCAGGCCTTTCCCCCCGTCCACAAACACCCGCCCCCGGCACTGGCCCACGTCCGCAGGGACCACTTCCCACTCCCTCCACACATAGGGGTCGATTTCCTCAAATGCCTTTTTCTCTTCCTCTGTATACTTCCGCCCCAACCCGTCCATTTTATTGATCCACAGGTAAATATCTGCCGGAAGCATTTTTTTAAGCTCCCGCAACACCCCTTCCTGCCCCGGGACCCCCACCGCCCCTGCGCATAGGGTGATGCCCATTTGCTTTAGCCTGATACACGTTTCGGCAAACGCCCCCACGGAAACCATCTCCGGATGGAAAGTGGCCCAAAGGCGCAGCTTTCCCCTGTCCCCCCCTGCCTGGCCAAAACAGGCCAGGGATTTTTCTTCCGGAAAGCTTAAATTAGTCTGGGCCCCCACCACGTCTATCCCCTTAAGCCTGCTTAACCGGGCCAGCCCTTCCCAATACCAAGGATACAGCAACGCCTCCCCATAAGGCGTAACCATTACCCCGCCAAAATCCGTCTGGAAATTGCCTTGCCCCATCCCTTCTTCCACACGTTCCACAAAACGGAACCATTGGGCTTTGTCTTCCCTCCGTTCCTTTTCCGACCCTTTCTGTTTAGAAAAAGGGCAGTAGCTGCATCTATAGTTACAGCTTTTCAAACTTCCCCGGTACAAAATCACAGAACGCCCCATACTCCCCTCCTTACGTTACTTTTCCGGTTTTCCAAGAAAGAAGACAAATTGACACCGGAAAAAGAATCTGTTATACTGATCCTATATTTCCCATATTATGAAAAAAATTTTGGCATGCAATGGAGGAGAGGAAGCTATGAAACGGTTATTGGCAATCGGAGAGGCACTTATTGATTTTATCCCTTCGGAACATGGCAAAGAGATGAAAGCGGTTTCATCTTTTTCGCCGGCTGTGGGCGGGGCCCCGGCAAACGTATGTGCAGCTTATGTAAAACTGGGTGGCCAGGCTTCTATGATTACCCAGTTAGGGGACGACCCCTTTGGCGATAAGATCGCAGACGAATTCGCTTCCTGCGGCATTGGCTGCGAATATGTAAAACGCACCAAGGCCGCCAATACCTCCCTGGCTTTTGTGGCCTTAAAGGAAGACGGGAACCGGGAATTTTCTTTCTACCGGAAGCCAGGCGCCGATATGTTGATGGAAGCTTCCGATATCCAAAAAAACTGGTTTCAGGATGTATTCGGCCTCCACTTCTGTTCCGTTTCCCTGGGGGATTTCCCCATGAAGGAAGCCCACCGCCAGGCAGTGGCCTATGCTGCAGAATCCGGGGCTTTGGTAAGCTTTGACCCAAACCTGCGTTTTGCACTGTGGGAAAGCACGGATGCCTTGAAAGCAGTAGTGCGTGAATTTGCCCCTATGGCCCATGTGCTGAAAATCTCGGATGAAGAATTGGAATTCATCACGGGCCATACTGACATCAAGGAAGCGCTTCCTGCCTTATTGGCAGGCAATACCAAGCTGGTCATTTATACAAAAGGCTCCGAAGGCGCCGAATGCTATACCCGCCATGCCAGGGCCTTTGCCCCCGGTGCAAAAGTAAAAGCCGTGGATACCACCGGGGCTGGGGACGGTTTTATCGGCTCTTTCCTTTACTGCCTGTCCGCCGACGGGGTGACGGTCGATTCTTTGGGCCAATTGGCCCAAGGGCAGATGGAACGTTACCTGTCTTTTGCCAACAAATTCTGCGGAAAAAGCGTTATGGGCCACGGGGCCATCGCCTCTTATCCCACCAAAGAAGAGATGGATGCCCAATAACCACAAAAAACCGCCGGAGGCGAAACAAACAAGGGACCCTGCAGAGCAGGGCCCTTTTTTATTTCAAAGGAAATATCCTAAAAGGCAAAACGCTCCGCTAAGGCCGCGCTGCGGCGAAAGCTGCCGTCGCAAAAGCAGCCTGCCGCAGGCGGAACATCCTGCAAAGCAGGACCCTTTTTATTTTATTCCTGAAACGATGCATATTTTAGAAAATAGCTCAATGCGCCTAAAAGGTTGGCGTCGTTCCCCCGCTGGCACGCCACAATTTTAGGCATCAGGTATTCCATTTGCTGCCCCCGGACCAAATCTTGATAGCTCCTATTAATGGCTTCCAGGATTTTCGGGTTGGCGCTGATGCCCCCTCCTATGGCGATAATCTCCGGGTCATAGGCAAATTGGACGTTCACGCACCCGATAGCCATGTAGTGGAGGAACTCTTTGACGCAGGCCGCCGCGTCTTCATCCCCTTTTTCCGCCAGTTCCATCAATTCCTTGCCGTCTACCTCTTTCGGGTGGTTTTCTGAATACTTCCTCGCCTCTTTTTCCAATGTAAAATTGCTCCAGCACAAAAGCGCCCCGTCTTTCATCCCCCCCATGGGGAAGTTCCCGATCTCCGCCTTATTCATGGTAGTCCCCGGATACAGCTCCCCTTTTTCAATCACCGCTCCGCCAACGCCGCTTCCCACAATGACAAACGCAATGTTTTCATACTCTTTCCCCACCCCCTGCCACGCTTCCCCCAAAGCCGCGGCATTGGCATCGTTGACCATAGAAACTTTTTTCGAACCGCACCGCTGGGAAATCATTTGTTGTAAAGGGCAATTGTGGAGGTGTTCCACCGCGCTGATGCCACGGATAACACCCTCCTCGCTGTGGACTTCCCCGGGAAAGCTGCAGGCGATCCCGTCAACAGGGGAATACTTTTCATACAGGCCCTGTACTTGATCCAAAAATTCCTCCAGCGTCTTCCCGACAGGCTCCTTCCCGGAAGACAGCATCTGCCCGTTTTCGTCACACACCCCATACTTGACGCTGGTTCCGCCGGTATCAAGGCATAAATACCTTTTGTCCATATCTTCTCCCCTTCCTCCCTTTACCAGAAACGGTAATTTTTTTCCTATTGACATTGTATAGCTTACCCATCCTTTTGTCAACTTAGAATCCAAAAAGGTAGACATAACATTATTATGTCTACCTTTTTGCCAGGTAAGCCCTATTCCTTTGCCAAACAGCCCGTCAGCCATCCCCTTGCCTGCCAAAGCCAAAGGTCATCCGGACGGGTTTCCAGGACATAATTCACTTTCCCCAGCAAAGACTGAAGGTAACGGCGGGTTCCAGCCCCCCCGTCCGGGAGGCTTGCCTGGCTTCCTATCCGTTTTAAATGCCCTTCTGTGCCAAACCGTTGGCAGTAATACAGCTCCTGACGCAATTTCCGCCGGTAATCTTTGGTGGGCTGCGCTTTTTCATTGACCACCAGGCCGGTTACCGTCTGCCGGGCGCCTTTTGGCAAAACCCGTTCTTTCTTCCGGTTCGGTTCCAGCCCCATGGCCCGTAAAAAACCGTATGCCTTCCGTGTTACCTCCCCGGCGTCGAAATCACCGGAAAAGGCCATATCGTCACAATAGCGGGTATAAAAGATCCCCCTTTCCTGGCACCATTCTGCCATATGCCGGTCAAAAGGCCCCATTACCAAATTGGACAACGCCGGGGAAGTAGGCGCCCCTTGTGGGAGGCAGTCCAGGTAACAGCACAAGGATGTTAAAAGGGCCCCTACCGGCGGCGGGAAATACCGGGCAGGGAATCCATAGCGAAGCACCATGGGGAAAGTGATACTGCCAAAAAAATCCTCAATGTCCAATTTCAGCAGCAGTGGCTTTCCCTCATGTAATTTGGCATTGGCTATGGCAGAGCTTCCCTTATGGTATGCCGTAGCGCAGCCCGCGGGGGCAAACCCTTCCAATACATGGTGCAAAATGTTTTTCTGTACCTGTTTCAGCAGCGGGTCCGGCGCCAGCAAAAGGCGGGTCCCTCCATGTTTTTTGGGGATCCGCAATTTCTCATAATGTCCTTCCGCATGGTTCCCCAAAGCATACAGGCAAGCCAGCACCTTTTCCTCCGGCCAGCCCCGGTCCCCTAGCAGGCGGAACGATAACAGCATCTCCTTGCAATGCTTTGTGGTACAATATTTCCACAAGCTTTTGGCCCCTTGCTGCCATGCCTGTCCGTTTTCCATCATTTCACCTCATTTTCTTTGGCATGTGCCAAAATACCGCCTTCCTTTTCCAGATACGCGTCAATCCGTTCCACCACCTTCCCTATTTCCCCGAACCCGACCGCAGGTTCCGTATATTGGGACAGGTCCCTGTCGGTAACCAGCAAAAAACGGCCTGCGGGGTTGGACGCCGGGAGGCTGGATATACCTTCGCGGATCAATTCAATTTTCGGATACGTGCTGTCTTTCATCCCTTCAATAAACAAAATATCCGCTTCGGGGAAAAGCCGGATTAGCCAATCTGCCCCTTTGCCGGTGCCGGTTTGATGGACAAAAACACGGCGGGCCGAAAACACGGCAATGCCATAAGCCCCGGCCTCCTTAAGGCGGTAACTGTCTGTGCCGGGGACGTCGCAGGTAAAATCATGGCCGTCGTGTTTGATTACGGCCGCCTTCCTCCCCTTTGACGTGTACTCTTTTACCAGCTTTTCCAAAAAACTGGTTTTCCCCGAATTTTTCACCCCGCAGACAGCAACGATTTTTTGCTGGCTTTTATGGTTCACCCGATCATTACCACCCATACCTGGCCTCCTTGTCCTATCTGCCCTGTCCCTGCCGGAATCTCAACCAAACAATTGCAGCCACATAAGGAGCTTAAAACCCCCGAATCGTTGGACCCGTTGGCAATCCAGGCCTCCCCTTCCCTGTAGTATGCACGGACATACCGGGTTACGGCGCTTTTTTTATGGTAACCGTTTTGTAGGGACGCCCTCTTTCTCCTAAGGCATAAATCTTTGCGGCCTGTTAATTTAGCCAGAAGGGGGCGGACCAGGAGCTCTAAATTCACGGCAGCGGCGTAAGGGTTGCCAGAAAGGCATAAAATCAGCTTCCCCTTATACCGGGCGCATAAGGTGGGCATACCTGGCTTGATGGCAACCCGCCAGAAAATCCTTTGGCCGTCCAGCAGCTTTAACGCGTCATGCATAATATCCTTTTTTCCCACGGACACCCCTCCGGTGGTAATGACCATGTCCGCGTCCTTTGCTTCTTTTGCAATCATTGCCGCAACCAGCCCGGCTTCATCCCCCACCCGCCTTTTGGCTGTCAGTTCCACGCCCCAGGACTGCAATTGAACCCCCAGGGAGAAGAGGTTGGAGTCATAAATTTTGCCTTCTGGAAGCGTTTCCCCCGGAAGGACGATTTCATCCCCGGTGGTTATCAGCGCCACCCTCACCTTACGCAGCACCAAGGCCTTCTTGAGCCCCAGGCTGGCCAACACCCCCACATGCGCCGCGCCCAGCAGGGAACCTTTTTTCATCAGGCAATCGCCGGCCCGGTAATCTTCCCCTTCAAAGCAATAATTCCCATAATGGCCTACGCTTTGATAAACGCAGACCCGGCCTTCCCCATAGTCGGTATCTTCCTGGCGGACGATGGCATCCGCACCCTTTGGTATCGGCGCCCCTGTCATAATCCGTACCGCCGTGCCGGCAGTTACCTGTTTTTGGCCTACGCGCCCCGCCGCCACTTCCTCAATTACCGTAAGCCTTGCGGGGGCCTCTTTTGTTGCAGACTTTATATCTTCACTTTGCACCGCGTATCCGTCAAGGGGGGAACGCGCAAAAGGGGGCTGGTTCCTGGTAGCGAACACGTCTTCTGCTAATATCCGGTTTTTCGCATCCCATAAAGATATTTCCTCTGCCTCCTGCAATGGCTCTACCTGTTCCAAAAGCCGTTTTGTCGCCTCATCCAGTGATAATTTTTCCATTTGCCCTGCCTTTTCCCAATCCCTTTTTAGCCGGCCCCATCTGGGGAAGGGTAATCCTCCCGATTTAATTTCTTATATTCCACAGTGGTGTTGATGTTTTGAAGCATTGTCCCTAAGGCTTCTTCCTTTGTCAAATCCACATATAAAATCCTTTCCTGGGACAGGGCATCCGTTAGCCGGTACTTCCCCTTTTTAATCTGCCTTTCCAGGGCCTTCCATAGCCCCTTATGGTAAATAGCGGCAAGGGGGTGGATTTTCCCTTCTGAAAAGGGGACGGCGCCCATGTATTCTGGTTGCCTTGCCTTATTTGCCTGTTCCAGTTTGTCAAAAAGGAAACGGTACAGGCTGATTTCTAAAAACGGCATGTCACAGGCGGCAACCATAGCCCATTGGCGTTTCCCGTTTTTTAATCCGGAATGGATCCCCCCGATCGGGCCACAGCCGGGAAACTCGTCCATAATGATTTGGCATCCCTCCCGGCGCCCCCGGTCCTCTTCCCCATAAGATATCCAGATTTCTTCCGTTTCCTTCCCCAGCTCCTGGACGGCCCGTTCCAAAAAGGTTTGCCGGCGGTAAAAAAGGTCCCCTTTATGGATCCCCTCCATCCGGGTACTTTTCCCGCCTGCCAAAATCAGCCCATATGCCTGCACCGCATATCCTCCAACCTTCTATCAATATTACCCGAAACCGGATTAACTTTTCCGTTCCACCCGGAAAGCCATCATGGCAAAATTCAACAGCACATACCCTACGATCATAGTAGTAAGGTAAACTTGTATCCCGCCCAATTGGGAAACCCAGGCAGACAGGCTTTCCTTTCCGGCACCTGCCAGAAAGCCCGCCATTTTGTTGGTGGCCACAATCCCGATGCACATAGGGAAGGTAAGGCCCGCATACCCCGGTGCAAAGGGGAACGCAAAAAACTTGGGCAATTGGACCACGATAAAGGTAAGGGAGGCCAGGACACAGCCATACAAAAGCCATACCAGCCAGGGTACCGGGGCGTCAACTACATTCAAATAGCTGACCAGGCACAGGCTGCAAGGCGCCAATACCACTGCCATGGTGTGGTAGGCCCCAGGCTTAACTTCTACGGCCAAAAGCCTCCATACCATGAGGGGGATTAAAATAAAGTAAATGGCAATGCCATAATATACTACCACAGTCAGCACCGGCTTGGCGTCCATAGCCCCGCCCACCACGCTGCTTACCATAATCCCGTTGTAAGTCACAAACCAGCTGGGTACAAATGTGTCTATATTGCGTGCCCGGACCACATTCCGGTAAGTGAAGATCAAAATATGGACGGCATGGGCGGCAACCCCCACACACCAGGCCGCCTTGCCCAAAGCAGGCACATAATCAAAATAATAACTGCCTAAAATCATCAATACCATGGTAAACCCTGCATATAGGCTGCAAGGGATTGTCATTTGGTATTCCTTCCGGCATGTTTTCGGGTAACAGGCAATTTTGAGGATGTAAAGCAAGAGGATGGCTGTGGCGGCCCACATACTTAAATGGCGCACCCAGGCATATCCCATCCCTGCATATACATTCCCTAATGTCAACGCCCCCACAAAGGTAGGCAGCACCGGCACCGGCAACCGTTCTAATCGTTCCATATTCCCTCCTGGCTCTTGTAAGCGTTTTCCGATTGTCTTATTTTTTGCCCCTATTCGTTTTCGTCTTCATAGTAAAATTCAAAATTTTCCTTCATGTGGAAAAAGTCAGAATAATCAATGTCAAAAACCGGCTTTTTCACTTTGGTAATATCAATTTTCCTGGCGATCAGCTGCTGCAAAATCCCACTGTAAGCCAAATCCCCCTGAAGGATGGCGCCTGTGATTTTTCCGTTTTGATGGATGATTTTTTTATAAGAGCCTTCGGTTTCCCGGATTTCTGTTTTTCTGCTTTCATCCGCCGGATTTACTTCCCCCAAAGACATGCTGGGTATGCCCAGGAAATTCATGGTAGATTTGCTGGCAAAAAAATCGGTCATCTTTCTCGGAACCCCTGCCATGTTGCTGGCGGCAATTATCCCTTCCTTCACCGCTACCGGCCAGATGGGGCTGGTGCCTGACACGTCGCCCGCCCCATAAACATCCGGGTCGCTGGTCTTTCCGGTATCGTCGTAAATCAAACCGAAACGTCCGGTTTCGATACCCGACCCTTTCAAAAATTCCACATTGGCGCGGACGCCTGCCGTCACTACCAGGTAATCACAGGGAAGGATTGTACCGTCGGTAAGGGCCACCTGGCAAATTTGGCTGTCCCCGTCCAAAACCGCTTCCTGAATCCCCACCCCGTAATATTGGGCAACCCCTTCCCGGGAAAAAGCATCCTGATAAGTAAAAGCCGCGCGTTGGTCCAACTGTTTGGACAGAAGCCAACCGGCCATCTCCACTAAGGTTGCCCGTACCCCCAGTTCCAAAAATCCGCTGACACAGTCCAAACCTACCAGGCCCGCCCCCATAACCAGGATATGCCTGGCCGTCCCGGCTGCTTTTTTCAGCACCTCCATATCTTCCAGGTTGCGGAACCCCACTACGTTCTTTGCCTTGTCTAAGTTTTTTACCGGCGGGATAAAGGTATGGGACCCGGTGGCAATCAGCAGCTTATCATAATTGACCTTTTCCCCATTATCCAGGGTTATTGCCTTCTCCTTCGGATCAATGCCGGTGCATCCCCTCCCTTTGATCCAGCGTACCTTATAACGCCCGGCAAAATCCTCCTCCACAAAGCAGAGCTGCCTTTTGGTGCGCACCCCTCCTAAATATTGGTGCAGGATGCAGCGGGAATAGATGGCCTCGTCTTTGGATGCCATGATAATTTCACTGTGGGGGTCCAGCTTACGAAGCTCCCTCACCGCATGGATGCCGGCGGCCGAAGAGCCCAACACTACATACTTCATTTATCCACCTCCTCCAGAGTGATCGCCTGCATGGGGCATTTTTCCACGCACATGGGGTTGGCCGCCCCGTCTTTACTTCTATGTACACACATATTGCATTTCATAATTTCTTTTTTCCAGATGCTGTCATATTTGAGGACGCCATAAGGGCATGCCATTATGCACATATAGCAGCTGGCGCATTGCCCTTTGTCGTATTCCACGTACCCGGTCTGCGGATTTTTCTTCATGGCGCCGGTCATGCAGGTGTAGACGCACTCCGGCCTCTCGCAGTGGCGGCAGAAAATAGGGGCCGGCTTGGTCTCGCTGTCTATGGTTACCCGGTTCCTGGCATCCCCGCTTTGGGACTCATGGCTGACCACGCACGCAGTCACGCAGGTGAGGCAGCCAATGCAGCGGCTACGGTCTATTTTAATCCGGTACAAGGCGCCGCCATCATGTTTTTCTACATTTTCCTGGATCTGATGCATAAGCCCTCCTATCTTTTCTTTTCCAAACGGACCGGTGTCGCCTTGTATGACGGCTCTTTCGAATAAGGGTCATATAAGGATGGGGTCAGTTTGTTGCATTCTATGTAGTGGATGGGTGCATATAATTCTTCATACTGTACGTTTTCCGTAACCTTAACCGCAAAGTCGGCCCACTGGCCGTTGACGGATACCACCCGGACTTGGTCCATTTCCTGGATCCCCTGCTCTTTAGCCAATCGGGTATTCATATACAGGTAAGCTTTCTTTACCGATACATCCTCAACAAACTTTACTTCTTTCGTACGGCTCTGGGTATGCCACTGCCCTACGCTCCCCCTTCCGGTATTCAGGATATAAGGGAATTCTTTGGTGGCCGGCAGCGGATTCTCCCGGACTTCTTCGAACACGAACTGCGCCTTTTTCGACGGGGTAAAGAATATCCCGTCCTCATACAGGCGCCGCTGTTCTTCCCGGTTTTCCTCCTCTTTCCCTTCCGGATAAGGCCATTGGACCCCATGGGAATTTTCCAGCTTCTCCCAAGTTACGCCGGTAAAATCGCAAGGCATGTTCCGGGAGCACTCCCGCATTAGCCGGAAGCAGCCCTGTGGGGTTTCCCATCCTTTCAGGGCATCCCCCATGCCCAAAGCGCGCCCCACGCCGAGGATTGCCTCGTAATCGGAAATTTCATTTTCCCCCCGCTCCAGCACCGGGCGCATAGCAGACAGGCGCCGTTCCAGGTTAATGTATGTCCCTTCTTTTTTGATCCCGGGGACCACAGGAAAGAACACCGTGCAGCCTTCAGCGCTCTCAATGGTGTCATAAATATCCTGAACGACGAAAAGCTCCAGCTTTTTCACAGCTTCAGCAAAGGTTTCGTTGTTAGTCCAGCTGTGCCTGGGGTTGGTACACAAAATCCACAGGCCCTTAATCTCCCCGGCAAGGATCCCTTCGATAATCTGGTTATATGTCTTGGTAGGCTTTTCGGCCAGCATGCTTTCTTCCACGCCAAGCACTTGGGCAATCCTCCCCCTTCTGGCCGGATTGGTAAAGTCGCCCCCGCCAAAAAATGCCGCCGTGTTGCTAAAGGTACGGGAACCCATGGCGTTGCACTGCCCGGTAATGGAATTGGCCCCGGTACCCGGCCTGCCGATATTGCCGGTCATCAGGGCCAGGTTGATAATGGCCTGGGCCGTACGGACCGCCTCATATCCCTGGTTGACCCCCATGGTCCACCAGAAGGACACCCGCTTCCCGGCATGGATCAATTCCACTAGTTCGGTAATCTGCCCCGGGGAAAGCCCGGTGCCCTCTGCCCCCCGCTCCAGGGTATAGCCTTTTACAAATTCTTTAAATTCCTCAAAATGCTCCGTGTGCCCCTGGATGAAATTATGGTCCAAATAATCTTTTTCAATCAGCTGGTTGGCAATGGTATAGCAAAGGAGCAGGTCGCTGCGCCATTTCAGGCCATACCAATAATCTGCGTTCATAGCTGTTTCCGACCTCCTAGGGTCGATGACGATCACCTTATGGCCGGGGACGGAATTTTGCCGGACCCTGCCCCACAGGACCGGATGGGCCACCACCGGGTTGGCCCCGATAAAAATTATAGTATCCGATAACTCCAAATCTTTTAACGTAAAGCCCGGCGCGTCAAACCCAAAGCTCTGCTTGTGGGCCACCACGGCGGTAGCCATGCACAGCCGGGTATTTCCGTCTACGTTGGTTTTCAGGTAATTGCGCATCACATGGCCGAATATGGCAAATTCCTCCAGTGTCAATTGCCCGGTGCTGATGCCGGCCACGCTCTCTGCCCCATATTTTTCCTGAAGCTCCTTTAGTTTTCCGGCTACATGCCGGAAGCCTTCTTCCCAAGGCACCTCCTGATAGCTGCCGTCCTCCTGGCGGATCTTGGGAAGCCTTCCCGGTTTTACCGTGGCCTGCTGCTTGTCCAGCGACAAACCTTTGATGCAGCAGAACCCGTCGTTGACCGGATAGCCTCTGGTAGGGACCGTTTTTACCACCTGGTTTCCTTCTACGTAAAAATCCAAGTTACAGTCAATGGAACAGTAATTGCAGGTTGATTGTACTTTTTTCATCCTTTCACATCCCTTTCCTGTTAGAGTGTGTTTGAAAATTGCTTTCCGGCAGATGTACGGCACGGTTGGGCGCCTAGGGATCCCCCGCCTGAACGGCTGCCTCATGATACCATATTATCAAATAAAGGAAAAAAATTCCGTGACAAACATCACGGAATTGTAAGAACAGCACCAATATTCCCTATTTTTTTTAAAATTTTACTATTTTTTTATTCAACTTTGCCAGTTTTATAAAAGACAGACATTTTATGAGGGTCTAAAATGGTGATCCTTTTTTTATCCATCTGGATCAAGCCGTAACCGGTTAAAGTTTTACACAGCCGGGAAGCCGTTTCCCTGGGGGCCCCGAGCATATCGGCCAAAAAGGTGACCGTCAGTTTAACGTCAATCTCGATGCCCTCCGGCGTTTGTATGCCAAAATCCCGGCCCAGTTTCCAAAGCTTTGCCGCCAGTTTCCGTTCCATATAGACACTTCCCATAGTATTTTTCAATTGGTGGCCCAGCCTCCAAATCTTTTTTTCCTGTGCAACCAGCACCGACTTGGCCAGCTCAAAATCCTGTTCCATATAGTGGATAAATTTTGAGGACGGAACCGTAAAGATCCGGCTCTTTTCTATGGTTTCGCAATACAGGGACGCCGAATGCCAGTTCATCACGTGTTCATTTAACAGCATCCCTTTGCCAAACACAAACAGGATTTTGCGTTTTCCCATATGGGTAAGGTTGTATACCACAGACTTTCCGGATAACTGGATAAAGACTGCCCCCACAGGCTCCCTGGCCCGTATAATCATACGGTTCCGTTCGTATCCCTCCACCTTCCCATTCTTCCACAGCCTGTCCCGGATTTCCGGACGGACATCCTGAAAAAGCTCCAGCCCTTCTAGTTGATTTCCTCCATGCATAACTTCCCCCTGTTTTCCGTTTGCAGCCTACTTGACGATATTATACGGACAGCCCCCCATCCTGTCAATAGGATATTGAAAGCTGCCCTGCCCCCACATCCATCCGGACGGCTGCGGCTACAATCCGAAACTTTTACAAGAGGACACCTGCACCAGGTTGGTATGTTGTGGATTTCCCCTGGCATAAGGGGTGGGGCGCTGGGAAGTCAGCACATTGATCGATCCTCCGAGGTCCGTTTTGTCTTTGTCCGGCCGGTACCAGGCGCCCTGGGCCATCCCTACCACGCCCCGCACAATCCGGTCCGTGATTTTTACAGGGATCCGCACCCTCCCCCGGCTGTTCCAGGCCAGGACGGTTTCACCGTCCCGGATGCCCCGTTCCCGGGCATCGTCCGGGTGCATCCAAAGGCATTGGGGGTCTATGGAATGCATTTCAAGATTGTTGTCGTGGATACTGTGGCACCTGCGTTTCGTATGCCAGCCAATCAACTGCAACGGATAGCGCTTCACCAGCGGGTCTTTCGGCCCTTCCGGCGGGTCTACATAACGGGGGATAGCCGGAAAATACTCCGCAAACCTGCCCCTAAAAACCGTTTCCGAAAAAATCTCCACTTTCCCGCTAGGCGTAGGGAAAGGGTAGGATTCCGGATTTTGGCGTTGTTTTTCAAAAGCCACCACAGCCGGGTTGTTCCGGTAACGGTAAATGCCGGCTTCTTTCAACGTTTTAAAATCCGGCAGTTCCGGCTCTGAAATCCTCAAATCTTCATAAATAGCCTCCAGCCACTGGCTGGCCGTCCGCCCCTGGGAAAATTCCTGCCCCAGGCCGATCTTTTCTGCCACCTCAACCAGCCAGCTATATTCAAAACGCCCTTCATAAAGGGGGGCAACCACCTGGTTGTTAAATCCAAGGAAATCCCCGTATTTCCAGGGGACGGTCATATTCTCACTTTCCAGCATGGATACCCCCGGCAACAAAATATCTGCAAATTTTGCGCTGGAGGTCATAAAAAGGTCGCTGCAAAGGATAAATTCACATTTGGAGGTATCTTCCAAAATCCGTGCCGTCCGGTTTATATCGCTGTGTTGGTTGATCAAGGTATTGCCTGCCAGGTTGACGATCATTTTTATGTCGGAATCCAGCCTTCCCCCTCCTTCCACCCCGTCCGCCGCCGTCATTTCATGGCCCCGCAAAACGGCTTCCGTCCACAAAAAGACAGGGATCCGTTTTTGGTAAGGGTTATCCGGAACCGGAAAGGACGGCTGGCGGTGCACGCTCAAATCTGCCGTCCCGCTGGCCCATCCGCCCTTTACCCCTACATTGCCGGTCAGGCACGCCAACAGGATGCCGCCCCTGGCGCTTTGTTCCCCATAAGCATGGCGCTGGGCGCCATAGCCCTGGATCAAGGCAGCCGGCTTCGCGCAGGCGTACCGGACCGCCAGCCCTTCGATGGCCTTTGCCTCTATCCCCGTAATCCTTTCGGCCCACAAAGGGGTCTTGGGTATGCCGTCCTTTTCCCCTTGAAGATAGGACAAATAGCATTCTGACGGGTCAACGCCCGCCGGCATGTGGGCCTTGTCAAACCCCAGGCAGCACCGGTCCAGGAATTCCTGATCCTGCAGCCCTTCTTTCACAATCACATAAGCCATGGCGTCTGCCAAGGCGCTGTCTGTGGCCGGCCGTATGCCGATCCACTCAGCGTCCAAAGCCGCCGCCGTATCATTTCTCCTTGGGTCGATAACCACAATAGGGATTCCTTTTTCCTTGGCCTGCCTTAGATAATGCATGGAGCCGTCAAACTTGGTCTCTGCCGGATTGTGCCCCCACAAAAGGATCATCCCGGCATTCAGCCACTCCGACAGGCTGCTCCCGGTCTGGCAAGTGCCATACATCAGCCTGGTAGCCTGGGAAATGCAAGCCGTGCTATAAGAATTATAATAGCCAAGGAACCCCCCGTCCAGGCTTAGCAGCCTTTTTGCCATACGGTTTGCGCTTAGCACGCCATCCATCCCCGTCCCATAATTCACATAGCGGGAACCTGGCCCATATTTGTCCCGGATGCGGATCCACTGTCTTGCAACCTCGTCTACCGCTTCCTCCCACCCGATCCTTTGGAACCTGCCCTCACCACGGCGGCCCACCCGTTTCAAAGGCCAGCGCAGGCGGCCCTCCCCCAAAAATGTCTTGTGGTAATGCATCCCCCTTACACATGCCGTTAAAGGCGCGCCAGCCTGCCCCCCCGGCGTTTCCGTACTTAAGCTTTCTATCCTGCCGTCCCTCACATGGGCATGGATCACACATCTTCCTCCGCAATTATTGCGGCCGGTAGTGTGTACCACCTGAATATCTGCCCCCATCCCTGCCATCCCCTTTCCGCAATCTACTTGTTTTGTGGCCCTACCCTATTATAACGCTTCCCTTAAAAACTTCCAAGCACGATTCTTAAAGTTTCCGGCAACACCCATCCCCTTGAAAGCCTTTCTTCCATATGCTATAATGTGACATGGACATTGATTCGCCTAAATTCTTTTCTTCTCTTTAATTATTAACCAGGGGGTATTTAAATGAGAAACCGGACAACGCATTTTTTGACGGTAAGCCTTGCATTGATTTCGGCCTTCTGTGTGGTCATCTTCACCGTTCAGGCCCTTTGGATCAATATTATGGGCGCCAGGGCTATCACAGACATCGGAATCATCTATATGTCCGGAATGAGCGAACAGATTGCCACCCATTTCGGGACCGCCATCGAACTAAGGCTAAACCAGGTGGAAGCCCTGATTGACTCTGTGCCCCCGCCCCAATACAGAGGCGGAACCGCCATGCAGGAAACCTTGGCTTACAACAGCCAGTCCAAAGGCTTCGAATACCTGGCCTTCTACACAGAAGACGGCCAATTCCATATGA
The DNA here is from genome assembly GCA_910584845.1 of uncultured Lachnospiraceae bacterium. GTDB lineage: Bacteria > Bacillota > Clostridia > Lachnospirales > Lachnospiraceae > Brotaphodocola. Next base: position 64,642 of record CAJUDH010000013.1, read on the forward strand.
TATACGGCCCTCCGATCCAATCGGGCCTGCCGGGCAAGTTCCTTAAGTCCCTGCTTGACGGTGAGGAAAAAGCCAGCGCCGGATGGGACAGCAATGGGGTCCCTGTAGTTATGTTGGGGGTGCCTGCGGCCTATCCCCTGGATGGCGGCCAGGCCAGCATTGCTTTGGTGGCAGCAATCCCCACCAGCTACTTAAGCGACACCCTGGCCATCAACATGGACAATCCCCTGGTTGACGTAGACTACTCTATAATCCGCCGGGACGGGAGCATTATCCTTCAAAGGGGCAACATGGACAACGGGGCCAATTATTTTGACCAGGTCAGCCATACTTACGAAGAATTAAACGGAAAAGGCCCCGGACTATATATTGCCGAACTGACCGACGCCATGGACAACGGCAAGGATTACACCAGCCAGATCCAGGTGGCAGGGCAGCGGCAAAATTTATATTGCACCGGCCTGCCCAATTCCGAATGGCATTTGCTGTTATGTATGTCTTATGGCATATTGGATAAAACCATATCCGGGCTGGGGGTTAAATGGGGGATCGCCTCCCTTATCGGCTGCCTGTTGATCCTGCTGTTTTTACTGTTTATATTCCTTGGGTATTTCCGGTTGACAAGGCAGCAAATCCATGACCTGGACGAAGCCCGGCGTACTGCGGATAAAGCCCGCCTGACTGCCGAAAGGGCAAGCCAGGTCAAAAGCGAATTCCTCTCCAACATCAGCCATGACATCCGTACCCCCATGAACGGCATCATGGGCATGACCAGCGTCGCCATTGCCAATCTGGACAATACGCCGCATGTACGCTCTTGCCTTAAAAAAATCAATGTCTCCAGCCAGCACCTCCTGGGGCTTATCAATGATATGCTGGATATGTCCAAAATCGAAAAAGGACATTTATCCCTGAATACCGAACCGGTCTCCCTGCGGGAAGCCATTTATAACGTGATGACCATAATCCAGCCGCAGGTCCATGAAAAAAGGCAGCATTTGGACATTTATACCCAGGATATTATTTGCGAAAATGTGTTGAGCGACACGGTGCGCCTGACCCAAGTGCTGCTGAACCTGTTAAGCAACGCAGTCAAATTCACCCCGACGGAAGGCCATATTGAGGTCACGCTCCGGGAAGAGCCTTCCCCGAAAGGAGAACACTACATACGGACCCACCTCTATGTCCGGGATGACGGGGCCGGCATTAACCCGGAATTCCAAAACGATATGTTCCAGGCTTTTGTCCGGGAAGACCGGGCCAGGGTGCAAAAAACCGCCGGTGCCGGCCTGGGGCTGACGATAACCAAACATATCGTAGACGCCATGCACGGCGCCATCAAGGTAAAAAGCGCCCTAGGCCAGGGCAGTGAATTCCATGTTATTTTGGACTTGGAAAAAACCCACATCAATGAACTGGAACTGCTCCTCCCCATGCGGGATATCCTGATAGCCATCCATAATGAAAGGGTCATAGATGCCGCCGCCGAAATGCTCGAATCCATCGGGCTACGGGTTGACAAGGCTACCGACGGCCCCCAGGCAGTGGAAATGGCCAAAAGGCGGCATAGCCAGGGAAACAGCTATCACCTAATCCTGTTAGATTGGAAACTGCCGGAAAACACCTGCATCCCCACCAGCCAGGAACTGCACCGCCTAGATAGCGCTACCCCCCTCTTACTGCTGTTTGACGGGGACTGGGGCGAAGTGGAAACCGAGGCCCGTTTGGCCGGCATAACCGGATGTATCCCCAAACCTTTGTTCCGTTCTGCATTATATTACGGCCTCCGCAAATATGCAGAAACCGAATCGCCCCAGCAGGCGCAGTCCGAGCGGGAAGAATGGATGGATTTCACCCACCGCCGTGTACTTATGGCTGAGGACAACGAATTAAATTGGGAAATCGCCAGCGAACTTCTCATGGATTTGAATTTACAATTAGAATGGGCGCAAGACGGGCAAATTTGCGTAGAAAAATTTCAGGGCTCCCCCCCTTATTGGTATGACGCCATTTTGATGGATTTAAGGATGCCGGTAATGACCGGGTATGAGGCCGCTTCCACCATCCGGAACCTGGAACGGGAGGACGCAAAGGATATACCCATCATTGCCATCAGTGCAGACGCCTTCTATGACGACATCCAGCGTTGCCTGGATTGCGGTATGGACGCCCACGCCCCCAAACCCATAGATATACGGGAGGTGGCCCACCTTTTAGATCAATTTATCCGCCAAAGGGATACCCGGCGTAAACCGTAGCCATAAATAAAAGAAGCTTGCCAGCCGGCAGGCTTCTTTTTATTTATCATTTATTTTCGTTTGCCAGTTTCTTGTACAGTTCAATAAACTCTTCCGCAATGGTGTGGAAACCTTCCGCACTCATTAACTGGTCCTCTGCATGAATCAGGATCAGGCCGGCTCCGCCCAGCTCTCCCCGGGCTTCCTTGGCCAGGAGGTCTCCATGGCCGTTATGGCCCTGGACAAAGTTTTCCTCGCCATCCTTCATCAGTTTCTCAGCCTCTTCAAAATTCCCCTCTTTTGCACTCTGTATGGCATTGATATAACAAGAACGGGCTGTCCCTACATAAGTAATAATCTGCATACAGGATATCATTAATTCGTCATTCATGTTTTTACTCCCCTTTTGCTGTGTTCGGATAATGTGATCCGTCCTATCTTCTTTTGTACCTTATCGTCTCTTCCTCTTTAGAAATCCGGTGATTTGGCCGGCCTCCATTTATTCTGCCAGGCCAAGTACAGAAACGGCTTAAAACATTGCCGCATCCCTCATCCTACCAGTCATCGTCATCGTCGTCGCTGCTGCCTGCTGCCGCTGCCTGTTCGTTTTCCACGTTCATCTTGTCAATCTTACGGACGAAAGGCAGGTATATGAAGAAGGAAATCACCATGGTCACTACTTGCAGCAAAGCTGTCCGCCAGCCCCCTACCAGGAACCCGGATATGATCGGCGGGGTGGTCCAGGGCACCACGATACCTTTATACAGCGGGCAAAGCCCTGTAGCCAATGCAAAATACTGGACAACGCCTACTACTACCGGAGTCATGATAAAGGGAACCGCCATCAAGGGGTTCATAACGATAGGCAAACCGAACAAAATAGGCTCGTTGATGTTAAACAGCGCCGGGCCGATTTCCAAACGCCCCAAACCTTTTAACTGTTGGGATTTGGCCATGGTAAACATGTAAATAACGACGCCGATGGTGATACCGGAACCGGTTACCGTAATAAACTGGTCAATAAACTGCTGGGTAACGATATGGCCGCCGTTGGCTACGGTCAATTCCAATCCGCTGTCAAGGATAGCCTGGTTCTCCATAAAGTTTGCCTGGAACAAGCCGGACATGATGCCACTGCAGATGGTGGAACCATGGACGCCAAAGAACCAGAGGAAGGAAACCATGAAAGCGTAAATAATTACGCCGGGAAGGGAATCCGTCAAGCCCTGCAACGGCGTCTGGATCACTTTATATATGGCTTCCATAGCTGTCATCTTGAATCCCACAACAAAAATCCCATGGATGAGCGTTGCCACAGAGATAACGACTGCTGCCGGGATCAACGCGGAGAATGCATTGGCAACGCCTACCGGAACGCCTGCCGGCATCTTGATGCGGATATCCTTCTTTAAGAACCAGGAATACACCTTGCCTACCACCAAACCGATGATGATGGCGCCGATCATACCTTGTCCTGCCGCCCACGTCTTGTCAATCACGTTCCCTACCACGTCCCCGCTGGCGCTGGTAATGCTGGAGGGCTGCAGCAGCAGGAAAGTAGACAGTGCGAGGATACCGCCGCCCAAAGGTTCCTGGCCTTCTTGTTTGGCGTAATTATATGCGATACCGATAACCGCGATAATGGCACTAATGCTAAAGGTAGCGCCATATGCCTGATTTAAAATATCCGTAATACCCGCAGCGGCCAAAGCGTCTGCCGCCGCCTGGATCGGAAGGTTAGCGAAAATCAAGAATGCTGAACCGACAATCAACATCGGCATACTCAAAACCATACCATCCTTCAACGCCTGGACAGGTTTGGTATTGACAAATGCCATTACTTTTGGAAGTATTTTCTCATTAATAAAATCGCCCATATACTATCCCCTCACAGAATTATTATGATTTCTCTCAGATAGGTCCCTATCTATTTGTTTTTCGCCAGCTTATAAGCGAATTTCAGCACGTTCATGCCGTTGCACATGCCATAATCAGCAGCCGGGATCACATCTACCGGAACACCGTGGGGATCGCAAATCTCTTTTGCCTTCTTCAGCTGGAAGCCTACCTGCGGCCCAAGTAAAGCAACGTCAATATTGCCCGCCCCTATCATACGGTCCATCTCCTGGATCGGGAATGCCGCGATATCGGCGTCCTTCCCTTTTTCCTTTGCCGCCTCCTGCATCTTGTTGACTAACACACTCGTTGACATACCTGCCGCGCAAAATAAACGAATAACCATATAAAATTTCCTCCTTTTTTAATATTTATTTTCATTCCCCATAGCCGGGGAATTACTTACTTGCCTGAAACTACAGTTCCATGCCATTTGTTTCGATGACTTTCTTGTACCACCAGAAGGAATCCTTCTTCCTCCTGTCCAAGGTGCCTTTCCCCTGGTTATCTTTGTCCACATAGATGAAGCCATACCGCTTTTCCATCTCGCCGGTGCCTGCGCTGACTAAATCAATGCAGCCCCATGGCGTATAGCCCATAACAGGGATATGGTCTTCTAAGATCGCCTTTTTCATTTCCTCAATGTGGGCCCTTAAATATTCAACCCGGTAAGGGTCATGGATACCGTCTTCTTCTGCTTTATCATAGGCCCCGAACCCGTTTTCCACGATGAACAGCGGCACCTGGTACCTTTGATACAGCAAATTCAAAGAATAGCGCAGGCCCTTGGGGTCGATCTGCCATCCCCAGTCGCTGGCCTTCACGTAAGGGTTCTTAGCCAGATAGAAACCGTCGGCGATCTTCATGCTGTTTTCCACTTCCACGGCACTGACGGTATTGCTCATGTAATAGCTGAACCCGATGTAATCCACGCAGCCTTTCTTTAACCAATCCAAATCCTCTTGGGTAATATCCAGTTCCAAACCGTGGTTCTCCCGGAACGCTTTCATATATACCGGATATTCCCCGAACACATGAAGGTCGCCGTAATAATACAGCCGGTGCTCCATAGCCCTCATAGCCGCCAATTGATCCTCCGGCGAGCAGCTTCTGGGGTACAAAGGCACCATGGCCAACATACACCCGATCTTAAAATCCGGGTTGATCTCATGCCCCATGGCAACGGCCCTGGCGCTGGCCACCATCTCATAATGCACCGCCTGTTGCAGCACCGCCTGGCGGTCCTCCCCTTCTTTGTACAAAATACCGGAATCCGTCCAGGCAGACCAGTCCACAAAAGTATCGGCCTGGTTGTTTATCTCGTTAAACGTCATCCAGTATTTGACCTTACCTTTATAGCGTTCCATTACCACCTGGGCGAAGCGGACAAAAAAATCAACCAGTTTCCTGCTCCTCCAGCCGCCATAGGCCTGGACTAAATGGTAAGGCATTTCAAAATGGCTCAGGGTAATAACCGGTTCGATGTTATATTTCTTCATCTCATCGAACATGTCGTCATAAAACCGCAGGCCTTCCTCATTGGGCTCTTCGTCGTCCCCGTTAGGGAAAATCCTGGTCCAGGCGATGGAAGTACGGAAACACTTAAAACCCATCTCCCCGAACAGCCGGATGTCCTCTTTATAACGGGAATAGAAATCGATGGCCTCATGGTTCGGATAATTGAGCCCGGGGATAACCCCCTCTGTAATCTGCCGGTCTACGCCGTTGGCCCCGGCAGTCATTACATCAGCTATGGAAACGCCCTTGCCGCCTTTGTCATACCCGCCTTCCAGCTGATGGGCCGCCACCGCACCGCCCCACAAAAATCCTTGGGGAATCTCTGTTTTTTTCATAAAATACACCCCTTATCATGTATTTGTGCGTTTAGCCCGCATAGTAGAATTACATCATATTTTTTTGAATTTTTCAATTATTTTACCCAATTTTGACAAATGTTTAATCGTTTGAAATTTGTCACAATAAAAAAACAGGCAAAAAGCGCAAAAGAATGTTGCGGATTTTGTCTGTTTTCCCGGCATGGCAAGCCTATTCCCAGTCTGGGCGCCTTTTTTCGATTGTTTCATGGATTCTGTGTGACAGGGTTTCTAACAGGTAGAGCACCGGAAGCTGCGTGGTCATATTCATCTGATCCGCATTTTGATAGGCATAGGCAAGAGGCATAAAATAAGCAAAATTCAGGTCGGACAACTTGGCAACCGTACACAAGTTCACATTGGTTATGCTGATAATTTTCATCCTCTTTTTCTTGTAGCTGTCCACCAGGGAAACAACCAGGGGGGTCTCCCCGGAAACGGACAAAACGAACAATACCGTGTCCTCCATATCCTTCTGCGGGGAGGGGTAAAACGGATCCGTAATAGAAAAGGCGGCAACCCCCACATTGCAGAACAAACGCGCCCCATATTCCCCCAGGCCCCCGCTAGTCCCGATCCCCAAAAAAAGCACTTGCCGGGCCTGTAAACACACCCCGGCTGCCTGGTCAATCTGGGCGCTAAGCTCCCTATTGTCAATGGTGCTTTGCAGGTACCGCACCGCCGACCTTATAGAAGGGTAATATCCCCCCCCCACCCGCTTCTCCAAAAGTTGGCGGATCCGGTATTTGAATTCCGTATACCCGTCGCAGCCGAATTTGCTGCAAAACCTAAGGACTGTGGTGGTAGAAACACCGGCTGCCATTGACAACTCCCGTATGCTCATAGCCTCCACTTCCTGAAGATGGGAAGAAACATAATTGTATACGGTAAACTCACTTTCATTCAGCTTACAAATCTGTTCATACTGAAACAAACCCATACATCATCCCACCTAACATTGTTATTTTTATGTAACACTTGTTTAGTATAACAAACAATCGGCCCAAAGTAAACAAAAACCGGTTTCAGTTTTCTTAACTTTACAAACAATTGCCCATCCTTTATAATAAAGTATCTTTCGATAATGTCTAAAGAATGGGGGGATTCATATATTTACACATGAGCAATTGTCAAGCTTCAACGAGCTGGAACTTTCTATTTATAACTGTGTCGTCAAAAACAAAGACCGCCTTTCCCGCATGAAAATCAAAGACCTGGCTGACGAGGCCCACGTATCTACCGGCACGGTTTTGCGTTTTTGCAAAAAACTGGGCTGTTCGGGCTACAGCGAGTTTAAACTGCGGTACCGGGAAGAGCTGGACAAAAACGTGGTAGCCTTAGAAGATATGGGCGAAATCGCCCTCCGGGATTTTATTGCGAATATCAACTCCGAAGAATTTCAGGAAAACCTGGACCATGCTTTCGCCATGTTAAAGGACTCCAAGCGCATTATTTTCGTCGGCATCGGCTCTTCCGGCATTTTGGGCAAATATGGGGCCAGGTTCTTCTCCAACGTAGGGCGGTTCAGTTTCCATGTAGAAGACCCGTTCCTGCCCATCCTCCAAGAGTTGACCGAAGGGACGGTTACGATTGCCCTGTCCGTGTCCGGGTCCACCAAAGAGACCCTTTCCCTGGCAAACCAAGCCAAAGAAAGGGGGAGCCTCCTTATCGGCATCACCAACAGCCCCGACTCTGTTTTAGCAAAAATATCCGATTGCAATATCTTCTACCACGTCCCCAAGATCATGGCCAGCGGCGACACCAATATCACCACACAGGTACCGGTTATCTATATTCTGGAAACTTTAGCGCGGAAATTGTACACATGCATCTAAATGCCTGCCGTATCAGGCAGTACGGCGAGTCCCCGGTCTACCAGTTTTTGCAGGGACTTTAAGATACCCAGCTTCGCGTGGTACCAGGTCAGGCCGCCCTGGAAGTATACGGCATAAGGGGGCTTAATGGGCGCGTCGGCACTCAGTTCAATGGAAGAGCCTTGCACGAAAGCCCCTGCTGCCATAATAACCGGGGAATCGTATCCTGGCATATCCCAGGGCTCCGGAACTACAAAACTGTCTACCGGGGCGGCCTCCTGGATCCCCTGGCAAAAGGCGGCTATTGCTTCCCGGCTACCCAATGTCACCGCCTGGATAATATCATGGCGGGGCTCTGTGCCGTTAGGCATCACGGAAAAACCCAGCCGCCCATAAATATTTGCGGCAAAAATAGCCCCTTTTAGCGCCCCTGCCACTACCGTAGGCGATAAAAACAGGCCCTGGAAAAATGGCTGGTTGCACCCTAAGCTGGCCCCCGCCTCTTTTCCCAGGCCAGGGGCGCTAAGCCGGAAAGAGGCCCGTTCAACGCAGTCTTTCCTCCCCACAATGTAGCCCCCGATAGGCGCGAGGCCGCCTCCGGGATTTTTAATCAGCGAACCGACAATCATATCTGCCCCTACGTCCGTAGGCTCTGCCCTTTCTACAAATTCCCCGTAACAGTTGTCTACCATACAAAGCAGGTCCGGCTTTATTTTTTTCACAAATGCGATCAACTGGCCGATTTTTTCCACCGACAGGGTCGGCCGCACGGCATAGCCTTTGGAGCGTTGTATCGTTACCAGCCGTGTCCTGCCGTTTATGGCCCGGGCGATTTTATCATAGTCAAAAGAACCGTCCGGCAGCAAATCCACCTGACGGTAAGTGACCCCGTATTCCTTTAGGGAACCCACGGAATCCCGTATGCCAATGACCTCTTCCAATGTGTCGTATGGCTTTCCCACCGGGGACAAAAGCTCGTCGCCCGGCCGGAGGTTTCCTGACAAGGCAACATGCAGCGCATGGGTCCCGCTGATGATCTGGGGGCGCACCAGGGCGTCCTCCCCGTGAAAAGCCTTGGCATAGACCTCCTCCAGCACATCCCGGCCGAGGTCGTTATAGCCGTAACCCGTAGTAGCCGCAAAATGGATGTCGCTGACTTTTGCCTCCTGCATAGCCCCGACCACCTTCAACTGATTGTACTCCGCTGTTTCATCCAATTCCTGAAAACGCCCTTTCAACCCCGCCTCTGTTTTTGAAGCAAAATCCAATACGGCTTGGCTGATGCCCAGCCGTTTGTAGATTTTTTCCCGCGTCATCTGTTCACCCTCCTGTTTTTTCTTTGTAGGCCCCTGCGGAAACCCTTTGGGCCGCTTCTTCCCCCCGGCGGAAATCTTCCAAAATATGGCCCCTTACCTTTTCCATGTCATAGCCAAAATCCTCCAGTTCAATCCACCGGACATCGCGCTCCCGCCGAAACCAGGTAAGCTGCCGTTTTGCAAAATGGCGCGTGTCCCTTTTCAAAATCCGGATGGCCTCTTCCTGGCTGTGTTTGCCTTCCAAGTAATCCAAGACCTCTTTGTAGCCCAGCCCCTGCATCGAGGCCATGCCCCGATGGCACCCCATTTCCTTTAGCTTTTGGACCTCTTTTACCAGCCCTGCTTCCACCATACGGTCTACCCGCCGGTCAATGCGCCCATACAACTGGGCCCGGGGGCAATCCAGTACATAATAATAAAACCGGTAAGGGGAGGTTTTTTCCCGTTCCTGCCGGTTGTGCTCAGATATGGGCTGTCCGGTCAACCGGAAATACTCGATGGCCCGGATAATCCGTTTGCGGTTATTGGCATGGATTTGCGACGCGGCCTCTGGGTCCAGCCCTTGCAGCATCTGGTGCAGGTACCCGTTGCCTTTGCTCTCGCCCAGCTCTTCCAGTTCCTGCCGGACCGCGGCCCCACTGTTATTTTCCTTAAAATCCACATCGTAAATCAATGCCTGAAGGTAAAAACCGGTGCCCCCCACGGCCACAGGCAAATGCCCTCTCCCGTAAATCCCCTCCATAGCCTGCTTTGCCATAACCTGGAACCGGGCCACGTTAAATGCCTCCCAGGGGTCCAGCACGTCTATCAGGTGGTGGGGGACCCCCTTTTTCTCCCCTTCTGTCACTTTGGCGGAACCGATGTCCATAAACCGGTATACCTGCATGGAATCGGCGCTGATGACTTCGCCGTTTAAGTCTTTGGCCAGTTGGACGGACAACGCTGTTTTCCCCACCGCCGTAGGGCCAGTTATAATAACCAGTGGCTGTTTCATCTTTTCCTCGATTCTGTGCATGGCCGTATTGTTGCCCTTTTGGGTTCCACGGCCTTACACAATCCTTTTAAACTTTTTCTCCAGCTCCCGTTTGCTCATGGAAAGGATCGTAGGCCTTCCGTGAGGGCAGGCATAAGGGTTCTCCAAATCCAGCAATTGGCCAATGAGCTGCTGCGCCTCGGCAACGCTCATGGTATGGTTGCCTTTTACCGCGGCTTTGCAGGACATGGATGCGATTTTTTCATAGACCATAGGTGTATTGCCGCCCCCTATATCTTCCCACAGGCCATCCAGCATTTCCATCAATAAATCTTTTTGGGCCAGGGAAAATAAATTATCGGGCACGCCCCGTACCGCGTATTCCCGGCCGCCAAAATGTTCAATCCGGAACCCGATGCGCTCAAATGCCGTTAAATGGAGTTTTAGCAAAGTTTCTTCCCGGCCCCCCAGGGACAAAATAATCGGCGGATCCACCATCTGGCTGGTCTGTTCCCGGGTGGCCAAGGTAGCCATGGTCTGCTCATACAAAACTTTCTCATGGGCGGCGTGCTGGTCAATAATATAAAGCTGGTTATTAAATTCTACCAGCCAGTAGGTGTCAAAAAGCTGCCCGATCAGTTTATGGCGGCTACGGGATTTCGGTTCCAAAAGCCGTTCTTCAAACAGCTCCAACTGCCTGGACCCCTCTGGGGAAACCGCCTCATCCTGCGGTAGGCCTGGCCCATAAGGTACTTGCCGCTCCCTTAGCTGGCCCTGGGGAACCGGCGCCTGTCCTTTAAGCTGCCCGGCTGCACCTTTTTCTATTTCTGTTTCTAACCCGGACGGTTTTGGGCTTTCCGCCTGCTGCACGCTTGGATGGGTTTCCTTCCCTTTTTGCCATTGCCCAAAGGGCTGCTTTTGTTCCATCCGTTTGTATTCAAAAGGTTCCGGGTAAAAGCCCCGCCTCCCCTGGCTTCCCCTTTGCTTTTCCCTATTTTCTTCTTGCTTTTTTTTATCCTCCAAAACCATTTCCGGAATCAGTTCCTTTTGCGCAAGGGTTTCTGCCAACACGTCACGGACTGCCTGAAAAACCCGTTCTTCGTCCTGGAATCGCAGCTCCCTTTTGGCCGGATGCACATTTACGTCCAGAAGTTCCGGCTCCATAGCCAGGCGCAGCATGGTAAAAGGATATTTATGCTGCATCATAAACGGGCGGTAGGCTTCTTCGATCGCCCTGGTGATAATGCTGCTTTTCACATACCGGCCATTGACAAAATAATTTTCAAAATTGCGGTTGCTTCTGGCAATCACCGGCTTTCCGATAAATCCGTCTATGGTAACCATATCCCGGCATTGGCTTACCTTTAGCAAACAGGCGGTAAGTTCCCGCCCGAACACCGTGTAGATAATATCCTTAAGGCTGCGGTTGCCGGAAGTATAGAGTTTATTTTGATTATTCTGAATAAAACGGACGGAAACTTCCGGATGGGACAATGCAATCTTCTCTACCAGATCCCCTACGTGGGCCCCCTCGGTTATGGCTGTCTTTAAAAATTTCCTCCGCACCGGCGTATTGTAAAATAAATTGCGGACGATAAACGTGGTCCCCTCCGGGGCGCCGACCTCTTCAACCCTCTTCTCTTCCCCGCCCTCAATCTGATAGCGGACCCCGGTCAGGCTCTTCGGCGTCCGGGTAATGGCCTCCACCTGTGCCACCGCAGCAATACTGGACAGGGCCTCCCCCCGAAACCCCAGGGAAGTTACCAAAAACAAATCCTCCGCCCTACGGATTTTGCTGGTAGAATGGCGCAGGAAAGCCAAGGATATTTCTTCTGCCGGAATCCCGTTCCCGTTATCGGTCACCCGGATAAAAGAAATGCCACCGTCCCGGATTTCTACGGTTACCGCCGTGGCCTTGGCGTCAATGGCATTTTCCAAAAGTTCTTTTACCACGGAAGCCGGGCGTTCAATCACTTCCCCGGCAGCGATCCTGTTAATGGTATTTTGGTCTAACAATTGTATGTTCGGCATATGGCCCTCTTCCTTTTAATCCGTTTTCCCCGCGCCCCAACGGTTATTTAGCTTTGTCTGGAAACGGTAGAGCATGTTCAAAGCGTCGATTGGCGTCATCCTCCCCAGCTCCAGGTCCCGGATTTCTTTAATAATATCGTCCTCCCTCACCGTATCAAACAAGGTAAGCTGGCTTAACTCTACTTCATCTGGTTTGGCCACGGTTTTCCGGCTGGATAAGTTGACGTTCACTTTGGCAATCTCCCTGGTTTTGGCTGTCAAGTCGGAATCCACCAATTCCTCCACCAGTTCTTTGGCACGCTGGATCACCGTATCCGGCACGCCTGCCAGCCTGGCTACCTGGATCCCGTAACTTTTGTCGGCGCCGCCTTTCACGATTTTACGCAGAAAAACAATATCGTCGCCTTTTTCCTTTACGGCGATACAGTAGTTGTTCACCCCGCCTATGATCCCTTCCAGCTCGGTCAGCTCATGGTAATGGGTGGCAAATAAGGTTTTGGCCCCCAAAAGCCGGGTGTTGCTGATATGCTCCACCACCGCCCAGGCAATGCTTAATCCGTCAAACGTACTGGTGCCACGGCCAATCTCGTCTAAAATCAACAGGCTGCTGCGGGTGGCACACCGCAGGATATTAGCTACTTCCGTCATCTCCACCATAAAAGTGCTCTGCCCCGAAGCCAGGTCGTCCGAAGCCCCCACCCGGGTGAAAATACGGTCGCAGATACCGATGTTTGCCTGGTCTGCCGGCACAAAACAGCCGATCTGGGCCATGAGCACAATCAGGGCCGTCTGCCGCATATAAGTGGATTTTCCCGCCATATTGGGCCCTGTAATAATGGAAACCCGGTTTTTCCCGTTGTCCAGGTAGGTGTCGTTCGCCACAAATAGGCCATTTCCCATCATTTTCTCCACTACCGGATGGCGCCCGCCTTTGATCTGGATAACCCCTTTTTCATTCATGGCCGGTTTTACGAAATTGTTCCTGGTTGCCACGGTGGACAAAGATACATATACATCAATGGCCGCCACGGCCCTGGCTGTCCTCTGGATACGTACCACCTCTGCCGCAACCTGGTCCCGCACGCCGCAAAACAGCTCATACTCCAGGGAAACCAGCTTATCCTCCGCGCCAAGGATAATGTCCTCCAGATTTTTCAGCTCGTCCGTCATGTAACGCTCTGCATTGGTTAAGGTCTGCTTGCGGATAAAATAGTCCGGAACCAGGCTCTTAAACGAATTGGTCACTTCAAAATAATAGCCAAACACTTTATTAAACTTAATTTTTAAATTTTTAATCCCTGTCTTTTCCCGTTCCCGCGCTTCCAATTGGGCCAGCCAGCTCTTCCCTTCCGTTTTGGCGTGGCGCAGCCTGTCCGCCTCTTCATGGTATCCGTCCCGGATAATCCCCCCTTCACGGACGGCGATGGGGGGCTCGTCCACGATCGCCTGGCGGATCAAATCCCGCAGTTCTTCCAAGGGGTCCAGCTTTTCCCTTAGCCCTTTTAATTCCTCGCAGGTGAATTCCCCCAGCAAATCTTTTATCGGCGGGATCATGGCAATGGAATTGCAAAAAGCCAGCAAGTCCCTGGGGTTGGCCGTTTTATAGCTGATCCGCCCAATTAACCGCTCTAAATCATAAATGGGGTTTAAATACTCCCCCAGCTCCTCCCGGCCGATATAATTTAAATTCAGTTCTTCGATGGCCTGCTGACGTTTTTGTATGCCTTCCCGGTCAATCAAGGGCTGCTCGATCCAACTGCGCAGCATCCGCGCCCCCATAGCGGTCCGGGTCCGGTCTAATACCCAAAGGAGGCTCCCCCTTTTCTGCTTTTCCCGCATGGTTTCCAAAAGCTCTAAGTTCCTGCGGGTTGAGGCGTCCAATACCATATAGTTCCCGGTGGAATAAGGCACGATGGTTGTCATATGGTCCAATGTACTTTTCTGGGTCTCATACAGGTACTGCAGTACCGCCCCGGCAGCCACCACGCCGCAGTCATAATCCGCCAGCCCCATCCCTTCCAGGCTTGCCACCTTAAAATGTTCCCGCAGCACCTTCCTGCAGCCGTCGTCTTGAAAATAACGGGGGTCCAGGGAAGATAATGTGAAATGGCAGCGGTTTTTTACCTCTTCCAAATCAATCCCCGACACGGAAAAAGCATCGTTGCAAATCATTTCCGACGGGGAGAACTTATAGATTTCATCAAACAGCTGCCTTTCCGATTCTACTTCCGTCACCAGGAAGTCCCCGGTGCTGATGTCTGCCACGGCCACCCCCATCCGGTCTTCCAGATAGACGATCCCCATCAGATAATTATTCCGGGCCTCGTCCAGGGCCTGGGCGCTGGTGATGGTGCCCGGCGTCACCACCCGGATCACTTCCCTCTTTACCAGCCCTTTGGCCTGCTTCGGGTCCTCCATCTGCTCGGCGATGGCCACTTTATACCCTTTCTGCACCAAACGGCTTAAATAGCTGTCTACGGCATGATAAGGGACGCCACACATAGGCGCCCTTTCTTCCAGACCGCATTCTTTGCCGGTTAAAGTCAGCTCCAATTCCCTGGAAGCAATTTTTGCATCCTCAAAAAACATCTCGTAAAAATCGCCCAGCCGATAAAACAGGATACAGTCATGGTATTGTTTTTTTGTCTCTTGATACTGGGCCATCATTGGTGATAATCCAGCCACTGGCTACTCTCCTTCTATTTTCCCCATGTAATAAAATCCTTTTGCCTGTGTAAGCCTGACCGGCACAATCTGCCCGACATAAGACCCGTCCCCGGGAAAGTGCACCAGCAGGTTGTTGCTAAGGCGGCCGCTAACATAGCCGTCCTGATGGCCATTCACCGACTCCACCAGCACCGGCTGAACCGTCCCCAGATCCCTTGCACAGACTTGGGCCGAAATCTGCTGGACTTCCTTTAGCAGCCGGTCAAACCGTTCTTTCACTATGCTTTCCAAAACCTGCCCTTCCATAGCGGCAGCCGGCGTGCCGCTCCTTTTGGAATAAATAAAGGTAAATGCGCTGTCAAAACGGACTTTCCTCACCACATCCAAGGTTTCCTGAAAATCCTCTTCCGTTTCCCCTGGATAGCCAACGATAATATCCGTAGTCAGGGAAATTTGGGGGATAGCCTCCCGGATCCGGCTTGCCAACTCCAGATATTGTTCTTTGGTATACCTGCGGTTCATGCTTTCTAATATGCGGCTGCTGCCCGACTGCAGCGGCAGGTGGAGGTGGCGGCATACTTTCCCGCCGTCTCTCATAGCCTCTATCAGCTCTTGGGAAAGGTCTTTGGGGTGGGACGTCATAAACCGGATCCGTTCTAACCCTTCTATCTGTCCGACCTGCCTTAAAAGCCAGGCAAACGTTACCGGCTTATCCAAAGTTTTGCCATAAGAGTTTACGTTCTGGCCCAGCAGCATTACTTCCTTCACCCCGTCTGCCACCAGTTTTTGCACTTCCCTTAAGATCTCGTCCGGCTTCCGGCTCCTTTCCCTCCCCCGCACGTAGGGCACGATACAATAACTGCAAAAATTATTGCAGCCATACATAATGTTTACCCCGGACTTAAAAGGGTATTTGCGCCGTGCCGGCAGTTCTTCCACAATATCCCGTGCCGCCTCCCATATGTCTACCACCATCCCCTTTTCATTCAAACGCCGGCAGAGCAGTTCTGCCAGCAGGAAAACATTATGGGTGCCAAAAACCAGGTCCACAAAAGGATAGGTTTTCCTGATCCTCCCAATTACCTCCGGCTCCTGCATCATACAGCCGCACAGGGCAATCAGCATATGGGGGTTCTTTTTTTTCAAAGCCTGTAAATACCCTAAATGGCCATACACTTTTTGGTTCGCGTTATCCCGTACGGTGCAGGTATTGTACAGCACCAGGTCCGCTTCTTCACAGGTCCCCTCACAAAACCCAATCTGCTTTAAGACGCCCGCCAGCTTTTCGGAATCCTTAGCATTCATCTGGCACCCGAATGTTCTGACTACCGAGAAAAGAGGGCGGCCCAGACGTTCACTTTGTTCTTTCACATATTTACGGCATTTTGCTATAAAATAATACTGGCGGGCCGGTTCCTCTTCCGGCGGCTCCTGTGTTATATCTATACTATCAAAATCCACATTATTAAACATTTGCATACCCCATTTCCGTAATTAAAATACGCCCAAATATTATATACCAATACCAGGATTTTTTCAATGAAAATATAAAACAATCCCCGTCCTTGTGTTGGCGGGGATTGTGTCCGTGATATGTATTTTCCTTGCTATGTCAGGCCAAAAAGCCGTTTACCTTTGTGTTACTTCAAAATGGTGTTTACCCTTTTTTGGATGGCCGAATAATCATATCCGGCGGCTTCCAGTGCTTTCTTTCGTCCCGGGTTATTTCCCCATTTTCCGGCGATCACTTCCCGGGCTACTTTATCCATACTCTTTTCGGCGGTTTCCTTTCCGTCCAATAATGCGTTTACAGCGGTTTGCACCTGGGAATAGTCATATCCGGCAGCGGAAAGGCGGGTTCTTCTATCGTCCCCGTTCCCCCAGGCTCCGGCAATCACTTCCCCTGCAACCTCTTCCACTGTTTTATTGCCCTGTCCGGATGCCTGTACCCTGTCATACTTCGGCACGCCATACCCCCGGATATACTTGCCATTTACGGGCAATGTGCGGCGTTTTACGGAATCGGAATTGTTGCCCTCAATCACAACAATGTTTCCACCGTTCACGCACTCCACAAACCCCACATGGTCCGGCCAGCCTGTATTGTCCCCAATGCCGGAATCGTTCCAATCGTAAAAGATAACGTCCCCGGCTTCCGGGGTTCTATCGTCCCTTTCGTCCCATTCTCCCAACTCCCGGAAAAGCTGTATCATTTGGCCACATCCACATTCTATCGGTATAATATCGGTCATTCCACACTTGATAGCCACGGCAGAAACAAATGTTGCACACCATGCGTCCGTATACCTCACAACATACCCCCTGGCAAGCGGTTTATGCGAATTATACAGGTCAATTATTTGTTTATGGGTTCCTGCCGCTTCATTGCACCCAATCCATGCCCGGGCCTGGTCCAATACGGTACTTGCCAATTTTACCATTTGTGATTCCCCTTTTTTGTCATACTGCGTAAGGTTGTATTGTTCAATAACCGCCATAACATCTTCCACATAACGGCTACTTGTTGCATACTTATCCGCTTTTATGGTTTCCAGGTATGCTTTGTGGTCTGTGATGCCCTGTAAATTGTGATAGCGTGGAATCTGTATAAATTCAAAATACCCTTTCACGCCCTCTTCCATGCTGTCATATACACGGAAACTGTCAAAAATCGGCGTAAGCGTCCCCTCCTGGTATTCTTCCATAGTCCTCATGTTTACGCTTTTCCCCGTCCACTTTGCCCCACATTTAAGGCCAAAATAATTATGGTAGATGGCGGCTAATTTGCTTTCGCCCCATCTGCTTTCAAGAATGGCTTGTGCAATAATCGGGCTATGTACCATAATTCCGTAAATGCTGGCGTATTTCCGCACATACCCGGCAATGGATTCTATAAAGTTCTGTTTGTCCATTGTCTGTGCCCCTCCCTTAATCATCGTCCGGCAATTCTTCCGTGTATTTGCCCAGGAAGTTTTTTACCAGGCCCCACATTTTTTTTACGGGCAATCCGGCAAGTGTCATGTTCTTAAGGATGCTTACAACCTCATAGGCAATAAACAGAATAGAAAAGAATTCCGCCATTCCAATTTCGGCGGGGGCTGCCATTCCTGCTTTTCCCCAAATGTCTGCCGGGATAAATCCGATCAAATTGATTACAAGGATTTTATCCGCCACGGACAGACAGACAATGGAAACCAACATTGCCACTTTGCGGATAGCCCCATTGATTCCTACACAGGAATTGAATTTCCTTTCCTTTACCGCCCGGAAAACGCCCATAACCGTATCAAACACAATTGCAAGGGCTACCATGCGGAAGAACCTGTTTGCCGCTTCCGCCATCAAAAATCCCAAGATTTCACTTTTCATTGCTTCCAATCCCCTTTCCTAGTTTCTCTTTACGGTACAATGATAATATTTTTATCGCCTGGATTCTGACCCACTTTTCTTTTCAGATTCAAAGAAAAGGAGATCATATTCCAGGGCTTTCAGTATGTGCCAGGTGTCCGCATGTCTGCGGAACCATCCCCGCAACTGCAGCAAATTGTCAGAAAGGATAATGGATGTAATATTTTGCCTTTAAAGTGTGTTTTATGAACATATCCAGGCGGCGTCCGTAGACATTGGCAAATAACTGGCTTGTAAGGTTTCCAGCGGGATTTCGCCCGCCTAAACAGATTACAGACTGTCACACACGCACCACACCCCAAAGTGCGTGTCCACGTACCACGGGCAACGGCCGCAATAGACGGCCCGCGAACCGCAACGCACTCCGCTGTACCAATCGCCGCCGCCAACAAGGGCGTGCAAGCCCGTACTATTCGCCATGTATGCCTGGCCGTAACCGCTGCCTAATACATCATACCATATCCATGTTTCCCCCGTGGGGTCATGCAATAATTCATTCAGCCATTTCCACACATCCCCGGCTAGGTCACATATATTTAAGGCACTCACGGCGTTGGTAATGTTCCCAACGGCGGTTCTTGCCTTGTTGGCGGTTGCCGTCCACCCGTTTGTG
>CAJUDH010000014.1 GCA_910584845.1 uncultured Lachnospiraceae bacterium
TAGCATTAAGACCTTGGAGAGGGTCTATAAACACTACTACTTTATAATACGAGCGGGGTAAAAAGCCTTATGCCAAACCTTTTCACATATGTTCCTTAAGAATATTCATGCCCAGATTCTAAACGGTGTACCTCGTTTGGATTTAACAGGATAACCTACAGAAACGGTTCCATCTGGATTGCAACAATCCATCTGATATGTTTTTCCGTCAGCAAAGTTGTCGCAAAATTTGCAGCAACGGAATCCCCCTGCAAATGAAAAACCATCTGTCAACACACGGTAGGGCAGCTTCCAATTCCTTTTTCGTTGAGCTTTGGATTGCCGTCCTATCAAGAACCAGCTTGGATTCCTGCTTTTTACTTCGGTTAACCGGTGTGGCTGTCCTTTTACTGTCCCCTGAAAAACTTCATCCTCGCGCCGCTTCGGCCGAAAATTTTGATTTTACGGCCGAAACAACTTTTTTATTGAACAAACTCATTCAAACGAATATAATAAAAGTGGGAATTGTTAATTTTACGGAAGGATTCCGTGAGAAACAACTAGATTACAACACAGGAAACTGCACAGAAAACGGATCATAAGCGCCCATCAAGCCCAGATCCCTTGTAAAAATAATCGCAGAAAAACGCTATTAATAAAATATGGCTGATACCCGCCAATACCGGCAAACCAACAAACATCGATAAATATCAATCACAGCACATTTTATAAATTGCAATAGGCCGCTGTAAAAAAGGGGGTTGCTGTTTTGAAAAAGAAAGAAGCAAGTGCACGGATTAAAATCAATCATCTGTTAGAAGAAGCAGGGTGGCGCTTCTTTGACGATGAAAACGGGTCTGCAAACATACAGTTGGAACCTAACGTCAAGATGTCTAAAGACGATTTAACTGGCCTGGGCGAAAATTTTAATAAGGTGAAGAATGGCTTTGTAGATTTCCTGCTGCTTGATGATAAAGGAAAGCCTTTTATTATATTGGAAGCAAAAGCAGAAAATAAAGACCCTCTGGTTGGTAAGGAACAAGCTAGAAAATATGCCAAATCGCTTTATCTAAGATATGTAATCCTCTCCAACGGAAATCAGCATTACTTCTGGAATATCTACAAGGGAAATCCGCAACTTATCACGGCTTTACCCAGCTACGAAAGTATTCAGGAGAGCAAGGCTATGAATGCGGATCCGGCGAAACTATATTTAGAGGAAATTGGTGCAGATTATATTGCCGTAATCAAAAATCCTCGGTATATGGAAGCCCCTGAGTACATAAACCCGGAAACCCGCCAGCAGTTCTTATATGATAATGGGTTGCGGTTCCTGCGCCAATATCAGGTCAACGCGCTGAAAGCCTTACAGGAATCTGTACGATGTGGGAATCAACGGTTCCTGTTCGAAATGGCAACTGGCACGGGCAAAACACTCACTTCTGCTGCCGCAATCCGTCTTTTCTTACGCAGTGGAAATGCTAACCGGGTACTTTTCTTGGTGGATAGAATTGAGCTTGAAAATCAAGCTAAGAAAAACTTCCAGAACTATCTTGCCCCTGACTATCACACGGTTATCTTTAAAGAAAATATCGACGATTGGCGGAAAGCGGAGGTTGTCGTTTCCACCGTACAAACACTTATGTCCAACAGTAAGTACAAGCGTTGCTTTAAGCCTACCGACTTTTCACTAATCATTGCCGATGAAAGCCATCGTTCCGTCAATGGAAACAGCCGGGCTGTATTTGAATATTTTCTCGGCTATAAGCTGGGCTTAACGGCTACGCCCAAAGGCTATATCAAAAATATCGACGTGGAAAAACTGAAAGCAACGGATCTAAGGGCATGGGAAAAACGGCAACTGCTGGACAGCTATAAAACCTTTGGCTGTGAAAGCGGCGACCCAACATACCGCTATTCACTGCCGGACGGCGTTCGTGACGGCTATCTGGTCAATCCCACAGTAGTAGACGCCAGAACCGACATTACAACAAAACTATTGGCGGATAAAGGATACGCCGTGATTTCCCAAAAGGATGAAGAACAAGATGAAACCTACTTTGCCCGTGACTTTGAAAAGAAGTTTTTCTCCGAAGAAACCAACAAAATGTTTGTCAAAACCTTTATGGACAATGCGCTTCGTGATCCGATTACCGGTGAAATTGGAAAAGGCGTCCTCTTCTGCGTGAGCCGCAAACATGCGGCAAAAATCACACAGCTGTTGAATGTGTATGCGGATATGATGTTTCCCGGAAAATATTGTTCGGATTTTGCGATGCAGATTACATCAGATGTTATAAACGCCCAGACCTATACCATCAACTTCCAGAATAATAATCTGAGCGGAACCACCGGCTTCCTGGAAGGATATCAATCATCCAAAACCAGAATCTGTGTCACCGTTGGCATGATGACAACCGGGTACGACTGCGAAGATTTGCTAAACATTGGGTTACTGCGCCCGATCTTCTCACCCACGGACTTTATTCAGATCAAAGGCCGTGGTACACGAAGGCATGTTTTTATCTACAAGGAGCGAAACGGCGTCCAGGAAATTGCCCATAAACACCCCAAAGAAACCTTCAAACTGTTCGACTTTTTTGGAAACTGCGAATATTTTGAAGAAAAGTTTGATTATGATGAAATCTTAAAGCTGCCCCGCTTTCAAAGCAGTATTGTGTCGCCGTGTACCCCGCCTGCAGATCCCGACGGGTATGAAAATTTTGCGCCTGACCCGCTGAAAACCCTGGTAGAAACGAAGATAGGCGCTGTAGGTATGAAGATTGACCGGATGTACTTTGATAAATTTGAGGAAACGGTCAAAAAAGATCCGGTTGTGAGAGAACAATATGAGCAAGGCAACTATCCTGCCGTCATCCGCTATATGGATGAAAACATCATGAATCAGCCCAACGAGTATTACACCTGGGACAAGCTACGGCGCTCGATTGGCAGCGACCGCCGCATCACGGCCCGGGAGATCCTGGACAAAATTTTTGGTGTCCTGCCCTACTTTAAGAGCAAAAAGGAATTGGTAGAAGATGAATTTGAAGGATATGCCCTGACGCACCGTATTCCGTCAGAAAAGTATGCCGATGTAAAAGAGTTCTTTGCTACGTATGTGACGGACAAAGATGTGCGCAGAGCCATCGAAGATCGCAAATTCCAATTGCTTGGAACGGACATCAGCACATATACCATGGCTGACCTAAAGCATTTGGGGCTGGATTGTATGAAAAATGTGGTAGATTACGTTGCCGACAACGTCAATGTATCCCGCTTTATCTAGGAGGAAATCAAATGTTGACCTTTGACGTAAAACGCAAGATCAATACACTACGTGATATTTTAGTGGGCAAGGTTCCTGACCCCAAAGCGCAGGTTGAACAGATCACCATTGCGCTCATTTATAAATTCATGGACGATATAGATATTGAAGGTTTGGAATTTGGCGGAACCCGGCAGTTTTTTACGGGTGAATATGAGAAGTATGCCTGGACAGAAATCATGAAGCCCGAAAACAGCGGCCAGCAAAGGGCTTTACTCTATGCGGAAGGCATCGAGGAAATGACCACCAACCCCAACCTCCCCCAGCTGTTCCGTGATATTTTCCGTGGGGCATATATCCCTTATCGGGATCCGGATACTTTGAATATGTTCCTCAAAGAGGTCAGCGACTTCTTTTATGACAACAGCGAGGATTTGGGTAACGCCTTTGAATACCTTCTATCCATTATGGGCAGCCAGGGCGATGCCGGACAATTCCGCACACCCCGCCACATCATTGACATGATGGTGGAAATCGTAGACCCAAAGAAGCATGAAACCATTCTGGACCCTGCCTGTGGTACAGCCGGGTTCCTGATTAGTGCCTATCGCCATATTTTGGCACAAAACAAAGATGAAGACGGCAAAAGTATGCTGACCGCTGACGACCGCAAGCGTTTGACAGAAAACTTTGCAGGATACGATATTTCTCCCGATATGGTACGTCTCTCTCGGGTAAATATGTATCTTCACAATTTTACAAAACCTAAAATCAGCGAATACGACACCTTGACCAACGAAGAAAAATGGTATGACAATTATGATGTCATTTTGGCAAACCCTCCCTTCATGACGCCAAAAGGCGGTATTGTCCCCCACAGCCGCTATCGGGTAAAAGCCAAGCGCTCCGAAGTGCTGTTTGTGGACTATATTGCCGAGCACCTAAACCCAAAAGGCCGGGCAGCAATCATTGTTCCGGAAGGCATTGTATTCCAGTCTGCCAATGCATACCAGGGACTTCGGAAATATCTGGTAGAAGACGGCCTGCTGTATGCAGTGATCTCTCTACCTGCGGGTGTTTTCAACCCTTATAGCGGTGTAAAAACCAGTATTTTGCTCATTGACAAAGCCCTTGCAAAAACAAAAGAGCAAATTCTTTTTATAAAACTGAATAATGATGGATTTGATTTGGGGGCGCAGCGTCGTGAGGTAAAAGGGAGCGATATCCCAGAAATTATCCGTATTGTAAAATCCTATCAGCATAATAAAGACATTTCTGACTCTGCGCTTACTACTTTAGCAAAGAAAACTGAAATAGCAAAACAGGATTATATTCTGGTGGGTGAACGTTATAAAAATCAAACGTATTTACACAGCATATGGCCTCAGGTGGAACTTAAAGAAATAGCAGACAAAATAACGAAAGGAACAACTCCAACAACAATAGGGTTTCGTTTTGAGTATACAGGCATCAACTTTGTCAAGATTGAATCCATTGATGACGATGGGCATATCATCAAAAACAAATTATCTTTTGTTAATGAAGAGTGTTATCGTGCCCTTGAAAGATCTCAACTATGTGAAGACGATGTCCTATTTTCTATTGCAGGCGCTTTGGGTAGAGTGGGTATCATTACACCAGATATTTTGCCTGCCAATACCAATCAAGCATTAGCCATTATTAGGCCTAAAAAGGATTGTATTTTAAGTAAATATCTTTTTTGGGTTTTAAAAAGTGAAGTTATTCTAAACAGTATATCCCAAATGAAAGTAGGCGTTGCTCAATATAATTTATCTTTAAAACAGATAGGTGATACCAAAATCCCTCTACCTCCCATAGATATACAAAAAGAAATAGTTGCTGAACTTGACAGCTACCAAAAAATCATTGATGGTGCCCGTCAAATTTTAGACAATTACAAGCCAACCATTCAAAGGGACTCACAGTGGGAAACGATCAAATTAGGGGATATCTGTGAACTTAACCCCAGAAAATCAGAAGTCAAAGATTTTGATGGAAATGTTTCGTTTGTTCCCATGGCTATGGTAAGTGAAACAGATATGTATTTCTCTGCCAAAGAGCAAAGACCCTTGAAAGAAGTTTATACAGGTTATACCTATTTCCGTGATGGTGACGTATTGCTGGCTAAAGTAACGCCCTGTTTTGAAAATGGCAAATCTGGATTAGCAAAGAATTTGGAAAACGGTATTGGATTTGGTTCCAGTGAGTTCTTTGTCCTTCGGGCAAATCCTGACCGAGTCCTGCCGGAATATATTTACTATACTATTAGCAGCAATCGGTTTATTTCCGATGGAACACCTCAAATGACTGGCACTGGAGGCCTGCGCAGATTGACAAAGGACTTTGTCCAGAATTATCCTGTGCCCCTACCCCCTTTAGATGTACAGCAAAGGATCGTCAATCAGACAGAAGAAGAAATTGCCATTGTGGAACAAAATAAGCGCATGATTGAAATCTTTGAGAAAAAAATTAAAGACAAAATTGCGGAGGTCTGGAGTGAATGATATGGAGGAATATATCCAAAAACTTCTGTATTATCTGCCTATAGATTTTGGAGATACAGAAAACAATGAATATAAAACTTATTTGGTTCATACGTGCTGCGAAAACTATGATAACGAAAAATTTCAGTTCTCACTAATGGCCTTTCACATGTTATTTATGGCATTTTTGTATAAAGAGTTCTGGACTTTGAAAACATACAGTCATGACCGAGTTGAAAGATTGTGTCATTCTAACGGACAATTTGAATCAGTGGAAAATGTATTTGACGCTTCGGTTATTCCTGAGCAAACCTTCATTGACAGCTATTTAAGTATCTTTTCCTGGCACGCAAATAAACGGAGTGAAATAAAGGAATTTGTTGATAAAAGAGATCGCTGTGCGCATAACAGCGGCTTTATTCAATATGACCAACAGGCGGTTGAAAAATATTTCGACGATGTCTTAAAGAATATTAAAAAAATTGCGTTAGCAAACATCGAGAATATTCAATCTACTTTTAAAGCTTCAATCATGCGCTATATTAACAGCCCTGCTTTTCAAACGACTTCCATGGGGGACTTCATACAGCGTGAACTTGCTGACAAGAAATATTCATACAAAGATATTTGCTCCTTTTTAAAGCTTGACATTCCCCATTTGCCTCTAAACCAAAAAATTGCATACTTATTTGCCATGATCTATTTTCAGGAAAAATGTAAGCAAGATAATTTTCAAGAATATATTGATGAAAACTGTGACTACATACAGGAACTCTCAAACCTTCTTTCGGAATTATCCCCTGTGGAGCAAGAGCACATAAGGATTCAAGCAGGATATGAAATCGAATTTTTAGAGAGGCAAGGATTTGATCTAAATGAAATTTCAAATGCCTTGCCTACTGAAAATGAGTAACTTAAACGGATATAATTTGTGGCACAGTATAGAAATGGGAGATTTCCTTTGGAAGCAGAAGAACGAAAACCTGTCATAAGTTACTCTGAAATGCAGGATTATTGTAAAACATTATACTCATTTTCAGGCGAAGATATGCCTAATACAACCAATCCATTGAGGAAGGGCAAAATTCATTACCCAAGATCTTTATACAAGTATCATCCCGTATAAGAACCTTGCGGTGTTATGCAAAAATAAACTATCCTTTTCTAAAGTGGGCAGTTATGATGATCCTTTCGATACTTTTTTTACATATTGATGTTGAGGAGATTCGTCAAAAATTTGACAGTAACCATAACTCCCTTGAAGCATTAGCAGTGTTAGCGAACCGGATGAAAGAAACTTTTCAAAATCATCCCCTATTCTATTTCTAATTTACCAACTTTGTCATTAGCCTGCAAATAGGGATTTATTTACTATTACTATCAGATACAACAAAGCAAAATGGTAATTGCCGATGTCATAAGCGAAGGCAATATGACCAGACGCACCCTGTATAGATGTTTCGATGAATTTGAGCGGCATCCCTTTTTTGCTGAATACTGTAATCTGTTTCCAGAACTGATAGACAGGCCCCAAAAAGACCCCTAGACTTTAATTTGCAGGAGTTTTACAAGGACGCCACCCCCTTATTTACGGAGGGCAGTATTGGTGCATCGGCTTTGGATAAAGATCTGAACAAAGATCTCTGGAAACAAAATTCATTACTTTGTGACATAGCTGACCTGAAAATTGATGAATTACTCCAAAAATACTCCCTAGCCTGCTCCATAGATGCCTATAGGACATGGCTTGCAGTTAAGAAAAAACTGAAAATGAAATAATTTGAAAAAAAGCTTGCATTTTTTCAGAATATGAGATAGAATATTCATATTCTAATAGTGATATCAACTATCTGCATATTACGAAAGGAGCTTTTTTATGGGAGCACAAAAATTCGTCACCGATTATTATGCCAATGCCGCCGAACATCCAATTCCTGCCACAGAATTTATCAACGCGGGGAAGCGCAATACTCCCCCTTTTGAACCTGAAGAAATACGAGGAGGAATTGGTTCGGCTAGACGCAGCAAAAAACTCCCCCCACCGACCAGACACAAAATTGCCGGAAAATTCGTCAATTTCTTCTAGGCGTCTTCAAAGAAATAGAAGCGATGGGTGGCATAGAACCTCTCATTGTCCTTCCTGTGGCTGCGCTCCACCTTGCCGTTATGCCTTGGCGTATAGGGGCGGATTACCTTGTGCCGGATGCCATGCTGCTCCAAACGCACCTGGAAAAGGGTGGGCTTATCCCTGTGGGTGGTAAAGCGGTTGGTAAATTCGGTGCCATTGTCCGTCTGGATGCACTCAATGGGGCAAGGGAAGGCTTTTACAAGGAGATCCTCAAAGAGGGCGGACGAGTAGGTGCTGTGTTCCTCAAAAGCCTCAACAAAACGCCATCTGGAATACTCATTAATCGCGGTATACTGGAAGAAATGTCCCCCGCTCACCTTGCTGTTGACAAGGCAGGCAGAGGGGACGAATTTTACATCCACCTGGATACGCTGTCCGGGATGGCCCATCTGTTCATAGGGTTTGGGGACATACTTGGGGTTAGGGGGATGGACAGCCATAATGCCCTGCTTTTTGAGGAAACGGTACAATCCGGGAACGGAACGGGAATAGCCGCGCTGCATGGGCTTAACCCAGAAAACGACAAGGCCGGCGTCGGGATTGCGTCTGCGCATATCGGAAATGGGCTTGATTTCTTCCGGGGTATGCTGGTTCGGATGGTGGTGTGTCCTTCTGGAGAGGTCACGCAGAGGTTCCATGGAGCCGTCATACCGGCGTTTCCAGCAGTAGATATACTGCCGGTTCGTCTTGTACTTGACAACAGCTTTCGTAACCCCATATTTATCAGCATATATAATAAGTGATAGACGAAACCCCATATCCTGTGTTATAGTAGCCATATGGAGATACCTTCTTTCTGGTTAGATTTTGGTTTGGCGATTAAAATATAACACAGAACAGGTATCTCTGTCTTTTAAATATTCAGTTGTAACACATGTATTGTAATCCTACATTCTAGGAGGTGTTCAAATGGAACAAATAACTGCAAATGAATTATTGGCTGAAGCCATTATTGAGCTTGGGAAGCTTCAAACTGGCGAAGCGTTCATTGTTAAGGATCTTTTTCAGGGTATTCGATGGAATCGTTTCCCCAGAAATGAACGCATTCTTCTTGGTACATTATTTTTAAACTATGTAAAAACTGAACGCCCTGACATTGAACCGACAGGTAAAAATGGCGCAAACCAGCAAAAATACACAATGAAATAACATCCCGAGAGAGTTTCAAGTTTTGTGTAAATCAAAAAAACTGACATAAGATTTATGAATAGTTACAAGCGGGCAGAGCCGGTTTTCTGGTTCTGCCTTGTCTGTATTATACAGGGAATTTTATCCTGGTCAATCCAGCCCCTTAAAAATCTCCTTTACAGATTCCTGCCAGTTAAGCGTTCCTCAAAATAAATTTCCAGCTGGGAATGGATCTGCCCCCAGCCCTGGCGGTGGCCCGTCCATTTTTTTGTGATGTCCATCATTGCCAGGTATAGCATTTTTAAAAGGCTGTCGTCGGTGGGGGACACGGTTTTGGATTTGGTTACTTTCCGCAGCTGGCGGTTGAACCCTTCGGCCGCATTCGTCGTGTAAATCAGACGCCTGGCCGCTTCCAGATACTTAAAATAAGTGGACAGGGTTGCCCAGTTGCCATGCCAGGATTTGTAGATTTTCGGGTATTTGGCGTCCCATTTGTCCCGGAACCGTTCCAGCCCATTCTGGGCGCCCTCCTCTGCCGAGGCAGCGTATACGCGCTTTAAGCCCGGCATCCGCTTTTTGATGCCCTTATAGGGCACAAATTTCGTGGAGTTCCGGATCTGGTGGATGATGCACTGCTGGATCTCCGTCTGCGGGTATACAGCCCCTATGGCCTGGGGGAAGCCGGAAAGCCCGTCCACGCAGGCGGCCAGGATGTCCTCCACACCGCGGTTTTTCAGGCCATTCCGGATAGAAAGCCAGAATTTGGTGCTTTCATTTTCGCCAACATACATCCCCAGCACGTCCTTCTTCCCGTTCATGTCCATGCCTAATGCAATGTAGACGGCACGCTTTACTATGCGCCCCCCGCTGCGGACATGGTAATGGATGGCATCCATAAATACGGCCGCATAGACTTCCTCCAGCGGGCGTCCCTGCCATTCCCTGACGATGGGAAGTATTTTGTCCGTAATCCGGCTGACCGTGCTGCCGGATATATCCATGCCGTAGAGTCCCTTCATGTGGGATTCTATGTCGCTGGTTGTCATGCCTTTTGCATACATGGAAAGAATCTTTCCCTCCATGTCCTGCGTCACGGTATTCTGGTATTTTTTAATGGGCTGGGGCCCATACTCGCTGTTCCGGTCGCGCGGGATTGCAGCATCCATATCGCCATAGTTGTATGCATGGCCTTTTTGGAATGCCCGTTGCGGCTGTTGCCAGTGTCCTTGTTCCGGTAACCGTACTTTGAGTAGCCGAGTTCCTCATCCAGTTCTTCATCCAGTACATCTTCCAGAATCACGGACATCATGTCGCGCATGACGGCATTCACATCCGTTCCGTTTTTAATGCTGATGTCATTCTCTTTGAGATAGCTGCGCATCATTTCCCTCATTGCTGCTTTTTGTGGGCTTCCGTTTTTTCTTGCCATAATAAAACCTCCAAACTAACTAATCTTATCTTACATCAGTTTGGAGATTTACACAATCTTTGGGATACTCCCTATACTCGCTTGACTGCTTTTTAGCATGGACTCCTCAGAATATTGATTCGGTTGAGCTGCTACATAACTTTGATGCCGAAGCGGTGCTTCAAAATGTTCAACGCTATAAAATGCCCATAGAAAATGAGAAAGAGGAGAGCAACCTCTCCTCTTTTATCTGTTGGGTTTTTGGCAGAAAGGAACATTAAACTTCCCATGTCTATTAAAACGAATCATTCCATTAAAATCTGACCTATTAAGAAATAGAAAATGTAATGGGTCTCCATTCTCATTAAATTTGTCTCTCATTTCTTTGTAATATACGGCACCCTGCTGCCTCAATTTCTCACCATGAAACTCAAGAAATTCCCGTACTATATGACTAGTAATAGTTCCGTTTTGAATTCCCTGATACAAAGCAATAATATACTGATTTTTGTCACACAAATACGCTCGTTGAGGTGCAATATTAAATGCAACAACTCCTGTTCCAACAAATGGCTCAATCCATATACCAGCCCCATCCCATTCTAATTTTTCCTTGATAAAAGGAACAATTTTTGTTTTAATACCTTGGCACTTTATCGGTGGCACAAGTACTTTACTATTATTCATTCATGCATTTCCCCCGTTATAAACAACTTTTTCCATATTTTTTCACAGCATCAGCATATTTTTAACTTTTTTTAAATCATCGGAAAATGTCTCAGAGCTTCCATAATTACTGATTCCTTTGGGGAGGGCATTTCGGTTGCCTGGCGTTTTCAGACTCCGATAGATTATAGTTCTTTCCTACATCTAATCCACACTTCCGCTTTATCTGGGAAATATATAGGCTGGATACCTTCAACCCACTATGTTCCATAACATAGTCCTTAATTTCCTGATATGTAGCCTTGCTTTCCGCCGATATTATTTAACCTTAACTTCAATGTGCTGCTTATTGCGTTTAGACAATAAGCATACCGTCTCCACATTCGCCGTCCCCGGAAACATATCCACGCAGCACCCCCGCTCCACCTCATACCCATTCGCCAAAAACACCTCCAAATCCCGTGCCAGGCTGGTGGGCTTACAGGACACATAGACCATTTTGGCCACACCAAAACCAATAATTTTCTGGAGCGCTTTCGGGTGGATCCCTTCCCGCGGGGGATCTAAAATAATCAAGTCCGGCTTGTCCTCAAGGTTTCCAACTATTTTCCATACATCCCCAGCAATGAATTCACAGTTTTCCAACCCGTTGTGCCTGGCGTTTTCCCTTGCCGCTTCCACGGCTTCCTCAACGATCTCCACACCCACAACTTTGGCCGCTACCGGGGAAGCGATTTGCGCAATGGTACCGGTTCCGCTATACAAGTCAAACACGACCTTGTCCCTGGTATCCCCCACATAATCCCGTACGGTGTCATAAAGCACCTCGGCCCCCAAGGAATTGGTCTGGAAAAAAGAAAAAGGGGTAATCCGAAATTTCAGGCCAAGCAATTCTTCATAAAAATAATCATTGCCTGCCAAAATTTCCAGGCTGTCGCTTTGCACCGTGTCGGCCAAGCTGTCATTCGTAATATGGAGGATACCTGCAAAATCCCCTTCCAAAACCAACTCCTGCAGGTTCTTTCGCCATCCATCCAATAATTTCCCTTCGGTTTCTTCTGCGGCGGTAACAGGCATTTTTCCATCCTGCCCTTCTTGCCCTTCTTTTAACAATATCCCCTTTTGGGAGGAAGTTACCAACGCCACCAGGATTTCACCGGTTTTCACCGCCCGGCGTACAAGCAAATGCCGTAAATATCCTACATGTTGGATTTTCCGGTAATAAGGGGTTTGTGCAGCAGCAAAATAATCCAGTGTGGCTTCCAAAATACGGCAAAAATCCGGATGTACGATCCGACAGCTACGGGTGGTAACTATATCATAAAAACTGCCCCTTTTATGCATACCCAACGCCAAGGGCCCGCCTTTATATTCATCCCCAAATGAAAACTCCATCTTATTCCGGTATCCGTCAGAGACCGGGCTTCCTTTAATGCCTTCAAACCACCTGTCCCCACATATGGGGGCCATTAAGGCCTTTACTTGCCCTGCTTTCAGCTTTAGCTGCTCTTCATAAGGCAAAGATTGGTACAGGCAGCCGCCGCATTGCCCAAAATGGGGGCATGCCTTTTCCGGTTCTTCCAAGGCAGACGGCTCCAGCACCTGCAGTAGCCGCCCCTCAATCTTCCCATGCCTCTTTTTATGGACGGCAAATTGTATTTTCTGTCCGGGAAGGGCGTTTTTCACAAAGACTTTTTCCCCGTCAACGTTCAATACCCCCTTATTAGGGAAATCAATGCGTTCCACCACTGCTTCTCCGATATCTCCTTTTTTCATCACAAACTCCTTATTTTCCCTATTCTTTTTACCGCAATATATCCCTTACCACTTCTTCCTTACAATAGCCAAGGCCTTTTTGCCAACAGGCACCGCCTTAGTGCCAAAACCCTTTGCTGCCGGAATCATCCCCATCCCCCAGCGGCAAAACCTTTCCTATAAACCCACTTCCACCTTTTTCCATTGCGCCTTCTTCCTTGAGGATGCCCATTGCCCCAGACCCCACCAGAAGGGCTTTTGTCCTACCAGACTTTCCTATAGCCGGCAAAGAGCTCAACCCGCCGGCCCTAGCGCGGTAAGCAGTTGCATCAGCCGCCATTCCCTTTAAGCACATAGCACACATCTCCCGGAGAGCCTTTGCTTTATAAGATAAATTTCCTATAAAGCAAAAAAGGCGTGCCCCATCTCATGAGACACGCCCGGCAACCTCTATTTGTCTTCCTTTTCAGCAGCGGCAGTGGACTCTTCCTCATCCTCAAAGAAATCGTCGTCGAAGTCGTCATCAAAATCGTCTTCAAAATCCTCCAAATAATCCGGAGTAAGGAAACGGTACACACCATAAGCGATCGCGGCAATCGCGGCAACTGCGCCAACAATGGCCAATACCCAGAGGATATAATTTTTCTTCTTCTCTTCCTCCTCTTTCCTGTGCAGGAAATCATTTAACTTCGTGGAGTTGATGATTTCTTCTACACGGTTCAGCGCGTCCTTTCCCATCGTATCAAGCTTTCCCATATTAT
This sequence comes from uncultured Lachnospiraceae bacterium, assembly GCA_910584845.1. Lineage (GTDB taxonomy): Bacteria > Bacillota > Clostridia > Lachnospirales > Lachnospiraceae > Brotaphodocola. The sequence goes on from CAJUDH010000014.1 coordinate 13,598, forward strand.
TCACGTCCTTTCTGTCGTCTCGCACATTTTCTATGTGCAGTATTTAGATTATACCATTTCTTCTCCCTTTTTACTATCCTATTTTATAACAAAATTAAAAAAATATTACAATCTTTGTAGTTTGGCAACGGACGCAAAAAGCCTTCTAGTCCCGGTCCGGTCAAAATCTACCGTTACCTCATAATCTTTAGGCCCGTCCTGAATATCCCGCACCGTCCCTTCACCAAATTTCATATGGCGCACCCGGTCTCCTGCCTGGTAATCCAGGGCAGCCGCCTTTTGTACGGTAAAAGCTTTCCCGAAAGCAGGCACTTTAGGGCTTTGGCCAAAAGGATTCCCGGCGCCCATCCGCCCCGGCTGTCCGAAAGCCCCCCTGCTGCCGGCCTGGCTTTGCTTGCCTAAAATGCTTTTGCCCCCCATTGAGCCTTGCCCTCCCCAAAGGCCTTCTTTGCCACGGTCCGGGCTTCCTGGCCCAAAGGGGCTGCTGCCATCCCTCTGCCCTCCGCCAGGAAAGGTTCCTGGACGGGCTTCCCCCCCGTCTATAAGCTCTTCCGGGATTTCTTCTACAAACCGGCTAATGGGGGAATAATGAAGTTCACCCCGGGCCAGCCTTGTCCGGGCCGCCGTCAGGGTCAATCGTTCCTTGGCACGGGTAATCCCTACATAACAAAGGCGGCGTTCTTCCTCCAAATCCGTAGGGTCGTCTGACATAATGGAGCGGGAACCGGGGAAAAGCCCGTCCTCCAGGCCGCTTAAATAGATTATGGGGAATTCCAGCCCTTTGGCGCTATGCAGCGTCATCAAAGTCACCCGGTCTTCTGACTGGTCCATCTGGTCAATATCCGCCACCAGGGCCACTTCTTCTAAAAATCCGTTCAGGCTGGGATGTTCGGTTTCCTGTGCGTAGCTGACTGCCTTGTTGATCAGTTCACCGATATTTTGCAGGCGTTCCTTGGCTTCTTCCTCCCCTTCCGCCTCCAGCTCCTGCCGGTAACCGGTTTCTTCCAATATATCCGTAATCAATTTCCGCAAACCATATACCCGGTCCTCCTGGCGGTAAAAGCGCCCCTCTTCTGGCTGCCCTTCCCCTCCTTCCATGTTTTGGGAACCGCTGTCCATGGCTGACACTTTCTGTTCCCACTCCTGCAGGCGCAGGCGGAAACCTTCGATTTGGCTTACAAAAGCCTGGATCTTTCCGGCTGCCTTCCCCATCCCTGGCACAGATGCTGCATGGGTACAGCCCTCGTAAAAACTCATCTGGCCCTCTGGGGTCCAAGCCATAATTTTTCCAATAGACGCCGCGCCAATGCCTCGTTTGGGCACATTGATAATCCGCTGGACCGCCAAATTGTCCTTTCCGTTGGCAATGGTCTTCAAATAGCATAAAATGTCCTTAATCTCCTTACGCTGGTAGAAATTCACCCCGCCTACCAGCCGGTAAGGGATATTATATTGGATGCACATTTCTTCCAGCAAGCGGGACTGGGCATTGGTCCGGTAAAGGACTGCATACTCCCGGTAAGGCCGCTTAACTTTCAAAATATCATGGATAATCCCTTCCGCCTCCTGATAGGCCTGGCCGTACTGGCGGAAGGACACCAGGGCCCCTTGTTCGTTGGCTGTCCACAGGCTCTTCCCCTTCCTCCGCACATTATTGCTGATCACGGCATTGGCGGCATCCAGGATATGGCCGGTAGAACGGTAATTCTGTTCCAGGCGGATGACCTTCGCCCCTGGGAACACTTCTTCAAAGTCCAGGATATTCCGGATATCCGCCCCCCGGAATTTATAGATTGACTGGTCATCGTCCCCTACCACACATAAATTCTTATATTTCCCTGCCAGCAAGGAAACCATCTGGAACTGGGCCCGGTTGGTGTCCTGGTACTCGTCTACCAAAATATAGCGGAACCGCTCCTGGTAATACTCCAAAACCTGGGCGTTAGCCTGGAACAAATCCACGGTTTTAAAAATTAAATCATCAAAATCCAGGGCATTGCTCCTTTTTAGTTCCTGCTGGTATTCCATATAAACTTCCGCTTCTTTTTTCTGCCGCCAGTCCCCCTCTGCCTTGCGCATAAACGCTTCCGGGCTGATCAGCTCGTTTTTTGCAGTTGAAATTACAGACATCAGCATCCGCTCACGGAACTGTTTCGGGTCTAAATCCAGCTTTTTGATAACTTGTTTGACCAGCGTTTTCTGGTCGTCGCTGTCATAAATAGTAAAATTATTTTCATACCCCAAATACTCAATAAAGCGGCGCAGGATCCTCACACAGCAGGAATGGAAGGTGCTGACCCAAATGCTGCCGGAACCAGATTCCACCAGCCTGTCCACCCTCTCCCGCATCTCCCCTGCGGCTTTGTTGGTAAAGGTAATGGCTAAGATATTCCAGGGGTTTACCCCCTTTTCTTCTATCAAATAAGCAATCCTGTGGGTCAATACCCGGGTTTTACCGGATCCGGCCCCCGCAAGGACCAAAAGAGGGCCTTCCGTATGGAAAACCGCTTCCCGCTGCTTCGGATTTAGCGTATCGTAAACTGCCATATGTATTCTAATTTCCTTTCTGGAAGGCTTTTACGCCCCTTCACACACATTCCCATAACACAAAAGAGCGGTTCCCGCAAGGCGCCTGCGGATCCCGCACTTTCGGATATGACCTTTTTCTATTCTACATAAGCAACGGCTTCTATTTCCACCAAAGCCCCTTTGGGGATAGCCGCCACCTCAAACGCTGCCCGGGCAGGGCACTCCCCCTCAAAAAACGTGGCATACACCTCGTTCATGGCCCCAAAATCCCCAATATTTTTCAGCAGCACCGTAGTCTTCACCACGTTGGCCATGGTCAGCCCGTCGCTGGCCAAAATATTTTGGATATTGGCCAGGGATTGGCGGGTCTGGGAAGCAATATCCTCCCCCGCAAATTCCCCGGTTGCCGGGTCGATGGGGAGTTGTCCGGAAACAAACACGAATCCGCCTACACGGATCCCTTGTGAATAAGGGCCGATAGCCGCCGGTGCATTTGTTGTAGCCAACACTTTCTTTTTCATGATTTCCTCCTATGATTTCCATTGATGTTGAAACCCGCCCTTAGGGGGGATGGTTTTTTCTTCCTGAAAGCCATTATACTAATTTTTTCTCCATAAATCAATGGAATCTTAAAATCATGACCGATATTACCGGATTCACGGCTTTGGTTCATGGGCAGAACCCCATATTATTTTTGTAGGTATGGCCTGTTACACGGTTCTGCAAATAACAGCAATAGTTCTTACATTGGGCTATTTTGTGGATCATGGACTGTTACATGGTTTTGCAAATAACAGCCCCGGCTACTTGTAAGTTTCCGGTTTCACAGGGCAAAAATTCAGTGTAGCCTTCTACGGCCCCCTTTTAGCCAAAGCCCATGAAATGTGGCACATATCCGGCAAAAAGCCACCTTCAAGCCCGCCTTGGCAAAAACGGCAGAGAGCTTGGGGCAGCTGCGCCAAACCTTGTCTTAAAACCTTAAGTTGACCACAAAACCTATGGCCGGGCACAGGCCGGGAAAAACATAGCCCGCCGGTGCTTCCCGCTTAAGCGATCTGCGCGCTTTTACTTTCTGCCGTCAACAAATCTTTTAAGTCATCCAGGGACATGTTCTGCACTTCCAGCAAGTCATTAACCTCTTTAAACTTTTCCATCAGGATCTGGTCACGCAGCTCCTTTTCTTTTGCCCGCAATGTCTCCAGGCAGTTTTCATATTGGCTAATGGAAGCCTGAATTTCATTTAATTCATCCTGGCACTTTTCCAGTGGCGTCCTTCTCGCTCTTCTTGCCATATTTGACTCCCTCCTTGGAATATAATAAAAGTTGGTAAGTTATCCCATTGGTAGAAGTATATGCGGATAAAAAAAGAATTATTCAGGTAAATCTTATTTTTCGCTTGTCATCTGGTTTTGAATACTATATAATAAGGTTAGAGGTGACAAAATGAAGAATAACGACGAACGATTAGCTGATGTTCTAGGGCGGCTGGACAAGCTGTCCTATGTTAAACTGGAAAAAATCCCGGAGCTTGACCTGTATATGGATCAGGTTACCTCCTTTATGGAAGAACAACTAAAGGACACCAAGCGGAACCAGGAAGATAAGGTATTGACCAAAACCATGATCAACAATTATGCCAAAAACCGCCTGCTCCCCCCCCCAGTCAAAAAAAAGTACTCGAAAGAACACATGCTGTTGCTGCTGTTTATTTATTATTATAAAAACCTGCTTTCCTTCAACGACATTGAGCAGCTGTTCCTCCCCATTACAAAGAATTATTTCAGCGCCTCTTCCGACTTGTCTTTAAGCGCAATCTATCAAGAGGTGTTCACTCTGGAAAAGGAACAGAAAGAGCGGGTAAAAAAAGACGTCCAGGCCAAGTTTCAGGCTGCCAAAACCACATTCACTGACATAGACGAAAAGGAGCGGGAATATTTGCAGCTGTTTTCCTTTATCAGTGAACTGTCTTTCGACGTTTATCTGAAAAAGCAGATGATTGAAGCCATTATTGACCAGCTCCGGGAAGAAGGCGCTGACAGCGGAAAGAAAAAACATCCCTAGGCGCCTGCCCATAACCCGGCAAAAAGGCAGCCCTCCCTGTGGGGCGCCCTGTTTTGCAAGGTGCCTTTCCTACGAAAAAACGGGGGCTTTTAGCCCTCGTCTTTTTTCAATCTTGCAAATACCATATCGTACCCGTCGCTTCCATAATTCAGGGAGCGGTTCACCCGGCTTATAGTTGCCGTAGACGCCCCGGTTTTCTCTGCAATATCCAAATAAGTCTTCTTTTCCCTAAGCATCTTCGCTACTTCATAACGTTGGGAAAGAGACAAAAGCTCATTTACCGTGCATACATCTTCAAAAAATGCATAACATTCCTCTGGCGTTTCCAATGTCAAAATCGCTTGAAACAAATGGTCTACCGCAGTGGTCTTAATTTTTTTGTTCATGATGGACTCCCCTTTTGGAACAGTAAGTAATCTTACGTGAGGCCGACGGCCCACATCTATTACTTTACCATAGTAAATTTGTAAAGTCCATACCTGTTTTTAATATTTTTACCTTAATTCCCCAAAACGCCCCAAAACTTCCCTTCCGGCAGACGCAAGCCACCAGTTGGCAGAGGTTTACCCATAAAAATCGGCGTAAAAAGCTATGTCAACAGAACTTAGCCCTTTACGCCGGAAATGGGGGCACCTGCTATCCCTGAATAAACCGGCTTAAAAACTCCTGGGTTTTTGCCTTTTGCGGGGCGCCGAAAATATTTTCCGGCCCCCCTTCTTCCTCGATCACCCCGTCTGCCATAAACACCACATGGTTGGAGACATCCCGGGCAAAAGCCATCTCATGGGTCACAATAATCATCGTAATCCCTTCCTTTGCCAACGTCCGCATAACCGCCAATACTTCCCCTACCATCTGGGGGTCCAGGGCCGATGTAGGTTCGTCAAACAAAAGCACTTCCGGCTCCATGGCCAAAGCGCGGGCGATGGCTACCCTCTGTTTCTGGCCACCGGATATTTGCCTGGGCTTGGCATGGATATAAGGGGCCATACCCACCTTTTCCAGATATTTCATGGCATTCTTTTTGGCTTCTTCCTTGCTTTTCTTTAACACCCTGGTCTGGCCGATCATGCAATTTTCCAATACTGACATGTTGTTAAACAAATTAAAGCTCTGGAATACCATCCCAACTTTGGAACGGTAGGAAGAAACGTTTACCCTGCGGTCGGTAATGTCTTTTTCATGGTACAAAATCTCCCCGGTAGTCGGGGTTTCCAACATGTTAATACAGCGCAGCAACGTGGATTTCCCCGAGCCGGAAGCCCCGATAATGCAAGTCACGTCGCCTATATCCACAGAGAAGTCAATGTCCCGCAGCACCACGTGCTTTCCGAAGGATTTGCTCAAATGGCGCACTTCCAGCAAATGATTTTGTCCAGCCATCACTTTTCCCCCTTTTTCTCATCCGGATACCGGTACATGCCGCTGGTATGGGCCAGCGTGTCCGTAGTGGCCAGGTCATAATTGTCCGAACCATCCATCCGGTTCTCCATCCACCTAAGGATCCGGGAACAGGTAAAGGTCATGATAAAATACATGATCATGGTGATGGTGTAAGTCTCAAAGTTCATGTAAAGCGCGCCGGCCGCCGCCTTGGTCTTATAAAGCAGCTCCGCCACCCCGATCACGGAAAGCACACAGCTGTCTTTAATATTGATGATCAGGTTGTTTCCGATCTGAGGCATAATGTTACGCAGGGCCTGGGGCAAAATAACATATAACATGGTTTGCACATGGGTCATGCCGATGGCCTTAGCCCCCTCGGTCTGCCCTATGTCTATGGAGAGGATGCCGCCCCTGACCGTCTCCGCCATATAGGCGCCGGTATTAATGGATAAGATAAAATACGCCGCCTGACGCATAGGCGGATTTAAGCCCACCAAAGGGAACAAACCGTAATAAATGAACATGGCCTGGGCCATCATCGGCGTGCCGCGGAAAAATTCCACATAGGCATTTAAAATCAATTTAACAATCCACAAAACTCCCTTTTTCACCGGGTTGTCCTTCGGCTCGGTGGGGATAGTCTGTACAATCCCCACGGCAAAGCCGATGACACAGCCCACAAAGGTGCCCACCAGCGCAATCTGCAGGCTGACCGCCGCCCCCTGCACCATGGACATTCCGTAACGGTCAAATACGGCCAGGACGCGGCCTATAAAATCTGTTGGCATATCCTCTCTCCTTTACCCCGCCAGGCGGCTATGTCAGTTGGCCAATGGCTGGACGGAAATCGCTTCGTCCATCATGGCAGAGAAATCGTCTTTTGTCATCTTGGTCAATACGCTGTCAATGGCTTCCTTCAACTCAGTATTCCCCTTTTTCATGGAAATGCCGATGTTAATATCCTCGTCCGTCACTTGGAAGTCCCCGTCACCGCCGCCAAACTCCAACAGGACAAAGTCGGGATAAACGACCAAAGCACCTTTCCCCGTAGGCTGGTCTGTAACTACCAAATCACACTTGCCTGCATTGAGGGACATAAGCATGTCCGGCGCACTGGCAGTAGCCGCCAGGATATTGGCGTCCTGGATCTGGGGCAGGCAATTCTGGTACCAGATCGTGCTCTGTTGGGATGTACAAGTGGCCCCGGCCAGGTCTGCCACACTAGCGGCATTTTCATATTTGCTGCCCTTTTTCACCAGGGTAACAATGCTGGCATAATAATAAGGCTCGCTAAAATCCACTGCCTGTAAACGCTCTGCAGTAATGGACTGCCCGGCAATGACACAATCCGCCTGGCCACTCTGAAGGGCAGGGATCAAGGAATCCCAGTCCAGCCGTACGATCTGCAGGTCATAATCCAATTCTTCGCATATTTTTTTCGCCATCATCACATCATAGCCATAGGCATATTCGTTGCTTTCCATGATTGGCACGGCCCCGTTGGAATCATCCGGCTGGCTCCAGTTATAAGGTGCATAAGCACATTCCATAGCCACCCGAAGCACCCTTTTCTCACTGGATCCCCCTGCGCCGCCCTCTTTCCCGGCAGCCTCTTCCCCGTCCGCCTTGCTGCCTGCTTCTGTAGACGCCGTAGTGGCCGGGTCCGCCCCGTCCCCTGACGCGCCGCTGCCGCCGCAAGCACTTAAAGAAACAGCCGTTATGGCTGCCATGGCCATAGCCATAAATGGTTTCATGATTTTTTTCATTTTTTATCCCTCTCTTTGTATTTGTTAAAAACGTTTCATAATAACTCCCCATACAGCCGTTTTTGCTGCTGCCATCCTATAAAAGCCGGTTGCCCTCCTTCCGTCCCCATCGCTGTTGCTTTCCGCAATCATCCGGCGGATGCACAAAAGATGCCAACCGCAGGCATGTGGGCCCAGTATACGGGCTGTGCAGCCAGTGCGCCGCCTACTGCGAGGATTCGTACTTTCACAGTATAACGCACAAAAAGAAGCCCTGTCAAGGTTTAAGGCTTCTTTGTCTTGCCTATCATACAACTATATGTGGCATTTGTCAATTAGGGGCGCCCGGCTATTTCGATGAAAAAGGTAGGCTATCTATACTGGCATTTGCGGCAGCTGTGGCTGCCTTTTGCGCTGTTTCAATAAAAATTGTGTTGTCTTTTCCTTTCCTAACCAAAACCGAACCCGAAAAAGGGGGATCATGGCAAATATAACGCCGGTTTATATCATTCCCTCTACCCCTTCATAAACCGCAAGAATATCAGCTTACCAATGCTTTCATCCGTTCCGCCCCTTTGTTTTCACCCCCGTCTGTCAAATTCCGTGCAAACATGTCACTTGCCCCCATTCTGTCAAGGGTAGAAATACTTCTTTCTTACCAAAGCCAGGCACCCCACTGACACCACAAACATAACCCCTTCCGCAACCGGAACCGCCAGCCACACCCCTGTAATACCCCACACCCGGGGCAACAGCAAAATCCCGCCGGCCAACAGCCCAAATGTCCGCAAAAAGGAGAGTACCGCCGAAACCTTCCCGTTAGAAAGCGCCGTAAACATTCCGGAAATAAAAATATTCCATCCGCAAAATAAAAACCCAAAAGAGAAAACCCCAAACCCTTGAACCGTAATCCCATAAACCTCCGATGCCTCGCCGGCAAACATCCCCGCAATATATGGGCCCCCGACAAACGAAAAGGCAAACACCAATAAAGACGTTATGGCAAGGAAACCCATGCTGATACGAAATACTTTCCTCTGCCGCACGTAATTTTTATTCCCATAATAGAACCCGGCTACCGGGGCTATCCCCATAGTAAATCCTAAAAATAAAGTATTTAGCAGAAATTGGGAATAAATAATAATTGTAATGGCGGCAACTGCGTTTTCCCCTGCCAAATCCATCATAGTGATATTAAACAGATAAGTGGTAAGCGCCGTTGCCAGCTGGCTTACCATTTCCGAAGAGCCATTGAAACAGCTTTCCCTTATTATGCCCAGCCATTCACCTATCTGCCGGCTTACCGCCACACCCGGCTTCATCCGCGGCCGGACAAAAAAAAGCGCCCCCTCCCCACTCAGAAAAAAGGCTATGCCGGCCGCCGCCGGGACCAGGTAGCCGATCCCCGTCCCCAAAGCCGCGCCCCGGATCCCCATGCCACAAGGCACAAGAAAAATATAATCAAACACAATATTCGCCACGCCAGCCAACACGGACAGCCCCAGCCCCAAACCCGGCCTGCCGGCTGTTACCAGGAAATTGGCAAATAAAGTCTGCAAAATATTAGCCGGGATAAACAAAACCAACACGGCCAGATAATCCCTGCAATAAGGGAAGAGCCGTCTGCTGGCACCCAAGGCATAGACAATTTCCTCCATCCACAGAAAGCCTGCTACCATAAGCCCGGCCCCCATAGCTACCCCCGCAACCACCAGCAAAGTAAATCCCTCCCTCGCTTCCCGGACAGCCCCCGCTCCCATTTTCCGGGAAACAATGGCATTCCCCCCCGCGGCAGCCATCGTGCCCAGGCCAACCGTAAGATTAACCACCGGGCACACAATGTTGATTGCAGAAAGGGCATCCGTATTGACCAGCTGCGCCACAAAAACGGTATCCACCATGGTGTAAAGGCCCATAAACATCATCATTACAATTGTGGGAAATGCAAAACGCAAAAGGGAATATGCCCCCCACTCCCGGTCTAAAGCATTTCCGCCCATTTCGTTCATTTTCCCACCCCTTCCACAAACGGCAGTAAAACCATCCGCTGGGTAGGATATCCAAACTCCGTCAAAAGCTCGGATTCCACAAACCCAAGACGTTTATACCCTTCCCTCTGTCCCGTATCCGCCGGATCCCCCTGGCGGAAAGTCGTAATGCTGACCCCATGCCCCCCAAATATATGTGTCCTCATAAAATCAAGCAAAGCCTCTGCAACCCCATAGCCGCGGTACTGGGGATGTACCCCTAAAAAGTCAATGGACCCTGCCTGGCGGCTAAATGTAGCCGCGCCAACCAAAGCATCCCCGTCCCAAAAGGCCAGTGCCTGCCTTTGCCCCACATATGCCTCCAGGCGCTTTCCATATTCCCTTTCTTCTAAGCAGGGGAACCCGTCAACCACAAGCGGAAGGAAATCCATCCAGGCCGGGATGTCATCCTGGGTTGCATAACAAATCCATTGCCTGCCAGAACCGGGCTCCGATATATGATGGTTTAAAACACATTCCAGCTGCAACGGATAAAACGCTTGATTCCCCCGGTACTCCATAGGGGTCTGCTTATACATGGATTTAAAAACTCCGGTAAACGCCTGCTGGCTTTCATACCCCGCCAACCATGCTATATCCAAAATCGGCTTTGCCGAAAACACCAAAAGCCTGGCAGCTTCCGTCAGCTGCCGGCGCTGGATATAGCCATGGACCGTAATCCCAACCGTCCGGGTAAACATCCGATGTAAATAAAATTTTGAATAGTGGACCGCCGCCGCAACCCTGCCCAAATCCATTTTCTCCCCCAGATGGGATTCTATATAAGAAATGGCAGCAGCAGTGGCGGCAATATGTACGTCTTTATGGTTTTCCATCCCTATTATCCTCCTGCCTCTCATATGGCTATCGGTTGTAGCCAATTAAAACCGGTATTGCGGGCCTGCCCATATGGGACTGCCTCTATTTAGGCCGCCTTTATGGAACCACCTTTCCGAGGTCGCCCTTTTTCAATCGCCTTTTGGGGATTGCCCTTTCAAGATCGCCTTTTCCGATTGCCTTTTTGGGGCCGCCCTTTTCCGACTGCCTTTTGGGGATCACCTTTTCCGATTGCCTTTTCGGGACCGCGCCTTTTTAATTGGATTTATGGGCATTGCCTGTAGGTTTTATCTGTATTATAGCAGGATGTAAAAGGGATGTTTTCATAATTCTTGCTTATCTTATTGCGTTTTTATTTTATGATAAAGGCGAAGGGCCACCTGATCATCCAACTCTTTTTTTAAAGGTACAACGCCCCAGGTTGAGTGGTCCCCAAATAATTTCCTGTTAAAATCCTTACCTTCGCCCCCGGTCGATACTCCCATGTTCCGGAATCCTGCCAAGGGATTTTTTATGGTTAAACCCCATATCGGCATTGATGGTGCCCTTTACAAAATCCACAGCATTGGTATTATAATAATTCAGCACCCCTTCTCTTACCGGCATTTTTCCATCCTCCTAAACCTTTCATTTTTAAACCGGAAAAGGCTCCTTTCCCCTTTTCCGCATGCTTGCCCTTCCTGTTATACCCTTTCATTATATCGGGGTGGAAACAATGATTCAATAGAATGAAACACTAATGTTAAATTTAATATTGGTTAATTGAAATCCTTACTGCAACAATGAAATTGTAAATGCACATTGACAAAATCATGAAATTGTTAGCGCAACAGCCATCCGGTAAGTGCAACATTTTTTCAAGAAAATAGCCTCTTTTTCTTGCTTTTTTTCCTCTCCCTCGGTAAAATCACCTTAAAGAATGGCAACACAAGAGGCGGACTGCATAGCCTTCTTTTTTGAAGTTCTTAATGCACCCCGCTTTTTCGACGTTCTGTCTTTTCCTCTGCCCTGCCTTCTTTGCGTGTTTTCCGGCTTATTTCATTACTTTAATAATGCCGGCGTTAGGTTGATAGAATCGGATGGGACCTTTTTCAGCCCCAGGAGAGTTGCGGTCTCCTGGCTGTAGATCTTTATAAACAAATCCATGGGGACTGTCAGTCCATTTTTTTTCGTGGGTACGAATTGATATGGTTCATCAGCCTCATGATCTCTTCCTCCGTATATCCATCCTTTGCTTCCCCTTTGGGAAACACATACCGGATCATTTCCTGGAATACAGACGGATACCTTTCCAAATCCGCAATGTGATTTTGTGAGAGATTATTTCGGGCAACAGAAATCTCTCTGAGAAAAAACCGGGAAAGCTCCAGGCAGGGACTATGTATTTTCCTACAAGGTTATCCATCTGCACTTTTCATAAGCCCGCCAGAAAAATGTTATCATTTTTCCCAGTATAAGAAACGCTACAACCGTGCCCACCGTAAGCGTTCCGCCCATAAGCATGCCGGCTGCCAAAAGGAAAAAGTCCACGGCCCAGCGAACCTGATGATATGGATGTCTCGACTTTTTTGCGGCGGCAATGAGCAAGGCATCATAGGCTACCTTCCCAACCCCGGCATATATAATTGCTCCTGCTCCGGCCGCCAAAATAGTAAAGGCGGCCAGCATCAGTATATAATTATATGGAAAAGCCCATGAAAAGCCCTTTAGCAGCCCTTTAGCAGCCCTATGGTCACATCCATAAAACCTCCCACCGCAAACAGGGAAAGCACGGTTCCCACCCCTAATTCATGATAATCCAGAAATACGGTTACCGCCATCATGAGAAGCGCCGTTAAATAACTTGCCCATCCGGCGCTTAGTTTCATTGTGTGTACGACGCCCCCATAAAACACGGTAATCGGATCCGCGCCAAGACCGCAGTTGATTGCTATTCCATTTCCAATTCCCATAAGCGCCGAACCAGCAAAGCAGAACACAAGCTTTTTAAAAAATCGTTTCTTGTCCACAGCCCCAAGTCCCTTTCTATATGGAATCCAGTTCCCTTCCATTGGAAGCAATCACCTGCTTATACCAATAAAACGACTTCTTCCTAAGCCTTTTAAAGCTCCCCTTACCTTCATTGTCCCTGTCCACATAAATAAAGCCATACCGCTTTTTCATCTCTCCGGTTCCATTAGAAACCAGATCAATACATCCCCATGTGGTGTATCCCCAAAGCTCAACCCCATCCTCTTCTACCGCCTTTATCATCTCCTTTATATGGCTTCTCAGATAATCAATCCGATAATCATCCTCAATGACCCCATTCTCATCCGGGATATCCTCTGCCCCGAATCCGTTCTCTACAATGAACAGCGGCTTCTGATAACGGTCATAAAGCACGTTCAGCGTGATCCTAAGCCCCAGAGGATCAATAGGCCACCCCCAATCGCTGGTCTTTAAATGAGGATTTATCAGTGTGGGGAACACATTTCCTTCCGTTATATCTTTCCCTCCGGCATCCGCGCTGCTGACACGGGAATTGTAATAAGAAAAGCTGACAAAATCCACGGTATATTCCTCAAGCAGTTCCCTGTCTCCCTGCATATAGGGAATCTGTATTCCCTCCCGCTCATATCTTTTTATCAGGTAAGCCGGATACTTTCCCCTCGCCTGCACATCAATCAAAGAATAGCCGTCTCTGTCATCGCACACTGCCTTCCAGTAATCCTCCGGCCTGCAGCTTTCCGGATAGTAAGGCCCTGCTGCCAGCATACATCCAATCTTATTTTCCGGGTTGACCTCATGCCCGATCTTTACGGCCAACGCGCTTGCCACCAGTTCATAGTGGGCAGCATCCGCAATTACCTGCTTCTCATTTTCCCCCTCATCAAAACTTATGCCCGCAGCGCTAAAGGGCAGATGGTATATCATATTGATCTCATTAAACGTAATCCAGTAGGTGACCAGTTCCCTAAATCGCGTAAACAGGGTTACCGCCAGCTTTTCATAAAAAGAAATCATGTCCCGGCTCTTCCATCCCCCATATTTTTTCACCAGCTCCATGGGGCAGTCAAAATGGGAAATGGTCACCAGCGGCTGGATACCGTATCTGCGGCACTCCAGAAAAACTTTTTCGTAAAAAGAAAGCCCTGCCTCATTGGGCTTCTCCTCATCCCCCTTTGGAAAAATCCTCGTCCAGCTGATTGACATGCGGTATACCTTAAATCCCATCTCGGCAAACAAGGCGATATCTTCCTTGTAGTGGTGATAAAAGTCAATGGCATCATGGGCGGGATAAAAATGCCCGTCATCGCACCGGAAACTTTTCATCCTCCCGGACGCCACCCCAAACCGGTCCTTGCCCGCCGGAAGCAGGTCAATATTGGCAATCCCCCTTCCGCCTTCCGCATATCCTCCTTCACATTGATTGGCCGCCGTGGCACCTCCCCATAAAAAATTCACTGGCAAACTCATAGGTAAACCTCCCTTTTTTGTTATCGTGAATTGATTATAGCAGCCCAAAGTCAATGAGGGTGAAAAGTTTCCATTTTGGAAACTCTTTAGACCATTTCCTTCCCCGCCCCGCCTTTTTCAGACTGCAATTTCCTTAACTGAGCAATGATAATGTCAACTACAAACCGCATGGCAAACTCATTAAATCTGTCATTTGTGGCGGGAACGATTAACTTGTTTTTGGAGACCGGTACATTGGGACTGCAGGTAATGACCCATGTATCGTTTGGCATATCAAGAATCTTTTTCATCACGTTTTTGTTGAATGAAAAACTGCGTCCGTTAATACTGATGATCAATATCATGATATCGCCGCTATTGCAGAAAGGTCTGGAGAAATCCGTATTGTTGATGCCTACGGGAATCGCCAGATTACCCAGCTCTATCTGTAAAATCTGGCAAATCGACCGGGCCTCCCCCTGGGCAAAAAGGTGAATCTCCCTATGTCCGTCCATATCTTTTATGAGCTTTCTTAAAACCCTATAATCTATAGTCCTTTCTATGTGCTGCAATAATTGGGTATACTTCTCTGTAAATCCCATAACATTCTTCTTCAAATCAGGGATCGCGTCAAAAACAGGTTTTTTCTGTTCCTGCGCCTCCAAATATTCCACACAGGAATCCTTAAAATCGGAATAGCTTTCATACCCCAGCCTCTTTACAAATTTGGATATCTGACCTTTTGACACAAAGCAGGCCTCCGCCACTTCGCTGATGGACAGGACAGGAATCCTGCTCAGATTTCGTTTGATATAGTCGCTGATCACATACGCCGAATCCTCACAATCATGAGAATTCAATATATCGTTTAATTTACTGTCAATCATAACGTCCCTCCCGGTTGTAATCCCATTCCAATACTCGTTTTGTTTCAATTTTCACTTTGAAAGTCCCGCCTGACTTTTCTGTACAGACCGCAGCCGCTTATATTTTCTCGTCCCATATATCATAATAAATATAGTCATAACAATCTGTGACAGTATGGTTGTCATGGCAGCTCCCTGTACCCGGGTGTATAAATATACAAAAAAATATCTAAAAGAACATTTAGCGTGGATGAAAGGGTATGGAAAAAGCATAACACGGCTGTCGCCGATTCCCCGCAATATGGCAGTATATATATTATAACTTGCCAAGAAGTGAAATCCAATAAAAATAATACAAAGTTGAAGTCCTGCCTGGATTGCCAATCTGTCATCGAAAGTAAGATGTTTTTTGCTCATGTTATCCTCCAATCTGAAGACAGGGCAAATAAGATTGTATCGCAGACAGCAAGAAAGAGAAACCTCGAAATTGCAACTGCAACCTCAAGACTTCTCTTTCATGTAATTGTAAATGCAACATCGGATATTGCATTTAACTTTTCAATTAACCTAAATTTAATATTAAATTCCGCCCCCTCCCCTATCGTCCCTTTACATCCATCAAACAACATCCCCTTGCCATATCCCCTTTTTGTGGTAAACTATTCCCATAACCAGCTAAAAACCACCGGATTTCAATCCACACAATTACGAAACGAGGGAAATACCATGTCATTTATCAGTATGTTCGATGTCCTGGGCCCCAACATGGTCGGGCCTTCCAGCTCCCACACGGCCGGGGCCTGTTCCATCGCCCTGATTGCCCGGAAAATGCTGGGCGAGCCTGTAAGCCGGGTGGACTTTACCCTTTATGGTTCCTTTGCCAAAACATATCACGGCCATGGCACAGACCGGGCCCTTCTTGGGGGTATCATGGGGTTTTCCACCGATGACGAGCGGATCCCCGAAGCATACGCCTTGGCCGGCCGCCAAGGGATAGCCTACAATTTTTCCTATGACCACACCGAAACCGAACTGCACCCCAACACGGTAGATATACGGCTGGCCGGCATCTACGGCAATGCCGTTTCCCTGCGGGGGGAATCGGTAGGGGGCGGGAAAATCCGCATCTCCCGCATCAACGGGATCGCTGTGGATTTTTCCGGCGACTACAACACCTTAATTGTCGTACATAAAGACCGTATCGGCATGGCCGCCCACATTACCAGGTGCTTGAGCGAAGGCATGGTGAATATAGCCTTTATGCGGCTGTTCCGGGAATCCAAAGGGGATACTGCCTATAGTATTGTGGAATTTGACGGGGCACTGTCTAACGATGTACAGGAGAAAATTAAAGAAAAACCGGATGTGCAACAAGTGATGGCCATTCGCATCCAGGAGGGACAATAATGGATTTTAAAAACGCGGCAGAGCTGCTTTTGCTCTGTGAAAAAGAGAAATGCCCCATTTCCGAGATTATGAAACGCCGGGAATGCCATTTGGCGGAAACGACAATGGAAGATTTAGAGGCACGGATGCGCAGGGTACTGGCAATTATGCGAAAGTCTTCCGCCGAGCCCCTTGCCAAACCACGCCGTTCCATGGGGGGGCTTTTAGGCGGTGAAGCCCGCCTGGTAGACCTCCACCGCCGGGAAGGGAAATCGGTCTGTGGGGATGTGCTTTCCCGGGCCGTCGCCTATGCTATGGGCGTGCTGGAAGTCAACAGTTCTATGGGGCTCATTGTAGCGGCGCCCACCGCCGGTTCATCGGGGGTCGTCCCCGGGGTCTTTCTGGCCCTCCAAAAAGAGCATAGCCTTTCTGACGAAGAACTCCTCCCCGCATTATACAATTCCAGCGCAGTAGGGTTCCTTGCCATGCGCAACGCCTCGGTGGCCGGCGCGGTGGCCGGGTGCCAGGCGGAAATAGGTGTGGCTTCTGCCATGGCGGCGTCCGGGGCTGTGGAGCTTATGGGCGGCACGCCCCCCCAATGCCTGGACGCAGCTTCCACCGCGCTTATGAACCTGCTGGGGCTGGTGTGCGACCCGGTAGGGGGGCTGGTGGAATACCCTTGCCAATACCGCAACGCCATCGGGGCCGCCAATGCGCTGACGGCAGCCGAACTGGCCTTAAGCGGGGTAAAACAGCTGATCCCTTTTGATGAGATGCTGGCCGCCATGTACCATGTAGGGCGGCGCTTGGCACCGGAATTTAAGGAAACTGCCCAGGGTGGATGCGCGGCTACGCCGGCGGGATGCGCAGCTTGCGGAAACGCCCGATGACACCTATGGGCAAAACCCTGTATAGGTAAACCATCCCTTTCCCTTTGGGCTTTCCCCTGCCCTGTACACACCCCGCAAAACATTTTTATAAAACAGGCTTTCCTATACAGAAAAACAGGGCAGGGGAAAAGGGACACCTGCCCTGTTTTCCCTGCCCGCCCTGCTGTCTGCCACCCTATGGCAAAATCCGAATACCCGGATGGATGGCAGGCGCTTTCCTCTGCCTTTATTCCATCACCACCATAGTATAATACTCCAGGTATGGCAACGTAAACGTCACCGTCCCGTCCTTTTGCGTAAACGCCACCTCTTCCAATATCCCGTCCTGCCAGTCAGGAGAAGCTACCCATACCTTTGTGGGGGGTTTTGTACAATAATGGCTGACTGTTACCTGTTCTTTCCGGTTAGGCGCCGTCTGGGCCAGGCCCTTGTCCACCCAGCTGTCATGGGACGCGCCGTCAAAATTGAGCAAGTGGAGGATTTCCCTCTGCGGCTCCCCGGCTTGGCGCTTCTGCTTTGTAAAAGAAGTCACGTTCCCCGGCTGAAAGCCGGATCCGGTACGCCGTCCGCCCACAAAAGTTTCATCCCGCACCTCTGTAAGCCCCGGCCCCCGCAGAAAATTTTCATAAGCCACCATAAAATCATAGCCCCGGCGGATGTCCTCTTCCAGGCCCCTTGTAATCTGCATAGAATTGCCCGGATAATACTCGCTGGAAAGCATCCCCGTATCCCCCAGCTCTAAGTGGCTGGCCCCTGCAGACATTAGCACTGCATTTACATAGTTAATAGACGGCGTATTAAAATTTTCCGATTTTGGCGCCCCGTAATTCATATAGGCAGCAATCACCGTCCCCTTCCTCCCGCCGCTGCTTTTATAGATTCCGTCAACCTTTTCCTTTAAGGCGGCAAAATCCGGCGTGTCGGAAGGCCATACTTCCATATAGACAATATCATAATCCACCGCCTTTAGCTGTGGCTCCATCCCATAAGAAGATACCGGATTGAAAATCACTTTTTTCCCCAGTTCGTCCACCAGGCGGTTTAGCATGGGGACATAGGCGTTGTCCAGCTGGATTTCCTTCCCTTCATAATCATACCGCTTCCCCCTGGGCCCCAGGGAGTCCACCTGGATCCCGTCATAAGGGTAGGCCGCAAACAGGTCTTGATGGACTTTAATATAATAGTCCTGCCATAAACGGTTTGCCGGGTTCATCAGCCAGAATTTTTCTGTCTCCCAGCCGATCCCTGAAATATCGTGGACATCCTGCTCCTGATGGCGCTGGTCACAATACATCCCCCATTCCGGGCTTACCCCCGCCTGCTGGTAATTGTCATAAGCGCCAAAAATCAAATTGTAAAAAAAGGATTTCATATTCAGGTCATGGCCGATGCGGATGGTATCCAGAAGCGTCTGCCTTCTAGCCAGGGAACGGTTTAAAGTATTCCAGGTGTCCGCAGGGGCTTCTACTGTGCCTGCCAGAGGTTTTTCCTGGGTATCAAACACATCATAGTAGAACAGCCCGTTAATATGATGGTTTTTCAACCTTTCCAACGCCCCGGCCACTTCCCCGGCAGGCCGGTCCATTTTTGTCACATAACCATATCTGGGAAATACATTCCAGTCCGAAGATACGTCTACCCCAGCCATTTCATAGTCTGCCAATTTCCCCTCCAGATAAAGATATGCCTCCAGGGCATATCCGGTAAAATCCCGCGGAGGCGCAGGAATGGAAAACACAACCTGCAACGTATCCGGGCTTACAAAAAACGCCTCTTCCCAGACCGCCTTATCCAGATGCCGCAACGTCAACACTACCGTCCCGGTAGTTTTAGGCGCGCCGGAGAACTTCAATGCCCCCTGTATGGCCTCCCCCGGGTTATACATGCTCCGGTTAAGGGAAACCTCACGAAGATACTTTCCCGGGTCCTCTGCTTTCCCCGGCTTTCCCGCTCCGTCCCGGATCCCTTCCAATACCTTTCCTTCCGTCAACCCTATCCCCCCTTCTGCCCCCGGATATTCCGCTTCCATCAGAACCTGCCCCCACGCCGCCTTAGCGGGCAGTAATGTTTCCAAAACTGCCCCCGGGCAAAGGCCTGCCCCCTTTGCAGCCCATGCCAGGTTCCCCGGCGCTATAGCCCCTGCCGCTAAGGCCGCCACAAGGAAAACCGCTGTTTTACCTTTTCCTCTCATTATTTCCTCCATCCTGTGCACGTTTCACAGCATTGCACGCCCCATTTTATCAAGTGCGCCAGGTACCGGTGAAATATTTTATCACCTTTCCTCCAGCTATTCCACCGGTTCCAGTACCAGGGCGCTGACCCAGCCAAAGAAGTCCCCGTCCTGGCCCACAACCTCGATTTCATCCGACGGCTTCAGGTACAATACTTTATCTAATGGATCCCGGGACATCCCGTTATCCCCGTAATCCGAAGGCCTCCGGAAAATATTGCCCACAGGCTGCCCGTTTACCCGGATGCCAAACTGTTCCCGGGTACCGTTGGAAATCACGGCTAACTGGTACTGCCCTTCCATAAAGGATAAGTGATCCCCCAAAGGAACCTTCAAAGCTTCCCCTGGCTGTAAATCTGCCGCAGGCAAATACAGGCTGGCGGTCCCGTAAGCCCAGGCCGGATAGCGGTATTCCTCCTGGCCTTGGGGATGGGGGCCGGGTACCGGCATCAACACCATCCGGTCCACCCAGCCATAAGGGCCGGATTCATCCCCTGGCGCGCAGATGCTGATCACATCCTCCGGATCGACATGGATGGGGCGCTGCAGCACATCCATAGTTACGGAACCCATATCAAAATCCGTCTCGTTTCTTGTAATAGAGCCAATGCGCTCTCCATTCTTTTTGATTACCAGCGCCGTCCGGTTTCCGTTGCCCACCACAGCAAGATAGAAATCCCCACCCGGAAACGCCTCATTTGTGTTTAGGGGGATAACAATCTCATCCCCCGGCTGCAGGTCTGCCGCCGGATTGTCTTTCTGTTTGGGGTAATAATCTTCTGCCTCCCAAGAATAGTTCTCCTTGGCGTCCCCCTTTCCGGCAGTTGCCTGTGACGGGATACGGCTTAGGGCCACAGAATCCACCCAGCCATATTTCCCACCGGTTTGGCCTTCAATCGCCAGCATATCGCCAGGCTTTAGATCCACCGGTGTTTCCATGGTGTCGTCCGTCATTTCGCCCATACCATAGCCGGTTTCCTTGCGGGTAACCGTACCTACCAGCCATCCGTTCACTTTTATCCGGAAAAATTCCCGGTTTCCACAGGATCGGACGGTCAGGCGGTAGGAACCTTCCGCAAATTTACCATGGTCTGATACGGGGATCAAAATTTGCTCCCCCGGCTGCAAATCCGCCGCCGGATTGTCATTTTGCGCCCGGTAATATGCCTCCCCCTGATAGGTCAGCTTTCCGTCCTCCACCGAAGTATGGGGCTGGGCGCCGGCCTCGAAATCCCCTGCCAGCTCAGTGAGGATCCGCCCCCCTGTCCTTCCCAGGAACCTTTCCCCGGATACCTTCCGCCTGCTGTTAAGCACGATTTTATCCACCCAGTTTCCGTAGTTATCCGTATCCTGCTCTAAGAACTCCACCGTAAGGATATCCCCCGGCTTCAAATGTATCCGCTCATCGCCAAGTTCCCTGGTTATATGCCTCATTTCATAGCCAGAACCGGCCCTGGTTCCGGACAATACCTGGACGCCATTGACACATACGGCCCAGTTTTCCATAACCCCTGTAGTGTAAAGGGTAAAATGATAGTCGTTTTCCGCAAAGCCGTCCGCGGCCAGGATCGGGAATTCTACTTTCTTGGAAGGATGGTTGACATTTGCCACTTTCCCTCCGGCTTCCAGTTCATCCGGGTAAAAGTCTTCTGCTTCCAAAGTAATCTTTGATATTGGCGGCGTAGCCTCTTGCGCCGCCTGCCCCGTTTCTTCTAGTTTCACGTAATCCACCCAGCCATAAGGGCCTGCCCCTGAAAACCCCGGGGCGTAGATCGTGATTACATCCTCTTGCTTTAGAGAAAGCACAAAAGGAAGTTTTGCCTCATTCATATCCTCCCAATCCGTCTTATCCCGGGAGGCCATCCCTACCGGAACGCCATTGACCAAAACCATCAATTTTGTCCGGGTTCCGCTGGAACGGACGGAAAGCATATAGTTGCTTTCCGCAAAGCCATCCAGGTCCTTCACCGGTATGGCAAAGGCATCCCCCGGCTGCAAATCTGCATACTGCCCCTGTTCCCCTGCGGCTTTATCATAATAATCCATTGCCGGGTAATACAGTTCATTTTTTGAATTTTGGTTTATCAGCCCATAAAGCCCCAAATCCCTTGCCTCAAATTCTACATACTGCCCATCCCCGGCCAGCTCAAATGGGACCTTGATCTTTTTCCCATCCTCTTTGACCAGGAACAAGGACAGGTTTTCTTTTGAATCTACTGCCCTGGCAAGCCTGCCCGTTTGCCCACTGGTAAAGCCTTCCGGAATGGGGATCCGGATGCGTAATGCCCCTGACGGGCCGACTTGGGCCCCATCCATCTCCAGGGAAATGGTGTAAAAGCTCATGGCGGGGGCGCTTTCTTGTGTAAACCCAAAAATTCCCCGGACGGTTTCCAAAACCATATCATCGGCCGGCTCTACAAAAAGCGTGGCCCCTGCAGGCACTACGCCCGCCTCGGCTTCCACCTCCACCCCTGCCGATTCCTCTGCAAACGTTTTGCCGGGCTTCAAAGACATATAATCCACCCAGCCAAAATGGTTGTCTGCTTTTATCGTAACCGTTTGGCCCTTTGACAGGTTCAACACCCTATCGGGGACGCAGATGCCATAATCCCCCCAGCCGGTACCGCCCCTTTCAATTGCCGCTTTTTCTTCCCCGTCTACCAAAACCTTATAATTCTGGCCGCCGCATACCCGAAGCAAAAGGTTGTAGCGTCCACCCTCAAACGCCTCGTCGTCCGGTATAGGGAAGTGGATCTCCTCCGACGGCTGCAAATCTGCCGCCGCGCCTCCGTCTGTATTCTTGTAATAATATTTCTCCCCCTCAAACTTCCAGGCATCCTCGTCTACGATCAGGTAAACCCCGCCGTAAACCCCTTCATGGGGTTCCATCTGAAAACAAAGCCTCCTGCCTTCCAGCCATGTCCCTGGCATTGGCTCCAGGTCATCCCCTGGCTCTGGGGCAAAGTAAAGCTCGCATTCATCCGAATACCCTTCTGGGACCGGAAGATACCCCATGGCTTCCCCATCCACATCTTTGGCCATATCCAGGCGCCCCCCGTCACCGCTGCCTTGCCGGGAATGCCTGGAAGGTGGCATCTGGATATGGAAACGGTAGAAGAAAACCTTCTGGCCGGCCCCTTTAAACGCCTCCCGGATTTCCTGGCGCACCGGCCGGGAAACAGCCTCAGCCACAATCCCAGACCCGTCTGGGAAAAAACCTTTTGGGGCAGTCACACGGATTCCCGTAGGTTCATGGGTCTCGTCAAACCTAGGCGTGGCGTCCCCGGTGCGGATCAGGCGGATATAATCTAAATGCCCCCAGCTTCCGTCCACATCCGAAAATTTTAATATGCTGGATTTTGATAACTCTATTTCTGACTCAAAACCCACATCTTTACAAGTCCCTTGTTGGAACTTCCCTCCCCCTGGCGCCGCCAGGCTGCCTGCTACGGGTTCCCTGTCTACCGATAACCCCCATTGGGTTCTGGCCCCATTCACCCCCGCATACAGCTTATAGACCCCTGACTGGAAGCCGTCGGTTTTAGAAAGGTCAAAACTGACGCTTCCGCCGCCGTTGACTTCCACCCGGTCCTGCTCCCCGTGGATTTTGGCGTCCCCGCCGTAAAACACTGCCGAAATATCCTCTGCCTCTACCCAATAGCAGGTATCCACACGGATCAGCTTCATCCAGTCCAGATGGGTGTATTTCCCTTCCCCTTCTTCAATGGATACCGTCTCAGAACCATCTAGTTCCAGCTCCCCATGATAATAATACTCTGCCATGGCGCTGTACTCCCACCAGCTGCCTTCTTCTTCGGCCTTTGTTATAGTACCGGTTAAATTGCCGTTTACCAAAAGGCGGATTACTTTGGAATTGCCGTTCATTTTTACCATAACCAAGTATTTCCCGGCCTCAAAATCGGGAACTTTACTTAAATCATAGGTGACCGAGCCGCTGGGCTGCAGCTCCATCCGGTTTCCTTCCGATGTATTTTCATTGGCATTGACATAAGATGCAACCTTTTTATCTTCCGCCTCCAGCTGGTACTCCCCTTCCGGCTTGGGTGTAGACTCCCCGGTCCGGATCAGCCGGAGGTAATCTACATGGCCCCAGCTTTGATCCATATCCGCCAGCCGGACCATGCTGTCCCCTGACAGCCGGGCTTCCGCCCCCAGGCCCACATCCACACAAGTACCTTTCTCCCATTTTCCGCCGCCGGGGGACATTATCCTGCCCGCTGCCGCACCGTCAACCATTACTTCCCACTGGGTCCTGGCCCCGTTTACCCCCGCATATATCTCATACATGCCTGGCTGAAACCCGGACACCTTAGAAAGGTCAAAGGTAAGGTTCCCTCCCCCATTGACTTCCACCCGGTCCTGATCCCCGTGGATCCCAGCCCCGCCGCCGTAGGATACTACAAAAGTGTCCTCTGCCTCAATCCAGTAATCCGCTTCCAGGCAGTGCAGTTTTACCCAGTCCAAATGGGCATAATCCCCCTGCCCCTCCGCTATGGCCAATTGATCGTTCTGCTTAAGCTCCAGCAGGCAATAGCTATATTCTGCCAGGTCTTCATACCCCCAGCCGCTAGGGCCCTTTTTTATCTCCCCTTTTTCCCCGCCATTCACTAACAGCTTTACCAGCCCGGAAGAACCGTTCATATGTACCAAGACCAGGTATTTTCCCTCCTTAAAATCCGCGATTTTCCCCAGGTCAAAAGTAACGGAACCATTTTGCTGCAGCTCCACCCGGTTCCCGTCGCCATTGGGGTTTACGTTGTCATAAGAAGCAATGGTGGTATCCTCCGCCTCCAGCTGGTACTCGCCCTTCATCCCGTATCCCCGGCCGGTACCAAAAACCAGGGCGTTGGATGCCGTGGCTGCCGTTTTTTCCGCTTGTGGCATAGGCATGGTTTCCGGCGCCTTCCCGTTTTCTGGCGTTCCCCCGTCCCCGGGTACATTTCCTCCCCCGGGTTTTTTTCCGCCTTCTTCCCCCCTGTTTGCCTGCACGTCCCCGGGGGTTGCCAAACCCGGGGATTTTACCCCGCTGGGCGTTGCCGCCCCATCCCCGGTTGCCATGCTGTTGCCGCCCCCGCCTGGCAGGCTGCCGGCTGCTGCTGCCCCCACCGGTATCTGGTAAGCCAACATGGCTACGATCAAAACCTGCGCTGCCAGTTTTTTCCCTTTCATCCCCTACTCCTCCGCAATATCCCAACAGATATAGCTATAATCCCCTTCTGTCAGGCTTTTCCATATTTTATGGTTACTGTCGTCCTTTTCTCCGTCGTAATACTGGATCACATAGCCGTACTCGTCATTGCGGCCGCTTTCCTTGACCACCCGGTATTCGTTTCCGTTACTGGACCTATAATGGCTTCCGCCAAGGAACCCCTTCTTTACCTTGCCGGATGCATCTACCAAAAAGAGCCCGGTGCCTTTCCCCGTATCGTCTTTCTCCTCCAAAGCCGGCACATAGACTACCTCATAAGTCTCATCCTGGGCCCCTACTGCCAGCCCTTGGTAGTATAGCCTTCCTGCGCTGACCCCGGTAATTCCCTGCCCTTTGGAATATTTGCTGTTGGGCTTTTCCGAAAAATAATAATAATATACATACCCGTCGCTGCCAAAATCATCATTGGTATTTTCCTTCATCACTGCCCCGGTTTTCATGGCCGCATGGTCCATAAAACAATAAAGGCCATCCCGGAACGAAGAATCCCCCTCTGCCCCGGACAGGTATAACATCCCGTCAATCCTGGTCCCCGAATCTTCCAGGCAATAATAATTTCCTCCGATTTTCGTGATGTTCACGTCAGTGGACCAATCTTCCAGGCGATATGTCCCAACCTCCTCTATTTTCCGGGCCTTCCTTCTGGCCGACAAGGAGGTTCCGTCCCCCCTCGCCCCACGGCCGGACACCATATAAGAAGAAGAGTCTGCGTAGAAGCTTCTGGCATCGTCATCCTCATCGTCCCAGGGCGGGACCGTATCCACCCACTGGCCCGTCGCCAGGGAACCGTCCCCCAAAGCCCCATACAAAAGGTGGTCGGGATTGGCCCTGCACAGTTCTTTATCCGCTTCGGGGCTGTCCGTATCCACACTTAGGAAACGGTCCGCCTGCCCTTCCCCCCTGTCATAAATCCAGCCGTCCATGACAGCGCCTTCCTCGTCAAAAATATACCGTTTCCCGTCAATGTTTTTCCTCTCATTCTGGCAAGGCTTTCCCTTTTCGTCAAAATAATACCGTTTTTGCCCGTATCCCTCCTCTTGGATACGGTCAAACTGCTGCTGTTTTTCATAGGCCGCCTGTTCGGGGTTATAAAACACCACCCAGCCTTTTGCCATTTTTCCGTCGTCGCCGCAATAATAAATATCTTCCCCGTCCATGGCATCGCTGTAAGGCTCCGGTATCTCCCCTTTGGGGCAACGGACCCACCCGGTAAGCATGACGCCATCCCCGTCAAAAAAATAGGTTTCGCCGTCCAGTTCCCTCTTTCCCGTAACGTGCCCTTCTTCCCCGTCCCGGTAACGCCACTGGTTTTTTACATCATTATACTCCCACCGGCCATCCGACGCCCAAGCTGTCCCGGCATATAACGTCAGGGCCAGCAGCGTCCCTGCCGCCATAATCCCTTTCTTTTTTTCCTGTCCCATAACCTTCACCTCATATTTACCGATACCCTGCCTGCCCTTTACCCTTGGGCCCTGCCTCCATTGCCGCCCTGCCACCCGGGGCCTCCTTTGCATCCGTTCCTGCCAACCCCTTTTACTGGCTGCCTTACTCTTTTACGCTCCCCACCACAATCCCGGTGATCAGGTACCGCTGCAGCAGCGGGTAAATCAAAAGCAGCGGAATCACCGAAACTACAATCTTAGCCGCGTTCAGGTTCTGGCTGGAAACCTCCATAGCGTGGATCAGCGAACTTAGGCTCCCTCCGGAATTGAGCATATCCTCCAGCTTAACACTTAAGGTTTGGATGTAAGTCTGCAGGGGATAATTATGTACTTTGGTCATATAGACCAGCCCCCCGAAAAAGTCATTCCAGTTGCCGACAATGCTAAACAAAGCGATCGTGGCAATTACCGGCTTGGAACAGGGGATATAAACTTTAGCCAGCACCTGCATGGGCGTAGCCCCGTCTATCACCGCCGCTTCTTCCAGGGATTTCGGCACCCCCATAAAGAAATTCATCACCATAATCACGCTGAATATGGGCACCGCCCCGGGCAGCACCAGCGCCCACACCGTGTTGAGCAAATGCAGGTTTTTCACCACCAGATAAGTGGGGATCATCCCCCCGCTGAACAACATGGCAAAAATCAGCAGCCCCATATAAACCCCCCGTCCACAAAACTCCCTTTTGGACTTGGAAAGGGGATAGGCCATAAGCACAATCAATACCAGGTTAACCGCCAGCCCTGCCACTACCCGGAATACGGATATGCCAAAGGAACGCCAAAACTGCCGGTCTTCCACAATCTTCTCATAAGCCGCCGTTGTGAACTTCACTGGCACAAAGCCTACAATATTAGCCGCGGCAGCATCGCTGCCGCTGAACGAAATCGCCAGGATATTCAACATGGGGAGCAGGCATACCAGCCCCAGAAGGACCACAATGCCATAGATAAGCCCTGTCCCTAAATTCGCCATAACCCCTTTTTTCCGTATCATAAGCCTTCCCCCTAAAAGATTTTCCGCTCTGTAAACCGTTTTGACAGCTCGTTGGCCGTCACCATTAGAATCAGCCCCACCACAGACCGCAAAAGCCCAACCGCCGTAGAAAAGCTATACTGCCTGCCGATTAAGCCCATCCGGTATACATAGGTATCCAGCACATCCCCGGTCTTATAGACCATGGGGGAATACAAATTGTAAATCTGGTCAAACCCTGCGCTCAAAATGCTGGTCAGGCTCATAGCCGCCATCAAAAGGATGATCGGCAGCATCCCGGGGAGGGTAATATGCCATACCCGCTGCCGCCAGGTGGCCCCGTCTATGGCAGCCGCCTCATGGAGCCCCGGGTCGATCGCCGTAATAGCCGCCAGATAGACAATGGAATTATAGCCAAATTCTTTCCATACATCCGTGGCGATAACCATGGGGCGGAACCAGGTGTTGCTTCCCAGGAAATTAATCTTTTCCAGGCCAATGGCCGTCAACATCTGGTTAACCGGCCCGTCTAAATTCACCATATTCACCACTACCGCCGCCAGTACTACCCATGACAGGAAATGAGGCAGGTATACAATGGTCTGGACGGCCTTCTTCAAAAACTTCACCCGGATTTCATTGAGCAAGATGGCAAACGCAATGGCCATCAGAGTCCCCAGCACAATCTTCCCCACCGCGATTACCAGCGTATTGGTAAAAACCTGCCCGATGTCCGGCAGCTGGAACATATACTGAAAATGTTCCAGCCCTACAAACTCGGACCCTAAAAGCCCCTTTGCCGGCACAAAATCCTGAAATGCCATGATAATCCCCACCATAGGCACATAGCAGAACACTGCCACAAACACCATCCCCGGCAGCATCATCAAATGAAACATCGCCTGGGTTCCTATCCCGTTCCCGTTTCGGGCACTTCCTTTGCCCATCTTAAACCCCTCCTTTTATCCTGTTCCAAAAACTGCCCCTTTATGGAGGCCGCCTTTCCTACCTTCCGTTTCCCCCTTCTGCCGCCAGCGCCTCCTCGATCTCTGCGGTTATTTTTTCTCCGCCCTGGGCCTTCCAATCTGCTACAAATCCGTCAAAACGATCCAGCGGGACCGAACCGGTAACGATTCCCACAAACGTTTCTTCCTCCATTTTCCCCAGGCTGGCGCCGCTTTTTTTCATGGTCTTGGTAGTTCCCCGAAATACCGGCGTCTCCCACCGGAACTGGCCCTTTTTTGTTAAACTTTCGATTAACTCAATCCCCCCCATGCGGGACGTATACCTGGACCAGTCACTGACCTCTGCTTTTGGCCCTTTCAGGTAACGCCGGATTGATTCCACAATACTTTTTGACTCTGCTGTGCGTACTTCTTCCATGGTGATTTCCCCATTCATACAGCCCTTGATATCTGCATAGTCATCCAAAAGCGACGTATATGCATTTACCTCAACCTGAAACGGCCTTGCCGAGTTGTCCACCCCCAGGCTCATATATGCCGCTATCTCCGGCGCTTCCTGCTCCAGCCCGGAATGGTTCACCAGGTCGTCAAAAAAGAGGTTCAGCATTTTCACAATCACTTCCGGGTTGGAATACCCTTTGCGCACCACCATATATCCGTTTCCCGCGTTGCTGTGGGCTACATTTACCCTCCCTTCCCCGTCGCAGACCGTAAACGCCGCAAATTCCGCCTCCGGGTTCATCCCTTTGACATTGTTAAGGAGCCAGTCCGGAATATGCCATGGCCCAAAAGCAATCCCTAGTTGGTTATTGGTCAAAAGGGCCGTAATATCATCCCATGTACGCGTCCCGAACTGCGGGTCCAAAACCCCTTCTTCAAACCACTCTGCCAGTTTGCCCAAGGACGCCTTCATCTGCGGCGTTGTGGAGCCATACACCACATTCCCGTCCTCGTCCCGGATCCACAGCTTGGGGTATGCCCCGAAAGCGGAAGTTACCGCATTCATAGTATAGCCGCTGCCCCCATAGTCATCGGCTGTCAGGTAAGGTACAAAAGCCATCCCCACCGGGTTGCCTGACCCGCCTGGATCCTTTTCCAGAAATGTCCTGCCAATCCGTTCCAGTTCTTCAATGGTCAGGCAATGGTCGCCGTCCTCATCTACAATAAGCCCTGCCTTTTCCAGCCAGTCCTGCCGCACATAGGCCACGCAAGGCGCGCTGTCCAGGTTTGTCCCAGGAATTGCCATCAGCCGGCCGTTATAAGTCGCCGTATCCAGGCAACGCCCGTCATAGGAATCATAGACCTCTTTCATATATTCACTGGCATAATCTTCATAGGCCTGGGTCAAGTCTTCCACCAGATCATTCTCCACCAGCTCGTCCAGAATATCTTTAGATCCGATAAACAACGCATCCGGAAGCTCCCCGGAGGCAATGGCCAGGGACACCTGCCTGTCATAATCCTCCCCGTTGGCCTCAAAATCGTCGATGACCCGCACATTCAGCTTTTCCAATACATACCGGGTATAGGCATTGTCCTCATAAGTATCCCCGTCCGGGAACTTCGGGTTTGCCAAAGTACGCCGCCCGAAGGAACATTCCAGCACCTCCTGATAGCTGCCCATGCCCCCTTCTTCTGCCGCTATTGGCTCCTGGTTTTTCCTGTTGCCTCCACATCCTGCCACCCCTGCCGCCAATATACACACCAGCCCCATGATCCGCCAGCCTGCACCATAAGCCCTCATCGCCATTCCTCCTCTGCTTGTCTGCGCACTCCCGTTTTGTCTCCGCCTGTTTCCTTTCGAAACGGTATCTATTTGATACTTTTATTATATGCAATGGAAATTTCTACGTAAACGACAAAAAATACCGGTTCATGTTACATTATCCGGTATTTTTGTATAATTTGTTTCGGATTAATTGGCCGGCCCTTCTCTTTTCGGGATCCTCACCAATACCTTGGTCCCTTCCCCCGGCCGGCTCTCAATTTGCAGGCCGTACCCTTCCCCGTAGTACAGACGGATACGGTTATTTACATTCTGTAGCCCATACCCTTTGGAATTAGACTTTAACGCCGCCTTCAACCCTTCTTCTGAAATCCCCCGCCCATTATCCTTTACCTCAAACTCCAGGCAGCCCCCTGCTTCCCGCCCCAAAACCCACAGCTTTTTCCTGCCGTTGCCCTCCTTGTGGTCCAGCCCGTGGCCGATGGCATTTTCCACCAGCGGCTGCAAGATTAAATTCAACATTTCACACCCCATCATACCTTCCTCCACATGCTGCTCCACTTCAAACTTCCCGGAATGCATGATGCTTTGGATACGGATATAGGAACAGGTATTGTCCCACTCCCCTTTAACGGTAGTGACGCTCTTGCCTTTATTCAACGTCGTACGGTAAAAAGTAGACAAAAGCTGTGCCATTTCGCTGATCTCTTTCTGGTCCGCCATAATTGCCTTCCAGTTAATCAAGGAAAGGCTGTTATAGAGGAAATGTGGGTTGATCTGTGCCTGCAGCGCTTTCATCTCATATTCCTGCTGGGCAATCTTGCTCTTATAGACCTCGTTCACCAAGGTATCCAGCCGCTCCATCATCTGGGAAAAGCTCTGGATCAAATGGCCAATCTCGTCCTTTGATTCTTCCCGGACCACCACGGTCAGGTTTTCGCCTGCAATCTGGTCAATATTGTGGATCAAATGTGTAAGGGGCAGCACCACGCTCTTGGCCAAAAGCATGCTGGCCCCAAGGATAACCGCCAAACAAATCCCGACGGCAGCCACAATCAGGAAAGTAATGCTGATCGCCGAGGAAGACACGGCCCGAAGCGGGCGGTACAGGTATACGTTCCAGCCATTGGCAGGGATCCCGCGCTGTTCCAGCACATATTCTTTCAGGCACGGCGCGCCACAGGACAACTCCGGGAGCGACAGGCTATCGGCTCCCTCCCCGTCCCCGGATATGGTAAAAGAATACGCCGGCGATGCCCCCCCATTGGCAATCGCCACCCCATAATGGTCCTCGAAAAGCCCGGACAGCCATCCGAACACCTCCTGGTAATCCAGCTCCATATAGACCACATTGATGCTTTGCTTCTCCTCCCCGTAAATCCGGCAGTACAGCTCTAAAACCCCGCCATCCTCCGCCCGCCAGTGGATCCGGTAATCCTCATAGGCCTCCTCCGGCCATGGCGCTTCCTGGATTTTTTTCAGGATTTCCCCATGGGGATGCAGCGTCTCATTGGAGCTGTAAATACTTAGCCTTTTAATCTGCGGGTACAGTAGTTTCATCTGCTGGATAGCCGGGTCAATCACATCCCGGTAAGCCTGGTACATTTCCAGGTTGTTTTGGTAATGGGCTTCCAGCGCCTTCCTGATATTGACGTCCCACACAAGGTTTTCCATCACATGTTGATAAGTCTCCAGGGATGCGTCCATCCTTAGGACACTCTGCTCCAGCGTTTCTTTTAATACCTCCCTCTCCCGCTGGATCAAAAGCCTCCTTGTCTGGAAATAGCAAAACACCCCCAAGATCACCACCGGGATCAGGCTGACCGCCAAATGGCTTAAAAACACCTTTTTCCGGAATGCCAGGTTCTTATACCATTTTCCCAAACCCACCGCCTCCCCCCCTTTGTCTTCCGTCCACAGCCAACAGCCAAAGCCTTTCTTGCTTCCTACAGGAAACGGCCCCGCTCCATACCCCTTTTGCCGCCTGCAAAAGCCAGGCTGCCTCATGCCATAGGCCGTGTGCTTTGCGCTACCGGCGGTACTGCTCCGGCGTCACCCCATATTCGTTCCGGAAACTGCGGCAGAAATAAGAGACGCTTCCATAGCCCACCTGCTCACAGATTTCACTGATTTTCATATTCGTCCCCATTAAAAGCTCCCTGGCTTTTTCCATCCTCACATTTTTGATATATTTATTGATCCCCACCCCTTTTTCCTGGATAAAAATACTGCTTAGGTAATGGGGGGTCCGAAAAGCCTTCTCTGCCAGAAGGTCCAGGCTTAAAGCTTCCCGGTAATGTTCCTGTATATACTGTTCTGTCAGCGCGATGGTCCTTTTTGGCGAATCCTCTGCCATCTGGAACATTTGTTCCAGCTCTTCTACCACCTGCCAAATCACCTCTTCCACCCCGGCGAAATTAGAACAGGAATAAACCTGTTCTACCAGCCCGGCCAGCCGCCCCCCGCCGTCCGGAAGCCCTTTTGCCAGGATTTTCATTAAGCTGGCGCAGACAAAGCAAGTGTAAATATAAGACTGGAAACCGTTATTCCGGCACACTTCCATTAAATTTTCCATATTCCTTCTAAGGCTGTAGCCGTCATGGCAGGACACATCCTTTTCTACCGCCTGCAAAAGCTGCCCGTCGCCAGCCTCCGGCATTCCCTGGCGCGCCTTCTGCCTGCATGGGTACACATAACGGTTTTGATGGAAAAAACGTTCTTCCAGGCTTTTCTCTGCTTTCCGGTAAGCATTCCCCAATTCTTTCCCGCATCCGATGGGCCCGCTGACGGCAAGGTAACATTTTTTACAAAGTTCCTTCTCAACCACCAGATGGATGCACTTGGCCAGCTCCCTTAGGCGCTCATCCCCTGCCTCCGGCCCCTTAAGCAGGAATACGCCTTGGGACGGCGTCAGGTCGAGAAAGTCAAAACCGCCTGCGATAACCCCCTTAAACATCCGGTAAAACGCCCTCATATCGGAGATTTCATTCCCGAACACATCCTCCTCAAATTCCATCACAATCAGGCTTCTGTATTCCTCCAGAAACCGCAGCCTCCCTTCTTCGTACTCCTGGCAGAGCTTTTCATAGGCTACCTGGTTCAAAAGCCGCGCAACCACATAATTTTTTAAAAAGGCAACGTTTTGGCTTTCAGTTTCCCTCTCCCTCGACAGCCGTTCCCGCACCTGGCCGATGACCCGCTGAAACTCTGCCGGATCCACCGGCTTTAGGATATAATCCACCGCCTGCAGGGAAAGGGCCTGCTTCACATATTCAAAATCATCATATCCGCTGAAAAAAATAATCTGCATATCCGGAAATTCTTCCCGCACCCTGGCCGCCAGTTCAATCCCGCTTAAAAACGGCATCTTTACGTCCGTCATCAGGATATCTGCCGGCGATTCCGAAAGCCGGGCAAGTGCTTCCTGCCCGTTGGTTGCCTCCCGTATATCAAATTCAAACCCAAATTTATCCAGCAGAAAACGTATCCCCATACGCTCTGCATCCTCATCATCGGCAATCATCAACCGAAACATTTTTGCCTACGGCCCCCTTTTCGCCAACGGTTTCGCCCTACCCCTTTTTTGCCAGATACATCCGGGCTTCATACGGCCGCAATATTCCGGCCTCCTCCGGACCGGGCCCGGCCCCCGCATCCTCATAATTCCCGATTAAAAGAGTTTCTTTTTCCCAGCTTGCAATCAGGTTGCATTTTGCCGGCTCCCCGAAGAAATTGCACAACACCAGCAGACGGTGCCCCTCATCCTCCCTCAGATAAGCGAACACCTTCTCATCCTCTTCCAGCAAAAGCTTAAACCGCCCGTCCGTCAGCACCGGATACCCTTTGCGCAAAGCTACCAGCTTCCGGTAATACTCAAACACCGACCCTGGGACGCCCACCTGGTTTGCGGCATTTATATCCCGGTAATTCGGGTTCACCCGGATCCATGGCTCCCCGTTTGTAAACCCGGCATTTTCACTGCCGTCCCACTGCATGGGGGTCCGGGCATTATCCCTGCCTTTTGCATAGATGGATGCCATGACTTCTTCTTCCCGGTACCCTGCTTGTACCCGCTCCCGGTACATATTCCGGGTTTCAATATCCCGGTAATCTTCTATGGGGTATTTCACATTGGTCATCCCCAGCTCTTCCCCCTGGTAGATATAAGGCGTCCCCTGCATCCCGTGGAGCAGCGTTGCTAACATTTTTGCCGACTCTGCCCGGTACTTGCCGTCATCCCCCCACCGGGATACAATCCGGGGCAAATCATGGTTATCCCAAAACAAGCTGTTCCAGCCGCAGCCATAAAGGCTGACTTGCCAGCGGTTCAAAACCTCCTTCAGCTTCAAAAACGGCAACGGTGCCAAATCCCATTTCTGCTTCCCTTCCTGCTTGTCCAGTTCGATATGCTCAAACTGGAACACCATAGAAAATTCGCTTCCGTCCGGGCAGCTATAGAGCTTGGCAAGCTCCGGGGACGCGCCCCATGCTTCCCCTACGGTAACCAGGTCCCCTTTTTGAAAAGTTTCCCGGCTTAACTCCCGGATATAGGTGTGGAGCATAGGGCCATTTCCGGTAATTTTCTCATCCGGGGCTTTGGCGATCTGGTCAATTACATCCAGGCGGAAACCGCCCACCCCTTTCTCCATCCACCAGCCGATCATTTCATATATTTCCTGGCGCACTTTAGGGTTGTCCCAGTTTAAGTCCGGCTGCCTTACCGAAAACTGGTGAAAATAATATTGCCCCAGCTGCGGCACCCATTCCCAGGCCGATCCGCCAAAACATGCCCGCATATCATTGGGCGGCGCCCCCGGCTCCCCATCCCTCCACACATAATAATCATGGTAGGGGTTGTCCTTCCCCGACTTTGCCTCCAAAAACCAAGGATGCTCGTCAGAGGTATGGTTCAGGACCAGGTCCATGATAATACGTATGCCATGTTCCCCTGCTTTTGCAATCAACTGTTCCATGTCTTCAAGGCTTCCGAACATAGGGTCGATGTCCTGGTAATCGGAAATATCATACCCATTGTCATCCTGGGGCGATTTGCACACCGGTGAAAGCCACACCGCATCCACCCCCAGCGCCTCTAGGTAATCTAACCGCCGGATAATCCCCTGCAGGTCCCCGATGCCGTCCCCATTGCTGTCCTGGAAACTCCGGGGGTAGATCTGGTAAATCACGGCGTCCTTCCACCATTTCCTGCCGGAGCCAAGCCCTCCCGGTATCCCCCCTTTCTGCCCTGCCTTCTGCCAATCTCCTTGTCCCATATCCCTTTCTCCTTTCTTTTCCATAGCTGTTTTTATCCTTCAGGCTTGCCCTCGCCTTTATTTTCATGGAATGCTTGCCGGCTTTTTTCTGCGACGGCCATTCCCTTCTATTCTAAAAAAATTTCTTGTATCTGTATAGGATAATTTTTACTGATTTATATTAATTTTTCTTTTCCATGCAAATCTACGGCGCAAAACCTATGCCCCCAGGCCGCGGGGTATCCCACAAAATTACTTTTGAAATCCTATTCCATCGGGAAAGCCCTCGTAATCGACTGCCGCAGGCTAAAAGAGGGTGAACCCATCACCATGGACCATATACGGGCATATGGAAAGAAAGCAGGCAATGCCGATTTTCTGCTTTTGAACCTTGGCTGGGACAAACGTTGGGGAACCGCCTCCTACTTTGGCGACTATCCCTGTGTCGATGAGGAAGTCCTGGACTATATCATTCAAGGGGATTATAAAGGAATTGGCTTTGACGTCATCGGGCTGGACCCCATTGCCGACGGGAACCTGACAAGACACAAAAAATTATTCTGAAACTGTGATATTGTAAACATAGAAAACCTGAAAAACCTTGACTTATGTGGGAGCGGCCTGTTCTGGTTTGGCTGTTACCCTCTAAAGATTGGCCACGGTGACGGATCCCCCGTCCGGGCGGCCGCATGGTTTGAATAGGGCGTCCCGTTTGGCGGGCGGCCGAAACATACCGGCCTTGTGCCCTTTCGCCCTTCCCCCTCCGAAGCCCCTCAGCCTATGGGGCCGGAACCGGGGAAGGGCTTCCTCAAACCAGGGCCGGCTGCACCCAGTATTTCCTCCGGCCCCGTCTGCCAGGCCCGGTTATCCTAAAGAAAGCTCCTCTTTCAGCTTTTCAAAGCTCATAACCGGCTCTAGCGGTTCATATCCCCCCACATCATAGGATGCGCACTCTTCTTCGGTAGCCTCGATGCCATTGACATAATTCACCCCGTACTTCCCGAAGGAACCCATTTCCTCTTCGTCCAAAATGCCGTTGCGGTTGGAATCGTCAAAATTATAGGTTTCAACCTGCACAACCGCATCCATGGAATGGCCCTTTCCTACCGTCATATAAGTAGTGTACAGGACCGCCCCCGCATAGTCGGAATTGTAATTCCTCAAACTGTTCTTTCCGGGAGAATACTCATAGCCGGCATTTCCCATGGCGCCGTATGGCCAGCGGTCCATCAGGGTATACACCCGCCCTTTATCATAGGTATAAAGGCTGGTATAATAACCGCGGGCACCGGCCACCAGTTCCGGAATATCGTCCCCGTCAAAATCGATCAGCCCATATTCCATTTCCGCCGTGCCCTCCAGCTGGCACAGCCGGCTAACCGCCTCATAGGCATCCTGCCAGCCGGCAAACTTCCCATTCCGCTTCCCGCCTGCAAGGAAATCCCGGATCCCGAATATAGACAGGGGATCCACCTGGGCAGTTAAGGTTTCCGACAGCTGCTTCTGGGGCATAAAGCAGGTTTCATAATCTTCCCCGTCCTCACAATGCCCATAATAAACGGCGGCAAAACGGGTACCGCCATAGGTTGCCACCAATACAATATCTGTATGGTTATCATAGTTTATATCATAAAAGGATACGGCATCCAGGCTGTCGAACCCCAGGCCGGCCAACCGGTCCGGAACGTAGCCTTTTATGTCGGTTAAAACCGTCCCGTCTTGGATAATCTGCATATAAAAATCTTGGCCGTCCTGGGAGGGCCCATAAGGGACAAACCAAACCTTGCCGTCATATTCGCTTAACTCCACCTCAAAAGCCTGCCCGGCAATACAGCCCTCCCCGAATTTGCTTTTTATGGCTTCTTCTTCCTGGGCTGTTTTTCCTGTATGTACCCCTTTGTTTCCGTCCCCCCTTTCCACCGTCCCTTCCGGCCCTGTTTGACCCTCCGCCTTACCGGCCTCATCTGCCCCTTCCGGCTTTGCCCTTTCCCCGGCCTCTGCCCCGCCCTCCTCCAAATCCAATGATATTTCCACCTGGCTCTCATGCCTGCCAGCCTGGGAAAACCCGTCGCCGCCGGTTTCCCCAGGCTGCCCACATGCCGTAAATATCCCCGCCACAAGCGTCACAGAAAGGGCTGCCGCGCTTTTTTTGGCCCATCCCTCTTTTTTGTAAAACATGGTACTACCTCCCTTGCCACATACACGCCGGGCGGCATCCTTACCCCCACGGTTTAACCTTCCGTAATTTCCGTCCTTTTTTCCAAATACTCCACCGGCACGGCTTTTACCAGCCATACCCTGTTTACCGACCGGTAAAACACATGCCCGTCCCTTCCCATCCGGCCGCTGCTTACCCGGTAAACCACCGGCTTCCCATGGCGGCCCCCCACTTTGGCCGCCGTGTCCGCGTCCCCGGAAAGGTGGACGTACAGCCTTCCCCTAGGTTCCAGCCCAGTCCGGTCAATGGACTCCACATATTTTTGCCCGGTTCCATGATACAGGTATTCCGGCGGCTCTGTAACCGGCAGCTCCACATCCACAGGGACGGAATGCCCTTGGTTTGCCCGTATCCGCGACCTGTCGGGGCTGAACGAATAGCGCTGCTTCCCATCGGTCTTTACAATCTTTTCCAACATCTGCCGGTCAAAGGGCCTTGTCCTTTGCACCCCCCGAACCAGCTGGTCCACATCTGCCCATCCATGCCCGTCCAGTGTGATTCCGATTGCCTCCGGATGGTGGCGGAGGATCAAGCTGATATATTTGCTTGTACGGTTTAAGTCCTTATTCTCTTTCTTGTCCATATTTGCCCCCATTTTTTCTTCCGTCGCTGCCCTGTCCCTTCATGCACCCTCAACTTCATAAGCCACATACTCATGGCTGAAATGGTAGCCTAATTTTTCTGCCAAAGCCACAGACCACTTGTTTTGGGCATCCCAGCTGGGGTACCACCCCCGCTTCAAACATTCCAGGATCAACTTGGCCCCGCAAATATAGGCAAGCCCATTCCTCCGGCAATCTTTTCTGGTATCAATTTCCACTTCTATCCCCCCTGGATAGCCGCTGTAAGAGGATGCACCGGAAACCGGTTCCCCTTTCCATAAGATTACAGCCCCCAGGCCATACTGCCGGTATCGGCCATAGCTTTCGTATTGGGACACCCAGTCCCTGCACCATCCGATTTCCCTGCAACGCCAAAACAGCGTTTCGTCTATCATTTTCAATGTATATCCCCGGGGCAGCCCTTCCACTACAGCCTGCAATTTATCCCAGTCAAAAACATCCGGCTCTTTCTTTGTCGCATAGCGCAAAACCTTTTTTGCTTTTTCTCGGAAAAGGCCCTCGATCACCCCGGCCCATGCTTCCTGTTGCGGGACCAGGATCCGGAAACCTTCTTTGCACCCGGTTGGCACATAGCCGGCCAGTTCACGGTTTGGCTCTCCTGCCAGAAAGCAGAAATCCCCCAACATACACATGGCGGAAGCCGGGTTTTCCAAGGAATCTGCATAAACTTTCCCCATTACGCCCTGCAAACAGGACCAGATTATGGTTTCCTGCCACCCGTCAAACAAGGGGGCGGCTTTTTCCGTCTGCCTTACTTCAAAAATCATGTAGCCTCCCT
Organism: uncultured Lachnospiraceae bacterium; assembly: GCA_910584845.1. Taxonomy (GTDB): domain Bacteria; phylum Bacillota; class Clostridia; order Lachnospirales; family Lachnospiraceae; genus Brotaphodocola. The sequence continues at coordinate 52,206 of CAJUDH010000014.1, forward strand.
TACGATCCCGAAAATCCTCTCAGTATTCTGTTTTGCGTGGAAAATCAGCTCTTCTTCCGCCACTTTCCTATATTTTGCCACCTCCCTGGCCACATACACAATGTTTTCCGGCACGTTGATCCTGCTTAAGCCCGGTACGTTCCGGGGCGTCAGATAAGGGGCGTCTGTCTCAATCAATATCCGGTCTAAGGGGATTATTTTCACGGCTTCCCGAAGCCCTCCCCCCCTCCGGTCATCGCAGATCCATCCGGTGACCCCAATGGAAAAACCCATGGATAAATACAGCTCCAGCGTCTTTTGATCCCCGGTGAAGCAATGGACCACCGACTTCCGGCAAATATCCGGGTGCCTTTTCATCCTCTTGGCAAACTCCTGTGCCGCAGACCTTTCATGTAAAAACAATGGCTTGCCAAGGCGCTCTGCCAGCACAATATGCTTTTCCAGGCAACGGATCTGGTTCTCCTTAGAGGAAAACATCCGGTCAAAGTCAAGGCCGCATTCCCCAACCGCCACAATCCGGCTATTGCCGGTGACCAGCCGCTCAATCTGGTCAAAATCCTCTTTCCTTGCCGAATCCGCATTGTGGGGATGGATCCCCGCGGTCCCGTAAGCGTCATGGATCCTCACAAACCCGTCAATCTGCTGGTTCTCCCGGCGGTCCGTGCCGGTGAGGATACAACAGACCCCGGCCCCCGCCGCTTTGTCCAGGACCGCCTCCGGATCCGGGAACTGTTTACAAAATAAATTCAGCCCAATATCATAATATGTTATGTTTTGCATATATCCTATCCGCCCTTTCCCAAAAGCAGCCATGGCACCACCGGTTGCCATGGCCTGCCACCCCGTTGCCTTACCCTCCCCTTTAACGTACCTCCGCCCCAAAAGGCATCAGCGCCAGTTTTGCCAGCTTGAAATATTGCAGGCCAAAAGGGATCCCCACCAAAGTCATACAAAGCAAAACCCCAAGCACCAGATGTTCCAGCGCCAAGGGCAGCCCGGAAATCAAAAGCCAGATTACGTTCAGGAGAAATGAACCCGCCCCACCGCCGTAAGACACTTCCCTCCCAAAAGGGAAGAAACTAAGGGCCGCAAGCTTAAAGCACTGCAGGCCCACCGGAATCCCGATCACTGTAATACACCAAAAGCATCCGGCCAGGCACCAGCTTAAGCCGCTGATAAAACCTCCAAAAATAAACCAGACTACATTTCCCAGACATCCCATATCCTCTGTCTCCTCCTTATTTTCTTCCGGAACACCGTTTCAAACGATGCCGGATTCTTATAGTATATTCTTTTCGAAATGAGAACTTCCTATGCTGGCTCTTTTTCCCTCCCCCGTCTTTTTATTATCCCATATCCTGCCTGTTTTTTCAATTCCTTTCTTGCGCCTTGTGGAATTTGGCCCTGTTGGAAACCGGCGGCTGAGAACTTATCCTTTTTCCTTTTCCTCTTGACATTAGTACGAAATCATACTATAATTCGTTGTATGATTTCGTACTAAACACGTTGCCGGATCCGGTTGGGGTGCCCCCTGCGTAGCCGGTTTGGCCGGACAGGCCACATCAGCAAGATTTAAGCCAAAAGGAGATTCCTTATGAATTATGACCTTTCCAAAATAATGAAACGCCACAACCATTTATGCAGCGAAATTGAAGCCGTATACCACGAAATGTCTTTAAAGCTGGGGCTGTCGGACAGCGCCATGATTATCCTCTATACCCTATATGACAACGGGGAGGACTGCCTGCTGCAAGACATCTGCCGCCGCTCCGGGCTTAGCAAACAGACCGTAAACTCCGCCATCCGCAAGCTGGAGGCCGAAGGCGTCTTGTATCTGGAGCCTGTAGGCCCCAAAGCCAAAAATGCCTGCCTGACCGAAACGGGGAAACGGTTGGCCAAACAGACGGCCGGGCGGGTCCTACAAATCGAAAATGAGATTTTTGCATCCTGGCCTTACGAAAACGTGCAAAAATATCTGGAATTAACAGAAGCTTTCCTCCTTGCCCTAAAGGACAAGGCGAAAAGCCTATGAAACGGAGGGTACTATGAAAAAAACAGAAATCCAAGCAGCCCAGTTATCCGGGCATTTTAATTACAAACGCTTGCTGCGCTACACGTTCCCATCTATCATTATGCTTATTTTTACTTCCGTTTATGGGGTTGTGGACGGCTTTTTCGTTTCCAATTTTGTCGGCAAAACGGCTTTTACCGCCGTTAATTTTATTATGCCTGTCCTGCTGGTTTTAAGCAGCGCCGGATTTTTGTTCGGCACCGGCGGCAGCGCCCTGATAGCCCTTACCATCGGGAAAGGCAACCGGGAAAAGGCAAACTCGGTTTTTTCCATGCTGGTATATATTTCCCTGGCATTTGGGGCCTTGCTGACTGTCTTCGGGATCCTTTTCCTTCGGCCCATTGCCGCTTTCCTCGGGGCAGAAGGGCAGCTTTTAGAGGATTGCGTCCTCTATGGCAAGGTCTTTCTCCTGGCCACCCCTGCCGCAATCCTCCAGTATGAATTCCAATGCCTGTTTGCCACTGCGGGCAAACCCCAGCTGGGGCTCTATATCACCTTTGCCGCCGGCATTGCCAACGCCGTGCTGGACGCCCTTTTTGTTGCCGTACTCCCATGGGGCCTCCCCGGGGCCGCCGCCGCTACCGGAATCGGCCAATTCATCGGCGGTATCCTGCCCCTGGCCTATTTTGCCCGGCCTAACCATAGCCTCCTCCGGCTCACAAAAGCAAAATTTGACGGCAGGGCTTTCTTAAAAATTTGTACCAACGGTTCTTCCGAGCTAATGAGCAATATCTCCGCCTCCCTTGTGGGCATGTTGTACAATATACAGCTGCTGCGGTATGCCGGTGAGGATGGCGTTGCCGCATACGGGGTGCTCATGTATGTAAATTTCGTTTTTTTGGCTTCTTACATCGGATTTTCCGTCGGAACCTCCCCGGTGGTCGGGTACCATTATGGCGCCGGGAATTTCGGCGAATTAAAAAGCCTGTTGAAAAAGAGCCTGGCTGTCGTCAGTGTCTTTGCCATACTTATGTTTGCCTCTTCCCTCCTTTTGGCAAAGCCCCTTTCCCTGATGTTTGTCAGCTATGACGCCGGGCTATTGGACATGACCCTCCACGCTTTCTCCATCTATGCCTTTTCGTTCCTGTTTGCCGGATTTGCCATTTTCGGCTCCGGGTTTTTCACGGCCCTCAACGACGGCCTTACCTCTGCGCTTGTCTCTTTCCTGCGCACGCTGGTTTTCCAGGTCCTGGCCGTACTCCTTTTGCCCCTTGCCTGGCAGCTGGACGGCATTTGGGCCTCTATGGTGGCAGCCGAATTCCTGGCTGTCCTTGTCGCCTCACTGTTCCTTATGGGGAAACGGAAAAAATATCATTATTAAGCCTTGGTGTAACCGCACTTATAGATCTGCACCGGCAAAAGGGGGCCGCGCCTGCCGCTTCACCGGCGGCTGCAGCTGTCCGTAAGCAGAAGGATGTGTAATCCGGCCATACGCCAGGCTGTCACCTCACCAGCGACTGCAGCTGCTCTAAGAGCGCGCCGCCTCCTACCTGGATATTGCCTACCTGGGCGCAGATCCTCTCCAGGCATTCCATTTCTTTTAGCTTATATAAGGTCTTGTTCTCGTCCATCAATTTTGCCGTATTTAAAAGTGACCTGGTGGAAGCCACCTCTTCCCTCCTGGTGATCACGTTAGCCTGGGCCTTCCTCTCGGCCACCAGCACCGTATTCATAATATCCCGGATCTCCCCCGGCAAAATAATATCTTTTATCCCCGCGCTGCAAAATTCAATGCAGTAATCCTTCTCCGCTTTTTTCAGCCTTTTAAAAATAAATTGAGAGATCTCTTCTTTCTGTTCCAAAAGCTCATCCAGCCGGTATTTTCCGATAAACTCCCGGATCGCCAATTGTACACAGGCATAAACCTGGTTTTCCAGGTTTTTGATGGTTTCGATCATGATCCTGGGGTCCACTACCCGGTATGTACACATCAGATTTACCCTCACGCCGATCCGGTCTGCCGTCAAAATCTCCTGGCCGGAAATCTCCAGGGGCCGGATCTTTAAATCTACGATCCGGCACAGCACGTCTTTGGAATATACCCAGTAGTAATAAGCCCCCGGCTCCAGCTCCCTTTCCACCTGGTTGTTATAATACAAGATCCCCAATTCCCCTGGCTGGACTTCAATTTTTTTGTAATACTTCAAAGGGATCTGGGCCAGGCAGGCTTTGTCAACCCGGCTTGCCGCCTCCGGTTCCCTCATGTCCAAAAGCTCCACACCATACCGGCCCCACACGTTCCACAACAAGTACTCCGCCTCCGTCAGGACTCTTTTTGCCACCCCGTTTTCTTTCAGGATCCCGATATGGCCTTCGGGGATCCGGACCTGCAGCGTTTTCTCTGCAAACGTTTTATCTTGTTCCAATAAAACCTCTTTAGGCGCCTTGTTAAACCCCACCGCGCCTTCCATGGTTTCAATTTCTGCTTCATAGCCGAACGCTTTCATAAAATGATAAACCCCGCTGTAAAGGGTTTTAACAAAACACCCGTTTTTCAACAAAAATAAGCACTGGTTTTGATTGACCTGATATTTCATATTATCCCTCCTCCATTTGGGCAATATCTTTTTCCCTCTTTTTTGCTTTCTTCCCTTTCCGGTTTGGCCCGGCCCCCTGCGATTCCAACCTGGAACCCGCCGCAAAAAATATTGCGGGCCGCCTGCCCGGCAAACCATCTGGTATCCGGCTTCCCGATTTCCAAAGGCCGTTGCGCAACCCCAAAGCTGTGTGCCAAAGCACAAAGCCCCAAGGCTATGCCCTTCCCGGATATTGGGATATGGGGTACCGTCCTGCCCTGCCTGTTTCAGGCGGCACAGGCACATTCCTGCTGTACCGCCCCTGCCTAAAAGCGGATGGCCTGTACCACCATCCTCTTTTCCGGCAAAGGGGCCATACCGGCGGATTCCACGTCTTCCTCTCCATAAGGACACGTGACAGGTGCCATTTGATCGCTTTACCACTAAGCAACGGTTTTCACCGGTGGGATTCGAACCCACGTACATCCATTCAAACTACCGGCTTTTCTGTTTTGGGCAGAACGCCTTTCACAGCCCCGGCGGCATACCGTACTGCAGCGCAGCGGCACCGTCAGGCTCAAATGCCTGGACTGTAAGCCGGAACCGTCACCTCTTCGGTGCCTATATCCTACCACATCTGTAATAAAGGGTCATATCAAAAACACTGCGAAGTTCCCCATTGTTTTTGCGCCGTTTTTTTTGTATACTGTAGGGAGCATTGGAACCGAACAAAACCCCGGCCTTTGATAAAAGGCCCGGCCACACAAAGGCAAACCCGGCCCAGGAAAAAACCATGTCCGAATATAAAGAACTGATCAGGCAATTTGGCAAGATACGGTCTTATGTCCGTGATTTCTATGTCTACGGGTTTAAGACCCGGGAGGATTTCCAGGAAAAAAGCGGGCGGACTTACGACAACCACCGCCGCCGCATCGAAAGCTGGTTTTCCGATTACATACGCACAGGCCGAAACGGCCACAAAAAATCGGTGTTCCTTACCTTAGATTCCAGCCGTATCGCCGTCAACCCCCTGTACCAGGCCTGGAAGTCCAAGACGTTTACAGGCAACGACATTTCCCTGCGCTTCCTTTTGTCCGACCTGCTTGCCGACGGGAAACCACGGAGCCTGGAAGCCATCGCCGATGAAATCCAGGAAACTTATGGCTGCCTGATCGACGTCCAGGCTATCCGCCGGAAGCTTACATCCTATGAAAAGGAAGGCTTTATTGTCAGGGAAAAGCACGGCAAGCAGTATTGGTACAGCAAAAGCCTCCCCCTCCCCCAGGCCCGCCCGTCCCTGTTCCCCGCCCTGGCTCTGGCTGTGGGATTTTTCCAGGGCGTCGCCCCTTTCGGTTTTATCGGCAGCACAGTCTTAGACTTTTGGAATGAGCCAAACCAGTATTTCCGCTTCCGGAATGATTATCTGGTGCACACCCTGGAAGACGAAATCCTCCTCCCCATCTTAACTGCCATAAGGCAAAAGCGGCAAATCCTCGTTACGGTTCAAAGCGGCAAAAGCCGCCGCGCCGTCACCTACGCCGTGGCCCCTTTGAAAATCTTAACCAGTGCCCAGACCGGCCGGCGCTACGTCTGTGCCAGGCAGAAGGATACCCGCCGCTTCTTTTCCATCCGCCTGGACTCTGTCCAAAGCGTAACGCTTATGGAGCCGGATGCCTGCTACGACATGGACAAAAAAGACTTTCAGGGCCTTGCCCCCTACGTTTGGGGCGTATCCTTTGGAAACCCCCGGAAACAGGGGCCGGAAACCGTTGTCATGGAAATCGAATTTGACGAAATGGATGAAAGCTTCATCCTCACCCGCCTTCAAAGGGAAGGGCGGGGCGGAACTCTGAAACGGGTAAAGCCGGGTGTATATGAGTACAGCCGCCTTTGCCTGGACGGGGCGGAGCTCCTGCCCTGGGCCAAAAGCTTTACCGGAAGGGTCCGCTCCTTCCACTGCTCCAACCCGGTTGTGGAAAAGAAATTCTGGGATGATATGCACAGGATGCAGTCTTATTATTTCACTGCCAGAGAGGAAACCTGATATGGAAGCCAACAACTTTTCCTTATTTTCCGAACTTTATACCAACTATTACCAGGTGGTTGCCAAAATCCTGCAGGAATGCGCCCGCCGCCCCCTTACCCGCCGCCAGATGGAAGACATAGCCCGGGAGCATGGTTATGGCGAAAGCGCCCTGTCCCTGGTCCCCCAGCTGATCCTGGGGGCCTGGCCCTTTTTGCGGCAGGATAAGGGCAGCCCCGGCACCTACGCCTCCGCCTTAAAAAACCCCCTTTTCCCCCAGCCCCTTACGCGCCTTCAAAAATCTTGGCTGAAAGCGCTCATGTCCGACCCCCGGTTTTGCCTGTTTTTTACCGGCCACCAGTTAAAGGAGCTGGAAGAAGCCCTTTTTGATGTCCCGCCCCTTTACCGTACGGAAGATGTTTGCCTGTTTGACCAATACGGCGACCATGACCCGTTTTCTTCGGTTATGTACCGGGAACACATGCTTACCATTCTGGACGCCCTACAGGAGAGGCGTTTTTTGGATATTTCCTACTTGGCCAAAAAAGGGGGCCTTATTACCCGTGCCTGGCTCCCCTGCCGCCTGGAATACGGGCAAAAAGACGGGAAATTCCGCCTCTACGGCATGGCTTGCACCAAAAACGGCAGGCAACGGATGGATGTTTTAAATGTAGCCAAAATGTTATCCGTCAAAAAATCCCCCCGTATTTACCCTTCCCCCGTAGAGGTAGACCCTTTTTTAGACCAGCTCCTGTGCCGGGAGCCCTTGGTGCTGGAAATCACTACCGAACGCAACGCCCTGGAGCGGGCCATGCTCCACTTCTCCTGTTATCAGAAAAAAGTAGAACGGCAAAAAGGTTCCCATACTTACCGCTGCACCATTTATTACAACAAGCGGTGGGAAACCGAACTTTTGGTCCAGATCCTCTCCTTTGGCCCGGTACTCAAAGTGCTAGGGCCCCCATCTTTTGTCAAACAAATCCAAAAGCGGGTAAAAAACCAGGCGCTTCTCATGGCTAATATGCCCCCATAGCCGGGAACCGGCCCCTTTTCCAATCTTCTATTGCATTTTCTAAGAATTTTATTATAATGATGATGAGAGTTTTTGCCCTTCACCTATATCAAAAAGGCCACATCCGTAAGCGGCCTGACAGGAGCTGCCATGATAAAAGCGATTTTCTTTGACATTGACGGAACCTTGCGGGATTTCACCGAAAAAGGCATCCGCCCCGGAACTTATAAGGCCATTTCCCTGGCCAAAAGCCATGGCATCCACTGCTGGATTGCCACCGGCAGGCATCTTTTAGAAATTCAGGAAGAAAACCTTTTGGACCAGTTGACATTCGACGGCTATATCCTATTAAATGGCAGCCTTTGCCTGGACGGCCGCTTTTCTACCTTGTATGAAAACCCTATCCCTGCTTCCCAAATACAGGCCATGCTTGCCCTGAAGCAGGAAATGGGGTTCTCCCTGATTTTTATGGAGAAAGACGCCATGTACGTCAGCCATATTACGCCTCAGCTTGAGAAAATCCAGGCACAGATCGGTACTGCGGTCCCACCGGTGGAGCCCCACATGGAGCGGGGGCTGGCACGGCCCGTCTACCAGATGGTCCCCTATACCGATGGCCTGTCACAGGATTTCCTTGCCGCACGCCTGCCTTTATGTGACATCACCCTTTGGCACGACGGCGGCGCCTTTGACATCACGCCAAAAGGCGGCTCGAAACAATTGGGGATACAAAAAGTCGTGGAACACTTTGGATATTCCCCGGAAGAAATCGCCGCTATCGGGGACGGATACAACGATATTCCCATGATCCGCTATGCCGGCACCGGCATTGCCATGGGAAACGCCAGGGATCCGGTAAAAGAAGTGGCTGATTTTGTTACGGACCCCATCGAAAAAGACGGGCTGCTTCATGCAGTGGAATACCTGCTACAAAAAAATTAGCTGTGCCGTAAAGCGTGCACAGACTGGAGGAGACTATGAAATCTTGTAACGAATTGCGCACCTTGCTGCGCTCCATCGACCATAAAAGCTACCCTGCCTACAAATCCCTGGCAGGCGCCTACCAATTCGGCTCTTATTCCTTGTCCATCGACCATGTACAAGGGGACCCTTTTGCCTCCCCGTCCAGCCTCCATGTGGAAATCCCCCACAAAGACGCCGGCTTCCCGGCGCCTTATTATGAGAACCCTTACGGGCGGGTAGCCCTGCAGGACTTTTTAACCCGGAAGCTGTCTTCCCTGTTTGAAGATTTCAATTTTAAGGCCAAAGGCTCTGGCAAAAGCGGCCTTATGTCCATTACCCGCTGCGGCCAGGAAGTCCTGGAACGGAGTGCCTGCCAGATTACAAAAACCCATGTGGTTGCCCGGTTCCATATCGGTTTCCCCGCCTTTGGCCGCACCATCAATGCCGGTGAACTGGAAAAAATATTGTTCGACTTCCTGCCCCGCTGTGTGGAAAGCTGTTTCTTCTACCGGAGGCTGGACGGGAAAAAGGTGGAAGCCGCCGTATTCCTGGCAGAAGACCAGCAGGCCATCCGGCAAATCCTCAAAGAAGAAAAACTGGTGGCTTTTGTGGCCAACGGGGCCATCCTCCCCAGGAAAAGCGGCGTGTCTGACCTCCCCCTCAAAGAAAGCGTGCCCTTCACTTCCCCGGCGGCCATGGAACGGGCCTTTACGTTGCCCCACAAAGGCCTGATCCGGGGGATGGCAATCCCGGAGGGGATCACCCTTATTGTCGGCGGGGGGTACCACGGGAAATCCACATTGCTGGAAGCTTTGCAGATGGGGGTATACAACCATATCTCCGGCGACGGGCGGGAGTACGTAATCACCGATGATACGGCCATAAAGCTGCGTGCCGAAGACGGCCGCTCCATCCGCAATGTGGACATCTCCCTTTTTATCAATGACCTGCCCAACAAAAAGGATACCCGCTCCTTTTCCACCCCTGACGCCAGCGGAAGCACCTCCCAGGCAGCCGGCGTCATTGAAGGCGTGGAAGCTGGTTCCCGCCTGTTCCTCATCGACGAAGACACCTCCGCCACCAATTTTATGGTAAGGGACGACTTTATGCAGCAGGTTATCAGCCGGGAAAAAGAACCGATCACCCCGTTTTTAGAGAGGGCCAGGGATTTATTTGAGGAAGCCGGCATTTCCACCATCCTGGTGGCAGGCAGCTCCGGTGCCTTCTTCTATATTGCGGACAAGATTTTGCAGATGGACTGTTACCGGCCGGTAGATATAACCCAACCGGTAAAAGCCCTTTGTCAAAGCCACCCCGCCCCCCGGATCCAGGCGCCCAACTTTGCCGTCCCCGGTTTCATCCGCGCCTTGCCGGCACCGAAACCTGCCGGGCGGGGCGGGCATGGCAGCGACCGGCGGCGGGGCGGTTCTGGCAGCGATGACCGGGGCGGGCGCCATGAGCATATGAAGGTAAAAACCTTTGGGCGGGATTCTTTTTCCCTTAACAAAGAAACGGTTGACATGCGCTATGTAGAACAGTTGGCCGATTCCGAGCAGACCAATGCCTTGGCCCATTTGCTGCGCTTTGGCCTGGAACAGGTGATTGACGGAAAAAAAACCGTCCGGCAGACCGTCTCCCTCCTTTTTGACACCTTAGATAAAAAAGGATGGGAACCCTTTTGCAGCTCCTATGTGCCCTGCGGTTTGGCCAAACCCCGCAAGCAGGAAATCTTTGCCTGCCTGAACCGCTTCCGAGGATGACGCCCCGGCTTTCCACAGTCTTTTGCCCCGGCACTGCCCAAAAGGCCATCTGGTATCGGATATTGAATAAATAATAGAAAAGAGGAAATCTCATGGGATATGAACCGATCAACAAACTGCCTACACCGGCAGAAATCAAAGAACAATTCCCCCTCCCCCTGGAATATGCTTTGGTGAAAAAGCAACGGGATGAAGAGGCAAGGAAAATCATAGCAGGCGAAAGCGCCAAATTCCTGGTCATCATCGGGCCTTGCTCCGCTGACAATGAAGATTCTGTCCTGGATTATGCCAGCCGGCTGGTCAAAATCCAGGAGGATACCAAAGAAAAACTCCTTATCATCCCCCGGGTCTATACCAACAAGCCCCGGACGACCGGCGAAGGCTACAAGGGTATGCTCCACCAGCCGGATCCGGAAAAACGCCCCAGCATGGCCGACGGGCTTCACGCCATCCGCCACGTGCACATGCGGGTATTGGAAGAAACCGGCCTTTCTACCGCCGACGAAATGCTTTATCCCGATAACGTTACCTACCTGGACGACATTATGTCTTATATTGCCGTAGGGGCACGCTCGGTAGAGAACCAGCAGCACCGCCTGGTTTCCAGCGGCTGCCACGTGCCGGTAGGCATGAAAAACCCCACCAGCGGCGATTTGTCCGTTATGCTGAATTCTGTCAAAGCATCCCAAGGGGGCCATGATTTCATTATGCGGGACTGGGAAGTAAGGACCAGCGGCAACCCATGGACCCACTCTATTTTGCGCGGCGCAGTCAATAAACATGGCCAATGCCTGCCCAATTACCATTTTGAAGACTTAATCCTGCTCCACCGGCTTTATATGGAACGGAACCTGAAAAATCCGGCCTGTATCGTGGACGCCAACCACTCCAACTCCAACAAGCAGTATTTCGAACAGGTCCGCATCGTCAAAGAGGTGCTTCACAGCCGCCGCCATTCGGAAGAACTGCGAGGGTTTGTGAAAGGGGTTATGATTGAAAGCTATATTGAGCCAGGCAGCCAGAAAATCGGCGAACATTGCTATGGCAAATCCATTACGGACCCCTGCCTGGGATGGGAGGATTCCCAACGCCTTCTGTACGAAATCGCCGAAGGGGTATCCTAGGGCAGGGCAGGCGCCCTCTGCTTCCTGCAGCAAAAGGGGGAGTATTCACTCCCCCAGGATTTCCATAAATTCTTCTTTTGTGGCCAACCGGCCGCGGATGCTCCCGCCGGAAATAATGTCGTCGGACAATCGGGCTTTGCGTTCTTGCAAAGATAAGATTTTCTCCTCTAATGTATCTTTCATTATCAGCTTATACACCGTTACCACCTGCTTTTGCCCAATCCGGTGGGCCCGGTCCGTAGCCTGGTTCTGGGCCGCCATATTCCACCAGGGGTCAAAATGGATTACCATGCTGGCCGCCGTCAAATTCAGCCCCGTCCCCCCGGCTTTCAGTGAAATCAAGAAAACCGGCGTGCCGTCCTGGTTAAAGGCATTGGCCATTTCCGCCCGCTTTTCCTTGGGGGTGGCCCCTGTCAGCAGATAATAACCCACCCCTTCTTTTTCCAACAGCTTTTTTAATATGTCAAGGATCTGGGTAAACTGGGAAAACACCAATATCTGGTTCCCCGCCGCCACCCCATTGCGGACCAGCTCCAGGCACGTCTCCACTTTTGCCGCCCCGCCGCTGTAGTTTTCATAGGCCAGTGACGGGTCACAGCACAGTTGCCGCAGCCGGGTCAATGCCGCCAGAACCTCTATTTTTCCGGCCTTGAATTCTTCCGGGCCCTGTTTTTTTAGCGACAACACAAGCTGCTGAAGGTTTGCGTCATAAATCCTCCTCTGTTCCTGCCCCATCCTGGAAAAGACTACCTCTTCCAACTTGTCTGGCAATTCCTTTAACACGTCTTTTTTTAAACGGCGCAGAATAAAAGGACGGATCATTTTACGCAGCCGCCCTGCCGCCTGCCCGTCCCTGTCTATGGCCACAGGCTGTTCATAATTTTCTTTAAATCGTTTGTAAGTATTGAGGATCCCCGGCATCAAATAATCAAAAATGCTCCACAGCTCACTAAGGGAATTTTCTATTGGCGTCCCGGTCAGGGCAAACCGCCGCCGGCAGGGGACGGCCTTAACTGCTTTGGCTGTCTGGGTAGCATGGTTTTTGATGTTTTGCGCTTCGTCAATAATCATATAGGAAAACCGTACCTCCCGGTACGTTTCAACGTCCCGTTTCAGCAGGTCATAAGAGGTCAACAGCACATCTGCCCCGTCCCGGGCAATCAATTGTTTCCGGGCAGCCGCCGCCCCGACCACAGGGGTTACGGTCAAAGTGGGGGCAAACCTGCGGATCTCGCTTTCCCAGTTATATACCAGCGAAGCAGGGCAGACAATCAACCCATACCGCCCTTCCTGCCCGCATCCCCGCCGGGCAAGCAAAAAGGCAATGGCCTGGACAGTTTTCCCAAGGCCCATGTCATCTGCCAAAATCCCGCCAAACCCCAGCTTGTCCAGAGTGCACATCCACCGGTAGCCAAACTCCTGATATGGGCGAAGCCGTGCCTGCAAAGCCTCCGGAACCTCAAAATCGCTGTCCTCCACATTTTTAAAATCCCGCAACAGCGCCCGGTATTGCCGGTTCCGGTTTACCCTAAGGCCGCCGGCCTGTTCCCGGAGCACCTGATCCAAGTAAAAAGCCCGGTACTCCGGCACCTGCAGCCTGCCCTTGGCCATATCGCCGGCCCCCAGCTCCAGGCCCTGTGCCATTTCCGCCATAAGGGCAAAGGCGTTGTCCTCTACGGACAGGAAATTCCCGTCCTTCAGGCGGTAAAACTTTTTCTTTTTCCGGTATTCCGACAAAATCCCGGCCAGATCCTCTTGGGAAACCCCCTCGGATTTTAGCGTAATATCCAAAACACCGGCATTCAGGGAGACGCCGACGGACACCTTCGGCGGACGGTAAACCTGCAGCTTTTTCAGGGTTTCCGAGATGTAGACTTCCCCCACCTGCTTAAGCGCCAAAATACCTTCGCTGACCAGGCCGTAGACCTGCTCGTCCTGATCCTCATACAGGACAAACAGCCCCCTTTCCCTATCCAACAGGTAAAAATACCGGTTGGCCTCCCGGACGGCCCCGGCTTCTTTTTCCATATCACGGTAAGCCTGGCCCTGGATCGGCGGTTGGGCCAAGTTGTACCTCTCTTCCCCATACTCCCCATACACGGCGGCTGTGATTTCCCCGTCCTGCCAGTCAAGGTAAATCTTGATTTGGCAAGCCACCGGTTCATATTGGCTTAACTTCAAAGGCTTCTCACAGCTCAAACGGCGGTTCAGGGCCGGCAGCGCTACGGCACAAAACGAGTGGAGGTCATTGGGGTGGATCCAGAAATCCTGCTTTTTGCCTGTAAGCAGCTTTGCCAGCTCCCAAATATCTTCCGAATATTCCCTGCTGCACAAAAAAATGGTATCCCCCATAAGGATGCACATCCGGGTTATCCCCAAAAACGCTTCCACCGGCGGAAGTTCCATCCGGTATGCGCCTTCCTCGGTGTCCTTGAGCTTGACCTTTAACCTGGGGTCCTCTTCCCGGAAACGGATATGTTTTAGGGCAGAAGAGGAAGCCACCGGACAGCTCCTGCCGGTATGCAATGCGGCAAACTTTACCATCCGTTCCCCGGCCAAAGGCAAATAGCGGCCAAACTGCATTTCCGGATCATAGCCCCTTTGATAAAAAGATGGCCGGTTTGTACTGCGGTACTGCCGCACGGCGTCTTTTCCCTGATCCACATATTCGATCAAAAACTGCAAAATCTTCTGGCTGTGGGGCGTAAAAGCCCCCATTTGATGGTAAAATTTCAATTTTTTGCCATATTCCACCTGCTTTTGCCCTTTTACCGCATCCACCAGAGAGGAAATACTTTTTACCACATACGGGTGTCCCGCCCCGATTTTAAATTCCACCTGCCATGAAATATCCCGCCGGAGGGTTGGGATCAGCTCTACCTTCCCGTAAACCTCGGATTGAAAAAACCGGCATTTCTCCTTTATGGAGCGGGCACGGATCCAGTCTGTGACGGCACGGTCCGTGGCAGGGACCGGGGCCTGCGGGAAAGGCCCAGGAAAACCGGCACGGGAACCCGGGCCGCCCTTCCCCATAGCTTCCCTGTCCCCGTCTTTTTCCTGTTGGCGCCTTAAAAGCTCCAATGCCACTCCCACACAGTGCTTGCACATGCCGCTATCGGTGTAAAACGCCAGGCATTGGCAGCTATATTCCAGAAAATTGTCCTCATCCTGGTCGTAAACCAGGTTTACCTCATATTCCGGCTTAACGGAACCTTCCACACAGGCATCTGCCAGGATCAGCCTCCCCTGCTCTTTCACCTTCATGTCAAACACTTTTTCCCGCTTAAAAATCTGGTTCCCCCTTGTATATGCCTCCGGGCCGGAATTTTCACGGATGGGTTTTAAGCTAATCATAACGTCTCCTTCTTGTGGAGCAAGGTTTCCGCCCCATCGTCGGCCCCCTGCCCGGACCCAAACCTCCGGCGCCTTTAGCCGATCAACGCCGTCACGGAAAAATAAGCCAGTACCACCACGCCCAGTACGATCCGGTAATACCCAAACAATTTAAAATTGTTCCTTTTGATATAACCCATTAAAAACTTTATGGAATAAACCGACACGGCAAAAGCAATGGCCATGGCAAAAAGTAAATAAAAAATCTCCAGCGGGGAAAACATGCCTTCCGTCCTGGTGACAAATTTTACGATTTTCAGCAAACTGGCCCCAAACATAACCGGAATCCCCAAAAAGAACGTAAACTCTGCCGACGCGGAGCGGGAACATCCAAGTAACATGGCGCCGATAATCGTCACACCGGAACGGGAAGTCCCCGGTACCAGGGCCAATAGCTGGAACAAGCCGATAAATACCGCCGTGCGGAAATCAATCTGGTTCACCCGCTGGACCGGAAACTGCAGGTACCGGTTCCGGTTCTCCACCAGGATAAACAAAATGCCATATAGGATCAGCATGGCCGCTACCACAAACCCGTTATATAAATGTTCATCCATCCAATCGTCCAGGGGCATAGCCACGACCACCACCGGAATACAGGCAACGGCAATTTTTATCCACAAAACCAGCGTCTCTTGGCGCTGGCGGGAAGTTTTTTGGGCGTCAAAAGGGTTCAGCTTGTGGAAATACAAAACCACCACTGCCAAAATCGCCCCCAGCTGGATGACCACCTTAAACACATTCCAAAAATCTTCCCCCACTTTCAGCTGAATCAGCTCCTCTACCAGGATCATATGGCCGGTGCTGCTGATGGGAAGCCACTCCGTGAATCCTTCCACAATGCCGAATACGATAATCTTCAATAATTCAATGATGTCCATGGCACGGTTCTCTCCTAAACGTTCTCAATCATAACGGTTCTGCCTCATCCATTGTTTTCGATCTGCCAGTCAATGGGCGCCAAACCGTTGGCCTCCAAAAAAGCATTGGTTTTGCTAAAGGGTTTACTGCCAAAAAATCCCCTGTGGGCGGAAAGGGGGCTGGGATGGGGCGCCTCCAGGATCAAATGCTTCGGATTATTCAACATAGCCTTTTTAGCCTGTGCCGGGCGTCCCCACAAAATAAAGACCATAGGGCGGTCCTGCTGGTTTAAAATCTTAATAGCCGCGTCCGTAAACTCTTCCCAGCCGATGCCCCGGTGGGAATTGGCCGCATGGGCCCGCACCGTTAAAACCGTGTTTAACAGCATGACCCCTTGTTTTGCCCACTTTACCAGATATCCGTTGTCAGGGACGGTACAGCCCAAATCGTCATGGAGCTCCTGATAAATGTTCACCAGGGAAGGGGGGATTGCCACATCTGGCTTTACCGAAAAGCACAGGCCATGGGCCTGCCCTACATTGTGGTAGGGGTCCTGCCCTAAAATCACCACCTTTACTTCCGAAAGGGGCGTAAACTCAAAAGCGTTAAAAATATCTTCTGCCGCCGGAAAAATCTGGCGTGCCTCATATTCGCTTTTTACCGTGTCGTAAAGTTTTTTGTAATATGGCTTTTTGAACTCTTCGCTTAATGGTTCCAGCCAGTCATTGTTAATCGCTCCCATGGCTTCCTCTCCTTTGTCTCTTAATTTATCAATTACCAGGCGGCCTGCTCAGCCACCCCTTTGGCCTGTACAGCCGGGAAAATAGACGGTTCAGCCTTCCCATTGCAAAATGGCGTACCAGGCCCCGCCCATAGCGCCCACTATGGAAAGGCCTAAAGGCGCACCGGCACCCCCCTTCCGTGAAGGTATTGCTTCAAACTTTGAACCTCCATCTCTTTGTAGTGGAACAGGGAGGCCGCCAGCGCCGCGTCTGCTTTCCCTTTTGTCAAAACATCGTAAAAATGTTCCATCGTCCCCGCGCCGCCGGAGGCAATCACAGGCACGGAAACATTTTCCGCCACCAAGGCCGTCAGCTCGTTATCATATCCTGACTTAGTCCCGTCACAGTCCATGCTGGTCAGCAGTATCTCCCCTGCGCCCAGGCTGTCCGCTTTTCTGGCCCACCAAACGGCGTCCAGGCCCGTATCCACGCGCCCGCCGTTTTTAAACACATTCCATCCCAAACCGTCTGGCCTGCGCCTGGCGTCAATGGCCACCACCACGCACTGGCGGCCAAATTTCTCCGCCGCTTGGGAAATCAGTTCCGGCCGGTTAAGCGCCGAAGTATTAATAGAAATTTTATCGGCCCCTTCCCGCAGCAGCCTGCGGAAATCCTCTACAGTCCGTATCCCGCCGCCTACCGTAAAGGGGATAAACACTGTTTCCGCCACCCGGCGTACCATATCCACCACGGTTTCCCTTGCATCGGAAGACGCGGTAATGTCCAAAAACACCAATTCGTCGGCCCCCGCTTTGCCATAAGCCGCCCCTACCTCCACCGGGTCGCCGGCATCCCGCAAATCCACAAAATTGACTCCCTTTACTACCCGCCCGTTGTGTACGTCCAAACAGGGGATGATCCGCTTCGTAAACATTATGCCGCTCCTATCTGCCATATTCCCAAGCATACTAACATAAAAAGTTCCTCAAAATCTTAAGGCCCACGTCGCCGCTTTTTTCCGGGTGGAACTGGCAGGCAAACACATTGCCGGCCTCCACCGCCGCATGGATATGGGTTCCATATTCCGTAGACGCCGCCACCTGGGACTCGTCTGCCGCCTTCAGGTAATAGGAATGGACAAAATATACATAGGCCCCGTTGCCGATCCCGTCAAAAAGCCGGCCCCCCGGCCGGACCTCCAGGGAATTCCAGCCCATGTGGGGGATTTTAAGCCCCCCGTTGCCGGGGATGCGTAGGATTTCCCCTTTTAATATACCCAGGCCCTCCACGCCTTCCGATTCGGCGCTGCGCTCAAAAAGCAGCTGCAGCCCCAGGCAAATCCCCAAAAAGGGGGTCCCTTTTTCCACCACCTGGCGGATTACCTCTGTCAGGCCATATTGGTGCAGACGTTTCATAGCATCGCCAAAAGAGCCCACCCCCGGCAGCACTACCCTGTCCGCTGCCAAAATCTGCCCTTTGTCCCGGGTGATTACCGGCTGTTGGCCCAAAGCTACAAAAGCCTTCTCCACACTTTTTAAATTCCCTGCGTCGTAATCAATAATCCCGACCATTCACATACTCCTCCACCCACTTAACCGAATTGCGGCAAATCCCCTTCGCCCGTCCGCCAAGTTCTTGCGGAATCTGGGGGAACTTTTCATGAACCCGCCATAAAAAGGCTTTCTGGTTAAAAAACACTAATTTCTCAAAAGGGAACCGGAGGATGCCTGGGTTTGCGAAACCTGCCCCCAGCTCCAAAATCAGCGTATCTTCCTTTAACGTCTCGGCCAGCCACCGGGTATACCGGTTCCACTGTGGCAAATAGCCTTCCTCGATATAATTTTGCGCCTCTATGGTATTGCCTACCAGAGGCGCGCCGCAATGGGGGCAAATATCCTCCGGGACCTCCCCCGGCTCCCAAATATCTTTGGTGCAGGACCGGGAACATTGCCGCCAGGTTTCATTGCCGCAAGGCGCCACAACCCTTTCCCAACGGGTGTCCTTAGGCTTCTGCCTGGGAGGGAACAGCCGGTCCATTTTCTCCAAGGCTTCCTTTGGCAGCCCTCCGCAGGAAGGCATCCCCTCCGGCTGGCCAGGGGCCGAATAAGCCTCTTCCTCCCGGCTCCCCAAAGGCGTTTGAAAAATCACCCCGTCGGTAGCCATGGTAACTATAAAATAATCTTTATCTTTCAGCAGCGGGTACAAAGCACGGTAGCCTTTTAGCGCCGCTTCTACCCCTTTTCCGGCTTTCCACTCCTCGCCTAAGCCGACGATAACTTTCCGGCAAGTTTCCAGCCGCTTTTGCAATTCCTTTCCTTCCGTCAAGCCCCAACCTCCATCCTACTTTATAAATGCCAAAATCCCCTATCCCTGCCATTTACGGCCCTTTTTCCGGCCATCCTTGGCAGTCCCCCCGCTCCCATGCCAGCTGGCAGCCTGCTAAGGCCACCCGTTTCGACAAATCGGCAAGGCCTTCGGCAGACTCTTCCCCGGTGCAAGCCTTATGGTCATATAAATCATATTGTTTCCGGTTCCTCTCCGGGGTAAGGTTAGGCATGACCACGTTGGCGCCTGCCGCCAGGCCCTTCTCCCTCCCTTGAAGGTCCAGGGTGCCCAGGGCCGTGGTCGCCGGCAGCAAAGCCTTGGGAAGCAGGATACGGACCACCGACAAGAGGAATAACGTCAGCTCCACGCTTCCTGCCGGTTCTTGGGCAAACCGGGTGTCACGATGGGGGACAAATGGGCCGATGCCTACCATATGCGGATTCAGCTCCTGCAAAAAAACCAGGTCGCTTGCCAGGCATTCCGCCGTCTGGCCCGGGCTGCCCACCATAAATCCGGCCCCTACCTGGTACCCCAGGTCCTTCAAATCATACAGGCACCCTTTGCGCGCCTCCAGGCTCATGGGCTGCGGATGGAGGAACCGGTAATGGTCCGGGTCGGCCGTCTCATGGCGGAGCAGGTACCGGTCGGCACCCGCCTCCCGGAACATCCGGTATGAGCGGCGGGGCTTTTCCCCGATGGACAAAGTCAGGGCACACGCAGGGTACGCCTCCTTGACCTTTCGGACGAGCCCCGCTATTTTCTCGTCGGTATAATAGGGGTCTTCCCCTCCCTGAAGCACAAAGGTACGCAGCCCGAGCCGGTACCCTTTCCCGCAGCAAGACAAAACCTCTTCCTCCGTCAGCCGGTACCGGGCCACATGCCCGTTCCCCCTGCGGATCCCGCAGTAGTAACAATTGTTTTTGCAGTAATTGGTAAACTCGATCAGGCCCCTGGCAAATACCTTATCCCCATAATGGGCGCGCCGCAGCTTTACCGCCTCTTTTGCCAGCAATGCAGCCGTTTCCGGATTTTTTGCATCTGCCAAAAGTTGTAGGGCATCCTCCCGGGTGAGGGAATGTTCCCGGACCAGCCTCTTTGCCACGTCCATACAAACGCCTCCCGGCATTTACAGCAATGCCTGGTACAACGCCTTAATTTCCCCTACGGAAGTATCCCTGGGGTTGCCCGGGCGGCAGGCGTCGGCAAATGCCGACTCGGACAAAAAGTCCAAATCTTCTTCCTTGACAATCGTTTTCAAATCCGCCGGGATCCCCACATCCATGGAGAGCTTCTTCACCGCATCCACAGCCGCCTTGCGGTACTGTTCCTGGCTCATGCCTTCCACGCCTTCCACGCCCATGGCCTGGGCAATGTATTTATACTTGTCGCCGGTACAAGGGGCGTTGTACTCCATCACCGTAGGCAAAAGGATGGCGTTGGCCACCCCGTGGGGCGTATCGTAGACGGCCCCTAGGGAGTGGGCCATGGAATGCACGATCCCCAGCCCTACGTTGGAAAATCCCATGCCGGCCACATACTGGCCTAAAGCCATGCCGTCCCGGCCTTCCGGCTTGTTTTCCACCGCATCCCTCAAAGACCGGGAAATAATCTCGATGGCCTTCAAATGGAACATGTCGGTCATCTCCCACGCGCCTTTGGTAATGTACCCCTCGATGGCATGGGTCAAGGCGTCCATGCCGGTAGCCGCAGTCAGGCCCGCAGGCATACTGGCCATCATATCCGGGTCGACCACGGCAACCACCGGAATGTCATGGGTATCCACGCAGACAAATTTGCGCTTTTTCTCCACATCCGTAATCACGTAGTTGATGGTAACTTCCGCAGCGGTGCCTGCCGTGGTGGGGACGGCGATAATAGGCACGCAAGGGTTCTTGGTGGGCGCCACCCCTTCTAAGCTCCTCACATCCCCAAATTCCGGGTTCGTAACGATAATGCCCACAGCTTTGGCGGTATCCATGGAAGAGCCGCCGCCGATGGCAATAAGGCAATCGGCGCCAAAAGCCTGGAACGCCGCCACGCCTGCCTGCACGTTTTCAATGGTGGGATTGGGTTTAATATCGGAATAAACCTCATAATCCACCCCCGCCTCGTCCAAGATGTCCGTCACTTTCTTTGTCACCCCGAAACGGATCAGGTCCGGGTCTGAACATACAAAAGCTTTCTGAAATCCCCTGGCCTTTATTTCTGCCGGGATTTCCCTGATGGCGCCTGCGCCATGGTAGGAAGTTTCATTCAACACGATTCGGTTTGCCATAATCTCTTCTCCTTTTCTATTTCTTGTACCACCCTTTTGTGGGATAGTGCATTGCTTATCTTTCTATCTATTGTAATGTTTTCTTGCCTTTACGGCTACCCCTATATTTTACTATTTTTTGCCAAAAGAGACAACCTGTTTTTCTTGATGCTTTTCTTTTTAGGCAAAGGGCCGCCCCCGGCTGGGTATCGGCCAAAGCCATGCGGATGTTGGCCGCCCCCGTCAAAGGCCAAAAAAGAGGACGTATTTCTATGGATTACAACCTTTGCCCCCCTTTCCGTCTGTGTGGCCATGAGCCGGGCTTACATCGGCTATGGCCTGCAAAATGCCCTCCGGGAAGAGTTGTTAAACCGGGGCATTAAAAAAAGCATGGCCACCGTAATCACCCAGGTGCGGGTGGACGAAAATGACCCTGCTTTCTTAAACCCAACCAAACTGGTCAGGCATTTTGTGTCCCAAGAAGAAGCCCTGGAAGCCCAGAACAACAAAATCCCGGTAGTGGAGGCTCCGGACGGGGGTACCGCCGGGTAGTGGCCTCCCCAAGCCAGCTGAGATTGTTGAGCCGGAAACAGTGAAAGGCATGCCGGAAGCCGGTGAAATCGTCATTGCCAGCGGAGGAGGCGGCATCCCCGCTATCCGCAAAGGAAACCATTTCAAAGGGGTAGGCGCCGTTATCGGCAAAGATTTTACCGGCTGCCTGCTGGCCCGGGAATTAAATGCCGATTTCCTCATCATCCTGACTGCCGTGGAACAAGTGGCACTCCATTTCGGCATGCCACAGGAAACATGGCTTAGCCGGATTTCTGTCAAAAAAGCAAAAAGATGCGTAGAAGAAGGGCATTTTGCCCCTGGTCCCATGCTCCCTAAAGTACAGGCAGGCATATCCTTTGCCGCCTCTGCGCCAGGGCGCGCCGTGCGCATCACTTTTCGTTATAATGCAGCCTGAAAGCCCGATCAACTTTCTGCGCCAGGGCGCACCGTACTCATCACTTTGCTGCAAAAGGCGAAGGACGGCATCCACGGCAAATCCGGATCAGGATCGTAGGGCAGCTTTAACGCCCCCGGACCCCGGCGTAAGCTTCTTCACTTAACTCCGGGCCGTTCACCAGCCATAGATCCGGCCCATTTCCGGGGTAAAGCCATACCCTGTTTTCCACGGCGTGGGAATCCAGAAATGGCCGGCCATCGGGGCCCGGAGTCCGGGCCCCCACCAGCAGGTAGCCCTTTCCCTCATATCCGGAAAGGGCCCCTGCCCCGGCAGCCGGGTCATCCATCATGGCGTCAACCCCATACCAATTACCCCCGATTTCCACATAATTCCAGACATGGTCCTGGCTATTGGTAATCACGCAGGGCACACCGGCTTTGTCACAAAGCACTTTAAAAGCCTTGGCATAGGCATAACATACCGGCCCCTGGGCGCCAACGCTGCCCGACAGCGCGCTGACGCATTCCCATGCCTGTGGCACTTTGGCACGGATATCGTCGGTAGGCCGCCCGGCGGCCAACGCTTCCGCCACCAATGTGTTATATTGGTTATTCTCCACTAAAACATCATGAAAATAGACGGCCTTTTCCCCGTCATCCGCCCCTTTTGGCAGATCCGAGACAATCTTTGCCACGTCCCTGTCCCTTTTTTCAATCGCAGCCCGTATGGTATCTTGGGTATACCCGGTATAGCGGAAACCGGAAGCCCTGGCAACGTCCTCCAGCGCAAAAAACAAGTACACGGCATGGGATTCTTCATCTTCAAACCACCTCTGCCACTGGCCGTCCAGCCAAAAAACTTCCGGATAGTCGTGAAGAAACCCTTGGAACGCTATGCCGACGCTGCGAAGGGCATAATCCTTTTCCTCCCCCTTAACCGCCCCCAAAAAGATTCCCGTGAATTCATGGGACTTCACAAAATCCCCGGCTTTTAATGTTTTCAAATATTTGAAGGAAACCTCCACTTGGCAGGGGCTTAAGTCAAAATAGCAATCTTCGATGAAATAATCCCGGTATCCGTCGTTGTCCGATGCCTCAATGCATATATCATAAAACTCTTTGGCATATTCCGGCAGCCTGACCCGGTCAATCCATTTGGCATGGCGGCTTTCTGTCAATATAGGGGCGTCCCCCTCCCCGGCCGCGGCTGTGGAAAGCCATGTTGACGCCGTAATGCCAGCCAGCAAAACCGCCGCTAATCCTTTGATCCATTTCTTCATATTATTTTCCCCACATCTTCTGCCGGCAAAACCCCACATGGCTGCACAGCCGGTTTTCTATTTTGCCTCCGCAAAAGCCCCCGCCGGTTTTTTATTTGCCGGCCAATTCCGGCATGTGGCTTTTCCCCTTCCCAGCCGTCAGCCATTTTATGTTTTATGCCCCATGCCAATCCGGCACATGCCTATCTTTTGGCAAAAAGGCAAATCTACGGATTCCCTGCATTCCGGTAAGCTTCCCAGCTTAATTTTTTATTTCCGTTTACGTCAAGGAGCCCAAACGCGTAATTTTGGCCGATCAGCACCTGCTCGTCCCTTAAACGGTTTAACATAAATGCTTCTACATACGGGTTGGCCGCCGCCGCCTCATAAGCCTCCACAATACATTGGGCCTGTAATTCCTGGCACTCGCCGCCGTGGGCCGGTGACAGGGAGGTAAAGCCTTGCTCCGACAAAATCAAATGGCGCACAGTACCTTGGGGGGAAAGCATGTCCGTTTGTGCCATATAGTCCGTCAATACATGGAGGTTATTTAAATTAATAATGTAAGTGTCAGGCCGGTCCATGGCATGGCGGTTCCCACGGAAAACAGGGTCTTCAAATACTTCCGGGTATGCGTGCCAGGCAATGCCGTAATCCGTATCCCGCAACAAGTTATTCAGGCGCGGCAGCATATCTACCACCCCGAATTTAAAACCTTCCACCTGCCCTACGTTCCACCGGAAATCAAAGGGGATATAGACCCGTGCCAGGCTGTTGGCGCCTTTAATGGTGTCATACCAAGTACGGAAAGCTGTCGCATAATGGGCGCAATAAGTATCAATGTCCATGGGCCCGATGTAATTCCATGCCTGCCCGTCATTTACCTCATTGCCGATCACCCAATTGGACACCAGGTTTTGAAACCTGCCTGTGACACGTCTGGCGGCTTCCCTGGTTGCTTCCAGGCCGTCTTCGCTTAATGTGTTAAAAGCATAATAATTCGCCCCTGACGGCTGGGCTACCGGGAGCAGGGCCGGGCTGTACGAAGCCGCCGCCCAGTCGTTAAGCACAATAACCGTCACGGAAATCCCCGCCCTTTTTAATGCGTTCAGATAGCTTTCATAAGCGTTCATCATATTTGACTGGAATGCCCATGACATGGGGAAATTTGTAATTACCTGGGATACGCCCAGCTCGGCCGCCTGGGCCACCTCAAATTCACTGTTGATCAAAACCCCTTTGATGGAAGCCGGTTCCTGGTAAAAATCTGCGTATGCCATAACCGATGTTGACACACACAATACGGTTGCAGCAAGGGCTGCCATAATCCGTTTCGTAAATTTCATGCCCTTTGTACCCCTTTCTTAATCAACTTTTATCAACATTTTATGACAGGTTGCAAGGGGTTGTCAAGTTATTATAAAAATACCCGGTTATGGCAGGAATTTGGTGGCGGCCTTTACCGGCGGCGTGGCTGCGGGCATAACGGCTCGCCTTTTCCGCCAGTCCGGCACATTATGCGAAATTCTATTGTGTTCCATTCATATGGATTTCTTGTTGTCAGCCTTGCCCCTGCTTTTGCCTGATCTGCTTACCGTTCAATCGCGCTGTTTCCATTCCCTCCTTTGTTCTCTGATGCAAAGCCTGTACTTCTTTCTCCAACTGTTCAAAAGCAAACCTTATCGGTTCCTTTGCCAGCGACATTTGGAGCAATCCGTTTTATTTCAACGCCTGTTGTGTTGACACATAAATGATAGTTTTCCTTTTCGCCCCATTTGGTATCAGTCAAAAAATTTCTGTATGCCTCCCTGTTTTTATTTACCCTTCTTGCACCCCAGTGTTCTGTCTGCTTAGTTTTTTATATGCGCTGATATACAAGACAACGGCAAGAACAATCGAAAGAATATCTGCAATAGGCTGTGCAAACATAAGGACGCTTGCGCTTGCGAATATGTTTAAAATATACAATGCAGGTATATAAATAATTCCTTGTCTGCTTAAATTGATTATCAGAGCGGGAATTACGGCGCCCATTGCCTGTATTGCATTTGTCAGTACATAGAATATTCCAAAAAAGATACTGGTTGTAAGCAAAATCCTTGAAAAATTTACGGCATAACCGAATGCATTTACATCCGTTATAAAAGCGCTTACAATCTGATTTGTAAATAAATAGCATAAAGCAGTCATTACAAAGCTGACCGCAAAGGCAAAGAAGAGTGAGAATTTTAAGAGCTTTTTATAACGATCCCATTTTTTTGCGCCAACACAAAAACCTAACAATGGCTGTACGCCCTGTCCTATGCCAATCGTAAGCATTCCGGAAATCATTGTGACTTTCATGGCAACGCCGGCTCCTGCGACTGCCATATCTCCGTATCCCGCCATAATCCCATTCAAAATAATGTGGGAAACACTCATTAAAAGAGAGGCGAGAGAAGCGGGAATACCAATAGAAAGGACGCTGCTGCATATTTTATCTTTATAGCTAAAATCTTTTATGTGAATACTAAGCATAGACTTTCCGTTTATAAAATATAAAACATAATATAAAGCAGCGGCAAAATTGCCAATCAAAGTCGCGATAGCAGCACCCTTAATATCCCAACCAAACCCCAAAATCATAATAGGGTCTAAAATAACATTCAGCAGATTTCCAATAATCTGACCGAGCATGGCTTTTGTTGCCTGCCCCTCTGCACGCAGAATATTTGAAAAACAATTGGAAATCAGCACAAACACACCGCCAAAGGAAACAACCGTCAGATAATCTTTTGCAAAGTCCCATGTGTCCGCACTTGCCCCGACTAACACAAGAATGTTATCCATAAAGAGCAACGACAGGCAGGACATAATCATTCCTGTAACGACACATGACCACATACAGAAAGAAGATATTTTTTTTGCATGGCCTTTCCGTCCTTCTCCCATAGCCCTTGAAATGGCAGATGTTCCGCCGATACCAAAAATCATGCCGACAGACATAAATATTAAAAAAACGGGGCTTGCAAGCGACACGGCGGCAAGCTGATAAGCATCATGCGTCTGACCGATAAAAATATGTCGGCTAAATTGTAAATCAGTGTCATAAGCATTGCCGCCATAGCAGGTATAGCATTTCTCACAACCGCCTGTGATACAGGCATAGAGTTATAGGCTTCTAATGTGTTCTGTCCTTTCATAATTACCCCCTTAAAGTCAATAGCAAAGCATTGATAGCTTGCTATATTGTTTGGCAAATGAAATACCCGTTCATGGAAACGAGTATTTATGATAAGTTACCGGTTATTTTTTGGAGCAGGCTGACAAAGACCATTTTTTCCGTTTCGGTAAGTGATGACAGTAAACGTTCTTCTTCTTCTTCTAGTTTTTGTTTCGCTTTGCTGCTGTATTGTTCTCCATATTGTGTTAAACGGATATATTTTATGCGTTTGTCAGACGCATCGCCGAAACGGTCTATCAACCCTTTGCTTTCCATTTTAGCGACAATCCGTGCAGTAGTGGATTGTGCGACATGAAGTATTTTTTCTAGCTCTTTTAAGGACATTTGCTTATCGGCTGAATGAACCAAAGCCCGTAAAACATTGATTTGTGAAAAGGTTAAATCTAAATTCCGTAACGTGTTATTGATATTTTTTTCCTGTACGTCATGTATCTGTTTCAGAAGAATGCTACATGGAGATTGATTCTCCATTTATTTTTCCCTCCTTTCCGACAGTCAGTATACTACTCTTTCCGCCGAAAGTCAATAGCAAGACATTAATTTTTTCATATGAAATACATTCTGCGTATTTTCCATTCCACATGAACTCATTATAATATCTTTCAGAATTTTCAGGATAGTATTTACGTGCTCATCTGTCACGGTTTCCGGGCTTGTAAAATAAAAATCAGCCACAAAAGCCTTGTGGCACTGGCAAATTTTTATGGGGTGTCAACGGATTACCTTCCTGCCGAACAGAAGACCAAAACCATTCGGACATGGAACTTACAAAGCTGCATTTGACTGATAATATGGTGGAACTGTTAAAAAGCTGGCGTATCAACAACCGGCTGCTGTGTGAGATTGCCACCATGTGAGAACTTTGTTACCCTGACGGCGGACACGGAGATTTATGTGGATGGTGTCGCAACCTCCCACTTCAAGGACTTTAACAGCCTTCTGGAAGTCCTGCGAGTAAAAGTGCTTTCCCAATATCCGCCGATAGGGGAAGATACTGCTTTAAAGGCATTAAAAGCTATGAAGGTACACGAACATGTCTGAATATCCTCACCAGTTAGCGGAATACTCTGTAGCCCACAACATTTCTTCCAAATCATCATCTGAAATAGAGTACTGTTTTTGTATTGGTTTCAACGCCGTGATTATTTTATCAAATTCTTCATCATCATCTATTTTGTCTGATAATTCATTATAATTCTGTAACCCACACTCTTCTTTTAGCACCCGAATCACTGCTTTTTTTGAAGCCTCTTGCAGCGAATCACAATCCCTGTCATAAAGTATTTCATCAAGATATGTAAGCAGATTCTCGGAAATCAACTCCATGCACTGGTCTATTTCCTCTGGCGTCACTGTGTTTTCATCAAAATCAAACAGTACCTCATGGTCAATCTGATAAATTCCGCATTCCTCTTCTTCCGGCATTTTTTCCAGACGGATACAACGGATAAAATAGCCCTCTTTATCCCATGCAAAGGGCAAATAGCCACATCTCACAAGAACAGGGTTCCAGGATTCCTTCACTCCCTTAAAGTGTTCCGCTACGGAATTACGTCCTATGGGATTATCGAAGCAGTGATGGGTAACTGTCAGAAATGCCTTCAAAGAAAGAGGCAGTTCAACCCCTATTTCTTTTTCCAATTCCTTGATTTCCTCGTCTGAAACCAACGCCGGAACCAACTTCCATTTCTTCCATTCTTCATCAGGGGCCGCATCATCGCTCCACATTTCTTTTTCCGCTTCCCCAAGAGGAAGTGTTACATAGATTTCTTCCTGTGAAAGTTTCTGATAATACCGTTCAAAAAAATTCCTCATGTATTCTTGATACTCAGCATAGATCATTTCCGTCCCCTCCTTTTATCCCGATTTGCCGATAGCTCCATTATACCGCAATCACTATCCCCAGGGAATAGACTTTAGAAAAATTTCAGTTCAAAGCCTCATCCTTATCCTCTGCCTGCCGGCATACGATTTCAAATACATTGCCATCCCCAGAGACGTTTTGTAAAGGACTTTTTAATCAAATCCACAAAAAATTTACATTTGAGGTAAACGGGGTGCTTGATGCTCTGCCCATTTACATGTTTATAATAGTTACGCGCCTGAGTAGAGCGGACCACCACATACTGCCATACCCTTTGAAATTGTGAGGCGGATAACGGCTCCCCGTTGCTGTCGGAAATCACATATTCCGAAACAGAGGTTTCTTTGACTTCCCGCAGGCAATCTACCAAGCACTTGGGAATTGGTATGTCCCTCCGGGCTGCTTTCGTTTTTAATGTGGTAGAAATCACCGGTCGGTTATGTTCTGTGCGCCATGCTCGCCTTACAGATATGTAGGGAGTAGGTTCGTCCAGAAATACACAGTCCCATTGCAATGCAAGGATTTCTTCCCGGCGCAGACCGGAATACAATCCAAGCACAATAAACAAGTGGGGAGGAAGTCCTTTGACCGTATCCAAAAGCACCTCTACCTGCTGATCTGTCAGTGCCTCTTTCTTTTTCGCGGCCTTGCCACCCTTTCCCGATATGCCCACACAAGGGTTGCATTGAAGTATTTGGCTGCGCTCTGCCGAGTAAAAAACGCATTTGAGGAGCATATTCACCTTACTG
The DNA here is from genome assembly GCA_910584845.1 of uncultured Lachnospiraceae bacterium. Lineage (GTDB taxonomy): Bacteria > Bacillota > Clostridia > Lachnospirales > Lachnospiraceae > Brotaphodocola. The sequence continues at coordinate 81,273 of CAJUDH010000014.1, forward strand.
TATAATCCCTCTGATTTTTTCGACAGCGGCACAAGTGCCAGCCGAATATCGTCCGCTGTAACTTCCTCCATATACATCTCCCCCAGGGGCTTGATGATATAGTTCTTCATATCAGCGGTATAGCCTTTCAATGTAGCAGCGGACACTTTGGCAGACTGCATAAGCAGCCACTTCTCGCAATACTCGGTTCAGCAACAGTAGGCGATTTTCTCCGGAAAGTGGCGCTGTCAATCTGCTCTAACGCCTCCAGCTCCTTATCATATAATTCTTCGGGTGTTCTTGCATAAAGAGCCACCAATTTTCCGTCTGTGTCCTGAATCCTCGTTCTGTAATATTCAATGCTGTTAAGTTCAACTGTACCATATTGAGGAATTGCCCTTTTTCTTTTTGCCAATTCCGTCACCTCCTAAAAATAATCTCCAGCGCTGTATCTTTGTTTTATCAGATATACGGGATTCCATCAAGGATACGGAATGAGTCATGCTCTGGCACTTCGTGGTTTGCGGTACGTTGCCCCTTTTTCTATCGGCTTCGCACGATGGGTACATTTTGCGATATACTCCTGAAGGCCCGCATCAGTGAAGTATACGCAACCATTCTGCACATACTGAACATAGGCAATCAGACCATTATTGCGGGCAGCATCCAACGTGGCAATACTGATCCCCAAAATCTTTGCAGCTTCTTTTCGTGTAATAAGTTTTTCCATGAAACATATTCCCTCTAATCTGTCAAATTTGTCATTGTGCTTTCAAAATCACATGAATACGCTGGCAGACAAAACTGCCAGC
>CAJUDH010000015.1 GCA_910584845.1 uncultured Lachnospiraceae bacterium
GCCCCCGGCACTGCCCGCCCCCACTTCCTATAAGGCGCATTATGGGGAAGCTGGCTGCTTCCGATAACCGCCCTTATAGGAAGGTGTTTTTTGGTGCAGGAACTTCTTCGAAACAAATGGTTATCGAGGAATGGCTTGAGTATCCGTTATGAAACTGTTATAATTTGGTGGGGTTAATGAAAGGAATTTGAGAAAATGAAACAAAATTGCGGAAAACGGACTCAAAATAATAAGAAAAAAACTGGAAAAATTCTAAATAAAATAAAAATTTTAAGAAGATCTAATAAAATACTGAAAAAATAAACGGATTTTTGTAGGGAAAACAGCCAAAAAATCATAAGAGAAAGGGAGAAAAAATGATTGAAACTAGTAAAAATGTTCCCAAAAGGAAAAAGAAAGGTGAACAGCAATTTTTGAAAAATACTGCCATAGTTATTATAATGCAGATCGTATGTGCGGCTTTTTATGACCCGAAACGGAATAAGGCATGCCAGATTTTTATTCCCGGAGACAGTAGGATGTTTGACAAGTTTATCAAGACCCTGAAAAAGCACATGATTGCGACGGGAAAAGTGTTTGTTTCAAACCATAAAGGGGAATCAAAAAAGTTGTTAAATTCGTTGTGGCTTCATAGATATTTGCAGTATCAGGAATCAATACAAGACATTTATGACTATGCAACAGGAAAGAAAGAGGAAGAGGATGAGGGGGATTTTTTGAATGGATTAGTCCAACAAGCCAGGGAATATGTGGCGGCTTTTGGAAACAGTACTTTGGCCGGTTCCGGTATAGAAGGGCGGCCGGGTAACCCGCTGGAGTTTGCGCATGACGAACGGCTGCTTCTTTGGGATTTTTACTTAATGGTATTGAATGCAGTCCGCAATACATGGGCGGATATCAAACCAATTGTAGACAGTAGCCGTGTAGACTTGATAAAAAGCATGATGGGCCGTACGCCTGGGACAAAAGGAGGATTTCACAGCCCGGACGGAAAGCCGCCGGCCATAGGGGAAGAAATCCAAATGGCATTGTTCCATAACCTGAAACATGAAAAACTGGAAAATGATGAGATGTGGTGGCATATCCGTTTTTGCATTGACCATGAAATTTGGGATTACAAAGATATGATGATAAATGTAGCCAGAAATAACCAGTGGAAGGCATGGGTGCGCCAAACGGCAGTGGAATACGCCTGCCGGACTATGGAGGTAGGGGAGGCTTGTGAGAAGCTGCTGTCAGGTTTATATGGTAAGTTGTTTTATTGGACGGTAGCGCAGTTTGCGGACAGCAAGGATGCCCGGTTAAAGAAAATAGTAAATGATTATGCCCAACGGTATAACGGCCAGGAAATGCTAAGGGATGCCTGCTTAGTAAAAATGCAAGACAGGATTGGACTGGAACGGATCCGCCGTTATTTGGAGAGGATGAAACATGTACCCAAAACGATTGAAAATCCGGATCCGGTCCGGGTGATTGGGGAGGTTAAAGACGCGGGATTGCTGGATGAATTGGAAAAGCTTTTGAATCTGCTTTTGAAAGACTATTTCCGGGATCGGGAGTATAACGGCCTGAGGGTTTCCCTGGCATCTGCTTTGGTAAGGGTAGCGTCGGGCGGTAGCCGGGAATATGGACTGGTTTTGGATTTGTTAAGGCAGAAGCAGGAACTTTTCCAGTCGCATTACGAAGAATGCATGTGTATATGGGGACAAATGCGGACAATGGGTATGGGGCCGGTTTTGGAGAACCAAAAGGAGGGGGGATTTACGGAAAAGGCGGTTGGGAAGGGGAGGATGGGCAATAAATGGGCAGATAAACCAAAGGAACCCTTGCCAGTTCCGGTGAGGCAGGCTTGGGAGGCTGTCCGGAGGGCAAACCAAAAGAGGGTAATCTTGAAGGAATTAGAAGAAGATGTGAACTGGAAGCTCGGAAAGCAGGGAATTTCGCAAGGCCGGCAGGTATAACGGGTTAGCGGCGGCGTTTCCCGTTATGGTTTTTGCCAGGAATGGAAATGATTTATATGCCTTAAGGGTTTAATACATATATTTAGACATAAATTTGGCCCAAATGATGGCTGTATATGGAAACACAACGCCAATTCATTGGGCCGGGCACAAACGATGTAGATCCTTTGATTTTCAAACCAGTGGGTGTATGGCGACCTATGCTGCAAGCCAGGGCCTGCTATAATAATAGAAGAAACAAAATTTGTATGTGATTTAATGTGGCCCTATGGGGATACCTAATGTTTCCAGGCATTCTTTCAGCCAGGGGAATTTTTTACCTGGCACCGGCAGCCTTGTGCCATTGCTCATCATCAAGGTATGGTGATATAGCGCGGTAATCGAGTGGCTATTAACCAGGAAGCTGCGGTGGATTCGGATAAAATAATCCGGAAGCAGCTCCTGCATCAGAAATATGGGATGGCAGACATGGATAACCTGATTTTTGCAGATAATCTTAGAATAAATGTTGTCAGCTTCCACATATAAAATGTCGTCAGGCATTACATAATAGTGTTTGGCGTGCCGGTCAATAAATTCAATGGCTGGCGCTTGTCCTGTTGGTGTAATCATAATTCTTCCTCCTTTTGCTATAAATGCGCAATGGGTATTTCTTTTGCCTTAAATAGATTTTCATAATATTAGGCAAAAAACGTAAGGTTTGCCCAAAGGCATTTATGGACGATAACCATAACGGATTTTGTGGCAAGATATGACAAGGTTTTTCAGCGGCGCCAATGCATGGGGCGCCGGTTTGCCAGGTAGGGCCCCGGGCATCCTTAAGCTGTTCCGGTGCCAATATATGGGGACGCCGGTTTGCGAGTTGTGAAATTTTTCTGACTTTTTTATTAAATCCCTATCCAAAAGGGCGGTTGTCGTATATAATACTAACTGCTGCATGGACATGGCCTGGCAGGTATAGGCCGTTTTGCGGATGCGGCAATTGTTTGACGTATGCCAGAAGCCAACGCCCGGTATTGGCAGGCGGCATTTTTCAAAGAGCAGGAGGGCTATAAAATGAGGATAAAAAAAATGGTATTGGCAGTAGGATGCGCTGCGTTATTGTGCGGGTGTACCAAGAGTAATATTGTGAATCCGGAGACTCCGGCAGAGCCTGACTTTAACTTGTATTCCGACATTGTTTTGGATGAAGAAGCGCTTCGTAATGACGTCAATGACATTTATCTGGATCCTACAGACTATCCCATGGGGAAAGCTATTGACTTTTCGCTGCATTTGGACGAAGGGTATGTCGATGTGGTTGTGGTGGTAAAAGACGGTACCAGCCCGGAGGATGCAGCGTACTTTGCAGAAGTTGCTATCAAAGGGATTAACGATGAGGCGGCGGTGCAGGATTTTTCTTACGGGGAGTCGGATGTGGATACCTTCGGGGGCTTGTACCAGGATAATGAGATCCGCTTGAAAGTTTATGGAGAATCGGCATATCAGGCAAACGGGGAGCCTATGTATGAGGCGCAGATTCCGAAAGATGCCTATCAAAAAATTGAGATTGGGGAAAATGAATAAGGTTCTGTGGCATAACAAGGCGGCCACGCAGGAAGTTTTACTCTTCTGCGTGGCCGCCTTTATCAAAAAATATTAACCGGTGTGGACAAGAGGGCACACCCTGCAAGTGCCGCCTTTTCGCGGCAGGCGGCGTTAGCGTCAATGGGCGTACAGCCGGCACGCCCCATTTGCTGCCTTGCCGGCCGCTATATTTGGCTTGGCGCCCGAAGGGGGCGCGCTTCCCAGTTTGGTTCTGCAAAACACGAAAACCTAGTGCAGCAGACATACAGCCGGCGGAAGCAATACCGCAGGATCCTCGGTTTGCGGCGTAAAACCGGGTGCCCCTTTGTTCACGGAGGTTAGGGTCCGGTTCCGTTTTATTCGCTTGCGCCGTTTCCTGTATTTTCTCCGGAAGCGCCTTCTGCATTTCCATCAGCGGCATTTTCCGTGTTTTCTCCGGAAGCGCCTTCTGCATTTTCATCTGTGGCATTCTCGCTGGTTTCGTCACCGGCGGCGGTTTCTTCCTCGGGAGTGGGGACAATCTCGCTGCAGGTTACGGTAAGGCTGGCGCTATTGTTCCGGTAGGACAGTTCATACATGTTGCCGGTATCGGTGTTTCCGCTGACGTCAAATTTTGCGCCGTTGCCCACCTCTTCTGCAAAGATACGCTCATATACAGCGTTGCCTTGGTTTTCACCCAGGGAAGCTACCAGGAGCCGTTTAAAAGAATCATTAAAAAGGGCGGCTTCTTCGTCTGTGGAGGGGACGCTGCGGTTGTAGGACATCTCTAAAACATGAGGCACATAATTGACACTTTTCGTGTTGGAAGATTTCCAAAGGGTGGTGTTAATTACTATGCCTCTGTTTTCCGCCTTAAAACCATAAGTAGTCTGAAGGTTGTTTTCCACAATGTCCCGGGTTACCGAACTGTTGCCAAGTTCGTTGATTTTTTTGAGGGTGTCAATGTAGATAACATCCATCAGCGCTTTCATCTCAGTCTGATAAGTAAAGCGGGTAGTGGAAGCGGCCATGCTGGTAGTTTTGGCTTTATCTGCCGCTTCTTTGGCCAGGGACTGTTCCTTGGCCGGGGTATTGCGGTTTGCGTTGCGCTGCCGGCGTTCTTCTTCTAACGCAAGCTGGCTTTCGCTTTTTTCTTGTTTTACGCCGTTGTCGTCCAGCCAAAACCCTTCAATTGTGGTTCCTGACATCATGTGGCCGTCCGGATCCAGATAATATTCCAGCTTGGTATCCGGGTCGGTAAACCAACTGGCATTTTTGGGGCGGCTTCCGTCGGCATATTCATAGGCCCATTGGTCGCCGTCTTTGAACCAGCCGGCAAAAGCGGGCATGGCGGCAGAAATTGCCAGGGCGGCTGAGAGGGCGGATATTCCGATTAGTTTCTTTTTCATAAAAAAGTACCTCCGAATTCATATGTTATTAAAGTTCATTTATGGAAAATGATTTAATACCGAAAGCATAACATAAAATAAAAATCTGCACAACCGGTTAAAATATGAAGTTTTTGAAATATTTTATTACATGGGGAAATAAAATTGTAAAGAATATGAGAAGGGCCGGACAGGATAAAAGGGCTGGTTTAGCCGCCCCATACCCGCGGTTTGGTGCATCAGGGTATGCCCTTTCCTGGCCGCCGGGAACGCCACCACAGTAAAAAGGCGGAGGTTCCGCAGTAGGGCCTCCGCCTTTGCTTTGGTCAGCGCTTTTTTTCAAGCTTTCCATCTTCGCCTACATAATAATTGTCAACCCAGCCATCTTTGACCAGCAGGCCGTCCTCATCCAGGTAATACCAGGCGCCGTTGTCTTTGACCCAACGGCCGGAATACCGGTTGCCATCTTCATCCAGATAATATAGGCCGTCTTCCAACTCCAGCCAACCGGTAGCCTTTTCCCCATTGTCTTGAATGTATTGCCACTGCTCATCTTCGGTTTGTTTCCATTCCCCGGCAATAGCTGGAAAGGCACTAAAAAGGAGACAGCTGATCGTTAATAGTAAGGTTAGACTTGCCCGATGCTTCATCACAACTCACCTCTGCTTTTTATTTACGTTCATTATAACAGGGCTGGGAATGGATGGCAATAGGATGGAACGGATTGTAAGGATTTTTCCTGAATTGTAAGGAAAACGTAACTATTAGGGGGATTTGGGGAAAGGCTATGGATTGCTGTGGATAAGTACAGCATATAAAAATATTTGCGGATATTGTCGAAATGCTTTTATCGCAGGCTACAAGCCTTTGTGCGAAAAAATGGGAAAACCGGCAGATGTTGTAGGGTATTTTGTCGTTTGCGAAAAAAGGTAAGTTAATGTCGAATTGTGCGATTTGTTCTGCTTTTCAAAATGGCAAAAAGGCTTTATATTGAAAGAGGAATTACAGTCGGAGTAACTGTTCGGCAGGGCTGTGTGTTCGCTCCATGGTTCGTAAAGCATTATATCCTTTGAGCTTTTGCAGATGATGGCAAGGGGGCTGAACAAGTTATGTGTATGAATAACGAAAGGGGTTTGCAAGGAATGGGAGAAAGAAAGCAGTTGGAACTAAAAGGCCAGATGGAAAGAATGAAAAGATTGGAGGAAGAAAACCGAAAGCTGCGGGAAGACAATGAAATGTTGTTGAATATTATGGTTCAGATGAAAGTTACTCTGAATCGGCTGGTAAACCGGTATGTAGTCGAACAATCGAAGCTTTGACATACCGGTTGCTTTATCAAGACGAACCAGGGGGATCGTTATTGGCGGCAGGCTGACGGATGGTTTCCAACTCCAGTTCCAGGGCCTTGTTCCTTTGAAGGAGGTTCCAGATGGTTTGATGCATCCATTGGACGGTATCATTGAGTTTACGGTTCTCCTCTTCCAATTCCTGGAACCGGGGGCTTTGGCATGCAGCGGCCTCGGCGCTGGCGTGGGAACGCAGAAAGGCCAGCAGATAGCTTGGGAGGGATGGGGTATCGGCCAGCATTTTTCGGATTAAAAGCCTGTCCCGTTCTTCCCTGCTTAAATGCATAAAAGCAGGATAACGGACATCCAAAAGTGTCATAGGAATGTCGCAGGTGGGGCAGACGGCATTCCGAGTCAGCTGATAATAGCCATAGCGGCCACATTTAGGGCAATAATACACAGATAATTCCCGCATAAGCACCTCCATGATTTTACAGTTTTGCCAGTCCAAAGGAACCGGCGGTGGATTTCCGGGCCAAAAGCTAACGGCAGGCAGAGGGCCATTCAGCCGACAGCACAAGTAAATGCGGAAGTCGGAAGTTTGGGGTAACGGGACCGTTTTTTGGCAAGGATAGATGCGGTTGGGGACAAAATGGGCAGTACGGCAAACCATCATAGTCCTCTTATATATATTACGAAAAAAAGTTAGGAATATGACGGATTTTGGAGACGATTTTAAAATTATTGGACAACAAAAGAATCCTGCATGGCAGGATTCTTTTTTGAACGGATGTTTTTGCAATAGTTTGGCCTTGCAAAGGCCTATGGTGAAATCGGGCTGCTGCTTTACTGCTGGATAACCCCGTTGGCGTCAACGGTCCAGATTTTATCATTGGCATCCTTCAAATCTTTGAATCCGTTGCCCAGTTCCGGCCTGGAAGAAGACTTGGAGGAGGAGGAAGCTTTTTGGATGGAACCAGAAGCGTTCACCAGGTAGCGGACGCCGTCCAGCTCAACGGGTGCGTACTTCAGGTCCCTGTCGGCATCCAGGCGCAGGCCGTTGTCAAATACGTTATTGTCACGGACGCCATGGAAGCCCTGGCCTTTGTTGCCGCCGTCGGTAATGAAGAACCAGGTCTGGTTTTCGTCTAAATCTTCATTATAAATGGTCTGTTTTCCTGTTTTCATTACACCGTCCTCACCGAAATAGTAGTTGGCAGTGCTTCCGGTTTCTGTGGTTACTACTTGCTTGCCGGTCTGCATTTCACCCCGGGTATTGAAGCCATAACGCTTGGAATCGATAGAGAAAGTCTGTATGCCGGTTGTAGCATGGTACGGCCGGCCTTTTTTGAAATAAAAGGAGTAAATTTCGCCTTCTTCGCTGATTTCCGGCGCGCCTTCGATCTGATACCATCCTTCGGCCCGCTTTCCGTCTTCCTCATAGTACTGGTAGGAGGCGATGGCAGGGGCTTGGACGGCAGCGGCTTCCTCGGCGTTTTCTGCATTCTCGCCTTCGGCAGTGCCCTCATTTTCAGCGGAACCTTCCTGTGGGGCAGCCTCTTGCTGGGTAGCAGGCAGTTTGTACCACCCGGTCTGCAGGATGCCGTCTTCAAAGGTATAATAATTGCCGTTGATCTTATAGTCGACCTGATCCATTACCATTCTTCCCCTGCTGTCAAAGTAGTGCCATACCATCTCTTCATCAGAGGAATCGTCTTCGTTTTCTAACTGGATCCAGCCGGTTTTCATTGCCCCGTCGGTGTCATCGCCCAGGTAATAAGTGTTGTTGTCCAGTATCAGCTTTCCGGTCTGCATATGGCCCTCTTCATTAAAATAATAGGAATTATTGTTGATATTTTGCCACCGGGAGACCACTTGCTTGCCGTCATTGCCATAGTAATACCAGTAGGTGTCTGGGGATTCGTCGTCCCAGTCTTCGTTGTCTTCGCTGACCCATTGGTTGTAGATACGTTTTCCGTTTTCATCTACATAGTATTCGTCTATCATGGCAGAGCGGGTAATCATGCCGTCTTCATCCAGATAGTACCAGTCGTTGTCTTTTTTCTTCCAGGTGTCCGTTAAATAGTAGCCGTCGCTGTCCCGATAGCGCAGTTCGCCGTCTTCTTCCGTCCAGCCGGCCTTGCTTGCCGCTAATGTGGTATGGCTTAAGCCAGGGATGGAAGCAAACAGTCCAGGGGTTACCGCAGCCATCACTGCCGCAGTGGATAATACAGCCAGAAACTTGGTTTGTTTTTTCATAATTTGTTTTCTCCTTTTCTTTGGGTCGGGGTCCGTGTTCCCCGGTGAATGTTGGTGGCCGAAAATCCATATTTGCATTACTCTGCGATTATAGCGCATCTTTTCGCTGTTGAAAAGTGATGGTTGCTGGCAAAGCTGGAAGGCTGTGGGGGGTGGGGGGTATTTAGCCTGCTGCATGTAATAATCTGAAAAAATGTAGGCCGGGCATGCCGCTTCGGGCTGTTTATAACTTATAACAAAAAACGGCCTGCCAGGCGAAAAACATTCGCTTAGCAAGCCGGTGCTGCAAGATATTGCTTTCATTGCGCCGTAGGTGTTGGCGCTTTTAGGGTTTAATAGGAACCGTAATCGGTGACCACAAAAGTCAGAAGCCCGTCAGAAGACATATTCCAGGAGGCCTCAAAACCGTTGAAGGTGTAAGAAGCTTTGGCATAGACGGCGTTGTACAAGTCCGGAAGCACAGTGGTGCCCGGGTCATAGGTATAAGTCAATATTTGGGTGTTGCCGTTCTGGCTGGTGAAATCAGGCAGGCCATACTCCTGCCACTTTTCCAGCCAATAAGCGTCTTCTTCTTCTGTGGTGGAAAAAGAGTTGGCCGGCGGGACCCGGTTGCTGATCCAGGCGCCGGAAGAGGCCAGGCGTCCCCCTTTCCAGGACTTGTCGGAGGCCATGGCGCCGCTTTCCTCCAACCAATACCAGGCCTGGTTCGCATTGTCGAAAAACCAGCCTTTGACCATGATGCCTTCCGGATTGAAGCGGTACCACTTACCGTCTATCTGCTCCCAGGACTCGGCCGCATAAGCCCCGTCGTCCTTTTGCCACAGCCATTGTTTTTCCCCTTCCGTTTCTCGTTCTTCCCATTGCCCGGCAAAAGAGGAAGACAAGGAGGCTACGGACAAAAGGGCGGCTATGCCTGCAGCAAATAATGTTTTCCATTGAAGTTTCATTTTCTCCTCCATTCTGTGCGCTTCCCACAACACTGCCAATTATCGTTGCTTTGCAAATTTTACCATATATTTTTCCTTGGCGCAATATTTTTATAAAATTAGTGCGGGATTTGGGAAGGGAATTTTGGGGAGTAGGATTTTTCCCCCAGATATGCTATAATCATAAAAAATCCCCTTCCGGGAGTGAGAGGAGACGGGAAATGAAATTAAAGGTGTCTGATTATATCGCGCAGAAGCTGGTAGATTCCGGAATCCGGCAGGTATTTACCGTTACAGGGGGCGGCGCCATGCATTTAAACGATGCGTTAGGGCATCAACCAGGGCTGCATTGCCTGTACCAGCACCATGAACAGGCTTGTGCCATTGCGGCAGAGGCCTATGCCAGGATCCACAACCGGATCGGTTTGCTGTGCGTGACCACCGGCCCTGGAGGGACCAACGCTATTACCGGCGTGGTGGGGGGATGGCTGGATTCCATCCCCATGTTGATTTTGTCCGGGCAGGTACGGTACGATACCACTGCCCGGTGGTCCGGAGTAGGTATCCGGGCTATGGGGGATCAGGAATTTGATATAACAAAGGCTGTGGATTGTATGACCAAATACAGCGAGATGGTTATTGACCCTATGCGTATCCGCTTCTGCCTGGAAAAGGCCTTGTATCTGGCTTATTCCGGTAGGCCAGGGCCTGCGTGGCTGGACATTCCCTTGGACGTGCAGGGCGCCTTTGTGGAGACAGACCAGCTGGCAGGCTTTGACCGGGAAAATTATGAGGCCGGTGGGACTGGCTGGGTGGTGACCCAGGGCGGCCGGGATCCGGTGACCGGCAAGCCGCTTCATGCCATTGGGGAGGACTATGCCGGGAAAGGGGAGAAGCGTCAGGCCCTTCCGCCAAAAGTAACGGAGGAGACGGCCCGGATTATTATTGAAAAAATCCGGCAGGCCAAGCGGCCGGTGTTAAACGCCGGCAACGGGATCCGGATTGCCGGGGCCCATGAGCAATTCCTAGAAGTTGTGGACGGATTAGGGATTCCGGTGGTAACCGGCTGGAACAGCATCGACTGCATCAGCGACAGCCATCCTCTCTATGTGGGCCGTGCCGGGGGCATGGGGGACAGGCCGGGGAATTTTGCAATACAGAATAGTGATTTGGTGTTTTCCGTGGGAAGCCGTTTGAGCATCCGTCAGGTAGGGTATAATTATCAGACATGGGCAAGGCATGCTTATGTGATTGTCAACGACATAGACCGGGAAGAGCTGAAAAAGCCCAGCGTCCATGTGGACCTGCCAGTCCATGGGGATGCCAAAGACTTGCTGGAGGCCATAGCCAGGGAGCTAAGGCAAGAGGGCGGGCATCAAAAAGGCGGGACGCCCATATTTGACGGAGGGCAGGGCCTTTTGGGGGAGACATGGAACGAAACTTGCCGAAAGTGGAGGGCCGCTTATCCGGTAGTGCAGCCCAAGCATTTAGAACAAGGCGATGACAGGGAGGCCAACGTGTATGCCCTGGTAAAAGAGCTGAGCAGCCGCCTGCAGGAAGGCCAGGTCACGGTTGTGGGCAATGGCTCTGCCTGTGTGGTTGGCGGCCACGCTTATGAGATAAAAAAAGGCCAGAGGTTTATCAGCAATTCCGCCGTTGCTTCCATGGGATATGATTTGCCGGCTGCCATAGGCGCTTGCGTGGCAGTATGGGAGGATATGGGGGGAGAAGGGGGAGAGGCCATGGTTCCGGGCAACAAAACCGGATATGGAAGGGAAAGGCCCAAAGATATTATTTTGCTGACCGGCGACGGGAGCATCCAGATGAACATTCAGGAATTACAGACCATTATTCACCATAAAATGCCCATCAAGATTTTCTTGGTCAATAACGGAGGCTACCATTCGATCCGCCAGACCCAAAAAAATTTCTTTGGGGAGCCGTTGGTGGGGGTAGGGGTGGACAGCCATGACTTAAGCTTTCCGGATATGGAAAAGCTGGCGGCGGCCTACGGCTACCCTTATGTGGCAGCGCGCCATAATGGGGAGCTGGCCGGGGCAATCGGGCATACTTTGGCTTTGGAAGGGCCGGCGGTCTGCGAGGTTTTTGTGACCACAGACCAGAATTTTGAACCGAAATCGGCTGCCAAACGCCTGCCGGACGGTACTATGGTTTCGCCTCCGTTAGAGGATTTGTCCCCATTCCTTCCGGAGGAAGAAATGGACCGCCTGATGATTATACCAAGGCTGGATGGATGAAGGAGGGGCTATGAAGGCAATTGTGACAGGGGCTACCAGTTTTGTGGGTGCGTCGGCGGCCGGGGAGCTTTTAAGGCAGGGCCATCAGGTGATGGCAGTGGTACGCCCCGGTTCTGCCCGTTTGGGGCGGTTATATGGGCATGTGCCGGGGCAGGCACGCCCCCGGCTGCAAGTGGCAGAGCTGGATCTTGGGCATATCCGTGGCCTTGAGGGTATGCTCCGGGCTGAAGGGGCGGGATGGGACGTTTGGCTCCATATGGGGTGGGGCGGCTCCGGGAGCGACAGCCGGAAAAACCGTCAAATCCAACAGGAGAACGTGGCAAATTCCTTGGCGGCGGTGCAGGTGGCTGCCCATATGGGCTGCAAACGGTTTGTGTTTACCGGATCCCAGGCAGAATATGGGTCCTATCGGGAACCAGTCACAGAAGAGGCGGATTGCCGCCCGGTATCGGAATACGGAAAGGCAAAACGGGAGTTTGCCGTGCAGGCAAAAGGGCTGTGCAAAAAGTTGGATATGGATTATGTCCATACCCGGATATTCAGCGTATATGGGCCGGGGGACCATCCCTGGACCCTGGTGCAGTCTTGCCTTAGGGCCTGGCAGCAGGGTGGGGGGATAACCCTTGGGGAGTGTACCCAACAATGGAATTATTTGTATATCGAGGATGCCGCAGAGGCTTTGGCCCTGTTGGTGGAGAAAGGGCCGGCCGGCATTTACAATCTGGCCGGTGACGATACCCGGATGCTGCGGGGGTTTGTGGAGGAGATGTACCGGCTATGTGGCTCCCGGGGCAGCTACCAATATGGGGGGCGGCCGGAAAACGCGGAAGGGGTGGTAAACCTGATTCCGGAGATTGGGAAAATAAAAGGGGCGGTTGGATGGAAACCAAAGACGGCTTTCGCAGAGGGGATCCGGAAAATATTGCTGCACATGCAGGGGGGCCCGCCTGCCTTTCAGGCATAGGGGAAGGGCTGTTTCCAGATTTCCTCTAGTAAAGGCTTGACAAGATTGAAAAAGCGTTGTATTTAATGAGGATAAGCCAAGAGGCCGGGATAAGGCCTTGGATACCAGGATTGAGCGTCCCGGAAGCCTTGCCACTTTATGGGGCGATTTCCGGAACGGCTCTGGATGAAACACGGGAGGCGCGAATGAAGACCATCAGCATTGCGATACCTTGCTATAATGAAGAAGAAAACGTGGAGGCCCTGGCTGGGGCTTTGCGGGAAATGTTCCGGGAACAGCTGCCCCGGTATCAATATGAATTGCTTTTTATCGACAATGATTCCCAGGACGGCACCCGGGCGGCCATCCGCCGGCTGTGCAGGGAGGACAGGAATATTAAGGGGATTTTCAACGCTAAAAATTTTGGGCAGTTTAATTCCCCCTATTATGCCATGCTCCAGACGTCCGGCGACTGTACGGTGCTGATGGCGGCGGACTTCCAGGATCCGGTGGAGATGGTCCCCCGATTTGTTAAGGAGTGGGAAAACGGCTACAAAATCGTGATTGGCATTAAAGAGTCCAGCAGGGAAAACAAGGTGATGTATTGGCTTCGGGGCTGTTATTATAAATGCATCAAATGGCTGTCGGATGTGGAACAGATTGAGCAGTTTACCGGGTTCGGCCTGTATGACGCCAAGTTTATCCAGGTACTGAGGGATTTGCGGGACCCTACGCCGTTTCTGAGGGGGATTGTGGCAGAGCTGGGGTTCCGCCGCAAGGAGATCCCCTATGACCAGCCCCTTCGGCGTGCAGGCAAGACCAGCAACAATTTTTACCGCCTGTATGATGCCGCCATGCTTAGTGTTACCTCGTACACGAAAGCGGGGCTGCGGCTGGCCACTTTTGTAGGGGGGTTCAGCTGCGCGGCCAGTATGGGGGTAGCGTTGCTTTACCTGATTATGAAATTAATCTGGTGGGAGCGTTTTCCGGCCGGGATGGCCCCTATGCTCTTAGGAATGCTGTTTTTGGGGTCCGTACAGATTTTTTTCATTGGCATGGTGGGGGAATACGTACTGGCCATCAATCAGCGGATGATGGGCAGGCCGCTGGTTGTGGAAGAGGAACGGCTGAATTTCGAGGAGGGGGCCATATCGGATGAAGTACAAAATTGACGTAGTAAGGATCCGTGAAAATTCCATAACGTTAAACGGCTGGGTAGTGGGGAAAACGCCGGAATCCAAGGCTTCATTCCGCGTCCTTGACGAGCGGCGAAAACCGGTGAAAATCCGCTGCGTGCCTACCCGGAGGGATGATGTTAGCCAAATATATTATAAGAAGGTTTACGATAAGGATTTTGGGTTTGACATCACTTTCCCCTATGAGCGGGGGCGCACCTACTGGCTGCTGATCCGTTGCGGCGGACGGGAGGCCCGGGTCAAGTTTAACGAGGAATTGATCGCCAGGAGGGCCAGCGTCGCCTACAAACGTATGGAGAAAATCCGTGACCTGATGAATTGGGAGACGGTCCGGGTTGCGATGGAATTTGCCAAAAAACATGGGGTGAAGGCTTTGTTTTTAAAATCCAAGCATAAGCTTCAGGGATTGGACAATGATTATGACTATAAGGAATGGTACAGCCTGACAAAGCCAAGCCCGGAGGAGCTGGCAAGGCAGCGGAGGGAGGGGGTTGCCAGCCGGCCTCTGATTTCTGTTGTTATCCCTGCATACAAGACCCCGGAAAAGTATTTAAGGGAAATGATGGATTCTATATTGGCCCAAACCTATGAAAACTGGGAGGTTTGCGTAGCCAATGGAAGCCCTAAAGGGGAAGGGGGGGCGGTGGAAAAGGTAATGGGGCAATATGCCGGTAAAGACAGCCGTTTCCGCTGCAAAAACCTGGGAGAAAACCTGGGTATTTCCGGAAATACCAACGCGGCCATTGAGATGGCCAACGGCGATTATATCTTGCTGGCGGATCATGACGACACCTTGCCGGAACATGCCCTTTATGAGGTGGCGGCGGCGATCAATGCCCATCCGGATTGCCAGGTGATCTATTCCGATGAAGATAAGCTGGATATGGACGGCGGCGCTTTGTTCGACCCTCATTTTAAACCGGATTTTAACCCGGACCTGTTGACCAGCGTCAATTATATTTGCCATTTGCTGGTGGTAAGGCGGGATTTGCTGGAGCAGGTGGGGGGATTTTGCCATGAGTTTGACGGGGCCCAGGATTATGATTTTATTTTCCGGTGCACTGAGGCGGCAAAGGAAATATACCACATCCCCAAGGTGCTGTACCATTGGCGGTGCCATCAGGATTCCACTGCCAGCAACCCTCAAAGCAAGCTTTATGCCTTTGAGGCCGGTTCCCGCGCGATTATGGCCCACTACAGGCGTTGTGGGATCCCGGCAGAGAAAGTGGAAAAGGGCGTGGATTATGGCATCTACCATACGACTTTCCGGATCCAGGGCGACCCATTGGTTTCTGTGGTAATCCCCAACAAAGACCATGTGAAAGATTTGGACCTTTGCCTGCGCTCCATTTTGAATCAAGCTACTTACCGGAACCTGGAATTTATTATTATTGAAAACAACAGTACCCATAAAGAGACATTTGCTTATTACGACGCCATACAAAAGGAGTTTCCGCAAGTCCGGGTGGTAGTCTGGAAGCGGGAGTTTAATTATTCGGCTATTAATAATTACGGCGCCACGTTTGCAAAAGGGCAATATCTTTTGTTCCTCAATAATGATACGGAGCTGATGGAACCCAGGATTTTTGAGGAAATGCTGGGCTTTTGCCAGCGGGAGGAAGTGGGGGCCGTAGGGGCACGCCTGCTTTACCAGGATGATACCATCCAACACGCGGGGGTGGTGGTAGGCTTTGGCGGGATTGCGGGCCATACCTTTATCGGTTTGCATAAAGCGGAGAACAGCTATTTCCACCGTGCCATGTGCGCCCAGGATTATAGCGCGGTGACGGCTGCCTGCATGATGACCAAGGCGGAATTGTTCCGCCAGGTAGGGGGCTTTACGGAAGAATTGGCTGTTGCGTTTAATGATATTGACTATTGTATGAAAGTCCGCGCTGCCGGCCGCCTGGTGGTTTATGCGCCTTATGCGCTGATGTACCATTACGAATCCAAATCCCGGGGGCTGGAGGACACGCCGGAAAAGGTGGCCCGTTTCCATCGGGAAATTGCTATTTTTTCCCGGCGCTGGCCGGAGATCCTGGCCAAAGGGGACCCTTATTACAACCCGAACCTGACGTTACGTAAATCGAATTTTGCCTTGCGGGACTTGCTGAAGGAAAAAATAGGGGAACCTTATAAACTGGAAGTGGGGGGGCTATGAAAAGTATAACGATCATTATTCCCAATTACAACGGCCTTGCCTTTTTGCCGCCTTGCCTGGCTGCCTTAAAGCGCCAGTCATGCCAGGATTTTGACCTTTTGGTGGTGGATAACGGTTCAGATGACGGCAGCCGCCAATGGCTGGAGGAACACCGTGTCCCGTCTGTTTTCCTGCCGGAAAACACAGGCTTTTCAGGGGCGGCCAATGTAGGGATCCGCGCGGCAAAGACCCCTTATGTCATTTTGCTTAACAATGATACAAAAGCAGGGGTTCATTATGTGGAGCACCTGTTAAAAGCCATCCAGGCTTCACCCAAGATTTTTTCTGTCAGCCCCAAAATGGTGCAAATGCAGGATGAAAGCCTGGTAGACGACGCCGGGGATATGTATTCCATAATGGGCTGGGCTTACCAGCGGGGGGTAGGGCAGGAGGCGAAACGCTACAACCGGCCATGCCACATTTTTGCCGCGTGTGCCGGGGCGGCTATCTACCGGAGGTGTGTTTTTGACAAGATCGGCCTTTTTGATGAAATGCATTTTGCCTATTTGGAAGATATAGACGTGGGCTACCGGGCTAAAATTGCCGGGTATTTCAACCTGTATTGCCCAAAGGCAGTAGTGCGCCACGTGGGCAGCGGTACCAGCGGATCCAAATATAATGAATTTAAAGTACGGCTGGCTGCCCGCAATAATGTTTACCTGAATTATAAAAACATGCCTTATTGGCAGCTTTTGGCCAATAGCCTGCCGATTGCCGCGGGGCTGGCGGTGAAATATATGTTTTTCCGCAAAATGGGTTTGGAAAAGGCGTTCCTTTCCGGATTCTGGGAAGGGGTGCGGACTGCGGGGAAGGCCAAAAAGGCGGCTTTCCCGGAGGCCCGCTTTAGCGATTACCTGGCCATACAATGGGAGCTGGCCTATGGTGCGGTTTTATATGTTTATGAGTTTTCCCGGCGCCAAATCCGCAAAAAAAGGGAAAAGGCTGTAGATTTAAGAGAAAATTAATAGAACAATAGGAAGAATTCGTGTATAATCGTTACCGCCGGGGTACTTTAAGGGTGATGGGTAAGGTGAAACATTATGATAAAAGATAACCAAAAGAGATTGAACCGCCTTCACGTGCTCCTTGACGCGCTGGTAATTGTGGCGGCTTATGTCTTTAGCTGGTATATCATGATTGGGAGCGGGTGGTTCCGGGCGGCCAACGAGGTGCTGGGCCCCGGGATTTATCTGGGTGTGCTGGTGGCCGTGGTGCCGGTTTATTTATTGCTGTATGGATTTTTCCATTTATTTACCCCCAAAAGGGCCCAGGGGCGCCGGCAGGAATTTGCCAATATTTGCAAAGCCAACCTGGTAGGGCTTTCCATGGCGGGCCTGGTGTTATATTTAGGGGGGAAGAACCCATACTTCCAGCATTTTTCCCGAAGGATGGTTATGTTTTTTTTCTTGGCCAATACCGTG
Organism: uncultured Lachnospiraceae bacterium; assembly: GCA_910584845.1. Taxonomy (GTDB): domain Bacteria; phylum Bacillota; class Clostridia; order Lachnospirales; family Lachnospiraceae; genus Brotaphodocola. Next base: position 17,384 of record CAJUDH010000015.1, read on the forward strand.
GCCGAGACTTTGGAGCGGAACCTGATCCGTTCGAGCCTGCGCGCCATCCGTGCCAAAGGGTATAACCAAAAACATGTCCTGCTGGTAGGGTACAGCAGGGCGGCGGAAAGCTATATTGACCGGGTACTGGCTAATCCGGCATGGGGCTACCAGATCCGTGGCATTTTAGATGACCACAGGCATTACGGGGAAAATTACCGGGGTGTCCGGGTTATCGGGTCCACCGGGAACTTAAAAAAAATCCTGGACATGAATTTGTTGGACGAGATTGCTATTACGTTAAGCATTAAAGACTATACCGGCCTGGAGAGGATCGTGGCCGAATGCGAAAAGTCAGGCGTGCATACCAAATTCATCCCCGATTATAATAAATTTATCCCTACCAGGCCTTATACAGAGGATCTGCAGGGGCTTCCGGTGATTAATATCCGGCATGTCCCGTTAAGCAATCCGCTCAACGCCACCGTCAAACGGGGCGTGGATATTTTTGGGGCATTGGTTGCCTTGGCTTTGTTTTCCCCTATTATGCTGGGGGCGGCGGCCTTGATCAAGCTGACTTCTCCGGGGCCGGTTATTTATAGCCAGGAAAGGGTAGGGCTACACAACCGCCCCTTTAAGATGTACAAATTCCGTTCCATGGAAGTGCAGGCGCCAGGTAGGGAGAAAGGCCAGTGGACTACGCCCCATGACCCCCGTGTGACGCCAATCGGCCGGTTGATCCGCAGTACCAGCGTGGATGAAATGCCGCAGCTTTTCAATGTGCTAGTAGGGAACATGAGCCTGGTGGGGCCACGGCCAGAGCGGCCGTTTTTTGTGGAACGGTTTAAAGAAGAGATACCGCGTTATATGATCAAACACCAGGTACGCCCGGGCATGACCGGGTGGGCTCAGATCAATGGGTACCGGGGGGATACTTCCATTGAGAAACGGATCGAACATGACCTTTATTATATTGAGAACTGGACTATGGGGTTTGATTTTAAGATTTTGTTCTTGACATTTTTTAAAGGCTTTATCAATAAAAATGCCTATTGACTAATAATTTTTAATTTGAGAAGAGGTAGTTGCATGAGCCACGAATATGATGAAGACAGAAAACGTATGGCGGAGCGCAGGAGCCGGGGAAACCAAAAGGCAAGGGGGATGCGTGCAGAGCCGTCATCCGCAAGGCCGCAATCGGATGGGCTGAAAGTAATGAGTGGCGCTTCCATGCATTCTGCAAGAAGGCGGCCAGGCCGCCAAGGGGCGGCCCAGGCGGCGGCTACGGTACCCGGCGGCGGGCGGCTGGGAGGGGGTTCCCCCCGAAGGGGCCGGGACAACGGAAAGAAGAAAGTCCGCCGCAGGATTATTACCATGATCGTGGCAGAGTGCTTTGCTTTGATTTTTATTTTTGGCTATGCTTACGTGATGCGGATGGTAAACAAAGTAAGCCGGCCGGAAATTAATATGGAGGCAATAGAGAACCAGGATTTGGATGTGGTTACCCGGGAGAAGCTAAAAGGCTATTGGACAATCGCCGTGTTTGGCGTGGATGCCAGGGACAAAGCGATTAACAGGGGAACCAATTCCGATGTAAATATTATCTGCAATATTAATCTGGAGACCGGCGAGATTAAGCTGGTATCTTTGTTCCGCGACACTTATTTGAACATTTCCAAAGAAGGGAGCTACAATAAGTTTAACCAGGCATATTTCGTGGGGGGGCCGGAACAGGCTATGTCTGCGTTAAACCGTAACCTGGATTTAAACATAACGGACTATATTACTTTTAACTGGAAGGCGGTAGCGGACGCTATCAATATATTGGGGGGCGTGGATATTGAGCTGAGCAATGCGGAATTTTATTATATCAATTCCTTTATTACCGAGACGGTTAAAGTAACGGGTATTGGCTCCAAGCAGCTTACCCATGCGGGGATGAACCACCTGGACGGCGTCCAGGCAGTGGCTTATGGCAGGCTGCGCCTAATGGATACGGACTTCGCGAGGACGGAACGCCAGCGCAAGGTGATCAGTCAGGCTTTTGAGAAAGCCAAAACAGCGGATTTTGATACGTTGCGCCAGGTGCTTGGGGCGGTGTTCCCGCAGATATCCACCAGTTTATGGGTAGATGATATTTATGTCAGCATGAAGAATATCAATAAATACCATCTGGGGGAGAGCATGGGGTTCCCGGCAGCCAGGGGAGATGCCAATATGGGCAAAAAGGGCGCCTGTGTCATTCCGCAGACTTTGGAAAGCAATGTGGTCAAGCTTCATGAGTTCTTGTTCGATACAGAAGAATATACGCCGTCGGAAGCCGTAAAGAGTATCAGCCAGAGGATAGCGGCGGATACCGGCATGTACAAAGAAGGCACTTATGTAAAAAATGTTAAGACGGATGGAGGGGTGATCCAGCCGCCAAAGACTACCGCGGCCCCATCCGAGCCTACCAAGGCGTCCAAGGAGACGGAGGCCGGCAAAACTTCATCTGCCAGCGAAAAGGAATATGAAGATATTTATGTTTTAGACTCCAATGGGAGAAAGGTAAAGAAAACCATTGTCCGGGAGACGGACGGGGATGGGGATTATGTGAGGCAGGAAACCGACGCAGACGGGATTGCCATTGGCTGGGAGCTGGATGCAGACGGAAAGCTGGTCAGAAAAAGGAGAGGGGAGACTACCCCGGGCAGCGACAGCCAGCCGGGGGCAAACGTCAGGCCTACGCCTGCTGTAACCGATGAAGACGGGGATCCTGTGGAAACCAGCGCAAACCATGGCCTGGCACCGGGCGAGGACACGCAAGGGGGCAGCCCCACCCGGCCTGAAACCCGTCCGACAGCCGGAACGGACGTGATTTATCCGGCCAGGCCTACGGCTTCCCCCGAACCGGAAAGCTCCCGCAATTCCCTGGAAGGCCCTGGGGGCGGCCAGGGGGGATCCATGGAATATGAGACGACGCCATCCTATTCGGCACCGGTGTCGGCGCCCAATACCAGCCCGACCAGCGCGGTTACGCCAGGCGGGCCGGGCGGGCAAGGGGGAATGGCCCCCGCCCCGGGAGGGGAGGCCAACGGCGCCCCGCCTATGGGCAATGGATCCCAGGGGCCTACCGGGTCAGGGGGGATTGTCGCGGCTCCCGGGCAGTAAGCCGTATATCCGCTGTTTTGGCATTTCCATAATATGGAGGAGGGGCCGGGCTACCAGCAGATGTGTCAAAAATGCCAAAATCGGGCATTTCGGCGGCCAACAGACAGCCTGGCAGGTGCACAGCCCCTATGGTAAAGGCTTAATGTTTTCATATATGTAAAGCTTTGAAAAAGACGGCAAGGGCGTTCACACAGAAATTATAATTCCAACACAATTTTATCACATTTCCTTGTTATATTGATTGTAATGATTCGAAAGGCTTCAAAGAAGCAGCAATTCCGATTCATTGCCGCCATGGATGGAATGGGGTTGACAAAAGTGCCATGGCAAAAGATAGGAAAGACTAAAGGGAAGGGGATGTTTCCCAACCTTGGAAAGGGGATTATAATATGTACGAAAATGAAAAAGACGGAAAAGGAATAGACCGGGAAGCAGATTGGCGCCGGCAAGAGGCCCAGGGCTGGCAACAATATGACCAGGCCCGGCAATATGACCAGGCCCAAAGGCAGTACGGCCAGGCCCAGCAGTATGGCCAAGATGCCCGTTACAACCGGATGAATATGGACCACATTCCCCAAGAGCCGAAAAACAGTTCCGGCAAAGGGGGTTCCCTGGCGGTAAAAGCGGCCGGGATTATAGCCGGGGCTATTGTGTTTGGCACGGTAGCCGGCAGCACCATGTTTGGGGTAAATACCTTAGGCGAGTTTGTGAAAAGCAAAAACGCCCCAAAAGAAAAGGTGCAGGTCAGTGTGGAAACAGCCGGTACCCAGGCGCCCGATGCATCGGCGGAGGCCATGCCAGCCCTTCAAACGGATGTGTCTTCCATCGTGGAGAGGGCTATGCCTTCTGTGGTGGCTATCACCAATACCATAGTGATGGAGCAGCGGCCCTGGTTTGGGCCCAGCCAGAGGTATGAAGTCCCCAGCAGCGGATCCGGCATTATTGTGGGCCAGAATGACGATGAGCTCTTAATCGTGACCAACAACCATGTGGTGGAGGATTCCAAAGAGCTGCTGGTAACATTTATTGATGAAAATACCGTGAATGCTGCTATTAAAGGGACAGATTCGGAAAGCGACTTGGCGGTGATTGCCGTCCCCCTTGCCGATATTGAGCCAGAAACCATGGGGCAGATTAAAGTGGCTACATTGGGGGATTCCGATGCGCTGAAGGTAGGCCAAGGCGTGATCGCTATTGGAAACGCTTTGGGTTATGGCCAGTCGGTGACCGTGGGCTATGTGAGCGCATTGGATCGGGAAGTAAGGACAGAAGAACAGGTTAGCCGTAACCTGCTTCAGACCGATGCAGCCATCAACCCAGGAAACAGCGGCGGGGCGCTTTTAAATATGAGGGGCGAGGTTGTGGGCATTAATGCCGCCAAATACTCTTCCACAGAAGTAGAAGGGATCGGGTATGCCATCCCCATTTCCAAAGCCCAGGATATTATCAATGAATTGATGAACCGGAAGACCCGGGTAGAGGTGGAAGAAGGCAAACGGGGATATTTGGGTATTCAGGGAACCAACATTGACGATGTGGCGGCTGCTATGTACGGTATGCCACGGGGGGTCTATATATATAAGATTATTGAAGGCGGCGCCGCTGGCCAATCTGACCTTAGGGAGAAAGACATTATTACCAAATTTGACGGGCAGGCCGTGCGTTCCATGGAAGATTTGCAAACTATGCTGACCTATTATGAAGGCGGCGCTACGGTTGCGCTGACGGTCCAATCCCTAAATAACGGGGAGTATGTGGAACGGAGCGTAGAAATTACCCTTGGTTACCAAAGGGATGCCAAGGAACAATAAGGGCTAAAACAGACATGGGATAAACAAATACTCAGAGTGCTTTTACAGCGCCCTGAGTATTTGTGCAGATAATACTAGAAAATCGTTGGCTATCCGCCACGGGGAAGCAGGCCACCTGTACCGTGCTACGGATATGGGCCAACCAAGCGGGTATGAGTAGGTAGGCCGCCGGATGCCCATCGGGCAACGGCAATGGAAAAGGCCTGTTCAGAGGAGGAAGACGGATGGAAGATAAAGACCAGCAGAAAAAACAGCCGGGTGCGCAAAAGGGCGCCGCCGATGAAAAAGGCGACAGCCAGGAATATGAAAAAATATGTTATATGTGCCGCAGGCCTGAAAGCAAGGCCGGAAGCATGATTGTAATGCCAGGGGATATGTGCCTGTGCCATGACTGTATGCAAAAGGCATTTGATTCGGTAATGGGCAGCAACCTGGATTTGTCTAAAGTGGATTTTTCCCAGCTTTCCCAAATGCCTTACATGAACTTAAATTTTATGCCTTCCGGGGACGGGGAGAATACGCCGCAAATGCAAATCTCCCGGAAGCAGAAAATAAAAAAGAAAAAGGAAAAGGCAGGGCCGGCTTTTGACTTAAAAGACATCCCGGCCCCCCATGTGATCAAAAGGCAACTGGATGAGTATGTGATTGGCCAGGAACGGGCCAAAAAAGTGGTTTCGGTGGCGGTATATAACCATTATAAACGGGTCTACGCGGAAAGCCTGAGGATTTCGCCAAAAAACGGGGACAAGTTATCACAGGCGGATGAAGTGCGCATAGAAAAATCCAATATTTTGATGATTGGCCCTACCGGCAGCGGCAAGACTTACCTGGTACGTACTTTGGCCCGCCTTCTGGATGTGCCTTTGGCAGTGGCAGATGCCACATCTTTGACCGAGGCAGGCTATATCGGGGATGATATCGAGAGCGTGGTATCCAAATTGCTTTCTGCGGCGGGAAACGATGTGGAACGGGCGGAACATGGGATTATTTTTATTGATGAAATAGACAAGATAGCCAAAAAACGCCAGACCAACGCCCGGGATGTAAGCGGGGAGTCGGTGCAGCAGGAGCTGCTAAAGCTTTTGGAAGGGAGCACTGTGGAAGTGCCGGTAGGCTCCAACCAGAAAAATGCCCTTACCCCCTTGACCACAGTGAATACAGACAATATCCTGTTTATCTGCGGCGGGGCGTTCCCGGATTTAGAAAAGATTATCCGGGAACGTTTAAGCAAAACATCGTCTATGGGCTTCGGCGCGGAATTAAAGGATAAATATGAGAAGGACGCCCATATTTTAAATCAGGTGGCCAGTGCGGATTTGCGGGAATTTGGGATGATCCCGGAATTTTTAGGGCGGCTTCCTGTGACGGTAACGCTGGAAAAGCTTACGAAAGAACTGTTGGTACAAATTTTGAAAGAACCACGGAACGCCATTTTAAAACAATATGTCAAATTGTTGGATATGGACGAGGTAAAGCTGGCATTTGACGAAGACGCCCTGGAGTGGATTGCCCAGGAAGCTTTAAAAAGGGAAACGGGCGCCCGGGCCCTGCGTGCTATCCTGGAAGAATATATGTTGGACATCATGTACGAGATACCAAAAGACCCAAATATCGGTTCGGTGGTGATAACCCGGGCCTATCTGGAAAAGAGCGGCGGCCCTATGATCCGGATGCGTGGGTAGCGCCAAAACCTTATTCCCGTATCCGGAGAAAAGCCTGGTACAAATTGAGGGTTCCAAAGCCCCAAGTGGGGTTAGGGTATGTGAATGCCTGGCTACGGTTGGCGCCGCGGATTAACATGGATTTGATAGCGGCGCCGCTTAAAGCCTGATTGTTATTATTGGTGACGCCCCAAGTAAACAGGTCGGCTACAGCGCCGGCCGTAAGGGCGGCGGCAACGGAAGAGCCGGTGCGGCGGGTAAAACGCAGGTCTGCCCCAAGAGGGGTTAGGGCCGGCCCTTGCACCTCCACCCCGGGGGCTGCCAGGTCAGGCTTTATCCGGCCGTCAGGGGTGTATCCCCGGCTGCTGTGGATGTAGATGCTGTTGTTGCCATGGTTGTAGGTACTGACCGTCAGGGGCATGGAAGCATTGCCAGGGTCAGTGATGGTATTATCCGGATCGGGCCGCAGGAACATGGTGTTTTTGGAGAGGAACCCGTCCATGGGCAGCCAGAGGTGGAATGAGCCGGACACGTATACGAGAGGATAGATGCGGATGTGCCAAATCCCTGGGGAAGGGGCCTGAAACCGCATGAATATCAGTTGGCTTCCGGACCCGCTTTCGTTATTCTGGTAGTTTATGGTAATGACGGTGGAATCCAGTTTGAGCGAAATAACGGTTTCGGAGCCAAGGCTTAACGGGATCCGGTCGATAATTTCTCCGGATGGGGAAACAAATCCGACCGTGTAAAGGTCTGGTTCTTTGGCCCAAAGCTCCGTGCAAAAGCCGGTCTCGTCGCTGCCGACCCGCAGTTCCACATCATCAAATACTTGGTTGGGGGGCATATTGCCCCTGTAATGATGATGCAGCCCGACTTCATTGCCGGCGGCGGCAACGGCGGCCGTGCCGGAATAGCCTTCCATATTCCTTAGCTGCTGCCCCAAGGGGGTAGTGCCTTCATGATTGCCTTGGTTGGTGCCAAGCCCCAGGTAAAATACAATGGGCATGTCGTATTGGTTGGCAAGGCCGCTCATGTAACTGATTGCCGCCATGATGTCGTTTTCCTGGAAGGCAGTGGCGTCGGGCCGGATTAAGAAAAGGTCCCTCAAATATTGTTTGGCCGGTTTTAATTTGACAATGATCAGGGAAGCATCCGGCGCCGCCCCAAAAAAAGGGGCAGGCCGGGTTACCCGGCTGCCTGCTGCTACGCCCGCCATAAAAGTGCCGTGGCCGTCGGTATCTTTGCTGGGGACGATTTCATAAGGGTCTTGGGCATTCAAGGCAGCGTTGATCTGCTCCTGGCTGAACACGCTTCCATAAAGGGGCTGGTAGCCGTCTATTTCCGGCAGCGGTTCGTCGGAATCTAAGGTTTGGTCCCAAATCCCCAAAATCCGGGTAGCCCCGTCGGAAGTCCGGAACAGGGGGTTGGTATAGTCAATGCCGGTATCGGCAATACCGATGATGGAGCCTTTGCCGGTACTTAGTAAAGAAGGCTGGTCGAAAACCGGGGGGATTCCGCTGTCCTCCAGGGCGGTAGTGTCCAAAAGCCCGTACAGTTTGGGGATAATCCCATAGGAGTATTGGGATATGGTGAAGGGTTCCACATCGCTCCGGGGGGCGTGGACGACGGCAAAATCCCGGCTAATAAAATTGACGCAATGGGTCAAGGCCAACTGGTACAGGTCTGGGGAGCGGGGGGAATAGCGTATAATAAAATCATAATATTCATCGGAAGAAGGGGAGTACTGGCAAACAGGCATAGCAGGCTCCTTTGGCCTTTTTCATTAATATATGGGCAAAAAGGGTTTTTGGACAGTTGTCTGGCAAATAATAAAGAAGGAAAGAAGCTTTAAAAATAAAGATAACCGTTTCACAAGGAGGTATGTATGGGATATGTAATGGCAATGATGGCGTTAGCGGCAGGGGACCAGTGGCTGAAAGGGAGGGTTGAGGCACAAGGCCCGGAAGGGTTCCCCCGGCCTTTAAGGAGGGTAAAGGGAAAAATCTGGCTCTACCGCAACCATAATCCGGGGTTTCCTTTTGGGTTTTTAAAGAAATACGCGGAATTGGTCCGGACGCTTCCCTTGGTAGTTACGTCTGCGCTGGCAGGCGCATTGGGGGTGCTGCTGACGCAAAAAGGACACCGCATAGTGAAAGTGGCATTGGCCATGATCCTTGGAGGTTCCATGAGCAATTTGTACGACCGGTATGTGCGGCATTATGTGGTGGACTATTTCAGCCTGCGCCTGGGGCCGTTGAAGAAAGTAGTCTTCAACCTGGGTGATATTTTTATTTTCATGGGCACCGGGCTGCTGTTTGCCTGGCAGTTGGCACAAGAGGCACGGAATGCTTTCCGGCCGGCCAAAGGGGAGGGGGCGCCGGTTGTGCAAGCCCCTGAAGAGCTGCATTGACGGTTTGGCCACAGGCGATATTGGGATGGTCCTGGTACAGGAGTATTCCTATTGTGATTGACAGAAGCAGGGAATTGTTGTAGAATCGCAGATAACCGTCCGCAACACAAAATATGTGGACGTATTTTGGAAGGAGAAAAATATTTTTTTATGTTGGATTCAGGAGACAGTACGGGCATACAGATAGCCATGGTTGTTGTGCTGCTTGGCCTGTCCGCCTTTTTTTCTTCGGCGGAGACGGCGTTGACTACGGTAAACCGCATGCGGGTACGGACGTTGGCGGAGGCGGGGGACAAGAGGGCGTTGGTCTTGACAAAGGTTATTGAAGACCCGGGGAAAATGCTCAGTACGATTTTGGTAGGGAACAACGTGGTGAACCTGTCCGCTTCCTCGCTTATGACAACGCTTACCCTTCAATTGTTCGGGAGCAAAGCCGTAGGCGTGGCAACCGGCGTCCTGACACTGTTGATTTTAGTTTTCGGCGAGATTTCGCCTAAAACCTTGGCTACGATTTATTCTGAGGGCCTTGCTTTAAGGTACGCAAAGGTGATCTATTTTCTGATGACTTTGCTGACGCCGGTTATTTTTTGCGTGAACCAGTTATCCTTGGGGTTCCTGCTCCTTTTGCGCATCGACCCAAAGAAAAAGCAGGAGGCGATCACGGAGGATGAGCTGCGGACCATTGTGGAAGTGAGCCATGAAGAAGGGGTCATCGAAATTGAGGAAAAGAAGATGATCAACAATGTGTTTGATTTTGGCGATTCCGTAGCCAAGGACGTAATGGTGCCCCGGATCGATATGGTTATGGTAGAAGTCAATACCAATTTCCGGGAGCTGATGGAGATTATCCGCAGGGAAAAATTCACCCGTTTTCCGGTCTACGAAGGGACTACGGACAATGTAATCGGCATAATAAACGTAAAGGATATTTTGCTGGCAGAAAACCGCCATAATTTTGCCATCCGTGCTTTTATGCGCCAGCCCCTGTACACGTATGAATATAAAAAGACGGCGGAACTGCTTGCGGAAATGAGGAAAACCTTTAACAATGTAATCATCGTTTTAGACGAGTATGGCGCTACGGCCGGTATGGTGACGCTGGAAGACCTGCTGGAGGAGATTGTCGGGGAGATCCGGGACGAATATGATGAGGATGAAGAGGAAACCATCAAAAAACTTGCGGATAATGAATATGTCGTTAACGGTTCCGTAAAGCTGGATGATTTGAACGGATGGTTGGAGCTGAAGCTGAAATCCGACGATTATGATTCCATAGGCGGTTTGGTGATCGGCCTGTTGGACCACCTGCCGGACGAAGGGGAGACGGTAAACCATGGTAATTTGCGCCTGGTTGTGGAAAGGGTGGAGAAAAACCGGATTGAGAAAATCCATTTATACATTTTAGGCCAGGAAAGCGAAGAGAAGCCGGAAGCCCAGACAGAGGCGTCTTAAGCTTAAAGGGCTGGTGCAAAGCAAGGGATTCCTACCAAATATGGCATTGCCATTGGGCAAAGCAGAACCATATACCGCGGAATTTCCGGATTTGCATCAGCCCTTTTTTGAATAGCCTAACTGAATATACCGCCGGCCATGCCGCCTACGGCACAGCACCCCATAACCGTCAATGCCTGGGAAAGGTCTGGGGTGACGCCGTCCTTTTGCCCCAGGACCCACGATACGGAAAAGAGTACGGCGAAATAGGCCAGCCCTGTGAGCAATCCCCAGAAAAAGCGTTGTGTACGGATTGCTTTGCCGGCTAAAAAACCGCCAAATAGGCAGGCGATGACATAAACCCCATAGACGGCAGAGTTGATTTGGGGTTCATTTAGCTTCAACCGGTAAAGGGCAAAGGACAAGGCCAACAACAGGATGCCGGATAGCATATAAGCCAGGAACAAAGAACGTAATAAGGCTTTCGGTTTGGAAGCGTTCATATTTATCCTCTCTTTCTTCAATAATGGTGCGCTGTTTCACGGGCATATATGGTTTCTATTGGTAAAATGGCTTGGGAACTGCCATAAATGGCTGCCCCTTTCCATATTTATTCGCAAAAATTGAAAAAATTACCTTGACATGGATTTATAATGTGGATATAATGGTATGGCGTGTAAATTACACGCCTTGTTTTTCTGATGAATATAAACAAGCATGCGGCATGTGTGCTTTTTTGTGTTGTGGGAAAGTTTTTTGGATTCCCATAAACGGTAAAAGGCTTTGCCGGCAGGGGCCTGTTTATATGAATTCGGAAAAGCAGGGAAGCTGCCTTGGCAGCTATCTTTCAAAGCATTACAGCAACCAACAGACAATTTCACAGGAGGTGAAGAGGAATGCCAACATTTAACCAGTTAGTCAGAAAGGGAAGACAGACGTCGGTCAAAAAGTCGACCGCACCGGCCCTGCAGAGAGGTTACAACTCTTTGAGGAAACGCGCCACCGATACTTCTTCCCCGCAAAAGAGGGGCGTCTGCACCGCGGTAAAGACCGCCACCCCGAAGAAGCCCAACTCTGCGCTTCGTAAGATCGCCAGGGTGCGCCTTTCCAACGGTATTGAGGTAACCAGCTATATCCCCGGAGAAGGCCATAACCTTCAGGAGCATAGCGTGGTGCTGATCCGTGGCGGAAGGGTAAAGGATTTGCCAGGTACCAGATACCACATTATCCGGGGTACCTTGGATACCGCCGGCGTGGCCAACCGGAAAAAAGCCCGCTCCAAATATGGTGCGAAGCGGCCGAAAGCTGCCAAGAAGTAATAGGCCAGGGGCAGGGTTAAAAGAGGTAGAATCACTAACAGCAGTAAAGTGGACTGCACAGCAGTAACGTAGCCTGGGTGGCGGGGAAACCTCCTTGGGCACACGTTTTGTTAGTGCCGGTGGATTGCCTGTGGGTTGCAGGGATAGATTGGAAAACCGAGCACGAACACATTTTATGGAAACATGTGAGTACCGATGAGTTAATTTTTATTAAGGAGGGAAGTAACGTGCCACGTAAAGGACATATTCAGAAAAGAGACGTATTGGCAGATCCTTTATACAACAACAAGGTTGTAACCAAGCTGATCAATAACATCATGCTGGACGGAAAAAAAGGGGTTGCCCAGAAGATTGTATATGGTGCATTTGCCCGTGTGGAAGAAAAGACCGGCAAACCGGCTGTTGAGGTCTTTGAAGAGGCCATGAACAATATTATGCCGGTTTTGGAAGTAAAGGCGAAACGGATCGGCGGCGCCACCTATCAGGTGCCTATTGAGGTGAAGCCGGAACGGCGCCAGACTTTGGCCCTTCGCTGGATTACCATGTTTTCCCGCAAGAGGAACGAGAAAACCCAGCAAGAGCGGTTGGCAAACGAGATCATGGATGCGGCCAATAATACGGGCGCATCGGTAAAGCGTAAAGAAGATATGCATAAGATGGCAGAGGCTAACAAGGCCTTCTCCCATTTTAGGCTTTAAGTAGGAGGACAAAGCTTTGGCTGGAAGAGAATATCCGTTAGAGAGAACCAGGAACATCGGAATCATGGCTCATATCGACGCGGGTAAGACAACGTTGACCGAGCGTATTCTGTATTACACTGGCGTAAACTATAAGATTGGCGATACCCATGAGGGCACTGCCACCATGGACTGGATGGAACAGGAGCAGGAGAGGGGCATAACCATTACTTCGGCAGCCACTACCTGCCATTGGACCGAGCAGGAACACTGCAAGCCGAAAGAAGGGGCCCTGGAGCACCGCATCAATATTATTGACACCCCCGGGCACGTTGATTTTACAGTGGAAGTGGAACGTTCCCTGCGGGTGCTGGACGGCGCCGTAGGCGTGTTCTGTGCCAAAGGCGGTGTGGAGCCACAGTCTGAGAATGTATGGCGCCAGGCGGATACCTACAACGTTCCCCGTATGGCGTTTATCAACAAGATGGATATTATGGGGGCCGATTTCTTTGGGGCTGTAGAGCAGATCCGTAACCGTTTGGGGAAAAACGCCATCTGCGTGCAGCTGCCCATTGGCAAGGAAGATGATTTTAAAGGGATTATCGACTTGTTTGAGATGCAGGCCTACATTTACAATGACAATAAAGGCGACGACATTTCCATCGTGGAAGTGCCGGAGGATATGAAAGATGACGCCGAGCTTTACCATACTGAGATGGTAGAGAAGATCTGCGAGCTTGACGACGACCTGATGATGCAATATTTGGAGGGCGAGGAGCCTTCCGTGGAAGACATGAAGAAAGCACTCCGCAAGGGTACTTGCGAATGTACTGCCGTTCCCGTATGCTGCGGAAGCGCTTATCGGAATAAGGGTGTACAAAAGCTTTTGGATGCGGTATTGGAATATATGCCTGCCCCCACTGACATCCCGTCGATCAAGGGGACAGACATGGACGGCAACGAGATTGAACGCCATTCTTCGGACGAAGAGCCATTCTCCGCCCTGGCTTTCAAGATCATGACCGACCCCTTTGTAGGTAAGCTGGCATTTTTCCGGGTTTATTCCGGAACCATGAATTCCGGTTCCTACGTGCTTAACGCCACAAAAGACAAAAAAGAGCGTGTAGGGCGTATTTTGCAGATGCATGCCAACAAGCGGCAGGAGCTGGATAAGGTGTATTCCGGGGATATTGCCGCGGCGGTAGGCTTTAAGATTACCACTACCGGCGACACCATATGCGATGAGCAGCATCCGGTTATCCTGGAATCCATGGAGTTCCCGGAACCGGTTATTGATATTGCCATTGAGCCAAAGACAAAAGCAGGCCAGGGCAAGATGGGCGAGGCTTTGGCAAAGTTAGCGGAAGAAGACCCCACTTTCCGGGCCAGGACAGACCAGGAGACGGGGCAGACGATTATTTCCGGTATGGGCGAGCTCCATTTGGAGATTATCGTAGACCGCCTGTTGCGCGAGTTTAAGGTAGAAGCAAACGTGGGCGCACCGCAGGTTGCCTATAAAGAGAGCTTTACCAAGGCTGTGGATGTGGATAGCAAATATGCCAAGCAGTCCGGCGGACGCGGGCAATATGGCCATTGTAAAGTACACTTTGAGCCCATGGATGCAAACGCAGAAGAAACCTTCAAGTTTGAATCTTCCGTTGTAGGCGGAGCCATTCCGAAGGAATATATCCCGGCGGTAGGCGCCGGCATCGAAGAAGCTTCCAAGACGGGCGTATTGGCCGGATTCCCGGTGCTGGGCGTGAAGGCTACCGTATACGATGGCTCCTACCATGAAGTCGACTCCAGTGAGATGGCCTTTAAGATCGCCGGGTCTATGGCGTTCAAAGAAGCCATGCAGAAGGCAGGGTCTATTTTGCTTGAGCCCATTATGAAGGTGGAAGTGACTATGCCTGAGGATTATATGGGTGATGTGATCGGGGACATCAATTCCCGCCGCGGCCGTATTGAAGGCATGGATGATTTGGGCGGCGGCAAAATTGTAAGGGCTTATGTGCCGCTTTCCGAGATGTTTGGATATTCCACGGATTTACGTTCCAAGACCCAGGGGCGCGGCAATTATTCCATGTTCTTTGAGCGGTATGAGCCGGTCCCCAAATCTGTGCAGGAAAAGATCGTTTCTGAGCACAAACGATAAATAAGGCGTATGCGCCGATAGTCAAAAATAGGCTTGAAAATATTGCAGAAATCGCATATAATAGTGACAGCCTATATATAAAGGATAGCCCATAGTGGCCAAATTAAGGAGGACGTTTTAAAATGGCAAAAGCAAAGTTTGAAAGAAACAAACCGCATTGTAACATCGGTACCATCGGCCACGTTGACCATGGTAAAACCACATTGACTGCCGCCATTACCAAGACTCTTCATGAGAGGCAGGGTACTGGTGAGGCCGTAGCATTCGATATGATTGACAAGGCTCCGGAAGAGAGGGAGCGTGGCATTACCATTTCCACCGCCCACGTAGAGTACGAGACCGATAATAGACACTATGCACACGTTGACTGCCCAGGGCATGCCGACTACGTAAAGAACATGATTACCGGTGCCGCCCAGATGGACGGTGCAATCCTGGTAGTTGCTGCAACCGACGGCGTTATGGCCCAGACCAGGGAGCACATCCTGCTGGCCCGCCAGGTAGGCGTTCCGTATATCGTTGTATTTATGAACAAATGCGATATGGTTGACGACGAGGAGCTGCTGGAGCTGGTTGACATGGAGATCCGTGAGCTGCTGAACGAGTATGAGTTCCCGGGCGACGATACCCCGATTATCCAGGGTTCTGCCCTGAAGGCTTTGGAAGATCCCAGCAGCGAATGGGGCGACAAAGTTATGGAGCTGATGTCTGCTGTTGACAGCTGGATCCCGGATCCGGAGCGTGAGACTGACAAGCCGTTCCTGATGCCTGTAGAGGATGTATTTACCATTACCGGCCGTGGTACGGTTGCTACCGGCCGTGTAGAGCGTGGCACCCTGCATCTCAATGATGAAGTTGAGATTGTCGGAATTAAGGAAGAGACCAGGAAGACAGTTGTTACCGGCATCGAGATGTTCCGTAAGCTTCTGGATGAGGCCCAGGCCGGCGACAACATCGGCGCTTTGCTGCGTGGCGTTCAGAGGACTGAGATCGAGCGTGGCCAGGTTATTGTAAAACCCGGTTCCGTTAAATGCCATCACAAGTTCACCGCTCAGGTGTACGTGCTGACCAAGGATGAGGGTGGCCGCCATACTCCGTTCTTCAACAACTATCGTCCCCAGTTCTATTTCAGGACAACGGATGTTACCGGCGTTTGCCAGCTGCCGGACGGCACTGAGATGTGTATGCCTGGCGATAACGTAGAGATGAGCGTTGAGCTGATCCATCCGGTTGCTATGGAGCAGGGCCTGCGTTTCGCTATCCGTGAGGGCGGCAGGACCGTTGGTTCCGGTAGGGTTGTTTCTATCATCGAGTAATTAGCAAGAAGTTATAATTTATAGGGCTTTCCGAGGAATCGGGAAGCCCTTTTTGTAACGTTGTAACAGTAAAAAAATAGAAAGCGGTGCCAAAACAGTGCCATCGGCTTCAACAAGTTTAGCTGACGCGATACCGCAGACTGCGTAATCCCAAGCCAATAGCAGCGGAAATTCCAGCCAGACGAACAATGCGATACCGCAGACTGCGTAACCCCAAGCTGCTCCGCCAGATCACCGACATTCGCACCCTGTTCCAATAAAAGAAACAGGATACGAATACGGATAGGTTCCCAAGCATCTTAAAAAATTCCGCAAGAATATATAAATCGCTTTCTTTCAGTCTTTCATAAATTTGACCGACCTGATATTCCGCCAAAGGAACCCCTCCTTCCTTACAGTTTTTTCACAAACAGACAACGGATTGCGTTCAGCACAGCAAGAATCATAACACCTACATCTGCAAAAATCGCCAGATACATATTCGCGATGCCCACAGCCCCTAATGCGAGGCAGGCAAATTTCACAACAAGCGCCATCGTAATATTCTGGTACACAATCCTCAGACACTTCCTTGAAATCTTGATTGCTTTTGCAATCTTAATCGGATCGTCATCCATCAGAACAATATCCGCTGCTTCGATTGCCGCGTCGGAACCCATTGCCCCCATAGCGATACCAATATCCGCTCTGG
This sequence comes from uncultured Lachnospiraceae bacterium, assembly GCA_910584845.1. Taxonomy (GTDB): domain Bacteria; phylum Bacillota; class Clostridia; order Lachnospirales; family Lachnospiraceae; genus Brotaphodocola. The sequence continues at coordinate 33,984 of CAJUDH010000015.1, forward strand.
AAAGCACAGGCGCGTCATTGATACCGTCACCCACAAATGCCAGCTTTGCCTTGCCCGGCTTTACCCGCAGAAGTTCTTCTACTTTTTCAACCTTATCTGCCGGAAGAAGTTCGCTGTAAACTTCGTCAATCCCAAGTGACGCGGCAACCTGATTTGCCACTTTTTTTGCATCTCCGGTCAGCATGACGGCTCTTTCTACTCCCGCTTTCTTCAATTCCGCAATCGCCGCCTTAGAATGAGGTTTAATAATATCGGAAATCACGATATGACCTGCATATTCCCTATTAATTGCCATATGGATAATCGTTCCGGTCTGGTGACAGTCCTGATAAGGAATATTCAAATGCTTCATCAGTTTATCGTTCCCGGCCGCGACCTCCATGCTGTCTACTTTTGCAGTCACACCGTTTCCGCCGATTTCCTGTATATCCGATACACGAGTCCTGTCAATTTCTCTTCCATATGCCCGCTGTAAACTCTTGCTGATCGGGTGGGAAGATGCGCATTCTGCAAAAGCAGCATACTCTAACAATTTTTCATTCCCTATGGTCGAATGGTGAATCCCATTTACTTCAAAGACACCCTTTGTCATGGTTCCGGTTTTGTCAAAAACAACATATTTTGTCTGGGAGAGGATTTCCAGATAATTGGAGCCTTTCACCAAAACACCCTCCTTGCTTGCTCCTCCGATACCTGCAAAGAAACTTAAAGGAATACTGATTACAAGCGCACAAGGGCAGCTAATGACAAGGAATGTCAACGCCCGGTAAATCCATACTCCCCAATCTGCTGACAGTCCCATAAAAAGCATACGGACAACAGGAGGAAGGAATGCCAGCGCCAATGCTGCATAGCAGACAGCCGGAGTATAGATTTTTGCAAACTTCGAGATAAAATCCTCTGATTTTGATTTGCGGGAACTTGCATTTTCCACCAAATCCAAAATCTTAGAAACCGTAGATTCTCCAAACTCCTTTGTGGTCTGTATCTTCAATACTCCTGTCATGCTGATACAGCCGCTGATTACTTCATCGCCAACCTTTGCCTCCCTCGGCAGACTTTCCCCAGTCAGTGCACTGGTATTCAGGCTGGAAGCACCACAGACGATAATCCCGTCAATCGGCACTTTCTCTCCCGGCTGAACAACAATCACGCTGCCAATCCCTACTTCATCCGGATCAATCTGCTCTAATTTTCCATTTCTCTCAACATTTGCATAATCAGGACGAATGTCCATTAGGTTGCTGATATTCCGGCGGCTCTTGCCAACCGCATATCCCTGAAACCACTCACCAATCTGATAAAACAGCATAACAGCAATAGCTTCCAGATATTCTCCATTTTCATAAATAGCCAGTGCCATTGCCCCAATTGTAGCCACAGCCATCAGAAAACTCTCATCAAATACCTGACGGTTTTTAATACCCTTTATAGCTTTCCGTAAAATGTCATATCCGATAATCAGATAATTAATCAGATAGCACACAAAACGAAGCCATCTTCCAGCGGACGGGAATAAATACCCGCAGGCCGTATCAAACATCTCTGCGGAAATAAACTGGAGCGCCAGTAAGATACTGGCACTGAGTAAAATCCGGACCATCATAACCCTTTGCTTTTTTGTCATGCCATCTTTGCGGCTGCCAATAAAAATAAGAAGCGTCGCAGCCATTATAATGACAACCATAAGCAATATACTTATTACTAATTCCTCCATAATAAAACTCCTATCAAAATATACTTAATTATTTAATCGTTATTGGTAAAAATAACACCCTTATACTCAAGGCCGCCAGTATTTATCAACCTGTTCAAGTCAATAATATGGCTGGCGGCCTTTCGTTATATTGCCTGACAGTAACTCTGTCTAATGTGCAGCATAAATTGCAGCGGCGCATTTTAAGGGTGTCACTCTGTCACAGGCAGCTACCGCTTAAAGGAAAATCTCGCAGTCCGGCTCCACTTTTTTACAAGCATCCAGCACGTTCTTCATGACATCTTTCGGCTCCTGCCCCTCATCAAACTCCACAATCATTTTCTGTGTCATGAAATTAACTGTTGCGTTCTGCACACCAGCAGTCTTGCGAGCCGCATCCTCCATCAAATTTGCGCAGTTGGCACAGTCTACCTCGATCTTGTAAGTTTTCTTCATTGTAAAGTCCTCCTTGTTATTTTAAAATTCAGTGATTAAGTACTTGTTTAATCATTATGGCCGTAGTATAATACGGAAAAAGGCACACGTCAATATCCCCAAAGCATTCCCTCCCAAACGGGCGAAAAGTATTTCTGTTTGGGCGAAATGTAAGTCAAAGGCCCCGCTGCAAGCAACGGGCATCAAATTTGTAGCGCTGCAGAGCAGCGGGGTATTTGACCCTCGCGGCAGTCGCCAAATGTGCATGCAAGCATGCCTGCTTGGCTCGTTGCTTGCGGGAATAAAAGAAAGGAAAACAATATGGATCATATGAAATTGCCGCATCAACATGGAGAAGGACAACAGACGGTACGAATCCAGAAACAGTTAGACCATGTAGATTATTTTCAAACCGTAGCGGAAGTTTTCAAACAGCTTGGAGATACCACCAGAATCCGAATTTTCTGGCTTCTCTGCCACCAGGAGGAATGTGTCCTCAATATTTCAGATATGCTTCATATGTCAAGTCCGGCAGTGTCACATCATCTCAGACCATTGAAAAACAGCGGTCTTATTGTTTGCCGGCGTGAAGGAAAAGAGGTTTACTATCGTGCCGCAGATACGCCACAGGGACGTCTGCTGCATCAGATGATTGAGCAGGTTATGGAAATCACCTGCCCCCAATTATGAGGTCTGCCCTATGAATGAGGAATTGAAAAAAATACAAAAAAATGTGGAGAAATTTCATCAAGAGGTATCACAGGCTCTCATTCCGCTTTATCCTGGTATTGAGTTATGCTATCTTACATTTTCAACCGATTCTTTTTCTGTGCGGCATAAGACTATATCACATATTATTCAGATTAACTACTGCAAATCCGGACAGCTTATGTGGGAGATGAAAAACGGAAACCGTATATATCTGAATCCGGGAGATTTTTCTCTCCATACCATGAAAGCCTGTACGGATTCTGTACTTACTTTTCCAAACAATAGGTATCAGGGACTTAGTATTTATATTGATCTGCCAAAAGCCTCTGGAAATCCACCTGACCTGCTGGAAAACAGTACTATTTTTGAAACCGTATTGCCTAAAAAATTTTGCCAAAACGATAGTCCTGTCTTTCTTGCCGGAAATGAACAGACGGAAAGTATCTTTTCTGCATTTTATGACCAGCCTGAAACACTTACGCTTCCATACCAGAAAATCAAAGTTTTAGAATTGTTGTTATACCTTGCCAAAATGGAATTTACTCCCCAAAGCAAATTGGTAGAATATCAATTCGAGCTAACAGAAACGATCCGAAACATTCATGACCAGCTTTTGCAACACATGGAGCAAAGAATTACCATAGAGGAACTTTCAAGGCAATATCTCATCAATCAAACAACTTTGAAAAATGTGTTCAAGTCTGTTTATGGAACTTCCATTGCGGCACATATCAAGGAACACCGAATGCGGCAAGCTGCCTATATGTTAATAGAATCAAATATGAATATAGCGGAGATTGCACAGGCTGTTGGCTATGATAGCCAAAGTAAATTTACAACTGCATTTAAAGCATATTTTAAAGTCCTTCCTAGAGAATATCGAAAAAATAAAACCAAGCAAAATATCTAATATGTGTCCTAAACAGATTGCCTAAGCAATCGGAACACCGGCACACCTTTCGGAATGTCGCGGGCAGAAAAACATTTCTGTTTTGTCCGTTCATTCGAAATAGTCACTTATGTAGCAGGCAAAACGTTTATAATCAAGTATATAAATTGACATGTGAAAACATAAAAGAAAACGGTAATGATTATTTGCCCAGGGCAGCCAGTGAGGAAGCCATTCCGGAGGGGCATGGCAGGAGAAGCCATCAACTGCTGGTTGAATCTGCCAAAATCAACCATTGGTTAGTTTCAGGGCAACTTTTTTCTATGTATACTGATGGCAAGGAGGATAAAAACATGAATCAGGAAACGATAGGAAAATTCGTTGCAACCTGTCGAAAAGAGAAGGGGTTTACACAAAAACAGTTAGCAGAAAAGTTAAATATTACCGACCGGGCCGTATCAAAATGGGAGACCGGAAAAAGCATTCCGGACGCCGCCATTATGCTGGACTTATGTAAAATACTTGGTATCAGCGCAAATGAACTGCTCAGCGGAGAAAGGATTGCCATGGAAAATTATCAAAAAAAGGCGGAAGAAAATCTGGTAGAATTGCAGCAAAAAGCAAATAACGCTCAAAAAAGTTCGAATTTACTTGTAAAGTTTGTAGCCCTAATTTTAGGAGTGCTGTTTATAGTCAAATATGGAATCGGCAGTAAAGCTTCGTATTTTGTGGATTCCATCAGCATGGAATTTATCCTGATTCCCTGCCTTTTGATGCTGCTGTGTACAGGGTATTGGCGGGGCTTTCTACAGGCATTTGCCTACTTCATTAGGAGAAACCATTGCACAGCAGAAAGGTTAAGGGACAGCGCGAACGCGCTGAAACTGGTATGCAGATCCAGTTTGATTTGGGGAAGCATCGGCTTTACAATCAGCACGGTGAACCTTATGCGCCACCACATGCCAGATCCCAAGTTTGGTGCCTTATGTGGGGATCTATCGGTAGCGTTGCTTCCCTTGTTTTACTCCTTGGTTATAAATGCGGTACTGATGCCACTGTATTTTGAACTAAACCGTTTCTATACGAAAAATGCAGAGTGAGGGTAGGATACCGTAAGATAAAAAAGCGCCAGCGGATAAAATGCCTTAAAAGCAGGTGGCAATTCATCAAATGATAGGTTTGCGTTATTACCGTGTGCCGTAGTCCGGTATGCTCCGTTCCGCTTCTCTGCAGAACCGTAAATTGCGATAAAAAATTCCGTTGGCCCCTTAATACAGGGGGCTATGCTGGCAAGGCAACGCAATGAGGCGAAGAGGGGCGCCCATTCACGATAACGCTGCCGGCTTCCAAATGCCGGCGCCGGATGTGTGTATTCCCTTGTCCAGTGAGGATAAAAAGATTAAGGGCTTCCCGATATGGTTGGAAGCCCTTTTTTGTTTATAAATAAAGAATACTTAACGTAAAAACAAATGGATGAGCCAGCCGTAGATTTTCCGGTAAGGCTGATACCGCATAGGCAGGTCAATCCATGTTTTTTTATCCACGATGCTTTTTTCATGGGAAAAGGTATGAAACCCATCTTTTCCATGGTATGACCCCATTCCGCTCTCTCCAAAGCCGCCAAAGCCCATCTCACTGGTAGCCAAGTGGATTATGGTATCGTTGATGCAGCCTCCGCCGAATCCGCAGCGTGTGGTAACTTTCCGGGCAGCGCGGGGGTTTTGGGTAAAGATATAAAGGGCCAGGGGATGGGGCAGGGAATTGATTTTACAGATAGCCTCGTCAAACGAATCATAGGCCAAAACCGGCAGGATCGGCCCGAATATTTCTTCCTGCATCACTTTGTCCTGGAAGGTTACATTGTCCATGATGGTGGGTTCGATTTGTAGGGTAGCGGCACAGGTACCGCCGCCGGCTACGATTTTAGCCGGGTTCATTAGCCCGGTGAGGCGGTTAAAATGTTTCTCATTGATAATTTTCCCGTAATTTTTCTTGTCCAGGGGGTGCTTGCCAAATTGACGCCGGACCTGCTTTTGGATTTCCTTTATTAACTGGCTTTTCACTGCCTTGTCGCAATAGATATAATCCGGAGCTACGCAGGTTTGGCCGCAATTTAAAAATTTTCCGAAGACGATCCGTTTGGCAGCCAAAGCCAAATTGGCTGTCCGGTCTACCACGCAAGGGCTTTTTCCGCCAAGTTCCAGGGTGACCGGCGTTAAATGGGCGGCAGCGTGGCGCATGACTTCCTTTCCCACAGCCTGGCTGCCTGTGAAGAAAATATAATCAAAATGTTCCTGGAGGAGCCAAGTGTTTTCTGTGCGGCCTCCGGTGACGACCGTTACCAGTTTTTCGGGGAAGCACTTTTTGACAATGTGCCGGATTACCTCGCTGGTGTTAGGGGAATAGGCGCTGGGCTTTAATATTGCCGTATTGCCGGCGGCTAAAGCGTCTACCAAAGGCTCCATAGCCAATAGGAAGGGGTAATTCCAGGGGCTCATAATCAGCGCTACCCCATAAGGGGACGGCTTTTTATAGCTCCGTGCATGGAATTGGGCCAAAGGGGTAGGGACGGTTTTCTCCCTGGCCAGGCTGTGTATGTGCTTTAACATGTAAGTGATTTCGCTTAAGACAAGCCCGGTCTCGCACATATAGCTTTCAAAGCCGCTTTTGCCCAGGTCCAGGCGGATGGCTTCTTCGATGGCCTTTTCATGGTTTTGGATACATTGGCTTAGCTTTTCCAGGGCATGGATCCGCGTGCTGATTTTCAAGGTGGCGCCGGTGCGGAAGTAGGCGCGTTGCTTTTCTACCATTTGTCTGATTTCTTGTTTTTCCATGATCCTATCCTTTCTACTTTGTTGTTTTGTGTACAGGCCGGCAAAGGGTATGGTAAAAAGTTTCCAATTCCCTGGCATCCATCAATACGGGGACCGGATACAAAGGATTTGCTTCCCTGTCCGCATAGCGGGCCAGTTTACGGATGTCCTTTTTCTGAATTTGCGGTATTACGTCCCCGATCCCCAGCCGCTTTTTCATTGCTTGAATAGCTTCAATAAATGCCTGTGCCCCTTTTGCGTGGGGCATATCCTGGCTGGCGACGCCTGCGGCAATGGCCAGATCATGAAGTTGTTTGTGGATGGCCGGGCCATAGGCTTCCAACACGAAAGGAAGCAGGACGGAATTGGCAAGGCCGTGGGGGACGCCGTATTCACCTCCCAGGGAATGGGCAATGGCATGGATATACCCCACATAAGATTTGGAAAAAGCCCATCCTGCATGGTAGGAGGCAACGAGCATTTGTTTACGGGCTTTTGGATCCAGGCCGTTTTGGCAGGCTTTATCTATATTGGAAAAAATTAGGCGTACCGCTTTTAGCGCGGCCCTTCGGGTATCCCTGGTGGTAGAATTGCCAATATAGGCTTCCACGGCGTGGGTAAGGGCGTCCATGCCTGTGGTGGCGGTGATGGAGGGGGGGAGGCTAAAGGTAGCCACGGGATCCAGCACCGCATATTGTGGGATTAACGGAAAGTCATTAATGGCATATTTGTGCCTGGTTTGGGAATCCGTTATGACGGCGGATAAAGTGGTTTCACTGCCGGTACCGGCCGTGGTGGGCACGGCGATCAAAAGGGGGAGCTGCCGGCGCACTTTCAGGATCCCTTCCATTTCTTTTAAAGGCTTGTCCGGCCTGGCAATCCTGGCCCCCACCGCCTTTGCGCAGTCTATGCTGGAGCCGCCGCCAAAGCCAAGGATTCCCTGGCACCTTTGTGAACGGTAAAGCCGCCGGGCTTCTTCCACATTGGCGCTGGTAGGGTTGGCCACGGTTTTGCCATAAACTACATAAGAAATGCCGTGGCGGGCAAGCGCTGCATTGAGCCGATTGGCCAGGCCAAGGCGGATGATAGTGGGGTCCGTGACAATAAGTACTTTGGCGCAGCCGTGCCTTTGCAGCACAATTGGCAATTGGCTTACGTCGGATATAAGCTTGGGTTTCCGGTTTGAATTTTTCATATTTTTTCTGTAGGAAATGGGCCAAGTGCCATGGCTGCAGGCATTGGGCCAATGCCGCCCGTGCCAAATACCGGGGCCGCACGGCAGAAGGGGGCCTTGCTGCCAGATGCAGGTATTTGGTGCTGCTGTTGAACTGTAATCTATTTTATGCTATATGGGCGGATTTGGCAAGGAGAAGCCGCAACGGACAGGCTTTCCAAACTTTCCTGTAAAGAGAAACACATTTTGACTTTGGAAAGCAATAGTGGTATATTGGTTATAGTACAAATAAAAGCATATTTTGCTATATGGATCCAAGGATATGGGATGGTGTATAAATATGAAAGTGAAGCAAAAAAGAAATAGGACAGACAGAGGGATCCCGTTGATTTTTTTTATTTTACTGATTTTCTGTATTTTAGGCACCGTGGTCTTCTCTGTAGCAAAAAGGATATCATCCGAGATGTCTTCCTCTGCAATCCACAATTTAAGAGAAAGCCTTGGCCTGATAAAAGGCACTTTAGAGGCAATCTTAATTAATGAAGCGGAATTTCAAAAAATGATTGCCCAAGAGATTACCATGGTGGAGGATCCCGAAGAGTTTATCCGATCTTATAAAAGAAACCGGACGGTAGTCAAAATATCCATGATTATGTCCGGGGAAACGGTAGGGGTATCCAATACCGGCGGCGAATTTTCAGAGGAGGCATTGGATTTTTCTGCCGGAAAGACGGTAGAGGGCCTTCCCATCTCCCAATCATACCTGAATAGCCTTGGCACGTGGGCGTACACAATGAAATGCCCCGTGGTAAAAGACGGGGAAGAAATAGCGGTCCTTTATATGGAATATATATATGATTCTTTTGACGATGCGCTGCCAGGCAGTTTTTATAACGGAAAAGCCATGCTTTATGTTATGGATGCAAAAAGCGAACGGCTGGTGCTAAAGCCCAAAGGGATGGGGCAACGGAATGCCGGGCATTTAAACCTGCAGGATTTTTACCGTGCCAATAATATTTTGGAGCCGGATATTCAGGCGAAAGTTTCGGAAAGCGTGGAGAGCGGGAAAAACATCATGTTTTACCACGATATTCAGGAAGAAGGGGCACTGATCTATATGTGGTCGGTCAGTGGCGGTGAAATTTACCTTATCGGATATGTGCCGATTGAAGCGATTCAGCAGGAAGGAAGGGCGGTAAACCAAAATATTTTAATTGTTGTCGTGGTAATGCTGGTAGCGTTCTTTTTGTGCTGCCTTTTATATTACTTTAACCAAAGGCAACAAAGCAAAGTCCGCAGGGAAAGGGAGGCGGAAAGGGAATTACATAGTAAGCAATTGGCAGAGGCATTGCAGGCAGCGCAAATTGCAAGCAAATCCAAGACCACATTCCTTTCCAATATGTCCCATGACATACGGACGCCTATGAATGCGATCCTTGGTTTTACCACATTGCTGGCCAAGGATGCAGATAACCCGGTCAAGGTCAGGGAATATACGAGAAAAATCACGGCTTCCGGTCAGCATTTGCTCAGCTTGATCAATGACGTCCTGGATGTCTCGAAGATCGAAAGCGGGAAAGTGGTCTTGACCATCGGGGAGTTTACGCTAAACAGCCTGATGTCTTCGGTGGACGCGATCATCCGTCCCATGGCCAATGCCAGAAGCCAGAACTTCGACGTATCCGTGACAGGCATTAAACACGAATATCTGGTAGGGGACGAGACAAGGATCAACCAGATTTTGATTAACCTCCTTTCCAATGCCGTGAAATATACGCCCAAGGGCGGCAATATCTGGTTTCGCATTATTGGCCTGGAACAACGGTCCAGCCAGTATGAACATATCCGTATTGAAGTGGAGGATGACGGATATGGGATGACGCCGGAATATTTGAAGACTATTTTTGAAGCGTTTACCAGGGCAGAAAACAGCACTACAAACAAAGTGCAGGGGACCGGGCTGGGTATGGCGATTACGAAAAATATTGTAGAACTTATGGGGGGGACCATAGATGTTTTTAGCGAGATAGACAAAGGGAGCCTTTTTTGTGTGGAGCTAGAACTTCGTATACCAGACGGGCAGGCGGACAAGGAATTTTGGAAAAATAACGGGATTTTCCGGATTTTGGCTGTAGACGACGACATAGAAATCTGCAAAAACATCCAGACGCTTATGCGGGATACCGGCGTCCTGGTAGATACGGCCTTAGGCGGGGAAGAGGCCGTCCGGCTGATCAAGGATATGGGAAACGGAGGGCAGGATTACAATATGATCCTGCTGGACTGGAAAATGCCGGATATGGACGGCATAGAGACGGCGAAACAGATCCAGGGCCTGGCGCAAAGCGAAATCCCGATCCTGTTTTTGACCGCTTATGACGGCGACAATGTGGAAGAAGAAGCATTCCAGGTAGGAAGTGTGGGGGTTTTGGCAAAACCGTTTTTCGTATCCGCGTTTAAAGAAAAAATATTGGAGGCCAATGCCGGGAAAACGAAAGGCGATACGCAGGGAGGACCGGAGGCCGGCAGTTTAAAAGGCCTGCATTTGTTGGTTGCAGAAGACAACGAAATCAATGCGGAAATCCTTTGGGAACTTTTAGACCTGGAAGGGGCCACCTGCGAAATCATGGAAAATGGGAAGCTGGCCGTGGAGCGGTTTGAAAAAGCAAAGAATGGGGAGTTTGACGCCATTTTAATGGACGTCCAGATGCCCGTGATGAACGGCTATGAGGCATCCAGGGCAATCCGGGCGTTGACGCGCAGGGACGCGGGGGAAATCCCGATTATTGCCATGACAGCCAACGCTTTTGCGGAAGATGTAAAGGAGGCGTTGGATGCCGGTATGAATGTCCATATCTCCAAGCCGATTGATATGGGATTGCTGAAGAAGGCTTTAAACCAATGGATCCCAAGGCGGCCAGGAAGTAGCCGATAGGTTTTATGAAAGAAAGGAAAGGGATATGAAAAGTAACACCAATAAGCTGTTGGCGTTTTGCCTGTCAGGGATTGCGGCATTTTCCATGGCGTCTTGCGCAGGAAAACCAGATGGGATTGAAAACCTGATAGTGGAAGAGCCGGATGAGGGGAAGGTTGTCAATTTGTTTGGCCCTATGGAAAAATCAAAACCAGGTGTGGATAACCTCTCCCGGACGGCGTTTGACAGGACAATAAGCATAGCGGAAGACAGCCTGGGGCTAACGGTGGAATACCGCACTTATACGGCGGAGAATTACCAGGAAAAAACGTATGACGAGGTGATCCTTGACCGGGTACGCAACGATATGGACGATTTGTACCTGCTGAACCCGGACACCATCCAGATTTTAGGCGAAGAAGGGGAGTTGCTGGATTTATATACGCTTGACAATGCAAAGAATTTACGGGAAATCATAAAGACGGCCAATACCGTAGACGGAAAATTGGTTGCAATCCCCCAGGAGATTGTGGTGCATGGCCTTTTTATAAACAAAGACATGTTTGACCAGTATGGCCTTCTGCTTCCGGAGACACCGGAAGATTTGCTGGAATGCTGCAGGGTGTTGAAAGAAAACGGGATAGAAACCCCTATTGGCGCCAACCGATGGTGGCTGGAGAATTTCGTGTTTGCAATAGCTTATGCCGATTTGTATAACGGGGGGCACACACAAGAAGAAATAGAAGCACTTAACAAAGGGGAGCGAAAATACAGCGACTATATGCGCCCGGGGTTTGAATATTTGCAGGAATTGATTGACAAAGGGTATGTGGATGCGGAAACAGCCTATACTTATGAGGCGATTGAAGGGGAGGGCCCGGATTTCCTGGCCCAGAAAACGCCCATTGTAATGGCCTATTGGAGTGCGGCCAATACAGAGACAGCCTATGGAAATCCTGGGTTTAACATGCAGGTAATCGGATTTCCCAGCAGCCGGGGGCAGATGCCGGTGGTTTCTATGACCGGATATGGCATCAATGCCAACGCGCATCACCTGGAAGACACCAAAGCCGTGCTGGATATTATCCTTTCCGATGAGGCGCTTCAAATTTATGCGGAAACCAACCAGGTGATTTCCCCTTCGAAAAATGTAGAGGTGGAATGTGCCCCTGCTTTGCGGCCGTTAAATGACAAGGTGCAGGACAATGTCTACGTGCTTGGCTCCAACGCAGGGATGAAAGTGGAACAGTGGGGGAACACCTGCCTCATTGTGCGGGATTTACTAAACGGGGCCACAATAGACGAGTGTATGGCTAAGTTTGACCGGCTGCAGGAGGAATCTTTAAAACCATAGAAAACAAAAGCTTCCGGCATAGATGCGGCCTCCCCGGAATACATTAGTAATAATCAAATTTTATGGGGAGGTCGTTATGCGCAGAATTTTAAGAGGAAAAATGATGTGGCTTGCCTGCCTGCTGCTGTGGGCGTTCCTGGTCCGGGTATTGACCGGCTGCAGTGTGGAGAAAGAAAATCAGGACAAAGTACGGGATTTGGAATTTACGGTAGTGGGTGAAGCGGATTTGCCGGAGGAGCTGAAAAACCTGGTAATGGAAAAGAAAGCCGCACCGTTTAAGCTGACCTACAGCAATGACCAAGGGCTTTACATAGTGGTGGGATATGGGGAACAGGCTACGGGCGGCTACAGTATTTCCGTAAACGAACTTTATTTGACGGAAAACTCGATTGTCATCGACACGGAGCTGAAAGGGCCGGAAAAAGGCGAGGATGTGGGGGCGGAGAAGTCCTACCCGTACATTGTGGCCAAAACCGAATACTTGGAGAACCCCGTTATTTTCCAATAACCGGGAATGGTTTTGCCGTGTGCCAATTCGCACGGGAACATGTGCAGGCAGGCTTGCCTGCCTTGTTTGCAGGTAAGCTTCCACGGGGGTGCGTTTGAAAACCCGTCCCCGCCCGCCGTATCCATTTTGCGGGACGTCATAGGCGCTTTCCGTAAGGGGGTGCCCCCATCGGGCCGGCGTAGCCTGTTATGCCCTCCTTATCGGGATCCGGCCTGCCACAAAATATATGTACGTCTGGCAGAAAGCCATTTTCAAACACGCTCTGGCACTTGTCATCCTTGCCACACATATGATATGATTAGGAAGGCAAAAATCCTCAAAAAAAGGTTTTTTGGCGGCAAAGAAAACGAAAAGGGATGGCGAGTATGATTTTAAAGGATATTTGGCTGGATGTGAAGGCAGTTCAGGAGCGGGATCCGGCAGCAAGGAATGCATTAGAAGTATTGCTTTTATACCAAGGAGTCCATGCCCTGATATGGCATCGGTTTGCCCACTGGTTTTATACGCACCATATGTTTTTTATTGCCCGGTTTATTTCCCAGTTAGCGAGGTTTTTTACATTGATTGAAATTCATCCAGGCGCAGAAATGGGGCATGGTATTTTGATTGACCATGGCTGTGGGGTAGTGATTGGGGAGACTACGGTGGTGGGGGACAATTGCACCATCTACCAGGGGGTGACATTGGGGGGCGTAGGCTTAAACAAAGGGAAACGCCATCCGACCTTGGGGAATAACGTAACCGTGGGGGCAGGGGCAAAAATCCTGGGCGCCTTTGAAGTTGGGGACAACTGCAGGGTTGCCGCCAACGCGGTACTGCTGAAACCTTTAGAGAATGACACAACTGCCGTGGGGATCCCTGCCCGCCCGGTAAAGATTGGCGGCGTGCCGGTCCCGAAAGACCAGACGGCGGCGGTGACCATGGAACAGTTTAAAGCTATGGAAGAGAGGGTTCTGCAGATGGAAGAAGAGCTGGAACGCTTGCAAAAAGAATTGGCGGCTGCTTCCGGACATTCGGAAACATAATTTGCCTGGCACCCACATACACTTTCTATAAGATATGAAAATAGAAAGTAAGGTGGGTGCTTTTCCATGTTGGAGCTGGTGAAACGGAATATACATATGAACCGCTGGAAGAATCAGGTCAGCACACAGGTGACCTTGGATGATGACTTTATCGTCCCGGATACGATGAATGATATTGCCCAGATCGTCTTGGACGCAGGGGAAATCCAGATGGAGCCGGTGAAAGTCCAAAGTGAGAAAGTGGCGGTGCGGGGGAAGCTTGATTTTCATATATTGTACCGCAAGGAAGAGGGGGGCCTGCAGACATTGGGGGGATTGATCCCTTTTGAAGAGACGGTCAACGTGCCGGGCCTGGAAGAAAAGGATTATGTGGGGGTCAGCTGGCAGCTGGATGATTTAAATGTAGATATGATTAATTCCCGGAAATTAAGCATCAAGGCCATTGTGACCCTGGAAGTCAAAGTGGAATCTTTGTTTGACACAGAAGCAGCCGTGGACCTGGGGGCGGTGGAGGACGGGGAAGACGGTACGCCCCAGATTGAGTCTTTAAAACGGCTGATTGATGTGGCGGCGATTGCCCTCCGGCGGAAAGATACTTACCGGCTGAAAGAGGAAATCACCTTGTCCGGAAGCAAACCGGCCATTGACCGGATCCTTTGGACAGAAATGCGCCTGGCCGGCGTGTCCACCCGGCCTTTGGACGGACAGATCCATCTGGAGGGGTCTTTGATGGTGTTTGCCGTCTATGAAAGCGAAGGCGACAGCCCCATTATCCAATGGGTAGAGGAAACCATTCCTTTCTCCGGGGAACTGGAGATGCAAGGGGCAGTGGAAGAGATGATTCCGGCTATTTCAGCCCGTTTAATCCACAAAGAAATAGAAGAAAAGCCAGATTATGACGGCGAGATGCGGGAATTGGAAGTGGATGCGGTTATTGAGCTGGATATTCGGCTTTATCAGGAACAGCAGCTGGAAATTTTAAGCGACCTTTATGCCACCAACCGGGAGCTGACCGTAGATACCGGGGAGGCCTGTTTCGATAAAATCCTTGCCCGTAACACCGGGAAATGTAAGATAGCAGAAAAAGTGGCCATAGGCGGCGGGCCCAGGATTTTACAGATTTGCCACAGCAACGGTATGGTAAAGCTGGATGAGGTGGAAGCCAGGGAAAATGTGCTGGTTATGGACGGGGTGCTGGAGGTGCGTATCTTATACCTTACGGATGACGACAGCCAGCCGGTGCAGTCTGTGACAGAGCATCTTCCGTTCCATTACGAAGCGGAAGCCCCCAACATCAGCCAGGACAGCATCTGGTACCTGGAAACCGATGTAGAACAACTGATGGCGGCTATGGTAGGCGGGGAAACGGTGGAAGTAAAAGCGGTAGTCCTTTTGGATATGCTGGTGCTGCAGCCCATTTGCCGTTCCGTAATCTTGCGGGCGGAGACGGCGCCGTTGGATACAAAGAAATTGCAGCAGATGCCGGGGATTGTGGGATACCTGGTACAGGAAGGCGATGAACTGTGGAATATTGCCAAACGTTTCCATACGACTACGGAAAATATCATAAATACAAATAACTTGTCTTCTGACACGGTACGGCCGGGGGATTGCCTGATCCTGGTAAAAGAAATCGTGCGGGCATAGTTTATTTGGAAAAAAATGTCTGAGGCGTCCACGCGTTTTCGGGAGATAATAGTGACAGTCACATTTTCAGCCAGAATGTATATATTATAAATGTAGGGCAGGCGGCGCTAAACCACAGCCGGGCGCTTTACGGGCTACCCGCATTCAGCTGGTGCTTCAGATAGATCAGGGAAACCTGGGCGGCATGCGTGAACTTGCAAGCACGGATGCCGTTTACATAAAAGGGCGGGATATTGGTTATGAATTATACTTACCTTTTAAAATGCGCAGACGGAAGTTTTTACTGCGGATGGACCAACCATTTGAAAAAAAGGGTGGAAGCCCATAATAAGGGTATGGGCGCAAAATACACAAAAGGGCGCAGGCCGGTAGTGCTGGCATATTATGAAGAGTATGCCACAAAACAGGAGGCCATGAGGCGGGAATATGAACTGAAACAGTTGACCCATGCGCAAAAGTCGGATTTGGCAGCCCTGTGCCCAAAAACTACTATGCCTGAGGGTATCGGGCAGGAAAAGCAGTGATGGTAGCAGCCTGGGTTGCCTGGGCTGCTATTTATAAGGAAAAGCGGCCGGCTTTCTTATCCTGCGTTTACATTTTCTTATATTTATAGTATAGTAGGGGAAAGACAGCCATTGTGATTTAGAGGAAAGCAGGTATTTTCATGAAAAAGTACGATTATGTATTGGTGGGGAGCGGCCTATATGCCGGGGTCTGGGCCAATGAGGCAAGGAAAAGGGGGCGGAAATGCCTGGTAGTGGAAAAGAGGGGCCATATTGGCGGGAATGTTTATTGTGAAGAGATGGAAGGCATTCACGTACATCGTTATGGGGCGCATATTTTTCATACCAGCGACCGTAAGGTATGGGATTATGTAAATGGGCTGGCAGAATTTAACCGCTATACCAACAGCCCGGTAGCAAATTACAGGGGCGAGATTTATAATATGCCTTTTAATATGAATACTTTTAGCAAAATGTGGGGGGTCAGCACGCCGGAAGAGGCAAAGATTATCATCGAAAAGCAAAAGAGGGCCGTTTCCGGGGAGCCGAAAAACCTGGAGGAGCAGGCCATCAGCCTGGTAGGGACGGATATTTACAAAAAATTGGTGAAAGGGTATACGGAAAAACAATGGGGGAAGGATTGTAAAGATTTGCCGGCATTTATTATAAAAAGGCTGCCGGTGCGTTTTACTTATGACAACAATTATTTCGACGACCTGTATCAGGGGATCCCCATTGGCGGATATAACGTGATTGTGGACAAGATGTTTGAGGACTGCACCGTTCACACAGGCGTGGATTACTTGCAGCACAAAGACTATTATGACAGTTTGGGTGATACGGTGGTTTATACCGGGGCAATCGACGCATATTTCCAGTACCAGTTCGGCAAATTGGAATACCGCAGCCTGCGGTTTGAGACAGAGGTATTGGATGTGGATAATTACCAGGGGGTGGCCGTGGTCAATTATACGGACCGGGACGTACCTTATACCAGGATTATCGAGCACAAACATTTTGAGTTTGGAAAACAGCCCAAAACAGTGGTTACGCGGGAATACCCGGCAGATTGGGACGAGGGCATGGAAGCTTATTATACGGTGAATGACGAAAAAAACCAGCAATTGTACCAGCAATATGCCGAATTGGCCAAGGGGGAGAAACACGTGGTTTTTGGTGGCCGGCTAGCGGAATACAAGTATTACGATATGGACAAGGTAATCGCTTCCGCTTTGGGGCGGATCCGAAAATATGGGCTTTAGGCCCGTGTGAAAGGGGGCTTTGCCGTGAACGTGGTTTATGCGTCCAACGAACATTATGCCAGGCATTTGGCGGTGTCCATGGTTTCTTTGTTTGAACGGAACCAAAAGGCAAAGAAACTCGTGGTCTATGTGGTTTCCATGGGGATTTCGGCGAAGAGCCGGGGGCTTTTGCGTGCCATGGCGGGAAAGTACAAAAGGGAGCTATATTTTATTGAGGTAGGGCAGATCCGGAAATTATTTGATTTTCCTGTAGATACCCGCGGCTTTGACATCAGCGCCATGGCGCGCCTGTTTGTCGGGCGGCTCTTGCCGGGACAGGTCAGGCGCGTGCTGTATTTGGATTGCGATACGGTGGTAGCCCAGCCCCTTACGGCATTGTGGAATACCGACCTTCATGGAAAACTCCTTGGGGCCGTTTTGGAACCTACCATCTATCCGGAGGCAAAAAGGGAGGCCGGGCTAAAGGCGCAGGATGCTTATGTAAATTCTGGCGTTCTGCTCATTGATTTAAAACAATGGAGGCAGTCCCGGGCAGAGGGGAGGCTGCTGGACTTTTACAGGAAGAAAGGGGGCAGCTTATTTGCCTGTGACCAGGACACGTTGAACGGCGCCCTAAAAGGGGAGATTTTTTACCTGTCCCCCAGATACAACTTTTTCCCTAATTACCGTTATTTTTCCTATAAGGAGCTGTTGTGGTATGGAAAAGCTTACCGGATGGTGCCGGAAGCTGAGTTCCGGAAAGCGAAAAGCCATCCGGCCATCATCCACTATGCCGGGGACGAACGGCCATGGATTGCCGGGAACCGGAACCATTACCGCCGGGCATACGAAAAATACCTGGCCATGACCCCATGGGAAGGGGCGCCGAAGGAAGAAGGGAAACGGCTTTACATGCTGTCCTATCATATGATGGACTATGTAACCGTAGCCTGCCCCCCGGTGCGCCGTTATATCAGCCGGTATTTTGGGATGAAGATGGTGGAGGCAAGGAACGGGGGGCGCCTGCAAGGGGCAGATGTGTGCCGGGGAAGCCACAGGCAGGAAAAGCCGGGGAAGCCAAAAGGGTGGGATGGCCGGATCCAGGCCTTGATGGCAACCTACCAGGGGGAGGCCTACATAGAAGGGCAGCTGGATTCCATCCTTGCCCAGACTGTGCCGGAGATTCAGGTTGTGGTTTCTGACGATGGCTCCACAGACCGGACCAGGGAGATATTAGAGAGGTACCAAAAGGAGGATCCGGAAAGGGTTGTGCTAAGGCACCGGGAAAGGGCCGGGGCAAAAGAAGGCGGCGGGGGGATACCAGCCCCGGCCAGGAATTTCTTCTGGCTTTTGTCCCAGGCAGAGGGGGAGTATCTATTGTTAAGCGACCAGGACGATATATGGCATCCGAAAAAAGTGGAAACCCTTTTGAAAAAGATAAAAGAAATTGAGGGGGAGGGGAAACTTCCGGCTTTGGTTTATTCGGACATGGAAGTGGTAGATTCCCGTCTACAGCCCATAAGCCCCAGCTTTTTTTCCTATGCCCACAGCAACCCCAGGCGGACCTCCTTTTCGGAAATATTGGTGGAGAACCCTGTGACCGGCGGGGCGATGATGATGAACCGGGCCTTGCTGGAGTTGGCGAAGAAAGAGCCGGATGCCTGTGTGATGCATGACTGGTGGATTGCCCTTTGTGCTTCTTGCTTTGGCGCTATTGCCTATGTACCCCAAGCCCTGTCCCAATACCGCCAGCACGGCAACAACGTTTTGGGGGCGGCAAAAACAGGCAGCCTGGAGGATTTGCGCAGACGGGCTGGCCGGCAAAAAGAGGTAGAGGAAAATTACCGGAAAATGTTTCAACAAGCGGCTGCTTTTGAAAAACGCTTTGGGCCTAAAATCGGGATAGAACAACGCAAAGCCCTTTGGGCCTTTTTGGCGTTGCCCGGCCAGGGGGCAGGCAGGCGGCTGGCAAATATTGCGAAGCATCGTTTGTTCAAAAGCTCCAAAGCCCAGACATTGGCCCAGTGTTTTACCATACCGTCAAGATACCAAGAAGGACTCACGTTATGATGAAAATAAATTGTGTGATTGTAAATTATAATGATGCGGAAACGGTGGAGGGGCTGGTGGGGCGAATCCAGAATTTTTCCTGCCTGGACCGGATTATTATTGTGGACAATGCGTCTACGGACGATTCCTGGCCTCGTTTGCGCCGGCTGTGCGGAGGGAAGGTGGAGGCTGTCCAGGCAGGGAAAAACGGCGGATATGGGGCCGGAAATAACCTGGGTATCCGACATGCGGTGGAATCCAACGGGGCCACCCACATACTGGTTGCCAATCCGGACGTTTCTTTTACAGAGGACTGTATTGCCGGTATGGCCCGCGTATTTTGCAGGCATCCCAAGGTAGGCGTGGTAGCGGCGGCCATGGAAGACAGGGAATTTGGAAAAACCCCCAATGCCTGGAGGCTTCATGGCTTTGTGGGCCAGCTTATGTTTATGGGGCCGATCTGCAGGCGGCTGTTTTGCTGGATGTTATATTATCCCCGCCCCTGTTTCCGCAAAGGGAAAGGGGTTTATGTGGATGTGGTCCACGGTTCCCTGCTGATGGTAGACGGGGCTGCTTTTGAAGCCTGCAAAGGGTACGACGAAGGGATTTTTTTATACCAGGAAGAGGATGTGCTGGCATACCGGATGCGGGCTTTGGGTTTGCGTACCGTCCTGTTGCCAAGCTTGGTTTATCAACATCAACATGGGGCGTCAACCGGCAAGTCATATCAAAGCCAATTGGCCAGGCAGCGCCTTCGGGAAAAAAGCGTCCTTTATTATATGAAACATTACCTTTCTATCTGCCCTTTGCAGGAAACGGTGGCCAAGGCATGGTTTGGCATAATCCGACTGGAAGTAAGGGCGGGATGCCTGCTGGGGCGGTTATCTGGCATAGCCCTTCCGAATGTGCGGCGCAGGGGTTAGCCTACATTTGCCTTGGCCATAGCCTGACGGCTGTGCCGGGGCTGTTTATTGAAAAAAGGAGGCATCCACGTTGAAAATCAAAAGAAAAACCATAGGGTTCCTTGCGTTGGCCATTAGCCTGCAGGTGTTGGCCCTGTTGGTTTTTACAGCACAAAAAAAGGGGTATTTTATTGATGAAATCTATTCTTGGGGGTTGTCCAACGGTTATTATAAGCCTTTTGTCACCTCGTATGACGTGTTTGGCCGTTGGGTGGAGGGGGAAGAACTTTTAAAATATATGACGGTACAGCCCGGGGAAGGGTTTTCTGCCGGGTCGGTATGGTATAACCAAGGGCAGGATGTGCATCCTCCCTTTTTTTACCTTATGCTGCATATGGTCTGTTCTTTCACGCCGGACGTCTATGGCACCTGGCAGGGGATGGTTTTGAATGTACCGGCCTATGCCGGATGCCTGCTAATGACCTTCCTGACCGCCAGGCTCCTTTTGCGCAGCGACAAAAAGGCCATGGCAGCCATGGCAATTTGGGGGCTTTCGCCGGGGGGGCTGAGCACAGGGGACTATATCCGGATGTATATGTTAATGACTTTTTTTGCCTCAGCCAGCATGTATTTGCATGTAAAGATGTTTTTGAAAGGGCAGAACGGCCGGAGGCTGGCAGGAATATGCCTGGTTACTTTCCTGGGCCTTCTGACACAATATTATTTTGTGTTTTTTGCGTTTTTCTGTTCCGCTGTTTATGTGCTGGGAAAAATAAAAGGCCGGAAATGGAAGGAAGCGGCTATTTATTCGGCAGCGTTACTGGGCGCCGTGGGCGCCATGGTTTTGGCTTTTCCGGCCTGTATCGGGCAGCTGGCCAGGCCAGATGAATTTGTGGCCACAGAAACCAGAAATAACTTATCTACCGGGGGAATGGTGGCAACAAACTTAATATCCTATATTTCCAGCATCAATATGGACTTTTTGGGCGGGTGCATACGTCCGGTGGCAGCAGGAGGCCTGCTGCTGGCGATGTTTTGCCTTTGGGGACGATGGAAAAGGGGCCGGGACGGAAACGGGGAGGCAACAGGCGGGGGCAAGGGGACGGAAGGGGAGGCCAAGGCGGAAAAGAAAACGGCGTTGGCTTTGACCGTGATCCTGCTGCTGTGTTTTTTGTCGGTGTCCTGGGTAGCGGTAGTGCCAGGGGCGCGCTATATTTACAACCTTTATCCGTTGATGGCAGTGCTGGCTGTCTGGTGGGTGGACCGCCTGGTGGCCTGGGGGCTGGGCAAGGGGGGAAAAACCATTTGGGTGTATACCGGCCTTTTGGCAGTGGTTGCCTCTTTGTTTGTAAAGGGCTATATACAGGGCCATGTGCAGTACCTATATCCGGAAAACCAAAAACGGGTTGCGTTGGCGGATGCATATTCCCACTGCTATTGCCTTTATATTAATAATTATGAGAATTCGCCACTGACCCAGGATTTGGTAGAGCTGTGCGGCTTCCGGGGGGTATATGCTATGCCCAGGGAAGGGATCCGGCAGGTGAAAGAAGTGTTGAAAGGCAAGGACGTCCAAGGCGGGTTGATCGTCTATGTGGATACCAACGAGTTTTGGAGCAGCGGCTATGACGGGGAAACCGTGATGGAAGAACTCCGGGAAGCCACCGGTTTTCGTGGCTATACCCACTTGTATTCCCATGAGCTGTCAGAGACATACCTCCTGCAATAGGAAGATAAGGGCATTAAAGACATAGCCAGGGGCGCCCCGAACCATCGGGGCGCCCCTGGCTATTTAATAGTTTGGTTAAGTATTTAAAACTGCCCTCTTACTGCCCGCCAAACTGTGCCACAGCCAAGGGATCCGTGGGGTCCCAGTGCTGGGTGGTGGGGATGACCGCCTTTATGGTTGGCCTTTCAAAAGGTCCGGGGACAGGGGAATTATATACCTGGATCGTAGTGCCTATGGGGCAATGGTCATAAATCCATTTGGCATCGCCGGAAGTAAAGCGGATACATCCCGCAGAACGGGCTACCCCAAGATAATTGTAAGTGTCCGGATGCATGGTATTGATATCCTGCACGCTGTAAATAATAGAATGGAGCAGGAAAGACAACCCAGGGCCAAGCCGGGTGGCATACTGGCAGGAGACACCGCTGTTCATCAACCTCCACCGGTATTTTTCCGGCGTATGGAACGTGCCCAGGGGGGTGTCGTCACCTGTGGAGCACAAGAAGGACTTTACAGGGATAATATATCCGTTTGCCCCGTCAGCCGCATATACGGTGGTGGTGTTCATCTGCTTGTTGATTTTGATTAGGAAGGGCCCCTGGGCGCCGATAATGGGTTCCAGGTCTGTGACCAGCTTCCCTTCTTCATCAAAATAATATTTGTAGCCGTCTATGTACTGCCAGCCGGTTACCGGGTAGGAATCGGCGAAGAAATAACGCTGGCCTTCCACCCAACCCCATCCGGAATGGTTAGAACCGTCTCCGTTCAGGTAGCGGAGGACACCGTCAACATACTGGATGCCGTCGGCATTGGCGGAAACCAGGGGATGGTCCACGGCAATGTCCGGCGGGTCCGCTTTGCGGAAAAACGCCATACGGATGGCGGCTAACGTGGAGCCCTGGTGGTCCATGACCCCGGCTGTCGCGCCGTTTTTCGCCCAGCCAGGTTCGGTGCCGTTAGTCAGGCGGGTAGTGTAATATAAATCATACTCGTTTAGTACAGGGCCGCTAAACCGGATTTGTATTGCCTCCACCGGGGCGAAATCCGCCGGAATATCCGTCTGCTGCCCATTGATGGCCCAGCTTGTCCACCCATGGTTGGAAGTGTAGGTGCGGTAATGGACATTGCCGATGGCGTAGGCCATATTGATGGATACGGAATAGAAAGGCTGGCCTGCGTCGCACCACTGGTCATTGATAAAGGTCTGGGACCAGGCATGGTTGCTTAACAGCAGGGTGGTCTGCATCTGGGGCTGTGGGGAAACCGCTCCCGGCACCGTTTCCGGAACCTGGGTTTCCGGAGCTTCGGTCTCCGGGGCTTCGGTCTCCGGGGCTTCGGTCTCCGGGGCCTGTGTTTCCCCTTCCGCCGGCAGGCCATCTTCGGTTTCCGTAGAAGGTTCGGCCTCGGCGGGGGCTTGCGTTTCCGTAGGCTCGGTTACGGGAGAAGTCTCCGTTGCCGGAAGGGGGTCGTTTTCAGGCGATGATTCGGATTGTGGGGGCAGTTCCCCATTATCCGCATTGGTTTCCGGCGGCAGGGTTTCTTCTGTCCCGGTTTCGGATTCCTGTAAACTGGGGTTGTACCGGGGGTCGCCGGCAGGCCCAGTGGTTTGGCTGGCAAAGGCTAAAAAGGCGGAATTAAGAACCATAACTCCGGCCAGGAGCACTGACAGCCATAATTTTTTATTGCCGTTCATATTGATTACCTCCTAATTATAGTGTCCTTTGATAATTTAACACATTTGGATGAAAAATGCCATATGTGATTTACAATTTCTGGGGAATATTGTAAAATAAAAGGCAATGGTAAAAGAAACGTAAGGATATTTTCAGATAATTGGAAAATTGAGGATACCATTAAGGCGATGGAATGAGGGAACAGAAAACGTGGCAGAAGCAGAAATGAAACAAAAAATAGCCGGGGGCCTTTTCTGGAAGGTTATGGAAAACGGCGGCGCCCAGGGCATCCAGTTTGTGGTTGCCATTATCCTGGCCAGGCTTTTGAGCCCGGCGGAATACGGGGTAGTGGGGATCATTATGATTTTCATTATGATTGCCAACGTAATTGTGCAAAACGGTTTCAGCACGGCGCTGGTGCAGAAACAACATGCGGACCAGGTGGACTTTTCTTCGGTATGCTTTTTTGACTTGCTGGTGGCATGTGCAATGTACGGGGCCCTCTACTTGGCGGCCCCGGCTATCGCCAGGTTTTATCAGATCCAGGAACTAAAAGGGATCGTGAGGGTATTGGCGGTAGTCTTGTTCCCCGGCGGCATTATATCGGTACAGACAGCCTATGTGTCCCGTAAGATGGAATTCAGGGGATTGTTTTTGTCGACCTTGGTTGCGTCGGCAGCTTCCGGGGCAGTTAGCATTTGGATGGCTTATGCCGGGCTGGGGGTGTGGGCTATGGTAGGCCAGCAAGTGGCCTATTATTTTGCCTTGATGACAGCGTTGTTTGCGCTGGTATCATGGAAGCCTTCTTTTGTGTTTGCCTGGGGGCGGATCCGCGGGATGTTTGCTTTTGGCTGGAAGCTTTTGGCAGCCTCGCTGATTGACACCTTATTCAATAACCTCTATGGGCTTATTATGGGGAAAATCTATAATGAAGAGGTGCTGGGGGTTTATAACCGGGGGGATCAATTCCCCAAGCTGATCGTCAACAACCTGGGGTCTGCCATCCAGTCGGTGCTGCTTCCGGCTTTTTCCTCCCGCCAGTCAGAGCCGGGGCAATTGCGGCAGATGGTGCGCCGGGCCGTGGGGGTCAGCTCTTTTTTGGTTTTGCCCATGTTGTTTGGCCTTTGTGCGGTGGCGGACACGTTGGTATTGGCCCTTTTAGGGGAGAAGTGGATGCCTTGCGTCCCTTATTTACGGATTATGTGTGTGGCTTATTCTTTTTGGCCCATCCATATCACAAATTTGCAGGCCATCAATGCCATGGGGCGCAGCGATGTGTTTTTAAAACTGGAAATCATGAAAAAGGCCATTGGAATCCTGGGGCTTTTGGCCGGGGCCTGGTTTGGGCCGCTGATTTTGGTGTCCATAAAAGCTTTGTTGGACTTTGTTACCACATTTATCAATGCCTGGCCCAATAAAAAGCTGTTGGAGTACGGGATTTTCCGGCAGTGGGCCGATATTTTGCCCTCCTTGTTCCTGTCGTTGGCCATGTGTGGTGCCGTGTACGGGCTTGGCCTGATATTTCCCGGGGGGCCGTGGATAAAGCTGGCGTTGCAGGTTTGTTCCGGCGTAGCCATTTATATAGCATTGGCATTTGCTTTTGGCGGGGAAGGCTTCCGCTATCTGCTGGACTTTGCCAAAGGGCGGCTGAAAAGGGGCTGATCGCACACCGGCTGCCTGACAGGGCGGGGCATGATCCCCAAAAGGGGATGTGGTTTCCAACACCCGCAGAAGGGAGGAAAGATGGAGAAAAAAGGAAGAAGGCACCAGGGGCAGGCGCCTCTGGTGAGCATCTGCTGTATTACGTATAATCACGAGGCATATATCCGGGACGCCCTGGAAGGGTTTTTAAGGCAGAAAGTTACGTTCCCTTATGAAATCCTGATTTATGACGACGCCTCCACCGACCATACGGCTGACATTATCCGGGAGTATGCCGTCCGTTATCCGGACCGGATCCGCCCGTTGCTGAATACGGAAAACCAATATTCCAAAGGGGTGAGCAATCCCAGCGGGGCTTTTAATTATCCCAGGGCCAGGGGGAAATACATTGCCATGTGCGAAGGGGATGACTATTGGACCGATGAAGGAAAGCTCCAGATGCAGGTGGATTACCTGGAAAGCCATCCCGGGTGCAGCATGTGTATCCACAGCGCACGGGTGGCCACTGTGGACGGTTCCTATAGCGATAAGAGGGTGCGCCCTTACAAAGGGAGCCGGGTGGTACTGCCAGAGGAGATCATTGACAAAAGCAGCGGGTATGCCATGGCTTCCCTGGTGTTCCCCGCCCGCCTGGTGCGTCCAGTCCCGTCTTTTTATACGGACTGCCCTGTGGGGGATATTCCGCTTCAGCTTATGGCGGCAGCCCAGGGGTACGGGTATTATTGGGACAAGGATATGAGTGTTTACCGCCTGGGGGTGGCCACTTCCTGGACGACCCAGAGTAAAACAGGGGATTATGTGGCAAAGCAACGGAAATATTTTGAAGAGATGAGGGCCATGTACCGGGCTTTTGACCAGGCTACCGGTGGAAGGTACCATGAGGTAGTGAAAAGCGCCGTCCGGCGCCTGTGGTTTTTGACTAAGGTAAATACCCGCCGTTATGGCGTGGTATTAGACCGGAAATACCAAAGGTATTACCGGGAGCTGACGGGGCGGACCCGATTCTATATCCAGATGGAAGCCCGTCTCCCCTGGCTGTACCAAACGCTGGCCTGGCTGGCAAAATGCCACAGGGGCATTGCGGGAAAACTGCGTAAAAAGGGGGATCTATGAACATTTTGCTGACAAGCGCGGGGAGAAGGACATACTTGGTCCATTATTTTAAAGAGGCCTTAAACATGGCCGGTTTGGACGGGCAGATCCATGCAGCCAACAGTGAAGCCAGCCCCGCTTTTTCTGCTGCCGACAGGCAGGTAGTGGCCCCGCTGATTTATGACAGGGGATATATCCCCTTTTTGCTGGACTATTGCCGGAAGTGGGAGATTAAACTTTTAATCCCGTTATTTGACATTGATTTGCCGGTCCTGTCTTCCCACAGGGAAGAATTTGCGGCCGTGGGGACTTTGGTGGCCACGGCAGACAAGGAGGCCATTGAAATCTGCAATGACAAATGGAAAGCATATTCCGTGTTGACAAAAATAGGGATCCCAACCCCAAGAAGCTGGCTGGACTGGGAAGAGGCCGCCCGGGAGGCCAAAAACGGGACGGCATCTTATCCTTTCATCCTCAAGCCCCGGTGGGGCATGGGGTCTTTGTCTGTCTATCAGGCGGACAACGATGAGGAGTTAAGGGTCCTGGACAAAAAAATCCGGCGAGAGATTCAAAACGGTTATTTGAAATATGAGGCGGCACAAGACCTGGGATCCTGTGTCCTGGTTCAGGAAAAGGTTTGCGGGCGGGAATTGGGCATGGATGTGGTCAATGATTTGGAAGGGCGTTACCGTATGGCGGTGGTCAAGGAAAAGACGGCCATGCGGGCCGGGGAAACAGACGGGGCGGTTACGGTGGAACGCCCTTTACTGGCGGAAACCGGACGGCGCCTGTCTGGCCTTTTAAAACATCGGGGGAACCTGGATGTAGACATACTGGAATCGGACGGCAAATGGTTTGTGCTGGAGATGAACGCCAGGTTTGGAGGGGGGTACCCTTTCAGCCATGCGGCGGGCCTCCATCTTCCTTACGCCCTGGTTATGTGGGCGGCGGGGAAGGAACCGGAAGCCAGGTACTTACAGGCCCGCATGGGGATACGGGCACAGAAGGATATTCGGATCCTGGCCTTAAACAGCATCTCCAAAGAGGAATGAGAGACATGAAAGAGAATCCAAATGCCCCGGTGGCGGTGACAAGGTCGTCCCTGCCCCCGCTGGAAGAATATGTGGAAATGTTAAAGCCTTTGTGGGAAAGCGCCTGGCTGACCAATATGGGCGATTATCATGAGGCGTTTAAGGAACAGCTGAAAAGCTATCTGAAAATTTCCAACCTGGAATTATTTGTGAATGGCCATATGGCCCTGGAGCTGGCATTACAGGCTATGGAATTGGAAGGGGAGGTTATAACCACGCCTTTCAGTTTTGCCTCCACGACCCACGCCATTGTCAGAAACGGCCTGGAACCGGTGTTTTGTGACATTAACCCAGTGGACTATACGCTGGATGTGGAGAAGCTGGAGGGGCTGATAACAGAGCGGACGTCGGCCATTGTGCCGGTTCATGTGTATGGAAACCTATGCGATGTGGAACGGATCCAGCAGATTGCAGACAAACACCATTTGAAAGTGGTTTATGACGCTGCCCACACCTTTGGGGAAGAATGGGAGGGAAAAGGGGTCGGGGAGTTTGGTGACGTATCCATGTTCAGCTTCCATGCCACAAAAGTGTTCCACAGCATTGAAGGGGGGGCTGTTTCCTATCGGGATGCCCGCCTGTCGGACCGGCTGTACCAGCTTAAAAATTTTGGGATTATGGATAGCGAAAGGGTGGAGTATGTAGGGGCCAACGGAAAAATGAATGAGTTTCAGGCTGCCATGGGGATCTGTAACTTACGCCATGTGGACGAGGAGATCGGAAAACGGAAAAAGCTGGCGGAAGTTTACCGGCAGCGGCTTTCCGGCGTAAAGGGGATCCGCCTATGCCCGGAAAACCCAAAAGTCCGCAGCAATTATGCCTACATGCCTGTAGTATTTGACGGGTACCGGAAAAGCCGGGATCAAGTTTTTCAGGAATTGGCACAGGCCCATATCCATGCCAGGAAATATTTCTATCCCTGCATCAACCATTATACATGCTATAAAGGACGCTTTAACGAAAATTCCACCCCCGTAGCCGCCCGCATTTCCCGGCAAATACTAACCCTGCCCTTATATGCAGACCTGGACAAAGAAACTGTAGACAGAATCTGCGATATTGTACTATGAAAGTGCTGCACGTCACCCATGGAGGGCGCATGATTGCATGGGCCGGGCCATGGCTGGCGCGCAGCCAGGCGGGTATGGGCAAGGAGGCCGCCCAAAAGGAGATTTTTATGAAATGGCAAAGCAAGGTGCTGGTAGTAATACCGGCTTATAACGAAGAAGCAAATATTAAACCAGTAGTAGGGGAATTGGTAAGGGACTATCCGGATTTGGATTATGTCGTGGTCAATGACGGTTCCACGGACCGCACGGCAGAGATTTGCAAAAGCTATGGCTACAACCTGCTGGACCTGCCGGTGAACCTGGGGCTGGCAGGATGTTTTCAGGCAGGGATGAAATATGCTTACCAAAAAGGTTATGCCTATGCCATCCAGTTTGACGGGGATGGGCAGCACCGGCCTGAGTATATCCGGACCATGCAAAGGAAGATGGAAGAGGGATACGATATTGTCATTGGAAGCCGGTTTTTGGACAAACCCAAAGGCTGTTCCATCCGTATGGTGGGCAGCCGGCTTTTAGCCGGGGCCATACGCCTGACCACCGGGGTGAAAGTGGCAGACCCCACGTCCGGGATGCGGATGTTTAACCAGAAGATGATCCGGGAGTTTGCGCTGAATTTGAATTATGGGCCGGAGCCGGATACCATATCCTATCTGTTAAAACAAGGGGCAAAAGTGGCAGAGGTGCCGGTGGTCATCATGGAACGGGCCGGCGGGGAAAGCTACCTGAAACCTACGGTGGCGGCCCGGTACATGGTCAGGATGCTGCTATCCATTTTACTGATCCAGAATTTCCGGAAACGGATTGCGTAGACAGGGCGGGGAAAGGGGCGGCATGGGCGTTATGGACAGGTGGACAGCCTTTCTTATGAAGGCAGGTCCAAGTAAGGAGAAACAAAATATAGCCTGGAATATGGCAGGCAGCTTTTGCTATGCCTTTGCCAGCATGGTCCTTTCCTTTTTGGTTATGCGGATTGTAGGGAAGGAGCAAGGCGGGGCCTTTGCCTTTGGTTTCAGTACTTTTGGGCAACAGATGTTTATTTTGTCCTATTTTGGCATCCGGCCTTTTCAGGTCACAGACGGTACGGGGGAATACCGGTTTGGGGACTACCTGTGCCACCGGTACCTAACCTGTGGGGCGGCCCTGGCCGTAGGTGCGGCATACCTGGTATTCTGCCAATATACGCCGGAAAAAACTCTTGTCATCTTCCTGCTGGTGTGTTATAAGGTTATAGACGGATATGCCGACGTGTACGAATCGGAATTCCAGCGGACGGGGAATTTGTACTTGACGGGAAAATCCAACACATTCCGCACGGTTTTTTCGGTGGGGACTTTCCTCCTGGCACTTATCGCGTGGCGTTCCCTGGTTTTGGCTTGTATTTGTGCGGTGGCGGCACAGTTGGCGGGGGTATTGGCTTTTGACCGGCCGGTGCTGCGGCGGCTGCCTGCAGTGGACCGCGCCTGGGACATGCGGCGGCTTAAGCCTTTGACCTATGCCACGTTACTTTTGTTTTTGTCCGTGTTTTTGGATTTTTATATATTTTCTTCCGCCAAATATGCGATCGACGCCCATATGGATGACGCTTCTTCCGGCTATTTTAACGTTATTTTCATGCCCACGTCCGTCATCAACCTGGCGGCCGGGTTTGTTATCCGCCCGGTGCTCACTTATCTGACGGATGATTGGAAGGAAGGGCGCTACCGGGAGTTCGCCAATATGCTAAAGGGGATTTCCTTGCTGATCGGGCTCTTGAGCGTCCTGGCAGTGGGGCTATCGTGGGTGTTAGGCGGGCCGGTGTTAGGGGTTATGGAAACGGTTTTAGGGGAGGCCTATAAGGGCAGCCTTACCCAATACCAGGGCGCATTCGTGCTGGTCGTGTCAGGCGGTGGCTTTTACGCCATATTAAACCTTTACTATTATGTGCTGGTGATTTTGCGGAAGCAGAAAATCATATTCGGCATTTATGCAACGTTGACTGCATTGGCTGCCGTTTTGGCCCCGGCCCTGGTGAAACGGGGGGGCATCGTAGGGGCGGCCTGTGCGTATTTGGCTTTGATGGCTATTATGGCTGCCGGATTTGGGGCCGGTGCCTGGGTTTCTTACAAAAAGGGAAGGACAAAGAGGGAAGGCCAGTGAGACAAAGAGCAAAAGTGGATGTGATCATACCGGTATACAAGCCGGACGATAAATTTACCCGCCTGGTGCAAAGGCTGCAAAAGCAGACCTTCCGGCCTAACCGGATTATCGTGGTTAATACAGAACGGAAATATTGGGATATGGCCGGGCCGGAAGAAGTGGCCGGATTGGAGGTGCATCATATTTCCAAGGAGGAATTTGACCATGGCGGGACCAGGAACCGGGCGGCCGGCTGCTCACAAGCAGAAATTATGATTTTTATGACAGACGACGCGGTGCCCAAAGACCGTTACCTGGTGGAACGGCTGGTAGAAGCTTTATCCGGAAAAGGGCCGGAAGGCGAGGCTGTGGCTATGGCATATGCCAGGCAGCTGCCGGGTAAAGGGTGCAAGCCGGTGGAACGGTATGGCAGGTATTTCAATTATCCGGAAAATAGCCAGGTAAAGACGAAAAAGGATATACCCCGCCTGGGGATCAAGGCTTATTTCGCTTCGAATGCCTGCTGTGCGTATCGGAAAGACATTTTCGAAAAGCAAGGGGGCTTTATTAGCCGGACAATTTTTAATGAGGATATGATTTATGCGGCGAATGCCATGAAGGCTGGGTATGCCATTGCTTATGCGGCAAATGCTAAAGTAATCCATTGGCATAATTTTACATTGCTGCAGCAATTTCGCCGTAATTTTGACCTGGCGGCCTCCCAGGCAAGCCATCCGGAAATATTTGCCGGTTTGCTGTCGGAGGGGGAGGGGATGCGCCTGGTAAAAGATACGGCAAAATGGCTGGTGAAACAGAGGATGCCCTATTGGCTGCCCTACCTTGTCTTTTCAAGCGGGTGTAAATACGTGGGGTACCGCATGGGGAAGGCTTACCGCTTTTTGCCGGCTTGGCTGGTACGCTGGTGCAGCGGGAACCGGGAATATTGGACCGGAGGCGAAAGGGTAAGGGAGAATCGCAGATGATGACGGTAACATTGCGGATAGCGCTGATTTTAGTGTCAGTCGGGACGCTTTTTTTGATGATGCGAAAAATCCGCCAATCTAAAGTGCAGATTGAAAGTGCTATTTTTTGGATTGTGCTGGCCCTGGTGCTGGTACTGTTCAGTATTTTTCCGGCAGTGGCGGATTTTATCGCCTATTGCCTGGGGGTCTATTCTACGGCCAACTTTTTGTTCCTGTTTGCCATTTTTGTCCTGATTGTAAAGGTGTTTTACATGACGATCCATGTTTCCCAGCTGGAGAGTAAAATCAAGGATTTGGTGCAGCAGATGGCCTTGGATGAAAAACGGGCTGAGGACCAAAAGAAGGAACTGGAGGCCAGGATGGCCCTGGAGGCCGAGAAAGCGCGGGAAGAAAAGGAAGCACGGGAAAAAGGGCAGGCATTAAAGGCACAGGTACAGGAAAATAAAACGGCGAAGCAGCAGAAGAAAATTTCCCGTGGTAAAAAGGGATAAGGATGGCATGGCATACGGCGGCACACAGGAAACGGAGGGGATCATGAGGAAAGGGAACAGGGCCTGGATTGCCGGCCTGGCAATTGTGCTGGCACTGGGGATGTGGCACCTTAACGACGTACGGTCTGGGGCAGTGCAAAGCGGCGACGGATGGCTGGTAGACCGGTATTTGCTCCTTTTGGCCATGGTTTTAGCCGTGACCGTGACCCTGGCTTTCTTTTTGTCCGGAAAAACAGACGGGAGGGGGAGGGGGCTGGAGCGGGTTTATCCGTTGGCGGGGGCTTTTCTGGGGCTTTTGTATATGGTGGTGCTGCCTCCCCTGTCGGCACCGGACGAAATCAGCCATTATATCAGCGCGTACCAGCTGTCCAGCCATCTGTTGGGGCAGCCGGCTAACAGCGAGGACGGCCATGTGCTTGTGAGGCCGGAGGACTGGTTTTTGGAAGATGTCCATGGGGATTATGTATATGGCATACAAGACGGGCAACGGGTCAAGCAGGGGACAAAAGACGGGTCTGGGCTGGCCACGGTATTGGGGCAGACGTTGACAGAAGAGACCTACCGGGTAATTCACCAGGTTGGTTTGGGGCGGCAACAGGGCCCGGCAGAACAAGGGCTGGCCCAATCGCCATATCCCCCCGTGGTAACCACCCCACTGGCTTTTATGCCCCAGGCCTTAGGGCTGTGCCTGGCCAGGCTTATAAAAGGAAACAGCTTATGCCTGGTTTATCTGGGCCGGCTGACGAACCTGCTTTTCTTTGTGGGGGTTACCTGGATGGCTATGAAGCGGCTACCCTTTGGAAAAGAGGTTTTATTTTCCGTAGCCCTTTTGCCTATGACATTGCATTTGTCGGCATCTTTTTCTTATGATGCGTGGATCATGGCAGGGATCTTTTATTTTACGGCATACTGCCTGAACCTGGCTTATGAAGCGGAGCAGGTGCGCATGGCGGATATTTTGGTTTTGGCGGCGGTAATGGCGGCAGTGGGGCCGTGTAAAATGGTCTATATGGTTTTTGCCGGCTTGTGCCTGTTGATTCCGCTGCATAAGTTCAAAAGCCGCCGGAATTGGCTTTTGTCCGCATGCATAGTTCTGGCGGCCATGGCATTGGGCATGGCCTTTACCAGCAGCTGGAGGGTGGCTTCCCATGTTGCCGGGACGGAAAACAGCATGGGGTGGGCGGAGGAAACCGGGTATACGTTAGGGGCGCTGCTCCATCAGCCCATGAAATGTATGCAGATGTTTTTCAATACCGTGGCGCGCCAAAGCGAACAATATTTCCGGACTATGGTCGGCGCCTGCCTGGGAAATTTAGACCCGGTATTGGATATTACGGATCCGGTAGTTTTTTTGCTGGCTGTATGCCTTATGTGCATTGCCCTTAGAAAACCAGAAGAACCGCTGATGCTTACAGGGGGGAGGAGGCTGTGGGTTTGGGTGTTGTGCATAAGCTGCGCAGGGGCAACCATGCTTTCCATGCTGCTGTCGGTGACGCCGGTAGGCGCCCAGGTGATCGGCGGCGTCCAGGGAAGGTACTTTTTGCCGTTTTTGCCCATACTTTTGATGACGGTGAAAAATAACAGCCTGGTGATGGCCCGGGATCAGGCCAGGGAATGGCTTTATGCCATGTGCTGTGCCAACGGATATATATTGCTGAGGATTTACAGTACCGTAAGCATAAGGCTATAAAGGGAAAAGCAAGATTCCAGGCATCCGCCAGAAGCCGGCTGTGGAATCAGAGGCAAGGCATTCAGGCAGACAAGATTAAGAAATGAGGGAAAGGAAATGGGAAAGATTAAAGTGACGCCTTGTGAAATAGAAGGCTTGTATGTGATTGAACCGACGGTATTTCCGGACGAGAGGGGATACTTTGTGGAAACCTATAACCAAAATGATTTCCGGGAGGCCGGGCTGGACATGGTTTTTGTGCAGGACAACCAGTCCATGTCTGTGAGGGGGGTGCTGCGTGGCCTGCATTTCCAGAAGCAGTATCCCCAGGGAAAACTGGTGCGGGCGCTGCGGGGGGCGGTGTATGACGTGGCGGTAGACCTGCGTGCCAATTCTCCTACCTTTGGCAAATGGTTCGGCGTGGAGCTGACGGCGGAGAATAAAAAGCAATTCTATATCCCGGAAGGATTCGCCCACGGATTTTTGGTTTTGTCGGATGAGGCTGAGTTTGCCTACAAATGTACGGACTTCTACCACCCGGGGGACGAGGGGGGAGTGGCTTGGGATGACCCGGAATTGGGCATTGCCTGGCCTTTGGCGAAAGATATGGAGCTGATTATTTCGGATAAGGATAAAAAATGGGGGGGATTTGGGGAAACCTTCCGGTTTTAAATATGGCCGGCAACGGCTTAGGCAATTGGATGGCTATGTGGCGGGAACGGATTTTCAGGCACGCGCAAG
This sequence comes from uncultured Lachnospiraceae bacterium, assembly GCA_910584845.1. Lineage (GTDB taxonomy): Bacteria > Bacillota > Clostridia > Lachnospirales > Lachnospiraceae > Brotaphodocola. The sequence goes on from CAJUDH010000015.1 coordinate 68,161, forward strand.
GTCCTGCAGCCAGGAAAGGGATAAAAGCGATGGCATATGTGGTTTCACTCATAAAAGAAATCGTGAAAAAGAGAAAATTGATTTGGGATTTATCCAAGGCGGATTTTCGGAAACGGTTTGTAGGTTCTTATTTCGGGATTGTGTGGATGTTCGTCCAGCCTATGGTGACGGTGCTGATTTATTTTTTTATCTTTCAGGTGGGGTTTAAAAGCGTCCCTCCGGTTCCGGGGGCCCCTTATGTATTATGGCTGGTGCCTGGGATCGTGCCATGGTTTTTTTTCAGCGAAGCCCTTAACTGTGTCACAGGCTGCCTGCAGGAATATAACTATTTAGTAAAAAAAGTAGTGTTCCAGGTAGAGGCCCTTCCGGTTATCAAGATGTCTTCCTGTTTGATGGTACATGTTTTTTTCCTTTTAATTATGGTAACCCTATTCCTTTTATATGGGTGGATGCCCATGGCCTCCTGGGTACAGGTCTTGTATTATTCCTTCGCTGCCTCTGCCCTGGCCTTGGGAATTGGTTTTTTGACGTCTGCGGTTAACGTATTCTTTAAAGATATGGCGCAGATTGTAAGTATATGCCTGCAGTTTGGCATGTGGCTGACCCCGATTATGTACCATGAAAGCATGTTTGAAGAGAAAGCACCATGGGCCGTACCGGTTTTGAAGCTCAACCCTTTTTATTACATTTCTACCGGATACCGGGACAGTATGCTGATGGGGAACGGGTTTTGGGAGCGGCCGAAAATGACCTTGTATTTTTGGGGGGTTACTTTGGCCGTAGGGCTTATCGGGCTGAAAGTATTTAAACGGTTAAGGCCCCATTTTTCAGATGTATTGTAAAGCTTGACAAGTCCGGTTTTTTTCCTTATACTATTGTTATCTGACGGCATAAGCCTTGGAAAGGTACTGAAGTACTAGGAATGGTTGCGTGGTTTGGTTTGCCGCGTGTTGTAGGGCAAGTTTTCAGGAAGGATCCGGTAAAGGCCCATAGAAGCGGGCCGGATGCGGGAAGGGCATATAGGAATAACAGGACAAAAGCCAGGAAGGCAGCGGGTATCCCCAAGGGATGCTTCTGTTTATGCCTGGTTTTTTTGTTTGCCTTAAGAAACGTTTGGAAACACCCGTGAGGGGGCAGGAGAGGATGAGAGGATGAAAAACAATAAAAAAGCCGGTGCGGGAATAAGAAGGTGTGCAATATTTATGGCAGCGGTGGTTTTGGCGGCAGCCCTGGAGGGGTGTGCCGGACCGGCCGGCGGCGCCGGGCAGCAGGGGAAAACCGCGGCACAGGAAGGGGCCGCAGCCGGTGCCCGTGAGGATGTGACCGTGGTTATGGGCCCTTCTTCGGAACCTGAGGCCGGATTTGACCCTGCCTATGGCTGGGGGGCCGGGGAACATGTCCATGAACCGCTGATCCAGAGCACTTTGACGGTGACCACGCCGGACTTGAACATTGGCTATGACCTGGCAACAAAAATGGAGGTTAGTGAAGACGGGATGGCCTGGACGGTGGCGATCCGGGATGATGTGTTTTTTACGGATGGGGAGAAACTGACGGCAAAGGATGTGGCTTTTACTTATAACATGATGCGGGATACCAGCCTGGTCCATGATTTTACCATGTTGGAGAAGGCAGAGGCTGTGGATGATTTTACGGTGGTGTTTACCATGGCGCGCCCCTATTCCATTTGGCCTTATACCATGGCTGTTGTGGGGATTGTGCCGGAACATGGCTATGGGCCGGACTATGGGGGCCATCCCGTCGGTTCCGGACGGTATGTGCTGAAACAGTGGGATAAGGGGCAGCAGGTGATCCTGGAAGCCAATCCGGGTTATTATGGGGAAAAGCCTAAAATGAAAAAGGTAAACATTTTATTTATGGAAGAGGACGGGGCTTTTGCGGCAGTCCGTTCCGGCCAGGTAGACCTTGCCTATACGGCGGCCCCTTATGCGGAAGAGGACATTGCGGGATTTGAGCTGTTGGCTTTTGAATCTGTGGACAACCGGGGGTTTAACCTGCCGGCAGCGCCTGCCGGTACAGCTGGTGAAGGAGGGGAGTTTATCGGCAATGATTTTACTTCCGATGTGAGGGTAAGGCGTGCCATCCATCTTGCCATAGACCGGGAGGCCATGATCCAACATGTGCTAGGCGGGTATGGGAGCCCGGCGTATAGCGTATGCGACAAGATGCCTTGGTACAATGAGGCGGCGGAGGCCCCTTTTGATTTGGAAGAGGCGGGCAGGCTATTGGATGAGGCAGGCTGGCTGGCCGGTGCAGGCGGTATCCGGGAAAAAGGAGGGGAGAAGGCCGCATTCTCTTTGCTGTACCCGGCAGGCGATTCGGTGCGGCAGGCTTTGGCGGCGGATACGGCAAACCAGCTGAAAAAAATAGGCATTGACGTGAAAATTGAGGGGGTAGGCTGGGACACGGCCTATAGCCGGGCGCAGAGGGAGCCTTTGATGTGGGGGTGGGGGGCCCATACGCCTATGGAATTATATAATATTTACCACACGGCGCCAGGAAAGGGGTATGCCAAGTATTCCCCCTATGCCAATCCGGCTGTGGACCGGTATATGGATGACGCGCTGGCATGCAGTGACTGGGAAGGTTCTTATGAATTGTGGAAAAAGGCCCAGTGGGATGGGGAAGAAGGCATTACCTGGCAGGGGGACCTCCCCTGGATATGGCTGGTAAATATTGACCACCTGTATTGGTCGAGAAACGGCTTAAAAGTAGCAAAACAAAAGCTGCACCCCCACGGCCACGGATGGTCTGTTGTCAACAATGTAGACCAGTGGGAATGGGAGTGACGGCCATGGGGCGTTTTTTGGCAGGGAAATGTTTGCGGCTGGCTGTTTTAATGTTTTTGGTAAGCTTCGGGGCCTTTGTGCTGGTATCCATGTCCCCGTTAGACCCTTTGTCTACCAATGTGGGGCAGGCGGCATTGGGGAGCATGAGCCAGGAACAGGTTGCCAAGATGGAGGCTTATTGGGGGGTGGGGACGCCGCCTGTAGAGCGGTTCCTCTCCTGGGCCGGGAATTTTTTACGGGGGGATATGGGTGTGTCTTTGCTGTACCGCCGGCCTGTGGCAGAAGTGATTTTGGTGAAGTTTAAGAATTCTCTGTGGGTCATGGCGGCGTCCTGGCTGCTTTCCGGTTTGGCGGGGGCAGGGATGGGGATTGTGGCCGGAATAAAAAAGGGAAGCTGGCCTGACCGGCTTGTGTCAGCTTATGCATGGGTAACGGCCAGCACCCCCGGGTTTTGGCTGGCTTTGCTTCTTTTGACGGTTTTTGCGGTTTGGCTACAGTGGTTCCCGGTAGGGCTTAGCGTCCCTATCGGGCTGGAGGCAGGCCAGGTGACGGTGGCAGACCGGGCCGCCCATGGGGTTTTGCCGGTGGCTGCTTTGTCAATGACGGGGATTTCCCATATTGCCCTGCATACCCGTGAAAAAATGATTGCCGTAATGGAAAGCGATTATGTGCTGTTTGCCAAAGCCAGGGGGGAAAGCCCCTGGCGGATCGCCTGGCATCATGGAGTCCGCAATATCCTGCTGCCTGCCATGACTTTGCAGTTTGCTTCCATAAGCGAAATATTTGGCGGTTCTATTTTGGTTGAGCAGGTATTTTCCTACCCGGGGCTGGGCCAGGCGGCGGTGGCGGCAGGCCTGGGAGGCGACGTGCCTTTGCTTTTGGGGATTACGGTAATTAGCGCTGCTGCCGTATTTGGAGGGAACCTGGCGGCAGATCTATTGTATGGGGTAATAGACCCCAGGATCCGGAAGGGGAGGAGGCGTGGCATATGAGGATAGGCAGGCAAAGGAACCGGAGGTTTGCCGCGCTGTGCCTGGCAGTGGGGGCTGTGGCCGCACTTGCGCTTATCACGGTGGCCGGGGGCCTCTGGGGGGAACGGGCATTGGAAACGGATTTTTCCATGAAAAATCTGCCCCCTTCTTTCCGTTACCCTTTCGGGACGGATTGGATGGGGCGGGATTTGTTTGTAAGGACGGTAGCAGGGCTTTCCTTAAGCATCCGTATCGGGGTCCTGACGGCGGCAGCCAGCGCAGCCATTGCTTTTGTATTAGGGCTTACGGCTTCCTTGGGAAAAGGGGCGGATACCGTTGTCAGCTGCTTGACCGACCTGGTTATGGGGATCCCCCATATGCTGCTGTTGATTTTGGTTTCGTTTGCGGTTGGCAAAGGGTTTTGGGGGGTGGTGGCCGGGATTTCCCTGACCCATTGGGCTTCCCTGGCCAGGCTTTTACGGGCGGAAGCGCTACAGCTAAAGGAAAGCCAGTATGTGAAGGTTGCCCGGAAACTGGGGAAAAGCCCTGTTTACGTGGCTGTTAAGCATATGACGCCCCATTTGATCCCCCAGCTTTTGGTGGGGACGGTGCTGCTTTTCCCCCACGCTGTCCTCCATGAAGCCAGCATTACTTTTTTGGGGTTCGGCCTGTCCCCGGAACAGCCGGCTATCGGGATAATCTTGTCAGAAGGGATGAAATATCTGGTTATGGGGAAATGGTGGCTGGCGTTGTTTCCGGGGGCGCTGCTGGCGCTGGCCGTAATTTTATTCCAGGCCATAGCCAGTGCGGCCAGCAGCATGGTGGACCCGGGCCAGGCCCATAGCTAAGGGCCGGCCGTAAGAAGTGCTATCAAGTGGAAGGGGGCAGGTACCCATGGAGGCGGAAAGGGAAGGCGGGGAAGTTTTACTGTCTGTGGAACATTTGTCGGTTTCTTTTACCCGGTACGGACGGGGATGGAAGCAAAAAAAGCTTATGGCCGTTAGGGATTTAAACCTGGAAGTGAAAGCCGGTGAATTGGTAGCGGTAGTGGGATCCAGCGGTTCGGGAAAAAGCTTGTTGGCCCATGGGATTATGGGCCTGCTGCCATACAATGCTTCCCGGGAAGGGAAGGTTATGTACCGGAACCAGGCGTTGACGCAAGAAAGGCTGAAAAAATTGCGTGGAAATGAAATGGTACTGGTGCCCCAAAGCGTATCTTACCTGGACCCCTTGATGAAAGTCGGGGAGCAGGTGAGGAAAGGGTTCCGGGATCCCCAAAGCCGTAAAAAGTGCCGGGAGGTTTTGGCGCGGTACGGGCTGGGAGAAGAGGCAGGGAAGCTGTACCCATTTGAGCTGTCTGGCGGGATGGTTCGGAGGATATTGATTTCCACGGCAGTACAGGAGCAGCCCAGGCTGGTTATAGCCGACGAACCAACGCCGGGCCTGCATATGGAGGCGGCAGTGCGGGTCATGGGGCATTTTCAGGAAATAGCAAAGGAGGGCGCAGGTGTTTTGGTTATCACCCACGATTTGGACCTGGCCCTTAAAGTGGCTGACCGCATAGTGGTGTTTTATGCGGGGACCAATTTGGAAGAAGCGGCGGCAGGAGATTTTAGAGACGAAAGCCGGCTGCGGCATCCCTATACGAAAGCCTTATACCGGGCCATGCCCCAAAACGGGTTTTGCCCGGTGCCTGGGAGCCAGCCTTACGGGGACGATTTGCCTAAAGGGTGCGTGTTTTGGCCCCGCTGCGAACTGGCAGAGGGACGGTGCCAAAAGCCGGTTCCATATAGCCGGTTCCGGGGGGGCATGGTCCGGTGCTGGAAGGCGGCAGAGGGCGTTTGTGAGAAAACGGGCAGCCAAGGGCGGAGGTGAAGGGCATGGGGCTGGAGGCACGAAACCTTTCGTTTCAATATGATAACGGAAACCGGAAGATTTTAAATAATGTAAGTATGTATTTGGATGGCAAAGACCGGCTGGGGCTTATGGCACCCAGCGGATTCGGAAAAACCACTTTTTGTAAAATATTGGCGGGGTATGAAAAGCCGGACAGCGGAAAGGTGCTGGTAGACGGAAAACCCATTGCCAGTTTCCGGGGGTACTGCCCGGTGCAGATGATTTGGCAGCATCCGGAACTTTCGGTAAACCCCCGGCTGAAAATGAAGGAAACCATCAAAGAAGGAAGACGGGTAGAACGGCGTGTGCTAGAAGGCCTGGGGATTGAAACCAGCTGGCTGAACCGTTATCCGGGGGAACTTTCCGGGGGGGAGCTGCAAAGGTTTTGCATTGCCCGCGCCCTGGGGGAAGGGACACGGTTTTTGCTGGCAGACGAGGCCAGCGCCATGCTGGATTTGATTACCCAGAGCCAGATATGGAATTTTTTGCTGGAAGAGGTAAAAATGCGGGGCATAGGCCTTTTGGTAGTCAGCCATTCAGAGCCTCTCGTGGCCAGGGTCTGCAACCGGAAAATGAATTTAGAAAAGAACCTTTCATAATATCCTGTAAAAGGAGGCGCAGATGGATATTGAAGAATTGCTGCGGCAGGTGCGTGACGGCCAGATGGAGGTTGCACAGGCAAAGGAGGCCCTTAAAAACCTGCCTTATGAAGACTTAGGTTATGCAAAATTGGATTTTCACCGCAAACTGCGGACCGGGTTTGGAGAAACCGTGTTTTGCCAGGGGAAGCCGGATGCATACCTGGCAGAGATATTTAAAAATATATACAGCCGGGACGGGGAGGTACTGGGGACCCGGGCTTCCCAGGCCCAGTATGAATTGGTAGAGAAGCTGGTCCCCCAGGTGGTTTATGACCCGATTTCCCGGATTCTGAAAGTGGAGCAGGAAGGCAAGGGGCGGGAAGGCAATGTGGTGGTATGTACAGGCGGGACGGCGGACATCCCCGTGGCGGAAGAAGCAGCCCAAACGGCGGAATATTTCGGCTGCCACGTTGACCGGATTTATGATGTTGGCGTGGCGGGGATCCATCGGCTGCTATCGAAGCGGGAACGCCTTTTTGCCGCCAATTGCATCGTGGCAGTGGCTGGCATGGAAGGCGCTTTGGGGACAGCCGTGGCCGGCCTGGCAAGCTGCCCGGTGGTTGCAGTCCCCACATCGGTAGGCTACGGGGCTTCTTTTCACGGGCTTTCCGCGCTTTTGACCATGATTAATTCATGTGCCAACGGCATTTCTGTGGTAAATATAGATAACGGATATGGGGCCGGGTACCTGGCGGCACAAATAAATAGATTGGCGGTGAAAGGGAATGAAAAAAATACTTTATCTGGAATGTAATTCAGGCATCAGCGGGGATATGGCAGTGGGGGCGCTGCTGGATTTGGGCGCGGACCGGCAGGTATTGGAAAAAGCTTTGGAAAGCTTGGGGGTTGGCGGATACCATCTGCATTTTGGGCGGAAGGTAGTTTGCGGCCTGGATGCCTATGATTTTGACGTGCATTTGGAGGGGCATGAGGGCGAGGACGGCACCCATGGCCATGGTGGCGGGCTGGCCCACGGGCACGGCCAGGAACATGAGGGGCATAGCCACAGCCACGGCCAGGAACATGAGGGGCACGGCCACAGCCACGGCCAGGAACATGAGGGGCACAGCCATATCCATAGGAATTTGCAGGACATTTACGAGATTATTGGCCGGTTAGAAGGGGATGGGCGTGTAAAGGAATTGGCCAGGAAAATATTTCGTATTGTGGCTGAGGCGGAATCCAAGGCCCATGGGCTGCCCATAGAGCAAGTGCACTTCCATGAGGTAGGGGCCGTTGATTCGATTGTGGATATTGTGGGCGCCGCCGTATGCCTGGACAACTTAGGGGTTGAGGATGTGGTGGTATCCCCCTTGTCAGAAGGGCATGGCCATGTGCATTGCCAGCATGGCACCCTTCCGGTGCCGGTGCCGGCCACGGCTAATATTGTTTCTGCCTATGGCCTGGACTTGCGTTTTACAGATAACGACGGGGAGATGGTCACACCTACCGGGGCGGCCATTGCAGCGGCTTTCAAAACCAGGGGGAGCCTGCCAGGCAGATGCCGGCTGGTGAAAGTGGGGATGGGGGCCGGCAACCGGGTATTCCAACAGGCCAATGTGTTGCGGGCTATGCTGCTGGAAGCGGATGAAGAAGAAAAGCCAGCAGGGGAAGAAAACCCCATGTGGGTGCTGGAAACCAATTTAGACGACAGCACCGGGGAAATGCTGGGGTTTGCCATGGAAGCCCTTTTGGAGGCAGGGGCTGCCGATGTGTGGCATACGCCGATTATTATGAAGAAAAACCGACCGGCTTACCAGCTGTCTGTCCTGTGCCGGGAGCCGGAGCGGGAACTTCTGGAAGAAATTATGCTGACGCAAACCACCACCATTGGAATACGCCGTTACCCGGTGGAGAGGACTGCGTTAGAGCGGGAAATCCGGCAGGTTGACACCCGGTATGGGAGGGTGGATGTAAAGGTATGCCGGCATAAAGGCAAGGTATTTTGCTATCCGGAGTATGAGGGAGTCCGCAATATCTGCAAAGAAAAAGGGGTGGATTTCCAGAGTGTTTATTGGGAAGCCAGACATGAAGCGTTTTGCCAAGTGGTTTTTTGAGTGATTGACGCATAACTTTTCAGCGCGGCAGCAAACAGGGCAGGAAAAGGGGCGCAAAACGCGCCTATGGACGGTTAGAAGCCGTTTTCGGCGGCGAAATGGCAACGGCAAAAATCCAGATGTCAAGGGTTTAAGGGTGGAGATTTTTTCGCGCTCTTTGCGAAAAAATACTACTCGCCCTTTGACGGCCTGGATAGCCGGAACCGACGTAGGACGGGGATTGCTTTTCATAATTGGCTAGGGTATAATTTTCCCCAGTACAAACCGATAAACACGAATTCTGATAAGACACTTTTTATAGCATTTAATAACTGTTATATCTTATCTTCAAAAAGTCCGCAAACCCTTGA
>CAJUDH010000016.1 GCA_910584845.1 uncultured Lachnospiraceae bacterium
TAAATATTCAAAATAAGTGTTTTAAAGCTCTTATAGATGCACAGGATTATAGTATGAGTGGCAAAATCAATGTGCATAATGTACAGTGGTATATTACACCTATCTTAAATGGGATGATTAGAATCGGTTCTCCAGAGGAAAAAGAATTACTATTTAGAGCATTTATTGAACAGGATGAGTTTTTTGAATATAAGAAACGTGCCACTAAAGATAAACCTGCTGAAACAATACAGGAAAGTATATATGATAGAGCAGCTAGACTTTGCAAGAATGCAAAAAGTAGGCAAGATAAGCAAAAAGAAAAATGTGTATCACAAATTGCAGAAATTGTGCAGAACATTTCAAAAGAAGACAAGGTAGTTATGATTGATACTTCTGATATTCTGGATAATGGCTTGACAGGCGTTGTTGCTATTAAAATTGCAGAAATGTTTAATAAACCATGTATTTTACTGAACAAGTTTTTAGATAAAAAAACAGGAAAGATTACATATGGTGGGAGTGCTAGAAATATTGATCACAGTCCTATTGACAGTTTTAAAGATATTGTAAATAGCACTAACATTTTAGACGGAAGAGGTCATGCTAATGCTTTTGGCATTGTTGATTTAGAAATAGATAAGAAAGAAGAAGCAATGAACAGATTAAATGATATCTTACAAGATGTTGAATATGATTCTACTTATCGAGTTGATTTTATTATGGATATTGATGATGTTTCTATAAAAATTATTACTGATTTGGCGAGGCTTGAAGATATTATTGGACAAGGTATCGAAGAACCGATGCTTGCTATTGAAAATATCAGTCTTACAAAAAAACAATTTGAGATATTTGGAAAGAATGAAGACACTATCAGTTTTGTGATTGATGAGATTAAATATATTCAGTTTAAGTGTAAAGAAGGAAATCAACTGTATGACTGGCTACAAAATGCCTGGGATGAGAATGATAGTGTTGTCTTTAACATTGTAGGAAAACCATCAATTAACGAATATAACGGAGTTAGAACACCACAAATAATTATTGAAGATGTGGTTGTAGTTAGTACAAATAATTCAGATGACGATGAAGAATGGTAGGTGATTGATTGTTTACACATTTACATATACATACAACTAAAGGTTCTTTGTTAGATTCTATATTGACTGTTGAAGAAGCTGTTAAATTTGCAAGTGAAAATGGTATGAAGGCTGTGGCTATAACGGATCATGGAAGTATGGCTTCATTTGTAGATTTTGTTAAAGAGTGCAATGAATATAATATCAAACCCATAATCGGAAATGAGATTTATGAAGTAGATGATATGTGGGAAAAGGCAGATACAAAAGAGTACACTCAGCCACGCTATCATTTAATTTTACTTGCAAGGACTCAGAAAGGATATAAAAACCTTATCAAAATCACATCTGTATCAAGAACAGAAGGTCTATATAAGAAACCGAGAATTGATCTTAAGTATATACAAGAAAATGATCTTGGAAAAGGTATTATCTGTTTAACTGCCTGTCAAGCTGGAAGACTGAGCAGATATCTTGTGAATGAGAAATATAAAGAAGCAGAACAATATATTGATAAACTGAAAAATACATTTGATTATATCGTTTGTGAACTTCAATCACACAATACAGAAGATCAGGCAAATGCAAACAAACTGATTTATGATTTTTCGCAGAAACACAATCTGCCATATACGATTACGACAGACGCACATATGTTAAGTGATTCTTTAAAAGAGTCACATGCAATGTTTGTTGAAATAGGTGAAGGTAGAGAAGTTGGAGAAAGTTATACAGATTGCTATTTACAGACTGAGAGTGAAATCTATGAAAAGTTATCTGACCAATTTTCTGAAGATGTTATAAGAAAAGGCATTGAAGAATCTGTCAACATAACAGATATTATTGAGAATATTGATATTGGACTGAACAAAGGAAATATCATGCCAAAAATAAATATTGAAAATGGCTATGAGAATCACGAAGAATATTTGAGATATTTGGTATTCAAAACCTTTGATGAAAAATTTGGTCATATGTCTAAGGAAGATCAGGAGATAAGAAGACAAAGGCTTGAAACAGAACTGCCAGTATTATATGCAGTTGACTATACGGATTATTTCATTATGCTGTATATGCTTGCAAAAGAGGCAAGAAAAAGAAAAATACCATTGGGGTATTCCAGAGGTTCAGGAGCAAACTGTTTATGCCTATTTATGTTGAATGTAACACAGATAGACAGTGTTAGATGGGATTTAGACTTTTCACGTTTCGCAAATCTTGGCAGAAAATCTATGGCAGATTTCGACTGGGACATATCAAAGCGAAGAAGAAAAGAAATGGTTGAAATATCTGAGGAGTTATTTGGGAAAGAAAATGTGGCTCCTATTGCTACATTCAATACACTAAGTACAAAAGTTGCAATTCGTGATATTGGAAAGGTATTGGATGAGAAAGACTATTCCCCATACTACAAACAGATTCCGTATAAATTGCGTGACGAAGTTGCAAAGATGATCCCTACAATCAAGACGCTAAATGATTTAGGAGAAGAGGAAGAGAAAGACGTTCTGCTCAAAGATATTCTCAATAAGAATGAAAAGTTGAAAGAAGTATATGAAAAGTTCCCACTTTGGTTCAAGTATGTCATGGATGTTGAGGGTTTACCTAAGTCAATGGGAAGACACGCAGCAGGAACACTTATAACACCTACTCCAGTTACAGATTATTGTCCATTATGTTATGATTCTGAAAAAAATATTATGATCGAGTTAGAGATGCATAATGCTATGGATGATTTGGGGCTTGTCAAGATGGACTATCTTGGTCTGGAGACTCTTGATATTGTTGATGACACGCTAAAAATGGCTGGTATTACATGGGATGATGTTGATATTAACCATTTGAATTTAGAAGATAAAGAAGTTTTTGAAAAAGTATATAAGAATGGCAATACAGTTGGTATCTTTCAGATGGAATCGGCAGAAGGAAGACGAATGTGTATTGAAGCAAAAGCGGATAACGTAGAGGATGTTATTGTTGTCAATGCAGCCAATCGTCCAGGAACAAAAGAGAGTTTTCCAACATATTGTCAAAATAAACTAAATCCAGAAAATGTAAGCGTTTTGCATGAAGATTTAAGAGAGTTGTTTGGAAAAACACATTATATATTGTTGTATCAGGAACAGGCATTGCAATTATTCAGACACGCAGGATTCCCAGAAGAACAGGTTGATAATGCAAGAAGAGCTATCGGTAAGAAAAAGAAAGAAGTAATGGAACAGCTTGAAGTAGATTTCAGAGCTGGTCTTACTCAAAAAGGATGGAACAATGAACAGTTGATTGAGATTTGGCAGCTAATGCTAAAACAGGCAGAATATTGTTTTAATCGTGGTCACGCTGTTGCATATGGTCTATTATCTTATCTTACTGCATATTTGAAAACTCACTACACAATTTATTTTATGGCAGCACTACTTACATCTAAAAGCGACAAGGTACAGAAAATTAGTATCGTAATCAACGACTGCAAGAGATTGGGTATCAAAGTGTCTCCACCAAATGTTAATAAATCAGATATTGAGTTTACTGCCCTACCAGAAAATAATGAGATTTTGTTTGGATTATTGGCTGTAAAAGGTCTTGGTGAGTCTATTGTTGATAAGATTATTGAAAATAGACCATATCAGAGTATGAATGATTTTATTGAGAAAGTCGCTGATAAGACAGCAATCATCACATTGATTAAGGCTGGTGCTATTCCAACAAAAGATAAAATGCTCTCTTTGAAGAAATATGCCAACAGACTTTTTGAAAGAAAAGATTATAGACCTGTAACCACATTACCATCTCCATACTCAAAACTTATACCTTTTGGATTGAATGTTGATGATTACAGAGACGGTAGAAAAGTAAATAGAGAGGCATTGCTGATAGATTATAACAAAGTAAAAGAGAAATTATTTATAGAAGAACAGAATCAAAAATACAAAAATCACATGACAGAGTTCCAAGAGAAATATGCAAAAGATGAATATATGTGGGAATTTGATACATTGTCTATGTTTCTGACAAATGATCCTTTGAAAGATGCCTACAAATATACAAAGACAGATTGGGATATGGTAGAGGACGGAGATAAGACTACATTGTTCTGTGTCATTGTTGATATTAAAAGAAAGAAAGATAAAAATGGAAATCAATTTGCATATTTAGACCTGTATACACCATTTGGTATTATTGAAGCAACTATATGGTCAAGCCAGTTAAAACAATATAGCGATGACATTAAGAAAGGAAATTGTCTTGCAATACTCGGAAGAAAGAGAGAAGAACATTTCTTTGTAGAGAAAGTAAAACCATATAATACTTGGTTGGATCAGATGAGGAAGAAAGGAGTGGCAGTATAAATTTTAAAGGATAATTACAAGATTTATGTTCATATAAACAAAATAAATGGAAAATTATATTTTGGTCAAACAGGGCAAGAAAATGTTAAAAGTAGATGGGACAGTGGACACGGATATAAAACATGCATTGCTTTCGATAGAGCTATAAAGAAATATGGTTGGAATAATTTTGGGCATATTATATTATTTGAGGATCTAATTCTTGAGATGGCAAATATTATTGAACAAGAGTTAATCAAGAAGTATAGAACAACAAACAGTAAATATGGATACAATATAACATCGGGTGGTTCAAACTTCAAGATGAGTGAGAAAACAAAAGAAAAGTTAAGAGAGAAGGCATTAGGAAGAACTCATTCAGAAGAAACAAAAGAAAAAATGAAGATGTATTGGAGAGAACATAAACATCCATTACAAGGAAAACATCATTCAGAAGAGTCGAGATATAAGATGAGAGAAGCAAAACTTGGTAAAACAATGTCCAAAGAAACAAAAGATAAATTAAGTAAAATTAAACAGGGTGAAAATAATCCTTTTTATGGTAAACATCATACGCAAAATATTAAAAATATTATATCTCAAAAGGCTTCTGATAGGAATATTGGTGAAGGAAATCCCTTTTATGGGAAACATCACTCAATTGAAGCAAAAATAAAAATGAGCGAAGCACATAAGAAGATTCCTAAAGAAAAACATGGCAGATATGGAAAAACAATATCACCAAAGGCAAAAGAAGCAATGAGAAGGTCAAATATGAAACCCGTTGCTCAATATGACAAAGAGAATAACTTTATTAAAATTTATGAATCTGCTACACAAGCAGGAAAAGCAGTTGGCTGTGGAATTGATGCAATATCCAATTGTTGTAGAGGGAAAAGTAAAACTTGCATGGGTTACATATTTAAATACGTAGAAGATATATAGAAATAGAGGTGAGCTGATAGTGGATGACGAATTATTCACATTTAAGATAATAATAAGTACAGAAAAATATTATAACGAAGATACAACTTGGGGGTCTTATATAGGATACACAGAAGATGATATCCCATATTGTACAAAAGAAAGTATCAATCATTTTGATAAAGATCAAGTGCCAAAAAATTTCTGCAATATTGTGGGGAAAATGCAACAACTTTCTATTGGGTGCGAATATCAAATTAAGGCTAAACATGAATTTAATAAGCAATATGGTCATCAGTATCAACCAGTAACAGTATATGCGTTAGTACCTCAAACAAAGGAAATGCAATTATTGTTTTTGAAAACAATTATACCAGAATGGATGGCTGAAAATCTTATTAATGTTTATCCTAATTTAGTTAATGATGTTGCAAATGGAGAATTAAAAGAGATTGAATATGATAAGATTAAAGGTGTCAGAGAAATTACATGGAGACGAGTAAGAGAAAAAATTATAAATAATTTCTTAATCTCAGATATTCTTGTAATGCTTCAACCAGTTGGCGTTACATATACAATGATACGAAAGTTATTATCAGATGAGTCGAATCCAATATTACTTAAAAAGCAATTGGATGAAAACCCTTATGTTCTCACAAAAATTCCGCAGTTGGGTTTTAAACGTATAGATGATTTATCTTTGAAGTTAAAACCTAATATGATTGATTCTACTGAAAGATTAGTAGCTTTTATAAAATACTATTTTACAGATTTGGGAGAGAGTAGTGGTCATACATGGTGTTCAGTTAAGATTCTAAAATCGGCAATAAGTAATAGTGTTCCTGAGTGTGCTGATAAAACGGATTGGTTATTGGAAAACAATGAGTTTTTACACATATCAGAAGATAGAGTAGGGCTGAAATATTATCACGATATCGAAATGCAGATTTATAATATACTGCTTGAAAAGTCTAAGAAACAGACGGACATTAATATCTTTGATGAAAAAATAGAACAGGCGATCAGACATGCAGAAGAAGAACAAGGATTTCAATATGTAGTAGAACAGCTTGACACAATCAATAAAAGTTTACATAGAACAATCAGCCTAATAACTGGAAAAGCTGGCACTGGTAAGACTTCCATTATGAGAGCGATTGTAAAAGCATATACAGAGAACCAATTTACATTAACGGCATCTGCTTTATCAGCTATGGCAGCACAGAGAATAACTGAAGCAACATCATTTCCTGCTATGACGATTCATAGGACATTAGGATGTAAAGGTTTGAATAAGTTTGATTTTAATAAGGATAATCACTTGATTACAAGCGTTGCATTTCTTGATGAGGGAAGTATGGTAAATGCCAGTTTATTTCTCCATTGGTTAGAAGCTATTGATGATAACACAAGAATTATTATTTCTGGTGATCACAAGCAGTTACCGCCAATAGGATTTGGTAATGTATTTTCAGATTTGATAGAAATGTTTGATGATACAGTGGTAAGCAAATTAGTGAAACCGATGAGACAAGCTGAGAAATCTGGTATTTTAGTAGACGCAAATCTAATCCGTGAAAATATCAACCCTATAACTGAAAAGTTACAACCGAGAATTATTCATGGTGAGTTACAAGATATGTATTATATGTTCCGTACAAATAGGCAGTCATTGTTTGATATTGCAGTTAAGACATTCCTAAAATCGGTAGAATCTGATGGAATTGATAATGTTGTTATTGCAGTTCCACGAAGAAAAGATTGCTTGAATAGTACAAATGAGTTAAATAAAACGATTCAGGAAAAACTTTTAGGGGATGTGTTGCAAAGTATATCTGGATTTGAGATGACATTCAAATTGGGTGCGAAAGTGATGCAGACAGTAAATGATTACGATAAGAATGTGTTCAACGGAGAAATAGGATATATAACAGAAATCAGTGAGAGACAGAATGGCAAAAAGAAAGAAGAATATTGTGTAGTAACCTATACTGATATTTTTGGAAAAGAAAAATTGATTGAGTACACAAAGAAAGAACTGACAGCATTGGATCTTGCTTATGCAATGACCGTACATAAGCTACAGGGAGCCGGTAGAAAGATTGTGATTGGGATTATTGATAATACACATCATCAGCTTTTAGATAACTGTATGTTATACACGTTGCTAACACGAGCAAAGAAAAGATGCCTACTGTTGGCAGAGCCACAAGCATTTTTGCAATGTATCCGTACAAGTCATAATAAACGGAACACATGGATGATGTTGGAGGAAAAAGTAGCATAAAAATAGTCCATATATAGTGGATTTTGATTGAGTAAACCACTATATATGGACAAGATAAGGCAATGAAATAGGACTTTCAAGTGTAAATAAAAAAGGCATCCGTTATGAATGCCCAGATGACTTCTTTGATTTTTTTGATGAAAGAGCCATTTTTAAAAGTTGGTTTTGAACGGTTAGTTCACGATTGGATTTCTCAACTGTATCAATATGATTTAATAAATTACCTTCCCGTTTTGCCTTATAAACGGTGCTTTTACTTGTATTTGTAATTTGAGAAAGAGCATCAATAGCTTTACCAGAAGGATTTAAAGCTGCAATTCCTTTCTTTTGTTTTTTGGAAAGCTTTTCTTTTGCCATAATATTTACCTTCCTTTCTTAAAAATTATTAATTCAATTATATCAAATAGATAATATTACAGCAATAGAACGTAATGAATTAAATTATTAAATAAATATAAAGTTTTGAATGGAGTTAGTATGATTTATAGAAACTATAAAGAAATAGAAAATATCAAACCAGGTGCAAAGCTATGGGCGTGTGCTTATAAATTTGACAATAATAAGATTACAATGGGCTTAATATCAAAACCTGTATATGGGATGTTAAGAGGTTACGCATGGGATTATGATGCGATAGCTGAGGAAAAATCATATTCATCATTTTTTGTACCATTTAAAAGAAATAGCGAAACAGAATTTGCGAAATCGAAAGCAGTTCAAATTGATTCTAGAATGTATGCTGACACATATGAGGAATGTGTAGAGCTGTTTAATAGTTTAGTAAATGAAAAAGTAGAGTGGTTTTTAAAGAGAGCAGAAGAAACAAAGAAGGATTTGATTCGAGAAACGATATAAGGAGGATGAGACATGTTAATTTTATTAACTATTGTGTTTTTGGTTTTATTAATTGTTGCTGCGAATAAAGATTGGGATAGCGCAGGAAGTTTTTGTACGATTGGATTTGGAGTATGTTTAATAACTATTGTTGTATTAAGTTGGAGTATTGTCAGTGGATATACTTTGGAATCTAAAATAAATATGTATACAGAAGAAAATCAAAATATTGAAGAAGATATGAATATTCTGGTAGAGCAGTACATGAATTATGAATCTGATACATATGGCAATTTAAAAAATGAAAGCAGTATTACGCTTGTATCTTTATATCCAGAATTGAAAGCGGATACTTTAGTAGAGAAACAAATTGAAATTTATACAGAGAATAATAAGAAGATCAAAGAGTTAAAAGAGAAAATTATTAATATAAGCAACTATAAATGGCTTTTATATTTTGGTAGATGATGAAAATAAGGCAATGAAAGATAGGTTTCAAGTACACAAAGAAAGGATATGAAAATGGAAGGAAATAAGAGTTATATACAACAAATCGCTAATATGCTTGGTGTGGAAATTAATGAAGAATTTAAAATAAGACCAACAGAATACGGAAAAGTTTTAGGTTGTAAAGAGATTGATAAGGTATTTAGATTTGATACTGAATTAGTATACAAGGGATATAATGATGGTTGGTCTGAATGGTGGGGATATGAGTGCGATAAATATTTGTATTATTTAATTCTTGGGAAGTATGAAATAGTTAAAATTAGCGATGCGGATTGAAGGTTTATAAATAAAGGAAATTTGCCAATGAATCAACGGAATCAACGCTTTCATGGAGGTGATTGGGATTAAAATATTAAAATATCTTGTAACAAGACCAAAAGACACAGTAGAGGTATTGCTTATAAAAAATAAATGTGATGCTACATATTCATTTGTGAATATAACAAAAGGACACATTTGTCCGTGTCGATTCAATTCTGTTAAGGACGCAATTGGAGATATGGATAGGTTAATTAAAGAAAATAAAATTATTAGGTATGAAAATGTTCAATGAATCAAGTCTTTTAAAGGAGTGGAAATATTATTCAAGCTATAGACAAAATAATTAATGGAAGTTATAAAGTAACTGAAAAACAAAGAATGTTGAATGAATATAAAGATGAAATAAATAAACAGATAAACGAAGCAATTAAAGAGATTGAAAAAGGATACAAATATTGTGCACAGTGTAAAGAATATTATAAAGAAAAAGCATGGGAGAAAGAAGAAAGACAAGAAATTAGAAAAGTATGCACATATACAGATCCTATTGAATGGCAAGATAATGAATATGAAAATAAGAAATGTTTTGTTAAATATTCAATATGTCCAATGGGACATATGATAGAAGAAAACATTTCTTATTAAAAAAATGAATTCGCAATTTTAAGGAAAGTAAATTATGGGAAATTGGAAATATAAATTAGAAGATGAAGGTAAGCAACTAAGAAAATTAATAGATGAAGGCGATTTGACTTTGGAAACTGTAATTGCTGTATATAATCAAATGATTGCTTGCTTAAAATTTTTAAAATTAAAGTTGATTGGAAGAGACAAAATTGATTTATCATATGAGATTGACTGTATGATAGAAGATTATAAATTGGCACGTCCAGAAGATACAGATGCTTATAATTATTATGAGGAAGAAGATATTCTTAATTTCAATCTGAGAGGATTTTATGATTTCTGTGATGATAATAGAGTGTGGTTCGGGCTATAAGAACAATAGAATGTGCGTTTCAAGAGAAGGAAAATTATATAAATGAAGAAAAATGAATATGTAACATTTTGCAAATGTGGATGTGGAAATGGTATCGTTCTAAAAGCGGATAATGAAGATAATGATCTGTCTTTGCAGATTGTGAGTGATAATTTTTACTTTATGCAAAATAAAGGGAAGATATCATTAAAAGAAAAGATTAAATGTATTTGGTATATCATTGTAGGTAAAGAATATTGTTACTTTGATATTTTGATTGATAAAGATGAATTACAAGAATTTAAAGAATTTGTAGCAAAGTTATAGGAGGAATGTGATTGGATAAAATAGGAAGAATTAAAGAGTTAGTGGGGATACTGCAAAAAGCATCATATGCCTATTATGGATTGGATAGTTCATTAATGACAGATAAAGAATATGATAATTTATACGATGAATTATCAGTATTAGAAAGAGAAACTAATTGCATATTGGCTGGCTCACCAACAATAAAAGTACAAGGATATATATTAGATGGTTTTACAAAAGTAAAGCATACAAAACCAATGTTAAGTGCCAATAAAACAAAAGATACAAAAGAAATTGAAAAGTTTGTTACTAATAATAGATTCTACGGTTCATACAAACTTGATGGATTAACAGTTGTGGTTAGATACAAAAATGGCGAGTTTACACAAGGCATTACAAGAGGGAATGGTATAGAAGGGGAAGATGTAACAGAACAATGCAAATTTATTAAAAATCTTCCTATGACTATTCCTTATAAAAGCAACTTAGAATTACGTGGCGAATGTGTGATCTCGTGGGATGAATTTAAAAGAATCAATAAAAATTTAGATATTCCATTTTCACATCCACGAAATCTGGCAGCGGGGACATTACGAAACCTTAATTTAAATATCATTAGGGAGAGAAATTTGTCTTTTGTAGTGTTTGAATGTGTAACAGATATGAAAGATGATAGTAAATCTGAAACACTAATTAATGTGCATAATATGGGTTTTGAAATTGTTCCAATTACAAAATTATATAGTACAGTAGATCAGGTACACAATGCGTTGCAACCTGAATTTTATCAATATCCAACAGACGGGATTATTTTTGAGTTAGACAGTCGCAAATTATCTGAATCTTTAGGATCGACATCTCATCATGAATGCTGTCGTATGGCACTGAAATGGGAAGATGAATTATATGATACTGTTTTAAAGGACATTGAATGGAATACTTCTAAAACTGGGCTGATAAATCCAGTAGCAGTATTTGAACCTGTAGATCTTGATGGAACTATTATGACCAGAGCCACTTTGCATAACATCTCTTATATAGAAGATTTACAATTGGGTATTGGAGATATAATTCAAGTATATCGTGCAAATATGGTAATTCCTAAAGTACATGATAATCTTACCAGAAGTAATACATATGAGCTTCCTAATAAATGTCCTTGTTGCGGAGGAGATGTAGAAATACATAATGAAAATGGAAGTAAGACGCTGCATTGTATTAATCCTGATTGTGTGGCGAAACTATTAGGAAAACTTGTTCACTTCGTAAGCAAGAACGCAATCAATATTGACGGATTATCAGAGCAGACATTACAGAAATTTATTGATTTAGGATGGCTTAACTCATTCAGAGATATTTATTACTTATCAGAACACAAAGAAGAGATGTATAAACTTGATGGCTTTGGTAAGAAATCAGTAGACAAATTATTAGAAAACATTGAAAAAAGTAGAAATATTACATTGGATAGATTCATTTATGGACTGTGTATTCCTCTGATTGGCAGAACGGCAAGTAAAGAAATTGCCTTGTGTTGTAAGAAGGTAGCTATAAATAATATGTGGGATGATATATATGCGTTTTTTAATTATGGGCCATTTTATCCATCTGAACTTAATGGATTTGGTGAAGTAATGTGTAAATCATTAAATGAGTATATATCTGAAAACAGAAATATAATTATGAAATTATCGAAAGAATTTAATATGAAAAATGTGACAAAGTTAGAACAGAAAGAGGAGAGTCTATTAAATAAAAGTTTTGTAATTACTGGCAGCTTAAATCATTATAAAAACCGTGATGAACTTGTAAATATTATTGAACAGTTGGGAGGTAAAGTATCAGGATCAGTTAGTGCAAAAACAAATTACCTTATAAATAATGATACAAAAAGTAATTCGTCCAAAAATAAGAAAGCTAAAGAATTAGGAATACCAATTATAAGTGAAGGCCAATTTGTTCAGATGATCACATCTTAAAGTAGAAGTAATAAATGTAACTCGTAAACACATCAAATAAAATCAAATTTTAATCCTGGAGGTAAAAGTGAATAAGAAGAAAATCAAATTGTCAACGCCTGAAATGGTTACTGATTTTATTAATGTCTGCTCAAAATATGAGTGCGATATTAATTTATATGATGGACGAAATTTAATTGATGCGAAATCAATTATTGGAGTTTTTGCTATTGCACAAGGAAAAGTAATTGAAGTACAAGCGATCAGTTCAGACGAAAGTGTTATTTCATCGTTTGTTGAAGATATGAAGAAATTTGAAGTATAAAAACAAAACATAAAACAAAAGGAGAAGAAAAAGTATGAGAGTTATTGAACCTAGCTATGAAATTTTCACAGAGATTTCCGAAGGTGGAATCAAGGAATTGCAACACATTGAGAAGATTGGACGCATATGTTATAAGTCAGAAGATAAGATTACAGAGGATGGTGAATCTGCTAAGAAGTTTGTGAAAATGCTGATTGAAAGAGGACATGAGGCAATGATAGAGCATTCGTCTTTATCTGTAAAGTTTACAGTAGATCGTGGAGTGTCACATGAACTGGTGAGACATAGAATTGCTTCGTTTGCACAGGAGAGTACAAGATACTGTAACTATTCAAAAGATAAGTTTGATAATGGCATTACATTTATTAAACCGTTTTTCTTTAAAGAAGGAACAACAGAATATGAAGAATGGGAAGATGCTATGGATAATGCGGAGCAGTCTTATTTATTCTTAATTAATGACTGTGGTGCCACACCGCAAGAAGCACGTTCTGTATTGCCTAACAGTACCAAGACAGAAATTACAATTACTGCTAACTATAGAGAGTGGCGTAACTTCTTTAAATTGAGAACTGCAAAAGCAGCACATCCGCAGATGCAGGAGGTTACAAGACCGTTGCTGAAAGAATTAAAGACAAGATTACCTATTATTTTTGATGATATTGAAATGGAGGAATAAATACATATATGATTATTGTTTTGTTAGGGGCTTCCGGATCAGGGAAGTCCACAATTGAAAATGAATTAGCAACACATCATGGCTTTGAAAAGATTATTTCATTGAGCTACTAATAAACGAGGTAAATTATATGAGAATTGTAACTGGTATTATTGCGTGTGTTTTGTTTTTATACTTATGTGGATTATATGTATATTACAAGGCTATTAAATATTTTAATATCATTTTTTAAATGGAGGGATAATTATATAGCAAAAAGAAGAAAATTTAATCAATAAATTTGATTTATCTGATAAAAACAAAGATGGTACAGCGATTTTAATTTATGATAATCAAAATTATTATTTCGATATAAAAGACTATGACAAGATTTCTCAATTTTATTGGAAACCAAATAATAAAGGATATTTAGCACACTGGTTTGCAGTTTATGACTCGCAAGGCAAAAGAAAATCAGGATATATTTACTTTCATAAACATGTCTTAAATTTAGATAAATCACCAAGCAGAGTAGATCATATTGATAGAGATATCCATAATAATAGAAAAATAAATTTAAGAGAGTGTACGCATCAAGAAAATATTTTTAATTCGTCTATTGGAAAAAATAATAAATCAGGAATAATTGGAGTGAATTTTAACGCAGCAAAACATACATGGGCGGCTTCATTAATGATAAATGGAAAACATATTTTTACAAAGAATTCTATTAATAAAGATGAAGCTATTAAAAATAGATTACTTGCTGAAATTAAATTCTTTGGGAAAGAATTTGCACCACAAAGACATTTATTTAAAGAATATTTACAAGAAGGAGAGTATTGATGGAAACAGAAAATATGCAGGATGTAATAATGGAACAAACAAAGAAAGAATTAAAAGAGTATGACAATGTGAATCGTCCAGCGCATTATGCAGACTCAAAAATTGAAGTTATAGATTATATAGAAGATAAGAAGTTAGGGTTTTGTCTTGGTAATGCAGTTAAATATATTTCTAGGGCTGGAAAGAAGAAGGATAATGGTAGAGGTGTAATTGAAAAAGAAATAGAGGACTTACAGAAAGCAATATGGTATATCAATAGACGGATTTATGAATTACAAGATTTAAAATAGGAGGATTTTAATGAATAAAACAATTTACCTTGCAGGCGCAATGAGTTGCTATTTTAATACAGATCAGAATGATTATCTTAAGAAATGGAGAGAGGATGCAAAGAAATATGTTAAGAAACTATATGACAACATTACCATTGTGTCTCCAACTGATTTTTACGAAATTGGCAAGAACTATCACAAATCTGAGTCTGAAGTTATGCGATTCGATCTTAGAATGGTTAGAGAAGCAGATATAGTATTATGTAACCTTCGAGATTTACATAGTTCATTAGGAACCAGCGATGAAATTTTATATGCGTTTATTAGTGGAAAACCTGTAATTGGATTTTTGGAAGATGAATCTGAAATAAAAAATGTGCATCCTTGGAAAATTGAACAGATTGACAGGATCGAAACTAGGGAAGGTGCTATGAAAAGAGCGATTGACTATATCTATAGATATTATGTAGATAGATACAACTAAAGGAAGGAGATATTAGAAATTTTAGAAGTAATTAGTACGAGCCATGCGTTAGCCAAAGAACTATTAAGTAAACCAGACGGTTTCATAACAGCTACACTTTGCGATGAAGAATATGTAATTGGTAATACACAAAGAATTGCTACTCATGCAAATATAGATGATTCAGTTACACATTGGACATTAAATTTGCGTGACGGTAGTAAAGGAAATTTGAAGAGGTAGTATAATGATAAATTTGATAAAAAATGAATATCGGTATAATTCAAATTTTAGAAAATATGTTGATGAATATTGTAATAAGAACAGATGTACAGTTGATGAAGCGTTTACTAATGAAAATGTTAAAAGAATGTTTTGGAGATATGCAGATGTATGATAATAGAACTTAAAACAATTCGAGATGTTAAAGATTTTATAGAAATAAGTAGTAAATATCATGATAGTGATATTGTTGTGAAACAAGGTAGATATAGAGTTGATGGCAAAAGTATACTTGGGATTTTTAGCTTAAATTTGTTAGAGCCAATCAAAGTTATTATTGATTCTGATTATGGTAATTCTAAGATTTCTTTTTACAACAGTATTGAAAAATGGAAAGCAAAACGTAGTGATTAAATGCCTGTTTCATTGGCATAAAAATTTAAATGAAAGTTGGTGATAAAATTAAAGAAGTACAACCATGTTCTCATTGTGGAGCCACAAGAAAGGGTAATGTATATAGAAATAAAATTTGACTATGTAGAAAACATTATGACCAGTTTAGAAAGTTTGGTAAATTTTTAGATAATGTTAAAGACAGTAAAGGTAATAGAAATGAATACGTTTTTAATGATAATTTTTGTGGAATTATATTAAAAAATAAAAATTTTAAAATAGTCGGAATTGCAATTATTGACATTGATGATTATAAAGTATGTAAAAATTATAAATGGTATCTTGATTCCTCTGGTTACGCAAGGACAAGCATAAATAACCGAAAAATAAGATTACATAGATTTTTATTAAAACCAAAAGACGAAGAAATAATAGACCATATAAATAGAAATAGATTAGACTGTAGAAGAAAAAATATGCGAATTGTAACACGAAGAGAAAATAGTATTAATCGAGGACTTCAATCTAATAACAATAGTGGAGTATCAGGAGTATATTTTGCAAATGGATACTGGGTTTCAAGATTAAAACGAGAAGAAATGTACTTAACAAAATATTTTAAAAATAAAGAAGATGCTATAAATCAGAGATTATTATGGGAAGTTGAGTATTTTGGAGATTACGCACCACAAATTAATATGAGGAGGTAATTAATGAAAATAGTATTATATTCCAATAATTGTCCACGTTGCAACGTGCTGGAGAAAAAATTAAAGCAAAAGAATATATCATATGAAGAAGTAAATGATATTGAGATCGTGAAAAGAAAAGGTTATTTGTCTGTACCAATTCTTGAAGTAGATGGTGTAAGTATGGATTTTAAAACAGCAAGTGATTGGATTAACTCACAGGAGGAAATTTAATATTGGAAATTAACATTAAACTGAATAAGAATTTTACAACAGCATTTAATAAAATGCTGAACGAATATGGTGTTGAAATGGCAACACTTAACGGATTCTCAGATGAGCAATTAAGTTATACAGATTTTATTGATAATTTCGTAGACAGACAAACAGTTGCTGATGCAAGTGTGGATGGGAACGCTAATGTAGGCGTAAAAGATATTTGTTCGTTAATGTCAGAGATGAGTAAGCCACATTCAAAACTCCTTGCGTTCAACAAGATTTTTTATGAATTAAATAAGAAGTATGGGTTTAAAACTGCGAATGAATGGTTGCGAAACGAATGGGATGGGCATTTTTATTTACATGATTCTTATTCTAGTACATATGTTCCGTATTGTTTTGCATATGATATTGAAGGTCTTGTAAACAGAGGGTTGTACTTTGTTGATAATTTTAATGCCCAGCCACCAAAGCATTTAGTTACATATACTGATTTTGTTGGCGAGTTTGTTAGTTGGACTTCAAATAGGACGAGCGGTGCTTGTGGATTGCCTAGTTTTCTAATTTATTCTTACTATTTTTGGAAGAAAGATATAGAAGCAGGGTACTATACAGATACGCCAGAACGATATAGGGATCAAGAGTTTCAGAGGATAATATACAAGCTAAACCAACCGTACCTAAGAGTGAATCAATCAGCATTTACAAATTTTTCTATTTTTGATCATCCATATATGGAGGCGATTTTTGGGGGAAAAGAATTTCCCGATGGTACATTTATTATTGATTATATTGACGAAATTGTTGAATACCAAAAAAGATTCATGGAAATTGTAAGTGGAATCCGCAGCAAAAATATGATGACGTTTCCTGTGCTCTCCATGTCGCTGTTAAGAAAAGATGGAAAGTTTGTAGATGAAGAATTTGCAATGTGGTGTTGTAGACATAATATGAAATGGGCTGATAGTAATTTCTTTGTAAGTGAAGATATAACATCTTTAAGTAACTGCTGTCGCTTGATTAGTGACGTTAAAAATCTTGGTTATTTTAACTCAGTTGGTGGCACAGCGTTAGAAGTAGGAAGTGTAAAGGTAAATACTATAAACTTGGCCAGAATAGCTTATGAAAATAAAACAGAGTCAGATTATTTAAAAACATTAGAGAAATTAGTGATTCTGAATCTGAAAACATTAGACTGTATCCGAAGTATAATCAGCAGAAATGTAGATAAAGGGTTGCTTCCAAATTATTCAAAGGAAGTAATGTCAATGGATTCGCAATACAACACAATTGGAATAATAGGTATTTACGAAGCTTTGCAAAAATTTGGATATACATATAAAGATGAATTTGGAAACACTTTTTATTCTAGTGATGGTGTGAATTTTGCTAAAAATATCTTAAAAACAGTGACAGAGGTAAAAAATAAATTTACAGAAGATAAAAAATACCAGATTAACATTGAAGAAATACCCGCAGAAAGAGCGGCAGCAGTATTGATGGAAAAAGACAAGTTTTTTTATCCAAACGAAAAATATGAATTGCCGCTATATGGAAATCAGTGGATTCCTCTTGGTGTTAAAACAACGCTACAAGAGAAAGTCAGACTCAGTGCAATATTAGACAAGGCATGTTCTGGTGGAAGCATATCACATATTAATCTTGATGCTCCATTAGAAAATTTTGAAACTGCGTGGAATTTATTAAATTATGTAGCCGATCAAGGCGTAGTATATTTCGCCTTTTGTTTAAGAATTAGCACGTGTGAAAATAATCATGGGTTCTATGGGGATATATGCCCTTATTGTGGGAATCCAGTGAAAACTACGTGGCAACGTATTGTAGGATTTTTAACACCAGAAGTTACATATTCAAAAGAACGTAAAGCAGAGTTCGCAAAAAGAGATTGGTTTGCATTAGATAGAATGAAGGAGATTGGATAATTGGAAATTTGCGCATTACAAGATGAAGATTTCGTAAACTACAAGAAACCTTCAATGTTTATAGGATTTCCAACATGTTCTTGGAAATGCGATAGAGAATGTGGAATGCAAGTGTGCCAAAACAGCGCACTTGCTTCTGTTCCAATAAAAAATATTGATTTTAAAACAATAGTGAACAGATACATAAATAATCCAATAACATCTTCCGTAGTATGCGGAGGGCTTGAACCATTTGATACATGGGATGATTTGTATTGGTTGGTGACTCATTTAAGGATGTCAACGCAAGACGACATTGTGATTTATACAGGATATTACAAGGAAGAAATAGAAGTGTATATAGATGAGCTAAAAGTATTCCCCAATATAATTATTAAGTTTGGTAGATATATTCCAAATCATGAAAAACATTTTGATAAGGTATTGGAAGTATGTTTGGCCTCTGATAACCAGTATGCGGAAAGGATAAGTTGATATGACAGTTAGATTATCCGAAGATAAGGAATTGGTGCAAGAAATTAGAGAAAAATTAAAAGAAAATGATGGTTACTGTCCATGCAAGATTGAAAAAACAAATGATACAAAATGTATGTGTAAAGAGTTTAGAGAACAAGAAAGTGGAGAATGTCACTGTGGATTATACATTAAAGAGTAATGATGAAAGAGTGGTGGTTAATGACTATATAGAAAACGATCCGCTATCAGAAAATAATTTGGATAATACTTTGAATTTGGCCAATGAATTCCGTCTTTCAAGTCCACAGAAATCTATATGGTTATATACAGGATTTACATACGAAGAGATAATGAAGTATGAGTATGATACAACTCATATAAATAATACGAATTGCGATGCATTACGTCAGGCAATAATTTGTCAATGTGATGTGCTTGTAGGTGGCAGATATATAGATTCTCAACGTGACATAACTTTCCCATATAGAGACAGTCAAAATTAAAGGCTCGTTGACATTTAACAATCATTACAAAAGGTGGATAGTACTATGATCAATATGGTTATTGCAGGCAAAGATTGTGAGGGCTGTAAATATGCTTTAATAAATGAAGCAGACAAATCTATGGTAAAGGTTCGTTGTATTTTTAAAAATAAAGAATACATATGGGGACAGGCTATCCCGTGTGGTGATAAAAAGGTTAATGGTAGGAAATGAAATTTATGAATAAATTAAAACCAAATGCCAGTAATTACGATAAATGTGAATATGTAGATTTAACAAAATATCAACTACATAAGGGATTAACTAAAAGGTCTTTATTTGACAATGGGTTTAAGTATTTTGCAAACAATATATTTATTGCTTATAAATATCTGTATAAAGACATTATAAAACTTCAAATAATTATAAATTTAGACAGTGATGAGGAAAACGATATACAGGTAGATATTATTGATAGGTATACAGGAAAGGAATATATGCCAGTTTGGTATAACATAAATGGTGCCAATAATCTGGTTGCTATGGAAGCTTTAAAAAATTTTAAAAATTACATGGACGAGCTTCAAAAAAGGAAAATATTATATGTGGGACATATGGAGGAAAAGTGTAAAAATGAGTAAAAATATTGTAGCAAAATTTAACAAGGTTTCACTTGGACAGTTTGAAAAAGATTGGAAGGATACTTTTGGCTATTATGTTCCATTTGACAAGGAATTTATTTTTGATATTTACAATCGTAAAGTGAAAAAACCACAAAGGGCGACCATAGAATCTGCGGGGTATGACATTTATGCCCCTATTGACATTTCACTTAAACCAGGGGAAACAATTAAAATACCAACTGGACTAAAATGTAATATTAAAGATGGTTGGTTCATGGCTATATTCCCAAGGTCTGGACAAGGTTTTAAGTATGGATTAAGGATTGCTAACACTATAGGAATTATAGATGGGGATTATTGTCTGTCAAATAATCAGGGGCATATATTCATTAAGCTCATTAATGACTCTTCAATCGGTAAGAAAGTGGAAATACCTGCCGGACAAGCTTTTGCCCAGGCAATTTTCTTACCATATGGTATTACTTTTGACGATGTTACAAACGATTTGAGAAATGGAGGATTTGGCTCTACGGATTTCAAATAAAGGGATACTTATTAAATAGAAGTATAAGGGGACATGGGGATAAAATAATAAGAAGGGGGTGGAGCCGTGCGCACTGAAGGATGTCCTAGCTCCTTTTGTATGCAAATGAATGATGAATTATTATTGAAATATGCTGTCGGGAATGGTATGATAGATTTATCATATGTGCAAGAACAAGTAAAAATGAATAAAAGAAAGGAATTTTTAGAAAAACACACATATAAAATATGGGAGGGGAAAGATGGCAAATGGAGAACCTATCTACCAGGAAATAACCCTGGCCGGAAAATGGTTAAAAGAAGCACCCAAAAAGAAATTGAAGATGTCGTAATTAAATATTATAAAGGATTGCAGGAAAAAGTGGTTCCAAAAACATTTAATGAAGTTTATTGGCATTGGCGTAGCGTCCAGGATCAGA
Organism: uncultured Lachnospiraceae bacterium; assembly: GCA_910584845.1. Taxonomy (GTDB): domain Bacteria; phylum Bacillota; class Clostridia; order Lachnospirales; family Lachnospiraceae; genus Brotaphodocola. Next base: position 21,003 of record CAJUDH010000016.1, read on the forward strand.
CAGTTTCTGCAAATTCTGTGTCTAAGTATAACACCGATTATAAGAGGTATTTTGATAATACAGAGTTTTCTGCTAAAAGGATTGAAAATATCACAGAAGAAGATATTAAAATTTTTATTATAAATAAGGTAAAATGCCTTAAAATGTGTAAAAAGGCTTGCAAAACCTTATTTGGATATATCAAAAATACTATAAGGAGTGCTTTAATAAATCGGGTTATATCTGATGACCCCATGGAATTTTTAGAGGCAAAACAATTTTATAAGTATTGCACAGAACCCCAATTTCCAAGGGAAAAGAAACTCATATCTGATTTAGATATGAAAATGCTTTATCAGAAATTTATGGAAGATTACCAAAAACATCCAAACTATATACCAACTTATGCGGTTCATTTTGCAAGTTTAACTGGAATGCGGGTAGGGGAAATATCAGCATTATCATGGGACTGCATCACAGATAAGTATATTATCATAAATAAATCTGAAAAATATAATAGACAAACTAAAGAATATTATATTGATAAGACAAAAAATGGGAAAGACAGGATATTCCCAATGACTGATGATATACAAAAATTGCTTGAATCAGTTAAGCGGGTTGAGCTGCATAATGGATATATCTGTGAATGGGTGTTTGCAAATGAAAGCGGACGGATACATGCTCCGGTGATATCTTCTTGTGCCAAGAATAAATGTTTACAACTTGGGATAGATGTGAAAGGTATCCATTCATACCGGAAAACTATTAATTCTAAATTGCGTTGCAATGGTGTTTCTCCTACAGTAGCCGCTTCTTTGCTTGGGCATAGTGTGGAAGTTAATGAGCAGTACTATACATTTGATGTAGTTGGTATTGAACAAAAAGGCCAGATTATATCAAAAATCGGAAAAATATCATGAAAATATTCTGAGAAAATATTCTGACATTGCCAGAGGTAATCAAAAAAGGTAATCAAAAAAGGTAAAAAAGTAATCTACATGACCAAAAGACAGTAAAAATACGTAACTATAATGATTGAAATTATGAGGAAATCCAGTAATAAGGGGAATTATGAGGAATTCTGTTATCCCGGCCGTGCCAGAGGCAATCAAAGGTAATCAAAAAAATCAAGGGCCTTTGACATGGAAAATGCCAAAAACCCTTGATTTTATCGGTATGTCGTCGGGGCAACAGGATTTGAACCTGCGACCTCTCGGCCCCCAGCCGAGCGCGCTACCAAGCTACGCCATACCCCGCTGCAAAATTTGGTATTTCTTACCGACTCTGCTATTATAGCAGAATTTTTTTGTTTTGAAAAGAGGTTTACAGCAAGTTTTTTATTTGTTATCATAAATACTGTGAATGTGGATAGATTATCTGGAAGAATAAGGCTTTTTTGGGTAGTTGTGTACAAGGGGCAGGTGGTTGACCGGCCGTTTTAAGGAAGGTGGAGGTATGGTAGAAGAGGGAAAAAAGGGGATTGTCAGCTTTGACATGGACATGACCCTTTTGGATCACAAAGACTGGCAGATTCCGGCCAGTGCAAAGAAAGCCCTTGAAAAGTTAAGGGCGCGGCATTATATTGTAATCGCCACAGGGCGGGATATGGATGCCAAATATAGCGAAGGGCTTCTGGAGATGGTAAGGCCGGATGCGGTGATCCATCTCAACGGCACGAAAATTACCGTAGGCGGGGAGCTGATTTACGAGCACCGGATGGACCCGGGGCTGGTAAAAGGGCTTCTGGAGTTTACGGAAGGGAAGCCATTTGCCATGGGGCTGAGCATGGGGGCGGAAGACTATTTTATGAACCCCCAATATGTGGTCCGCCACGACCAGGTCCGTTTCGGGCGTTCGGACCGGAATTTCCAGGACCCCTGGAAGCTGTTAGGGTTGCCGGTAAGGGCGATGGCCTATATTGGAGGCGAGGCCGGGGCCAGGCAGGTGGAAAAAGCATTTCCGCAGCTGAAGCTGCCTATGTTTGCCAGCCGGAAAGGGGCGGATGTGGTAGAAAAGGAGGCGTCAAAAGCCGAAGGGCTGAAACGGGTTTGCGAGTATTTTGGGGTGCCTTTCGGGCAGACGGTGGCTTTCGGCGACAGCATGAATGATTATGAGGTCATCCGGGCGGCAGGGGTCGGGGTTGCTATGGGAAACGGCGATGAGGAATTGAAACGGGCGGCGGACTATGTGACGGCTAATATTGAGGACGACGGCGTATGGAATGCCTGTGTGGCCCTTCATTTATTCTAAGGCGTTTTACTGCCGCTTATGGCGCCAGGGCCGGCGGCATTGCCGGAAAACAAAGAAATCAAAGGCAACAGGAAGGGGCTTTCCAGGTGCTTTTGGCATAAATTTATAAAAAGACAAGGGGAAGGACAGATGGCACGTAATTATGATTTGGTAGTGGTCGGCGCAGGGCCGGGCGGATATACGGCGGCGCTGAAAGCGGCGGAATTCGGAATGAAAGTAGCAGTAGTGGACCAGGATAAGGTAGGGGGGGTGTGTATTAACCGGGGGTGTATCCCTACGAAGGCTTTGCTCCATGCTTCCAACTTTTTTTCCATGATGCAGCATTGTGACGAATTTGGCATATCGGCGGACGCCATTTCTTTTGATTTTGCCGAGATGCAAGATTACAAGCGGACTTCTGTCCGCCAATACCGCCATGGGGTGGAAAAATTATTTGAAGAAGGGGGCGTGGACTTTATCCGGGGCACGGCCACAATCCGCCGGGGAAAGGCAGTGGAGGTGGTTGGCAACGGTGTACGGGAATACCTGCAGGCAGGGCATATTATCATTGCCACCGGGGCGGCGCCGGTGATGCCGGAATTTCCGGGAGTCCGCCTGCCGGGGGTTATTAACAGCGACCAATTGCTGATGTCCCGCAAATGGAGCTATGACCGTGTGGTAATCCTGGGCGGCGGCGTTATTGGCGTGGAGTTTGCCACGGTATTCCAGGCGCTTTGCTCTTCTGTGACCGTTGTGGAAAAGGGCCCCCACCTTTTAGGGCCTATGGATACGGAGGTGGCGGTGGCGCTGGAAAGCCAGCTGGCGGCGAAAGGGATTAATATCTGTTGCCATTCCACAATCGAAAAAATAGAAGAGGAAGAAGGCCTGAATTGTACGATTTTAAACCATGAGACCGGTGAAACCAGCCAGGTCAGGGCCGGGCAGGTTATCGTGGCTGTGGGCAGGAAGCCGTTTATGGACCGGCTATTGGGGGAGGACCTTTCCCTGGAGATGGACCTTAAGACAGGGCGGCTGGCTGTGGACAGCGATTTTATGACCAGTGAGGAGGGGATTTATGCAATCGGCGACGTGGTTTCCCAGATCCAGCTGGCCCATGTGGCTATGGCCCAGGGCACATACGTGGTGGAAAAAATTGCCAACCGGCCCCACAGTATCCATTTGGAAGCAGTGCCCAACGGCATGTATGTATCTTTGCCTATTGTGCCCAGCTGTATCTATACGACCCCGGAGATCGCCACGGTGGGGATCACCGAGCAAGCGGCAAAAGAGATGGGGATGAAGGTGCGCTGCGGCGTTTACAGTATGAATGACAATGGCAAGTCCATCATTACCAGGAAAGAAGACGGGTTTATACGGCTGATTTTTGAGGTCTATTCCCATACGCTGGTAGGCGCCCAGATCGTATGCCCGAGGGCTACGGATATGATCGGGGAAATGGCGACTGCCATTGCCAACGGGTTGACGGCGGCCCAGCTTTCCAAAGCTATGAGGGCGCACCCCACTTACAGCGAGGGGATTGCGGCTGCCATTGAAGATGCCATGAGGGAGGAAACAGGAAAATGAACGTGGTGGCAAAACGGATTGCCAAGCTGCAAAAGTTAATGAGGGAACGGCGGATTGATATTTACCTGGTGCCAACTTCCGATTACCATGAATCGGAGTACGTAGGGGAGCATTTTGCCTGCCGGGAATATATTACCGGATTTACCGGCTCTGCGGGGACCGCTTTGATCGGAAGGGATTGGGCCAGGCTGTGGACGGACGGGCGGTATTTTGTGCAGGCGGAAGCGGAGCTTGCCGGAAGCGGCGTAAAGCTGATGAAGATGGGGGAGCCGGGGGTCCCCACGGTAGAAGAGTTTTTGGAACAAAATATGCCAAGCCCGGGGATCTTGGGGTTTGACGGGCGGGTGCTCAATACCCGCATGGGCGAGGATTTGCAGCGGCGCCTGGAGAAGAAAAATGCTTCTTTTGCCTATACGGAATCCCTCATCGGCCATATCTGGGAGGACAGGCCCCCCTTGCCCCAGGGGCAGGTGTGGGTGCTGGAGGAAAAATACGCAGGCCAACCGGCAGAAGAAAAGATTGCCCAATTGCGGGAGGAAATGAAAACGTACAATGCCACCGTCCACATCCTTACCACGTTGGACGATATTGCCTGGCTGTTTAATATCCGCGGAGGTGATATCCCCTGCAACCCGGTGCCCCTTTCTTATATGGCCATTACCATGGAAGAAATTTTTTTGTTTATCCATTTAAAAGGGCTGTCCAGGGAAGTCAAGGCCTATTTGAAGGGGCTGGGGGTGACCCTTTGCCCTTATCAGGAAATCTACACCTACGTACAGGAATTGTGCCAGGAGAGGATATGGATGGAAAAGGCAAAAGCCAATTATGCCATTTTCCGTTATATGGAGGACAATAACCGCATCATTGACCGGATGAACCCTACATCCATGAAGAAGGCGGTGAAAAACCCGGTGGAAATTGAAAATATGAAGGCGGCACATATCCGGGACGGTGTGGCTATGGCCAAGTTCATTTATTGGGTGAAGCACAATGTGGGGAAAGTTCCCCTGACCGAGTGGGAAGCGGCAGGCTACCTGGACGGCCTGCGGAAAAGCCAGGGGGCCTTGGAGCCAAGTTTCACCACCATTTCGGCTTACGGGGCCAACGGGGCCATGTGCCATTACCATGGGACAAAGGAAAATTGTGCCGGATTGGAGCCAAAGGGCCTGTATTTGGTGGATTCCGGAGGGCAATATCTGGAGGGGACTACGGACGTTACCCGGACCATAGCCCTGGGGCCGGTAACGGACCAGGAGAAAGAGCATTATACATTAGTGCTTATGGCCATGCTGCGCTTAGGCCAAGTCAAATTCAAGGCCGGATGCAGTGGGCTGAGCCTGGACTATGTAGCCAGGGAGCTTTTTTGGCAAAGGGGGCTTAACTACAACCACGGGACCGGCCATGGGGTTGGGTATCTGCTGAATGTCCATGAGCGGCCCGTGGGGATCCGGTTTCAAACCGTACCGGAACGCCAGGACGGGGAGCCTTTCGTGCCGGGGATGGTATGTTCCAACGAGCCGGGGATTTATATAGAAGGTAGCCACGGCGTCCGGACCGAGAACCTGATGTTCTGCAAAATGGCGGAAAAGACGGAATATGGCCAATTCCTGAAATTTGAGTATTTGACTTATGTGCCCATCGACCAAGGCCCCATTGACCTGGCACTTATGGAAGAGCGGGACATTGCCTGCCTTAACCGATACCATCAGCAGGTTTATGAAAAAATATCGCCTTATTTAGACGAGGACGAGGCAAAGTGGCTTTGGGAGGCTACCCGGCCGCTGAAAAAAGGGCAGTAAAGGCGGGAGGTGAGTATGCCGGGAAACGGATTATTTAAAAAATTGTACCGGGTTCGGGGCCACTTGTCCCAGACCCAGTTTATCGCCTATGGATTTTTGGCCATTATTTTAACCGGGACATTTCTGCTTATGCTCCCCCTATCCAGTAGAAGCGGGGAGGCCAGCGGTTTTTTGAACTGCCTTTTTACTGCCACCAGCGCCACCTGTGTAACAGGGCTGGTGGCTTATGATACCTGGAGCCACTGGTCTTTATTTGGGCAGCTGGTAATCCTGGCCATGATCCAGACCGGCGGCCTGGGCCTGGTGACGATCGGCGTGTTCCTTTCTATTGTGCTGCGCAGGAAGATTGGCTTAAAAGAGCGGGGCCTGATGCAGGAAAGCATCAATGCCCTCCAGATCGGCGGCGTGGTCCGGCTGGCAAAGAGGATCGTGGTGGGGACGGCCGTATTGGAAGGGGCCGGCGCGGCTTTGCTGGCTTTGCGGTTTATACCGGAATATGGGGCGGCCCGGGGGATTTATTACGGGGTTTTCCACGCCATATCTGCATTTTGCAACGCCGGGTTTGACCTGATGGGGTTCCAGGGGCCTTTTAGTTCCCTGGTTCATTTCTATGACGATTGGGTGGTCAACCTGGTAGTGATGTCGCTGATTGTCATCGGCGGGATCGGTTTTATTGTGTGGGATGATATAAGCCGCAATAAATTCCGTGTCCGCCGGTATATGCTGCATACAAAGATTGTGCTGCTGACTACCCTGGTGCTGGTTTTTGGCAGCGCCTGGCTTTTTTACCTGTTTGAAAAGGATAACTTATTGGTGGGGATGAGCGGGGGCGGAAAGTTTTTGACCTCTATGTTTTCCTCGATTACGGCGCGCACCGCCGGGTTCAACACGTTAGATACGGCTTCCCTTACCGACGCCAGTAAAATGTTGACTGTGGTGCTGATGTTTATTGGCGGAAGCCCGGGTTCTACGGCAGGGGGCGTAAAGACCACCACCATGATTGTTTTGTACCTGCACCTGTGGTCCACGGTTAAGCGGACTTATGGGGTAAACGCTTTTGGGAGGCGGCTGGAGGACGACGTGTTAAAACAGGCCAGCGCGATTTTTATGATTAACCTGACCCTGGCCTTAACCGTGGCTTTGTTTATTATGGCGACCCAGAAATTCCCGGTTATGGATGTGTTGTTTGAAGCTTTCTCTGCCATTGGGACGGCAGGCATGTCCACAGGGATTACCCGGGGCTTAAGCGGCACATCCCGGCTGGCGGTGGCGTTCCTCATGTATTGCGGGCGTGTGGGGAGTTTATCATTCGCCTTATCCTTTACCCAAAAGAAAAAGGTGGCCCGGGTGAAACAGCCGGTAGGGCGGATTACCATTGGATAACCAAAGGGGACGAAAAAGGGGGAAATTCGATTCATGAAATCAATATTAATTATCGGGATGGGGAAATTCGGCCGGCACCTTTGCATCAACCTGGCACAGCTTGGCAACCAGATTATGGCAGTGGATGAAGACGAAGAAACCCTGGAAGATATGATGGACTATGTGGTCAGCGCCAAGATCGGCGACTGTACCAATGAGACGGTGTTAAAAAGCCTGGGCATCCGGAATTTCGACATCTGTTTTGTCTGTATCGGCACAAATTTTCAGAGCAGCCTGGAGATTACCAGCATGGTAAAAGAAATGGGCGGCAAATATGTGGTCAGTAAAGCGAACCGGGATATACACGCCAAATTCTTGCTGCGCAACGGCGCCGACGAGGTGATATACCCCGACCGTGACATTGCAGAGAAACTGGCAGTGCGTTACAGCGCCAACCATGTGTTTGACTATATTGAACTGACAGAGGAATTTTCCATTTATGAGATCCCGCCATTGCCGGAGTGGGTGGGGAAAAGCATCCTGGAACTAAGCATTCGCAACAAGTACCATATCAGCATCCTGGCCACAAAAGAAGGGGAGCGGGCCAAACTGATGCCAGCAGCAGATTACGTAATCCGGGAGGATGAGCATTTGATGGTTATCGGGAAAAAAACAGATGTGGATAGGCTTTTAAAAATGCTGCGGTAGCCAACAAGGCGGAGGCGGGTTCCCCATAGGGTTTTGGGGATGTTTGGCTGGGGACGGAATCATGAGGGGAAGGAGGGTTTTGGATATGGGGTTGGAAAATAAGGGGAAAACCGTTTTCCTTACCAGCAGCCCGGACGGGTCTTACCAGGTGGACGGAGAGTGGGTAACCGGACCCTTTACGGGGAAGAACGGGTTTTTACGGCGGTTCCAAGAAGCATGCCCAAAGAATCCGAGGGTGTTGCTGATTACTGCTACCCCTGACGAAAAAGAGAAGAACGAAGAAATGTACGGGTACTTTACCAAGGTTTTTGCCGCCAGCAAAATGCCGGTGCGCTGCCTTCGGCTGCTGGGGAGGTCCACGGCGCCTCAGGTTTCTTCTTGGCTTAGGGACAGTGACGTGGTGATTTTAGGGGGCGGCCATGTGCCGACACAGAACCGGTTTTTCCGGGAGCTTGGCTTGGAAGAGGAGATCAAAGGGTTTGGGGGTGTGGTTATGGGGATCAGTGCCGGAAGCATGAATTGCGCCCATACGGTATATGCCCAGCCGGAGCTGGAAGGGGAGGCCAAAGACCCGTCTTATAGGCGGTTTATCACAGGGCTGGGGCTGACCAGGCAAAACGTCCTGCCCCATTATCAGACGGTAAAGGACTACACGTTGGACGGGTTGAAGCTGATGGAGGAGGTCACCTACCCGGACAGTATAGGGCGGGAGTTTTATGCGTTGGAGGACGGCAGCTATATCCTGTGCGCCGGGGGGCGGGAAGTTGTGTACGGCAATGCCTACCGGATAGCGGACGGGGAGATTTCCCAAGTGTGTCAGGACGGGGGATGGACGGAATTGCCGCCGCCGGTATAACGGAAAGGAAAACCGCCGGTATCGGGCCTATAGAGGCCGGATGCCGGCGGCTTTTCTTTTACGGGAAAGTACGCCCTATGAAACAACAGGCCCTGCACGGGCCGAAACACGAAGGGCCTGTTTGCCAAGCCAGCCTATGGTATCCGATAAAAAGGCCAAAAGCTGCGGCGGAAAGGGACAATGCCGCAAAAGCGGCCCGCCGCAGGCAAAGTATCTTGTTTTGAAGGCCCCTTTTTATTTTAATTTCCGGTCAAGATAGGACCATAGCCGGTACATCAAAAAGCCCCAGGCAAAAAACAGGGTGATCAGGATACTGAGGGGGACCGGGTTATCGTAATGGTCAGGCAGGAAATATTTCTGCCAGCCAGGGATATCCGTGTAATAATATTGCCCTGGCCCAAAGTCAATCCCCGGGGCCTGGCCCATGTTATTGGCCATCATGTAAACAGCGATGACTACGGCGGCCAGAAAAATGGCTATGCCTGCCGTGCAAGCTATTTTCATGGGGGTCCATTGGGAAGAAGGCTTTTTTTCTTTCATAATCTTCTCCGTAACGTTAAACCGTGATGTTGGGGATCGGGAACAACCGCCCTGACAGCAAAAGCCATGCCACAACAAAAGTCAGCACCAAGTTAAAGACCTGGCCTACGATATACAGCACGAAAGGTTTGCCTCCCTGGAATTGTTCCGCCATTTCTTTAAAATTGGTTTCAAGGCCGATACATGTGAAGGCAAGGGCAAAACACCAAGTCTGGAATTCTTTAATGTCGGATAAGATTTTGGCCGTAGCCTCCACCCCTATGGTGTTTTGGAACACAAAGGAGAAGAACAGGGAAGCGCCTAAAAAGCCTAAAATGAACTTGGGGAAACGGTGCCAGATTTCGGACGCGCCCACGGACTGGTCGGTAGTCTTGTCTACTTTTGTGGTAAAGAATACAGCGACGGCAAAAGCCACAAAACCGATCAGGATGTTTTGGATCATCTTGACGAGGGCGGCAACCTGGCCGGCCAGTTCACCCATAGCGTTCCCTGCCAGCACGACCGCGCCGGTGGAGTCTACGGTACCGCCGATCCATGCGCCTCCTACCAGAGGGTCGATGGCGACTACTTTACAGAACAAAGGCATCCCAACCATCATCAGCACAGTAAAAATCAAAGAAATGCCCACCGCAAAAGTCAGGTCTGTCTTTTTTGCCTTGCAGGCGGCTGCAGTGGCAATGGCTGCAGAGGTACCGCACACGGAAGTGGCGGCTGCAATGGTCATAACCATCCGCTTGTTTTCCATTTTCAAATATTTCGTGCCAAGAAGCCACATAAAGATAATAACTACCGGGGTCACGGCCCAGGCAATACCCAGCCCGTAAAGGCCGAACTTCTGGATGTTGGAAAAGAGCACGGAGGCGCCCATGAGCACCAGGCCGGTCTTTATGTAGAATTCCGTCTGGATAGCCGGTTTCAGCCATTCCGGCACTTTTAAAAGGTTAGAAATGACCAGGCCCAGGATCAGTGCCCAAAATGCATATTCCAAATATTTGCTGAAAATAACCTGGGAGGAAATCAGGCGGACCACACAGGTCAAAGCAAACAATGCCAGGAAAGCAGCGGCGTACTTAGCCAGGTTCTTTCCCATCAATTGGTTGGAGACGGCAAAAATCACGGTCAAAGCGACCAGGGTCAAAAGGATGCCGCCCCAGGTGGACAGGCAAGCCTCGCCGCCGTTGAAAAACTTCAGGATGGAGCCGCTGTCTGCATTGCCCCATTTGCCAAAGGTGCCGGCTTTGAAAGCGAAAGCCCCGCTGATTACCCCGATGGACGCGATGGCAATAATGATAAACGCGCCCCAGATGGACAGCCAATCTTCCTTGTGCAGCATGTCCGACATGTGGAACTTTTCGGCCACCACCACTTCATCATTCACAGGGGCCGGGTTGACGTTTGCAGCCTTTTTACTCATAGTACCTCCTACAGTATATATTTTGTATTGTCAATGAAATAACACTATTGTTAAAACATTGACGTGATCAAAAACATTATAAATAATAAATGGCGAAAAATCTATTGATATTTTATATGAATTTAATAAAATGTAATGGCAATTAGTAATGATTATCACGAAAAAAGGTTATATTTTTAACAAAAATATCAAAAAACCCGGGAATTTTTAATTGAAAATTATAGTTTTTGCGGAAAATAACACATGAAAAATTAATGATAATTTTTCTCAATAAACACCCTTGACTTTTTCAAGGGGACGGCGTATACTAGTTTACGAAAATGATAATCAATTTCAAAAACATATTTTAACATAACGACGCACATCGGTGCAGAAAGGAAGTAAATCAGATGCCATTATCTATGATGGAGCAGGGGGATACCAGAAAAATTATGGAATTTCGGGGGAAGGAGGAAATGAAGCGCCGTCTGCAGGACATGGGGTTTACAAAAGGGGAATATGTGCGCGTGGCAGAGGAAAACCCCGGAGGTATGATTTTGGTGGTAAAAGGGGTGAAGGTTGCCTTAAACCGTGCCCTGGCTGACAGGATCATGGTGGCGGAGTGTTGACGCCCGGCAGTTTTTTTGAAGCCGGCAGCCTTATACCGAATTGGGAGGATGAAAAATGACGCTGAAAGATTTAAAGCCGGGCCAGGAAGGGGTTGTGGCATCTATCGCCGCCACTGGCCCAATGAAACGGAGGCTGATGGACATGGGCATTACCCCGGGGGTGGCAGTCCGGGTGGTGAAGGCAGCCCCGCTGGGGGATCCGGTGGAGGTGAATGTAAGAGGGTATGAGCTAAGCCTCCGCAAAGAGGAAGCACGGCAGGTCCAGATGAAATAAGGATGGATTTATGCCCGGGCGTTTCCTCTTTTCTTACCGGAAATAGTTAGCATATGCTAATCATAAGCTTTCCGGGGATAACCTAGGGAGCAAAGGCCTGCATGGCCCTATGGGGCGCCGCCAGGGAGGAAGGCTACAGGAAAGGGATATTAAGAGGAGAAAAAAATGAGCATGACAATTGCATTGGCAGGGAACCCCAACTGTGGGAAAACCACGTTATTTAACGAGCTGACCGGTTCCAAACAGCATGTGGGGAATTGGCCGGGGGTAACGGTAGATAAAAAGGAAGGTACCTATAGAAAAGACAAGAAAATAAAGATCCTGGATTTGCCAGGCACCTATTCTTTATCCCCTTATTCGGCAGAGGAACGGGTGGCGCGGGATTATCTGGTAAAAGAGAAGCCGGATGTAGTGATTGACATTGTAGACGGGACCAGTATTGAGAGGAACCTGTACCTTTCTTTGCAGATCATGGAAACCAGGGTCCCCATGGTTATTGCCATGAATATGATGGATGAGGTAGAGGCCCGGGGCGACTATGTGGATTGCAAAAAGCTGTCGGAGATTTTGGGGGTTTCGGTGGTGCCAGTGACGGCCCGGAGCGGGAAAGGGCTGGCAGAACTGATGGAAGCGGCGATGGAAACGGCCCGGAGCCGTCGAAAGCCAAAACCGTTGCGGCTGTTTGGGGATGCCCTGGAGCATGTGATTGATCAGGCCGCCCATGTGTTAGGCGGGGACGACCCGGACGAAAGCCGATGGAAAGCCATTAAACTGATGGAAAACGACGAGGCAGTGGCAAGTTTGCTGGATCCAGAGATGGCAGTTTTGGTGGAAGGCCTGGTACAAGATGCCAATAAGCAGGCAGACGGCGACGCAGAAGCAAAAATTGCCGATGCCAGGTACCGGTACATAAGCAATGTGGTAAAAGAGGGGGTGAAAAAAGCCCGCCGGGGGCCTGTGGAGGGCACATCCGACAAGCTGGACAAAATTCTGACGAACCGGATTTTGGCGTTGCCTATTTTTGCCGTGGTTATGTATTTCATGTTTTCCTGCACGTTTAGTGAAAATTTCCTGTTAATCAAAGGGCTGCCAAGCCCAGGGGTTTGGCTGGCAGGAATCGTGGAGGCTGTTTGGGGGATGGCGGCAACAGGGGTCACAGGGGCCCTGGAAGGCTTAGGGGCTTCCGGGTGGGCCGTGGGGCTTGTATCCAGCTGCTTGGACGGCGTCGGCGCGGTTGCCGGGTTTTTGCCTTTGGTACTGGTCCTGTTCCTGCTATTATCCTTTTTGGAGGACAGTGGGTATATGGCGCGGGTAGCTTTTGTGATGGACCGGATTTTCCGCCATTTCGGGCTTAGCGGCCGTTCTTTTATCCCCATGCTTATGGGGTTTGGCTGCTCCGTGCCGGCTTTGATGGCTTCCCGGACTTTGGAAAGTGACAAAGACCGTAAGATTACCATGATGATAACGCCTTTTATGTCCTGCGGGGCAAAACTGCCTATATATGCCATGTTTGCAGCCACGCTGTTTGCCGGCCAAAATCCGGCAGCCATCGTATTTTCCGTGTATATGCTAGGGATTGTGGTGGCAGTTACAGGGGCTTTGATTTTAAATCAATTTGCATTTCAAAAGGAACCATCCAATTTTATTATGGAATTGCCCCCCTACCGTGTGCCTACGGCAAAGAGTGTGCTGATCCACGCCTGGGAGAAGGTCAAAGGGTTTGCCGTGAAGGCAGGTACGGTAATTTTCGCTTCCACGGTTTTAATCTGGCTTCTGTCTAATTTTAATTTTAGCGGTATGTGTGAGATGGAAGACAGTTTGCTGGCAATGGCCGGAAACGGGATAAAATGGATTTTTGCACCTCTGGGGTGGGCGGACTGGAGGGCATCCGTAGGGGTGGTTACCGGCTGGATTGCAAAAGAAAATATTGTGGCCACGTTCGGGCAGCTATTTGGCGGCGCCAGCGATGAGGTGGTGGAGGCAGTTATGGCAGGCGAGGAAGGCCTGCCTGCCATTGGGGAAGTGTTTAACCGGGTGTCTGCCTATTCCTATATGGCGTTTAACTTGCTGTGTATGCCATGTTTTGCGGCAGTAGGGGCTATCAAGCGGGAGATGGGTTCCTGGAAATGGACGTTACGTGCGGTAGGGTTCCAGATGGTGACGGCTTATGTGGTGGCACTGCTGATCCATGTGGTAGGGAACCTGATTTTTTAAAGGGGATTCTGAAATGTCGGTAGATGCGAAAAAACATTATGTGATTGGAGAATTAAGGAAAAACGGTTGCCGGGTCACCAGCCAAAGGCAATTGCTCCTTGACATTATTTTACGGGACGAATGGGGCAGCTGTAAAGAAATTTATTATCACGCAAATCAATTGGATCCGGAAATCGGCTTGGCAACGGTATACCGTTTCATAAAAGCCCTGGAAGACACAGGGCTGATCCACAGGAAAAATATGTACCGGATTGATGGTAAGCCTGCTGTTGCGCAACTTAAAACGGAGGGGGCCTAAATTCGGGGGGCTATAAAAAACGGAATTTCTGCTAATCGGGCAGAAATCCCGTTTTTTGTATTACAGCAGGAAGGGCACTACGCGCCGAGGAGGGAAGGCGCGTCGAATTGCGGCTGCTTTTGGCAATCACCGGCGGAAGGGCACTACGCGCCGAGGGGGCAGCCCTAGCAGCTGCGTTTCGGAAAAATTTCCGATATGCTGAAAAAGAAAATGCTGGACGGAATGGAAAAATTCGTATATGATTAAAAACAGGGGTTATGAATGAGGGTGATGGAGGCAAAACAGGGGAATTTAGGAGGGGGATTATGCATGAGTCGGGAGAAAATTACTTGGAAACGATTCTGATGATAAAGGAGAAGAAAGGCACGGTCCGTTCCATTGACATTGCCCGGGCATTGAATTTCAGCAAACCCAGCGTCAGCCGTGCCATGGGTATTTTGCGGGAGGACGGGTATATCGTGATGGAACCGTCAGGCGAGATCCATTTGACAGAAAGGGGAAGGGAGAAAGCGGGGGACATCTATGGGCGCCACCGCCTTTTGACCGCTTTTCTGAAAGAGGTGGCAAAGGTACCGGATGATGTAGCTGAGGAGAACGCCTGCCGGATGGAGCATGTTTTGGATCAGGAGGTGGTGGACGGGATCACCTGTTTTTTGGAGAAAAGGGGGATCCGTGTATTTTCATAGGGCAAAATCAGCTGCATAAGCGGGCGTGGAGGCCCTTTCGGATACCTGGACATAAAAAGGGGTAAACAGGGTATGAAGCCCCCAACCATTATGATACACAGTGGCGCATGCACAGGATGGAGGAAAAGATGATAAAAAGTAAATTCAGAAAAGCGGTTGTAATTGCCCTGATTCCCATGGCCTTGTCAGGGTGTGGAGAGGGCATGCTGCACCAAGACCCTCCCCAGGCTACAAATGAGGCCGAGGCAGAGGAAGGTTCCACAAACGGGGGGGAAACACAAGAGGAGGCTTCCCCGGAGGAAGAAACGCTCTCCCCAGAAGATATGGATTTTATTAAATACAATTATTATGTGGAATTTAATAATGATATTATTGACGTTTTAGATAACATTGACGCCTATTACCAAGTGGTAGACCACGCAGAGGAATTTTCTTTGTTGCCAGACAGCGGCCTTACTTATGGCTACCGTATTTATGGAAAGAATCCGGATATTATCGACGATTGTTTGTATTTGTCTGGTGAGGAGCCGGATTATGGGCAGCTGGATGTCCTTGTCCAGGAAATGGCCGACCCTTTGCGGGAACTGATGGAGGCTTTTTCAGCTATTAGCAGAAGCAACGATTACGCGGACAATCAATATCAAAAAGCGAAAGAATACCATGGGGCTGTCTATAAGGCGGCAGACCCCTTTACTGCCCTTGCCTATGAATTTACCGATTTGATTTCGGAGATGGGCTATGAGCGGGTAGCCCAGGAAGAAGAGAAGATGAAAGAAGAAGGGCGGTTAATCGCATATAACGCCAGCCGGGGCATTTCTATCGGAAAGGAAGTCCTGGATGTAATTTATGGACAGGAAATAACGGATGAAACCATTACTGAGCTGGACCTTACGGAAATCCGGGGGCTGTATGACCAGCTGGTGGCGGTGGTGGGTGACTTGGATGCGGCTACTTCTGACAATAACCAGCTGGTTCAAGAATCATTGAGCAATTCCCGCCCTTTTGACGGTTTGTATCATTCAGAGGTTCAGGCCCTTGAGTGGCTGATCCGGCAGGTTGAAAGTGGAAAGCCGCTGGACCTTAGCGGTTCCGGGGCCCCATTGGGTTCGATCGGCCATTTTTCGGAGACGGTGAGCAAATGTATTGAAAGGTATAATTCGGTTTTTACGGAATAAGATTGTAACAGTATGGGGCCGATGCAGGGCTGTACAGCCCATATAGCATGAAAGGGCCTGTTTTTGGCATTTTATATTACATCCGCTGGAGGTTTCCGGAACCCCCTTCCTCCATGGCTCTGCCGGTACGGCGGCCATGAGTGCCGGGTGGGAAGCGGATGCGCCCTTGCCCCTGGAAGGAAGGATCTATGGACGAAGCTTTGCCGGCCGTGTGGGCCCGGGCCTCTTGACTTTCCTATGGATTTGTGACAAAATAAACGTTTGTCAAGGGTTTGGCAGTTTGCAGATGTTGTGAGAGGAATAGGCGGCAGCCTAAATAGTAAAGAAGAAGGTAAGCGAAAATGACAAAAATTGATATTATTTCCGGTTTTTTGGGAGCCGGAAAGACTACATTTATTAAAAAACTTTTGGAGGAGGCCATAGCCGGGGAGCAGGTGGTACTGATCGAGAATGAGTTTGGTGAGATCGGTATTGACGGCGGTTTCCTGAAGGAATCCGGCATTGAAATCCGGGAGATGAATTCAGGGTGTATCTGCTGTTCCCTGGTAGGGGATTTCGGGCAGTCCCTGGAAGAAGTCTTGACAAAATATCAGCCAGACCGGGTGATTATCGAGCCGTCGGGCGTGGGAAAGCTGTCGGATGTGATGAATGCAGTGCGTAACGTGGCAAAGAATTTGGAAGTGAAGCTAAACAGCGCAGTGACGGTGGTGGATGCCAACAAGTGCAGGATGTATATGCGGAATTTCGGCGAGTTTTTCAATAATCAGGTGGAGAATGCGGGTACGGTCATTTTAAGCCGCACCGATGTGGCTGCCCCCAGTAAGGTGCAGGCTGCGGTGGATATGCTAAGGGGGCACAATCCAGGGGCCACCATCGTTACGACGCCGATTGGGCAATTGGGCGGAAGCCAGCTTTTGGAGTTGATTGAGAAGCCGGACACGATGATGGAGGAACTGCTGGCCCAAGCGAAAGAGGCGTATGAGGACCACCACCATCACCATGACGGATGTGGGTGCGGCTGTGAGGGCCATGCCCATGAAGGCCACAGCCATGAGGGACATACCCATGAGGGGCACAGCCATGAAGGGCATACCCATGAGGACCATGCCCATGAAGGCCACAGCCACGAGGACCATGCCCACGAAGGCCACAGCCACGAGAACCATGCCCATGAAGGGCATACCCATGAAGGCCACAGCCACGAGGGCCATGCCCATGAAGGGCATACCCATGAAAGCCACAGCCACGAGGGCCATACCCACAATGGGCATACCCATGAAGGCCATGGCCATCATCATGCAGACGATGTTTTTAGCAGTTGGGGGCTGGAGACAGTGGAACCTTGCAGCCGGGAAAAGCTGGAAGGGATTTTGGAAGAACTGGCCTATGGCGACGGCTACGGGGATGTGTTGCGTGCCAAGGGGATGCTGCCCGGGGAAAATCCGGGTGAATGGTATTATTTCGATTTGGTGCCGGAAGAATATGAGATCCGTAAGGGTGCGCCGGATTATGCAGGCAGGGTATGCGTGATCGGGGCCAAGCTGGATGAGGATAAGCTAAGCCAGGCGTTCGGAAAGGTTGTGTAGGCTTATGGGGCCGTTGATTGATGACGAAATTATGCCGGTATTCTTGATAAACGGATTTTTGGAAGCCGGAAAAACAGAATTTTTGTCTTTCACTATGGAGCAGGACTATTTTCAGGCTGAGGGGAAGACTTTGCTGATTGTATGCGAAGAGGGGGAGAACGAGTTTGACCCAGGCCTGCTTAAGGAAACCCGGACTTGCGTGGTATACGTGGACGATTTGGCACAGGTATCCCCGGAACGCCTGACCGAGCTGGAGCTATTGCACAATCCGGAGAGGGTGCTGATTGAGTGGAACGGCATGTGGAACCAGAATGATTTAAAGCTGCCGGCAGACTGGATGATTTATCAGCAGATTACTTTGGTTGACATGTCCACATTTGAGCTGTATGTAAAGAATATGAAATCGTTGCTGGTGTCTATGGTGCAGGGGTCTGAACTGGTGATCTGCAACCGCTGCGACGGGATAGAAGACTTGGAACGGTACAAAAGGATGATAAAGTCCATGAACACAAAATGTGATATTGTGTTTGAGGATGAAAATGGGGAAATTAATGAATGGTCAGAGGAAGACCTTCCCTATGATTTGAATGCAGATGTAGTGGAGATTTCCCCAGAAGCATATGGGATCTGGTATATTGACTGCATGGACAAGCCGGAACGTTATGTGGGAAAAGTAGTGGAATTTACGGCTATGGTGTTAAAATCCCCTAATTTCCCCAAAAATTATTTTGTTCCGGGCCGGATGGCCATGACTTGCTGCGCCGATGACATGACATTTTTGGGTTATGTCTGTAAAGCAAAAGAAGCAAAGAAACTGTCTACCAGGCAATGGGTCAAGGTGCGCGCCAAAATAGCCCTGGAATATTGGCAGGATTACCAGGGCGAGGGTCCGGTGCTCTATGCCGAGGAGGTGGTTTTGGCAGAGCCTATTGATGAAGTGGTTCAATTTGGCTGACATAGGGCTATTCTATTTTTCTTCCACATTGGAAGCACAGGGCCTGCCCTTTTGGGGCCTCGGCGCCGCAGATGCACTTTTTTACCGGTTTCATTTTTACCGGGCCTTGTTGGGTTTGGGCTATTGTGGCGCTGCGCCCGCAGGCCCCACAGAATTTTGAACCTTTGGGTATCTCTGCCCCACAAATGCAGACCAGGGTTGTTTTGGCAACTGCCTGGCCGCATTGGGGGCAGAAACGGTCCTGTGGGTTTAGTGGATGGCCGCAGGTGCAGGCACCTTTTCCTAAGCCTTTGGTTTCCAACGTGGCTTTTTGTTTTTCCAGGGCTTGTATTTCCTCCTGCAGCCCGTCAATTTTGTCTATATAGTGTTTCATCTGGGCGATTTCTATTTTGTTTTCTTTAGAAAGGTCATAGACTTCCATCCCCATAAAACCATATAGTTTATTTTTCTCATTGATTTTTTCTTCCAATTGCTGGTTGATGGTTTTTAAGCTCTTTTTATCCGGGGACGCCTGGAGGGCATCCGGCAGTTTTACTTTTTTGATCCATCCTTTCAAATTGTCCACGGTTTCATTCCTCCCTAAATCTTCATGGGCCTTGGGGCGTATTGCTGTTTAAGGAAATCCATTGGCCTTGCCCCGGCTTAGGGGGCAGGCTTTAAAAAATCGTTCCATTCCTCCCGGAGGGCCTGGAAACGGGCAGCCCCTTTTGAGGTTTCCTGGCTGTAAGGGGTCCCTTTCAGGATATGGTTCAGCACCGACAAATATTGCTGTTCATACTGGATTATCATATCTTCTATGGCTTCGCTGGCTTTTTTCTCCATGGTTTTGTCCTGGAAAAAAAGGTTCAGCTCCGCTTTCAGGTATTTTTCACTACGTTTGCAGATTTGCCCCTTGAACCAAGCCTGCAGCAAAGAAAGGTACATGCCATAAAACGCAATGCACAAAAGGGCGAGGAAAAGGGAAGCGGCCCCCAGGCTGGCAACCGCCCCGGCGGCAAAATAAGCCAGGGAAACCAAGACGCCTCCCCCCAATTGTTTGGCCGTCCATTTGCCGTCCGGTAGAGGCGATAAGGGGCTTTCGGCTGTGGCTTCTGTGGCGGCAGGCATCCCCGTTTGGGGATAATGGGTAATGGCAACCCCTGTAAAAACGGCGATCATAAGAAGCAGGGGGAGCCATGCATAAAATATTTTTTTGATACGAAGTTTCCGGCCTATGTTATGGATGCCGTTTTTTGTCTTTTGGGCAAATTCCATGATGGCGCTGCTGCCGAAATCGGAAGTTGCTGCTTCCCCCATTAACTTGCGTTCTAAGTTGTCCCGGCCTGACTCGTACTCATAATAAAACTTTTGGTTTCCAATGCCGTCAGAGCGGCCGCCAATGTCCTGGAACAGGCTTTTCATATGGTCCATCATGCGGGCACAGTTTCCGCCGGCTTGCCCAAGGAGCTCCTGGGCAGTCTGCAGGCTGTCTTTTTCGTAGCCGTTTTTTATTTGCTCAAAGAAGTCAAGATATAGATTTTCGTCCAGCAGGCAGTCCAGGTGGGCCCTGGTGGAACAGATTTCCCCCATTTTTCTATGGCATTCTTTCAGGCTGAGGCTTTTTTTCTTATCCAGGTTAGTTATGGCAGACAGGTTGTCCCGGTGGCAGCGCTTGGCGATTTCCCGGATCCGGGATTCCACTTCCTGTATCCGGCCCGGATTGTGATGAGGGGGTGGTATGGCCATGGCGTCTGTTTGGTTTTTTAATTGTATGCTAGACAAAATCCCTTCGATTTGGCTTTGGATGTCAGGCCAAAGCTGTTTTCCGGATTTTAATTGGAATTGACATTCTTCTATGCTGTCCAGGATCCTTGTTGGAAGCTTCTGCTCCCTGGCATAGGCATCCAGCTTGGCCAGCCATTCCCGTAATCTGTTTTTTTCCTTAATCATCTTTAGATCCTTTGCCATTGTTCCATTTGCTCCATCAACATGCCGACGGTATTGATTTTTTGTTCCAGGGCCGGCAGCCGCCGTTCTTCCTGGTTTACTGACAAACGAAAGTCGGTGAAACAGCTGTCCACTGAGGCCAGTTCCTTTTCGAACAAATCCATAATCTCATTGGAAACCTGTTGAACCATGGTTTTCCGGGCTTTTTCTGTTTCCTCTTGGAATTGCCGGATGCATTCTTTGGTAGCCGCTTCCATTTTTCCGGCGGCCTTGGGGTCGTAGAGCCGTTTAGCTAAAGAGTTGACGGCAACTGTGCCGACGATAACCCCGATCCCTACCATCCCCACGGCGGCAATCGTCCCCACCAGCGCGCCGGCAAGGGTGCCTGCGGCGCCGGCAGCCGCGCTGCTGCCCAGGGCCCCGCTGACGCCGGCGGTCGTCCAGGCGGCCAGGCTTCCCGCCCCTGCGGCGCCGGCCATGCTTCCTGCCCCGCCTCCCCCTACAAGGGACAGGGCTTTCCTCATGCCGATTTGGGAATCGTACCTTTTGCGTTCTTTCCAGATTTTTAAGAACAGTTCCTGGGAAGAACCTTCCAACAACTGGTAAAACTCCCCGGCCATGGCGGCCGATTCTTTTGTTTTGGCCACGATTTGGCGCCTGCTTTGGGATAAGGAGCCAAAAAAACGGTCATTTAATTCCAGGATATTTTCCCGCTGGTTGAAATATCCAACAGCTTCCTGAAAAAGGATTTCCAGGTCGTGGAGGCATCCTTTCATGGTTTCAATGGTTTTCCGGTTGATGGAATCATCCATCATGGATTTGTAATTGTCGTTGACCATATTCAGGTAAGCGGCGAAATCTTCTTTGGTTTGAAACCGTTCCTTTATTTTATAAGGGTCCATTTTGGACAGGATTTCCTGTTCATAAAGGTCAATATCCTTATGGATGTCGCCTGCCAATTTTTCCGTAAAATCCAGTAAAATCCCCCTGTGCTGAAAAATATAGCCGTCCAGGGCAGCATTGACCTTTTGTAGGATCTTTGCGTCAGATTCGTATTGCCTTTTTCTTAAGATGAAGGATTTTTGAAGCTGTGCCAGCATGGATTTGGCCTCGGCAACGTTTTGCCGCTGCTTATTCAACATAGGGTTTTCCCCGACCACTTCATGGCGGATATAAGAGCGGACGGATTCCCAGCTTACGATTTCCGGATGTTTCCGGCCTTCGGCAAGGCTTACAGGGAATACCGGCGCCGTAATCCGGCCCTCTTTCATATAGACTTTTATTTTTTCTATATTCTCAGTTAAAAGCTTGGGAGGGGCGGCGTCGCATTTGGTTAGGAAAAAGATTATTTTTTTCCCGGTTAAACATTCCAGCATGTCCCATAATTTCGGGCTTCGGATGTTTTGGGCTTCTAAGACGGCAAAAACCGCGTCACAACCGGAAACCAGGGAACTTAACTTGCCAAAAGAACCGTCCCTCATGCGGTTAAGGCCCCTGGTATCAATAATGGAGATCCCTTTCATCTTGTCAGAAGGGACAAATTTTTTCTGAAAGCCGCCGGAAACCGGGGTTTCAAATGTTTGTGCACCCCACCGGTATTCGCAAATGTCCCCTGTCAAATAATCCGGCAAAGCCAGGACGTCCTGGAAAAGCATGCGCAGCACGCTGGTTTTCCCTACGCCGTCCTCGCCTAACACCAGGTAGGCGGTAGTATCCGTTAGTTTTTGCAGCCCGTCTTGGATTTTTTCCTTTTCGTATTGGTCGTCGCTGTCTTGTAAGATGGCGGATAATTCTTCGAACAGGCCGGATAAGATGGTGGATTCTTCGTTTTCGCATAAAATGTTGGTTGCCATTTTTATCCTCCCTTTGGCCAGGCACAACCCGGAGCGGGTATTCATCTCTGCCGAGATTATACCATATCCTCGTTATAACGGCAATTGATAAGTTTTTTTGTGGTACAGAATTAGCTGCGGCACGAGGCAAGCCACCAAAGCATACATTGATAATAAGTAAGCTTTAAGGTGGCTTTCTTTGAAGACATTTCCAAAGCCCCTGTCGCCCGGGGAAGAGAAGAGTTATCTGGAACGCTGCAGGGAGGGTGACCAGGAAGCGCGTAATATCCTGATTGAGCGGAATATGAGGCTGGTGGCCCATGTGGCGAAAAAATATCAGAATACGGATTATGACATGGAAGATTTACTGTCGGTTGGCACCATCGGACTGATTAAGGCGGTAAACAGCTTTCATATAGACAGGGGTTCCCGGCTGGCTACTTATGCGGCGAAATGTATTGAAAATGAAATCCTGATGCTTTTAAGGGCCAGCAAAAAATATACAAAGGAGGTTTCCTTATATGAACCCATCGGGGTAGACAAGGATGGGGAGGCGGTCAGCCTGGTGGATGTGATTGAGATGGAGAACAAGGAGGTGTTGGAAGACCTGATCCTGGGCCAAGATATTCAGGAACTGTATGAGGCT
The DNA here is from genome assembly GCA_910584845.1 of uncultured Lachnospiraceae bacterium. GTDB lineage: Bacteria > Bacillota > Clostridia > Lachnospirales > Lachnospiraceae > Brotaphodocola. The sequence goes on from CAJUDH010000016.1 coordinate 43,677, forward strand.
TACCAATGCTGCCTGAAAGAACAGGAGCAGGCTGTGATTGGCATGAGGTATGGCCTGTTCGGGAAACAGCCCCGCACACAGCGGGAAATTGCAGCAGCGCTGGGGATTTCCCGCTCCTATGTGAGCCGGATCGAGAAGAGGGCGCTTTTAAAGCTGCGGCGGGGAATGGAGTGTGTTGGGTAAGAGGGGAGATTTGATGTTATCCAATTAGAATAGGCAGGGATAAAGTAAGCATTCAATGATCAGGAACTTGCTTTGTCCTTGCTTTTTTTGTTGTAAAGGGGTGAAAAATCAACTATAATTATACAAAGGCGTGATGTATAAGGGGTCAGCGGATAAAGTTTGTTTGAACATGAAAAAATCTCAATCTGTACGAGAGGAGAATTAAAATGGATATAATGGTTTATGATATACAATATGATGAAGTAATAAAGAGTTTTTATATAACAGCTGGAGTTACATATGAGTATTCTGTTAAAAACTTTATACCATTAATTAATAAATTAGAATTTCAGAGAAGTCCATTACGTAAGTCGTTTTATAAACGATTAGAGGGTGATATTTTGAGTGGCTGTATTATGCCAAACATTACCCTGGCTATTAATATTGAGGGAGAGATGCCGCAGAAAGCTGAATTGAGTGAGAACTATATTGAAAGCAAATTGCCATGTGCATTTGTTCTGGATGGAATACAGAGATTAAATACTATGAAAAGAATTGCAAATGATGATAAATTTCCCAAAGATCGAATGCTATATTGCAATATATTAATATGTAATTCAATGGATAGGTTATTATATCGAATGATAACATTGAATAATGGGCAAAGACCTATGACTGCTAGACATCAGATTGAAATACTGGCATCCAATATATTTGATTTTGATGAATTGCCTATTTTAGCAGTGACAGAAAAAGAAAGTAAACACCAAAAGAAATCTGATGACAGAATGAGTAAAGAGGTATTGATAAAGGGATATTTGGCATATATAAGTAATTCTATTAATATTGATAATCAAAAGATAATTGAAAGTAAAATGAATGAACTTATAGCAGATCAGATTTTGGAATCCAATATACCTCAAAAAAAAGGTGAGTTCAAAGAGGTGATTGGTTTTATAAATGAACAATTAGAAAATGATAAGTTAAGTGATTGGTTTAGAGTTCCCAATAATTTTATTGGTTTTACTGCCGCTATGAATAGGGTATTTTATTTTATCCGTTATATAAAGATACAGGATATGGAGGAAAAAATCACAGTTTTTGAGGAAGCATTTTCGGCATTGGATGTATCTAAAATAAAATTAGGCATGGCAAGGCGCAGGCTAGTACAGAACTATTTTGAAAATTTTGAAAAATTATCGGAATGTAGTGTTAGTAAATTGATTGATCATATTTCACAGGAGATATAGCATGGGTGACGAATTTACACTTGGAATATATAAATACAAATGTAATACTAGAAATCAATTACCAAATCTTCCAGAACAATTGAAGATGAGTAATATTTCACCATGCGGAGTTTTATTAGAGTTGGTCATGGGTAAAATGAATATATTGAATAGTGATGGAGAACTTGTGTATAAACAGGAAACAAATTTCACAAAATTACCTGCAGAAATACAAATGACTAATACATATGAGCAATTTAATGAAGTACTGAATACTGATATTTTAGATGAGGAATGCAGAAATATTTGTAATAGATTTATGCTTTATGATAGAACTAATAATTTTGTTTATGAACACATTTTGAATGAATTGACTCAATATTTTGTTGTCAATGAATTATCACCATGCGAGGGATTTGTTCATTTATATCGTACATTAGAATTTATGAGTTACAGTTTTCCTTTGATATATGCTTCAAAATCTAAAAGCTATAGGGGGACTTACGATAGTTTGAAAAAGTTTCTGACTGGAGATAGTGGAGGAGAACTGAAATTTTTTGATAAGTTTTTGAAAGAAATTTTTACAACTGATATTGCTTATCAATATGAGTTTGAGGTGTATGTGGATTCCTGTAATATTGAAGAATTAAAAAAGGAGTTTCAAGAAATTTTTAAGACTGATTTTTTTACATTTGATGAAAATACTTTGACATTTAAATTTAAAAATGTGATGGAGTTATTTATTGAAATCAGGAATCGATATTTTCATATGTTACTTGGACAAGGCCGCAATAACTTTTTAAATATGGAATACGATAAAAATGATTTGTTTAGAAGCTTAAATCCCGTATTTATAAATTGGTTAGCTTTTATATTTGTAAAGATAGTTCAGCATGGAATAGAATCTTGTAATTGATAATTTATTAGGACAGAATGGATTATTTCATCATTTAGAATACAGATAGAATGAGATATATCTATAATCGAAATGGGGTTAGATGAAATCCAATTATTGATTGTATTTTCTAATTCGCGATGGTCCTTTTGAACAAAAATTTTTACCATATATAATAAAACCTTTCATTATAAAGAGTTTCTGTAGACTGTATTATTATATGAAAAGAATAGCAATTTATACTTAATAAAAGAAATAGAAAATACATAACTATTATTCTGGGTAATCTGTAATAAATGATAAATGCCCAACAAGAAAAGGCATATATATGGAGGTGGTAACATGGCAAGGACAGTAGGGATAGGAATACAGAGCTTTGAAAAATTAATAGAGAATCAATATTTTTATATTGATAAGACCAATTTTATCAAGGAATGGTGGGAAAATGGAGATGATGTAACCCTGATTACCCGACCAAGAAGGTTTGGAAAAACTCTGAATATGAGTATGCTGGAACGTTTTTTATCTATTGAGTATTCAGGGCAGGGGGAAATATTTGAGGGACTGGCTATATGGAGCGATGAAAAATATCGAAAACTCCAGGGAACTTGTCCGGTGATTTTTTTAAGCTTTGCTGATATTAAGGCAAATAATTTTTCTCTGGCAAGGGAAAAAATCTGCATGATTATACAAAAATTATATAGCAAGTTTGATTTTTTGTTGGATAGCCGTATATTAAGAAAAGATGAGGAAAATTTTTTTAACAAGATATTTATGGAAATGTCAGATTCAGTGGCTGCTTGCGCTTTGCGGGAACTTTCCTGCTATCTTTTGAGATATTACGGAAAAAAAGTAATTATTTTAATGGATGAGTATGATACTCCGCTTCAAGAAGCATGGGTGCATGGCTACTGGCAGGAAATGACAGACTTTATCAGAGGGATGCTTAACTCAACCTTTAAGACGAATCCCTATTTAGAGCGGGCAGTTATGACTGGAATTACCAGAGTCAGTAAGGAGTCCATTTTTTCTGACTTAAATAATCTGGAAGTGGTGACTACCACTTCAGAGAAATATGAGAATTGTTTTGGATTTATGGAAGAGGAAGTGTGGGAAGCTTTAAAAGAGTATGGATTATATGACAAGAGACAAAGGGTAAAAGATTGGTATGATGGTTTTACTTTTGGAAGAAGGCAGGATATTTATAACCCATGGTCTATCTTAAATTTTTTGGATAAGAAACGATTTTCCATGTACTGGGCAAATACCAGCAGTAACGGTCTGGTGAATAGGCTGATCAGAAGGGGGAGCCGGGATGTAAAGATGGAAATGGAGAAGCTTCTGAAAGGAGGAGTTATCCAAACCAGGATTGATGAGCAGATTATATTCAATCAATTAGATAACAGAGCGGACGCTGTCTGGAGCCTTTTGCTGGCAAGCGGTTATCTGAAGGTGAAAAATTCCTTTATAGATGAAGAATGGGGACGGGATATTTATGATCTGACTTTAACGAACCGGGAAGTCCGGTTTATGTTTGGCCAGATGATAGATGGATGGTTTAGAGATTTTATTCCGGAATATAATGATTTTGTGAAAGCCATGTTAACAGGGGACATAAAGGCCATGAATGCTTATATGAATAAAATAGCTTTGAATACGATCAGCTATTTCGATAGCGGGACAAAACCATCAGAGGAATCTGAACCTGAACGGTTTTACCACGGCCTTGTATTAGGCTTAACAGTGGAATTGTCAGAGAGGTATGTAATTACATCTAATCGGGAAAGCGGTTTTGGAAGATATGATGTGATGATGGAGCCGAAAAATGAAACAGACAATGCTATAATCATAGAATTTAAGGTCAGGGATTCCGGAGAAGAGAGGTCCCTGGAAGATACCGCGAATGCCGCATTGAGACAGATTGAAGAAAAGCAATATGCATCAGCTTTAGAAGCCAGGGGGATTGTATCAGAACGGATTCGCAAATATGGATTTGCGTTTGAGGGAAAAACCGTGCTGATACAATAATTTTTTAGCCTTAACTTGACAGGAGGGTATGTGAGCCGGATCGAGAAGAAAGCATTAGGGAAACTTAGGGAAAAGTTTGAGGGTAAAACAAAATACAAGGAGGGCAAAGCCATGACAGGTGAGGAAAGACTGAAAAGGTTTACCGAAGAAAATTATCAGAAAACATTGACAAAGGTCAACAGCCATATTTACCATTTCCTGGGGTATGGGCATAGCAATGCCATTGCCGTTGTGGGAAACACATCGGTGATTTTAATTGATGCCCTGGACAGCCCAGGCTATGCAAAAGACTTGAAGGAAGAGCTGGCAAGGCTGACGGATAAGCCGGTCCGGACAATTATCTATACCCACGGGCATCCGGACCACCGGGGCGGGGCAGGGGTTTTTCGGGACACCGTTGAGGAGGTTATTGCTTTTGGGCCTCAAAAGCCGATGCTGAAATATTACGGCCGCCTCAATGATGTGTTAAACCAAAGGGGGGCTTTCCAGTTCGGCTATGAGTTGACGGACGAGGAAGCTATCAGCCAGGGCATAGGGATCCGTGAGGGGAAAGCCGTGGGAAAAGGAGGGTTTGACCCGATACCCCCTACTACCCTTTATCAGGAAAAAGAAGTGGAGCGGGAGATCGACGGCGTCCGGCTGAAGCTGGTAAGCGCACCGGGGGAAACGGACGACCAGATCTTTATCTGGCTGGAAGAGGATAAAGTGATCTGCACAGGGGACAATTATTATGGCTGCTGGCCTAACCTGTATGCCATCCGGGGAACCCAGTACCGGGATATTGCCGCATGGGTGGAGGCTTTGGACCAGATCCTTTCCTATGGGGCGGAGGCGCTATTGCCGGGCCATACCAGGCCATTGATGGGAAAAGGGCTGGTGCAGGGGCAGCTCAAGGTATTTCGGGATGCCATGGAATATGTGCTGTTAGAGACGCTGGACTGCATGAACCGGGGCATGTCCATGAGCGAGGCTGTGGAAAGGGTGAAGCTTCCGGAGGAATACCGGGATAAAGAGTATCTGGGGGAATATTACGGCACGGTGGAATGGTCGGTAAAGAGCATTTACTGTGGGTATGTGGGATGGTTCGACGGAAATGCCGCCCGTCTGCTGCCGGTAAGCGAACGGGAATACCAGGCTGTGCTGAGGGAACTGGTTGGGCAGGAAAAATTGTTGGAGAAGATCCGGTCCTGCCTGGCAAAAGGCCAATATCAACTGGCGCTGCAACTGCTAGAGCTGGTTGACAGCGGGACGGAAACCGCCGGCGAAGCCCAAACCACCGGCGAAAGTCAAACCGCCGGCGAAGCCCAAACCGCCAGCGAAAGTCAAACCGCCGGCGGAGCCCAAACCTCCAAGGCAGGCCAAACCGCCAACGCAAGGCAGGCAGGAAACGATAAGGAAGAAATGGTAAAAGGCTTGAAAAAACAAGCGCTTTTGGGAAGGGCAAGGCAGACGCCTTCTGCCAATGCAAGGCATTACCTGATTGCAAGCGCCAAAAGGCTGTAACCCCGAAGCTATGCCCCCCAAGCTGTAACCCCGAGGCTATGCCCCCCAAGCTGCAATCCCAAAGCTATGCCCAAAAGCTGAACCCCGAAGCTATGCCCCCCAAGCTGCAATCCCAAAGCTATGCCCCCCAAGCTGTAACCCCAAAGCTATGCCCCCAAAGCTATGCCCCCCAAGCTGTAACCCCAAAGCTATGCCCCCAAAGCTATGCCCCCAAAGCTGCAACCCCAAAGCTGTAACCCGGGAAATACACCCGGACCCGTAACCGGCCCCTAAGCCTTGTCAGGAAGCTCCCATCTCCTTAAACCCTTCCCCAAAGACTTGTGTGGTTTCTGTCACCATAATAAATGCGTTGGGGTCAACGGAATAGATAATCCTTTTTAGTTTATAAAACTGGTTCTTGCGGATGCTGCAAAGCAGCACTTTCACATCCGCGCCGGTATAGGCCCCTTTTGCGTCCAGCACGGTTGCGCTGCGCTCCAGCTCCACGAGGATCCCTTCTGTGATTTTTTGGGGATGCCGGGTTACGATGACAACCATGCTGCCTATATCGTTTCCGTAGATAATGGCATCCATAACCTTTGTCTGGGCAAACAGGCTGATGAGGCCGAACAGCCCTGCTTCCACGTTTTGGAATACATAGATGGACAAAAGCAGGATGATGCCGTCTATCAGGAGCAGCGCTTTTCCAATGGATATGTGGGGCTTCTTTTTTTGCAGGATCGACCCTAAAATGTCGGAGCCTCCTGTGGTTGAGCCGGTCATAAAGATAAACGCCATTCCGGTGCCTACCAGGATTCCGCCAAACAGGCTGCTCATCATCCGGTCCCCGCTGTAAACAGGGAAAACGGGGGCAACGGCGAAGTCAAGGATAACCGAACAGGCCACACAGGCCACGCCGGTAGTCAGGACAAAGCGCCGGCTTAAAACAAACCAGGCCAATACCAGCAGGGGGACATTGATCAGGATGGTCAAAACCCCCACGGGCAGCCCGTTTATATAGTTGACGATCAAAGCCAGCCCCATTGCGCCCCCCGGGGCAATATTGGCAGGCATGATAAAGCAATGGGCCCCGATCCCATAGATCACAGACCCTAAAAGCAGGCACAAGCTGTTTTTCCATTGTTGTTTTCCAAAGTTTCCATTCATATGCGGCCAGCCTTTCCTAACAGACGATAAAACAGTTCTTGCCGTCCATTATAGCATTGATCGGCAAGGATTTCCATAGCTTGTTCAACTGCCGGCCCCATCCCAAAGATTTGGGGCTTTCATGGCCAAGACGTATCCTCCCCTGGCCCCGGGCGCTGGAAGATGCTGCCCGGGCCCCGGCGGGTTTGCAGGCAGCCGGCAAAGGGCAGCCGACGAAGGCGTTTTGGGCAGGGACGGGAATAAGGAAATAATGCTATTGTATTCCCGGGTAAAAGTATAGTATAATGGGAAAATAAGGAAATTGAAAAAGGAGGGGTACCAATGGGAGAGATGATTTCATCTTTTGACGGCACAAAACTGTATTTGAACAAGGAAATCCCCGATGGGCCAAAGGCAGCCGTGGTTATTGTCCATGGGCTATGTGAGCACCAGGGGCGGTATGATTATTTGGCGGAATGCTTCCACAAAGCGGGGGTCGGCACATACCGGTTTGACCATCGGGGGCACGGCCGTTCCGAAGGGGAGAGGACCTATTTCGGGGATTTTCATGAATTGCTGGACGACACCAATGTGGTAGTGGATATGGCCATTGCAGAAAATCCGGGCATACCCGTATTTTTATTGGGCCACAGTATGGGCGGGTTTACCGTGTCCCTGTATGGGGTAAAGTATCCGGACAAAGGCTTGCGGGGGGTTATTACAAGCGGCGCTTTGACCCATGACAAGAAAGGGCTGATTACCGGTGCGCCCAAAGGGTTGGATCCCCACACCAAGCTTCCCAACGAACTGGGGGGCGGGGTATGTTCCGTAGCCCAGGTGGTGGACTGGTATGGGAAAGACCCCTATAACACCCAGACCTTTACCACCGGCCTGTGTTATGCCCTTTGCGACGGCCTGGCCTGGTTCGAGGGGAGGGAAAAGGAATTTGCCTATCCGGTATTGATGCTGCACGGCGAAAAAGACGGGCTGGTAAGCGTGGACGATACCTACGCGTTCTTTGCCCATGCAGCCTCCGGGGATAAACAGATGAAAATTTACGGGGGCCTTTTCCATGAAATCTTTAATGAATATTGCAAAGATGAAGTAATCGGCGATGCCCTGCGGTGGTTAGGGGCGCGGGTTTAGCCCAGGGGAAAGTCACTGGCTTTTCAGCCATTCCTGCAATAGGCGGATGGAGCCTATGTCGTCTTGGGTAAGCTTTAAATTGGAACAGATTTTTTTCCCGTCCGGGGAAGTGACGGTGATTTCCACCACAGCCCCTTCTGCCAGCCCGTGTTGGCAGGCTGCTTTTATAAAATGGGGGAATTTGGGGTGGTTTTGCACGAATCGGTCCCAAGCGGTTTTCAGCTGGACCAGGGCCATAGGGTTTATTGCCATAAGTGCCTCCTTTCTTCCGGTATGGAAGCCCGCGCCCGGTACCGCGAAAAGGGGGTGCCGCAACCGTGTTTTTCGGGGGCGCGGTAAATTTTTTATATTATACAATAGTTTTTGGAAAAACGCAATTACTGCAACCGGATAGAAGCAATAGGGGGAGGCGGACATGGAGGGTACAGAGAGGAAGCAGATGCTCCATTCGTTTCGTGGATGGGTTTTGGGACAGGCAAGTGACAATTACCAGATGCGCCTGGCCGGGGAGGAAAATCAAAAAATCATCCTTGAGGCCGGCTATTGCCGGGGGGAGGTGGCCTTTTACCCCCAAGAGATCGTCGAGCTTTGTGTGGTCAACAAGGCAGACGGACAGAATATTTTTTACCTACATTTTCAAATGGGCGCCCTGGAATATGCCAAAGAGCGGTTTCAGGAGATGCGGGAAGCCATGGAAACCATGACGGCCAAGCCTCCGGCGAAGATCCTCCTAAGCTGTTCTTGCGGGATCACTACATACTATTTTATGGATAAGCTGAACCAGACGGCAAAACTTTTAAATCTGGACTATGCCTTCTCGGCAGTGCCCTATACGAGCCTGTACAGCGAAGGGGGGCAATATGACGCCATATTCCTTGCCCCGCAGATCGCCTATATGTGTGGTTCCGTAAAAAAAACGCTGCCGAATGTGCGTGTGGAGGCCATACCCCCCAAACTTTTTGCGTCCTATGACGTCCGCCAGTTTTATGAACTGCTGGAGAATACACTGCAGAAGGAAAACATAACGGCAAGTTTCCCCAAGCCGACCTTGGCGGCGCCTCCCCTGGACCATTCTTACCATTTGGAATGTAAAGTGCTGGCAATTGCCCTGATCCGCAAAGAGGACGATAAATTCCGGTGCATGGTCAGGCTTTATGAGAAAGGGAGCAAGGTACTTTATCAGAAAGAAATTATAAAAAAGCGTTTTAGCCTGGATGATTTTTGCGACATCTGCGACATTGCTTTTGCCCGGTATTCGGGCATCCATGCAGTGAGCATCGCCTTGCCGGGGATTGTGGATGAGCGGGGGGTGACCCTAAAGCGGCTGAAGATGGACCATACGGATTTGGCCGGCATTTTATCAAACAAGTACGGCACGGAAGTGGCCGTGGAAAACGATGCCAATTGCATTGCCCTCGGATATTATGCTTCCCAAAAAGAATTCCGTTCTTTAAGCGTTTTGTACCAGCCGGTAATCGGGCAGACAGGGGGTATGGGGAGCATCCATGAGGGGAACCTGATCAAGGGGCTGCATAATGTGGCCGGGGAGATCCAATACATGCCGGTGATCCGGGATTCCCTCCTTAACCCTTTGTGGGGGACTCCGGAAGGGGTCCGGCGGCTGGCTGCCCAATACCTGTCTTCCGTTATCAGTATCCTTGGCCCGGAACTGATCCTTTTGGTAGGGGAGCTGTTCTGGGACACGGAAACGCTGGGGGACGAACTGCGTAAAATCATCCCTGACGCCTATGTGCCGGAAATCCGCCACATCAAACAGGTGCAGGACTATATGTTGCTGGGGGCCATGGTAGCCTGCGGGTGTGCCAAGAAAGCTGTTTAAAAGATAAAAAATCATTTGCTTATTGTTTTATCGGTGGTTTGCGTTTATAATAGAAGGAAAGGCGGAAAGCCCGTTTAGCAGCCGGCGGCGCAGCGCGGTTTGGAGTTGCGCCGCCGGCAGGATAAGGAGGGATATAACATGGCTACTATTTTGGTTACGGGAGGCGCCGGCTATATCGGCAGCCACACCTGCGTAGAACTTTTGCAGGCGGATTACGACGTGGTTGTGGTGGACAACCTGTGTAATTCCAGCAGGGAATCTTTAAAAAGGGTGGAAGAGATCACCGGCAAGCAGGTGACGTTTTATGAGGTGGATTTGCTGGACAAACCGGCCCTGACCCGGGTGTTTGACAATGAAAAGGTTGACGGGGTGATTCATTTTGCCGGTTTAAAAGCCGTAGGCGAGTCCGTTTACAAGCCGTTGGAATATTACCACAACAATATTACGGGGACGCTGATTTTGTGCGACGTGATGAGGAAACACGGGGTCAAGAGCATTGTGTTTAGTTCCTCGGCCACCGTATATGGGGATCCGGCTTTTGTCCCGATCACGGAGGAATGCCCCAAGGGCGACATTACCAACCCTTATGGCCGGACCAAAGGCATGTTGGAACAGATCCTTACGGACCTGCACACGGCAGACCCCGAGTGGAAGGTTATGCTGCTGCGCTACTTCAACCCCATTGGGGCCCACAAATCCGGAAGGATTGGGGAAAACCCCAAAGGCATCCCCAACAACCTGCTGCCTTATATTACCCAGGTGGCTGTCGGCAAGCTGGTATGCCTGGGCGTCTTTGGGAACGATTACGACACTCCGGACGGCACCTGCATCCGGGACTACATCCATGTAGTGGATTTGGCCGACGGCCATGTGAAAGCGCTGAAAAAGATGGCCAAAGAAGAGGGCGGCGTCTGGATTTACAATTTAGGTACCGGTACCGGCTACAGCGTGCTGGATGTGATCAATGCCTTTGAGGAGGCCAACGGCCTGAAGATTAATTATGTGTTCAAGGACCGCCGGGCCGGGGACATCCCTGCTTGCTATGCAGACCCGGCCAAGGCAGAGAAGGAACTGGGGTGGAAGGCTCAGAACGGGATCCGGGAGATGTGCGAAGATTCTTGGAGATGGCAGAAAAATAACCCCAACGGTTATGGGGAATAAGAAAAATTAGCGGTGAGGGCGGTTGGGTCATAATAAATAAAGAGTTCGCTGTGCGGACTCTTTATTCTTCGTAATCCCTATTCTTCCCTCATCAGCGCTTTCATAATGAATGCGTAAATCTCCTGGCTCCGTTCTTCCCAACGGGAACACATCCATTCGGCCTGCTCCTTGTCGGGGACGGACAATTCCAAATTAATCAAGGGGCTTTTACCCTCCCGCACCTCACAGTGGACGATGTAGTCCTGGCTTGTGGATTTATAATAATCGGAAAGGGTGCCAGCCTCATTGCGCATGCGGAACCGGTTTTCCTTTAAATATTGATTCATATCCTCTATGATGGCAGGGGCAATGTTTTTTCCAAAGAAGCCCAACGTGTCCTCGCCTTCCCGGGTTATTTCGTACCGGGTGCTGTTGTGGGAGGATTCGGCGTGGATCAGGCCGGATTCTTCCAGTTCATTTAATGCCTGCTGCAAAGTAAAGTAGCTGGTGTACTCATGTTGAAGGAAAAAGTCCGACAACTGGGCATTGGTCAGGGGGAAATTCACCTGCTTAAGCATATAGAGGTTCATCAGTTTATAAAGGGTCATTGGTTCCGATAGCATATTGACACCTCTTTTCCAAACTTTTTCTCTATCATACCAATTTAAATCTTTTAAATCAAGTGAAAATATGCTAAGATAGATGAAATGACGAGAGAAATCGAAACAGGTGGTACTATGAGAGAAAGAATAAACCAGCTTGCGCAGGGGATTATTGATAAAGATGTTCGGAAGCTGGTTATCGTACCGGCATCGTTTACCCGGTCGGTGCCGGCAGGGGAAGTGACAAGAGAAGTTTTGGCCGTGACGGATGAAGGTGGCCGTTCCATCAAAGGCCTGGCATATTCTTCCAACATTCGAGTCCGTGTTACCAACAGCGCTTTTGGAGGCGTCCGCAATCGCATTGCATTCGAGATCGACAGCACGTATCTGACCCAGGAGGATGTGATTACGGGGGCCCTTTATCTTGTGACCAGCGCAGGGGAACGGAAGGTGCCCTATTCTTTTTCTATCGATTCTATAGAGGCGGAAGATTCCGGCAAAACGCTTAAGGACTTAAAGACGGCGAAGGATTTTGCCCGGATAGCCCAAAAGGATCAGGAAACGGCATTGAGGTTGTTTGAATACCAGGATTTTGGGGAAGCGCCTTTTATGCGGGATATCCATGTCCGTGCCTTATATGACGGCCTGAAAGGCAAAGGGGACCGGCAGAACTTGCTGGAAGAGTTCCTGGTGGCCTTAAAGGCGAAAAAACCGGTAAAGCTGGAACTGGAGAAGCGTTACCTGGCTTTTGAGAAATTGGATAAGCCGGCCAAGGGGCAGTTGGAGGTGCATGCCAGCACTTGGGGGTATGCAAAGTTCCAGGTGACGGCGGAAGGGGATTTTTTGGAGCTGCCCAAACGTTTTTTTGGCCCACAGGATTTTAAGGAAGGGGTATGCCTGGTGGATTACGTGGTGAACCCTGCCCGCCTCCACGGAGGCCGGAACCTGGGGACATTTACTTTGTCCGGTATACGGGAGTCCATGGTGGTTCGGGTGGAGGCCCGGGGCTACGATCAGGATTTGGCCCTGCCCAGGGAAGGGGGCAGGGAAAATCTGGGGCGTTATCTTAAGGTACGGCTGGAATATGAGGCCGGATCCGGGAACAGCCGGCAATTGCTGAACCAGATGAGGCAGGAGGTCGAAGGGTTGCGCAGGCGGGGAGGGGAGACCCTGCTCAACGTGCTTTTGCAGGCAGAGCTCAATATCCTGGAAGGGCAAAAAGGCCGGGCGGGCAAGCTATTAGACAGCCATGGGGCGAAGCTATTGCAGCTGCGCCGGGACAAACCGGAACAATATTGCTTTTACCAATATCTTTTACAGCTTTTGCGCAGAAAGGAAGGCCAGAGGGACGTGCTGGTGGGGCTGGTGAAAAAATGCCTTCTGGAAGAAGGCGGCCATCCTTACCTGCTTTTCCTTTGGATGAAGCTGGACCCGGAATTGTCAGAAAACCCTACGGAATTGTTGGAGCAGATCCGGAGGCTGTTTGACCGGGGCTGTAAAAGCCCGTTCTTGTATTTGCATGCCCTGCGGGTGTATGAGAAGATACCGCTTTTGATGCAGCAGATGGGGGAGCTGGAGATCCAGGTAATGAATTTTTCCGTAAAACGGGGGCTTTTAGGGCGTGAATTGGCTTTGCGCACGGCAGAGCTGGCAGACGCCGCAAAAGGGTACCATAGGCTGTACCACGGGATTTTGGCCGCCCTTTACGAAAAGTACCGGGAAAAAGAATTTTTGCGGGCAGCCTGCGCCATGCTGTTGAAAGGGGATTGCCGCGGCGAAGGGTATTTCCCCTGGTATCAAAAGGCAATGGACGAGGGGGTGGGCCTGCCCCGGCTTTATGAATATTTCCTGTACTCCCTGCCGGAAGGTTACCCCCGGCTGCTTCCACGGGAAGTGCTTCTGTATTTTTCCTATGAAAAGACCATGGATGATTATATCCGTTCTCAGCTTTATGTAAATATATTGACTTATATGAAGCCCGAAGAAGAGCTTTATAAACATTATCTGCGGGATATTGAACAGTTTACTATGGAGCAGCTTTTGGGGTCCCGGGTGAATGGCCGGCTGGTGGTGCTGTACCGGCATATGATCTATAAAGGGATGATTGACCAGAGGGTGGCACGGGTATTGCCTTCGGTCCTAAGGTCTTACCGGATCCGGGTGGACAACCCTGAAATCAAGGCCGTAGTGGTTAGTTATGAAGAGCTGGATGAGGAAAGTTTGTTTCCCGTGGTGGACGGGACGGCCTATGTGCCGCTATTTTTGGAACGCCCGGTTTTGTTATTTCAAGACGGCCAGGGGAACCGCTATGCCAACATCCCATACCAAAAGGCGCCGGCCATGGAAGGCCCGGATGTTTTGGACCTGGAAAGCCGGTGCTATGAGATTTACCCCGGGCATGAGATGCTGCGGTTGAGGGAATGCGCCCAGATTATGGATGCGGGATTTTTAGGGGAATCGGATGTGCTGATGCTGGAGCGCATTTCCTCCGGGCTTAAGGTTAAACCCCTTTTCCGGAAGAAAATCCTGGCCCAGATGATCCAGTATTATCAAGGGCATCCTGAGGATGGGGGCCAGGGGGATTTTGTGGCAGACTATTTGATGGGGCTGGATATGGAGCGGATGGACAGGCAGGAGCGGGCCGGCGTCTGCGGAATCCTGATTCAGAAAAACCGTATGAGGGAGGCCTGGGAGCGGGTCCGAAGATATGGCTGTGAAGGCATGGACAATGCAAAACTATTGAAAATGTGCAGCAGTTTGGTTTCCTGGAAAACCGGGGATGAAGGTGGGAAGCTGCTTTTGTTAGCCTGCAGCCTGTTTTCCCAAGGCAAGTATGACCCGGTGACGATGAATTACCTTTGCCGGTGTTTTAACGGCTCCGGAAAGCAAATGTTCAAAATATTAAACCAGGCCGTCCGGGGGAAGGGGAAGGTATACGATTTGCCGGAACGTTTGTTGGCCCAGATGCTGTTTACCGGGGAGACAGACCGGGTGGATCAGGTGTTTGACTGGTACATGGCGGAAAAAGAGGCCATGCAGGAACTGGTAAAAGCTTATTTTACCATGAAGTCGGCAGACTATTTCCTCAAAGGGCGGATTACCAGGGACCGGGTATTTACTTATCTGGAAGGGGTTGTCCGGGATTTCCCGGATTGGCAGCGGATGCCTACCATCTATTTGCTGGCTTTGGCCCGTTATTATGCGGGGCTGCCCGTATTGGGCGAGGGGCAGAAGAAACTATGCCAGGTGATGGTAGACCATTTGCTGTCCCAAGGACTTACTTTTTCCTGGTTCCGGGATTTGGGCAAATGGGTATCCGTGCCGGATTCGATTATGAACCAGGTTATGGTGGAGTACCATGGAAGCCGGGATGTCAAGCCGGAGCTGCAGGTCCGTATTTTGCCGGATGAGGAAGAATACCATTGGGAGGAGATGCGGCCGGTTTGCCTGGGGATTTTTGTGCGGCAGAAAGTGCTGTTTGAAGGCGAGATCCTGGAATACCAGATTTTTGAAAGGCGGGACGGGGAACCTGTGCTGACGGGGGAGGGGAGCCTTTCCTGGGAACCGGGCCCAAGGCGGGACAGGGGAAGCCGGTTTTCTGCCTTGAACGAGATGGGGCTTTGCTTGTCTTTGAAAGAAGAACCTGCCTTGCGGGAAAAAATGAAGAAATACGTGACGGATAATGTTGCCATGGAGGAACTGTTTGGTTTGATGTAGTGTTTCATCATAGGAGAACCCCTACAGTTCCGGTTGGTATTTACGTAGCGGTTAAAACAGGTTTGGTATAAGCGGTTACGTATTTACAGGAAAGAGGAAGGATATATGGACGGACTTGTGGTAGGGATCGACCTATGTGACGAATATACGCAGGTAAACTGCCCAGAAAAAGAAGAGGCCTGGACCATCCCCACGGTGATCTGCAGAAATAGAAACGCAGACGAGTGGTATGTGGGGGAGGAGGCGTATGCCCATACGTTAAAAGGGGACGGCATTATCGTAGATAAACTGGTGAACCTGGCATTGAGGGACGGCACCGCTACCCTGGGGGACGTGCGCTATGAGGGGAAAGAGCTTTTGCGGCTGTTTTTGGAACAGGTGGTTTGTTTCCCCAAAACGGAATACAAGGAAAAACAGATCCGGCAGGTGGTATTTGCCGTAAAAAAAATGGAGCCAAAGCTTAATGCTTTGCTGCGGGAATGTGCGGTAAAAATGGGGGTAGGGGAAAAACGGATCCAGGTTGTGAGCCATTCGGAGGCCTATATTTACTACATATTAAACCAAAAACGGGAGATATGGAATAACACCGTGGGCATGTTTGATTTATCCGAGGCAGGCCTGCGTTATTATGAGATGAAAGTACAACGGGGGATGAAAAAGACTACGGTGGTGGCTGAGTATGAAGAGCTGGAGGAAGGGTTTAACCTGGATATCCTGGATACGGCTTCGGGGGGCCGCCTGGCGGACAAGATCCTTTGCTCTTGCGCGGAACGGCTCATGGCCCGGAAATCCTATTCGGCGGTATTCCTTACCGGAAAAGGGTTTTTAAAATGGGATTGGGCGGCAGAATTTATGAAGCTTTTGTGCTCAAAGCGCCGGGTATACATGGAACAGGGGCTGTTTGCAAAAGGGGCGGCCTGCAAAGCGGTGGAGTGCCTGCAGGAGGAGGACGCTTTCCCTTTTACCTGTATCTGCGAGGGCAGGCTAAGGACCACGGTTTCCATGAACGTGCTGCACCGGGGCCAGGAGAACCCTGTGACCGTGGCTTGCGCAGGGGATACCTGGTATGGCCGTGTGTCCGTGATCGACGTGATCCCGGACCATCAGGACCGGATTGATTTTATAATGACCCCCCTGGATTCCAAGAAGAAAAAGACGGTGTCCATCCCGCTGGAAGGTTTCCCCAAACGGCTGGACCGTACCATGAAGGTGCAGATCCAGGTGGTATTCCTGGATGAAAAAACGATGGAAGTGACATTGACGGACCGGGGGTTTGGGGAATTGTTCCCGGCGACAAATATACAAATCAGACAAGAGGTTATGTTATGAGTTTACTGTTGTGCAGGCAGGAGCGTGTCAACCGCCCTTATTTTATGGAAGCCCTGGGGGTCCACCTGTATTCTTCCCAGGAATTGTCTTACGTGATATATAACCATCCATTGCTGGTAATGGACGGGTTTGTGGACGGGCTCCTTTTAAAATTTTTGCGTGAGGAGCTGAACCAAGGTGTTTTGGTGGCAAAGCTGGAGCGCATCCTGAAAAACAAAGACAATACCGACGACGCATTGACGATTATTTTGCAAGAATGCGATTACTATAATTCCGCGGAGGTCAGCCGTTTCCGGAAGATGGTGGCCATGCTCCGCAAAAAGAACCCGCTGGATTTTAAGCGGATGAAGGCTGACGAGCTGTTTTCGCTGCGCCAATACGGGCGGGCGGTAGAATTGTATAAGGAAATATTGGATTGCCCCGGGAATGTCCGTGTAGACCCTAAATTTATAGGTACGGTCAAAAATAATTTAGGTTCCTGCTATGCCAGGATGTTCCGCCTGGACAAAGCTTTGGAAGCGTTTGAGGCGGCTTACGAGGCCACCGGCCAAATACAGGTGCTGAAAAGGATGTACAATTTAAGCCAGCTGGACGAGCGCCTGGTGCTTAGCGACAAGCTGAAGGGGAAGATTACAGAAGAAATGAAACGGGAATGGGACAATAATTTGGAAAAGGCAAAAGAAAAAGCGGCCCAGTCGGAAGCAGTGCAAAAATTGGAAGAGCTGTTCCGCAAAGACCCGGTTAAGCGTCAGGCCGGGGAAGCCGCTTTGCTCCGCCAGTGGAAACAGGAGTATCGGCATATGGCAGTAGATTAGGCACGGGGGCAAAGGCCCCCATTTTCTATGTTATCGAAAACGGGGGATTCTTTTTTTATTTAAAAGCATGGGCTTGAAAAATATGGCATTCGCATATATAATTACCCCTATCTGGATTACTGTAAAAGTATCATAGCCTTGCAGTAGGGCCGCGCACCAGCCATATGCCCATATCGAGCCAAAATGCTGTTTACGCGTTTTGTGTGCATCCGCCAAAGGCCCAACCGTACCCCCTTCCATTTTACGGCGGCGCTTCCAAGCGCGGGGTGGGGGCCATAAGTTTACTAACGCCGCGTTTGGTTAAAGACGAAGGAGATAAAACAAGGAGATCAAACCATGAAGGAATTAGAGAAAAATTATAACCCCTCACAGATTGAGGAAAAGCTGTATCAAAAATGGCTGGATCGAGGATATTTCCATGCCGACGCTACACGGGGGAAGAGGGAGGGGAAAAAGCCCTTTACCATTATGATGCCCCCGCCTAATGTTACCGGCCAGCTCCATATGGGCCACGCAGTGGACAACACCATGCAGGACATTTTAATCCGCTATAAGCGGATGCAGGGATATGAGGCTTTATGGCAGCCGGGCACGGACCATGCGGCCATTTCCACAGAAGTAAAGGTGATTGATAAGCTAAAAGAAGAAGGGGTCGAAAAGCAGGATTTGGGCCGGGAAGGCTTTTTGGAAAGGTGCTGGGACTGGAAAAGGGAATATGAGGACCGCATTGTTACCCAGCTCCATAAACTTGGGTCTTCCGCAGACTGGGGCCGGAAGCGGTTTACTATGGATGAGGGCTGTTCCGACGCAGTGCTGGAAGTTTTTGTGAAGCTATATGAAAAGGGGTACATTTATAAAGGTTCCCGGATTATCAACTGGTGCCCGGTGTGCAAGACTTCCATTTCTGACGCGGAAGTGAACCATGAAGAGCAGGACGGCTTTTTCTGGCATATTAATTACCCGGTGGCAGGGGAGGAAGGGCATTTTGTGGAGATTGCCACGACCCGCCCGGAAACCATGCTGGGAGATACGGCAGTGGCGGTGAACCCAGAGGACCCCCGCTATCAGGGGCTGGTGGGGAAGGTTTTGGACCTGCCCCTCACCGGCCGCCAAATCCCCGTGATTGCAGACGCCTATGTGGACAAAGAATTTGGGACGGGCTGCGTAAAGATCACCCCGGCCCATGACCCCAATGATTTTGAGGTAGGCAGGCGCCATGGCCTGGAAGAAATCAGCATCATGGAGGATGATGCCACGATCTGCTGCCCCGGCAGCAAGTACCACGGCATGGGGCGTTATGAAGCCCGCAAGGCGATCGTAAAAGACCTGGAGGAAATGGGGCTTTTGGTCAAAGTGGAACCCCATTCCCACAACGTGGGCATCCATGACCGTTGCAAAACCACCGTAGAGCCCATGGTGAAGCCCCAGTGGTTCGTGAAGATGGACGAGATGGCAAAGCCGGCCATTGAGGCGTTAAAAACAGGAAAACTGAAATTTGTGCCGGAAACCTTCGGAAAAACGTACCTCCATTGGCTGGAAGGGATCCGGGACTGGTGCATTTCACGGCAGCTGTGGTGGGGGCACCGGATACCAGCCTACTATTGCCAGGGCTGCGGCCAGGCAGTGGTGGCGAAGGCTATGCCGGAAACCTGCCCGAAATGCGGCGGGGGGCATTTCCTGCAGGATGAGGATACCCTGGACACCTGGTTTTCTTCTGCCCTGTGGCCGTTTTCTACCTTAGGCTGGCCCAAGGAAACAGAAGAACTGGAATATTTCTACCCCACGGATGTGCTGGTGACCGGATATGATATTATCTTTTTCTGGGTGGTCCGTATGGTGTTTTCCGGGCTGGAGCAGACAGGGAACCTCCCCTTCCATACCGTGCTGATCCATGGCCTGGTGCGGGACAGCCAAGGGCGGAAGATGAGCAAATCTTTGGGCAACGGCATTGACCCCCTGGAAGTCATTGATAAATATGGCGCCGACGCTTTGCGTATGACGCTGATGACGGGGAATGCCCCGGGCAACGATATGCGGTTCTACTGGGAGAGGGTGGAAAACAGCCGGAATTTTGCCAATAAGGTATGGAATGCTTCCCGTTTTATTATGATGAACCAGGAAAACGGCCTGCAGGAAGAGGGCATGCCCGACGAAGGCGGGCTGTGCTTTACCATGGCGGACAAATGGATTTTGTCTAAAGCCAACAGCCTGGCAAAAGAAGTGACGGAAAACATGGACAAGTATGAACTGGGCATTGCGCTGCAGAAGGTCTATGATTTTATCTGGGAAGAGTTTTGCGATTGGTATATCGAGATGGTGAAGCCAAGGCTGTGGAACAAAGAGGATCAAACCAGGGCAGCGGCGCTGTGGACGTTGAAAACTGTCCTGATCCAGTCCTTAAAGCTGCTGCACCCCTATATGCCCTTTATTACGGAGGAAATATTCTGCAACCTTCAGGATACACAAGAGTCCATTATGGTTTCTCCCTGGCCCCAATATCGGGAAGACTGGCACTTCGCTGCTGAAGAGCAGGAGGTGGAGACCATCAAGGAGGCCGTCCGGGCTATCCGCAACGTGCGTACTTCCATGAATGTGCCCCCCAGCAGGAAGGCCAAAGTATACGTGGTGTCAGAGGATCAGAAAATCCTGGACCTGTTCGCCCATGGCAAGGCATTTTTTGCTATGCTGGGGTTTGCCAGCGAAGTGTGCCTGCAGCGGGATAAGGCCGGTATTGCCGAGGATGCGGTGTCGGCGGTGATTTCCCAGGCTACGATTTACATGCCGTTTGCGGAACTGGTGGATGTGGCTAAGGAATTGGCCAGGCTGGAAAAAGACCGGGGGCATCTGGCAAAAGAACTGGCACGGGTTGACGGTATGCTCGCCAATGAGCGGTTTATCTCCAAGGCGCCGGAGGCGAAAATCAACGAGGAAAAGGCGAAGCAGGAAAAATACAGGCAAATGATGGAGCAGGTGGAAGCGAGGCTGGCACAGCTGAAAAAATAAGGCGGCCGCAGGAGAGCTGGCTTGTGCATCCGGATGCAGTCATAAAATAAGAAAGCCCACATATATTATAGTTATGGAACAACAGGCAAAAGAGTACCTTTTAAAAATACCCTTGTGGACGAAAAAGAAAAATACCCTGGAGCAGATCCGGGATTTTCTGGCAGAACTGGGGAGGCCGGACCGGAAGCTGTCCGTAATCCATGTGGCAGGGACCAATGGAAAAGGCTCCGTTTGTGCAGATTTAACGGCAATTTTAAGGAAAGCCGGATACCGGACCGGAACTTTTGTGTCCCCACACCTGGTAGACATCCGGGAACGGTTTTTGCTGGATGGGGAGCCGGTAGGGCCCCGGGCCTTTGAGGGGTGTTTCCAGGCCGTATTGGCGGCGGTGGAGAAAATGGTGGCAAAAGGATATTGCCATCCGTCGTTTTTTGAATTTACATTCCTTATGGCCATGGCCTTGTTTGACCAGGCACAAGTAGACTATGTGGTCTTGGAGGCCGGCCTCGGGGGGCGGTTAGATGCCACCAATGTCCTAAAATCCCCTCTGGCCTGCATCATAACTTCCATCGGTTTGGACCATACCCAGTACCTGGGGGACAATATCCCTCAGATTGCTGGGGAAAAAGCGGGGATTATCAAGGCAGGAGTGCCGGTTATCTATGACGATAACCAGCCGCTGGCTTCCCCGGTGATCCGGGCACAGGCAAGGAAAGTTGGGGCGCCGGCGTATCCGGTAGGCTGGGGGGACCTGCTTGCAAAACGGGAAGGGCGGCAGGGCCTTCTGGCGGCCTACCGTAGTTTTACCGCGCCGTATCAAGCCATGAATGCCGCTTTGGCCGTAAAGGCCCTGGACGTGCTGGGGCTAAAGGGGGTGGATAGCCAAAGGATGGAAGAAGGGCTGTCCCAAGTCTGCTGGCCGGGCCGGATGGAAGAGGCGGCACCCGGAATTTGGCTGGATGGCGCCCACAATCCGGACGGGATCCTGGCTTTTTGCCATGCAGTAAAAAAACAGCTGGAGGCAGGGGCGGGGGATGGGCGTCCCCCGGCCATCCATATTTTGTTTGCTGCCGTGTCGGATAAAGATTACGGGCAGATGATCGACCTGCTGTGCCGCCGCCTCCCCATTGCCCGGGTGACGGTAGTGGGACTGAATGGCCCACGGGGCGCCAACGCCCAGGCCCTGGCAAACCGGTTTTTCCAGGCCGGGTGTGCTTGCGTGGAAGCCTATGCCTCCACAGAGGAAGCGCTTGCGGCGGCCCTGGGACACCGGAAAAAAGGGGACAGGCTGTACGTGGTAGGGTCCCTTTACCTAATCGGAGAGATCAAAGAAAAGCTGCCGGGGCCGGAGGGATGCCCGTAAAAGGATAAAAAGGGAGGAAAGGATGGCATATGCTGAATTTTGAAGAGGAATTAAAACGTTTCCGGCCAAGCCTGGAAATCGGAAATGTGGAAGACGCCATTGGCAAAGAGGATATGACAGACATGACAGACCTGATGACGGAACTTTTGAAGGAAAAAGGGAGCTTACAGTAGGACGTATGGATGCCAGGGAAGACGGCCAGGCACGTTCAAGCTTGGAAGAAAGTTAAACAGGGACAAACATGGATACAAGAACGAAGAATCGCCGGATTTCCAACGTTTATTATAATATAGGGTTGGAGAAGGCCAAAGAGCGGGATTTGACCGGCGCGGCAGACGTGCTGAAAAAAAGCCTCCGTTTCAATAAATACCAGACCGATGCCAGGAACTTGCTGGGGTTGATTTACCATGAAATCGGGGAGGTAGGGGCGGCCCTGGCCCAATGGATTATCAGCCTCAACCTGCAGCAAAAGGACAACCTGGCGGAGGAATATCTACAAAAGCTGCAGGAAAATGAAGGTTATCTGGATATGGTGGACCAGGCAGCTAAAAAATACAACCAATCTTTGAATTACGCCCACACAGACAATGAGGACTTGGCTGTTTTGCTGCTAATGCGCATGGTGGACGAAATGCCCAATTATGTGAAAGCCCAACAGCTGTTGGCTTTATTGTACATCCAAAATGAGGATTACACGAAGGCGGGGCGCTGCTTATACCAGGCGCTGAAAGTAGACCGGTACAACCCTATGGCCCAGCGGTATATGACAGTGGTGAAACAGAACACAGGCCGGGCCGAGGTGGAAAAGCGGAAGCTGAAAAATGCCTTTTCCCATCGGCAGATGCAGGATGACGATATTATCTTGCCGCCTACTTACAAGGAGAACACCGGATGGCAATCCATCCTCAATATCTTGGCAGGTATGGCCTTAGGCGTAGTAGTGGTGTTTTTTTTAATCACGCCTACGGTACGGGACTCCATTATAGGGAAATATGAGGAAGAAATCCGGAAAAACCTGGAACTGGTAAATCAGAAAAGCCTTCAGATCGACGAGCTGGAACGGCAGATGCAGGAAGCCAGCGCCGCCCAGGAAGAGGCGGAGTCCAATCTGGAAGACATGGTCAATAACAGTGGCGGGGTGATCAGCCAGTACCAAAAGCTGGCCCAGATTTTGCAGGCCTACCGGGAAGAAGATGTGCAGTCCGCTGCCCTCCTTTACCTGGATATGGATTTTACGGTCCTCAATGACGGCGTCCTTGACCCGATTGTTGCCTGGGTACAGCAGGACATGGCGGCAAACGGTTTTCATATATTGGAACAGATGGGGGATGAAGCCATTGCCAGGCCGGATACGGCCCAGGCGATTGATTATTACCAAAAAAGCCTGACGGTCAAACCGGACCATGTAGCGGTGATTTATAAAATCGGCCTGGCTTATAAAAGCATGGGGAATATAGATATGGCCAATCAATATTTTGGCGATATAATTATGAACCACCCCAATTCCGAGTATGCCCAACAGGCCAAAGAGCAGAGGGGATATTGACCCACGGAAAGAAATCCATGGGTAGGAATGAAGAATGCATAAGAAAAGGGCATCCGTTCAGGGCGGCCATGCATGTTTGCATGGTTCCGGGAAATTTATGGCAAGGGCACTGGGCTGAGGCAAAAAGATACGACGGACAAGCTGTGGCCGCCGTATCTTTTTTAATTTTACATCATATAGGAAGGAAAGGAGTATTACTTATGCAACAATCGTTCACTTATGAGGCCAGGGGGCATATGCTGGTTATCCATCTTCCCAAGGAATTAGACCATCATAATTGCCGCAACCTGAAATATGAAACAGACCTCCTCTTGTCCGAAAACTATATTAGCAAGGTGGTCTTTGACTTTTCCAAGACAGAATTTATGGATTCTTCTGGGATCGGGATTTTGTTGAACCGGTATAAACAGATGGCGGCCAATGGGGGGAAGGTGGCTTTATGCGGCGTGAACGCACAGGTTGGCCGTATTCTGTCCATCGGCGGGGTTGCCAGGCTGATTAAAAATTATGAAACGAAAGAAGCGGCGTTAGCTGGGGCCGGATGGAATGAACCCTAACTTTGGACGGCCAGGGAGGATAGGATGCCAAGTAACATGCGCGGAAAGGAATATATGATGGAACGTTTTCGGATGGAAATAGAGAGTTTGTCAAAGAATGAAGAGTTTGCCCGGGTGGTGACAGCGGTATTTATGAGCCGTTTAAACCCGACTTTAGAGGAGCTGGACGACGTAAAAACAGCGGTTTCGGAAGCAGTAACCAATGCAGAAATCCATGGGTATCAGGGGAAAGAAGGCATTATTTATATGGAGCTCCAGATTGAAGGGCAGCAGTTGACGGTTATGGTACGGGACAAAGGCGTGGGGATCCGGGATGTGAGGAAAGCCATGGAGCCTATGTATACCACGGATAAATCCGGCGAACGGTCTGGCATGGGTTTTTCCTTTATGGAAGCTTTTATGGATCAGGTTCAGGTGGAATCGGAACCGGGCAGGGGAACGTTGGTGACCATGAAAAAGAAAATCGGCAGGTGATGGGGCATGGAGGAAACCACGAGACTGATCAAACAGGCCCATGACGGGGATCCGGAGGCCAGGGAGCAATTGGTACTTAAGAACGTGGGGCTGGTGTGGAGTATTGTACGCCGTTTCGCCGGCCGGGGACACGAACTGGAAGATTTGTACCAGATTGGCTGTATCGGGCTGATTAAGGCCATTGATAAATTCAACCTGGAATTTGATGTTAAATTTTCTACCTATGCGGTACCTATGATCACCGGGGAAATCAAACGGTTTTTAAGGGACGACGGTATGATCAAAGTCAGCCGTTCTTTAAAGGAGCTGGGCATCCGGGTCAGTAGCGTCCGGGAGCAGATGACTTGGGAGCTGGGCAGGGAACCGGGGCTGGACGAGCTGGCCAATAGGGTAGGGGCCAGCCGCGAGGAAGTGGCGGCTTCCATAGAGGCTTCCACTGAGGTGGAATCCATTGATAAAAATGTGGGGAACGGGGAGGACCAGAACCTACGGCTCTTGGATAAACTGCCAGACCAGCGGGAAGAGCAGGAACAACTGCTAAACCGGATGGTATTGGGGCAGATTTTGAATTTGCTGGAAGAAAAAGACCGGGAAATTATTGTGCGCAGGTATTTTGAAAATCAGACGCAAAGCCAGATTGCTGCCGATCTGCATATTTCCCAGGTGCAGGTGTCACGGCTGGAAAAAAAGATTCTTCGAAAAATGAGGGAATATCTCAATCCGTAACCAGGCATACTAATGGCAGGTTTCATGTGAGATGCGATACCGGTGTGCCGGTTGCCAAAGCCGGTGCACCAGACGGGAAAGAAGAGGATGTGGGATATATGGATATGCTAAAATTTATGGCTGGAATTGTGGCAGTGCTTTTATGTGTAGTAGTGGCAACGCTTGTCTTTTGGTTTTGCCTGTTTGGCGCCAACCGGCAGACACATCCTGGGGGGACCCTGGTAAACCAGGCCTGGGAGGTGGCGCTTTGAGCAGTACGCCAAAAACCGTCTATTTAAATTTAAGCGAGATCACGGAGGTCCATGAAAAGGATGTATTCGTAAAAGATGTGGCAAAGATTTACTGCAGCGACACAAATCTGCAAAATAAATGCGAATGTGTGAAAGTAAAACATATCCAGGAAGGCAAAAGCAAACGGTATGTGGAGACTGCCCTGGATGTGATCCGCAAGTTGGAAGCCCTGGACCCTTCGGTCCAGGTGAATAATGTGGGAAAGGTAGAATATATCATTGACTATCAACCGCCAAAGCCGCCCCATTACGTATGGCAATGGGCAAAGACGGCATTTGTCTGTGTTATCTGTTTCTGCGGCGCGGCTTTTGCCATTATGACTTTTAACAATGACGCCAATGTACGGGATGTGTTTCAGGAACTTTATAAGCTGGTTACCGGAACCGCGCCAGAGGATTTTACCATATTGGAACTGATGTATTCCATTGGGTTAGCCCTGGGCATTATCGTTTTTTTTAATCATTTTGCCTCCTGGAAGATCAACACGGACCCTACGCCCCTGGAAGTGGAGATGCGGCTGTATGAAGACAATATCAGTAAAACCCTGATCCAGAACGACGGGAGGAAGGAGCAGGATATTGATATTCAATAATTCGCTGCAAATCCCTTTTTGGCAAAATGGGGTTTTGGGGCTTTTTGGGTTTAGTGCGGGAGGGGTTGTGGCCGCGGGCGTATTTGCGTTTTTGGCAATTATCGGCGTGTTTCCACGGCTTATGGGAAAAACGGGGACAAAAAGGATATTCCTTTATGAAACCGCCATAATATTAGGAGGCGTGCTGGGGAACATATCGGATATATTCGAGATCCCGATCTCTTTGGGGGCCAACCTGGGAAGCAGCCTTTTTTTGGGGATATTTGGCTTGGCGTCCGGCATTTTCGTAGGGTGCCTGGTTATGTCCCTGGCAGAAACTTTGAAGTCGCTGCCGGTTATCAGCCGGCGGATCCGCCTGGCTGTGGGGCTTCAGTATTTGATTTTGTCCATTGCATTGGGGAAATTGGCCGGTTCCCTGGCCTATTTTGCCAGGGCGCTGTGCGCATAAGAGGCTTGGATAATGAGATTTGCAAATAAGTGGGTAAAATAAGAATAAAATAGCTAAATATATAGAGAAAGTGGGGATAAATGGGGAATAGGTAATTAGATATAAAGATAAAATACAATAAAGTGGGAAATTTGAAAAAGGAGATTTCATTTATGGAATTAAATAAACAGGAATACGATAAATACGTCAAGCAAGTTACGCCCACCTATCCATTGGGGAAAGATATGTTAAGGGCCTTTGTGACAGGTGGGACCATCTGCCTGCTGGGGCAGATTTCTACTATGAGTATGATGAATTTGTGGGGGATGGAGAAAGAAACAGCCATGACATGGACACAGCTGGAATTGATCCTGTTGAGTATTATCCTCACAGGGCTGAACATTTACCCGAGGATTGTGAAATGGGGGGGCGCCGGCGCCCTGGTCCCCATTACCGGGTTTGCCAATTCGGTGGTGGCGCCTGCCATTGAGTATAAGGCAGAGGGCCAGGTGTTCGGGATTGGGTGCAAGATCTTTACCATTGCGGGGCCTGTGATTTTGTATGGGATCTTGGCCAGCTGGGTGTTGGGAGTGATTGATTGGATCGGGAGGATGATGGGGGTTATCTGAGAAGTAGCGTAGAAGGCAAAAACTTAATATAGGAAGAAGCTTTATGAGCAGGACGATGAATGGAAAAATTCGTTAGCCTGCTTTTTTGATGATTTCTAGTGTGCTGACTCATTTACATTTCGCCAAATGACTTGCCTGAATTTCCATCTGCTGCGTTGTTGTCGGTCAACGATGCCACCGCATCGCCTCCCTCCGCCGCCTTGCAGACTGAAAATTCATTCTGTGTCATTTAGCTGAAAGTAAACGAGTCAGTACACTAGGATACAGAAAGATTACCGATACAGTGTTTGCTTTGTACTTCGTCTAATAGATAAAATGAATTTAAATGGCTTTAGACAATGTTTAAACTGGGAGTATGAATGGAGGAAGTTTATATGAACAGAAAAATTACAGAAAAAATCCCATATGGATTGATGAGACATGAAAAGTATGATGTAGTGGTAGTAGATAGTGAAAAAATGGAATCGGTGAAATGGATGTTTAAGTTTATGCCTTGATGGAATGAGTCTGGGGCAAATAAAGAATGTTATAGAATCTCAAGGAATTGAGTATCCGGTCAAATATAAGAAAGATAAGATAGTAGGGTGGTCTTTGGCAGAAATAAGAAAGATATTGTCTGACCCAATTTATGGAGATGAAAGGTACAGTGCTATAGTTAAGAAGGGATTAGAAATAGCAAGACGAATGTTGACGCTAAATAAAAGAGTGGTTAGAAAACGTATGGAAATAAGTGCTTTAGTTGGAATTGCGATGTGTAAGGAGTGTGGCGGTTTTTTTTGAGAAGTTGGTATCAACCAGAGGACGGAGATATCTATATTATATGTGCGGGAAGAATAAAAAAGGAATGGGATGTTCGACACATAAAATAGGAGTTGAAGAGTTAGACAAGAAAATTTTGGAGGAAATGGGGAAAGAGATAGGGGATATAGAGGGTTTATGCTGTAGGGATCTAACAAAGGAAATTGCTATAAGATACTTGAAGTATGTAAGTGTGGATTGTGCGGGGAATATAGAGGTAGTATGGAATACATAAATACGTAAAGGTAAAAAGAGAAAACATTACTGATACCAAAGTACCGATTGTAAAGGCAGAATATTATGTGTATAATAAGAATAGAGCATACTTGAATGTACATTTTGCACAAAAATCAGATATTATTCAGATAAAAAGATAGGGGAACTATGAAATACGCTATTGATAGATATGAGATGGGGTTAGAGAAAGAGGTT
>CAJUDH010000017.1 GCA_910584845.1 uncultured Lachnospiraceae bacterium
GGGGGGCCTGCCGGGGGGCAATGCTTCCGATAACCGCCCTTATAGGAAGGAAATTAAGAAGTGGGAGATAATATCAAAAAATCAGTTTAAATAAATATTATAGTGGGTAGTTTTTATGAAATATTTATGTTTTTAATAGAAATATGATAAATAATCCCAATTTTCTTTTATTTTAGCCTTATCATCTGTTATAGGCTTATCCTGGCTGCAATATAGAATAGCCCCATGGGATTTCATGAATATTTATACTAAAAAAGGGCAAAACCAGAAACACTGGCCCTGCCCATTTATATGTAATTATATTCAATATTTGATTTCTATTTTTACAAAACTTGATAGAGGCCCATACTCCTTTTGGGCACCTTTTGAAAAAATACCCCTTTTCTCATTTGGAGACTTACTTAGCTGCCTTCTCCCTCATCTGATTGCCGATTTCTACACAAAGGCTTAAAAACAATAAAAAGTAGAAATTAATCCCGCGGGTTACATACAGCGACGGCATAAGATACCCGCCGGTAAAAACCTTGCTGAATATGCGGCAATACACCAATTCTGTAATCCCTTGGGCCCCAGGGAGGGGAAGCATATCCACCGTAATATAGACGGCTGCCTGCAAAAGCATAATCGTCATAAAACCCACCCCTTGCAAGGAAAACCCCTGGTATACCAAAACAGTCAGGTAAAAAACGCTAAACCTCTGAATCACCGCAATGGCAGTCATTAAAGCCATCCTGCCTTTATGTAATATCAAATAACGCTCTGCATTTCTGTACCCTTCAATAAAATGACAGATTTTTTCCTTCCGCCTATCCGAATATTTTAATACTCTGAATCGGACCAAAAGCCCTTCTATCCCATCTATCAGGACTTTCATCTGGTCAGGCATCATCATAGCGGCAAGCAGGACAATGACCAGGCCTGTATTAAGGGCCAAACCCAAAAAGTACAGGCCGAAATATTTTTGCAGATACCCTTTTAGCGGGATATACCAAAATACTGTCATACAAATCCCAATTATCACTAAAACAAATTTATAGAGCAAAGCCACGGTCATTAAAGCCACCGAACTGCCAGATAGCGAGTTTCCGTCTTGATTCATATAATACAGCTGCATAGGCTGCCCGCCAGAAGCAGACGGAGTAATGCTGGAATAAAAAAACCCGATAAAAGAATAGGAGATGCATCTTAAAAACCCGCTTTTACTATCACCCATAGATTTTAACAGATACCATAATAGTCCACCTTCTATACAAACAAAAAACAAAGCTGTCAAAATCGCCATTAGAAAATAGGCGGCAGACATGTGGCCTAACGCTTCCCATATCTGAAATAAATCCTGTCCCCTTAATACCGCATAAAAGGTTAAAATCATTATGATAATAAAAACAATCACATGAATAATCCCTTTTCTGCCGGTTTTCTTATCTTTTATGTCCATACAAGCCTCCTGCGCCTCATTTGATCTTTACTTTCCTTTTTCCCTCCCTGCTTTTTGAAGCAACTTTGTCCGCCATGCCCATAATGCACTTAACAAAAACACTGCAATTACACTGCAGCCAAAAACAGCAGCAATCCGCAAAGCCGTATCCATAAAAAACGGCTCTGGCACAATGTTAATTAACAAGTCTGTCCTAGGGTCTAAAATCCACAGGTCGTTATTAAAAAATATTTTGTGGAAAACCACAAAGTATTTTGAAAAATCAGAGGATACCACCATAGCTATAAGCACTGATACAGCAAAAAATAATGTGGTACCGATACAAACCATCCGTGGCAAAACCTGCCCGATCTTTACCCTCATAAGCAAGAACAAAAGGATTACCATTATCATCAGCAGCATACAGCCTTGGCGGATGGCCAGGGCACCTAAAAACAACCCCCTTACATCTTCCATGTGGGCAATTTCCCTTTCATTGAAAAATTCCCTTTCCTGCCCTCCTACAATTGTGGGGACATGCAAATCCTCCCGGTCCCCGCGCAAATAAGCCATCATTTCATCTGTAACTTCCAGCAAGTCATCCATTTCCATCGGGACATTGTCCAAAACCTGGTGTTTCCTGTATTCTTTTTCATAATAGCCCGGCATCCAATAAGTGACCGCTTCCACAGAAGTAATAAGTAAAGTTATCACAAGGGAAAAGGCCCACAAAACACCCAAAAAATTGTGTAAAACCTTCATAAGAATTAATCCTCACTTTTAATATTTCCTCTATTTTAGACGTTATATGGCAAATTGTCCATAGGTTATTATGGTTTGCCGTTGCAGCAATTCTGGCCTTCATTGGCAATTGACAAAAACAAACCATAACTATATACTATATCCTTATACAGAAGAAATTTTTAAATGCATCCTTGTCCAACTATTTCCCACACTTGTTTATGGGCTTACGTACGGAGAAATGCCATGTCAGAAACCATCAATATATTTTTAATAATAGAGCTGATCGGAACGGTTGCTTTCGCCTGTTCGGGGGCAATGGTAGCTGTCCAGAAACAGCTGGATTTGTTAGGGGTCATTGTGCTTGGCGTGACCACTGCCGTAGGAGGGGGGATGTTGCGGGACTTGCTTATTGGCATACACCCGCCTATACTGTTTGTGAAACCGGTTTACGTATTGACTGCTTTTCTCGCCGTATTGGTGCTTTTCACTATTATACGTTTTTCCCGGATAACCCTGGAAGTGCTGAAATCGGAAACCTATGAAAGGGCAATGAATTTGATGGACGCTATCGGGCTGGGCGCGTTTACCGTAACCGGTATTGATACAGCCGTAGAAACCGGCCTGGGTGATTACCGGTTTTTGATCATTTTCCTCGGAAGCATAACCGGAGTAGGCGGAGGTGTTTTGCGGGACATTATGGCTGGGCAAACGCCGGCAATATTAAAAAAACATATTTATGCCTGTGCTTCCATTGCCGGGGCCGTATCTTACACATTGCTGATGGGTATTATCGGCCATAATCTGGCCATGGTCATTAGCGCATTGCTGGTGGTAACGATCCGGATACTGGCAAGGCGTTATAAATGGAACTTGCCCACTGCCATGTAAAAATTCATGGATTAGGAGATTTTTTAAATTATGGACGTTTTCACATTGTTTGACCAAAACTTCCTGTTATGGATCCAGTCCCTTCGGCAGGATTGGATGACCCCGTTTTGGAAAGCAGTAACCTTTTTGGGAAATGCAGGGTGGTTCTGGATTCTATTGGCCTTACTGCTCCTTTTCTGGAAACAGACGCGCAAAACAGGCATGGCCGCTTTGTTGGCCCTAATGGTCGGCGCGCTCATTACCAATGTCTGGATCAAACCTGCCGTAGCACGTCCCCGGCCATACGATGTGGTAGAAGGGCTTGTGGCGCTTCTCGGGCCCCAAATGGATTATTCTTTCCCTTCCGGCCATTCCTGTGCCGCTTTTGCAGCGGCGATGGTTTGTTGGCGTATGCTGCCGCATAAATATGGCCTGCCCCTGCTGGTTCTGGCCGGATTGCTTGCCTTTTCCCGCCTTTACTTAGGGGTACATTATCCCAGTGACGTAGCCGGCGGCATATTGATTGGCCTGGCTTCCGGATGGGTGGCATGCCGGATAATGGCCTTTCAAAAGCATCAAGAAAAAATGGCGGAAAAACAATGACCCGGTATGGAACTTTCCTTCCGGCCTTCGTTTTCCCGCCGTATACGGCGCTTCTTTATTCCCTTATCAGATATTCACTGGCCACATAGGCTTCCTTTCCATTGTACATGATGACAGCCCATTCTTCATCGTGTTTCCTTACATATTCCACCACAGTCCCCCGGTCCAGCATCCCGATCCTCCCCTCGTTGGTATTCGGCTGAGGCCGTACATTTAATTCTGTAGATGCTTTATAAACAGTGCCGGCAGGTTCCCCGGCTGTAGTAGGCATCGGTTCTGTTTCCCCGCCATTTCCGTCTGTAGTAGCAGGCGGGGTAGTAGGCGTAGCTACCATGTCCGAAGATGTGGGGAGCAGTTCTGTACTGGTTTCCCTTGCCAAAGATTCCTTGTCGTCTGAGTCCGGTTTTATTACCCGAATTACTAAAAACAGCAAAACAATACAAAGGGCAGGGATCAAAAGCTTCCATAAGTCAAAAACCGTGAATACCGGACGTTTTTTCTTTCCGGGGCGCTTACGGCCATAATTACGGTTCCTGGCAGGCGCCCGGCGGACATTTTGCCGCGTACTTGGCCGGCCTCCGGATTGGTAAGCATCTGTAAAGCCATACATTTCCTGAGAAAGTAGGCGGTAAGCCTGATTGGCGCTGTGTGCCGATTTATTCCCTTCATGGGCCGCTTTATTGCCGATAATCCGTATTTTATGGTAATGTTCACAAGTGGTCCTGCTTATGCGCCGGTTTTGGTACAGGGCATCAATTGTACTTTTCAAATCGCCATTGTTGGGGATATTGTCGCGTTCCGCCAACAGTTTTACCATAAATTCCAATGTCTGACGTGCCTTCATCATGGCGCCGTTATAATCTTTTTGCCCGATCAGCCGTTCTGTATCTTTGACTCCTACCTGTATTCGCCTCCAACGGTTGTTGTCCCCAGTACTCACTATTGCCTCCTCCTTTGTGTGCTGTCAAAAACAGTTCCCGGTATTTATCAATATTATACTACACAACGTCAAATTCTGCACGAAAAAATTTGTAGCGCCCTGCCAAGGCCAAGTGCCTCGCCCTTTGGTAAAGAAACCCTTGCAAACCATTTCGGGCTCTGGTAAAATACAAATAAATTTTAACCATTTCGGGAGGGTTGACAACATGCGATTACGCCATATTCCTGGCTCTGAAGAAGCCATTGCCTCCAGCCCCTATGTAATCAGCCAACCGGAACAATACAAAGGGCGTTTTCGGGAACTTTTTGGCAACGGGCATCCCCTCGAGGTAGAAATTGGCATGGGCAAAGGAAAATTTATTATGGAATTAGCCGAACGCTGCCCCCGGATCAATTTCATCGGGATTGAACGTTATCCCAGCGTACTGCTACATGCTATCAAAAAAAGGGAAAAAATGGATTTGGCAAACATCCATTTTCTCTGCCTTGATGCAAAATCCTTAACAGAAATATTTTCACCGGGGGAAGTAAACCGCATTTACCTGAATTTTTCCGACCCCTGGCCGAAAGACCGCCATGCCAAAAGGCGCCTGACTTCTCCGGAATTTATGAAAATTTACGGACAAATTTTGGCAAAAGACGGTACCCTGGAATTTAAAACCGACAACCAGGGGCTTTTTGCCTATTCGCTGCTTTCTATCCCGGAATCCGGATGGAAAATCGCCGCTTACACGAAAGACCTCCATCACAGCCCTATGGCCGAAGGCAATGTGATGACCGAGTACGAAACAAAATTTTCCTCTTTGGGCAATCCCATCTGCAAGCTAATAGCAAGCCGATAATCCGCATATACTAAGGAAAAGGCGCAATTGTGGGAAGCAAAATGGATTTTAAAACAAAAATCACACAGAATTTACGCAGTTCTACCAGTGATAAGGAAGCATTAAACCGGCAAATACTAAAATGGCATAAAAGTTTGAAAGAAGTAGAAAAAATAATAAATAAAGCGAAAAAAAAGTAGCAAAAAAGGAATAAACCAAAAAGAAAGGAGAATAATCTTAATGGAAAAAATATTTACAACCGAAAATTTCGAAATGGAGGTATTGAAATCGGATAAGCCAGTCCTGGTAGATTTCTATGCAGATTGGTGCGGTCCTTGTAAAATGATGGCCCCGCTAATCGAAAAAATGGCAGAAGAATTTTCGGATTCTGCCGTCATTGGCAAGTTAAATGTTGACGACAATGAAGAAATCGCAATGAAATATCAGGTGATGAACATCCCGACTTTAATTTTATTTAAAAACGGTGCTGCCGTGAACCGTCTGGTTGGCGTCCAGTCCCGTGAAATACTGGAAAAATTATTACGGTAAACAGTTGCCAGATATTGTGAATAACCTGGATGCCCTTTCCCCCTGCCCGGCTAAAAACTGCCTCAGGGAGGAAAGCGCGCCAGAATTTGAAGGCTCCGGGCCGGCTTTTGCCTTTCTTGATTTCCTCGTAAAAGTGCAACAAAAATAGCATAATCTATATTTGAAATATTTTGCAATATTTTGTAGAAATAGGGGTTGACTTTTCTCTCTCCTTGCGATAAAATATTTCGTGTCGTAAGGAAATATTCAAGATTGTATATGCGCCCTTAGCTCAGTTGGTAGAGCAGTAGACTCTTAATCTATTTGTCCAGGGTTCGAGTCCCTGAGGGCGCATTTAAAGTTCTGATTTTGCGGGCTGCGAACCGTGGGGTCGGGGCTTTTTTCTTTTATTTAAAAGGATCCCGGATTTTTAGTATTCAAAAACAACAAGGGGAAAAGCAGAAACCATAAAAAATTTCAAGTGCTTTTCCCACCAACCCCTAGACATAAATCAAGATGGGAAATGCTATTTTCAGCCGCAATGATTTCATGGGCAAAATGCTCATATTTTTTTGTTGTCTCAATACTTTCATGCCCCATTAAAATACTGAGGTCATAAACATCCGAACTGCCTGTCTGGCGGACATGGTCAATGCAATAGTTTGTGGCAAAATTATGCCGGAGGCGATGAGAAGAAAATTTATAAGGAAGCTGCTTTTCCAGACGGTTTATAAAAAGGCGAACCGCATTACCGGAAAGATGGTTGCCACGACGGTCATAAAATACCAAATCACCAGAGGAATATGGGCAGAGGGAAAAATACCGGTTCAAAAGGGAAAGGGAAACCTTACCAAGGGGAACCATCCGATCCTTGGCGCCTTTTCCGGTAACTTTCATAACAAGGCGGGAACGGTCAATATCCGATTTTTTAAGCCCACAGACTTCACACTGGCGAAGGCCAGAGTCCAGCATAAGGGCGACAATAGCAAGGTTGCGGGATGTAATCCAAGGAACGGAAGTCTGTATCATGGAAAATATATGGCAGATTTCCTCATCGCTGTAAATATGCACATTCTTTTTAGGTGACTTCGGCACCTTGATGCGGACAGGATCAAAAGAAAGGCCATACTCTATATAGAGCCAGCGGAGAAAAATTCGGGCATTACGGATATAAGAGGACGCAGTAGCGCGGGAAATCGGACGTTCCAAGACATACAAGGAATACTGCGAAGCCTGCATATAAGAAAGGTCAGAAACCTTTAAATCCGGGCCAATGTAATTAACCATAAAGGAAACCGTAGTCTTATAATTTGCTATGCTATTGGAACCAATGCCGGCAACCTTTTTCTGAAATAAAAACTCATGAAGGGCATCCGCAAGGGTCACCATAGGAACCACCTCCATAAAAAACAGAGTTATCTAAATAAGGGGCAATCAAACGGCAAAGTTCCTTGTTAAGCCGTAGGGCACCAGAATAAACACACTTCTCAATAAATTCATAACCAGAATCAGAAATAACAATAGCCGCAATAGTCGGGGAACATTGATATTCAAGCCAAGCCTTTTTGTCATCCAAAGTTTTTTCCTCTCTCGGAATGTAAAGCTTGAGTGGGGAAACCCCATTGATGAAAGCAGCCCATCTTTCATCAATGGTACAACGGCTACGGTTAGAGTCATCCAACTGAACCACACGGAAATAGTGTGAAAGGACACCAACCACAACCTCACCGAATGCGGTACAATCCACAAGCTGCCTGGCAACAGCATCCGCACGGGAATCCTTGCATTCCAACTCCCAACGTGTCCACGGAGTAGAAACCATGGGTTTACGCGCACGTTCAAGCTTGCGATTTTGCTCTAAACGCTTATCATAAACACGAAGAAAAATATCACTTTTACGGCTACCAAAATAAACCGTGTGACCAATTTTAACATTACCAGAAACACTTTCCACAACATTTTTCATATTACGGGTTTTAGTAACGATACAATGATTTTCCCATAAACCGCACAGATCATCTGTGGAGAAGAAAGAAGAACCAATATCATCAATAGCGAGGTCAATCCGGGTAAAATGGCCAACACGGAGAATAACAGAAAACAACGCCTGCATAAACGAAGAGTCAAAATCTATATCATAACCGGGGCCAAATGGCGTATCTTCTTTAAGCGTTTCCTTAAAACTGCGAATAAACTCCAAAACAGAAGAACCAGTAACATCAACATGAATACCCATGCCTTCCTTACCATCATAAAGAACGGAAATAGAATGACCATTCAAACGAAGCATAGAATTATAGCCATGGGCACCATGGGGTAACTCCGTAAAGTCATTACGGGAATAA
This sequence comes from uncultured Lachnospiraceae bacterium, assembly GCA_910584845.1. GTDB lineage: Bacteria > Bacillota > Clostridia > Lachnospirales > Lachnospiraceae > Brotaphodocola. The sequence goes on from CAJUDH010000017.1 coordinate 8,265, forward strand.
CCAAAAAGGGAAAGAACACGATCAACAGAATCAATTTCAGTAACCGTGAAAGAAATCCAGTCAACGAACACTTTCAAACCGTTATCCAGGTATTTAAAATTAGTTTCCATAAAGCCTCCTGTAATTACTACCCCCGTCCTACTGTACGGGGGTTATACAGGTGAGTGTATCACCTACTCCATTTACGGGAACCGGCGCGGAGTGTGTCCGCCACGACGTGGCGGACACCCCTGCGCATTTAATCAGCAGAAACTTCCGATACCATGGACGAAAAATCCAGGGAGAGCGTCCCAGATAAAAGACAGTCGTAGACGATTGCATGGTAACGAAAAGAAATTTCATCAAGAAAGAAGTTGAAAAGCTGGTCAAAAAAATCAGCAGATTCACTTTCAACAATATCTTCGCAGTCAAGAAGCTTGTTGACCAAGGACAGCAAAGCAATTAAAGAATAAGGAGAAAGTTTAGAAATGTAATTTTTCCAATAAGAAAGGCTTGAATCTGACATAATAGTAAACTCCTAAAATTAATTTTACAACGCAGTAAGAACCTGCTTTTATATTTTGACAGTTACCAATGCACTGACAACAACCGCTTGAATATGAAATTAGAACATGATACAATAAAAAAACAAAATGAAATATATCTAGTATCTAGCATATATCTGCTATATATGGATATTACCATAGTAATGAGCATATGTCAAGCATATATCTGCTAAGAAAGGAACAATATGGGAAAAAATTTAGAGCCTCAATTTGCATTTAGATGTGACAAAATAACCATACAAAAATTGGAACATATTGCCCAAAAAAACACAAGAACTAGAAACCAAGAAATGAAACATATCATCAAAAAATATATAAATCAATATGAAGCCGAACATGGAGAAATCCAAATAGAAGAGCAGGAAAAAAAGAAAATCAAAATTAATCCTCTAAATCCTCTGGGAACCGGATATGCAGCAGGAGACGCATTGGGGGAAATGGTTGTCGAAAAAATAAAACAAAGAAGAGATTGATAAAGCAAAGTTATCCCATGTAGAAGTGGGGGGGCTTACGCGCTCCTACTCCCCATAGGTGCAACCAATCACTCAAAACTACCGACGATAACCGCGCTAAGCCTAAAACCACCCCCACCTCCGCAACCATAACGGTATACAAATGGGAAAATGAATTGCACTAATACAGGAAAAAATTCTGATCGTTTAGCTTTAAAAAGGGCAGATCAAATAGCCAGACAATAAAATTGTATATACAATATCAATTGAAACACATTAAAAACAAATACAGATAGGAGAGAGGAACATGACCGACAATGAAATCATTGAAGCATTAAAAACTTTGTTAAAGCCTATGGAAAACCATATGGAAGAAATTGACTTAAAACTTGATAAACTTGATTTAAAAATTGAAAGCCTGCGCCTGGAGAACAAAACAGAGCACAGGTTAATTCGAAAAGACGTTGAACATCTAAACGATGAAATGGAAACCGTAATAGAAGCACTAAGGGCAAAGAACATTTTGCCATTACCCAAGCAAATGTAATCGCGAAAGGCTAGGTGCATCCAGGCCAACGCGCTGTCATGTAATCAAGAGATCTTTAAAACGGCCTTCGGCCTAAAGACCTCTTGCCTACATGATAGCGCATTTCAGTATGTCAAGGGCTGCCCTACGGCGTATCGCCCGCCAAAAGCAGGCGGGCTTGTCCCTTGACATACGGCAGGGTTATCTCAACCTGCAGGTTTTGAGACAATGCTTGCCGAACCATTATCAATAGAACGATAATAAGCAATCAATGCCTGCTTGACAATCTGGGCCTTATGGACACCATAAACGGCAGCATCCGTTGCGATGCGTTCATAAAGAATGTCTGGAAGCCAGAGACTAAACCGTCTTTGGGGAATAGATTTACTGAAGCTTCCATAGTATTGTTTTGACATAAAATTACCTCCTATTTATGAAAATTATTTTTTGCAACTAACCAAATTAAGACTCTTAATCTATTTGTCCAGGGTTCGAGTCCCTGAGGGCGCATTTAAAGTTCTGATTTTGCGGGCTGCGAACCGTGGGGTCGGGGCTTTTTTCTTTTGTATCTTTAAGAAACCTTAATTGAATTATCTTTTATTGTATGATATAGTACAAAAGATAACCGTAAAATAAGTATAAGGGAGACACAAAATGAAAGGAATTATTCTCGCCGGCGGCTCCGGCACCCGCCTTTATCCGTTGACGAAGGTCACCTCAAAGCAATTATTGCCTATTTATGACAAGCCTATGATCTATTACCCCCTGTCTGTCTTGATGAATGCCGGCATCCGGGATATTTTGATTATTTCTACCCCGGAGGACACCCCCCGCTTTGAATCCCTCCTAAACGACGGGTCCCAATTTGGCGTACACCTGCATTACGCTGTCCAGCCCAAACCGGAAGGGCTTGCACAGGCATTTATTATCGGTGAAAATTTCATTGGCAAAGAATCTGTGGCTATGGTATTGGGGGATAATATTTTCCATGGGCAGGGCTTAAAAAAACGCCTCCTAGCCGCTGCATCCAAAGAATCCGGGGCCACTGTATTCGGATACTATGTAGATGACCCGGAACGGTTTGGCATTGTGGAATTTAATGAAAGCGGCAAGGCCATTTCCATCGAAGAAAAACCTAAAAAACCAAAGTCCAATTATTGTGTCACCGGTTTATATTTTTATGACAACCATGTAGTAGAATACGCAAAAAATTTAAAGCCTTCTGCCCGGGGCGAATTGGAAATCACAGACTTAAACCGGATCTATCTGGAAAATGGGCAATTGGACGTGACCTTACTGGGCCAGGGTTTTACCTGGCTGGATACCGGTACCCATGAATCACTGGTGGAAGCCACCAATTTTGTCAAAACCATTGAAGCCCACCAGCATAGGAAAATCGCATGCCTGGAAGAAATTGCCTGGCTTAACGGATGGATCAGCCAGGAACAAGTGATGGAGACCTACGAACTGCTGAAAAAAAACCAATATGGCCAATATTTAAAAGACGTATTGGACGGAAAGTATATTGATAAACTGCATAACCTCTAACGCCTGCGAAGTATAAAAAGCACAAATATAACAATGCAGAAGAATATAAAAAAACGCAAAAAGGCACAATAACAATTAGCGTACTGGCACCCCCTTGCCTATTCACCTACCAGGCCGCGTCGGGTTTTCTAGCCGTAGCTACCGCTACGCCGCTGAAAACCCACTTTACTGATGAATGAAAACCCTGTGGGGGTTCACCAATATCATGCAGGCAGAACACCAGGCAATACAAGAAAGGAAAAAAATAATGAAATTTATCGTTACAGGCGGAGCCGGGTTTATTGGCGGGAACTTCGTCCACTATATGGTAGAAAAATACCCTCAAGATCAAATTATCAACCTGGATGCCCTAACTTATGCGGGCAATCTGGAAACCTTACAGCCGGTGGAAGGCAAAACCAACTATAAATTTATCAAAGGCGATATTACAGACCGGGATTTTATCTTTGGCCTATTTGAAAAAGAAAAGCCCGACGTCATCGTTAATTTTGCGGCGGAAAGCCATGTAGACCGTTCTATTACCGACCCGGATATTTTTGTCCGTACCAATGTAATGGGAACCACAACGTTGCTTGATGCCTGCAAAGCCCATGGCATCCAACGTTACCACCAGGTATCTACAGACGAAGTATACGGCGACCTGCCTTTAGACCGTCCGGATTTATTCTTCACAGAAGAAACGCCGCTGCACACTTCCAGCCCTTATTCCTCATCCAAAGCCAGCGCAGATTTATTTGTCATGGCCTACCACCGTACCTTTGGCATCCCTGTGTCCATTTCCCGCTGCTCCAACAATTATGGGCCTTACCAATTTCCGGAAAAGCTTATCCCTTTGATGATCAGCCGGGCCTTGGCAGATGAAGCACTCCCTGTATACGGAAACGGCGCCAATGTCCGGGATTGGCTCCATGTATATGACCATTGCCAGGCCATTGACCTGATTATACGCAAAGGCAGCGACGGATGTATATACAATATTGGCGGGCACAATGAACATTCCAACCTGGAAGTGGTAAAAACTATCCTGCAGGCATTGGGCAAACCGGATAGCCTGATCAAATATGTCAAAGACCGTCCGGGCCATGACATGCGTTATGCGATTGACCCGGCCAAACTGGAGCGGGACTTGGGCTGGGAACCGGTATATAATTTCCAAACGGGGATCCGCCAAACCATCCAATGGTACTTAGACAACCGGGAATGGTGGGAACACATCATCAGTGGGGAATACAGCCATTATTTTGAAAAGATGTACAAAGGCCGCGTATAATAAAAAGCGGACAGAATGGAGGAAGCATGAGAGTCTTAGTGACCGGATCCAAAGGGCAGCTTGGCACAGACCTAATGAATGAGCTGCAAAAAAGAGGGCTGGAAGCCATTGGCGTGGATGTGGAAGAGATGGATGTCACCGATGCCAAATCCTGCTGCCAGGTAATCGGCCAGGCCAATGTGGACGCAGTCATCCATTGCGCCGCATATACTGCAGTAGATGCCGCCGAGGATAACGTAGAACTTTGCCGTAAAATTAACGGCTACGGCACCCGCAATGTGGCAGAAGCCTGCCGCAAAGCCGGGGTTAAGCTTATGTATATCAGTACGGATTACGTTTTTGACGGGCAAGGCTCCCGCCCCTGGGAGCCGGATGACGAAAGGCATCCATTGAACGTATATGGGCTGACCAAATATGAAGGCGAGCTTGCCATAGAAGAACTTTTGGAACATTATTTTATTGTGCGTATCGCCTGGGTATTCGGCGTCCAGGGGAAAAACTTTATCAAAACCATGCTCAGGCTGGGAAAAGAAAAGGGGGCTGTTTCCGTAGTCAACGACCAGGTCGGTTCCCCTACCTACACCTATGACTTAGCCAGGCTTTTGGTGGATATGGTACAGACCGACCGGTATGGCCGCTATCATGCCACCAATGAAGGCTTATGCAGCTGGTATGAATTTGCCCGGGAGATTTTCCGCCAGGCCGGCATGGAAGAAGTGTCCGTAACGCCAGTTAGCAGTTCGGAATTTGCGGCCAAAGCAAAACGTCCGGAAAACAGCCGGATGAGCAAAGAAAAACTTTCTGAAAACGGATTCAGCCGTTTGCCCCATTGGCAGGATGCCTTAAAGCGTTTTTTGCAAGAAATATAAAGGGAAGGGCATTCCTTTAAAACGGCCTAAAAAGGGAGGAAATTATGGGAAAATATTTTGGAACCGACGGCTTCCGTGGGGAGGCCAACGTAAATTTGACAGTAGAACATGCCTATCAAGTGGGGCGCTTTTTGGGCTGGTATTACGGCCAAAACAGCCACCCTGCCCCTAACAACCCTGAAGGGCGGTGCCGTGTAGTTATCGGTAAAGATACCCGCAGAAGCAGCTACATGTTTGAATATTCCCTGGTGGCCGGGTTAACCGCCTCCGGCGCCGACGCGTACCTGCTCCACGTTACCACCACCCCCAGCGTGTCTTATGTGGTGCGGACAGAAGAATTTGATTGTGGAATTATGATATCAGCCAGCCACAACCCTTATTATGACAACGGTATTAAGGTTATCAACGGCAAAGGGGAAAAGCTGGAAGAAAATGTAATCGTGGAAATCGAACGTTATCTGGACGGTGAAATACCGGAAATCCCTTATGCCCAAAAAGACCAAATCGGGCGTACCATTGATTTCGCGGCCGGGCGCAACCGCTATATCGGGTATCTGATCTCCATTGCCACCCGTTCCTTTAAAAATAAAAAAGTAGCGCTGGATTGCGCCAACGGCAGCGCTTCTGCCATTGCCAAAAACGTGTTTGACGCATTGGGTGCGCAAACCTATGTAATGAACAATAATCCAAATGGGCTCAATATCAACACCGATTGTGGCTCTACCCATATCCATGTCCTTCAGAAAATGGTAAAGGACTACGGTTGCGATATTGGCTTTGCTTATGACGGCGACGCAGACCGCTGCATTGCCGTGGACGAAAACGGGGAAATGGTAGACGGGGACAAAATCATGTATATCTGCGGCAAATACATGAAGGAAAACGGCTCCCTGGTCAACAACACGGTAGTAACTACCATTATGTCCAACTTCGGCCTGTATAAAGCTTTGGACCGGGAAGGCATAGCCTATGAAAAAACTGCCGTAGGCGATAAATATGTTTATGAAAATATGGTAACTAACGGCAACTGCCTGGGCGGTGAACAGTCAGGCCATATTATTTTCAGCAAGCATGCCACTACCGGGGACGGGATCCTCACTTCCTTAAAAGTGATGGAAGTTATGCTGGAGAAAAAAGAACCCCTTAGCAAGCTGGCCTCTGAAGTGGAAATATTCCCGCAAGTACTGAAAAATGTGCGGGTACATGACAAACAGCTGGCCCAGGATGACCCTCAGGTGCAGGCAGAAGTGGCCAAAGTCACCGAAAGCCTGGGAAGTGACGGCCGTATCTTGCTGCGCCAGTCCGGCACCGAGCCATTGGTCCGGGTAATGGTGGAAGCCTCCAGCGAGGAGCTATGTGAGGAATACGTAGACCAGGTCATCCGGGCCATGGAAAAACAGGGCCACCTGCTTCCCTAACCTTATATTTCCAATAGCCCCAAAGCAATTGCCCAATTTTTCAGAACCGCTTGCAACAGGCAGAGAATTATGATAAAATAAAAAAACGTTGCGGCAAAATAGTCGGAAAATCCCGGATGTGGTCTGCATCTGGGATTTTTTAGCGTTTTGCCCTAGCGCAATCTATCAGTAAAGGAATGATAACGATGGGGTTAGGCCTAAAAGCGTGACAATATTTATTGTCGAAAAATATGGCGTGATTTACCGACTGTGATGCTGTAAAAGGATTTTGGGAACATGCAAGCGTAGTAAGGAAATTCTAAAAATACATGACACAGAATGGAGGAAATCATGTTAAATTTTAAGAGATATAAGCGTGTGCCTGTAGTAGATTATCCGGAAAGGGAATGGCCCAACAGGCAAATTGAAAAAGCGCCGTTATGGTGCAGCGTAGACTTGCGGGACGGCAACCAGGCGTTGATCGAACCCATGGTGGTAGAAGAGAAGATTGAGTTTTTCAACATGTTGGTCAAGCTTGGGTTTAAAGAAATTGAAATCGGCTTCCCGGCCGCTTCCCAAATCGAGTTTGATTTTTTGCGCCAATTGGTGGAACGCCGCCTGATCCCCGACGACGTGCGGGTACAGGTGCTGGTACAGTGCCGGGAGCATTTAATCAAAAGGACTTTTGAAGCCATCCAAGGGATCAAAAAGGTCATTGTCCATATTTACAATTCTACTTCGACTTTACAGCGGGACGTAGTGTTCCACAAAGATATGGAAGAAGTGAAGCAGATTGCCATTGAGGGCACCCGGCTGGTGAAAAAATATGCCGCAGGCTATGACGGAGACTTGCTGTTGGAATATTCCCCGGAAAGTTTCACCGGTACGGAATTGGATTACGCCTTGGAAGTCTGTACAGCTGTCCAAGACACTTGGGGACAGGCTACGCCAGAGCGTCCTATCATCTTCAACCTTCCTTCTACCGTAGAAATGAACACTCCCAATGTCTATGCGGACCAGATCGAATGGATGAACAAGCATTTTAAAGGCCGGGACAGCATTATCTTAAGCGTACATCCCCATAATGACCGGGGAAGCGGCGTAGCCGCTACGGAACTTGCTTTGTTGGCAGGTGCCGACCGGGTGGAAGGCACATTATTTGGCAACGGCGAACGTACCGGCAATGTGGATATCCTGACCTTAGCCTACAATATGTTTTCCCAAGGGGTTGACCCTGGTTTGGAAATCGACGATGTGCGCGCCATTAGCGAAGTATATGAACGTTGCACCAAAATGCAGATAGACCCCAGGCACCCCTATGCCGGGAAACTGGTCTTTACCGCATTTTCCGGTTCCCACCAAGATGCCATTAACAAAGGGATACAGGCCTTGAGGGAACGGGACGGGCAATATTGGGAAGTTCCTTACCTGCCCATCGACCCTTCGGACATCGGCCGCGTGTATGAACCTATTGTCCGCATCAATAGCCAGTCCGGCAAAGGCGGCGTAGCTTTCGTCATGGATACGTTCTATGGCTTTAAACTGCCTAAGGGTATGCACAAAGAGTTTGCCGATGTGATTCAAAAGATTTCCGAGAAGCAAGGGGAAGTGGCGCCGGAACAGATTATGGATGAATTCCGCCGTTGCTATTTAAATAAAAAAGAGCCCATGCATTTCCGTAAGTGCCAGATTACCGACACGGAAGTGGAAAAAGACATTTTTGCTACGTTAGCTAAAGTAACTTATACCAATAACGGAATCGAGAAAGTCTTTGAAGGCGTGGGCAACGGCCCCATAGACGCCGTCCAGCGTGGCCTGGAAGAAGAACTTGGCATCCGGATTAAAGTGATGGATTATAATGAACACGCTTTGCAGATGGGTTCCAATGCCCAGGCTGCTTCCTATATCCATCTGATGGATCAGGAAAGCGGGCGGGTCACTTATGGCGTAGGGATCAGCTCTAACATCACCAGGGCTTCCATCCGCGGTATTTTTAGCGCAGTAAACCGTCTGTTTTATTCTTAACATTGAAACGTAAAGGCCTTGCATCCCTGAAAGAAATGCAGGGCCTTTACGTTTTCCCCTTTTTACCAGTCAACAATTTGATTTATTATGTTCTGCTGTTCCGTGCTGGTCTTCCTCAAGTAAATTCTTGTTGTTTCAATACTTTCATGCCCCATAAGGTCTGCCAACATGGCAATATCACTGTACCGCTCCAGAAAGCTTTTGGCAAAACGGTGGCGAAAGGAATGGGGGTAAATAACAGAAGGGTCCAGCCCATAACGGTTGGCCAGGGATTTCAACTGTCCGGCAATCCCCCGGGAGGTAATCCTTTCTCCATATTTATTTAAAAAAATAAATCCACTTTGCATATTATTTTCTGCAAGCCATACAAGGGCTTCTTTTTTCAGCGCCGCCGGAATATAAATCCTCCGTAATTTTCCTCCTTTGGAATATAAATCCAAATATCCGATTTTCACATGCTCGGTTTTTATTTGAACCAGCTCGCTGACCCGCGCGCCGGTAGCTGCCAAAAAACGGATAACAAAATACCAGTACATTTCCCCATCCTGTTTCAAGCGGTTTTTAAAATAGAGGTAATCAGCCTCACTAATGACATTCTCTAGAAATGGCTTTTGCTGCACTTTCACAGAAGTCAGCTTCCACTTTTCCTTTTGTATACTCTCCAAATAACAATTGATAGCCCGCACCCTAAGGTTCACCGTCTGGGGTTTGTAATTCTCTATAAGGTACATTTTGTAATCCCGCAGATTTTTACGGGTGACGCTGTCATATCGCTTGTTATACTGCTTCATAGTATACAAATAAGATATGATGGTATTTTGTGACAAATTTTGGTTTTTTAAATACTCTTCAAAGCCTTCATTCATAGTTCTTCTCCTCTGCATATAAATTTGGGGTTTCAACGAGATACCGCTTCCGTCCACGTAATATTCTCTGAACATAGACAATATATCGTCCTTTTTATTATACAATTTCTTGTTATAAAAAAGAGCTTCCAATAATGGACAATATCCATTTTTTTCCAGTTTACATTTTCCCTGTTTTTACTCTCATTAGGACAATAACAATTTACCGAAATTATGTTAAAATTATCCTAAGATTAAGAGTAAAGGAGTCGGTTTATGGGAATTATTTTTAATAAAAAAAATAAGACGCTTACCCTTCAAACAAAAAACACGTCTTATCAAATGAAAATTGGCAACCTTGACTATCTATTGCACCTTTATTATGGCCCGGCCATCCACGACGTTGACATGAGCTATCAAATCATGCAATACGACCGTGGCTTTTCAGGGAACCCTTATGAATCCCGAGACGCCCGGACTTTTTCCCTGGACGCGCAGCCTCAGGAATTTTCTACCCAACAGCAAGGTGATTTCCGTACATCCAGTATTGAAATCGTCAACGGGGACGGAAGCTACTCTTACAATGGAAAAACTGCCGCCTATCAAATCACCAAAGGAAAATACCAACTGGAAACTTTGCCTTGCGTTTTCGCCAATGACAACGACACTGTGGATAGCCTGGAGATTACATTAAATGATGCCATCACCAATGTCCAGGTATCCCTCCTTTATGGGGTGTTTGAAGAAGCGGATATTATTACCCGCGCGGTAAAGGTGACTAATCAAGGGGACAAGCCTATCCACTTGAAGAAAATCATGTCCGTATGCCTGGATTTCCTAAATGGTGCCAATTTTGACCTTCTTAGCCTTCCCGGACGTTATGGCCAGGAACGGCAAGTAGAGCGGCAGCACATGACACACCATATCCACACAATCGGAAGCGTGCGGGGTTCTTCCAGCCATCAGCAGAATCCTTTTGTGGTGCTCTGCGATCAAGAGGCCACTGAAGATTATGGCAAATGCTATGGATTCTCCCTGATGTACAGCGGCAATTTCCTTGCAGAAGCAGAGTTGGACCAATATGACCAGTTGCGTTTGGTCATGGGGATCAACCCCAAGCAATTCGTTTATGAAATAAAACCTGGTAAAACTTTTGAAGGCCCTGAAGTGGTAATGGCTTTCACAGAACATGGTTTTACCGGCTTAAGCCACCTGTACCATGACTTTTACCGCACAAACCTGTGCAAGAGCAAATTTGTGACCGAAGTGCAGCGGCCGGTGCTCATCAATAGCTGGGAAGCCGCTTTTATGGATTTTGACGACGTAAAGCTGGTGGAAATCGCCAAAGCTGCCAAAAATATGGGCGTGGACCTTCTGGTTATGGACGACGGCTGGTTTGGCAAACGGGATGACGACAACAGCGGATTAGGCGACTGGTTTGTAAATAAAGATAAAATCCGCTGCGGCCTTCATAAACTGGTAGAACAGATCAACGACCTTGGCATGAAATTTGGTATTTGGTTTGAACCGGAGATGGTTTCCGAAGACAGCGACTTATACCGGGCACATCCTGATTGGGCTATGGAAATCCCTGGCCGCCATGGCGTGCGAAGCCGTAACCAGATCGCATTGGACATGAGCCGCAAAGAAGTGCAAGATTATTTGATTAAGCAAATCAACTCTATCCTTGATGATGCCAATATTTATTATGTGAAATGGGATATTAACCGCTCTTTATCGGATATTTGGTCTAACACACTGCCAAAGGCCAAGCAAGGCGAAGTATATCACCGTTATATCCTCGGCCTTTACCGGGTTATGGATGCGATTATTTTGTCCCATCCGGATATTCTATTTGAAGGCTGCAGCGGCGGCGGCGGACGCTATGACCCGGCTATGCTCCATTATTATCCCCAATATTGGGTCAGCGACAATAACAACCCCATTGACCGCTTAAAGCTTCACTATGGCACCTCCTTTGTGTACCCTACCTGCACTATGGGCGCCCATATTTCGGACAGCGGCAAATTTGTCCCGTTGGAAACGAAAGCTGTAGTGGCTATGTGCGGCACTTTCGGCTATGAATTGGATGCCACCCACCTTACCAAAGAAGAACAGGAGATATGCTGGGAACAAAGCCAACGGTTCCGCAAATATTACCCGATCCTGTTTAAAGGTGACTATTATCGCCTGACCAACCCATTTAAAATGGGAAATATGACAGCCTGGCAACATGTAACCAAAGATAAGGGTGAGTCATTGTTAAGCGTCGTTGTCACCAACCTTACCTGCAACGGACCTCAGGAATACATACGGGCCAAGGGTTTGGACCCCAACGCCATGTATACTGTCAATGGCGGCGAAACTGCTTACTCCGGATCGGCCTTAATGCATGCCGGCCTCCCGATCAACCGGGAAATACCGGAATATACATCTTTCCAATTTCATTTGGTAAAGCAACAAAAGAAAAAAGCCTAAGCAAACGCCAAAAAGGCCCCGGAAAATCTGCTGTCGGCGGATTTTCCGGGGCCCTTCCCTTTTTATTTTATCTTATACAATCCCTTGTGCCATCATGGCGTCTACAACTTTTTCAAACCCGGCAATATTGGCGCCCGCTACATAATTTCCGGCTACGCCGTACCTCTTAGCCGCATCATCAGCTTTGGCAAAAATATTTACCATAATGCCTTTCAGTTTTTCGTCTACCTCTTCAAACGTCCAGGACAGCCTCTGGCTGTTCTGGCTCATCTCCAGGGCAGAAGTAGCTACGCCGCCTGCGTTAGCCGCCTTACCTGGCATAAACAGCATACCGTTGGCCAAAAAGAAATCCGTAGCTTCCCTGGTAGAAGGCATGTTGGCACCTTCTGCCACGGCAAAGCACCCGTTTGCCTTCAAAGCTTTGGCATCTTCCAAATTTAATTCATTTTGGGTTGCGCAAGGAAGGGCAATATCACAGGCAATTGTCCAGATCCCTTTTCCTTCCGTATAAACTGCCGTAGGCACAGAATCTACATACTCTTTAATCCTACCACGGCGTACTTCCTTAATCTCTTTAACTACATCCAGCTTAATGCCGTCTTTATCGTATATATACCCATTAGAATCACTAAGGGCCACTACTTTGGCGCCCAGCTGCTGCGCCTTCTCTGTGGCATAAATAGCCACATTTCCGGAACCGGATACTACTATGGCCTTGCCAGACAGCCCTTTCCCATTATGCTTTAACATTTCATCCAGAATATAAACCAAACCATACCCGGTTGCCTGGGTCCTTACCAGGGATCCTCCATAATTCAGCCCTTTTCCGGTCAACACACCCTCATACAGCCCAGTGAGCCTTTTATACTGGCCATACATGTAGCCAATTTCCCTTCCGCCCACGCCAATATCGCCGGCCGGTACATCCTGATCTGCGCCGATATATTTGCTAAGTTCTGTCATAAAGCTCTGGCAGAAGGCCATCACCTCACGTTCCGACTTGCCTTTAGGGTCAAAGTTCGAGCCGCCTTTTCCGCCGCCAATAGGGAGGCCGGTCAATGAGTTCTTAAAAATCTGCTCAAATCCTAAAAATTTCAAAATCCCCTGGTTTACAGAAGGGTGGAAACGCAACCCGCCTTTATAGGGGCCGATGGCGCTGTTAAATTGTACCCGGAAGCCTTTGTTTACTTGTACCTGTCCCTTGTCATCCACCCACGGCACCCGGAAGGAGATAATACGCTCCGGTTCTACCAGACGCTCCAAAAGCGCCATTTTACGGTATTTCCCCTCATTGGCGTCAATCACCAATTTTAAGGAATCCAACACTTCCTTCACTGCCTGGTGGAACTCGGCTTCCCCTGGATTCTGCTCTACTACTTTTTCATAAATCTCCTCTACATAAGACATTTCTCCTGTCCTCCTTTATTCTGTAGATTTTCTATTTCTTCAATCACATATCCTAAGAATTATAGCAATTTAACGAATTAAAGTCAAGAAGTATTTATGTTAATTATCTTCGGCCTGTTTCTCGGAAACCGAAAATACAAACCGCTTCCTTGCCATCTCGTCATTCTCTAAATATTCGTCATAAGATGTAATCTTATCAATTAACTGCCCATTGACAATTTCCATAATCCGGTTAGCGGTAGTCTGCACAATCTGGTGGTCACGGGAACTAAAAATCAAGACCCCAGGGAATTTTACCAGGCCTGTGTTCAGCGCGGTAATCGCCTCCATATCCAAATGGTCCGTAGGCTCGTCCAGCATCAGTACATTGGCGCCGGAAATCATTAGTTTGGAAAGCATGCAACGGACTTTCTCGCCGCCGGACAGCACTTTGACTTTTTTCACCCCGTCCTCGCCGGCAAACAGCATCCTTCCCAAAAACCCCCGTACATACGTTACGTCTTTTTCCACAGAATACTGGGTCAGCCATTCCACAATGGTGTCGTCATTATTAAACTCTAAGCTGTTGTCTTTCGGAAAATAAGACTGGGTAGTAGTAAGCCCCCATTTATAGCTCCCTTCGTCCGGTTCCATCTCCCCGGACAAAATTTTAAACAATATGGTCTTGGCCTGCTCGTTAGGCCCTACCAATGCCACCTTATCCTCCCGGCCCAAAGTAAATGTCAGATTATCCAAAACCTTTACGCCGTCAATGGTTTTGGACATATTTTTAACAGTCAGCACCTCATTGCCGATTTCCCGGAAAGGCCGAAAATCAATATAGGGATACTTCCGGCTGGACGGTTTAATATCATCCAGCTCAATTTTTTCCAAAGCCCTTTTTCTTGACGTAGCCTGTTTGGATTTGGAGGCATTGGCAGAGAACCTTTGGATAAATTCCTGCAGCTCCTTGATTTTTTCCTCTTTCTTCCGGTTGGCTTCCTTCATCTGCTTAACCATCAACTGGCTGGATTCATACCAGAAATCATAGTTGCCTGCATAAAGCTGGATCTTTCCATAATCAATATCCGCAATATTGGTGCATACCTTATTTAAAAAATACCGGTCATGGGAGACTACGATAACCGTATTCTGGAAATTAATCAAAAACTCTTCCAGCCATGCAATGGCATCCAGATCCAAATGGTTGGTAGGCTCGTCCAAAAGCAAAATATCCGGGTTGCCAAACAAGGCCTGGGCAAGCAATACCTTTACCTTCAAAGCCCCTGTTAAATCTTTCATCAAAATGCCATGGTATTCCGTATCCACGCCCAAACCGTTAAGCAGGTTTGCAGCATCCGATTCCGCCTCCCAGCCATTCATTTCAGCAAATTCCGCTTCCAATTCCGCTGCTTTTATCCCGTCTTCATCCGAAAAATTTTCCTTCATGTAAATGGCGTCTTTTTCCTTCATCACCTCATACAGGCGGGCATTTCCCATAATAACTGCATCCAGCACCTGATACTCGTCATATTTATAATGGTCCTGCTGCAAAAAGGACAAACGTTGCCCCGGGGTAATGGCTACATCCCCGTTGGTCGGTTCCAACTGCCCTGACAAAATACGCAAAAAAGTAGATTTCCCTGCGCCGTTGGCGCCAATCAAGCCATAACAGTTCCCCTCAGTAAATTTAATATTGACATCTTCAAATAAGGCCTTTTTGCCCACCCTCAATGTGACGTTATTCGCACTAATCATACTTTAGCCCTCTATTTCCTTATATTTTCACCTCTTAAAGCCACTCATTTTATTATACATAAAACCTTCGATTTTTCAAGGAAAATAAAGGTGTCCCTCACAAAATGGCCCCTATCCGCATCCGTATGCCCTTTTGTATAGTAACCAATCCCTATTTTTGTCCATATTATATTATTGCAGCGCATCGCTCATTCCTCTAAAACATGTGCGTGTAAGGCCGGATCCATTAAAACCGGCGCCTTTGTTTTGTGGATAACGCCAAAGGCAAAACGATATGATGTCCTTTGCCACGGCCCTTTTCCGGGCCGTGGTATTTTATAGGGAACGTGCCGCAACCCGGCCATAACGTAATTTATCGGATAATTTGAAAACAACTATATTTTGTACCTACTGATTGTATGAGTTTTACACATATACTCCAGTTATATGCTTTATGAATGACTGGGAAATTTTGGTAATGTAGTATATGCAGGATATTATTTCGTCCTATTGCCTATAGAAATTCGACTACACTTATGGAAAAGGAGAGGATAGATATGACGATACGTGAGGCAACCAGCTTTCGGATTGCTGAATTATGCCAGCAAAAAAATTTAAGTGGTTATTCCGTAAGCTATCGAGCAGGTATGCCATCATCCACATATAAAAGTATCATCAATGGAAAAAGTAAAAATCCAGGAATCGTGAATATCAATAAAATAGCGGATGGATTAGGGGTTTCCATCCGGGAATTTTATAATTCGGCATTGTTCGATGAATTAGATCCAGACGAGTAAATTTTAAATCATTTTACCACATTTAAAAAGGCCAAACCGAAAAATTGATTTGGCCTTTTTGACGTTTCGTTTTATATGGGTAAGCACGGGATTCCTATATACCGGGTGTGAACATTTATTTAAAAAAGGATAAATACCCGCTTACAAAAATAACCAGCAAAATAACCGGCAGCACATAGGTGACATACTTCCTTGCAAAGCGGGGGTACGGCAACCCTTTCCCTATGCATGTTTCTTTATAAAAGTTATCCCATCCCCATCCATAGCGGCATGTACAAAACAGTAGGAATACTAAACTCCCCAGCGGAAGAAGGTTATTGCTCAAAATAAAATCCTCCAAATCGAGGATGGTGCTCCCTTCCCCCAAAGGCTGCAGCCCACTCCAAAGGTTAAAACCAAAAATGCACGGAAGGGACAGGATTAAAAGCAGGACAAAGTTAATGGCCACAGATTTTTTCCGGCTGCAGTCCGTCAAATCCATCACAAAAGTAATAATATTTTCAATGACTGCAATCACGGTTGACAAGGCGGCAAATACCATAAAAAGGAAAAACAGGCTCCCCCAAAACCTTCCCCCGCCCATTACATTAAAAATATTAGGAAGGGTTATAAAAAGGAGGTTGGGGCCGCTATCGGGTTCCACCCCAAAGCTGAAGCAGGCGGGGAAAATGATTAAACCTGCCAACAAAGCCACAAGGGTATCCAGCAGCCCCATATAAAGGGCATTCCCGGTCAACGAATGGCTTTTGTCTATCCGGCTCCCGAATACGGATAATACGCCAATACCTATGCTTAAAGTGAAAAACGCCTGGCCCATTGCCGCAAATACACATTCGGATAACCCGATTTCAAACATAATACCAAAATCCGGATATAAGTAATAGCGGAGCCCTGTTTGGGAATTTGGCAGGGTAACCGCGCGTACGGCCAAAACGATCAAAAGGAAAAGAAGCATGGACATCATGACTTTTGACACCCGCTCTACCCCCTTTTGCACCCCCATGGCACATATTCCAAAAGAAATTAAAATAATAGCAGCCGTGAAAAGGATCATGGCAGCCGGATTCCCCAGTAAATGGGTAAATTCACCAGCAACCTGGTCTGCTGTCAACCCCTGGAAAGTCCCTTTTGCCATCTCAACAAAATAATATAGCAGCCAGCCGCTGATCACGGTATAAAACATCATCAATAAATAACTGCCTGAAATTGTGGCATATTTAAACCAATGCCATTTGCTCCCTTTCGGCTCAAGTAAATTTAGGGAAAGCGCCGTACTCCTCTGGCTGGCACGTCCGACAGCAAATTCCATAACCGCAATGGGGAGCCCTAAGGCCACCAGGAAAACCAAATAGAGGATCACAAAAGAAGCGCCCCCATATTTTCCCGTAATATAGGGAAAGCGCCAAATATTCCCCAATCCAATGGCACAGGCTGCTGTCACCAGGATAAAGCCTAACCTTGATGAGAAATGTTCCCGTTTCATATACAATACCTACTTTCTTTTAATTTTAATATGCCATTATTTTCATACCGATTATAGCATATAAAACGACAATTCAACAACATAGTTTTCTTTAAATTAGGCAGAATTCCTCATATGGAGACATCTTGCTTTTAGCGCTATAAACCAATATAATGGTGTCAGGGCAAAATTTTCCTTTAAACCATTAGAAACCCACAACCATTCAGAAAGGATAGGTGCAGCAATTATGTTAGGAATTATTGGCGCAATGGCCGAGGAAGTCGAACAGCTAAAAAACGAAATGGAACATCCAACCATTACTTCGATTGCCGGAATGGACTTTTATCAGGGGCGTATCCATGGAAAAGAAGCAGTTGTAGTGCGCTCTGGCGTCGGTAAAGTCAACGGGGCTATATGTGTGCAGATTTTGGCAGACCATTTTAAGGTAAAGGGCATTGTCAATACAGGGATTGCCGGATCATTAAAAGCAGAAATCAATATTGGAGACCTGGTCCTGTCCACAGACGCCCTGCAGCACGATATTGACGCTTCCCTATTTGGCTATCCCCTGGGGCAAATTCCCCAGATGGAAACAATTTCTTTTCAGGCAGACTCAAAGCTGCGGGAAATGGCTGTAAGCTGCTGCCATGAGGTAAACCCGGATATTTCTGTCCATGAGGGGCGGGTGCTGACCGGGGATCAATTCATTTCTTCTAAAAGCAAAAAACAATGGCTTTCGGAAACCTTTGGCGGATCCTGCACGGAAATGGAAGGCGCCGCCATCGCCCAGGCTGCCTATTTAAACCATATCCCTTTTTTAATTGTACGGGCCATATCTGACAAGGCAGACGACAGCGCACACATGGACTATGAAGAATTTGAAAGGCTCGCCATTATCCACAGTGTAAATTTGACCAAAGCCTTGATCTTATCCGTTTCTTGAACTTAAGAATCGAATTTTAGCATAATTTGATGAACGATTCTAAGCAGCGTGAACTTTCCAAAAACAATTTCAGGGGCTATAATGGAGTTGTTTTTAAAAAAAGGAAAGGGGAAGTGTTTTATGCTGCAACTATTAGAAACAGGACAAGCACTATATGTGCTGGCGGCCGTCTGCCTGTCAGGCATCTTCACCAGGCTGATGACGAAAAACATTTACAAGGGGCTGATAAAAGAAAGCGCAAACATGACCATGGCAAAAAACAAAAGCCTCAAAGAACTAAAGCTTAGCGCAGAAAATACATATCGGACGAACCAAGGGATAAGGGACAGCGGTATCTGGCTGGAACATCAATTATATCAACTCAAGTTCCGGGGGATGACCTTATCCGGATGGGGGAACCTGTCCGTACAATTGACCTGGCTTTGCCTGCTTCTGGGGGGCATAGGGGCATTTTCTTCCTATTGGTACCGTCTGGACACCTTTTATATTGTCCTTTATGGCGGCGGGGCCGTGCTGATGTCTATGTTCACGATGCTGTTTGACAGCGGGGCAGCCAACGGTAAACGGGAACAGCTAACAGCTGCATTACAAGATTATATGGAAAATACGCTTTGCCCCCGGTTATCCAGAAGCCTTTCTGATGATGGGGGACGAAACGACAATATGGATTCCCCCAGGGCCAAAGTGCGAAGTTTGAGCCGGCTTACAGACCGGGTGGCAACCGCGGAACGCGGAAACGCCGATAAGGGCAGTATTCCGGAACGGCAAGATTCCTTGGAGAGGGGGCCGGACCGCTCCGGGTTCGGAGAACGTCCCGGGGCCAGGGCAGCCGCCGGCAATTCCGGAAAAAAAGCCAACCGGAATGCCCGGCGGGAAACAGCGGCCACAGCCTCCGGTGAAGAAAGCGGGAACCGCCGGGATATGGATTATTTGAAACGGAGCCTGGAACAAATTGCAGCCAGCCGTGAGAAAGGCCGAAAAGATAAGGACGAAGAAAATTGGCTAAAAAATTTAGAACCGGAAGAAGTCCAGCTGATCGGGGACATTTTAAAAGAATACCTGGCATAAGCGCCAGTGTGACAAGGGGACCCTTAATGGCCCCTTCCCAAAATTGTTATGGAAATTGCCATTATCATTCCGATTGATTGTGATTTTATTATCGCATTTTTATATAGATTGTGCTATACTAAAGCTGTGCAATGGCCTTAAGACAGCACATTAGGTATGAACCCCCTTAGCAGCTGCTGGAAAATTGGGGAGACATAAGAAAAGGAGAGGGAATTATGAGCAAAACAGTCACATTTAATTATTCCAAGGCCGCTGACTTCGTGTCTGCAGAGGAATTAAAAAATTTTGAGGGCACCGTTATGGGTGCAAAAGAAGTCCTTTTGAACAAGACGGGGGCCGGCAATGATTTCCTTGGATGGCTGGATCTGCCTGTCAATTATGACAAGGAGGAATTTGCCCGGATTAAAAAGGCGGCGGAAAAGATCCGGGATGATTCTGATGTGCTGCTGGTAATCGGCATAGGCGGCTCTTATCTGGGTGCACGGGCTGCCATTGAATTTTTAAGCCACAGCTTTTACAATTCATTAAGCAAAGAAAAACGGAAAAGCCCAGAGATTTATTTTGTAGGCAACAGCATTAGCAGCAAATATATTTCCGATTTGAAAGATATGCTGGAAGGAAAGGATTTCTCCATCAATATCATTTCCAAGTCGGGGACTACTACGGAACCAGCCATTGCTTTCCGTGTGTTTAAAGAAATGTTGATTTCCAAATATGGCAAAGAAGAGGCCAGTAAACGGATTTATGCCACCACAGACAAAGCCAGGGGTGCTTTAAAGAGCCTGGCCAACGAGGAAGGTTATGAGTCCTTCGTAGTGCCGGATGACGTAGGGGGCCGTTTCTCCGTGCTTACTGCTGTAGGGCTGCTTCCGATTGCCGCTGCCGGCATGGATATTGATAAATTGATGGAAGGTGCTGCTTCTGGGAGGGAAAAAGCCTTAGAAACCCCTTATGAATCCAATGGCGCATTGTTGTATGCCGCCATCCGCAACATCCTCCATAGGAAAGGCAAATCCGTAGAAATCGTCGCCAACTATGAGCCCAGCATGCATTATGTATCCGAATGGTGGAAACAATTATATGGCGAAAGCGAAGGAAAAGATCAAAGGGGCATCCTTCCGGCAGCTGTAGATTTGACAACCGACCTCCATTCCATGGGCCAATTTATTCAGGACGGTTCCCGGATTATGTTTGAAACGGTGTTAAATATAGAAGAACCTTCTGCGGAAATTTTGTTAAACAAAGAAGAAGTCGATACAGACGGTATGAATTACCTGGCGGGCAAGAGCGTAGACTTTGTAAACAAGAGTGCCATGAACGGTACCATTTTGGCCCACACAGACGGTAATGTACCAAACCTGGTAATCAACATTCCGGCACAGGATGAATTTTACCTAGGGGAATTGTTCTATTTCTTTGAGTTTGCCTGCGGAATCAGCGGCTATATTTTGGGCGTGAACCCGTTCAACCAACCGGGCGTGGAAAGCTACAAGAAGAATATGTTTGCTTTGCTTGGCAAGCCTGGCTACGAAGCACAAAGGGAAGAATTGTTAAAGAGGCTTTAAACCGAATACTTCGCAAGCGTGCTCCCTAATAGAAAGTAGGTGCTGCCAAATAGGCGGCACCTACTTTTTTATTCTTCAATCACCTGGATTTCCAAAGAATCAAAAGGGATTTGCTCAATAAAATTGTCCTGGACAAACTTTGTTTTGGCAACCCGCTGAAATTCCGAAATATTTACATCCAGCCAGATGGGTTTGCTTAAATCAAATTCATAACAAATCTCATCCAGGGCTTGAAAAACCATAGATGTACGGGACAAACTGTAATCCGATATTTGGACCGTTGTGTCCCGGATGAGGCGATTGTTTTTCCAAATTTTCCCCCACATACGAAACATTGATTTTTCCTCCCAAAATTATTTACAAAAAGTATAAGGGATTTTTGTATCAATGTAAAGGAGTTTCAAATACTATTACTACCTATCATGACCAACGAAGGAGGACAAAGATTATGGCGCAGACCAGAGAAGAATGCCTGATATTCCTTAATAAGGCAAGAGATGCATTAGACGAATTATCGTTGCTGGACGACCAGGAAAAACAGCTGAACCAAGAAGAAAAACAATTATCCCAAAGTTTATCCGCAGAAAAGAAACTTATCGCCGACACGATCCAGCAAACAATAAAAAAACGCCGGGAAGAAATCAATACTACTTATGATAAAGAAATTGACAAAGCACAAACTTTATTAAAAAAAGCGAAAGCCCGAAGGGAAAAGGCAAAAAATCAAGGGATTAAGGAGAGGATTGGCAGCGAAACTGCCGCGCTAAAGGAACAAAACCAGGAGTTGGGTACCCAGTTAAAGACATTATTCAAATGCCATCATGTCCCCAGGTTTTGCCGCAGCCCCTTATATTATAGTTTATATTTCCCCTATCGTATCAAAGAATACTTTTTCTTGTTTTTAGGTATCTTGGCCCTTTTTCTGGCCTTGCCTTATGGCATTTACCTACTGCTCCCCAAACAAGAAATCCTTTACCTGGCTTTGATATACCTGGCCGTTATCCTTTTATTTGGCGGCGGCTACGTACTGATCGGGAACCGTACAAAAATGCAGCACAAAGATCCCCTGCAAAAGGGCCTGGAAATCCAAAAACAAATCCGGTCCAACAAACGGAAAATAAAAGCGATTATTTCTGACATCCGTAAAGATAAAAATGAATCCCTGTATAATTTAAAAAAATTTGACGACGAAATCGCACATTTACAACAAGAATTAAAAGATGTCCTGGCAAAAAAAGCAGACGCATTGAACACTTTCGAGACTGTAACAAAAAACATCCTTTCAGACGAGATTGAACATAACCATAAAGAAAAATTGGACCAATTGCAGCAGGAATATGAAAGGGCCACAAAAGAATTAAGAGATGTCAGCCAACAAGTTAAAAAGAAAAGGCTGGATATTACCGACCAATACGGCACTTATCTGGGGAACGATTTTTTAGACCCCCTGAAAATCGTAGAGCTGTGCACGATAATCCAAAACGGCCAGGCATCCAATATCAGCGAAGCTATTGACTGTTTTCATGCTATGCAAAAACGCACATGAAAATCTTCCTTCCAGGCACCCAGGGCCATACGCTTCTGCCAGACACAGGTATAAAACCCATAAAGAATGCTTATAATAGGATTAATAAAATGAGTACAGGCAGGGCATTATGAAGACAGGCTGGTGTAGAAAATGGAAGAGAAGCAGAGAAATCTATTATTTTGATTCCAGTAATGATTTTGATACGGAGGATTTTGCTTTAACCCTTCATGAAATGATTGACGAAGTTATGGAAGAAGAAGGGAAAAAAGGCGTTCTAATTTTATGTATCGGTACAGACCGGTCGACAGGAGACAGCCTGGGCCCGTTGATTGGATATAAATTGAAAGGGCAGCCCATCCGGCAGATCCAAATTGTAGGCACCCTGGAACGCCCAGTACATGCCATGAACCTGGAACAATCCATGGCTATGATCCATATGTGTTATCCGGACCATGTGATCGTGGCCATAGATGCCTCTGTGGGAAGCCAGGACCACGTAGGATGCGTTACCTTAGGAAAAGGTACATTACGTCCGGGCCTGGGCGTCTGTAAAGACCTCCAGGAAGTAGGGGACATTTTCATTACCGGCATAGTAGGCGGATATGGAAATTATGACCCGTTGATGTTACAAAGTGTACGCTTATCCATCGTGATGAAAATGGCGGATTATATTTGTGAAAGCGTATATCTTGTCGAACAATTTTTAGAGCAAGGGGATTTGTTTTGACAAAATCGGCATCCCAACTATGTTATGATCCAGAAAACAAATAGATTTGTCAAATATAGAAATCATAACAGTGGGGTGTGTAAATATGGGAGAATTCTACAATCCGTATCAAAAACTGCCGAAAAATATCCGACAGATTGGCGATCGAGATTTAAATGTAAAATTGTTTGTGGAAGATTATGTCAATACATATCTGAAACGTCTATATCCGGCCGGTGGAAAAAGTCTGCGGGTCGGCCTTTTACTGGGCGAATCCAAAACACAGGATGGTACCCCTTATTTATTTGTAGACGGCGCTTTAGAGATGGAAGAAATATCCCAGGACAAAGAGCAAATGGAATTTACGGAGGAAGCTTGGACCAAAGCTTATCAAACCATAGACCAGATGTTTCCCAGAAGGGCTGTCCTGGGATGGTTTTTGTGCAGTACGCCGGAACACAGCTTAAGCCCTTTAAATTATTGGAAACAACATAACCGCTACTTTCCTGCCAAAAATCAGCTTATGTACCTAAGCTGCGGCCTCGAAGGGGAAGAAGCCTTATATGTGGCTTCTGACGACGGATTTTATAAACTTAGGGGATACAACATATTTTACGAGAGAAACCAGATGATGCAAGACTATATGGTATCCCGCAAAGATGCCCACAGGGTGGAAACCCTGTCCAGGGATGCGGTAATCCGTGATTTCCGGCAAAAGATGGTAGATAATAAGGAAGAAGCCCGCCGGCAAAATTCCACTCTAAACAGTTTAAGGACTGCCTGTGGGGTCTTGTCTATTTTGGTCCTGGCATGTGGGGTAGCCATGCTTAACAATTACCATAAAATGAGGGACATGGAATCTGTCATTGTATCTGCCTTGCCCGAAGATGCTATCCAAAATTGGCCGGAATTTCTTGGAACTGGCGAAGAAACCAATCCCGGCTACGAAATGGTTTTTGAAGAAGTCCCCGGTGAGGTTTATCCTACTCCGGCAGATATTGTAATCCAACCGGAAAGCTTTCCGGAAACACAAGCGCCAAGTGAAGACGGACAAGCCGAAACCGTAGCGGAAAAAGCGGTACAGGCAGATATAGCCCAAGAAGAAACACCTCAAATGGAAGCCGGCAGTACGCAAGAAACAGCGGCAACAGAACCTGCCCCACAAACGGACGGAAATGAAAGCGCCGGCAACGGAGGCCTGCTGGCTGAGGCGGCAGAAGAAACTACAGGACAAGCCCCCGAAGCCCAACCGGTTCAAGTGCCTGCTGACGCTGTCATTTATACAGTCCAGGAAGGGGAAACCTTATATGGGATCTGCCTGGCACGTTACCACAGTGTAAATGATTTGGATAAGATTTGCCAATGGAACCAGTTAGAAGACCAAAATCAGCTTTTCATCGGCCAGCAAATCTATGTACCTCCGGTAGGGGATGGGCAATAAGCAGGAAAAAATACCACAGATACGGAAATGCTTTGACCACATCCGTAAAATGTTGTATACTTAAGACATTACTTACCAGAGCAGGTATGTCTGTTTCGATAAAAGGTATATTTGCGGCGCTGCAAGTATGCCGTGGAGGTATATATGAGTGATATGAGCTCTATGAGCCGGGAAAGCAAAAAGCAGCAATTGCGCCGGGGGATGATTACATCCGATCAGCAACCTGCCCCTCCCAGGGGATGGGTAAAGGATGAACCCCCTTCCGGCATCCGCCACAAACTTTTATCCAGGCGTTTGCTATTGTTCCTGTTGATTCCGGCCTTGATTATTTCCGCAATAGGGGCCTATCTCTACCAAAGGTTTCATACATATGGCAGTTACGAAATTAACTGGAAGATTTCTTTAAATGAAGGGAGCCTGGTGGGCTACGAATCTTTTGGTAATAATGTGCTAAAATACACCAAAGACGGAGCCACCTATATGGACAATAAAGGCAAAGCCGTCTGGACAGAAAGTTATGAGATGAAATCGCCAATTGCAGCGGTCAACGGTAATTATGCGGTAATTGCAGACCGTCAGGGCAACCATGTTTTTATTTGTAATACAGAAGGAAAAGTAGGGGAAGCTGTTACTTTGCTTCCCATTACCAATGCAAGCGTATCCGGCCTGGGCTTAGTAGCGGTGACTGTGGAAGATTCCACTTCCAGCTTCATTTATTTTTTCAGAAAAGACGGGAGTAGCCTGGACCTTAGTATACGGGCCAATATGGCTGGCAATATGGGGTATCCTTTGGATATCAGCCTATCCAAAGACGGTACCCAAATGATGTGTTCTTTTGTCCATTTAGAAGGGGGGGAATTAAGGGAACGGATCGCCTTTTATAATTTTGCTGAAGTAGGAAAAAATGAACCTACCCGCATGGTTGGGGGATTTGATGAAATGTTTAATAACACGGTTGTCCCCAGGGTAGCCTATATGCAAGAACCTTATTCCTGCGCCTTTGGGGGCAACGGACCTGTATTTTTTTCTTCCCAAAACCTGGCTTCTCCAGAAATGATTGCCCAAACTTCCATGGCGGAAGAATCCATTGAAAGTATTTTTTATTCGGATGAATATGCCGGGGTAATTGTGCACAACAATATAGGTGAGCACCAAAACCGTATGGAAGTATTCCGGGCAGACGGCAGCCATGCGCTAAGTAAAGAATTTACTTATGATTATGCACAAGCAGATATTGACGGGGAACTGATAATTCTGTATAATGATAACTCATGTAAGATATTTAATATGTCAGGTGTAGAAAAATTCAACGCTACCTTTGATTTCTCTATTTTAAAAATCCGAAAAGGGCGCCGTCCAAATACATTAATAGTCATGGGCACCCAGGAGATGATGGAGATTAAACTAAAATAAGGCGCGTTTATATGTCGAAATGCGGTATTGTCAAAACAGTGAGACGGTTACCACGTAACTTACATAGGCAAAACAGGAGGACATACCAATGAATCAGTTAGACATGATGTCAATTAATGCAATCCGCGTATTATCTGCAGACGCAATTCAAAAAGCAAAATCTGGCCATCCCGGGCTTCCTCTGGGCTGCGCGCCCATGGCTTACGAATTATGGATGAACCATTTAAGCCATAATCCGGCTGACCCGGACTGGGCTAACCGGGATCGCTTTATCCTTTCCGGCGGCCACGGTTCCATGCTTCTTTATTCCCTGCTCCATCTTTTTGGATACGGCGGTTTGTCTAAAAAGGACATTATGGAATTCCGCCAATTAGAATCCCGTACCCCGGGGCATCCGGAATATGGGCAAACCGTAGGCGTTGAGGCAACTACCGGCCCTCTGGGCGCAGGTATGGCTATGGCAGTAGGCATGGCCATGGCAGAAACCCATCTGGCTTCTGTTTTTAATAAAGAAGGGTATCCTGTAATTGACCACTATACCTATGCATTAGGCGGGGACGGATGCTTGATGGAGGGGATTAGCTATGAGGCTTTTTCCCTGGCCGGCACTTTAAAATTGGGAAAATTGATTATCCTTTATGATTCCAACAAAATTTCCATCGAAGGGGACACGGACGTTGTTTTTACGGAGGACGTATCCAAACGTATGGAATCTCTTGGTTTCCAAACCTTGTTTGTTAAAGACGGCAATGACCTGGAGGCAATCGGGCAGGCTATCGAAGCGGCAAAAGCAGATATTTCCCGCCCGTCTTTTATCACGGTACGTACACAAATCGGCTACGGCTGCCCTGCCAAGCAAGGTAAAGCAAGCGCCCACGGCGAACCCTTAGGCCCGGAAAACGTAGAAGCGCTGAAGGAGAATTTAGGCTGGCCTTCCAAAGAACCGTTTTATGTTCCAGAAGAAGTGTATGAACATTTCCAAAAAGCCACGGCCGAAAAAGAAGGCCCTGAAACTGCCTGGCAGGCAATGTTCACCGCATATTGCCAAGAATATCCTGAAATGGAAGCCTTGTGGGAGCAGTACCATAAAACCGGAGTGGAAAAAGCTGCCAAGGCCATGCTATCCAATGAAAACCTGTGGAAAAGCGGGGATAAGCCAGAAGCAACCAGGAATGTATCCGGAAGGATTTTAAATTGGCTTCAAGATACCCTTCCCAATTTAACCGGTGGTTCTGCGGATCTGGGCCCTTCAAACAAAACCATTATGAGCCATGCCGGAGATTACAGTGCACAAAACCGGAAAGGGCGTAACCTCCATTTTGGTGTGAGGGAGATGGCTATGGCCGGGATTAGCAACGGTATCCTTCTCCATGGCGGTATGCGGGCTTATGTAGCTACTTTTTTCGTGTTTAGCGACTATGTAAAACCAATGGCCCGTTTATCTGCTTTAATGGGATTACCCCTTACCTATGTCTTCACCCATGACAGCATCGGAGTGGGGGAAGACGGACCTACCCATGAACCGATAGAACAATTGGCGATGTTCCGTTCCATCCCCAATTTCCATGTATTCCGCCCGTGTGACGCGATAGAGACTGCGGCTGCCTGGTATACTGCCCTCACTTCAAAAGATGTGCCCACAGCCATAGTCCTTAGCCGCCAAAACCTGCCTTTAGTGGAAGGCACCTGCCAGGACGCCCTGAAAGGCGGATATATTTTAAATGACTGTGAAGGGACACCGGAACTGATCCTTATTGCCACCGGATCTGAAGTGGACCTGGCACTGAAAGCAAAAACCCAGCTGGCCAAGGAGGGCAGGAGAGTACGGGTAGTTTCTTTGCCATGTATGGAAATCTTTGAAAAGCAAACATCCGAATACAAGGAATCTGTACTTCCCAAATCTGTACGCAAGAGGGTGGCTATTGAAGCCTTAAGCGGGTTTGGCTGGAGCCGCTATACAGGCTTGGACGGTGCGTCTGTTACTATGGATAGTTTTGGGGCCAGTGCACCTTCCGAGAAATTATTTGAACATTTTGGTTTTACTGTAAACCATGTGGTGGAAGTAGCCAAATCCTTATAAATTTATCAGGCAAATTAGGAAACGATATTATCATAAAGGATAAAAAAGGGCGCCGCAGCCGACGCCCTTTTTTATTTTTCCCCGATTAAAATTTCATAAACCTCCCTTTTGGTTATCCCCCGATCCTTGCCCACTTTTTTCATTGCCTCTTTTTTATCTATGCCTTGTGACAGATAAATATCCATATGTTCTTTTATCGGGACCTCTTCCCAGGATTGCTGCATCTCTTGTTTCAAATCAGTTATAGAACGCCCTTCAATCACTATCACACATTCCCCTTTTGGTTCTTCTGCCCCATATCGTTTTAGGGCGCCCTCCAAAGTGCTGCAATAAGCCTCCTCATATTTTTTTGTCAGCTCCCGGCATAATGTGGCTTTTCGGCCACCCCCTAATACGTCGGTTAATTCTTTCAATGTGTCTATCAAATGATGTGGGGCTTCATAAATTACAATGGTTCTGGTTTCCTTTTTTAGCTCCTCCAAGATCCACTGCCGTTCCTTCTTATTAACGGGTAAAAAAGCCTCAAAGCAAAAACGCCGATTCGACAATCCCGACAATGTCAGTGCGGTCACACAAGCTACCGGCCCTGGCAAGGATGTCACCGCAATCCCCGCCTGGTAACATTGCTTTACAAGTTCTTCCCCCGGATCGGATATACCTGGGGTTCCTGCGTCTGTCACTAAAGCAATATCTTTCCCTTTTTTTAGTTGCTGCACCAAATTTTGGGCCTTTTCCAGTTTATTAAATTCATGGTAGCTGGTCATGGGCGTGCGGATGCTAAAATGGTTTAACAGTTTAATCGTATGCCTGGTATCCTCTGCCGCAATCAAATCCACTTTTTTTAATGTATCCAAAACCCTTAGTGTAATATCATCCAGGTTTCCAATAGGAGTAGCACACAAATATAGTTTCCCTTCTGCTTTTTCCCTCATTTTTTCCTCCTTTCTCTGCCAGATCCATAAGGAGCCTTGACTTTGTATTCCGTTTTCCCCTTCTTTCAATATCCATAAATAGCACGGATTTCTTCAGAATAGGTTCCGGGCCCTTGAAACACAACAATGGGCGCTTCTACTTTCATCATGGCCCTTCCGCCTTTTACCGCCTCGATTAATACCATATTGGCTTCTTTATCCACAAAAGGATGTACCATTTTCAACCGTTTTGGCTCTAATCCGTTTTGTTTTAGGGATGTAATAACCTCTGCCAGCCTCCGTGGCCGGTGGACCAAATAAAACCTTCCCCCCGGTTTCAAAATCAAATTTGTTTCCCTCACGATTTCCCCCCAATTACAAAGTATTTCATGGCGAGATATGGCCTTTGACGTATGGGGATTTTTTAATCCTTCTTGTTCCACCATATAGGGGGGATTGGATGTTACCACGTCAAAAGAAGCCTTGCCGAATATCCGGTTGGCTTCCTTTAAATCCCCTTGAACAATATGAATCCGGCCTTCCAGGCCATTAAGCAGCACGCTGCGCTTGGCCATATCCGCTATGTCTTCTTGAATCTCGATCCCGGTAAAGTCCGTCCCTTCTGTCTTTGCTTCCAGCAAAATGGGGATAATTCCCGTACCTGTCCCTAAATCAATGGCCCTTTCCCCCTTCTTTACCCAGGAAAATCCGGAAAGCAGCACCGCGTCCATTCCAAAGCAAAACCCATTTTTCTTTTGGATAATATGATAACCGCAACGTTGCAGGTCATCAATCCTTTCGTCTTCCCTGCTATCCATGTATCTTTGATTTTCCTTCCTGCCGTTCCAAAGCTTCCAGCTTTTTCAATTCCGCATCTTCGATATCTGCTTTTTTCTTCCTTCTTCTTGGTTTAAACCGTAACTGTTCTACTTTATATTCCCGTATTTCCTTTTCATCGTGGTTTACAGTCACAATAACCTTAACCAGCTGACGGAGCACATTGACACTTTGTACCTCGCCTTTCAAACCATCATCGGCGGTCACAAAATCGCCTACGCCGGGAAGTTTGCTATTCAGATATTCGTAAGTCTCTTCTTCATTTTTCAGGCAGCACATAAGGCGGCCGCATACCCCTGATATTTTAGAAGGGTTCAAAGATAAGTTTTGTTCCTTTGCCATCCGGATAGACACGGGGATAAATTCTGACAAATAAGAATGGCAACATAGCACCCGTCCACAAATGCCTACACCGCCTATAATCTTGGTTTCATCCCGGACCCCGACTTGCCGCAATTCAATTCTGGTTTTAAACACAGAAGCCAAATCTTTGACCAATTCCCTAAAATCAATCCTCCCATCGGCTGTAAAATAGAATAGGATTTTATTATTGTCAAAAGTGTACTCCACATCAATCAGCTTCATTTCCAATCCATGTTTGGCAATCTTTTCCTGACAGATTTTAAAGGCATCCTTTTCTTTTTTATGGTTGTTTTCTTCACGGATTTCATCCTCATTTGTAGCCAGGCGGATCACGGATTTTAAAGGTTGGGTTATTTTACTCTCATCTACCTCCCGGTTCCCTAAAACCACATGGCCATATTCCACTCCCCGGACTGTTTCCACAATCACATGGTCGCCACTTTTTATTTCCCGGTTCCCTGGCATAAAATAGTATACTTTTCCTCCGTTCCGAAACCGGACCCCTATGATTTTTACCATTAATCTATTTCTCCTTATTTTCAGCTATTTCATATGTTTTTCTTTAAAAGGCAAACAAATGGAAAGAAAATTATATCTTTTCAGTTTTCTTTCATCACCAGCAGCAATAATTCCATAGTCAATTCCATGTTTACATTGGCATGAAGGCGGACTTTCGCCTTGTCAATGGCTTCCACGACTGTCTCCAACCCACTGTATGCGCTATGGGTGCTGATCTCATTAATTGTCTTAAACTCATCTTTAAAAATCAGCAAATTAATATCCCTTGTCACTTTATATAATAAAACATCCCTGTACCAGATTTGCATAAAATCCAGGCATTCCTGAATATCCAGGTCATTTTCCTTTAGTTTTCCAATATAATCTAAAAGCTCTGAAAGACCCACATCATGGATATGCCTCATTAAATGCAGCATGGCTTGATGCATCAGACGGAACTTTTCGGAAGACGCAATGGAAATAGCCTTTCCTAAGTTTCCTCGGGCAAACGCAGCATAGACATCTGCATCGGCCTCAGGGACAAGCAGATTTTTTACCAGATAGCCCCTTACTATAAAATCTTTTAAAGGCTTTAACTTTAGTAGGACGCACCGGGAAAGTATAGTAGGTAATAAGGCTTCCTGTTTCGTAGTCAATAAAATAATTACTGCATAGGAAGGCGGTTCTTCTATCGTCTTTAACAATGCATTCTGTGCCTGGATGGTCATTTTCTCAGCTTCGTCTACAATATATATTTTATAATAACTACTGTAAGGGCGCACCAAGACCGTATCATTAATCTGCTCCCGGATATCATCCACACCAATACTGGCCGATTTTTCATGGGTAACATGAATCAAATCCGGGTGGCTGTTGCTTATCACTTGTTTACAGGCATGGCATTCCATACACGGCTGGTTTTTGCCTTTCTCACAAAGCAGGGACAAAGCAAATGCATGCGCCAAGGATTTGCGCCCCATACCTGCCTCCCCGTCTAAAATATAGGCATGAGATACTTTGTTAGCCCTGATTGCCTTTTGAAAATAGTCTTTGATCTGATCGTGTCCAAATATCTCATGGAAATTAAGCATGACAGCCTCCCGTCAAGAAAAGTAGTAGTAGGTAACTGTTTTTATTCACTACAGCTACAAAAAGTATAACATAAAATCAACATTCTGTATAGAATAATCCATTTCCATATTCGCTATTCCATTGCCTTTATATCGCTTTTAATTTGCCCTAAACAAGAATCCAGACAGATATTTTGATATATTTTATTAATTCCACAGCTTTTCAATTTTTCTAAAGAAAAGTCGTTTTCGTCTGCCAGAAAACGTCTGCACATCTCCACATAATTGGGCTTTTTTTGAGAACGCTCACGCAAAAGGGCCCGCTCCAAACGGATACCGTCATCCGTTTCCAGATAAAGCGGGATAACCATATCCCGGTCAAAATAATCCCTTAATTTTTCATAAGATTCCAATGTCCCTATCGTTAAATAATCCCACTTTTCCTTTTTTATATGTCCCCCATCTATCGTAGCATAGCTCCATGGCCCTGCTGAAGTGTCATAAGTGCGGACCTCGATTACTTTGTTTAATTGCCGGTATTCCTCCAACTCTTTTCTGCTGATAAAATGATATTCGACCCCTTCTTCCTCACCTTCCCGCATGGGCCGTGTGGTATAAGGCACCATAGGCCGGAGGTTAGGGCATTCAGCCAGTAGCCTTTTATAAATAGTATCTTTTCCGGAAGCGCTTTTTCCCATCAAATAATATATTTTACCCATGATTTGCTCCTGTATCTGTAAAAACCCGCAGGTACTCAGCCTCTTTATCTGCCATTCCCTGGACAGGAAGACCCATTTGCCTATATTGGATCACCTGCCCAATTATTTGCCTCGTAATCAGCTCTCCAGGGGCTATAATCGGTATGCCTGGCGGATATAAATAGATAAATTCTGCAGAAACCCTTTCTTCACAATCTGCTATCGGAATCCTTTCATAAGGGGCATCTATAGCATGGGCTAGTGTAGTTTTCACCCAAGCCTTATGTTCCCATACCACCGTTTCCCGATTGCCCGCCATAATAGTCCTATCAATCCCATAAAATGCTTCTACTAACCGTTGTAGCCCTTCTTTTGTATCAAATAATGTAGTTATTGCCGTTACATAATCTACCCCGCACATTTCCATTTCTAAATGGTATTTTTCCCGCAGCATCTGATCTAAATCCGTTCCCTTTAAAGAACTGTCTCCACAGGAAACCACAATCTTAGAGGGATCCAAGCCATGTATCCCCCATTGTCCATGCAAAGAATCATCCAATAATTTTAAATGTTTCATACATGCCAGTTTTTTTCTACATACATTTAACCAAGAAGCATATGTTTTAAAATATTCTTCTCCCTTTTCCCACATTTCATAAACACATCGTTCTATGCTGGCCATAAATACATATGACGGGCTGCTGCTTTGATACATTTGCAGATAACGCTCTAACTTTTCCAAATCCACAAGTTCCCCTTTCACATGCAAAAGTGCAGTCTGAGTCAAAGAAGGGGCTGTTTTATGTAAACTTTGAACCACAATATCTGCTCCACATTCCAAAGCAGGTTTCGGAAAAATGCCACTAAAAGGAAAATGAGCCCCATGGGCCTCATCTACAATAAGCGGAATGGTTTTTTCATGAACCACCTGGGCAATTTTTTCAATATCCGAAACCACCCCTTCATAAGTAGGGGAAACTATGATAACGGCTTCTGTATCGGGATTTTCCTCTAAGAGCCTTTTTACATCCTCTGCCAAAATTCCTCCGTTTATCCCCCAGTGACCCACAAATGGAGGATATACATAAACAGTCTTACATTGCTTTAGTATAGCCCCATGATAAGCAGACTTATGGCAATTTCGGCCAATGAGCAGCTTGCCCCCAAAATGGGTAACGGCAGAAATTGCGCTTAAGATTCCACAACTGCTCCCATTAACCAGATAATAAGTCTTATCTGCACCGTAAACTTGGGCCGCCCATTCCATAGACTCTTTCAAGATGCCTTTCGGATTATGAAGATTATCAAATCCATGAATCTCTGTAATATCAATTGCATAGGGGTTGGGGAACTCTTTTAAAAAACCTAGATTGTTTTGACGTTTGTGGCCCGGCATATGAAACGGATAGTAGCCACGATTGCTGTATCGGATCAGCCTTTCCAACAGCAAGTTTTCTTTATTGATAGGATTGCACATGGCTGTTTTACTTTTCCTTTCCTCTGATTTCGTTCACGATGCTTAATCTGATCCCATTGTTTCCCCTCTCTCAAAAGCTTTTTCCATCAATAAAAAAGGGCCCACGAATAACTGCTTTCATGCTTGCACATAACCGTTTTCCATTGCCTTTTCTCTATTGTCCTGTATATTAGTATCGATTATATCATACATCATAAATTTCTGCAATTTGCAGAATTTGATTTCTCTTGCATGTTTTGTATTTATGCCGTAAAATAGTAAAGAAAAGCCCTAAAAACCATGCATAAAACCGATACTCCCAGATTTCCTTTGTGCCTGTTTTGTGATATGCTTTTTTGTCAGATACATTTTAATATATCATACATATGTGGAACATATATGGATTCCATCCATGCACATATGATGGAAAATCAACACAAAAGCAGGCGCAACAGAGATTTCGGACAGGTAGGATTATATAAAATAGGAGGGTCAGATGAGAGAGATCGAATTTAAAATGGAAAGGCAAGGGTTGGTAAACATTGGCGACGAAGTAGAAATCACAGAAAGGGAAGGGGTTACTTATAGTTATATAATTGAGCCGGCTGTAGCTATGTCCGGATGTTTCCCTGCCCGGGAACGGATATTGTCAAAAAAGGGGGTGATTAAAGACATACGGCAGAATGAAAGGGGGTTTTATATCGTTGCTGTTTTTGAAGAATAGGTTTCTAATAACAAATTTTTGAAAATGGTTTCCAGTATGGCTGGATTTTGGCAGCTGACGAAGCAATGGGGGAGAGTGCCAGCCATCGTTTTCTGTGATTTTGCGGCACCCTCATTTGCCCCGTCAACTGCCACGGCAATATTTAAAATTTTCCCTGCCTGGTAAATATGATAGCTAAATCAGATCTGATTTTAAAAAATGGAACAGGTATACTGGTGTCCTGTAGGCCCGGCAGTAAATAATTTTCACATATGCTTGTAAGCAGAAAACATGCCGGATAAAAATCTGCTTTTCTTTATCCTTGATCTATTGCAAAAATTAATCCAACATCAACCTTGCCGCACCGTAGATCCCCGCATCATTTCCCAATTTTGCCAATCCAATTTTCCCCTTATTTTTGGAGATAGGAGAAAAATGGTCATAATATTTATCTATGATGTCAATTAAAAATTGACCTGCTTTTGAGACGCCGCCACCAATAACAAACATTTCCGGATCCACAGTCATGGCTACCTGAGCCAACATAAGCCCAAGATAACGCCCGACAATTTCCGTAACCTCCAAAGCGAGGGCATCCCCGGCCTTTGCCTCATCTAAGACATCTTTGGCAGTTATATTGTCTCCATATTTCCTCATTGCAGAAGGAGTAGAAGAGGCAGCTATTTTTCTTCTGGCTTCTCTGGCTATTCCTGTAGCGCTAGCCACCTGCTCTACACAGCCTACCCCGCCACAGTTGCAATGTTCCGTTTCTTCGTCACGGACATGTATATGGCCAATCTCTCCACCTAATCCATGTTTTCCGGCAATAATTTTTTCATCTATAATTACACCGCCGCCAACACCAGTCCCCAAAGTC
The DNA here is from genome assembly GCA_910584845.1 of uncultured Lachnospiraceae bacterium. Taxonomy (GTDB): domain Bacteria; phylum Bacillota; class Clostridia; order Lachnospirales; family Lachnospiraceae; genus Brotaphodocola. The sequence continues at coordinate 43,759 of CAJUDH010000017.1, forward strand.
ACCATTACAATATCCGTATAACCTTTACCGCCTCCTTGCCACATTTCTCCCAAAGCTGCCACATTGGCGTCATTACCACTTTTTACCGGAAGGCCCGATAGTAGTTGGCTTAATTCCTTTTGGGGATTCATATCCCTCCAACCCAAATTTACACAAACTTCCACATATCCATCTGGCATCACCGGGCCTGGTACACCCATTCCGGCGCCTGCTACATCCTCCATAGGAATATTTTTTTCCTTTAACACAGACTTAATAGAAGCAGCAACATCTTCCAAAATATATTTACCGCCTTCCTCTTTGCGGGTAGGCACTTCCCATTTGTCCAAAAGCCTGCCGTCTACGGTAAATAGGCCCAGCTTTACAGTAGTCCCCCCAATGTCAATACCAATACATTTTTTTTCCATATGCTTTCCTCCTTTTCACTTAAACCAAATATCCCTTCTAAATAAAAATAGATATTTGTTAATTGTAGTATAAAATAAAGTTTTTTTAATTGCAAGTAAAAGGTAAAATTTCCTAATCTAACCACAATAGCTAGATTATAGATTGTTTTGTAAAAGAAAAGAAGGAATAAACCCAAATCACCGCCTTTTAGTAAATAGAGGTACACAGGAAAATGGCGTATATTGCGTGCGATTTATTTTGCCTTCTTTTTTAATTGAAAATCCGGCACTTTGGTTTGCAGCTTACTTACTTTAGATGTTTCTTTCTACCGGATGCCAAAATCATGTGTTCCGGACCTATTGCCGAAATAGTAATGCAACAATTTTATAAATTCAAGATGCAAAAACATATATCTTATTGCACATTAAAAATGCAATAGCAACAAATTTAAGTTATTTCACTTGGAATGAATGAGAAAATAATTTTTTAACTGCTGTAAAAAACATAACGATTAACAACACTAATTTATACATTCTATTTAGTATCTACGTTTCACGTGAAACATAACTAAAATAGAATAACATATATTGATAAGTAATAAAATCTTATGCATAATAGGATTGTAACTGTTTTGTACATATTATACTAAAGGAGTAATGCCATGCCAATCGGTGTATTAATTGATTCTTCTTCTATTCTAATCGGTGGTATCATTGGGGCTATTGCGGGAAATAAAATACCGGAAAAAATTAGTAATTCGCTTACGGGTATTTTTGGGCTTTCCGCTATAACTATGGGTATCACTTTAATTATTCAAATGGACGCGTTAACTGCAGTAGTCATGTCCCTTATTGTAGGAACCTTATTAGGAGAATGCCTTAATCTTGAAAATTCTTTAATAAGGGGGTTATCTTTTTGTGCTTCCAAGCTTCCCGGAAAGGATTTATCCAAAGAACAAATGGATAATCTGATTAGTATGATTATTCTTTTTTGTTTTAGTGGAACCGGAATTTTTGGGTCTATTAACTCAGGAATATCCGGTGATCATACGATTTTAATTGCAAAGTCCATTATGGATTTTTTTACTGCTATTATTTTTGGCGCTATAACAGGATATTTAGTCAGTGCTATCGCAATACCTCATATAATCCTAAATGTGTTTTTATTTTTCTTTGGTAGTTTACTTTTTCCTTTGCTTACCGATTCTATGGTACAAGATTTTAAAGCAGTGGGAGGGATTATTACTTTTGCAGTAGGATTAAAAATTTCTAAAGTACGCCATTATCAAGTATTAAACATGGTGCCTGCTTTAATTTTAGTATTTGTTTTTTCAAAACTTTGGAGTTTATTACCCTTTTAACTTTGCTTATTTTTAATTTATATTATAAAATTCGTTTACCATTGTTATCCTCAGTGAATAAGAGAATATGGCTTTGCACCACAAATTCGCGATTTTGCTGCGTTACTGTTGCTTGACTTATGTCCAGTACGCTCCGCTCCAAGCCTTACAAAATAGCAAATCTGAGGCACAAAACTCCTTCAGACCCAAGTACCGGATCTTGGTAGATGGCAAGGTAACGGAAGGAGGCTTACTGAAATACGCCGGCTGACGGCATTAATATCAATGGATGTCCGCCACGTCTTATTTTCTGACTTGCCAGCCGTCAAAAACCCATACTCAAGGTTCGAAAAGCCCCTAGTTTTATAGTGTTATGATTTTGCAAGGCGCTTTAATAAAGTATACTAAACGTAAACCATATGATAACAATGCTTCAGTATCTAAACTCTGTGGTGTAAAATTATGTGCTCCTGTCTACAAATAACTACAAATCGGAATTGAACCAATTAAAATTCCCCCTAAAATATTATCCTATATTTTAGGGGGAATAACAATATACAACCATAATAACAACAATGTTTCACGTGAAACATTTCTAACAACCTTTTCCAAAATTGTTAACATTTCACTGTCGAAACAATTTTAGAAAATTATGTTATCGTCCATATAAAATTTATAAATACAAATATATCTTAATTCCGGTACCATTTAAATTAGAAATCCTAAGTAAAAAATGCTTCAACCCTTAATTACCTGACCGGACCCAATGATTAAGCAGAAAAATAATCCGTTCAAGATATACTTCGATAGACAATAACGCTGCCGATTTCCAAAAACGCTACATAGAGCCTGTACCCGCCTTGTCTATAAATCGATATTAATTTTCAAAACAAAATCCATTAATTCATATAGATCCTTTTACTATTCGGAATCACTAAAGCATCTGTCCATAAAACTTCTGTTGATCCTTCATTACTCCCGAAATCCTGCCAATAGCAATATACTTGATTATCTTGCACCATCACAAACTTTAAAAAATCATTCCCACTGGTTTCTTTACTGGAACGGAGTTCCTTATCATCCAGATAACTCATTTGGCCATCTAACGAAATTACAGCAATTACCCCTTGCCTATTCTCCCCTTTCTCTAAGAGATAATCAGCATAAATACTTTTATTTTCTTCACAATAATACATTTGTGTAATACGCCCAGGAAATTCAACACTTATCCTTTTTGGTTTTTCTTCACCAGTTAAAGGTTTCCTATAAATCCTGCCAAAATTTCTGGAACCTTCTTTACGGGTACATACACTGTAGTAGATCTCATTATTTGCAATGCAAAAACTATCAATAGACATTTTCTCTTCTAAAAAAATCTCCTCCATTCCATTTACTTTTTGAAATATCCCAGTCCGCCCTTCATCAATGGATTTTAATAGATAGTTCCGCCCGTCCTTTTCCCTTTCTGCAGGCATCAAGTCAACGATACAATCTCCATCCATTATATAAATCCGGTCTTCATAGAAGATATGATTATTCTCGTCTTTCTCCATAGATCTACCCAGAGAATCTTTTAAATACAATTTTCCGTCCTCCGCATAAATTTGGATTCCAGGATATATTGTTTCAAAAGCAAGATTATCATCTAAAGTTTGAAAACCTCCAAATCTTGCAAAACAAATTTTATTGTTCCACAAACAATAATCATCTACTTCCCTGGCAATCAATTCAATTTTAGTATGGTCATTTTTGATACGGTACAAAGTATGATTTAAACTTTTTGATGTATTGAATAACATGGTATCCTTACGTTCCGGGCAAGGAAGGTAATAGGTCCAATCTCCATAAACTTGAATTTCCGGGTTTTGAAAAGATTCTTCCCCTTCTTCCAAAGGAAGGGAATATAGTACTTGTCCAATCTCTGATAAATAAACTTCCTTACCATTTAGAATAATCCGATATTCGTCGTCATTTTTTGGGACTTCTATTTTATTTAATGTTAATGACTTTAAAAACGGTTCTTTTAGTATTTGCAATTGTTGACTTATTTTTTCCCAACCAAATATTACAATTCCAATAGCTGCTATGGATAGGGCAGTAGAAAAAAATATTCTAACTATTGTTAAAGATAAAAAGGATTCACTTTTTTCACCTAAATTTCCTTCTATATTCAATTGATCTTTTATATCAAAGAAAATAGAAGCCTCATCTAATATCAAGCCAGCTTTTTTTTGTAATTCATCCCCCATCCCATCTTCTTTTCTTATCTCCTTTTCCATGGCATAGGTAGCCCGTATCTTTTCAGATGGAACCTTCATTTCATTTTCGGCTAAATAATCCGCCTTCTTCTTTAACCATTCTAAAGAATCATGAAATCCTTTCGATTGATCCATGAGGGGATAAAACTGCATATAAGTCAAAACTAATAACCTTTTTACTTTATCTACATCTGTAGTCAAATATTGTATATGCTGGCATAATTCCTTATATGTGTAAATATAAATTTCTTCAAAGACTTCCCATTTATCTTTGTCCCTTAGATTCTTCTGCCCCTTCATACCTGTCTTCCTCGTTTAAGTTATGCTATTCCCTATAGCCTAAAGCTTGTTCCAAAGCATTTTTTTCTTCGCTTCCCAATGAGATCTCTGTCTGCCCCCGGTCTACTTCTTTTAAATAGAGGTAGCAGCCTTCCCTACTATGGACTGAATTAATAATAAAACCAGTATTGGTATAATCCAACAAAGCAAAAGCAAAGCTTAAATTCCCCCCCATACCTTTAAATGCGTTATATTTCACCATACCAAATTTTTGGAAAGATGCCCTCATATTCTTATTGTTAATTCGAATTAAATCTTTATTTGCCCGATCCTGAGATTTTAATTCCAAAATATCTTCCATTTGATTGTAAATAATATCTTCTAATGTTTCTGCATCTTTCCCTCTCATAAAATAATCATATCTCCGATACAATTTTTTTATTTTAAAAATACAGACGATAACAACAATCAATAATATTATCGTCAAAATTGTCTGTGCAATAATAATATAAAAAGGGTCTATACCCAAATTATTTAATATACTACCATTCATTTACTATCCACTCCTGTCCTTCGCAATCCTAAGGATTATTGCCCATGGCTGTTAATCCTTTTCTTAAAGGCTTTCTTGCTGAACAGACTCAATCAGTTCAACAATCCGTTCCAGTTCTGACTCAGAATAATATTCAATTTCAATTTTCCCTTTATTTCTATCCTTTCGATTAATATTGACTTTCGTTCCCATAATTGTTTTCATACGGTCTTCCAAACTTTTAAAAATCAGTTCCAAAGCTTCGTCTTTATTTACTTTCTTCTCATCTTTTGGAACTTTCCCCAAAGCTTTCACTGCTTTTTCTACTTCTCTAACGCTTAAATGTTCCTCCACAATCCTTACAGCTAAAGAAAGCTGCTGTTTGGGATCCGAAATAGCCAATAAAGCTCTGGCATGGCCACTGGAAATAAGGCCATCTATTAGCATTTGTTGCACTTCCGGCACTAAATTTAACAAACGCATACTATTCGTAATTGTTGTACGGTTTTTTGATACCCTTTCCGCAATTTCTTCCTGCTTCAGATGGAATTCCTGCATTAGCCGTTGATATGCAAGGGCTTCTTCAATCGGATTCAAATCTTCCCTTTGTACATTTTCAATTAAGGAAATTTCCACAGCTTGCTGTTGGCTATATTCCCGAATAACCACTGGCACTTCCTTTAATCCGGCCAGTTTAGCTGCCCTCCAACGGCGCTCACCGGCAATAATTTCATAATAGTCCTGTTTTTTCTGAACCAATAGTGGCTGCAATATGCCATACTGCTTAATGGACTCAGCCAATTCCTGAAGTTGTTCCTCTTTGAAATCTTTTCTTGGCTGTTCCTGATTCGGCTCAATTTTAGAAATCTTTATTACGATTTCACCAGATTCATTAACCATTTGCTGGATAACCTGGTTTGTTTTTCTTTCTTCTGTTTTGTCAATATTATTTTCCTCTACATTACCATTTTCTTTCTCCGCCTGTTCCGCCTTTTGTTCAGACCTTTCTTTAGCCACTTCCTGAACAATCTCTTCTCCGAAAAACGCCCCTAAACCTTTTCCCAATCCCCTTTTTGCCATATTTAACGTTCTCCTCTGCTAATCACTTCTGCAGCCAACATCCGGTAACTTTCAGCTCCCGCAGAACGGGTATCATAAAGATTAATCGGCATCCCATGGCTAGGTGCTTCAGCTAATCTAACATTTCTGGGAATAATTGTCTTATAAATTGCTCGATTTAAATAGTTTTTTACATTTTCTACCACTTCTAAAGAAAGGTTTGTCCTGGCATCGTACATCGTAAATACAACACCTTCCAGTTCCAGTTTTGGGTTTAACTTCTTTTTTACCAAATCCACCGTTTGTATAATCTGGCTTAAACCTTCCAAAGCATAATATTCACATTGGATTGGAACCAAAACGGTATTTGCTGCTGTCAACGCATTAATAGTAAGTAAGTTTAAAGAAGGTGGGCAATCAATAATAATAAAATCATAATCCTCTTCCACCTTCTTTAATTCCTTCCGTAACATAGATTCTTTATCCGGTTCATCCAAAAGTTCAATTTCGGCTCCTGCTAAATCTACATCCGATGGAAGCACATCTAAATTCTCCTGTACCTCAGAAATAATGCATTCTTCAATACTGCATTCTTCCATTAACAGTTCATAAACCGTTTTGTCCATATAACCTTTTTCAAACCCCAAACCACTAGTGGCATTTCCCTGTGGGTCAAAATCCACAGTTAATACCCTTTGTCCAGCTTCCGCTAAACAGGCAGATAAGTTTATAGCTGTAGTCGTTTTTCCAACACCGCCTTTTTGATTCGCAATAGCTATTATTCTTCCCATATTTTACCCTTTTATTTTCGTTTATATGTAATCGAGACAAAGCCTAAACGTTACGGTTAGTTACATTTATATCATATTTTTCTCCTTTTTCCTATATGCAAATAAAACAAATATAATAATGTTTCACGTGAAACAAAAAGGCAAAGGAGTTTCTGCTACAAGAGCAATCAGAAATCTTCTGCTTTTGCAGTTGAAACCCTTCGCCACCCGCTTTAATATATACATAGCATTTCTATGATACTATAATTCAATCGTTTCATTATGATCCAAATATTTCCGGCCTATTCCATTTTGATTATTTTGCCGGAACTACCTCTATCCAATATCCATCCGGGTCAGAAATGAAATAAATACCCATAGCCTCATTTTCAAAGCAGATTATTCCCTGTTCTTTATGTTTTTGATGAAGCGTTTCATATTCATCAGTAACAAATGCCAAATGAAACTCGCACTCTCCAAGGTTATATGGCTCTTTTCGATCCCGCAGCCAAGTCAACTCTAAGGTAAAATCACTTTTACCATCTCCAAGATAAACCAATTTAAACGATTCATCAGAAGCCACTTTTTCTCGGACAGGTTCGAGATTTAAGGCCTCCTTATAAAATTTTAAACTTTTTTCCAAATCTAAAACATTGAAATTAAAATGGTTAAATAGAATCATATTTTTTACCTCCATAATTATTATCCGAAATAGGTTTTTATTAAATCATATAACTTTTCTGGGGCTTCCATCTGTGGTAATAATTTTGTTTTTGGTATTAAAGCAATTTCTACAGCAGAATTATAATCCTGATACTCTTTTAATTTTTCCCAAATACTTTCTGCTTTTTCTCCACCCACCAGACAAATACTATTATCAATCTTTTTTAAAGCATTAACAATATTACACTTCGTATAATTACATTTCTGGCTGGCATAAACCGATTTTGGTGAATATCCTAAATGGGCAGACTCATAATATGCATCGATCCAGGAAGGTTCAATCAAACAAGTATCATAAAACCACCTTTGATAAAATTCCCCTTTGATCGCCTTCTTACTGGTAGCAATATGATAAAGAAGGGTACCCAATATAGGAAAATCCACAACCATCTTATAAAATTTAGCCCGTTTCCCTGGTATCTGGCTATATTCCAATATACTGAAAGGATTAATCAACATTAATTGGTCAAACAGGTCCGGATCATTTGCACAAGCCATTACCGGAATGGAAGCAGCCTCCCCGGAAGCAACCACATTCGTCCGATGTCCAATTTCCGACTTAATAAAATCGGATATTAACTGCACATATAAATAATTGGTATAAGTCATATTTGGCTTTTCCGAATGTCCACACCCCATAAGGTCAACCGCATACACGGTATAGTTTTTCTGAAGGAGGGGGATCATCCGTTTCCACTCTTCACTACAAGATACCGCATTTAAATCATGAATTAATAAAAGAGGCTTTCCAGTCCCTGACTTCGTATAATTAATATCCCCAAAACGCCATTTATAACGGAGTGATTTTTGCAACTTGTTTTTAGAAATAGCATGAACTTTAACAAACTTATTTATAATTGCTGTAGAAACAATTGCACTAGTTGATAAAACACTTAAAGCAAATAATTTTCTTTTCATGAATGCCTCCAGACATAATCTGAATATACCCCTTCACCCACAATCCTCATTGTTACATTTAGAATCTCCCTTTACTGTTTCGCTCCCCATAAAATAAGTATAATACAAACTTTCTTTTGTTACAATGGGAATCCTTCATTTTATCGGTTCTTTTAATGGGGTCCCCGCTTTTCTGGGATATTTTTTACTGGTACTCCTCTTTTTTCCAATTACCACCAATGCACGGTTTGCCCCTGCCCCTGCCAAAGGAAAATGGATTACTTTTTCCAATTTTCCTCCCAGAACAGAAATGGCATTTTTTCCCATAGCCAATTCCTCTTCTATCTTTTCCGACTTATAGGCAATAAACTTTCCACCCACTTTCGTAAAAGGTAGACAATACTCAGATAAAGTTGCTATATTAGAAACAGCCCGGGAAACGCAAAGGTCAAAATTCTCCCTATATGCTGCCATTCTGGCTAAATCCTCTGCCCTTCCATGTATTGCCTCTATCCCTGCCATCCCTATATTTTCTATTACTTCATTTAGAAAAGAAACCCTTTTGTTTAAAGAATCCAATAAAATAATAGTAAGTTGAGGGAAGGCAATTTTTAATGGGATTCCCGGAAACCCTGCCCCTGTCCCGACATCAATAATATGGATTTCCCTATTTGATAAATCATCCAATGCTTTAACCAAAGAAAGGCTATCGATAAAATGTTTATCCACCACATCATTTATTTGGGTTATAGCCGTCAAATTCATGACCGTATTCCATTGTATCAGATCCTCATAATATTGATAAAATTGGCACATCTGTTTTTCCGATAAATCAATCCCAAGTTCGGCCAAACCAAATTCCATCCGATTTAAAAAATTGTAATCCATATCCCCTCCATAGCGGCAATATTCATGTGTCAGAAAAGGATTTTCAAACACAAGCCAATCTGTTTACTCCCCTTCTTTTCCTGTAATTTTCCTTTGCTCCAAATAAACCAGCAAAACAGAAATATCTGCCGGGGATACGCCGGAAATCCGGGAAGCTTGTCCAATAGAAATTGGCTGATATAAATTCAATTTCTGTACCGCTTCCCTCCTTAGGCTTTTTACAACGGAATAATCAAAATCAGGAGGAAGTTTTTTCCCTTCTAACTTTTTAAATTGAACCACCTGTTGTTGTTGACGTTTCAAATAGCCCTCATATTTTATATTTATGTCAACCTGTCTTGCTGTTTCTTTTGACAGCGCCGGACGTTTTTCATCAATTTCAGTTAACATAAAATACCCCAATTCCGGCCGCCGTACCAGTTCTGCCAAAGTGGCCCCTGTTTTCAAAGGGGTGCTTCCATGACGTTCCAAGAATTCCTGAACCTGGTTGGTAGCGCCCACCGGTGTCTTTTCTAGCCTTTTAACTTCTTGTTCAATATCTTTCTTTTTCTGCAAAACCTTTTGATAAACCTCTTTTGCCACTAATCCAATCCCATATCCTATTTCACAAAGACGTAAATCTGCATTGTCCTGACGGAGCAAAAGCCGGTATTCTGCCCGGGATGTCATCATGCGGTAAGGCTCATGGTTTTCTTTAGTCACTAAATCATCAATCAACACCCCAATATAGGCTTGGGAACGGTCTAAAACCACTGGATCCCTCCCTAATACCTGCATAGCCGCATTTACTCCGGCCATAAAACCTTGAACGGCTGCTTCTTCATACCCGGAACTTCCATTAAACTGCCCCCCGCTAAACAGCCCTTTTATGGCTTTAAACTCCAAAGAAGGCTGAAGCTGCCGGGAATTAATGCAGTCATACTCAATTGCATATGCATTCCTCACTATCTTAACATTTTCCAACCCCGGCACCGTACGGTACATGGCATATTGCACATCTTCCGGCAAGGAACTGGACATGCCACTTAAATACATTTCATTTGTATAAAGCCCCTCTGGTTCTACAAATACCTGATGCCTCTCTTTATCTGGGAACTTTACAACTTTATCCTCAATCGAAGGGCAATAACGGGGTCCGGTCCCTTCGATCTCTCCGGAAAAAAGAGGGGAACGATCTAAATTTTCACGGATTATCCGATGGGTTTCTGAATTCGTGTAAGTCAGCCAACAGGAAACCTGCCTTTTTTGTACCGACTCCGGATCTGTAGAAAAGGAAAAAGGCTCCACATGTTGATCTCCCAGCTGTTCTTCCATTTTTGTAAAATCAATGCTTCTTTTGTCTACCCGGGCTGGCGTTCCGGTTTTAAATCGAAACATTTCAACCCCGTTAGCAAGGAGTGAGTCTGTCAAATGGTTGGCGGCCTGCAGCCCGTTGGGACCTGTGGGATTGCTGACTTCTCCATAAATACAACGGGCTTTCAAATAAGTACCTGTGGCCAAAATTACTGCTTTTGCATGATAGGTAGCCCCGGAACAGGTTTTCACTCCTACTATTTTATGATCCTCCACTAGAATTTCCGAAACCTCTGCCTGGCGGATTGTTAAATGGCTTGTATTTTCTAAAGTTTTCCGCATCTCCCGGCTATAATCTTGTTTATCTGCCTGAGCCCGAAGGGAGTGGACTGCCGGGCCTTTGGATTCGTTGAGCATTTTTGATTGAATAAACGTTTTATCAATATTTTTTCCCATTTGGCCTCCCAATGCGTCTAATTCACGCACCAGATGCCCTTTGGAACTTCCCCCGATGTTAGGGTTGCAAGGCATCAAAGCAATACTGTCTATACTGACCGTAAATACGATAGTCTCTAACCCCAGCCTGGCACAGGCCAAGGAAGCCTCACAGCCGGCATGGCCAGCACCGACCACCACAATATCATACTTTTCCTCTAAATATGGCATTTTTAAGTCTTCTTCCTTCTTTGATCTCTATTGTTCATGTTGAGCCATTTTTCCCGGCCCCTATTTTCCCATACAAAATTTACTGAAAATCTCTTGAACCAAGTCATCCCTCACTTCTTCACCAAGGATTACACCCAAATGTCCATAAGCGTCCATTAGGTCAATGGTTAAAAAATCTTCCGGAATCCCTTCCGTAATTCCGTTTTTAACTAAATTTAAACTGTTAAAAGCAGCTGTCAACGCTGTTTTGTGGCGCACATTGGTAATCACCAATTGGTTGTTAAAATCTATTTCACCAGAAAAAAACATGCTGTGGATCCTTTTTTCCAATTTTTCAATCCCTTTTTCCTCTTTGGCAGAAACAGAGATAACCGGATGGCCGGTTTTTTTCTCCAACTCCTTTTCCTCAACCAACAAGTCCAAATCAGTTTTATTTAAAAGGACTAAAGCCTTTTTATTTTGGATCAATTCTATAATAGCCTGGTCATTATCATCCAAAGGGCAAGAACCATCTACCACATATATAATCAGGTCAGCGTCATCAGCCGCATTTTTAGCCCTTGTAATGCCGATACGTTCTACCGCATCCTCTGTTTCCCGGATTCCTGCCGTATCCACCACTTTTAACAGGATCCCTCCCAGATTAATGGGCTCTTCCAAAGTATCCCTGGTAGTGCCGGCCACATCAGTAACAATGGCCCGCTCTTCCCCAACCAGTACATTCATCAAGGACGACTTTCCTGCATTGGGTTTTCCTAATATAACTGTCCGGATCCCCTCCGAAATTATCTTGCCTTGATCGGCTGAATGTACCAGCTCTTCCAACTGTACCATCATAGGCCCCAATAAGGTTAAAAGGGTATCCCGGTATCCGTCCAAAGATATATGCTCCGGATCATCCAAAGCCGATTCAATATAAGCCATCTGATATAAAATATCCTCCCGTAGCTTTTTCACTTTCCGGGACAGGGAGCCCCTTAACTGGCGGACCGAACTTTTCAATGCATATTCATTCTGTGAGCAGATAAGATCCATTACTGCTTCTGCTTGTGACAAATCCATTTTGCCATTTAAATATGCCCGTTTTGTAAACTCCCCCGGATCTGCAAGCCTTGCACCGTGCCTGATAACAGCTTCCAATATTTTTTTCATCACCAAGGCCCCGCCATGGCAATCAATCTCTACCGTATCTTCCGCTGTATAGCTATGTGGTCCACGCATAACCAAAACCAACACTTCATCCAATATTTCTTCCCCATCTTGGATCAGGCCATATTGCACCGTATGGGAAGGGACTTGAAACAAATTCTTCTCTTTATTTTTCCCTTTAAATATAGGGTCCACAACAGAAATTGCATTGCTGCCGCTGACTCTAATAATACCAACCCCCGCGTTTCCCAATGGGGTGGCAATCGCTGCTATGGTATCAGGCGCCATATTATCCATCATCTATTTTCCCTCAATGGCCTCTTGCCATTTTTATATTACATACCAATTTTCCCATAGTGCCAAAAAGCGTCCGGCGGTGGCCAAACCACTACCAGACGCCTTTCCTATATCATTATACTTCAGGCCTTTGCAATGCCTTTTCCGCTGCCCGTTCCGCAGCTTTCTCGGAGGCCCTTCCTTCCCGGTTATCCCGGTTCCGGTTATCCCGATGAGAAGGGTAACGGTCCCTTCTTCCATTGTAGCTTTCTCTTTTTAAAGTAATAACCACATGGCGGTAAGGGTCTTCCCCCTCACTCCTTGTCACTACATAACGGTCATTCTGAAGGGCAGAGTGAATAATCCTTCTTTCATAGGGGTTCATAGGCTCCAAAGCTACCGGCCTTTTCGTCCGTTTTACTTTATAAGAAATGTTTTTTGCCAAAACCTCTAATGTTTCTTTTCGCCTTTCCCGATAATTCTCTGTATCTAATTTTACCCGAAGGTATCCTTCTGTCTCCTTGTTCACAACCAGGCTAACTAAATATTGCAGAGAATCCAAGGTCTGCCCCCTTTTTCCGATCAGGATGCCCATATCCTTTCCGGTCATGATTACCTGCAATTCTCCATCTTCTTTATTAATTAAAGTTTCAATAGAAACTTCAATCCCCATAGAACGGAAAACTTGCTCTAAAAATTCCTTTGCCTTCTTTTGGACCAGTTCTTCATCCATTTTAACTTCTTGCCTTACCCTGGGTTCCTTTTCCGGCCTTATCTCTCCAATATGTTTTTCCTTGTTGTCATACCTGGAAAATTCTTTTTTTTCATATTTTTTCCTATTATAATCTTTTTCGTAATTCCTCTTTGGCGGCCTTTCTGAATTTCTTTCGGCAGTAACCGGCTTTTCCCCAATGCCAATCCTGTCCTTATTTTCGTTTCTGTCAGCTATACCGCCTTTTTCCGTGCTGCCGGGAGCCTCTATATTGCCCACCTTCTCAGCCATATTGTCTTTTCCTGGAACATTGCGATTTTCCAATGGCTTTTCTTCTGGCTGAGGTTTGGTTTTTACCGTATCGAAAGCTTTTCCTGCAGTTTTTTCCTGTCTTTCCTTCTTACTCTCTTCTTTTGCCTTTTCACTGGCCTTTTTTGCTGCTTCCGCCTTTTCGGCCTTCTCCTTTTCGGCTTTCTGTTTCTTTAACCTTCTCTCTTCCTCTTCCTCCATTACCCTGGCGCGGATCACACAAGGCTTCCCACCAAAAATCCCTAGAAATCCGAAACTTTCCTTTTGAACAATTTCATAATACAAGTGGTCACTTGTGGTCCTCAATTCCAACAATGCCTTCGTAATGGCTTCATCCAACGTTTTCGCCGAAATGGTAATCATATCCATCTTTGTGTCCCCTCCTACTTATTGCGCTTATCATTATGTTTTGCCGCCTGTTTTTCATTATATTTGGCAACCATAGCCGCCTTTGATGCTAAACTGCCTGGCTTTGCATCCGTATTATAATACTCCGTGGATTCTTTTACCTGTTGCCTGGTTTTCTCAAGTTTCTGGCTGCGCAATTGTTCTTCTTTTTCGGCTGCCGCCTGGATATTTTTCATATTCATAGTGGCGCTCTGTGCAATCTTTTGGGGCGGAAGACCTTTTTTCTCCCGTTTGGCATTGGCTTTCTCCAGGTTTTTCCGAACCATTTCATCAATATCTACTTTCTTTAAATAAGAATTTACGATCAATTGTTGAATAATCTGGAAAACGCTGCTGGCTACCCAATAAATGCCAATGGCAGCAGGAAAGGTAAAGCAGAAAAATACGGACATCAATGGCATCATCACATTCATCTGCTTCATCATCTGCGCACTGGTACTGTTTTCATCTTGCTGAGGCTGGTTAGACATCATCAACTTAGAACTAAACCATTGGCTCAAACCGGCCAAAATTGGAATTATCCATCCGATATTAGGGGTACCCCCCTGCCAAGGGGTTGTTGCCAGGTTTATGCCAAAAAAAGCATTCATCCCCTCAATCGCTGCCGAGTTCTTCGTAATGACCTCAGATGCATCGCGGAAAGTATTTCCCAGTTCCGTCCACTGGGCGGGGTTTAACTTGTATAAAATATCGACCATCTTATTGCCCAGGGCTTCTCCGGTAACACCGGTTAAATCGCCGATAGCATTCATCCCGGTCAAGGATACCCCTTGGTCAGTAGCAAATTGGACCAGGGAGGAAGCCGCCCCCTCTGTGAGCCCGGCCACGCTGTCTACCTTCGAAATAGCAAAAACCACTTGCATAAAATATTCCCTTACTGAACTTACATAAGCAGGGATATTATAAATCACGCGGTACAAAGCCAACAAAATCGGCAGCTGGATCAACAGCTGCACACATCCGCCGGTCATGGAAGTTCCATATTTTTGATAAACCGCATCTGTCTCCACTTTCATCTTCATCATGGACTCGTTGTCCGTCTTACCTTTATACTTGCTTTGGATGGCCATTAATTCTGGCTGCATGACCGCCATCAGCTTCGATGATTTCTGCTGTTTTATAGTCATAGGAAACATCAGGATCTTTACGACTAACGTAAATAAAATAATGCACAGCCCAATATTCATTACACCAAAAAAACTAGTAAACCGGAAAAGCAAATCCATAATCCATCCCAGGATTTGAGAAACGGGCCCTAAAATAATACCTCCGGTTTTCGTCAATACTAAGTAATCCAATCTGCTACCTCCTCATACGTTACGGAACTGGGTCATAACCGCCTTTCGCCCATGGATGACACCGCAATATCCTCTTCATGGACAACCATAATCCTTTCGCCACACCATACTTTTCCAGTGCCTCAATGGCGTATTGAGAACACGTAGGCGTGTAAATACAGTGGATATTCACTTTTAGGGGAGACAAAAATATCTGATACCCTCGGATTATTATGATCAAACATTTTTTCATCCTATACCTCATCCTATACCTGGCTGTTCAGATGCCTTCCTTGTTTCCTATATCCACTTCGGTTCCCTTTATAATGTTATGCAGCCCGCAAAGATGCAAATATGCATGCTCAATAGTTTTGTAATCTGAATTTTTTGCAGCAGCCCTAGCCACCACCACGATGTCCAATCCTGTCTCTAATGCGTCATCACACAGCCGGAAACATTCCCTTAGCAACCGGCAAATCCGGTGGCGGACTACACTGTTGCCCACTTTTTTGCTGACGGATATGCCAATGCGGTTTCCTGCCTGTCCTCTTTTTTTTACATACATCACCAACTGTTTGTTGGCATGAGATTTGCCCGTCCGATATACCGCTTGAAAATCAGAATTTTTTTTAATGCTTGGAAATCTCTTCATCATTATCACCAGCCGTCTAGTAAACTAAAAATCAGAGAAAAAAAGGCCACAATTTCTTGTGACCTCGGTTCATCAAGCTGATAATCTTGCTCTGCCTTTTGCTCTTCTGGCTGCCAACACTTTACGTCCGCCGGGAGTACTCATCCTCGCCCTAAAGCCATGAACTTTTGATCTCTGCCTGTTCTTTGGCTGAAAAGTCATCTTCATATGCCTGCACCTCCTCTTACTATCAATATATACGATAACCACATTAAGACGCATTTAATCAAACATCTTCTCAATTATATAGAAAACAAATCTTTCCGTCAAGTGCTTTTTGCCTATATTGTTGCAAAATACCACATGAAATGATATATTTATCAGGAACATAATTCTGAAAAGAATATGTATCTGTTTTCCCCAAATAATTCTAAATGTCTGAAAAGCAGGGGACGCTACGCGCCGTTTTATCAGACGAAAAAGGAGAGAAAATGAAACAAAAAACCAACACCCGCCATATGGCAGAATTATCACTGATGTCGGCAATTATCTTCCTTATGGCTTTCACCCCTTTGGGATACTTCCGTACCCCTGGGCTGTCCATCACCTTCCTTACCGTTCCGGTTGCTATAGGAGCCATTATCCTTGGACCTGTAAGCGGCGCTTTCTGTGGATTGGTATTTGGAATTACCAGTTTTATTCAATGCCTTAGTTCAGGGACCCTATTGACCTTTCTCCTAATGTCCAACCCTTTCGGGGTTTTTTTTACCTGCATTGTCCCCAGGGCTCTGGAAGGGTACCTGTGTGGGGTTATCTTTCAAGTACTAAAAAAATACGGAAAAAAATCTGCCTGTTGCATTGCCAGCCTTTCTTGCCCTATTTTAAATACAGTCCTTTTCATGGGGGCTTTGGTAGCCATTTTTTACCGTACCGATTCGATACAACAGATTGCCCTAACCTTAGGGGCGTCAAACCCTTTGGCCTTCATTGTCGCATTTGTGGGCATACAAGGCGCTATTGAAGCCCTTGTATGCTCTTTTATTGCAAGTGGAGTTTCCCTTTCTCTGTATGCCGCATTAAAAATGGGGTAACGGACTGGATTACCCACACTCTTTGTTTACTGTGTGAATAACTTATCCACAACATGTGGATAAGTTTGTTGATAAATGTAGAACTACAGGTAAAGTTTCCTATTCTTTTTACTATTTTCATTGAAAAACCTTAGGTTTTGTTATACAATGGATATAGATTGGGTTCCTTTGCGTATCCACAAAATGAGGTTCAAATATCCACAGGGAAGAGCCTGGTTACTTACTTTTCAAGCATAAATGAGGGGACGGGGACATGATAGAGACACTAAAGTCTAAATGGGATGATATTTTACACTATATTAAGGAGGAACATGAGGTATCCGATGTTTCATTTAATACATGGCTGATCCCTCTCCGCCTTTATTCTGTAGAACAGGGAAACGTTGTCAGAATCATTGTCCCTGACGCTAATTTTCTTGGATATATTCGAAAAAAATATAGTTTCTTATTAAAAGTAGCCATTGAGGAAATTACCAATGTAAAATGCGAAGTAGATTTTGTCGTGGAAGACAAAATTAAAGAAGAAAAATCCAGGCAAAACCAACTTATCAACAAAACAGGTAATAAAGTCAGCCAGGAGGCTTTGCAAAGCGCCAATTTAAACCCCAAGTATACGTTTGACACTTTTGTGGTCGGGGCAAACAATAATTTAGCCCATGCCGCTTCTTTGGCTGTTGCAGAATCTCCTGGCGAAATATATAATCCATTATTTATATATGGCGGAGTGGGTTTGGGGAAAACCCACTTAATGCATTCCGTCGCCAATTTTATTATGAAGAATAATCCGAATGCAAAAATCCTCTACGTAACTTCGGAAAAATTTACCAACGAGCTGATTGACGCCATCCGGAATAAAAATAATATCTCTACCACGGAGTTTCGGGAAAAATACCGCAATAATGATGTATTACTTATTGACGATATCCAGTTCATCATTGGAAAAGAAAGTACCCAGGAAGAATTTTTCCATACTTTCAACACCTTATATGAGTCCAAAAAGCAGATTATTATATCGTCCGATAAACCGCCAAAAGATATTGAAACCTTGGAAGAACGGCTCCGTTCCCGTTTTGAGTGGGGGCTGACCGTCGATATACAGCCTCCGGACTATGAAACCCGTATGGCAATCCTGCGAAAGAAAGAAGAGCTGGAAGGCTACAACATTGACAATGAAGTAATTAAATACATTGCCAGCAACATTAAATCCAACATCCGGGAACTGGAAGGGGCCCTTACCAAAATTGTAGCCTTTTCCAAACTGGGGAACAGCAAAGACATCAGCATTTCTATGGCTGAAGACGCTTTGAAAGATATTATTTCCCCCGGCGGCACAAAAAAAATCACACCTGAGTTTATTATCCAAGTGGTTGCAGAACATTATAACCTGACCACCTCGGACCTCTTATCCCAAAGGCGGAGCAAGGAAATCTCCTATCCCCGCCAAGTGGCCATGTATTTATGCCGCAACATGACAGAAACCCCTCTCCAGGAAATCGGAAAAGTCATGGGGGGCAGGGACCACACTACCATTATTCACGGGATAGAAAAAATCACAAAGGATTTGGAAAGTACGCCGACCCTGCAAAACACTGTGGATATTTTAAAGAAGAAAATGAACCAAAAATAAGGGTTTTCCTTGATTTTTACACCGATAGGGCAGCTCAGAGTTATACACATTTTTTTGTGGATATCCATTGTTTTTCAGTGGATAACCCATATCCGATTTCCTGATATTGCGGATATCCTGCCCCGCTGTGGAAAACCCTCCTGCTTCACCTAAACTTAAGAATGATTTTCAACATACTTTTATACATGGGATTTTCCTTGATTTTCTAGGAAAAACCGGCTTTTACACAAATTCACACCCTCTACTACGATTACGACGGAATTTAATTATATATTTATCTATGTATTTTACCGACCAGAAAGAAAGGAAGTTATCAACATGAAATTGCTATTCCAGAAAGAAGCATTAATGAACGGAATTAATATCGTATCAAAAGCTATTCCATCAAAAACCACTATGAGCATCCTAGAATGTATTTTGATCGACGCTTCCACTGGAGAAATCAAGCTGACTGGCAATGATACAGAATTAGGGATAGAAACCATTGTGGCAGGTTTAATTTCTGAAAAAGGAAGCATTGCCTTAGAATCAAAAATTTTCTCAGACATTATCCGTAAACTTCCGGACAGTGAATCGGACGTCTCCATTACTACCGATGAACATTTTAATACCACAATCGAATGCGATAATGCAGTATTTCGAATACAGGGCAGGGATCCCCAGGAATTTTCCTATATTCCTTATATTGAAAAAAATCAATACATATGCCTGTCCCAATTTTCTTTAAAAGAGGCAATCCGGCAGACGATTTTTTCTATCTCCCCAAATGACAGCAATAAAATGATGGGTGGGGAATTGGTTGAAGTTAAAGATAATATTTTAAAAATTGTATCATTGGATGGGCACAGGATTTCCATCCGCAATATTTTATTGAAAGACAATTATGAAAGCAGAAAAGTCATAGTTCCCGGAAAAACTCTTTCCGAAATCAGTAAAATACTAGCTGGCGACAATGAAAAAGAAGTGCTGATCTATTTTAGTAAAAATCATATCTTATTTGAATTTGACCAAACCATTGTAGTTTCCCGGCTTATTGAAGGGGAATATTTCCGGATTGACCATATGTTGTCCAACGATTATAAAACCCATATAAAAGTCAACAAAAGGGAATTTATGGACAATATTGACCGGGCTATTATTATGATCCGGGATAACGACCGCAAACCGATTATTTTAAGGGTAGAAGAAAATAATGTCAATATGAGGATCCGTTCTTCTTTTGGATCCATGGATGCGGATATATTGGCGAAAAATACAGGCGAAAATATTATGATCGCTTTTAACCCCAAATTTTTATTGGATGCGTTAAGGGTGATTGACGACGAAGAGATCGACATTTATATGATGAACCCCAAATCCCCTTGTTTTATTAAGGATGATGCCGGAAATTATATTTACTTAATCCTGCCAGTTAATTTTATTGCGGAATAAGGGGGAAAAAAATGGAAATAATCAAATTAAAAAGTGACTACATCAAATTGGGCCAGGCTTTAAAAGCCGCTGGGCTATGTGAATCCGGCGTAGAGGCCAAGCATGCCATTGCAAAAGGCCTGGTGCAGGTCAACGGGGCTGTGGAATTCCAACGCGGAAAAAAATTACGCGGCAACGATGTAGTGGCTTATCAGGGGGAAACCATTCGTATAGAAGGTTGAAAGGATGATTATTGATTCTGTCCAATTAAAAAATTACCGAAATTATGAAGAATTACATATACAGTTCAGTCCGGGTACCAATATCCTTTATGGGAACAATGCCCAGGGAAAGACCAATATCCTGGAGGCCGTTTATGTATGCTGTACGACCAAGTCACACCGGGGCAGTAAAGACAAGGAAATGATCCGTTTTCAGGAGGAAGAATCCCATATAAAAATGAACCTTTGCAGAGATCAGGTCCCTTGCCGTATTGATATGCATTTAAAAAAAAATAAGGCAAAAGGAATCGCTGTCAACGGCATACCGATCCGGAAGGCCAGCGAATTGTTTGGCATTGTAAATGTGGTGTTTTTCTCTCCGGAAGATTTAAATTTAATTAAAAATGGCCCTTCTGAGAGGAGAAGGTTCATTGATTTGGAGTTATGTCAACTAAATAAGCTATATGTCCATTCCCTGGCTTCCTATAACCGGATTTTATTGCAACGGAACAAGCTTTTAAAAGATTTGGCTTTCAAGCCGGAGTATGAAGAAACATTAGACGTATGGGATATGCAGCTGGTTCATTACGGCAAGGAGATTATCCGTTGCCGTAATGATTTTATCAATGGCCTTAATGAGATTATTGATAAAATACATTGGAAATTGTCAGGTGAAAAAGAAAACCTTAAAATCTTATATGACCCTTGTTGCCAAGAAGAAGAATTGGAAGGGCAGATAAAAAAGGGTAGGCGTTCTGACATGAAACAGAAAACAACGCTTGTAGGGCCGCATCGGGACGACATCGGTTTTTATATGGGCCAGATAGACATACGTAAGTTTGGTTCCCAAGGGCAACAGAGGACGGCGGCCCTATCCCTCAAATTATCCGAAATTGAACTGGTCAAAAAAATGACGAAAGATTATCCGATCCTTTTATTGGATGATGTGTTGTCAGAACTGGATGGGGAACGGCAATATCATTTGCTGTCCGCCATAGATAAAATACAAACCATGATTACTTGTACGGGCTTGGAAGATTTTATTACCAACCGTTTTCCTATTGATAGGATTTTTAAGGTGGCCAATGGAAGCATAGCCCAGGAGAATTGACGTTGCAAAATATTAAAGGAGGAATAGCATGAGTACAGAATACGGAGCGGACCAAATTCAGATTTTGGAAGGGCTGGAAGCGGTCCGAAAGCGCCCTGGCATGTATATAGGCAGTACATCATCCAAAGGGCTGCATCATCTGGTATATGAGATTGTAGACAATTCTGTAGATGAAGTACTGGCAGGATTTGGCGATAAAATCGAAGTAACGGTTAACGCCGATAATTCCGTTACGGTTATTGACAACGGCCGCGGGATCCCGGTGGGGATCCAGAAAAAAGCCGGCATACCGGCCGTTGAAGTCGTATTTACGATCCTCCATGCCGGCGGTAAATTTGGCGGCGGCGGATATAAAGTTTCTGGCGGCCTCCATGGGGTGGGGGCTTCTGTAGTAAATGCCCTTTCCCAATGGCTGGAAGTGAGGATTTATCAGGAAGGGAAAATTTATCAGCAGCGCTACGAGCGGGGAAAAGTTATGTATCCCTTAAAAGTGGTGGGGGAATGCCCTTTTGAAAAGCATGGGACAGAAGTGCAGTTTATGCCGGATCCCCAGATTTTTGAGGAAACGGTTTATGATTTTGGAATTTTGCGGGCCCATTTACAGGAAACCGCTTTTTTGACTAAAAATTTAAAAATTGTACTTAGAGATGAACGAGGGGAGAAAAAGGAAAAAACCTTCCACTATGAGGGGGGGATCCAGGAGTTTGTCACCTATTTGAACAAAGGCAAAGCGGCAATCTATGACAAGGTGATTTATTGTGAAGGCGACAGGGATAACGTATATGTGGAAGTAGCTATGCAGCACAACGACTCTTATACGGAAAATGTCTATAGCTTTGTCAATAATGTAAACACGCCAGAAGGCGGGACGCATTTGGCCGGTTTTAAAAATGCTTTAACAAAAACGATCAATGAATATGCCCGTAAAAATAAATTATTAAAAGACAATGAGGAGAATTTAGGCGGCGAGGATATCCGGGAAGGGTTGACTGCGATTATCAGTATCAAAGTAGAAAACCCTCAGTTTGAAGGGCAGACCAAGCAGAAATTGGGCAACAGTGAAGCCCGCGGTGCGGTAGACAGCGTGGTGAGTGAACAGCTTACCTATTTTTTGGAACAAAATCCAGGTGCGGCTAAAAGTATTTGTGAAAAATCAGTGTTGGCCCAAAGGGCAAGGGCTGCCGCCAGAAAGGCAAGGGACATTACCAGGAGAAAAACAGCATTGGAAGGTATGGCATTACCTGGAAAATTGGCGGATTGCTCCAATAAAGACCCGGAAAAATGCGAAATTTTTATCGTAGAAGGTGATTCTGCAGGCGGGTCGGCAAAAACGGCACGCTCCCGGGATACCCAGGCGATCCTTCCTTTACGTGGAAAAATATTAAACGTGGAAAAAGCCAGGCTGGATAAAATTTATGCCAACGCAGAGATCAAAGCTATGATTACAGCCTTTGGCACAGGGATCCATGATGATTTTAATATTTCTAAATTGCGCTACCACAAAATTATCATTATGACGGATGCGGATGTAGACGGCGCCCACATCAGTACTTTGATGTTGACATTTTTATACCGTTTTATGCCAGAATTGATCCGGAAAGGACATGTATACCTGGCTCAGCCGCCCCTTTATAAATTAGAGAAAAACAAGAGGATCTGGTATGCTTATAGTGATGATGAGCTAAACCAAATCCTAAAAGAAGTAGGCCGTGACAGCAGCAATAAGATTCAACGGTATAAAGGCCTCGGCGAGATGGATGCGGAACAGTTATGGGAAACTACTATGGATCCGGAACGTAGGATCCTTCTTCGGGTAAATATGGATGACGATGTTGTTTCGGAGTTAAATTTGACTTTCACTACCCTTATGGGGGATCAAGTGGAGCCAAGGCGGGAATTTATTGAGGCAAATGCAAAATATGTACAGAATTTAGATATCTAATTCAACCCTTTTGGTTGTTGAACAGCGGGGATAAGGAGGATATTGATGGAACCGAATGTTTTTGACAAAGTGCATGATATAGACTTGAAATCTACCATGGAGAAATCCTATATTGATTATGCGATGAGCGTAATTGTTTCCCGCGCCCTTCCCGACGTGAGAGACGGGTTAAAACCGGTTCAGCGCCGAGTCCTTTATTCTATGATAGAATTGAACAACGGACCGGACAAACCTCACCGAAAATGCGCGCGTATCGTCGGTGATACCATGGGTAAATATCATCCCCATGGAGATAGCTCCATATATGGGGCTTTAGTCAACATGGCCCAGGAATGGTCTACCCGCTATCCTTTGGTAGACGGCCATGGAAATTTTGGTTCTGTAGATGGGGATGGCGCCGCCGCCATGCGTTATACGGAAGCCCGTTTAAGTAAGATTTCGATGGAAATGCTGGCGGACATTAATAAAGACACCGTGGATTTTGTTCCGAATTTTGATGAGACGGAAAAAGAGCCTATGGTTTTGCCGTCCCGTTTCCCCAATTTATTGGTAAATGGGACAACCGGAATCGCTGTGGGGATGGCTACCAATATCCCTCCCCACAACCTACGGGAAGTGATTTCGGCAGTAGTAAAGATTATTGATAACCGTGTTTTGGAAGACAGGGACACTTCGATTGAAGAAATGCTGGAAGTAGTGAAAGGCCCGGACTTTCCTACAGGGGCTACCATTTTGGGGAAGGCAGGCATTGAAGAGGCATATCGGACCGGACGTGGGAAGCTTCGGGTTCGTGCTGTTTCCGACATTGAGGCTATGGCCAATGGAAAAAACAGGATTGTCGTAACCGAGCTTCCTTATCTGGTAAATAAGGCAAGGCTGATTGAAAAGATAGCAGAATTAGTAAAAGAAAAACGGATAGACGGCATTACAGATTTAAGGGATGAATCGGACCGCCAGGGGATGCGGGTGGTTATCGAACTGCGGCGGGATGTAAATGCAAATGTGATATTGAACCAGTTATATAAACATACTCAATTGCAGGATACTTTTGGCGTTATTATGTTGGCATTGGTAAATAATGAGCCTAAGGTATTGAACCTTTTGGATATGTTGAAGTATTATTTGAAGCATCAGGAGGATGTGGTAACCCGCAGGACGAAATATGATTTAAATAAAGCGGAAGAACGGGCCCATATTTTAGAAGGGCTCCTGATCGCTTTGGACCATATTGACGAAGTAATCCGGATTATCCGGGGATCTGACACGGTTCAAAATGCCAAGTCCCAATTGATGGAAAGGTTTGGTTTGAGCGATGCCCAAGCCCAGGCAATCGTAGATATGCGCCTGCGTACATTGACTGGTTTGGAAAGGGGAAAACTGGAAAACGAATATAATGACCTGAAAATTAAAATTGAAGAATTAAAAGCGATTTTGTCAGACGAGAAAAAACTTTTAGGGGTGATCCGGGAAGAAATTCTAATCATATCTGATAAATATGGCGACGACCGAAAAACTTCTATTGGATTTGATGAATATGATATGTCCATGGAAGATTTGATCCCCAATGAAAAAACGATTGTGGCCATGACAAAGCTGGGTTATATTAAACGGATGAGCGTGGATAATTTTAAAAACCAAAACAGGGGCGGCAAAGGCATAAAGGGGATGCAGATCATTGATGAAGATTATATAGAAGATCTGATTTTAACCCATAACCATAATTATATTATGTTCTTTACCAATAAAGGGAGGGCTTACCGCCTAAAAGCCTATGCTATCCCAGAAGGAAGCCGTACGGCACGGGGGACGGCCATTATTAATTTAATTCAGCTACAGCCGGAAGAGAAGATCACTGCTATCATTCCCGTAAGGCAATATGATGGGGGAGATTATCTTTTTATGGCCACCCGCAATGGCATGGTCAAAAAGACGCCGGTCAAAGAGTATGAAAATGTGCGTAAAACAGGCCTTCAGGCAATTGTGCTTCGGGAAGGCGACGAGTTAATTGAGGTAAAGGCAACCAATAATACCAAAGATATTTTCCTCGTAACGAAAAAAGGCCAATGTATCCGTTTCCATGAGACAGATGTCCGGATTACCGGAAGGGTATCCATTGGCGTTATCGGCATGAAATTAAACGATGGGGACCAGGTGGTCGGAATGCAAACCCATACGCAAGGCGAATGCCTGTTAGTGGTTTCTGCCAACGGTATGGGGAAACGTACGCCCATTGAAGAATTTACTTCACAAAACAGAGGTGGAAAGGGCATCCTTTGTTATAGGATTACTGAGAAAACAGGAGATATTGTCGGCGCCAAACTGGTCCATAACGACCATGACATTATGATGATTACCACAGAAGGGGTTGTAATCCGGATTTCTGTAGATGATATTTCCATTATTGGGAGAAATACTTCCGGCGTTAAATTAATGGATATTGACCAGAATTCCGATGTCCATGTAGCCAGCATTGCCAAAGTAAGGGATGATGGCGAAAAGTCAGAAGGGGACGGAATTGAAGAATTAAACTTAGAAAATTAAACAAGTACCATAGGCCATCTACAGGAATTGTGGGTGGCTTTTTACTGTTAAAGATTGGGGGCATGGATCCGGCCACGGATATGGGCCGGCCAGGTTCCATTGGCGCTTGTTTGACAATGGCGGGGACGTAAGCTTACAGGCGCAGGACAGCCGGATTCCACAGGGGAAATTAAACCACATATTTTTTGAAAATATATTTGTCCACAATATAAAGGGCAAATATTATTAATTTGGTTTAAAAAAAGGAGAAAATTGTGGATATGTGAGTAAAAAAACAAGAATTTTGTGGATAACTTTTCTTTTTTGTTTTATCCATTGATTAAAGCAAAATAACCCGTTATAATTATGGATAAGAAGAAGGAAATGTTGAAAATGATCGAATAAAGGCAGGAGGAATGAAAATTGAGGTCAGTACATGTATCAGAAATTACCCGAAATATTAAGGAAATGTGCATAGAAGCCAATTATCATTTAACGAAAGATATGGAAAATGCTTTTAAGGAGGCTGTAAAAAAAGAAGGGTCTCCGCTGGGGAAGCAGATATTGGAACAATTAGAAGAAAACTTAGCTATTGCAAATCAAGACCAAATACCGATTTGCCAGGATACAGGGATGGCAGTCGTATTCCTAAAAGTCGGGCAAGATGTCCATATTGAGGGGGGGGGCTTAGCCGATTCTGTCAATCAAGGGGTCAGGGAGGGCTACATAGAAGGATATTTGCGCAAATCTGTGGTAAAAGACCCTATTAAGAGAGAAAATACAAAGGATAATACTCCGGCGGTAATTCATTATGAGGTTGTGGAAGGGGATAATATAGAGATTACCGTAGCCCCAAAAGGTTTTGGAAGTGAAAATATGAGCCGAATTTTTATGTTGAAACCGGCAGACGGGCTGGACGGGGTCAAAGAAGCAATTTTAACAACGGTCAAAGACGCGGGCCCCAATGCCTGCCCCCCCTTGGTAGTCGGAGTAGGGATCGGAGGGACTTTTGAGAAATGTGCGCTTTTGGCAAAGTATGCACTTACTAGAAATTTAGAAAAAGGATCCCCTGTCCCTTATATACGGGACTTAGAAAAAGAAATGATGGAAAAAATTAACCATTTGGGGATTGGACCTGGCGGGTTGGGAGGGGGCATAACAGCCCTTGGGGTAAATATTGAAATTTACCCCACCCATATTGCGGGCCTGCCTGTGGCGGTAAACATCTGCTGCCATGTAAACCGCCATGTAAACCGGATTATTTAAAAAATAAAGAAAAGGGGAAAAGGATGAATATGGATATAGAAGTAAAATCTCCCGTTGACAGAAAACAAATAGAAAAACTAAAGGCCGGAGATTTTGTAAGGATTTACGGAACCATTTATACGGCAAGGGATGCCGCACACAAAAGGATGGAAGAAGCTTTGGAAAGGGGGGAAGGGCTTCCTTTTGATTTAAAAGGAAACATGATTTATTATATGGGGCCGTCTCCGGCTAGAAAAGGCCGCCCTATTGGTTCTGCCGGTCCGACTACAGCCAGCAGGATGGACAAATATACGCCACGGCTTTTAGATTTAGGTTTAGGGGCTATGATCGGAAAAGGGAAACGTAGCCAGGAAGTTATTGATTCTATAGTGAAGAATCAGTCTGTCTATTTTGCGGCCATAGGCGGGGCAGGCGCTTTATTATCAAAAAAAATTGTCTCTTCTAAAATTATTGCCTATGATGATTTGGGGGCGGAAGCGGTTCGAAAACTAGAGGTGAAAGGTTTTCCGGCAGTGGTTGTTATTGATTCTCAAGGTAATAATCTTTATGAAACAGCAGTTAGAAAATATGCCGGAGAAAATAGTTGAAAAATGGTAACTAGATATAGGAGGAAAATGGTATAAAAATCTATATTTAGTATAGGAAAAAAAAGATAAAAATAATGAAAAATATGGGTTGACAAGCTTGTGTTTTTCTATTATAATCGGTAATGCGCTTCGGAATGGTAGAAACATTCATAAGCGTGAACATTGAAATAGTCATACGGAGAAATACTCAAGAGGCCGAAGAGGCGCCCCTGCTAAGGGTGTAGGTCGGGCAACCGGCGCGAGGGTTCAAATCCCTCTTTCTCCGCTCTATTTCAAACTGGTTTTTCCGGATTAAGCCGGAAAAAAGAAATTAAAAAAAGAAAAAAAGTGTTGACAAACCTGGTAAAGAGTGGTAAGATAAACGAGTTGCCGCTGAAGAGCC
>CAJUDH010000018.1:0-67093 GCA_910584845.1 uncultured Lachnospiraceae bacterium
TCGAACTTGCGACCTCTGCGTCCCGAACGCAGCGCTCTACCAAACTGAGCCACGCCTCGACACCTCTGATAGTATAATACGAATCACGGGTTTTGTCAACAAATTTTTTAAATATTTTCCATTTAATTTTATGCCCGCCGCCCCGTCAGGCGAAGTCAAACAGCGACAATTGGTTGCTTTCCGGCAGATCCCCCAAAAGCCCCATGTCCGCCATCCAATCGCATAAGGTTTTGCTGATCTTCGCCCGGTTTCGGAAATCTTCACGGGACAGGAACGCCCCCTCTGTCGCAGCTTCCTCCAAACTCTCCGCGGCTTTGTCCCCCATCCCGTCAATGCTGCTAAGGGAAGGCATCAATTTGCCGTCGATAATCTGGAAATGGTTGGCTTTTGCCCGGTAAATATCCAAGGGCATAAATTCATATCCCCTGGCATACATCTCCTGCACAATCCGCATATCCCGCAGCGTGTCCTGTTCCTTTTTGGATAAGGAGTCGGCCCTTTTCCGGTAATCTGCCAAAAAATATTCCAGCTTGTCCCTCCCCTGGCACATAAGTTCATAAGAGAACCCACTGGCACGGATACTGAAAAACGCCGCATAATAAGCCAGCGGATGAAACACTTTACAATAAGCCACCCGCCAGGCCATCATCACATAAGCCGCCGCATGGGCTTTGGGGAACATGTATTTGATTTTCAGGCAGGAATCAATGTACCACTGGGGCACATCATGCTTTTTCATCTCCTCAATCCAGTCCGGTTTTAACCCTTTCCCTTTCCGGACGCTTTCCATGATGGTAAAGGAAAGGCCTTCTTCCATGCCCTGTTGGATCAGGTATACCATAATGTCGTCGCGGCAGCAAATAGCGGTCTGGATGGTAGCCTGCCCGCTTAAAATCAAATCCTTGGCATTGCCCAGCCACACGTCCGTGCCATGGGCCAGGCCGGCAATCCGTACCAAGTCGGAAAAATATTTCGGCTGGGCGTCGATCAACATCTGCATGGCAAAATCCGTGCCAAATTCCGGGATCCCCATGGCCCCCAGCTGGCATCCCCCAATATCTTCCGGGGTGATCCCCAGGGCCGATGTATTTTGGAACAAAGTCATCACTTCCGGGGAATCTAGGGGAATATCCTTAACCGGATCCAGCCCGGTGAGGTCCTGGAGCATACGGATCATGGTAGGGTCGTCGTGCCCCAGAATATCCAGTTTCAATAAATTATGGTCAATGGAGTGGTAGTCAAAGTGGGTGGTGACCGTCTTGGTGGCCATATCGTTGGCCGGCCTTTGCACCGGGGTGAAAGAATAGATCTCTTCCCCTATGGGCAGCACTACAATGCCCCCGGGATGCTGCCCCGTAGTCCGGCGCACCCCAACACAGCCCTGAACGATCCGGTCAATCTCACAGTTGCGCTTGTGGATGCCCCGTTCCTCATAATACCGCTTCACATAGCCGAAAGCCGTTTTGTCCGCCAATGTGCCGATGGTCCCTGCGCGGAAAGTCTGGCCTTTCCCGAAAATCACTTCCGTATAGTCATGGGCTTTGCTCTGGTACTCACCGGAAAAATTCAGGTCAATATCCGGTTCCTTGTCCCCTTTAAACCCCAGGAAAGTTTCAAAGGGAATGTCAAACCCGGCCTTTGTCAAAGGCGTACCGCAAGACGGGCAATCTTTGTCCGGCATATCGCAGCCTGCCATACCGGAAAACCTCTTCACTTCTTCGGAATCGAAATCGTAGTAATGGCAGTGGGGGCAATAATAATGGGGGCTTAAAGGGTTTACTTCCGTGATACCGGACATGGTAGCCACAAAAGAAGAGCCCACCGACCCCCGGGAACCCACCAGGTAACCGTCTTCATTGGATTTCCACACCAGCTTTTGGGCGATAATGTACATAACGGCAAAACCATTGGAAATAATGGAATTCAGTTCCCGTTCCAGCCTTTCCACCACGATAGAAGGCAGGTCTTCCCCGTACATCTCATGTGCCCGCCCATAGCAGATCTCGCGCAATGCCTCATCGGAATTTTCAATCACCGGCGGGCATTTATCCGGCCGCACCGGGGCAATCCGCTCACACATATCAGCGATTTTCCGGGTGTTTAAGATTACCACTTCCTCCGCTTTGTCCGGCCCTAAATAATCAAACTCCTGCAGCATTTCCTCTGTCGTGCGCAAAAACAACGGGGCCTGTTGGTCTGCGTCGCTGAAATTTTGCCCTGCCATCAAAATCCGCCGGTATACTTCGTCTTCCGGATTCAAAAAATGTACGTCGCAAGTGGCGCAGACCGGTTTGTCCAACTCTTCCCCCATGCGCACAATCCGCCGGTTCAGCTCTTTTAGGTCCTCTACGGATTTCACCGTGCTCTTTTCGTCCCGCAGCATAAACTCATTGTTCCCTAAGGGCTGGATTTCCAGATAATCATAAAATGAGGCGATTTTCATAAGCTCAGCCTTCGGCAGCCCCCGCAGCATAGCCTGGTACAATTCCCCCGCCTCGCAGGCAGAACCGATAATCAGCCCTTCCCGGTACTGGTCCAGCAAACTTTTGGGTATTCTGGGCCGTTTGGCAAAATATTGGATATGGGACCAGGAAACCAGCCGGTATAAATTGGTCCGCCCCACCTCATTTTTGGCAAGGATAATCACATGGTAGGTGGGAAGTTTCCGGATTATGTTCGCGCCAATGGCATTCATCTCGTTGAGCTGGTCCAGGTTTTCTACGTCCCTGTCCCGCAGCATTTTCACGAATTTCACAAAAATTTCTGCCGTTGCCCCTGCGTCGTCCACGGCCCGGTGATGGTTTTCCAAAGAAATATTCAGCGCCTTGGCTACGGTATCCAGCTTAAACCGGTTCAAATTGGGGAGCAGGTGGCGGGCCATGGCCACCGTGTCCAACACCGTAGGCGCAAATTCCATCCCTTGTTTCCTGGCCTCATGGGCAATAAATCCCACATCAAAAGAGGCATTATGGGCCACCAGGGCACAATCCTGGCAAAATGCCAGAAACCGGGGCAAAGCCGCGTCAATTTTCGGCGCCGCCAGCACCATGTTGTCATTGATCCCTGTCAGCTGCTCTATGTTGAACGGGATGGGCACATCCGGGTTTACAAAGGTACTAAACTTCTCCGTAATAGTCCCTTCCACCACCTTTACCGCGCCGATTTCGATAATATGGTTTTTTTCCGGGCTAAACCCGGTAGTCTCGATGTCAAACACCACATAGGAACCGGAAAGGCTTTGCCCCCGGGAATTTTCCACCAGCTCTTTCTTGTCGTCCACCAAGTACCCTTCTACCCCGTAGAGGATTTTAAAATCATCCTCTTTGTCCAGGGCGTGGCTGGCGTCGGGAAAAGCCTGGACACATCCATGGTCTGTCACGGCGATTGCCGGCATCCCCCAGGCCTTCGCCCGCTTTACCAAGTCTTTGACCTCGGAAACCCCGTCCATATCGCTCATTTTCGTATGGCAATGGAGTTCTACCCGTTTTACCGGGCTGTGGTCCATCCGTTTTGCGGTGAAATCCTCGGATTTCTTAATCCCCCTCACAGAACCGATGGACAATTCGCCGTCGAACCGGTCTATGGTGGCCATCCCCTGCAGGCGGATAAAGCCCCCCGGGGCCACAGCCTTGTCCATGTCCTCCAGGGAACCCTCATCCGCAAACATTTTTACCGTAATGGTATCCGTAAAATCGGTTAAATGGAATATGATAATGGTCTTGCCGCTGCGCAGAAGCCGGCTCTCTTTATCCAAGACTTTCCCCCGGACCGTTACCTGCCCCACTTCCCCTTCGATCTTGTCGATCTCTATAAAATCATCTTCAAAATCCCGGCCAAACAACACGTCCGGATTGTCGGATTTTTTGGCGCGGTAGCCGCCCCTTTCGCTCCAATCGCCTTTTTTAATGCCATTCTTACGGGCGCCGCCGGGCGCGGCGCCGTTGTTCGCAGCGCTGCCTGCCCCATGGTCCCTGCCTGCCGTTTCCTTTTTGGCACCCGCCCCCGGGCTGGCTGCCGCGGCTGCGCCGGCCATAGTCTGGCCCAAGGCAGGCAAAGCCTGTGGGGACATACGGCTTTCCTGTTGCCGGGCCAAGCCCCCCCTTCCCGCAGCCGCCTCCGTTTTTTCCGCCGGTATGTAGGTAAAAGCCACTTCCACCG
This sequence comes from uncultured Lachnospiraceae bacterium, assembly GCA_910584845.1. Classification (GTDB taxonomy): domain Bacteria; phylum Bacillota; class Clostridia; order Lachnospirales; family Lachnospiraceae; genus Brotaphodocola. The sequence goes on from CAJUDH010000018.1 coordinate 4,159, forward strand.
GCAGCCCGCAGCGTTCATGGAACACTTTCTCCAGCACCCGCTTTAAATCCCCGGCTTTTTCTTTATTGACCATGGTATCTTCAACGGACATGCAAAGCAAATCCGGCTGGGGGAACCGGCATTTTGCCTTGCGCAGCATGCCGTACTCCACGATGCTGTAATGCTTCAGTTCCATCAAAAGGCTGTCCCGGTATGCCTGCAGCAGCTTCTCCGGCGTATACTGGCCGGATAGCCGGTATTTTTCCATAATTTTGATCTGGACCCGTTTCCCCGGAAACAGCTGGTCCCGGATCCCCTTTTCCAAATCCATAATATTTTTTTTGTGGATCAGCCGGGGGCTTATAATAAAAATACGGATCGAGCCCCGGTCCCGGCTCATGGAAACTTTCTCCACTTCCACCAGGCCCAAAAGCTCCTCCATCTGGTTTGCCAAACGCAGCCCGTGAAATACTTCCAAAAATGGTTTCATCGACTCCCCCCTTACCTTCCCCTAATTCCTGCTTTCCCGGCATTTCAATTTAAAGGTTTTGCCCCATTTTAACCAGCTCTTCCCGTAACGCTGCCAAAAGCTGCCCCTCCGGCAATTTGCGGACCACCTGGCCATGGCGGATCAATAATCCTTCCCCAATGCCTCCGGCAATGCCCAGATCCGCCTCTTTGGCTTCCCCGGGGCCGTTGACCACGCAGCCCATTACAGCCACCTTTATATTTAGGTGGTCAAACTCCGCCACCATGTTCTCCACCTGGTTTGCCAGGCGGATCAAATCAATCCGTGTGCGGCCGCAGGTAGGGCAGGACACCACCTCCACCCCGCCCTTCCTCAGCCCTAAAGCCCGCAAAATCAGCTTTGCCGATTTGATTTCCTCCACCGGTTCCCCGGTCAGGGATACGCGGACCGTATCGCCGATCCCCTGGTTTAGGATAATACCCAGGCCCACGGCAGATTTGATGTTTCCGGAAGTCAAAGTGCCTGCCTCCGTTATCCCCACATGCAGCGGATAGCGGGTCTTTTGGCTGATAAGTTCATGGGCTTTGACGCTCATCATCACATGGGAGGACTTAATGCTGATTACCAGGTTGCCATATCCCATATCTTCGATCATAGCCACTTTTTCCAGGGCGCTTTCCACGATGCCCTCGGCCGTGACGCCGCCGTATTTTTCCAGGAAATGCTTCTCCAGGGAACCGCTGTTGACGCCTACCCGGATGGGGATATTTCCTTCCCTCGCCTTGTCCACTACGGCCTTCACCCGCTCCCGGGCCCCAATGTTGCCGGGATTGATCCGGATTTTGTCGGCGCCATGCTCGATGGCGGCAATGGCCAGCCGATAGTCAAAATGGATGTCTGCAACTAATGGGATATGGATTTGTTTTTTTATGGCTTTCAGGCTTTTTGCCGCCTCCATGGTAGGCACTGCCACCCGGATAATTTCACAGCCCGCCCGCTCCAGCTCATGGATCTGGTTTACCGTCTTTTCCACATCCTCGGTCTTGGTGTTGCACATAGACTGGATCCGGATCGGGTTTTGGCCGCCCATGGCCAGGCCCCCAACCTTTATTTCCTTCGTGTTTCTTGGACTCATCTCTACTCCCTTTCCGGCTTGCAGCGTTCCACAAATAGATTTTGCCAATATTGCCGGCTTCCTGCGGCCCCTAAAAGGGCACCTGGTATGCCGGCGCATCCCGCTCTTAAGCCTACCCGAAACCGTTACACAATGGCACGCCAAAAGGCCGCCCTTGGCGCGGCGCATCCCGCCTAACCTACGTCAAACCGTTACAGCAGTTTGCGGATGTCGTTAAAGAGCACCAGCACCATAAGCATCATCAATACCACCATGCCGGCGGCATGGACCATCCCTTCCTTTTCCGGGTTGACCGGCCTGCCCCGCAACAGCTCCACAAATAGAAACAGTAGCCGCCCGCCGTCCAAGGCAGGTATGGGCAGCAGGTTCATAATCCCCAAAGTGGCGCTTAATAAAAGCCCCCAAGTCGCCAATACATTGATAAGGGCCGCCATGCCTTCCTTCTGCCCTTCCTCTATGGTTTCCCCCACCATGGTCACGATCCCTACCGGCCCGGCTACCGAGTCCTGTACTTTCATCTGCCCCTGGAACAGCATCCGTATGCCGTCAATGGTAGTGGCAACACAGTACTTTACCTCATACAGGCTGAAACTTAAAAATTCTATGGGGTTTTGGGCCTTTTGGTAATTGCCGTAAAAACTTACCCCCATCATATAAGCCTGGTATTCCTGGTTAAATTCCGGGACCAGCTGGGTTACCCGGGCTTCCCATGCCTTTGCGTTTTCCCAGGAACCGCCCTTTGGCCTTTCATACCGCAAAGTCAACGGTTCCCCCGGATGGGACATCAGGTACATGGACACGTCCCGTCGGGAAGACACTTTCCTCTTGTTAATCCGGGTCAGCTTATCCCCTGGCTGCAGCCCGGCTGCAGCGGCGGGGGAGCCTTCCACCACCTCATATAAAATAGGCATGTCGTGCCCTACCTGGGCCACGGTCACCATGGCAAAAAACAATGCCAGGACCAGGTTAAAAATAGGCCCTGCCGCAATCACCGAAATCCTTGCCCAAACGGATTTGCTGTTAAAAGCTTTCGGTCCGGCATTGTCCGCGTCCTCCCCGACCATCATGCATGAGCCCCCAAAAGGCAGGCACTTCAGGGAATATCGGGTTTCCCCCCGGACAACGCTGCACAGGCGGGGCCCCATGCCAATGGAAAATTCCACCACGCCGATGCCGTTTAGTTTGGCAAGCAAAAAATGCCCAAACTCGTGGACCAGTACAAGCACGCCAAACAACAATATCCCTGCCAGAATATTCAGCAAATTACCACCTGCTTTCTATATATTCATAAGTTTCCCGTTCCGCAGCCAAAATCTGCTCTACATTTGGCTGTTCCACCACTTGGTGGTGTTCCATGGCGCCTTGGATCATATCAAGGATCGTTAAATATGAAATTTCTTTTTTCAAAAACCGGGCCACTGCATATTCGTTGGCCGCATTGTATACCGTAGGGAGGGATCCGCCCCTTTTTCCCGCCTCATACGCCAATTTCAGCCCCCGAAACACCTCCATGTCCGGCTCCTCAAAGGTGATATTGCCTAACTTTGCAAAATCCAGCCTTTCCCCGGGAAGGGGCCTGCGCTCCGGATAATATAAGGCATACTGGATAGGCAGCTTCATATCCGGCACGCCCAGCTGGGCCATCACCGCGCCGTCCTCAAATTCGACCATGGAATGGATCACGCTCTGGGGCTGAACCACTACCTGCACCTGGTCCATCCCGACGCCAAAAAGCCACCTGGCTTCCATTACCTCCAGCCCTTTGTTGACCATGGTAGAAGAATCAATGGTGATTTTCCTCCCCATGTTCCAGTTGGGGTGTTTTAATGCATCCTCCACCTGGACCTTGGCAAGCTGTTCGCGGCTCCAGCCGCGGAAAGGGCCTCCGGAAGCCGTCAAAAGCAGCTTATGGACGGCCTTTTTGTCTTCTCCGTTCAGGCACTGGAATATGGCGCTGTGTTCACTGTCCACCGGCAGGACCTTTACCCCCTTTTCTTTTGCCAGCGGTATAATCTTATGCCCTGCGGTGACCAGGGTTTCCTTGTTGGCCAATGCAATGTCTTTCCCCGCTTCCATGGCGGCTATGGTTGGCCGGATACCCAGCATCCCCACGATGGCTGTTACCAAAATTTCCGCCTGGGGGTGTGTGGCCACCTCCAAAAGCCCATCCATGCCCCATACCACCCGCACAGGCCGGTCGGCCAGCAAAACCTTCAGCTCCCGGGCCTTTTCTTCCTCCCAGGCACAAACCAAAGCCGGGCAAAATTTTCTGGCCTGCTGTTCCAGCAGGCGGATGTTGCTGCCGGCAGCCAGCGCCGTCACCTCAATATCAGGGTTCTGCTCCACGATTTCCAGGGTTTGTGTCCCAATGGAACCGGTGGAGCCAAGTATGGCTATCTTTTTCATGTATTTTCATCCTCCGCCTTTTTAATGGCTGCCTTACCGTAGAAAAGTAACCGCGAAATAAATGGCCGGGGCCGTAAACAGCATACTGTCAAACCGGTCCAGGATCCCCCCGTGCCCCGGGATCACATGGCCGTAATCTTTGATCCCGTGGTTCCTTTTTATCGCCGATGCCGCCAGGTCGCCCACCTGGGAAATCACAGCCGCAATGGCGCAGGCCCCGGCGCAGGCCATCCGCGGCTGTGCAACCTCTGCCATTTTCGGCCCGAACAAGCATGCGTAAAGGAAGCCCAGGACCGCCGCCCCCAAAACGCCGCCCAATGCGCCTTCTATGGTCTTTTTGGGGCTGAGGGCCGGGGCCAGTTTATGTTTCCCCAACAGCACCCCCACGCAATAGGCGCATGTGTCGCATCCCCAGGAACTGATAAAAATCAGCCATACCAGGTACAGCCCGTCTGCCATGTCCCTCACCTGATAGAGGTAGGAGGGCATCACCGCCACATAAAATACGCCAAAAAAGGCTATGGCCACTTCTTCTGTCTTATATCTGGGGAAGCAAAAGACATAGAGCGCCATCAGCGCCATCAGCGCCACAATGGCCATCAGCGTAACATACTGCTGCCCTTCAAACCAGACCAGCCCATAATACGCCACCACGATCCCATATCCCGTCAACCCCAGAAGGTTTTTTTCCATCCCCATCACCCGGTATAATTCAAACAGCCCCATCATAGAAATCAAGCCTGCCACCACATAAAGGATCCCGCCGCCCTTCCCTACAATCAGGATAGCAAAAATGACCAGAATAATACCGCTAACCAGACGCTTACCAAACATTCCGGACCTCCTTTGCTACTTGGCGCCGCCAAATCTCCGGTTCCTCTTATTATACGCAAGAATTGCCTTTTCCCATTCCTCCTGATTGAAATCCGGCCACAGGCAGTCGGTAATGTAAATTTCCGTGTAGGCCAGCTGCCACAGCAGGTAATTGGAAAGCCGCAGTTCCCCGCTGGTGCGGATCAGAAGATCCGGGTCCGGCATGCCCGCGGTGTCCAGATAGGACTCCACCGTCTGTTCCGTAATCGTTTCCGCCTTTACCTGGCCGGCAGCACAATCCGCAGCCAGGCGGCGCACGGCCCGGGTGATTTCATCCCGGCTTCCGTAGTTGACTGCAATCACAAATGTCAGCCCCGTATTGTTCTCCGTCTCCGACTCCAGGCGGTTGATCCCTTCGATAATGTCTTTGGCAAACCGGGTCCGGTCCCCGACCATCCGCACGCGCACATTATTGGCGGAGGCAACTTTAAGCAGGCGGACCATATAATAACGGAACAGCTGCATCAACGCCCCTACCTCTTCCTCAGAGCGTTTCCAGTTTTCCGTGGAAAACCCATATACCGTCAAATACTCCACTCCTGACCGCGCCGCTATCTCCACGGTTTTTTCCACAGCCACGCAGCCCTGCTTGTGGCCTAGGCTCCGGGGCAGCCCCCGCCTTTTTGCCCAACGGCCATTCCCGTCCAGGATCAAAGCGATATGCCTGGGGACCACCATATTCTCTAACTTTTGTTCCATGTTTTCCTCCGTTTCGTGCACGTCCCATAAACACATGCAGGTGTAGGTTGGCAGCGTCCCTTCCACCTTTCCCCGCTTCGTGCACGTTTTTTTACACAAGCCGGTATGGCTAGCCGACGTTTTCTCACCGTTCCTCTGTTTTGCACCCCGGATAACCTTTTTATGCCCCTTGGCGCAAATGCCACGGGGCCGCCCGCGTTGGCCGCCGTCTATGGCTATGCCAAATAAGGGGGTAAAGGGGCCAAAACGAAATATAAAACAGCAGGACAGGAAAATACCCCTGTCCCATGTCATTTCCTCTATTTATGCAAGGGCCATAACATTATACTGTCATGATCTCCTTGGTCTTGGTTTCCACCGCCGCGTCAATCTTTTCGATCATTTTGTCTGTTAATTTCTGGATCTTTTCCACATTCAGCTTCAAATCATCTTCCGACATTTCGCTAGCTTTTTCCATCTTTTTAAAAGTTTCATTGGCGTCCCGGCGGATGTTGCGGACTGCCACCTTGGCGCCCTCTCCTTTTTTCTTTACTTCTTTGGCCAAATCTTTTCTGCGCTCCTCGGTGAGTTCCGGGAATGCCAGGCGGATCACATTGCCGTCATTGGTGGGGTGGATCCCAATATCCGACATATTAATGGCCTTCTCAATGGATTTTAGCAGACTTTTCTCCCAAGGCTGGATCACCATCATACGGGCTTCCGGGATGCTGATATTGCCCACCTGCTGGATCGGGGTCGGCGTCCCATAATAGTCCACCCGGATCTTGTCCAGCACATGGGGGTTGGCCCGCCCTGCCCGGATGGTGGAAAATTCACCCAACAGCACTTCCAAAGATTTGTTCATCTTGTCCTCATACATTTTTAATTGTTCCTGCATATTCCCCTCCTGCTATTCTACGGTCACTATCGTGCCATTTATTTTCCCCTGCATGGCGTTGGCAATGCCATCCTTCTCATTCAAATCAAACACGGCCATGGGCATCTTATGCTCCAGGCACATAATGGAAGCCGTAAGGTCCACCACCGCAAGCTTCTGGTCAATGACTTGCTGGATGCTGATGGTATCATACTTTTTCGCATCCGGGTTTACCGCCGGGTCGCTGTCATACACACCGTCCACGGACTTGGCCAAAAGGATACCGTCCGCATCCATCTCCACGGCCCGAAGGGTAATGCCTGTGTCTGTGGAAAAATAGGGATGGCCTGTGCCCCCGGCAAAAAATACTACCGCGCCCTCTTCAAAATACCCGTTTGCCCGGTCTTTGGAAAACAGTTCCGTCATCGTGCCGCAGGCAAACGGGGTCATAACCATTGCCTTCATACCCGCATTGCGGAAAATTTCCGATACATAAATACAATTCATTACCGTGGCCAACATACCGATCTGGTCTGCCTTGGTCCGGTCAATGGCCTCGCTGGTACGGCCCCTCCAAAAGTTCCCGCCGCCAATGACAATGCCTACCTGCACCCCTGCATCCACAGAAGCCTTTACCTGCCTGGCTACCTCTTTCACCGTAGCCTCGTCAAACCCTGTCTTCTTTTCTCCCGCCAGGGCCTCGCCGCTCAACTTCAAAAATACCCGTCTTTTCTTTTCTCCATCCATAAAAGGCTCTCCTGTATCGTATGAAAATCATGCCTGCGGCCCCAAAAAAGGCGCCTGCGGCGCGTATGCCTTGCTTCGCGGCATATGTAGGCGCCGCCTTTTAGTATCATACCATATTCATGGGATTTTGAAAAGAGAAAAAATTGTGCCCCCCGCATCCGTTAGCTTATGCTAATCATCGAGGCGGCTTTCTATGGCAGAGAGTGTAACCACATCCCAAACCGGGGAAAGGCGGCCTTGGCCCCCGGCCCCCCGTATACAAAGCGACGCCCGGTAGCCCGGCAATGCAAACTCCCAAAAACCATAGTCCAAAAATGCCCCTTCCACCTCCACCTGGACAGGCGGGCCCATATGGATGCAAAATCCGTCCAGGGGCATCCGGACCCCCTGCCCGGTCACTTTCAAAAAACTTTCTTTCAATGTCCAAAAACGGTAAAAGCATTCTGCCCGCCCCTTTGGCCCGGGGATACGGTTTAAGGCCTCTTTCTCCCCGGGGGCAAAAAAGCGCCTGGCCACACGGAAATCCGGGTCCCCTACCTGTTCTATGTCGCACCCTACCTCCCGGCCGGCAAACGATGCCATAGCCATCGTGCCGGAATGGGACAGGTTAAAGCAAATTTCCGGATAATCCGGCAGATAAGGCTTTCCGTTTTCTTTGAAGGCAACAGCCACATCCTTTTCCCGCAGGCCGTACTGGCGCAAGCCATAGTCCAGCAGCAGCCCGGCCCCCAAAGATAATAGCTTCCCCTGGGGAAAGCGGAATTGGCGGATTTTATCTTGCCGCCCCCATGACAGGGAACTACACAGCATTTCAAACCCTTCCGCCAGCCCCCTGCCCTTTTGGTCCTTGCCTGCCGTATCCATCAAATATACTTTCGGCGTCATGTCATATCACATCAATCTGGCACATTTTCATGGTGGCCAAAGCCGCATTATGGCTTTCTTTTGTCACGCCGGCACAGCAGGAAGCGTCCACCTTGATCACTGTCCCCGGCAGCTTGGCCCTTAAAAGAAGTGCGTTGCTCACCACGCAGATGTCCGTGCACAGCCCCACCAGCTCGACCTCCATCTCCCCGCCAAGGCTTAACCGGTACATCTCGTCAGCCAGCTCCCCGCAGCCAAAGGTATATTTGTCCAAAATCTTTGCCATTGGCATGGCGGCCATAACATCCGGGTGTAATTGCCACCCTTCGCTGTCTTTGATGCAATGGGCCACCGGCAGTTTTTTCCCTTCCAGTGTTTCCAAATAATTTTCAAAATGGGTGTCCCTTGTGGCATAAATATGCCCGGGGTCGTATTCCTTGATTTTCCGGACAACGCCAGGGACGATCGCCTGGGCCATCTCGCTGCCCAAAGCCCCGTCAATAAAATCTTTTTGCATATCAACCACAATTAAATATCGTTCCACCGCTTTTCCCCTCCTTATGTTTCCCTTCCTGCACTTTTTGGCCTCCGGGCCTAAAAGCCCTGGCCGTATTATCACTATAGCATATTTTCCCCCCGTCTACAAACCCTTTATCGCCGCCTTGGCCGGCCCTATACTTTTATTATGGGCCGGCTTCCACAAGGGCTTGGAAATTACCTTCCTGCTGGCCGGTAAAACGGGTCCGGCCTGGCAGGGCCCCGCCTGCCCCGGGCCGATTCTTCTGCATGGCTTTTGCCGCCTTAGTATGGCTTTAGGGGATTTTTTGTTTCGGAAGGCGTATGTACCCTAACAATCAAAAAATGACCGGTATGCCACCGGTCATTTTTAAGGAGAAGGTATTTCGTTTTTATGGGATGTAGCAAAAACTATATAATGTATTGGGGGTACGTTCAATATAATAACATAAACGCTCCAAAAAGTGTTCACAAATTTCACAAATTTCATCCCGTGTTTTTGTGCATTATTACTTTTCCTTTTTTTCACATACAGCCAGCCGTTACCGTTACCCAAATAACGTACCAAGAAGGCCGTAAGACAACAGGGACATAATCACCGTAGCCAGGACAATGCCCAATAAAATGGCCGGGACTGATTTGCGGATCTTCATATGGAGCAGGGATGCCACCAGGGCCCCGGTCCATGCGCCGGTGCCCGGAAGTGGGATCCCCACAAAAAACACCAGCCCCCAAAACCCGTAGGCTTCTATCTTCCCTTTGTGTTTATCCGCCTTTTTGCGCAGCCAAAGGGCAATCCTGTCCAAATAGGGGACTTGCTCCATAAAGTCCAGCACCTTCTCAATAAGCAGCAAAATAAAGGGGATGGGCAGTAGGTTGCCAAGGATGCACAAAGGGACTGCTTTCCATATGGGTATATTCAAAAGTGCCGGGGAGGCAGCCAAAAGGCCGCCCCTTAACTCCAGCACGGGTATCATGGAGATTATAAAAATAACCGCCTCTGCCGAAACCTTCCCGCCCAAAACCGCCGTAAGCCATTGCACTAGGGAGTCAGTCATAATCCGTCCTCAATCCTTTCATTTTTCTCCATTACTATATGTGCCCCAAAAGCGCCTTTATGATTCTATGTGCAAAAAAGGCCATAGCGGCAGCGGCTGCCGGGCTTTTACCATTCTTCCTTTTTTATAAACCGGATTTCCCCCGGGATCAGCGCCTTCTCGCACCTCTCTGCCAAATATTCCCCCAGCCGTTCCCGGTCTGGCTCTTCACTGCCATAAATGTCCGCCTGCAAAATCAATTGGTTACCTTTTGTATACCGGACATAAGCTTCTGCATGGCCGACGCCCTCATATCCCCGCAGCATACGTTCCAGCCTTTCCAAATCCAGGAAATTCCGGCCGGTCACACTTTCCTGCATCACGGTCCGCCCCCCGTTTTCCAAAAGGTCTATGGAACCGTCCGGCAGGATCCTAGCCACCCGCCCGGCCTGGTAAAGGGTGCCCTCGCCATAAGGGTTGGTGATTTTATCTACCCATCCTACTGTGGGGTGTTCCATCACATACAGGTTCCCCCATGCGCCAAAAGGCTTCTTCCGGCAGTTTTCGTCAAAGACATAAACTTTCACCAGGGTATCCCGGCTAATGCCCTCAATCAAGGGTTCCCCGGCTTCCCGGTTCAAAGCGCCCACGGTAACTTTATAATGTTTCGGGAATACGGTTTCCGGCAGATGCTTTTTCAGCCTCCGTGCAGAAGGCTCCTCTAGCATGGCCTCCACAACCGTTTCCAGGCAAACCATAAAAATCTCAAGCTGCTTTTGGTCAAAACGGTTCTTCCAATAACGCAGCTCATAAAAGTACCCGTTATCGTCCGACATGACCTGCAGGTGGAAAGGCAGGGAATCTAACTGCATGGGCATCCGTTCCGCCGGCTCCCCGCCTATTTGGTCCATATTCAAAATATCCCCTTGATATTGGAAAAACATTTCGTCTGCATGGAGGTTGGAAATATAGCAGCGCATGGTATCCATGATCTGCCTTCCGGACCTCTGTAAAAGCTGCGGCACCGTCTCATGGGGGATCTGGGTATACCGGAAAAAGTAGGTTAAAAACAAAGGCCCCGCTAACCTGGCCCAGCGGCTGTCCGTCCTGCCGCTGTGTATGCTGGAGCTGACGGCGTCCTTCTCATTGCTGAAAATAGCAATGCAATAGTTATAAGCCGTCAGGAACATTACGTTCTCCGACACGCCATGTTTCCGGCAAAAAGCCGTAAGCTTCTTCCGGTTCAATTTGCGGAAACGGTCCTTTAGCGCCGCATTCTCCCCTTTGGCCAGGCCATAAAAGTCTTTCAGGTTCAAAATGCTTTTGCGGATGCGCACGCCTTCCATCAGCTTGCAAAAATAAGCCTCGTCCCCCGCCCTAAGCCCCCTGGCGTCCCGGTCTTTTTCATCCAGGATATATTCAAAAAACGTATAGGTTTCCTTTTCCACCTTCTCCCCGGCATACAAAGCGTTGATGTCCTCAAAAAGGACGTTCATGGTAATGCCGTCGCCCATAATATGGGCTATGTCAAAATACAGGTAATTGGCAGAACCCGTCTGGTAAATCCCCACATGGTAAAGGGGGTCTTCTTCCCCATACATAAAGGGCCTTAGCAGGCCTTTCCTATGGGCTTCCCACTCCTCGTCATCCATCTTTTGGATAGGGATTTCCACCCTCTTGCCATCATGGCGGAAATTTTTAAACACGCCTTCATGGAGCTGCACCACCCCTTTTAGCCCCGGATGCAGGTCGAACAGGCTTTCCACGGCTTTTTTCAGGCGCGGCAGCTCCACCCCCGGCCCCAGTTTAAACAAAAACGGCAGGTTGGCGGTGGTGTTCCCCCTCATCACATAGGCAAAATAGAGCTGCAGGTTGGTCAGCGGGTAAACATCCCGGGGTGCAAAGTCCACAGGCTCCCGGCCTTTGGCCTCTTCCAAAAACGCCTCCAGCTTCAGCACCGTAGCATGGGCCATTAAATCCCCCAGCGTCAGCGAAAGGCCAACCCGGTCGGACAAATCCGTCAGCAGCATAACGCTGCCTAAAGAATCCAGGCCTACCGAATAGAAATCGGTGTCAATGCCAAACCGCTGGTGGCCCAGCACCGCCGAAACGCAGTCATAGATCTGGGCCTGCTGCCCGTTCTCCGGCTGGCGGACGTTCCCCAGCTCCTCCTGTTCTTTTTTCCTTTGGCTGAAAAATTGGCTGCGGATAATCTTTTTGGAAGAAGTCTTTTCAAACGGGTGCTCCCTAAGCCGGAACCGCATAATCCGTTTGAAGCTGGGCAGCCCTTCGTTATGCTTCTTTACAATCTCGGAAACCACGCCCTCAATATCCTGGATGCCCGCCACCTCGGCGTATTGGTAATTGGGGTAAATTTCCGCCGTAATGGCATCATCCTCGCCAAACACCAGGATTTCCGCTACCAGCCGGTCGTCCTCAAACAAGTTTTCCAGCTGTTCCGGCGCCACGTTTTCCCCATTGCTTAAAATAATCAGGTTTTTCTTCCTTCCGGTCAGGTAAAGGAAGCCTTCTTCGTCCACATACCCTAAGTCCCCGGTGCAAAGCCAGCCGTCCTGTGTAATCGCTTCTGCGGTCTTATCCGGCTCCTTATAATACCCCATCATGACCGAAGGGCTTTTTACCTGGATTTCCCCGTCTACGATGCGGACTTGGCAACGGTCCACAATCCGCCCCACCGACGCTACCTTGTCCGGCCTGTCCCAATCCGGGGCGGAAATCTTGGGGGAGCACTCCGACATCCCGTATCCCTGGGCGATGGAAATACCAAGGTTGCGGAAATTCTCCGCTAAGTCAGGCGCCAGGTAGCCGCCTCCGCTGACAATCTTATGGAGCTGCCTGCCCAGCACCTGGGCCCGCACTTTCCCCACCGGCTGCCCGGTTTGCCTGGACAATATGGCAATCCGGTTATACAGGGTCTTGGCAATCATGGGGACCATACGGATCACCGACGGCTGGAAAAGCTGGATATGGGCCGCCAGTTTAGCCATATCCTGGTTTAAGCACAAAATGCTGCCGTAACGCATTACAATAAGCAAATCCCCGTTAATGCAAAACACATGGTGGATGGGCAATACGTTCAAATAAACTTCTTTTTCCGGGTGGGCCGTATCCGTGGTGCAAAAAGTATTGTCAATCAGGTTTTCCTGGGAAAGCATAACCCCTTTGCCCCGTCCCGTGGTGCCGGAAGTAAACAAAATCATAGCCAGCTCTTTGGGGGAAACCTGCGGCGCCACGGCCCGGCCGGCATACTCCCTTAAAATATTGTCGGAGCATGGCACATGTTTGCCATGTTGCAGGGAAATAAAGGCTTTCACGTTGGGGCATTGGCCCTTCACGCCTTCCACCAGCAGGTGATGGTCCCAATCGTAAAACAAAATGTCCACGTCCGACCGGTTCAGGCAGTCGGCAAAAGTCTCCAAGTTCATCTGGATGTCCAGGGGGATGCTTACATTGCCGTTTCCCATGGTACCCAGCAATACGGCCAGGTAGTGGTGGCTGCTGCTCCCCATCAGCCCTACCTTGGCTTTGTGGCCGATCTCCTTATCCTGCACGTCAAGCCATGCCCCGATTGCGCTGCACTCTGCAGCAAATTCCTGGTACGTCACGTCAAAAACCACGTCATTCTCCTCATAGCGCAGAAAAACGTGGTCTTTGTACTCTCTGCCTGCATTTTGCACCAGGTCATAAATTGTTTTCGTGTTTTGATATGTAATCATATAGAACCTCTTTTCCTCCTGCCTTCCATGCAACGTTTGATGTAGCGCCGGACACCTATGAAAGGCGGCTGCCCCGCGCCTTCGGCCCTCCCGCAACCGCCGCCGGTATGGCAGTCCGGCCTTCCGGCCGGCTTGCCCATACCGGTTTGCCTGGACCCTATCCATGGTTTCGCGCAGGCAAGCTTGCCCCACCTTGGCTTTCGTCCAGGGCTTTCATAGTAATATATCACAGAATTTAAGGGGAATCAATGATACTTTGAAAATCAAAATATTTTCGGCATATTACCTATAAACCGTTGTTTCCTTTTGTCTAAATCCATAAAATTCAAAGGTCCTGTTGTGGGCGCCCCTTTTGGCCACGGGAGCGCCCAGACTTCAGCAATTCCCTACAAATACATGGTTTAAGTGCCCCCTGGCCACATCCGCAAGGGCATACACGGTTTCCACATCCGTAGCCTTTTTGCCGGCCATCTGGTAGCGGGGGAAAAACCGGGTGACATGGAGAGGGATCCCTGGATCCAGGGCGGCAATCCACCTTGCCTGCCTTTCCATGTCTTCAGGGCTGTCATTTTCCCCGGGCACAATTAAAGTGGTAAGCTCTACATGGCATCCTTTTACCGCCTGGGAAATAAATGTTTTCACTTCCTCAAGATCCCCTCCCAACTTTTGATAGTATCCGTCCCGAAACCCTTTTAAGTCGATGTTCATGGCATCCACATAAGGGAGCAGGCGGTCCAACACCAGGGGGGAAGCCGTGCCGTTGGTCACCAGCACGTTGTCCATGCCGTATGATTTTACCTCTTTCGCCGTATCCAGCACATATTCCCATCCTACCAGCGGTTCATTGTAAGTAAAAGCCACCCCGATATTGCCGGCTTTTTTGCATGCCCACGCCTTCTTTGCCAGCTCCCCGGGGGATAGGTACACCGCGTCGGCCCCTTCCGGCCCGGCCATGGAAATATCATGGTTTTGGCAAAAAGGGCACCGCAGGTTGCACCCATAGCTGCCCACAGACAAAACCAGGCTCCCCGGGCAAAACCTTTTCAGCGGCTTTTTTTCAATAGGGTCAAGGGCCAGGGAAGTCACCCAGCCGTAATTTTCGTCTATAACCTGGCCGCCCTGATTTACCCTGGCACGGCAAACCCCCCTTTGCCCGGGCTTCAGGCGGCAATGGTGCATACATACCGGACAAACGGCTTCCATTGCATTGCCTCCTTTCCATACCTGGGCATCAGTAATGGCGGACTACCTCAAACCTCTCCAGCCGGACTTTTTCTTCCGGGCCCACCCCGGCCTTTTGCCGGGCTATGGCAACCTGTTCCTCCACGGTGTCCACACCTTCCAGGTTCGGGAGCAGCAGCCCCCGCTTATATCCCTTGGATACCACCACGCCGTAACGTTTTACGTCCAACTGCCCTAACGATTCAATCTCTTGGGTGTCCCCCAGCACATCCACACTGACGGACAGCTTGTCCAACTCATCCTCGGTTATCGGTGGAAACCGGGGATCCCGGGAGCAGGCGCTTATGGCATTTTGGATAACCTCCTCCGCCAGGGAAGGGCATACCGGCCGGATTGTCCCGATACACCCCCGCAGCCTCCCGTCTTCCTTGATGGAAACAAAAGCCCCTGCCTGCTGGCTTCCCATTTCCGCTGGCAGGCCTTTTGGAACCTGGATTTCTTGTCCTGTGCGGACATAGGTTTCGATGGCTTTCCGGGCAAGGCGCACATAGGCGTCTTCCTGCCCCCTTTGCTTTTGCAGGCGTACCCTTTCCTTTTCTTCAAACTGTGCCTTAAAATTGCGGCGGGCATCTTCCCCCCCTGCCTGATAGGCACAGATCCCATACCCCACGCCAAAGGGGCCTTCATACGAAAGCCGCCTAGCCTTCACCTCCGTTTGGTCCAGGGCCCCTGCCATAATAACAAACGAACGGTGGCCGCACTCTGCAGCCTTATCACAGAAATCTTCGGAAAACTCCAGCAATTGGCCAAAATCGCCTATCCCCATGGCTTCCATAACGCGGCTGTCATATTCGGGCCCTTCCTTCCGGTATCCGTAAGGGCCGTCTTCCCGCAGCTTATGGGACAAATCCCCGCTGGCAAGGAATACTGCCCTTCTGCCCAAGGATTCTACGGCTTCTTTTATGCATTGGCCAAACCGGTAATGTTCCAGCAAAGGCATGCCGGACAGCCCGATACGCACCAGCCGGTAGCCGGTCCAATATTGGTTAATAAAATACAAAGGTACCATCGTGCCATGGTCCAGCCCTTTTTCCCGTTCGCCTGCCGTCCCTGCCGCAAGGTGCCTCCTTGCCGCTTCCTGGCACAGCCTGTCTGCCAGACCGGTGTCATAAGAAACCTGGATGCCTACCTGTTTTGCCCGGAACCGGCCAAAATCCCCCCTGGCTTTGTCCCCCGGCGATATATGGAAATAATCCGCGTACATAACCTGATGAGGCGAAGTAAGGATAATGGTTTCCGGTTGAAGGGCGCCAATCTCACAGGCGACCTCCTGGTAGGCGTTTATGGTATTTTGAATCTTCTTTTCTTCCCCTCCCCCTACCTCCGGCACGATGAGCGGAGGATGGGGGACCATGAATGCAGCTATAACCCCCATACATTTGACCTTCCTTTTTCTTTTATTCTGCCCCCCTGCTTTCCATCCCTACGGCAATGCCGACGAGTAGTTCCACGATTTTTTCCATGGACTGTACGGAGATGTATTCATATATGCCATGGCAATTCTCGCCGCCGGCGCAAAGGTTTGGGCAGGGCAGGCCCATATAAGAAAGCCTGGCCCCGTCGGTGCCCCCCCGGATGGGTACCTCCATCGGGGTTATGCCGGCCCGGCCCATGGCCTCCTTGGCCAAGTCGATCAGGTACATGTGGGAGGCCAGTTTCTCCTTCATATTATAATAGGTGTCCTGAACCACTGCCTCCACCGTACCTGCGCCATATTTTTCATTGAGAAAGCCGGCGGCCTGGACAAAGATCCGTTTTTTCGCCTCGAATTTCCCCCGGTCATGGTCCCGCAAGATATAATCCATACGGGTTTTTACCACATCCCCTTCCATATTGTCCAAATGGAAAAACCCTTCATACCCTTCCGTGTACATGGGGTTTTGCCCCTTGGGCAGCATATCATGGAATTCCATGGCGACCAGCAGGGAATTTTTCATAATGTTTTTTGCCGACCCGGGGTGGACGCCCCGCCCATGTACGAAAACTTTGCCGGAGGCGGCATTAAAATTCTCATATTCCAATTCCCCCAAAGCGCCTCCGTCCACGGTATAAGCTACGTCCGCCCCGAACTGCCCCACGTCAAAGTCGTCCGCCCCCCGGCCCACTTCCTCGTCTGGGGTGAACCCGATGCGGATTTCTCCGTGGGGGACCTCGGGATGGGCCAAAAGGTATTCCGCCATGGCCATAATCTCTGCAACCCCTGCCTTGTCGTCGCCTCCCAGCAGCGTAGTCCCGTCGGTAACGATCAAGTCCTGCCCCACATATTTGGCCAGGGACGGGAACATTTCCGGGTCTAAAAATATTTTCCGCTCCGGATTCAGGCATATGGGCTTCCCGTCATAGCCCTTGACGGTCCGGGCCTTTACCCCTTCCCCGGAGGCAGCCGGCGAAGTATCCATATGGGCCACAAAACCCAAAACCGGCACGGTCCGGGCCGTAGTGGACGGAATGGTACCATAGACGTAGCAAGAACCGCTCACGGACACGTCTTTTGCCCCCATCTCTTTCAGTTCCTGACAAAGCAGCCGGGCCAGGACCCGTTGTTTTTCCGTACTGGGCAGCTGTTCCTGGCCTTCTTTGGACTGGGTGTCCAAGGCAATATATCGTAAAAATTTATCGGTCACATTGTTGGCTGACATCATAACCGCCTCCTTCTCCAATCAAAATCCATGGCCATGGGTATGCAAACCCGGAGTCCTTTACCGGTTTGCCAATTCCTCTGTAATTTCCTCCCAGGTAATCCCTTTTGCCGCCATCAATACCATCACATGATACAAAAAATCCGATATTTCATACTTAATTTGTTCCGGATCCGGGTTTTTGGCCGCGATTACAATCTCCGTGGCCTCTTCCCCTACCTTTTTCAGGATCTTATCAATCCCTTTATCCAACAGGTAATTGGTATAAGAGCCTTCTTTGGGGTTCTCTTTCCGGTCCAGGATCACGGCAAACACATCCTCGAACACTTTTAACGGGTTGGTTTCCCTGTGCCCTTTTGCCGCCAATGTCTGGAAAAAGCAGCTGGTGCTGCCCGTATGGCATGCCGCCCCTACCTGGTGTACCCTGGCCAGGATTGTGTCGTTGTCACAATCCAGATGAAGGGATTTTACATACTGGAAATGCCCCGAAACCTCACCTTTGAGCCACTGCCCCTTCCGGCTGCGGCTGTAATAATTCATCTTTCCCGTGCGCAGGGTATCCTCAAAAGCCTGCTCGTTCATATAGGCCAGCATCAATACCTGGTCCGTCTTATAATCCTGCACCACCACCGGCATTAGGCCGTCTGGGTTGGGCCGGAAGCCATCCCAACGGATCGAGCTGCTAAAAGTCACCACTTTTTGCCCCCGCTTTTTCAGCTCTTCCTTTAACTCCATATAGCTGCCTTCCCCATCTTCGATGGCTGTCAGGGCTACCCCCGCGGTATGCTCTGCCGCCATACACACCGATATGACCGGCAATTCCCGGCCATTGCACAAAATAAGGAAGGGCCCGTCTTCCCTGGTATAGGACTCCGCTTCCAAAATCTCCACATTTCCGCCTACATCCAGCAAAATTTCGGATGCGCCCAGCTGGAGGAATTCCGAAACCCTCCCTAAAAGGCGGGGGGACGGGAGATAGGCATAAATTTTCTCACTGCCAAACCGGTCGGCCGCTTCCTTAATCAAATCCACATTGTCCATGTCGGATCCGTCCAAAAATACCGCCTTTGCCCCGGCATACAGGTATTTTTTCACATCCTCCAGCCGCCGCACCCGGCCTCCGGTGAGGATTGGGATGTCGATCTCCCTGGCCAATTCTTTGAGGATGTCAACGGTACGTTCATGGTCCTCATCGCTTTTTGCCATATCCCAAAGCAACAGGCCGTCCGCACCATTATCATTATAATAATGGGCCAAGGCTTTTAGGGAGCGGCCTTTTGCCCCCTCCCCCCCTCCCAGCGCCACCGGCTTCCCTTCCCGGCATCCGATTCCTGCATATAACAGTTTTACATCTGACATAAGACAATGGCCTCCTGATATTTCCTTTTCCGTTCCGTATCTATGAAAAGCGCCGCTTTCTCCCGGAACTATGTATACCGGCAGGGCCATCCCATGCCCTGGCGGCATTCATCCATCTATTTGCCAAAAGCCTCAGGTATTTCTCCCCAAAAAATAATCGTCAATCCTTTTCCGGATCTCCAAAGGCTTTAGGTACTTCAACAGGTATCCGTCCGGCTTTAAGGACAGTACTTTTTTCACACTTTCCGGGTCGCCCCTGCTCGTCAGGAAAATGACAGGGATGTCTGCAAATTCTTCCTCGGAATGGAGCATCTCCAGCACATGGCTCCCGTCGCATACCGGCATTTCATAATCCAGCAGCACCAGGTCCGGCTTATCCAGGGTAACGGCCCGGATTGCAGACACACCGGAGCTTACCAGGGAAACTTCATACTTTTCCTCCAACAGCCGTTTCATCCCTTGCCGTATGGTTGCGGAATCATCCACCACCAAAACCTTAGGCTTTATGTCCTCTTCCCTCTCCCTTAGGTATTTTTCGACTTCGGATACCGCGTTATCGGTTTCCAGGGGGGTCCCAATGCCATGTTGAAGCAGGTGTGGCGCGATTACACAATAAGAAAAATATCCTCCGTCTGTATCCAGCAGCAGGCTGACTTGGGGCTGCTTATTCTCAAATACCTCTTGAAACTGCTCATAAGTCAGCAGGTTTTCTTCCGTCATCTCATAGGAGCGGATCGACGGATAATAGTCCATCACATGTTGTACAAACTGGCACGCGGTATACCGGGCCGCGTTAAGCAGCATAATATCTAGTTTACCCGATTTGACCCCCATTATTTTCCCAATGGTGTTAATCAGCAGCTTCTCTTCAAAAACCAAGATAATCTCCCATTTTTCATCATCCTGCCCCCTTCCGTAGACCAGACGGTAGTATACCCCTTTTCCGAATTTTTCCCCGCCGTAGGAATCGCTGATGACCCGCGCATTTAGCTGGAACATGTTTTTTAATAGCCTTAGGATCAATTCCTTCATGGCGGCAATTTCTTCTTCGGGCATAAGGTCTACCCACTTGCTCTTTTTCTCCCCCGTTATAGCCAAGTCTTCCGTCAAAGTATGGCCGATCAGCCATCCGGCGCAGACTGCCAGAAAATGGTCAACGGAAACCGGAGAATAGTCTTCCCGCTCCAGCTCCTTTTCCAGGGCCGGAAGCAGGCTCTCCCGGAACCCCCTATGCAAACGCCTGTGGGTCTCAAGTTCTCCATAGGCGATCAATTCCATATACTTTTCTTCATCTCTAAAATGCTTTAACGCATGTTCCTTAAAATACTTAATCCCCTCCTGGCACGCCCTTTTACTTTTTTTCTCTTCCTCTTCCAGGGCAAAGAGCTTGTTAATAATCTTGAAAAGCCTCTGGTGTTCTTCATCGATAATCTTTATCCCGATGTTGAATTCTTCCTTCCATACTAGATGATTGTCCATACAAAACCCTCCTTTGCTAACGTCAGGCCTTCACCCCCCGCCTTTTTAGCCGGCATACCGGGCCTGCGATAATCACCGTACCATAGGATTCAAGAAAACGCAAATAATAACACAATGATTATTCCATTTTTCGCCTTTATTTTAAACTATTGGCTGAAAAGCCATGCCCCGGACCGTTTTCCAAAATGCCGTTCCCAATCTTTATGAAAATTTTTTCACCGCCTCTGCCAAAGAAATCTTCCCTTCATACAAGGCCTTTCCGATGACCACCCCGGTAATCCCGTTTTGATAAAGCATATTCAAATCTTCCATACCGGACACGCCGCCGGAGGCAACCACATCCAGGCCGGTTTTTTCCGTAAGCATTTTTGTATAGGCCACATTGGGCCCGGACATCATGCCGTCCCGGGCAATATCCGTATAAATAATATGGCGCACCCCGTACTCTTTCACCTTCAGGCACAGTTCCACCGCCGTAATGGCGCTGGTCCGTTCCCATCCGTCTACTGCCACCATACCGTCCTTGGCGTCCACGCCTGCCACAATCCGCTCCGGGCCAAATTCTTCCACCAGCCTCCGGATAAACTCCGGGCATTTTGCCGCCTTGGTGCCGATAATGCAGCGGCTGACCCCAAAATCCAACATGGCTTTCACGGCCCCGGCGCTCCGCAGCCCGCCCCCCAGCTCCACAGGCACTTTTACCTGTGCCACAATGGCACGGATGGCATCTTCGTTGACCGGCTGCCCGGCCAATGCGCCGTCCAAATCCACCAGGTGGAGGAAAGTCGCCCCTTGGCTGGCCCACAGCTTTGCCATGGCAGCCGGGCTGTCCCCGTACACCTTTTCTTGATCAAAAAGCCCTTGGGTCAAACGGACGCATCTGCCGCCTTTTATGTCGATTGCCGGATATAGCTGCATACCCCAAACCTCCCTTTCCGGCCCGGTTTTATCCCGGCCTTTTCCTTTTGCCCCTCCCCTTGCCCTCCGCGGTTGCTGCCGCGGCCCCATCTGCCCTTTTTTTGTCGATGGCCGGACCCCCTATAAAGCCCCCTTGGTGGACAGCACCCCGGTAATCCGGCTGTCCCGCCGGACCGCCTCCTCCAGCGCTTTGGCAAAGGCCTTAAAAGCCCCTTCTATAATATGGTGGTTATTGCTCCCGTCCATCTGTTTTATATGGAGGTTCATCGCCGCGCCATAGGAAACCGCATAAAAAAACTCCCGCACCATCTCCGTCTCTAAGTCCCCCACTTTCTCCCGGTCCAGCTTAAGGCTGTAGGACAGGTAAGGCCGGCCGCAAAGGTCTACCGCACAGAGGATCAATGCCTCGTCCATGGGAAGCGCCCAAAAACCATAGCGGGCAATCCCTGACTTATCGCCTACGGCCTTACGGATGGCATTCCCCAGCACGATCCCCGTATCCTCTATGGTATGGTGGGTATCTACTTCCAGATCCCCTTTTACCTTTACCTCCAAGTCGAACAGGCCGTGGCGGGCAAAACTGTGGAGCATATGGTCAAAAAAACCGACCCCCGTGTGGATTTGCGCCTGGCCGCTTCCGTCCAGGTTCAAGGTCAGGGCAATATCCGTCTCCTTTGTCGTCCTGGTGACGGAGGCAACCCGTTTTTCTGTTTGATCCTTTTCCATATTGACAACCTCCTGCTTTTGTCCCTGTTTATTTATGGGGCAGCTCTGCGCCGCCTTTTTCCGGTTCCTCCCCGGGCCCTGTTTCTACCTTTGGATACAAATCTATTTCCTCCCGGATATACCCCTCCAGGTTTTCCAGGATGGTATAGCCCCGCTCCGCTAAAAGCCCCCGTAGCCTGGGGTTTTCCCAACCGTCCCCATAAGAAGGGGAAGGGGGCAGGTTGGAAACCACATCCCCCTTTTCCAATTGAGACGGGCAAACCTCCCGGAACATCAGCGCTACGTTTGCCCCTGGCAGCGCCTCTTCCATCCTCCCGCCTGGCTTCTCTATGGCGGCTACCACCGCCTGCAGAAACTGCCGGCGCCTTTTCAAAATATAGACCGGGTCTCCTACATGGACCGGTCCTCCTTTCACCACCCCCACCACTACCGTACCCTGGCTTTTAAGCGTAAAAATGTCCTGTACGACATAGGTAAACGGCTGTTGCCCCTTTTTCCCTTCCGCTTTTTTCTTGTCCCTTTTCAACACATCCCACAACCCCATTTAACCGATCCCTTTCCTTATATGCCACTGCTGTTTTCCAGTATTTCCCTATTTTTCAAACCGCACCCGGACCGAATTGGCATGGGCCGTCAGCCGTTCTGCTTCTGCAAAAGCTTCAATATCTTTGTGGGCTGACTCAAGCGCCTCTTTGGAATAGTAAATAATGCTGGATTTTTTTACATAGTCGTCCACCCCCAGGGGGGAGAAAAATTTCGCCGTCCCATTGGTGGGAAGCACATGGTTGGGGCCTGCAAAATAGTCCCCCAAAGGCTCCATGCTATATTCCCCCAGGAAAATTGCCCCTGCATTCCGGATTTTTGCCATCACCTCAAAGGGGTTGCGGGTTACAATCTCCAAATGCTCTGACGCGATCTCATTGGCCGCGTCTATGGCATCTGCCATGGAATCCGCCACCAGGATATACCCGTAATTTTCCAGGGACTTTTTAAGGATTTCCCGCCGGGGAAGGACCTGCACAAACCCCTTTGCCTCCTTTGATACCTTTTGGGCCAGCTCCATGCTGGTGGTTATCAAAACCGCGCTGGCCAGTTCGTCGTGCTCTGCCTGGGACAAAAGGTCTGCCGCCACATATCGGGGATTGGCGCTGTCATCGGCCAGCACCAGGATCTCGCTGGGCCCGGCTATGCTGTCAATGCTTACATGCCCGTAGACAGCCTTTTTTGCCAGCGCCACGAAAATATTGCCGGGCCCGGCTATTTTGTCTACCCGTGGGACCGATTCCGTCCCAAAGGCCAAAGCTGCAACCGCCTGGGCCCCCCCCACCTTATAGCTTTCCGTAACGCCTGCCAAATGGGCCGCCGCCAAAGTCACCGGGTTTACTTTTCCGTCCTTGCCCGGAGGCGTCACCATCACAATCCGGGGAACCCCCGCCACTTTGGCCGGAATTATGTTCATCAGCACAGAGGATGGGTATGCCGCCTTCCCTCCCGGCACATACACCCCCGCACTGGCCAGGGGGGACACTTTCTGCCCCAGTATGGTGCCGTCCGGTTTGCTGTCAAACCAACTGTACCGTTTCTGCTTTTCATGGTATTCCCGGATATTGGCCATGGATTTTTCCATTACCCGGAGCAAAGCCGGGTCTACCAGGGAGAGGGCCTCCCGGACCTCCTCCTGGGCCACCCGGATCTGCCCCGCCTCCAGCTTTACCCCGTCAAATTTCTCCGTATATTCCAAAAGCGCCTCGTCTTTGCGGCTTTTCACGTCCTCTACGATTTCCTGGACAGTGGCTTCATAGCCGCTGTAATGGTTTGGATCCCGTTTTAACAAATTGGCAAGGATGTCCTGCCTGCTTTGCTCGTCCAGCCTGATAATCCTCATATTTTCCTCCTCGGGGCCTACCCCTGCACCAGCTGCTTCATTCTCTGTATAACCTGCGTAATCCGTTGGTTCTCCCGCTTCATGCTTACCTGGTTCACTACCATCCGGGCCGACAGCGGGCATACCTCTTCCAGCACTTCCAGCCCATTCTCCCGCAAGGTTGACCCCGTCTCGACAATATCCACAATCACCTCAGCCAGCCCCACGATAGGCGCCAGCTCAACAGAGCCGTTGAGCTTGATAATCTCCACCGTCTGATGTTTTTTATTGTAAAAATAATCTTTGGCGATCGCGGGGTACTTGGTCGCTACCCGGATCATCTCGTGGTGCTTCAAATATTCCCTTGCCTCTTTGGGCCCGCACACGCACATCCGGCAGCGCCCCATCCCCAGGTCCAGCACTTCATAAAGCTTACGCCCTTCTTCCAGGACCGTATCTTTCCCCACAACCCCCACGTCCGCGGCGCCGTATTCCACGTAGGTCGGCACATCGCTTGCCTTGGCCAGGAAAAACCGGACCTTTTGCTCCTCATTGGTAAAAATCAGCTTTCTGGAATTTTTGTCTTTCATCTCTTCACAGGGAATGCCGGCCTTTTCAAACATTTTCAGGGATTCAGCCGCCAGCCTGCCCTTAGCCAGGGCAAAGGTCAAATATCTCATCGCTTTTCCGTCCTTCATTTTTCTATTCTGAAAAATACCCTTCGGTATTTAGCATCCTCACCTGCCCGCTTTCCACCTGGTACTCCGCCACCTGCCCCCCTTCGCCAGGCAGATACAAAAGCAGCCTCATCTGCTGCCGCATGGCATAGGACACGTAGTCCATTACCGAATGCCCGGCGGGCTTCCGAACCATCTGCACGGCTTGCCCTCCGGCCCGGAAATGCTTTGCCAGGCCCATCGCTTCCTTCCTGGCCCCCGGCTCATATAGCACCATCCGGTCCACCATGTCCACTTGCGTCGCAATTTTTTGACGAGAAAGGGCCTGCATCAGCCGGTCCACCACAATGGCGAACCCCACCGCCGGCGCGTCTTTGCCAAACTGCATCAGCAGCTTGTCATAACGCCCCCCCGTTACCAGGTACTCCCCCATGCCATAAGTGTATGCCTTAAAAATAATTCCCGTATAATAGGAATATTTGCTAAGCATCCCCAGGTCGTAGGACACATAGCCCCCCAGCCCGTACCCGTCTAAAATCTCCTGCACCCGCTCCAGCCGGCCAATGGCACGCAACGCCCTTTGGTTTGACGTCATAGACCTGGCCAGCCGGATTTGCCCTATATCCCCAAAAAGTTCCGGCAGTTTTAAAAACGCCTGCTTATGCCTTTCCGGCATGGCCTGGCCTGTCAAAAGCTCCTCTACGCCAAAATAATTTTTATTCTCAATCAGCTCCCTTAGCTGTTCTTGGGTATCCGCGTTAAGCCCTGCCTCTTCCACCAGCCCACGGTAAAATTCCACCTGCCCCAGTTCCACCTGGAATTCCTGCAATCCGGTGGATTTCAACGCGTCGATAACCATGGCAACCATCTCCGCATCCCCATCGCTGGAATCATCCCCAATGAGTTCCACCCCGGTCTGGGTGGCCTCATTAAGCCTGCCCTGATAACTGGCGGCGTTCAGATAAGTAGCCCCCAGGTAGCAAAGCCGCAAAGGCCCTGCCTCATCCATAAAATATTTCGCCACACACCGCGCTATGGATGGCGTCATATCCGGCCGCAGCACTAAAGTGTTGTTCTCCCGGTCAAATAACTTGTACATCTCCCGGCTTCCTGCGCTTCCCCTCTCCTCCTTAAAAATGTCAAAAAACTCGAAGGTCGGCGTCTCGATATCCTGATACCCATACAAATGGAAAATTTTCCGGATCCGGCCTTCTACCGCCAGCTTCCTGGCACACTCCTTTGCATAAATGTCCCGCACCCCTTCCGGGGTATGCAGCAACTGCCTCCCCATGCCTATCCCTCCGTTCTGTAGGTGGTATATCCGCCGTAACCGGCGCTTTTCCCGCGCGGCCGAAAAGCCTTTTCCGGTGGATACCCACTGCAATCTGCATTCAAAAAACCGGGGCCGCCCGGCTACTTTTTCATGGTAAAGTGATAACTTAATAACGCATTATGATTATAGGATAAGGCGCCCCACTTGTCAATCTTTGATTTACCCCTGAAAGCCTACGCCTTTTGTTTATTATTAGAATTTTTAATAAATGCAGTGATTGTCTTACCGATACCAGATATGATACACTCTCCCTATGCAAACCCCATTACTGAAACTACTATTTCATTCATAATCTGGAGGATAATACAAATGGGCGGATTTTTTGGCGTCACCTCAAGGGAAGACTGTGTCATGGACCTGTTTTTCGGAACAGACTACCACTCCCATTTGGGGACCCGCCGAGGCGGCATGGCCGTTTACGGCAAAAGCGGTTTCCAAAGAAGCATCCACAATATCGAAAATTCTCCGTTCCGCACCAAGTTCGAACGGGATGTGGAAGAGCTGTCAGGCAATTCCGGCATCGGGTCCATTTCCGACAACGAACCGCAGCCGCTGCTCATCCAGTCCCATCTGGGAAGTTATGCCATCGTTACCGTAGGGAAAATCAACAACGAAAGCGAATTAATCCGGCAGGCTTTTGAAAACGGCCATATCCATTTTATGGAGATGTCCGGAGGGCGGATCAACGCCACAGAGCTGACCGCCTCCCTTATTAACCAAAAGCAAAGCCTGGTAGACGGGCTCCTTTATGCCCAGGAGGCCATCCAGGGGTCCATGTCCATCCTTCTGTTGACGCCGGAAGGCATATATGCCTCCCGGGACCGGTATGGGCGCACCCCGGTGATCGTCGGCAAAAAAGAAGGCGCCTATTGCGTGGCTTTTGAAAGCTTTTCTTACCTCAATTTAGGATACCACGACTGCACCGAGCTTGGCCCCGGGGAAATCGTATTGGTCAACCCGTCCGGGGTACAATCCCTAAGCCCCCCACGGGCAGAAATGAAAATCTGCTCCTTTTTATGGGTATATTACGGTTACCCCACCTCCTCCTATGAAGGCATAAACGTAGAAGAAATGCGGTACCGTTGCGGCCAGATTTTGGCCCAACGGGACTTATCCCCCTGTGAAAGCTGCGAAAATTGCCCCGGGCACCCTACGGGCAACGCCATCCTCCCGGATATTGTCGCTGGCGTCCCGGACTCCGGCACCGCCCACGCCATCGGGTATGCCAACGAGTCCCGGATCCCTTTTGCCCGGCCTTTTATCAAATATACGCCCACCTGGCCCCGCTCTTTTATGCCACAGAATCAAAGCCAGAGGAATTTAATTGCCAAAATGAAGCTGATTCCGGTTGATGCACTGATCCGGGGCAAAAGCCTGCTGCTTATTGACGACTCCATTGTCCGGGGCACCCAGTTAAGGGAAACCACGGAATTCCTGTACCAAAGCGGCGCTACGCAAGTCCATATCCGCCCTGCATGCCCGCCGCTGCTGTTTGGCTGCAAATACCTGAACTTTTCCCGCTCCACTTCGGAACTGGATTTAATTACCCGCCGGGTTGTCCGGGAACGGGAAGGCGACCATGTGCCCAAAGGGCTTTTGGAAGACTATGCGAACCCTGACAGCAAAAACTATGGGGAAATGTTGGAAGAAATCCGCAAACAGCTGAATTTTACTTCCCTGAAATATCACCGGCTGGATGA
Organism: uncultured Lachnospiraceae bacterium; assembly: GCA_910584845.1. Lineage (GTDB taxonomy): Bacteria > Bacillota > Clostridia > Lachnospirales > Lachnospiraceae > Brotaphodocola. Next base: position 31,414 of record CAJUDH010000018.1, read on the forward strand.
CCTTGTCCGTTCTATTGGCCTTCCGGCCCATAAACTTTGCACCTACTGCTGGAACGGGAAAGAATAAGCCCGGCAGGGGCGGGGTTTCCTGTGGGGTGTTTGGCCCTGCAAAACCCCGGCAGGGGCGGGCTGTGTCATCGGCGGCCTTTTTGCCGCCAAAGCTTAGCCCCTTCCAAACATTTCTGTATCAATTCCTGTATTATAGGATATGCTTTCCAGCCGATCCAGGTTCCCAATGTGTTTAAAATCAAGTCGTCCAGTTCGGATACCCCCGTCCCAAACAAGTACTGCATCCCCTCAATTGCGAAAGAAAGGGCAAACCCCCATACAATAGCTTTCCGGCCTTTGCCCGGGTTCCACCGGATGCGCAAAAACACGCCAAAGGGCACAAACCAGGCCATATTCCCTACAAACAGGTAAAGGAACCGCCACCACCTTTTTTGCGCCAGCAAAGGGATATATCCGGTAAAAAAAGACAGGTTCAACGTCCCGCCTCCAAACAGGTGGTCCAGGCTGAAGTTGTGGCGGAACACGGTGATCCGCAGCAAGGCAGCCAGATATACCGCAAAAAGCGCCACCTTTGCCCTGTTTCTATTTTTTCCCCCGTCCATGGCCACCTCCAAGATTCCATAAGAATTTTCAGGCTGCAATGATTGTGTTATTGCCCTTCATCCTGGCCGGAACGTCCCGACGGTTCCGGCGAATCCAGAAAATGGAAAACCAGGCTAAGGGCCATACCTACCACGCAGGCCAATACCATACCGCTAAGCTGGATATTGCCCACCTTAATGGCAATGCCGGATAAACCGGCCACAAAGATCACGGAAGTCAGCGCCTGGTTCCTGGGTTTTCCGAAATCCACCCGGGAATCCACTAAAATCCTCAGACCGGAAGTCCCAATCATGCCATATAGCAAAAAAGATATGCCCCCGATAACCGGGCCGGGTATGGTGCTGATCAGCGTGGACAGTTTCCCCACAAAAGAACAGACCAAAGAAAGCACTGCCGCGCCTGCGATCACATGCACGCTGTACACTCCGGTCATAGCCATAACCCCGATATTTTCCCCATAAGTGGTGGTGGGGACGGAACCTAAAAAGCCGGAAACCATGGTGGAAAAATTATCTCCGAATAAGCTGCGGTGCAGCCCCGGGTCCTTAAGTAGGTCCCTGCCTACAATTTTGCTGGTAACCACCTGATGGCCGATATGTTCCGACGCGATAACTAAAATTACCGGCAGGATAATCGCAATGGCTTCCGGGTCAAACTTAGGCATGGTAAACTGGGGGAGGGCAAACCAGGGGGCCGCCGCCACCTCGGAAAAGCCGACCATACCACAGGCAATTGCCGCTATATACCCGGCAATCACGGCAATCAGGATCGGGATAATAGACAAAAACCCCCGGAACAAAACGGAGCCGAATACGGCAAACCCCAGGGTCACCAAAAACACCGCTAAATTTTTCAAGTCCACTGCCTCGTCCAGCAGGCCTGCCGTATTGGCGGCAGAAGCGGAAAGCTCCAGGCCAATCAGGGCTACCACCGGGCCCATGGCCGCCGGCGGAAGTACCACGTCAATCCAGCCTGTACCGAACCGGTAAATCAAAAGCGCCAGGATACAGCCCAAAAACCCCACTGCCACAAATCCGCCCAAGGCATATTCATACCCCCATTGGGCATTGGCGATCACCACCCCTGCCGGGGCTAAAAAAGCAAAGCTGGAACCCAGGTAGGCAGGCGCCTTCCCCTTGGTTATAACAATGAACATCAGCGTCCCCACGCCGTTCATAAACAGCACAATGGCCGGGCTGATGCCAAAAAGGAACGGCACCAGTACCGACGCCCCAAACATGGCAAACATGTGCTGGACGCTAAGGGGCACCAGCATTTTAAAAGGTACTTTTTCCTCCACCTGTATAATCCTTCTCGTTCCCATAAACCCACCTTTCTGTCCTTTCCAATCCCAATCTTGTCCATCTTTTCAGTAGTCATCTCCGCTCCAGGTCCATCTGCAGCGCCTCCAGGTAATGTATTAGTATATCCCTGTGGGCCCGCACCCGCAGGCTTTTGTCCACCTCTTCATAAGTAAAGCTTTTCCTGCCGCCATCCTGCATCCGCTGCCAAAACCGGTGCAGGTCTGCAAACGGAATATAATAAATTTCATCCTCGGCCGTAAAATGCAGCAAGATAAAGGCAACCCCCCCCTGCCCCTCAAAAGCCTCCATAAAACGGATCTGGTGCCCGTGGACGTTCTGCAGGGGGAATGTCTTTACCGCGCACTCCTTTGCGTCAAAGCAAACCGGGATGCCCTGCACCGCGCCTATATAATCCACGGTACTCTTCTGGTCAAAATAGGCCAGGGTAATGTGGCGGCTTTCCTTATCAATTGCAATCGGGGTAATAGGCGTAGGGATTTTTTGGATCAGCGCCAGCTTTTTCTCCCGGTATTGTTCGTTGCTGTAATTAATCATGTCCTCCAGCGTGGACCCGCGCAGGCCCCTGCTTTTCCAAGTCCCCATGAGCTATTTTTGCCACCTTTCCAATTGCCGGCCGCCCGCTTTCCAGTTCCAGCCTGCAGCTCCCGCCCTGCTTCAATTCCCCAAACAGCAAGAGTTCTGCTAACAGGGGCTTTACTTCCCCGGAAATCACCCGGTCAACCTCCCTGGCCCCGTATTCCCTGGTAATCCCCGCTTTCCTTACATATTCCGCCGCTTCCGGCGAAATATCAAGCTTTACGTTCCGCAAAGCAAGCTTGTCCGCCAATTCCTTAAGCTTCTTTTGGGTGATTTTTTCTGCCATATCCTCATCCATGCCGCAAAACAGTACCACCCGGCTTAACCGGTTCCTAAACTCCGGCTGAAACGTCCGTTTTACCGCATCTTCCAAGGCGTCCAGGTTTACCTTCTCACTTGCAAACCCAATGGGGCTTTTGCCGATTTCCCTAGCGCCGGCATTGGACGTCATTATCAAAATAATATTGCGGAAGTCCGCCTTCCTGCCCTGGTTGTCGGTCAAAGTAGCGTAATCCATTACCTGGAGCAGCACGTTGAAAATATCCGGATGGGCTTTCTCAATCTCGTCCAGCAGCAGGACCGCATGGGGATGGCGGCGGACTTCCTCGGTCAGGATGCCGCCCTCCTCATATCCCACATAGCCCGCCGGCGCGCCGATGAGTTTTGCCACCGTATGCTTTTCTGCGTATTCGCTCATATCAAAGCGGAGGAACGAAATCCCCATCTCCTTGGCTAAAGCCTTGGAAAGCTCCGTCTTCCCCACCCCTGTGGCCCCGACAAACAAGAAAGAGGCAATGGGCTTTTCCTCATCGTTCAAACCAGCCCGGGAAAATTTCACTGCATTGGCCACCTGGCTTATGGCTTGATCCTGGCCGAAAATCTGCCCTTTCAGGTTCCCCTCCAGCAAAGCCAATTTTTCCGTTTCATCTTTTTCTACCACCCCGATGGGGACGTTTAAGGCCTTTGCCAGCACCTGGTCAATCAACGCCTTGCCCACGGACTGCCGTTTCTTGTTGAGCGGATGGAGCTTACGGTAAGCGCCCGCTTCGTCCAAAAGGTCAATGGCCTTGTCCGGAAAAAACCTTTCGTTCACATACCGGCCGCTTACCTCCACTACATGTTCCAGCACCCCGGCGCCGTATTTTACGCCGTGGAACTTCTCATAGCCGGCTTTTAAGCCTTTTAAAATAGCCACCGTCTCTTCCGGGGAAGGCTCTTTTACGTCCACGTTTTGAAACCGGCGCACCAGGCTTCTATTTTGGGAAAAGTGTTTTTTATATTCTTCATAGGTAGTGGCCCCGATAAAACGGATATGCCCGGCCGCCAAATAAGGCTTCAGCAAATTTGCCACGTCCAGGCTGCCGCCGTTGACGGCCCCCGCCCCCACGATGTTGTGGATCTCGTCCAGATAAAGGATGGGCTGGTTTTCCTGGGACAGCCCATTCATAATTTCCTTGAAACGTTTTTCAAAATCGCCCCGGTACTGGGTTCCGGCCAACATACCCCCTAAATCAAGCCCGTAGACCCTGGCCCCGGACAACTGCCCCGGAACCTGGCCATCCTCAATCCGCTGGGCCAGGCCATATGCCAAGGCCGTCTTGCCTACCCCCGGCTCCCCGATGTGGAGCACGTTGTTTTTGTCCTTACGGCATAAGATCTGGATGGTCCGCTCCAGCTCCTCCCTGCGGCCAATCAGGGGGTTCTGGCTTTTGCCTGTCTGGTTCATATCCTCTACAAAATTACGCCACCGCTGGCTGCGGGGACCTTTTCCTGCCCTTTGCCCCTCTTCTTCCTCCCCGTCAAGCCCCCACAATCCGTCCCTTTCATCATCCCCGTCCGAATCGTCCGGCCCCTCCTCCGGTTCCTGCCCCCGCTCTGCCGCCAGGCTATCCCTTGACAGTTCCCCCATTACTTCAATCAAATCCACGCCTTGCCTGGCTAAAAAATATAAGCCGTAACTATCTTCCAAATGCAGGAGCGCCGACAAAAAATGGCTCACGTCCACAAGCGGGCGGCCGCTGGAAGATGCCTGGCATTCCGACAGGTGCAATACCTTTTCCGTATCGGCAGTCAGCCTGACGTCCCCGTCATCGGCCATCACGCCGGCCTGTTCCCGGATAAACCCGGAAATATCCTCCCTTAGCTTTTCTGCATTTCCTCCGCCGGCTCCATACTCCCGGCAAAAATCCTCGTCAAACGTCAGCCCATACAGCAAATGCTCTGGCATAAAATAACGGTGCCTGCCTTCCCTCGCCAGCTTCACCGCACGCTCCATTACTTTTTGCATATTCCTGGTAAATTCCATCCCGTCGTCCCATCTCCTGTCTTCTCTATCCTGTAAAATCCGGTGTTTACCGTCAAAGGCAAACCGCCTCCACCTTCAGCGGGTATCCCGCCTCCCGGGCCAGCCAAACCGCTTCTGCCGCTTTCGTCTGGGCAATATCCCGGGGATAAACCCCTGCCACCGCATGGCTTCCCTTATGGATATCCAGCATCAGCGCCACCGCCGCTGCCTCCTCCTTGTCAAAGATCCGGACCAATATCTCCACCACAAAATCCATGGGGGTAAAATCATCATTATAGATCCATACCTGATACTGCCTGGGTAGCTTCACCCGGCTTTCTTCCTGCCCCCGTATTTTTTCCTTTACGGCCATAACTTCCACTCCCGTCCCCTGTCTTATGCCTGAAAACTTATCTCTTTTATTATATACTCCCTTGCCCCATTTGTCATGTCCTTTTTGCCATGGCCCAAATATAAGGTGGACATCCCCTTTTTTTATGGTATAATATTCCTTGCAGAAACCATTTGTAACTTTCCAACATTCTTTTACCATCTATAAGGAGGATAACATGAAACACACAACCAAACGTCTGGCAGGGATGCTGCTTTCTTCTGCCCTAGCCGTCTCCACCTGTATTACATCCTTTGCTTTTTATCAGGAGCCCGCAAGCAAAAAAGGGATTTTGATCTCCGGCCAAGACCGGGAACACCTGGACGACATCACCAATTTAGGGTGCAAACAAGTCATCTGCAACCTGGCGTCTTATCAAAATGTCAATTCTTTTGACCCCCTTGCCAAAAAATGCAAATCAAACGGGATCACCATGACCATGATCCTTTTAAACGGTTTTGGCGCTTCGGACTCCCGCCTTCTGCCGGTTGACAGCCCGGTAGACGGGGTCGGAAATTATGCATTTAACGTGGCCACCTCCGAAGGCGAATCGGCTGTCCGTAATTATGCCAGGAACGTAGCCCGCCATTATTCTTCCTATGTCTCCAACTGGGTGATCGGCAACGAGATCAATGACGCTGTGGCATGGGATTACAGCGGGGTTACGGATATTGACGAACATGCGGCCCAATACGCCAAAGCATTCCGCATTTTCTATGAAGAAATCAAAAAAACCAACTCCGAGGCCCGGGTATTTATGCCTTTTGATATGCGCTGGAATGCCAGAAGCGGCCTTGAAGCCCAATATACGGTTAAGGATTATTTGCCCAGGCTCAATGCACACCTTAAAGACCTGGACTACGGCATCGCTTGGCATGCCTACCCGGTACATTTCTTTACCAAACCGGAATTTTTAGATGACGACGGCATTTCCTTTGACCTGGATACGCCCAACATCAACCTGAAGAACATTGACGTTTTGACCAATTACATGCAGACCGAAGAAATGCTGTCCCCCAACGGGCAGGTCCGCCATCTGCTCCTCACGGAACAAGGCTTCACCTCTGCCTGTGAAAACGGGGAAGAGCGGCAGGCAGAGGCGATCCGGCAGGCTTATGAAATCGTAAAGGCCAATCCTTATATTGAAGGTTTTTACCTTACCCGCCAGGTAGACGCCAAATCACAGGAGGAAGTGGGAGGCGCCTTCGGCCTCTGGACCAGGAACCCCAACGCATCCCGGGATGAAATTCCGCTGGCAAAGAAAAAGGCCTGGAGCGTATACCAGTCCCTGAATTAATTTTATAGAAGCAAAGGGGTTGCCGGACTACAGCGGCAACCCCTTTGCTGTCATATACCTGTTTTTATAATGTTTTGTCAAAATGCCGAAACGGCCAGTGGCCCGCAACGGGCCGCTGGCCGATACGCTGAAATCTTATCCTCATGTTCCAGGCATGCCTCGCCCGCAAAATCCAGGTAATATCATTTTCCCCAATGGTTTTATTTAAGGTCCCCTTCGTTAGGCGGACGGTCACAGGGGCTTATTATTTTTCCGTCTCCCTTGTCCGGGCGCCCTTTTTTATTGCCTTGCCTGGGATGTCCCTTTTACTTCCCACTGGTAGCTTTCATATGCCTGGAGTAAATTCATGGACGCCGTCCCTTTGGCAGACAAGGCATTCCAATAATCCGCTTCCCCCTGCAAATATTGCGTCTGGCTTAGCATCCCGGCCTGCCCCTTCCTTTGCAGGGACTGGTATTCGGCCTGGGCGCTTTCAAAACCGTCCAGGGCAGCCTGGTATTCCAGCCGGGCGGCCTGAAGCCCTTGATAGGCAGCATAAATATCCTTTTGGGCATTGCCGACGGCTTCCTGCTCTTCCACCGCTTTGCGGGCCACCTCAGCGGTGGTGCCAGCACGGGAATGGCGGACATTTTTTACGGAATCGTTATTATTGACGGCAGCTTGACTGTCCGACTCAAAATCAACGGCTCCGATGGCGGCTAAATCAGGCTCAGGGATAGCCCCGATGGAAACCGTCCCGTCATCTTCCATCCCCAGCATGGACAAAAGCTGAAAACGGAGCTGGCCGGCCCTCTGTTGGTAAGACGCCAGCTGGTTGCGCTCCTGGCTTAACTGGCTTTGGGCCTCCCCCACGTCTGACATGGTAGCCATTCCGGCCAGCTGTTTTTTTTCTATGGCCTGGCAGGAGCTTTCTGCCGCCCGGACGCTTTTTTCTTTGGCCTCCACATTTAAAACCATCTGGTTGTAAGAATTCATTATGGCCTGGGCTGCCATCGTGTATGCATCCACATTCTTTTCCACGGACAAAGTCTGCGTCTTTCGCCCCATCGCCTCCAGCTGTTTGGAAAGCCTGGTGGCCTGGCTCCCCAAATGCTCCGCATTGGCCAGGTAGACCGGTTCTTCTTCCGTCCCCTCATACTTTTCTGCCATGAATTTCATATATTGCTGCTCTTCCCGCAACGCATCCATTAAATCCTGGTAATTCTTTTTATTGGTATCATAATTGTCGTTGGCCTGCTTTAGGCCCTGGTTGCCTTCGACCAGCAGCTGGCTCAAATTTTCATAGGCCACGGCCTTCTCCCCTTGCCCTTCCCCAAATGCGGGGAAAGCAAAAACCCCTGCAGCCATGATGGCCAATACGCCTGCAGCCATCCGCCCGGCAAACGGAAAACGGACTGCCTTCCTCATAATTGCGTCCCTCCTTACTTCCATAACCTTTGCCATTGGAACCACTTTTACGATGCCGAGGCCAATCCGTCAACCGCCCACTGGTAATCCACCATGGCTGTCAAAAGTGCCAGCTGTTGGGTCCGGACCGTAGTTTCGGCGATCTGGTAAGACGCCTCCTGGGCCTGGTAGGCATTGGGGGTGATGGTACCGGCCTGCAGTTTCCGGGCCGCCGAATCCATGGAGGCCTGCTCCAGCTCGAAAGCCTGCACTGCCTGGCTGTATTGGGAGCGGGCCAGGATAAGGCTGTTATAAGCATTTCTCACGTCATTGGAAATGGCTTCCCTCTGGCTCTTTTTCGTCTGCTCCAGGGTACTTTTCACGGTTTCCGTGCGGGCGTTGGCCAGCCTTTTCTCGGTCAGCTTCATACTGTAGCTGTTGGCCAATGCCGAAGAAATGTCCGCATCTACATCAATGGCCTCAATGCGGGCCAAATCCGGTTCTGGCAGCACGCCGACCTCAACATCGGCGCCATAGCCCCAGCCCAGCATCAGGCACAAATCTTCCTTAATTTTCCCCAAGTTGCTTTCCCCGGACAGCAAAGCGGCCTCCGCAGAAGAAACCGCTTCCCTGGCGCTTAAGACTTTCGCCTGGGTAGACATGCCGGCGCTAAGGCGGACCTGCTCCGATTGGTAGCTGGTTTCGGCCTGGGCTTTCCTTTGGCGCAGGCTATCCAGCTCATAATACTGGCTCCAATAGTTGATCATCTGCTCTTGCGCCTGTTTCACCAAGCTGGCCTCCGTCTGGTCGTACCCCAACTTCTTCGTCTCGCTGTCTTCGGTGTTCTCGTCCCCTTGCTCCATAAGCTGCTCGGCCTGGATCTTGCTCCTTAAAGCCGACGCCATACGGCTGCCGTATTCGCTGTCATCCGAATCCGGGTATTGGATATTCCCGTAAATGTCATCGGCCGTATCGTAATAGTCCTGGGCTATGTCATCCCGGCTGTCCCCCCTTTCGTCCTGATAAGAGATATGGTTCTGCAGCACCGTATTGTTGTATTCATGAATCAAATCCCCGATCTCGTCAAACTCCAGCTTATCGTCCCGCAAAGCCGCCCATTTTTCTGCCGGATAGGCAAATTCCGGGCTCCTCTGCGCCATAGCCGGAAACGGCAGCAGGCTGGCGCAGGCGGCCGCCAGCACGCCGCAGGCTACCCGCTTTTTTGCTTTGCCCCTTTGTTTCTTTGTTGCCCTTTTTTTATCGTCCATACGGTTTCCACACCCTTTCTGAAATATCCCGCAACGGATTTTTGCCGCAGGATTTATATACCGGCAGGCATCTTTTCGTTTTCCTGGCCGCGCCGCTTCCCGGCCCCCGGCCTAGCCGCTATGTTGCCGGCTGCGCCTTTCGCCGGAATGCACATCACGGCTAACCCATGCAACTATAGTAATACAAGATCCGGCCTATGGCAACAAAACATTTATTTAACAAATCTTTCAATATTCTTAAATATCCCGGTCCTTTTTCGGGAAAACCCTTGACCCCCCGAAAATGCCTTACTGTTTTATATGTCCAGCACCACCCGCTTCTTTTTGCCATTTAACAGCGCATAATATACGGGAAGGATAAACAATGCCACCAGCACGCCGGCCGTAAGCCCCCCAATGTTTACCACTGCCAGGCCCTGGGTGGTGGAGCCGCTGCTTCCCATGGCCATCGCCATGGGGATCATGGACAAAATCGTAGTCAAGCTTGTCATGAGGATGGGCCTTAGCCTGGTGGCTCCTGCCTCAACCAGCGCTTCCTGCAAAGGCATGGACATCCGGTACTGGTTTACGGTATCCACATACAGGATTCCGTTATTTACCACCGTCCCGACTAAGATCAAAAATCCAAGGATGGAAGTCATGCTAATGGTCACCCCGGTAACTTTTAGAAGCCCAAATGACCCCACCAGGCTAAAAGGGACGGTCGTCATTACCATGAAGGCAAATTTGGGCGACTCAAATTGGGCAGACATAACCACAAATACCAAAAATACGGCTACGGCAATGGCCTGGTACAGGCTGTTAAACTCTTCTTGCATCATCCGGTTGCGGGAATTGGTTCCCCGGGTGACCGTGCCTGTCAAATGGGGCCCCACCACCTCGCTGTCAATCAGGGCCTGGACGTTGCCATTGGCATATTGTGCCGTTATGGTGACCTGATAGGCTTTGTCGGATTTGGAGATGGAGGCCGGGCTGTCCCGGTAATAGACCTTTGCCACATCGGACAACGCCACATAGCCGCCGGAAGGCTTCGGCAAAATCATCTGCTCCACCTGGGGGACGGTCCGGTATTCCTCTTTTGGATACTCTGCTTTCACGGAAATTTCTTTCCCGTCTATTTCCAAAGTGGCAATGGCCTCCCCGTCCAGGTGCTGTTTTACGATAGAGCCAATCTGGGCTGCCGTCAGCCCTTCGGCCGACGCCGACACCGGGTCTACCTGGATAGCCACCACCGGCGCGGTGTTCTCTATGCTGGAATGGACGTTCACCACATCGTCCCGGGCCGTCAGCTCTTCCACAATTTTATTGCTGGTTTCCTGGAGTTCGCCATACTGGGTCCCTTGCAGGATTACCTCGTACCCCCGGGTCCTTCCCATCATATTCATGGAAGCGGAAGCCTCCACCTCAATGGTGCAGTTGTCAATGTCCGCCAGCTCTTTTTCCCATTGGCTTACGATTTCCTCCGTATCCATAGCGCGGCTGTCTTTCAAATAAGCCGTAATTGTCCCGCTCCCGTTATTATACCGGAGCATATAAGACTCCACGTCTTCATGGCCTTTGACAATTTCCTCCGCCTGTTCCAGCATAGCCGTAGCCTGTTCGTTTAAAAGGCCCGGCCGGGTCTCTATGCTGACCGAAATTGTGCCTGTATCGTCTGCGGTCATCAGTTCGGTTTCCATCCCCCTGGCCAGCAAAAAGGCCACGGCGATAATTCCCACGGAAGCCGCCATAACCGCCAGCTTGTGGCGTAACAATACAGGCATAACCTTCCGGTAAAGGTTTTGCATCTTTACTACCGGGTAAGACATGGGGGCGCGCTCCCGTTCCCTGGGCTTATACAGCATATAAGTAAGGGGGACGATGGACATGGCCGAAAGCAAAGAAGCGCACATGCAGAACACAATGGTATACCCCATGGAACCAAACATTTGCCCGCTCATCCCGTTTAAAAACACCAAAGGGATAAATACCACACAAGTCGTGATGGTAGACCCGATAATGGACTGGATAACTATATTGGTCCCTTCCAGGGACGCCTTAGCATACTCCAGGGCGCCTTTCCCCCCTGCCCTGTCCATGGCCCTGAAGCAGCTTTCCAGCACCACGATGGAGTTATCCACCATCATGCCCACCCCCAGCACCAGGCCGCTCATGGTAATAATGTTCAGGGAAAAACCCATCTGCGTCATGACAATCAGGGACATGAGGATCGAAGTGGGGATCGAACTCCCTACAATCAGGGAAGCCTTTATGTCACCAAAAAACACAAAGATGATGGCCATGGAGATCAACACTGCCAAAACCATGGTCACTGCCACATCCTTTAGGGAGCTTATAATACTGTCCGCCTCGTCACGTACCATCCGGATATGTAAATCCCCGTCGTCCTCTTCCAGAGACGAAACTACTGCCAAGACCTCCTGGGAAAGGGACATGGCCGTGGCGTCCTGCTGCTTGGTAATCGACAAAGAAATGGTTTCTTCCCCGTTGTACCGGGAAACGCCGCCCCTCTGCTCTTCGGTGTAATCAATGTTGGCAATATCTTCCAGGTAAACGGTTTTTCCGCCGGAAGTGGTAATGGGCACCCTTAAAAGTTCGTCCAAGGTATCGTTTTCCGCCAGAGTGGTCACAGACAGTTCCAGGTTCCCTGAGACTGCGTTCCCGGAAGGGTAGGATACGTTGGCGCTGCCCATGGCGGAAGTAATGTTGTTCATGGATACCTGATATTGGGCCATCATATCGGACAAAAGCTCCACTTTCACATATTCGGAAGAACCGCCCATAGCGCTCACTTCCGCTACCGTAGTAAGCCGTTCAAACTCCGGGACAATGACTTGGTCCACATAATCATACAGGTCTTCCTGGGTTTCATGGGAGATGGATAACGTAAGGTTTGCCCTGGCGTTATTGCTCATTTTCATAATGGAAGGCTCTACGTCCTCCGGCAAATTCCGTATCCGTTCCAAAGTCTGCTTCAGGTTGTCATACGCTTCGTCCATATCCACATCATAGCCATATTCCAGCATGATCCTGCAGCTTCCCTCGCTGGTGCTGGAGCTCATGCTTTTTACGCCTTCCAAAGTGCTGACCCGGTCCTCAATCGGCTTGGTAACCAGTTCATCCATGTCCTCCGGGCCTACCCCGGAATAGCTGGCCATAACCATCATCATAGGCTGGTCGGTATCTGGCATCTGTTCCAGCTTTGCATAGAACACCGAGGATATTCCAAATACAATCAGGCAGAGGAGCGCCATGAAAACGGTGACTGGACGTTTTAGTACAATTCTCGTAAATCCCATTTTTCTTAGCCTCCTTTATCTATGCTCGCGGACCCCGGCTGCCTCCGGCCGGGGCCTCCCCGCCCTGCCCGTCCCCGGACGGCTGCCCTTCTGGTACTGCCCCGCCTTCCTGGGCCTGGCCCTTGGGGCTTTCCCCGGACGGCTGCCCCTGGCCTTCCGGTACTGCCCCGCCTTCCTGGGCCTGGCCCTTGGGGCTTTCCCCGGATGGCTGCCCCTGGCCTTCCGGTACTGCCCCGCCTTCCTGGGCCTGGCTTTTGGGGCTTTCCCCGGATGGCTGCCCCTGGTTTTCATCCCCTGCCTGATCCCGCAGGCGGACCGTGGCCCCTTCATACAAGTTGGAACTCCAGGTGCTGACCACTAGGTCTTCTTCCCCCAGCCCCGACAATACCTCGGCATACTCGGAATTATACAGGCCTACCTCTACCTGCCGTTTTTGGGCAACCCCATCCTGGTACAGGTAGACATAGCCGTCGCCGCCACTGTAATAAATGGCATCCACGGGGACCAGCATGGCATTTTCTGCCCGTTGGGTCACCAGGCTTAGTTTCACCGTACTTCCAATGGCAATCTCATCCGTCCCCTCCACTTGGGCCTTTACTTTAAACAGCCCGCTGCCCTCATCCACCATGCTGCTGATTTCGCTGATTGCCCCTTTGTATGTATTCCCGTTTTTGTACACTTCAACACCGTCCCCCTCCCGGAGGTTTTGCATCATCCTCTGGGTCACATAAAAGGTGATCCGGCTTTCCCCGTCCCCGGCAATAACGCAAAGTTGGCTAGACTGGGATACCCGGCCGTAGGTTTCCACATCGCAGCTTTCGACCCTTCCGCTAATGGGCGCGGTAACCTTGCTGTATTCCATTTGCTTTCCGTAGGCAAGCCTGGCCGATTCATATTGAAGCTGGGCGGTTTTTACCGCATTCACATATTGCTCATACTCCTGCTCCGACAAATCCCCGCCTCCATACAATACCTGCATACGGCTTAAATTATTCCTGGCCTGGGCCAGATTCACTTGTGCCGATTCCATGGAATTTTGGGCAGATTCTACCTGGCCCGTGTCAATCTCACAAATAACCTGGCCCTGGGACACCAGGTCGCCGGCCTTCACTTTTACCGACGTCACATCGCCGGCTGCTTTGGCAGAAACATATACCAAATCTGCCGCCTCCACCGTCCCCGTCAGGCTGGTGGACTGGCTAATATCCCCCCTGACAGGCGCCGCCGCCTTTACTACGGTTACGGATGCCTGCTGCCCCATGGCGCCGCCCGGGCCCCTTTGGCCGCCGGCCCCTGTAGGCTGGCCCGCCGCCCCCCCTTTTTCCGACAGTAGATATCCGCCTGCCACAGCCAGCACGGCTGCCGCGCAAACGCCTGCCAGGATTATCTTCTTCTTGGTCATCTGATTCTCCTCCTCAATCTTTATTGGGCATCCTTTTTTTCCTGTGCCTTTTTTTCTTTCCCGGGTGTTCCCAGATAATCAGGGACAATACAATCAAACTTGCCATCAACAACGCCCAGCCGGCAATTGCCGTCAGGCAGACGTTTGTAGATGCCGTATACGGATCCTTAACGATCCCGCCAAAAAACGCGGTAGCTGCCAGCACCAAAACCCCGCCATGGTACAGGCCCTGGAAAATGGCGCCGTATTCCGACTGCCCCGGCGGGGGCAAGATGCGGGCCAATAGCAAAGACATGCAAAAACCGCCGGGAAACAAATAGAAAAACATCCCCCAAAATGCCCGGGCCCAATCCCCCGAAGCCTGCCGGCGGCCCATTACCCCCCCCCTGCCGCCACAATTATGCTGGCTAGCCCATAAAGGGCCGCCACGGCTAACATCTTCTTATTTGGCTGTTTCATGCCGTCTTCCCCTTTCCTGCCTCTGTGCCCTCAGGCCTTTTTGCCCCTGCCTTTGTATCGGGGGATTTTAAGGATCCCCTCCCCGAAAATCCTCCGGAATGCTTTCTCCTTTTCAAGTATCCAGGATAAATGGGATTTGTGAGGACTTTGTGAACGAATTGTGAGAAAATTGGCAGACTTTATGAAGATAGGTTTTCGGAAACCGGCAAACATGTTATACTATGTGGGAATCCGGACGGATGATAAAAAGGCCCAAAAGTACCTATGTACCCTCAAAGCCTCTTTGCCCCTGCTTTTGTGAGATGGTTTTTTGTAAGATATGCATCGGTTTATGAGGCATACGTGAAACATACGTTGATTCAATTTAAGTACCTATGACGGAAAATCAGCTGCAAAGGCAGGTGAAAGAGAGATTGCGTGAGTACGCTACATCACTACAGGAGGAACCCATGCCCAAACTATTGATTGTTGACGACGACCCCCATTTGCGCAAGCTGGTGCGCACCTATGCCAATTTGGAAGGATATTTGTGCCAGGAAGCGGAAAATGGGGAAGCTGCCGTAAAGGCGGCTCTGGAAAAAACATTTGACCTTATCGTGCTGGATGTGATGATGCCTGGCTTAGACGGTTTTGAAGCCCTGGAAGAAATCCGCAAAGGCAGCCAGGTGCCCGTAATTATGCTCACTGCCAGGGACGAAGAATACGATAAACTTTTAGGTTTCGGCCTGGGGGTGGACGATTATGTGTCAAAACCCTTTAGCCCCAAAGAGCTGATGGCGCGGATTGGCGCCGTACTGCGCCGCAGCGGGCAGCAAAAAACCGATGCCATTGTGTTCGGGGACCTGGCCATTGCCCCGTCTTCCCATACGGTAACCATCGGGGAGCGGAAACTGAACCTGCCGCCTAAAGAATTTGACCTGCTTTTAAAAATGGCACAAAACCCGCGGATCGTCATGAGCCGTGAAAAATTATTGCAGACGGTATGGGGATACCAATATTACGGGGACGTCCGCACCGTGGACACCCACATTAAATCCCTGCGGGAGCATTTGGGAATATACCGGAAACTGATCCAAACGGTCTGGAGGGTGGGATATAAACTTGAATACACAGAAGAAATTTAGTTTTCTGCCTTTGCGCAGCCGCATGGTGTTCCGGCTCTGGTCCATCATGATGGTGCTGGTGCTCTTTGGCATTGGTTTTATGTGGATCGCCCAGATCTATTTATTCGAACAGAATTATGCGAAAACTGCCCTGGCCGGTACGCAGCAAAGGCTGGAACCGGTCATGGAAAGCCTGGCTATGGGGGACCTGGCTGATGACCCGCGGCTGATTTCATATTTAAGCCATATTACCAACGGGGAACTGATCTTGATGAACCAGCAAGGGAAGCTGCTGCAAATGTATTCCTCCGGGCACCGGGTAAATATCCAGGAACAGAGGGAAGAACAAAAGATCTGGAAAAGCATCCGCAAGCAGGAACAATTCCAGGACCTGCTGGCAGGGCGGCCTTACCGGCAGGTAAACCGGCACCGCAACCAGATCGTTGGCTATGAGCTGGGGTTCCCCGTGACCTATGGCGGGGAACCTTGCTTCGTAATCCTGCGCAATGCCTTGATGCTGAAGACCACCTTGGACTTAAACCGCCGCCAGCTCATCATCCTGACCGTGATGCTTACCGGCATTGCTTCCCTGCTGGCCGCCGTGCTGTCCCGCCAATTCACCAAACCCATTGACCAAATCAAGGATGCTGTGGACCGGCTTACCCATAATGACTTCTCTGCCAGGCCCCGGCTGGAACGGGAAGACGAGCTGGGGCAGCTTTCCCGTTCTGTCGACCAGCTGGGGGAGGCATTACAGCGGGTGGACCGGCTGCGCAAGGAAGTCATCGCCAACGTTTCCCATGAACTGCGTTCCCCTTTGGCCGTGATCGGGGGATATGCCGAAATGGTACGGGACATTACCTGGAAAGACAACGGCCAGCGGGAAGAAAACCTTAACCTGATTATCCGGGAAGCCAGGCGGATGAGCGACATGGTAGACGACATCCTGGATTATTCCCAGCTTCAGGCCGGTTACCTCCAACTGAAAAAGGGCTGGCACGACCTATATGGCATCCTGGAAGCGGAGACGGCGTTCTGCCGGCCCGGGGCCATGGAACACCATATCCTTTTGGAGCTGGCCTGCCCCCGGCAGGAAATATGGCTCTTTATTGACCCGTTAAAAATCCGCCAGGTTATCCGCAACCTTCTCTACAACGCCATAAACCACACGGAAGAAGGGCAGAAGATCACTTTAAATGCCCTTTCGGGCCCTTATGCTTTTCACGTGTCGGTTTCCAACCCCGGCCCGCCGATCCCTATGGAAGAGCGGGAAATCATCTGGGAACGGTACCAGCGCAGCCAGCACCAAAACGGGCGGCGCCTGGGCACCGGCATCGGCCTTTCCATTGTGAGCACGATATTGGAAGCCCATGGGATGGCTTACGGGGTGGAGTGCCGGGATGGGTGGATCCATTTTTGGTTTGACTGCCCGGTTACGCCAAAGCCTGCTCCAGGTCCCCGATAATGTCTTCAACCCCTTCAATGCCTACGCTAAGGCGGATCATGGCCGGGTCCACACCTGCTTCGATCAGCTGCTTGTCGCTCAATTGCCGATGGGTGTGGCTGGCCGGGTGAAGGACCGAAGTCCTGGCATCTGCCACATGGGTCACAATCGCCGCCAGCTTTAACCGGTCCATAAATTTCGCGGCAGCATCCCGCCCCCCCTTTAATCCAAAGGAAATCACGCCGCAAGTGCCGTCCGGCATATATTTTTGGGCCAGGCTGTAATACTTGTCCCCTTTAAGCCCCGGATAGCAGACCCAGGCCACGTCTTCCCTCGCCTTTAAGTATTGGGCCACTTTCTTGGCATTTTCGCAGTGGCGGGGCATACGCAAATGTAGCGTCTCCAGGCCCACATTCAGCAAAAAGGCGTTCTGGGGCGACTGGATAGACCCCATGTCCCGCATCAGCTGGGCCGTTGCCTTGGTAATATAAGCTGCCTTGCCGAATTTCCGGGTATAGACCACCCCGTGGTACGACTCGTCCGGCGTAGTAAGCCCCGGGAACTTGCCCTTCTGGGCTTCCCAGTCAAAATTGCCGCTGTCTACAATGCACCCGCCTACACACATGGCATGGCCATCCATATATTTGGTGGTGGAATGGGTCACAATATCGGCGCCCCATTCAAAAGGCCGGCAATGGATGGGGGTGGCAAACGTATTGTCTACAATCAGCGGCACCCCGTGGCTGTGGGCCAGACGGGCAAACTTCTCAATATCCAGGACAGCCAGGGCCGGGTTGGCAATGGTCTCCCCAAATACGGCCTTGGTATTGGGCCGGAAGGCTTTCTTTATCTCCTCTTCCGTCGCGTCCGGATCCACCAGCGTACATTCTACGCCAAACCTTTTTAAAGTCACGGTAAACAAATTGGAAGTGCCGCCATAGATTGTGGCGGCGCTGACTATGTGGTCCTTCTGGGAACAAAGGTTCAAAACCGCATACATATTGGCTGCCTGGCCGGAAGAAGTCAGCATGGCGGCAACCCCGCCTTCCAGCGCGCATATCTTGGCCGCCACCGCGTCGTTGGTGGGGTTGGCAAGGCGGGTATAAAAATAGCCCTCTTCCTCTAAATCAAACAGACGCCCCATCTGCTCACTGGCCTCATATTTAAATGTAGTGCTCTGATAAATGGGGAGAACCCTGGGTTCCCCGTTCTTCGGCTTCCATCCGCCCTGGATGCAAATAGTGTCACGGGATTGATTCTGACTCATAAATACGCCCTCCTTAATCTGGCGCCGTAACGGCGCGCCTGCTGTTATGCCTCACAGCTGCCGCCCGCCGGCAACCGGACAGGCTTTCCTATGCCTGCCACCACAGTCTATCACAAAAAACGGGTTTTCTCAAGCCAATGGCCGAAGCAAAATCTTGACGTGGGGCAAAAACTCTGTTAGAATCGACCCGGTTACCGAAATACGTAATAGAAAAGAGGATCCCATGCCAAAACTAAACGAACATTACCAGAACCTGAAGGAAAACTACCTGTTTTCCGAAATCGCCCACCGGGTCGCCG
Source organism: uncultured Lachnospiraceae bacterium (assembly GCA_910584845.1). Lineage (GTDB taxonomy): Bacteria > Bacillota > Clostridia > Lachnospirales > Lachnospiraceae > Brotaphodocola. Next base: position 49,826 of record CAJUDH010000018.1, read on the forward strand.
CCTACGCGAAAGCAAACCCAGACAAAAAAGTCATCCGCCTGGGGATCGGCGACGTAACACTCCCTTTGGGAAGCCTGGCCATCCAGGGGCTCCACGACGGGGTCTGCCACATGGCTAAGGCCCAGACCTTTAAAGGTTATGGGCCGGAACAGGGTTACCGCTTTTTGCGGGACGCAATCAGCGCTTACTTGGCCCGCAACGGCGCCGCGGTAGATGCCGACGATATTTTTATATCCGATGGGGCCAAAAGCGACACGGGGAACATTTCCGAACTGTTTGCGGCAGACAACGTGATATTGATTCCGGACCCCGTGTACCCGGTCTATGTGGATTCCAATATAATGGGCGGCAAAACCGTCACCTACCTGGCCGGCAATGCCGAAAACCAGTTTCTGCCCATGCCCGACCCAAACGTCCACGCCGACCTGATTTACCTATGTTCCCCCAACAACCCTACCGGCGCCGTGTACAGCCACAGCCAGCTAAAAGAATGGGTAAGCTATGCCCTGGCCCACAAGGCCGTCATCCTTTTCGACTCGGCTTATGAGGCCTTTATCACAGACCCTGCCCTTCCTAGGAGCATTTATGCCATTGAAGGGGCCAAGCGTTGCGCCATTGAATTTTGCTCCTTATCGAAAACAGCCGGGTTTACCGGAACCCGCTGCGGCTATACCATTGTCCCCAAAGAATTATCCTTCACCGCCTCCAACGGCAAGGAAATGTCCCTCCACGCCATGTGGAACCGGAGGCAATCCACCAAATTCAACGGCACTTCCTACATTATACAAACAGGGGCCGCAGCCGTGTTTACTGAGGAAGGCATGAAACAGTGCCAAGAAAATATCCGTTATTATCAGGAAAACGCCCGGCTCATAGCCGGAACCCTTGCCCAAAAGGGTATCCGCTACTTTGGCGGCGTGCACTCCCCTTATATTTGGTTTGAGTGCCCCGGAGGCATGGAATCCTGGGAGTTTTTCGACTACTTGCTGGACAAGGCCCAGGTGGTAGGCACCCCCGGGGCCGGTTTTGGGGAAAACGGCCGCCGCTATTTCCGCCTGACCGCTTTTGGAAGCCGGGAAAACACACAAGAAGCTATGAGGCGGTTGGAACAATTGTTTGGGTAATTGCCGCCCCCTTGCCCATGGCGGGCAATTACGGCCAAAAGCTGCCCCGGAAAGGTCATTTCGCCGTATTGCAAGATAATCTTTTCAAGGCAGCTTTTCTTTTATGCCCTATTGTGCAAACCGCCAAAAAAGCAAAAAGAAAGCCCCGGAAACCTCAATCTCTCAAGGATTCCGGGGCTTGCCCCTGCCAAGGATGCCGGTGGCCGGACTCGAACCGGCACGAGGTTGCCCCCGTCAGATTTTGAGTCTGATGCGTCTGCCAATTCCGCCACACCGGCCTATCTTTGCAACGGAATTATTGTATCACAAGAAACACCGTTTGACAAGTGTTTTTTTCAACTTTTTTCCAGGGCGCACCTTAAAAAATTTCAAATCAACCCGGCAGCTCTACCACCCGGGTGGCAACCTTCTGCCGGAACCGGGCGTCATGGTCTACCAGTATCATAGTTGGTTGATGGCAAAGGATCAATTCCTCAATCTGCATACGGGAAAACACATCAATATAATTCAGGGGCTCGTCCCAGATATACAAATGGGCAGGGGTCATAAGGCTCGCCGCAATCAGCACTTTTTTCTTCTGCCCTTCGGAAAATTCTTCCATCCTTTTGGAAAACTGGGCCCGTCCCAAATCCAGCTGCCGGAGCAAAGCGCAAAAAAGGCTTTCGTCCAAGCCCTGCTTAGCGCAAAACCCGCGTATATCCCCCTGCAAAAAATCCGTGTCCTGATTCACGTAAGAAATCGTAAGGCCAAAACCCACATGCAGTTCCCCCGCCAGAATCTGCAGCCCTGCCCCGTTTCCCTCTCCCCCCCGGCCGCCGGCTGCCAGCAAGGCTTTGATCAACGTAGATTTACCGCACCCGTTTTTCCCGTGTAAAAATACCCGTTCTCCACGTTTTACCTCAAAAGAAAAATCTTTAAGCGCCGCCCCGTTTGCCCCGGCATAGCCCAAGGCCAAATCTTCCCCATAGGCAAGCCGTTCCTTGTGGTAATGCAAAGGGGACAATTTCAAAAAAGCCGTCTCTTCTATGTCTGCCAGGAGGCCTTCCTTGGCCCGTACCTCCCGCTCGATCCTTTTCTCGTAGCTTTTCACCCGCTTTTGCATTTTCTTGGTCTTCCCGCCGATATAGGCCCGGAAAGGCCGGTCAGGCTCCTTTAAGGGGTCGAAGCCAATTTTGCTGTTTTCATTTTTCTGTGCCCACCTGCTGCTTTGGTCAGCTGCCTTTTTCAGGGTGGCAATTTCCCGCAGGTGCTTTTCGTTTTCCGTTTTGGCAAACTGGTCTTTGCGGCGCTTGTTCTCCCACCAGCTGGAGAAATTGCCGCCCTGGACTTCTATGGATTTCCGGTTCAGGACCAGCACATGGTCAATGCAGCCGTCTAAAAGTTCCCGGTCATGGGAAACTAAAATAAAACCCTTTTTCCCCTTCAGATACTGCTTTACCACCTCCCTGGACTCCTGGTCCAGATGGTTGGTAGGCTCGTCAATCAACAAAAAATCATGGCCCCCGGAAAACAGGATGGCCAAAAACACTTTGGTCCTCTCCCCGTGGCTTAAAGTTTCAAAAGGGCGGTACAGCAATTCGGCAGAAGCTTCCAGTTTTGCCAATTCGCAAATCACTTTCCACTCCTCGCAGCCTGCTTTTAATTCCCCCATAAAATCCGAAGCGCACCGCCCCATCTGGCCTTCCTTTACCTGATAAGGAAAATAGTCAAAAGGGACCGAAACCGAAATTGCCCCAGTATAAGCATATTTTCCCAGAAGCAATTGCAAAAATGTGGTTTTCCCTTTCCCGTTCCGTCCAATAAACCCTAATTTCCAGCCGGAATCCAAAGAAAAGGAAACGTGTTCAAAAACAGGCTCAAAACTTCCCTCATAAGAAAAACTAAGGTCCACAACATGGATCTGTGCCATATACATCCCTCCCATCCTCAGCCTGCTGCCAAATAATGGAAAGCCTGCATATCCCCCTGTATTCCTATGGCATCAAAAAAGAGAGGGTATGAGGATCCTAACCCACTTTGGCAACATGAACAGCCGTATCGCCCCTTAGGCTACGGCAAACAAAAACATCATGTTACAAAAGTAAGTTATTTCCTCATTTTTTCACCTCTCTCATTAGAATCTGCAACCTAGCATACCATAACCGGATGAAAAACGCAACTTAAATTATAAAAACCTGTGCCTGGCAGCACTGCCTTAGGCCTATACCTGTGCCAGCGCCATCACTGCCTTTGTTAATTTGTCCAGCTTTTCCTCTGCGTCTTCCCGGCACCTCCCCCGTACCCCCATATAGAATTTTACTTTTGGTTCCGTCCCTGACGGGCGGACGCAGCACCAGGCGCCGTCTTCCAAATCAAAATACAGCACATCCGACTTAGGAAGGCTGATCGGATGCTCCTCCCCGGTCCCATAATCCAATACCACCCCTTTTTTGTAGTCCCAAAACCGGCCTACCCGGCTGTCCCCAATCTTCCTGGGCGGGCTTTCCCGGAACCGGGCCATAAGCCTGCGGATTTCCTCCGCCCCTTCCACCCCTTTCCTGGTGGCCGTGCAGAGGCTTTCCCGGAAATACCCATATTGTTGAAACAGTTTTTCCATCTGCTGGCACAAAGTAAGCCCCTGCGACCGGTAATAGGCAGCCGCTTCACAAAGGGCCATTACCGCTACGACTGCATCTTTGTCCCGGGCATGGGTGCCCAACAGGCACCCATAGCTTTCCTCATAGCCGAACAAAAACTCATGGCTTTGGGACTGTTCAAAGAGTTTCATTTGTTCCCCTATATATTTAAACCCGGTCAGCGTTTCAATCCGCTCCACGCCATAACGTTTCCCGATTTCCTTTGACATCTTTCCGGAAACAATGGTAGTCACCACCGCGCCGTCCGGGGGGATCCGGCCGGTTTTTTCCTTTTGGGAAAGGATGTATTCCAAAATAACCATCCCCGACATGTTTCCGGTAAATGCCTCATATTCCCCGGTTTCCCGGTTTTTGGCATAAACCCCCAGCCGGTCTGCATCCGGGTCCGTAGCCAGCACAATGTCCGCGTCCTCTTTTTCCGCCAGCTCCAGGGCCAGGGCAAAAGCCCTCTTGTCTTCCGGGTTCGGATAACTGGCCGTAGGGAAATCCCCGTCCGGCAGTTCCTGCTGCGGGACTACAAATACCTTCTCAAACCCCAGCTCCCGTAAAATACGGCGTACCGGCAGGTTTCCCGTGCCATGGAGGGGGGTATAGACAATCTTCATATCCTTTCCCTGCCTTTTTATAACCTCAGGATGGATGACGAGCTTTTTCAGTTCTTCTATGTAAGCGTCGTCCACTTCCTCCCCGATCACCCGGTACAGCCCCAAGCTCTTGGCTTCTTCTATCCCCATCGTGTATACTTGGCTGTAATCAGCAATGCGGCTGGCTTCCCGGATTATCTCCTGGTCCCGGGGCGCGGTCACCTGCGCCCCGTCTTCCCAGTAAACTTTGTACCCGTTATATTCCGGCGGGTTATGGCTGGCTGTCACCACAATCCCTGCCACGCAACCGAAGTGGCGCAAGGCAAAGGAGAGCATAGGCGTAGGCCGCAAAGACTCAAAAACATAAGCCCGGATCCCGTTGGCCGCCAGGCACAGTGCCGCCTCCCTGGCAAATTCCAGCGACATCCGGCGGGAATCAAAGGCGATGGCCACCCCCCTCTGGCAAGCCTTCCCCTGGCTGGCCAGGCTTTTGTTGCAGCCCTCTTTGGCATACCGGCGGATATAATTGGCCAGCCCCTGGGTGGCTTTCCGTACCGTATAGAGGTTCATCCGGTTCGTCCCCGCCCCCATCCCCCCCGGAGCCCCCCGGTGCCAAACTCCAAATCCCGGTAAAACCGGTCGGCAATCTCCTTTTCGTCCCCCTCCAAAGCCCGCAGCTCTTCCTTTGTCCCTGGGTCAAAAACCGGAGACTCCAGCCACAAGCTATATTGTTCCCTCACCCTTTTCTCTCTTCCTTCCATATCCACAAGCCTCTCCCTTTTTATTGCCCCTTTACCGCCTGCCTATTTCTTTGTCGCTTTCGGTCAGCCTGCTATGGCTTTTGATGTATTCCCCGATTTCTTCCGCCCGGGTAAAGGCCAAGGCAATATAGCTGTCCGCAGCGCCGTAATAGATGGCGATCCGGCCGTCTGCCGGGTCGCAGATGGTGGCACAGGGGAAACACACATTGGGCACAAACCCCCGCTCCTCATACCACTCTTGTGGGGTCAGGAGGAAATTTTCACATCGGTATTTCACAATTGACGGGTTGTCAATGTCCAGGATGGCACCGCCAATGCTGTAGACATATCCGTTGCAGGTAGATGTCACTCCGTGGTAAAAAGCCAGCCAGCCTTCATCCGTCTCGATAGGCGAGGCGCCTGCCCCGACCTTTAAAGCCTGCCACCATTCTTCCCCTTTCCCCATCACATGCCGGTGTTTGCCCCAATATACCATGTCCGGGCTTTCGCTAAGGAAGATATCCCCAAAAGGCGTATGGCCGCTGTCGCTGGGACGGGACAGCATCATAAAATTGCCATGGACCTTTCTGGGAAAAAGTACCGCATTCCGGTTAAACGGCAAAAACGGGTTCTCCAACCGTTCAAACCGTTTAAAATCCTTGGTCTTTGCCATGCCAATGGCCGCGCCGTAAAAATCCTGGCACCACATTACATAATACGTCCCTTCCACCTGCACCAGGCGGGGGTCGTAGGCATATCGGGGCATAAACTCCATCCCGTTTTCATCTACGAACCGGATTTTATCCTGGTCAAAAGACCAATGGACCCCGTCTTGGCTCCTTCCTAGGTAAATATAAGGGACGCCGTTGACCTGCTCCCCCCGGAACACCCCAATAAACCCGTCTTCATAAGGGACTACCGCCGAATTAAAAATCCTTCCCACCCCATTTACCGGGTTCCTCCCGATAATGGGGTTTTCCCCATACCGCCAAACCGGCGCGTCAACCGGCTTTTCCTTTGGTTCCTGCCATGGCATTTTCTGGATTGCTGGTGCAATGATTTTCATTTTCCTATCCTCCTTGCGTCCTTACGCTTCTGTTGCCTATCACTATTTTATCTCTGCAAAAGCCCGGCCCTTTGGCCTCCCCCTTCTATCCTATCTGAATAAAACGGATCATGGCGCTGGCAAAATCCCCTTCCATCCTTGGCATCAGCACACCGCCGTACATGAGCAGGGCCCCTTTGTACCTCTGCCCGTTGTCCTCTTGTTGGTATTCCGCTTCCGGGTCAAGGCCTTTTAAACGGATCTTCCGGCTGTGGCAGTTGGGTTCCGCCAATACCTGTACATAGGTTACCAAGGCTTCGCTTTTGTCTTTGGCTACCACCTGCCAACAGTCATATTTGTGGTTTTCCGCCCAGGAGGCAATCCGGTAATAATCCCCCTCCAGCATCAAAGGATAAAGCTCATGGTAGGTTTCCACCTGCCGCTCAATCAGCCTTTTCTCCCCTTCCGGCAATTTGGTAATGTCCAGCTCGTAGCCAAAAGCCCCGGCCATAGCCACATGCCCCCGGGTGGCAAAGGGGGTTATCCTGCCCACTACATGGTTGGGGCAGGCGCTTACGTGGGCCCCCATGGCACTTAAGGGGTATAATAGGGCCGTCCCTTCCTGGATGGCCAACCTCTCTATGGCATCCGTATTATCGGAACACCAGACCTGCGGGCTGTAATACAACATGCCCGGGTCAAACCGGGCGCCGCCGCTGGCGCAATTTTCAAGCAATAGCTCCGGGAATTCCCGGGTCAGGCGTTCCTGGAGGGAATACAGGCCCAGTACATACCGGTGGAAAAGCTCCCCTTGCCGACCCTTCCCAAGATAAGTGCTCCCCACGTCTGTCATCTGCCGGTTCATATCCCATTTCACATAGGAAACCGGCGCGCTACGCAAGACCGATGCCACCGCTTCATACACATAATCCACCACTTCCGGCCTGGACAAATCCAGCACATACTGGGCACGGCTTTGTACTGGCTCCCTGCCAGGGATCTGGATGGCCCAATCCGGATGGGCCCGGTACAAGTCAGAGTCCGGTGAAACCATTTCCGGCTCAAACCAGATGCCAAACCCCATCCCCAGTTTTTGCACTTCACCTACCAGATAGGGCAAGCCGCCTTTTAACTTATTTTCATCTACGTTCCAATCCCCCAGGGAACCTGAGTCCGTGTGGCGGCCCTGAAACCACCCGTCGTCCATGACCAGCATCTCAATCCCCCGTTTGCTGGCTTCCCTGGCAATCTCCAGCAGCTTTTCCGTATTAAAGTCAAAATAGGTGGCTTCCCAGTTGTTGATCAAAACAGGGCGCCTCCGGTGGAGGTAAGGGCTGCGGATGAGATGGCCCCGGTACAAATCGTGGAGGATGTGTGTCATCTTCCCCAGCCCTTCATCGGAATACACACATACCACCTCCGGCGTGGCAAACGATTCCCCGGGATTTAGCACCCACTCAAACCCCTCCGGGTTAATCCCCATCAAAAGCCTTAGGCTGCCAAACTGGTTTACCTCTGCCTCTGCCACAAAATTCCCCGAATAGACGAAATGCATGGCGTAAACTTCCCCTTGGTCCTGCCCCGCGCCCTTCCCCATCACCGCAAGGAAAGGGTGGTCCTGGTGCCCTGACTCGCCCCGGAAAGAAGAAACCAATTGTTTCCCCATGGCCAAAGGGCGCCGGACCATATGGCGCTCCCTGGACCAGGATCCTCCCAGGGTCAGCAAATCCCCTTCTTCCATATCCATATCCAGGCAAGCCGTAAGGGCCCTCTCCAGATATAAAACCCCATGGCCTTCATTCACCAGCTCTACGCTACGCATAACTGCCTCGCTGTCGGCAAAGATACTGTAGCGCAATATCGCTTTCAGGCCCAAAACTTTATCCCGGCACGTCAGTTCCAATGTCATCCCACCGCCGCCTTCCCCGTCCCGGCAGAAAGTGGCAGGCATCCCCGAAATCTCCGGTTTGCCTTCTAAAATCCGGTATCCTTCATAGTGGAGCTCACAGCCCCTAAACCCTTCCGGGTCACGTACATTCAGGCAGCTGTCCCGGTAGTCCCCCATCCCCCAGGTAGAATATTCCCAAGGGAAGGCATCGGCAAAAGAACATTTCTCCCGCCAATTTACCGACGGGACAAAAGGCGCCTCTCCTGTACGCAGGAAATATCCGCACCGGCCGTCCCCCATCTTTTTTCCGTAATACACATGCCCTACATAGATCCCGTCAACGACCCCGATCACATATTCCATGTCCCCAGACGCCAGCCGGAATAATTTTTCTGACTCTAAATATTCGATCTTCATCCTACAGCCCCTCCTAAAGCAAATATCGGTAATCGATACACTCCCGCAACTTGAATTTAATTATAATATTAATTTAGTTTAATTTCAATAGTAAAGTGCTGTGTTTTTACATTTTTATCTATTTTATACTATTATTTTTCCCTATTTTAGACTATATCACTAATATTTTTGTGGGAATCTTAATATTTTAAAGTTATTTAACTTTTCTTTTTAATTTTATATTTAATTTAAAACTCGAAATATTTTTATAAAAGAAGAGGTTTTAAAGCTAATATCTTTTTTAATAAATGGTTTTTAGGCACCGGCAAAGGAATGGCAAAACGCTGCCCCGTGTAAAAGGCACAAGCCGGATACCTTGGATGGCCGGCCCACACAAACCTTCGGGCCAATCGCCCGGCTATGGGGAAGGGCCGGAAAAATCCGGCAAAAAAAGGACCGCCATCCCGATACACTACCGGGGATGGCGGTTTTAATCCGGCCAAAAAGCAGCCAAAATATATAGGGGTCAGACAAAAACTTCCTTGGAATCAAAACGGTCCATAAATTCCACATATTCCTTGGAGGAAGGGAATATGGGCCGGTATCCTTCCACCAGCTGCCTGGCCCGGGCCGCACCGTCTTTCAGCAGCTGGTATGCGGCCAGGGCAAAGATTTTTGCCGTCACGATATAGGCCGCCTCCTCGTCTGTGACTTCAAAATCGGCCTGATGCAGCCCGCCGGACACCCCTCCTGTCCGGAACGTGAAAACCGGCATAAGGTGCTGTACGTCACCCACATCCGTGGAGCCCCCCGTATGGCCGCCTAATACCTTTGCCGGGTTGCCGGGTGCCGCCAAAGCCGCAGCCTGGGCCAATTCCGGCAGGGGCTTTTCCTCAAGGGTAGGAAGGTACCCCGGCAATGTCTCAATCTCTACCTTTGCGCCAAGGGCCAGGGCGCCTGCCTTAAATGAACGGTCGGCCTTTACGGAAGCCGCCTCAAAAGCCGCGAGGGTTTTTGCCCTCACCAACGTCTCTACCACCACTTCGTCCGGGACAATGTTTACCAGGTCGCCCCCTTTTGTAATTATGGGATGGATGCGGACGCAGTCCTCGTCACGGAACGTTTCCCGGTTCAAGGCCAGGGCCTGCAGGCCCAAGGAAGCCGCAGAAAGGGCATTGACCCCGTTTTCCGGACAGTCAGCGGCATGGGCGGCCTTCCCCCGGTAACGGATTACCTTGGACACAAACCCGTTCCCGGTTCCATTGCCAATCAGAACCCCTTCCCCGGGCGCCGTGTGGTGGGCCAAGCACAAATCTATGTCGTCAAAGGCGCCAATCCGGATAAGCTCGCATTTCCCACCTCCATATTTTATTTTCCCTTCTTTCCTTAGCCGGTTTTTAAATTCAATTTCTCCATATTCTTCGGCAGGCGTGGCAAAAAACACCACCTGGCCATCCAGCGTTTCTGCTACCTCGGGCACAGTTAAGGCCAAAGCCGCGCCAAATACGCCGGCCAGTTGGGCGTGGTGCCCGCAGCAATGGGCTGCCAAGGTTTCCGGATTGGCAAATTTATGGCCCGGTATCCGCAAAGCGTCCAATTCCCCCAGTAAAGCCAGGCTGGCATTCCCTTTCTTTTCTTGGTTTAAGTAGGCTTTTGCCCCGGTAATTGCCAGGTTTTTTTCCACAGGAAGCCCCAATGCCTGCATCTGCGTTATGAACTTCTCCCCAGTCCTCCACTCCTTGTACCCCAATTCTCCATGAGAATAAATATCTCTTGCAAAATCAAGGATTTCCTGTCGTTTCCCGTCGATTGCCTGCAAAATCAATAGCTCTGTCCTATCCATACCTTTTTCCTTTCTGTAATCCTCCACGCCGTAACCTCTGTCTGGATTATACCATAAGCACAAACATATCGGAAAGGGCCTTTTTCCCGAAACGGCCGGCCTGGCAGTTATTTCTTTTTCCATGGCATGCCACGGAAAAACTGCCGGCACGAAAGTCCGTCCAACAAACTTTCGCGCCGGCAGCGGGAAATCATACAAGGAATAAACCCCGTGGCCCGGTGGATAATACACTAGTCCCCTTCTTCCTCACCCCGGAAACCCTCTTCGTCCAGGAACCGGGCTTCTTCTTCCAAAAACATATCCGGTTCCGGCCGGTCTTCTTCCGGTTTTTCCTCTTTCTCTTTGGAAGCTTTTTCTGGCCCTTCCCCAAAACCGTCCGGTTTCCCGCCCCCTTCCAGGTTTACCGCCGGTTCTTCTTCTTTTTTGGCCGGCTCCTGTTCCAAGGACGGCATTTTTTCTTCTGGTTCGGCGCCCCCGTCCGGGAGGACCAGCTGGGCTATTTTCTTTGCCGTGGATGCCAAGGTATCTTTGACTGCTTTTACCACATCCTTTTCTTCCACTTCCATGGTGTCAATATTTACCTGTGTCCCGTCCATTTCCAGGATGGTGACGGCTATCGCCCCGGATCCGGGTTTCCCTTCCCACTTGATGGACAGTACGCCGTCTGCGTCGCTCTCATACACCGGTACCTCATCTTTTTCCGCAGCGTTGGAAGGCGTTGCCAGATTCAGGGGCGCCGCGTCCGAAGGGCTCGCCTCTATGGATAGCCGTTTCCGGGCCGCCGGATTGGCTTTCGCTGCTTTTGCTTCCTCTGCCGTCATTTCGGACTCTTCCACAAGGACCCGGAACATTCCGTCCGAGAACAGGTTCAGCTCCACGGCCACCCCTTGGCCTTCCTCATAGCTGTCGGAATAGTCGGCAAGCTCCAGGACTGCTGTCTCAGAATCCGTAAAAACATAAACCGGCTCTTCTTCCAAAATGAATTTAGACGCCATGCCCCCACCTGGCTGGCTTACTTCCACGGCCAGCAGGTTTACTTTCCCGTTGGGCACTTCCTTTACCTGGACGCTGAATTTGTCTTCCGACGGCGTGACCACGACCTGGGCTACTTTGTCCCCGCCGCTGGTCTCTTCGCTGTCCATGTTGTTCCCCTGCACTTTTACCCCTACTGGCTGGTCAAATGTCAGCTTCACCATGGTCTCCACGCCTGCCTGGAAAGGCGCGCCGCCTTCCATGTAGTCGCTGAATTTCGCCTCGAACGTGCTGTTGTCCGATCCCCATGCACCGGTGAACGTAAAGATGGGCGTTACCTCCGGCGTTTTCTGTTCCACCTTTACTTCCAGCAAGTTCACTGCCGGGTTCCCTTTCATATCCTTGATCTGGATATTCAGGTAATCTTCTTTCGGCGTTGCCGTCACGGCTATTTCTTTTCCGCTTCCGGAACGGACATCCCAACCGGAAGATTCTGTTTTGAATGCCACTTGCGCTTCCACTTCTTTGTCAAAAACCAACGTTACCGTAGTCTCCTTACCCGCCTGGAACTTTGCATTATATTGGCTCATGGCCGTTTCAAATCCGGCATAGGTTTCCATAAACCGGTGAATCCCTTCCACCGGGTCCCCTTTCTTAACGACCTCCACGGTTACATCTAAAAGCCCCAGGGGCAGTTTGCCGTCATCCCCGGCCTGGATACGAAACCGGTCGGCCCCCGGCGTGGCCGTAAGGCTCACCCGTGCCCCGGTTGCTGTAATTTCGTTATTTCCGCCCCCCTGGCCAACCATGATTTTGACCTGGGAAGATTTGTCAAAAACTGCCGTAACCTTCACGGTATCCCCTACTTCATACTCTTTGCAAAGGGCAGAAAGTTCTTTGCTGTAAGTGTCTTCCCCCCCCGCCCCAGGAATGGGTAAAGGTATGGATCGGGGGCACAGGCGCCTGCGACACCTCTATATCTGCCAAATCTACGGTTTCATTCCCGTTCATATTGGCAATCCATATATTCCACCGGTCATTGCCGGGGGTAAAGGTTTTGACCAGCACTTTGCCGGTTTCGCTGCCGGAATCCACTATTTCTTCCAAGGTCCCGCCTTTGTGGTAGCTGACGCACCCCACCACATCTTTGTCAAAAGTGAGCTTCACCGTAACCGGCCTGCCTGTTACAAATTTTTCATAAAATGCGCTGAAGCTGGTTTCAAATTTCTGGTTTACCCCGGTAAAGGAAGTAATTTTCTCAGCTTCCTGCTCCACTTTCACGTTTAGCAGCTTCACCTTGCTGTTCCCGTTAAGGTCCCCGAGGCCAACCGTCAGGCTGTCGTCACTGGGCGTAACCGTTGCCATGTAAGTTTTTCCGGTCCCCTGGCCTTCCACCCGGGTCCAATCCGGCCCGTTATAATCCACATAGGCCTTTACTTCACTGTCAAAGGTCAAGGTCACTTTTGTAGCTTTCCCCGGCTTAAATTTGCTGTTGTACTGGCTGAAGCTGGTTTGCCACCCTTCCCAGGCCCCACGGAATACTTTTATGGCCCCGCTTTGGCCGTCAAAGGCGCCTTCTTCCCCATATACAATGGCAAATTTAGAAAACTTATCGCTGGCAAAGGTAACCGTAGCCTTATTTCCGTCTAAATCTTCCAGGAAATCTGCTTCCCCGCTATGGAACCGTACTACGGCAAAATCATACCCTTTTCCCAAAAGCTCATTGGACAGGGGCACTTTGAAATTGACCGGGTCGCTGGTCTTCGTCACAGGGGCTTCTTTGCCTGCGCTTTTTTTATAAACCGTAATATCGGAAACCATGGCCACTTGGGGGGCTGCCACCCCGGCAAAAAGCCCGGCTATTTTTTCCTTTTCTTCCTGGGACAAAGCGCCCTTCTCAATGTTAAACAGCACCTTGGTACCCTGGTTGATTTCCTCTGTGCTTAAAACGGCGGTAGCGGCTTCTTTCTTTGTTGAGGCCAATATGCCGGCGCTGCGGCTTCCTTTCACCTCCACGCACTCATTGAAATTTTTCTTTCCCACGATCTCTACTTGGATATCCATAATTTTCAAGAACCGTTTGGACTTTGGCATTTCCCCCAGCTGGATCCCCAGGTAATCGTCCGTTGGTTTTGCTGTACGGCTTGCCACATTGGTTTGCGCATAATTCCCGCAGTCCCATATCCCCCCTATGTTAAAGGCAATGGCCACGGGCATCCTCTTGTCAAATTTCGCCGTAACCTTAACCGTGTCCCCTACCTGGTAATCGGAATGCCATTTACTGATCTGTATGCTGTAACCGCTCCAGGAATTGGTCAGCACGGCAATGGGCTCTTCTTCCAGTTTTGTATTGTCCTGCACTACTTTGAGCATGCCCACAGACATGGCGCCGTCACCGGAGCTGACCTGCATATTGCCAATTTCCTGCGGGATCAGGTAATCCGGCAAAAACCCTTGGATGTCCTGATAAGAAAACACCGCCTGCCCGCCCGTAACGTAAGTAGGCGTGACCCCCTGCTGTTTCCCGTCGCTCATGGTAAATTGCAGGTTAGGTTCCGTGCCGTCTTCTGTGCTGTATTCTATAATAAGGTAAACCCCTTCTTTTAATTCCCGGACGATTTTGTCCCAGCCTTCCAGGTCCCCCCATTGCCATGGACCCAGCTCCACCTTTTGCGGGAACTCGATCCCTTCCATTTTTGTCGTGCTGTCATAAGTACCCCGGTTGGGGGAAGAATACCCCCCTTCCCGCACCAGCTTATCCTTTTTGGAATCCCCCGCATCCTCCACTTTTTCGTCGGAAAACCAAATATCCAGAATCCTGGCTTCATTGTAGGCAGAAAGCTGAATGGAATCCACTTTTGCGTCCCAGCTTAAATGGAGCATGTTCCGGAAGGCGTCCATCCTCATGCTGAAGGTGTGGACCCGGGTGGCCTCCCGGTAAGAAGCTTTGTAGCTTTTCCCGTTCCTCCACTCCCCGTCTACGCTGGCACCCCAGCTTAATACCGTCCACCCTTCCAGCTCCGGCGAAGTACAGGTGTATTGGACACAGAGGTATTGTTCGTCCGGCGCGTCCAAAATCCGCTCAATATCGGTGCAAATCCAGGGCTGGTTGGGCGCCCCGTCTTTAAACAGGGATTCTTCCCTAGGGATCCCTGACCCCACATGGAGCGTCAGCTCTTCAATCCGGCCGTCGCTGTAAGCATTTAAGTTTAAGTAGCCCACATTGCTTTCCGGCGTAATCTTCATCATCCGGCGCAAATATTTTCATTAAAAATTATTGGTGAATTTAGATTATCTCTTTAGAAGTTCTTATATGTCGGTATAGCCCGTATTTTCGGGCTTTCCCGGCATTTTAGATATGGGGAGAGCAGGATGAGGGACTCTCGGGAGTCCCTTGTAATCATGCCCTATTTCCCCAGGCCGTGAAAAGTAACTCACACGCACCATTTGCCGGGAATCTACCGGGATAACATCTTGAATCATTTGAAAAAGTGTTATATAATTACAAAGATTCCTGCATATTCCAGAAACAGAGTGATACAATCGTTGGGAAAATGTTCAAAAAACAAGAAAGGAGAGCCTGCCGGACATAGCATCACAAAAAGGGGAATGGGACGATGGCACTGCAGGAGTGCTTATCCGTATTCCTGGCGGCAGAAGACCACATGAGTACTCAATTTACGTGGAAAGAAGAGTTTAATATCGGAGTAGACAACATTGACAAAGAGCATCAGCAACTTTTTGAGGGGATCAACAGTCTTTTTCTTCTGACACAGAAAAAAAGCGGCTGGATTGGCGGAAAGAACAGCCGGAAGGCCTGCCGGAAGGGGATTCAGTTATTCAAGCAGCATGCACTGAAACATTTTGCAGATGAAGAGCTCTATATGGCCTCCATTGATTACGGTGGGCTGGAGCAGCACAGCCGTATCCATAAGGGATTTCGGGAGAAGACCCTTCCGGCCCTGGAACGGGAGCTGGAGCAGGCAGATTATTCGCCGGAAGCTATTGACCATTTCCTGGGAGTCTGTGCCGGATGGCTGATCGGACATACCACCATGGAGGACCAGGCCATTACCGGCAGGCAGAGCAGTATGTGGGTGGATCTTCTGGAGGAGGGAGAGCTTAACTCTGTGAAGCGGGCCATCACCCAGGTTATGTACCAGATCTTTCTGGTGAAACCGGAGATGATCAGCGACGCTTACAATGGAGAGAAGTTCGGAACCGGGATCTATTATCGTCTGGTCTATGAAACAGTGGAGAACGGGAAGACCCAGGAGATGCTGCTGGCCTTTGAGGAAAAGCTTCTGCTCCGGACCATCGGTGAGGTGATGGGGAACAAGTCCGGCAAGCTGAGCACGGCACTGCTTCATAATGCCAGATATACCATGCAGCGGTTTGCGGGGCGGGTTATTAAAGTCTTCCTGAAAGGGGATAACCCCACGCTAAAAGAGGAGAACCTTCTTTCCTACGATCAGTTCCAGAAGGTATTTGAGGAGCGCAAGCGTGTGGCAAGTCTGCTGTTTGATACTGGGGAAGGATATTTTGCCTGCTGTATTCTGACACCGGACCAGATCAGCGAGTCCCCGGGGATCCCCATCAGCCAGGAGAATGCCCTGGATGAAGTGGCCCATTATCTCAAGGAGCGACAGGAGCTGGAGGCCCAGCCTCCGAAGAAGAAAGTTCTGGTGGTAGATGATTCTGACACCATGCGGCAGGGGCTTAAGAATCTGCTGGGCTGGGATTATGAGGTTTCCACGGTTGACAACGGTCTGGCTGCAATCCGCACCGTCACCCTCAACCGGCCGGACCTGATCCTGCTGGATTATGATATGCCTATCTGCAACGGGAAGCAAACCCTGGAACTGCTTCGTTCGGAAACTCATTCGGAGGATATTCCGGTTATTTTTCTGACTGCCAGGGACGATGCGGACAGTGTCAAAGGGGTGTTGTCCTTAAAGCCGTCGGGATATCTGTTAAAGACCCTGGGCCATGCGGAAATCAAGGCCAGGGTGGATGGATTTTTTGAAAAGAATCCGTAGAAAATTTAAATTTGGAGTTGCGGTTCATGGGGCGGGGAAAGCTGACTATCGGTCTTTTCCCTCTCCTTCCTATGATGGATGCGAAATTCATCCATATGGAGCACGCCGCTTCGGAACTGCTTTTTCCATGGGCTTTAAATGTATCTACGTAATCACCCATGGCATGTGTTCAGCAGCTCGCAGAACTGACACCATGGAGTGAAAAACTTCAATCTATCAAAAATCGCATGTGAATTATAGTGAATTACCCCAACTCGCAAAGGGCTGGGGTAATTTTGTATCCTACCGCAGTATTGTTTCATTATATATTCTATCTGTTCTACAAGTTTTGGCAGATAGTCCGTCACAAGATATTTTTCAAGATACGGAAACACATCCTGAAGGAACAGCAGATGCTAATCTTGTGTGTGTTAAAATGTTTTCTGTAATGCTGATAAGTGAAGCAATCACATTCTGCGGTCTTTTAGTAGCCGCTTAAAGCCATCAGGCAGACACTTCCAAAAGGATGGGAATATTCCGGGCTGGGGAAGCCTACAGGCAGGTTTTGAAACAGAAATCAATATGCAGATTATTGAAAAGATTGGGTAAATGCAGAATCAAAACAGAAAACAGAACACCGGACTGAAAGCGGTAAGCTGCTGATGCGAAAGCACTGGTGGCTTATTTTTGGCGCGAGAAATCAGGAAAGTGGATACCATTCCTGCATGGACAGATACTTCACGAATGCCACGGCAAACCAGGGATTTATTTCTGGTTGTACTTAAGGGAGGTAGTGCCATTGGACTGGATGGAGAAGTGACAATGCAGCAGACAATCATTGACAAATTATGAAAAGGAGATTTTGACTATGGCAAAGAACAGAAGCATTAAAGTTATCAGCCAAAGCGGCAGCAGCTATAAAGCAACACCGACATTAACACTGAAAGGTCAGTGGCTTAAGGTACTTGGTGTTGAAGGCCTAAGAGTGGTGCTGGATGGATTGCATTGTCGCATTGTAAACC
>CAJUDH010000018.1:67193-70326 GCA_910584845.1 uncultured Lachnospiraceae bacterium
GTAAACCCCCATATCAGCCTTGCAGATACCACCATGAATGAAAGAGGGTTTACTTTAAGCCACCGGCGGAACTGGCGCCCCATGCCCTATGGGTCCTTTTGCCCACTCTTTTATACTGTCAGGGCAGCAATGTTACACGACCGCCTCAACCAGTATCCTGCCTCCCATTACAATCTCCCTGACACCTGTTTCTTTCTTTTTATTGAAATTGAAACTGAGCATATATCCGGTCTTCAGACGATACGCATCCAGATACTCCAGGAGCTGTTCCTCGCCGCGTCTGTGGTACGCTTCACCCCGCCACAGCTTCATCTCAATCACGAATTGCTCCCCGCCGTAATCCACCACTACATCCGTCCGCTCCAGATTCCGGGTGCGTGCCTCGATGTAATAATTTCCCGCTCCATTGATAATGGGCCTCAGATACAAGAGGAAATATCTCCGGCCATCCTCTTCATAAAATCTCTGCCCCTGATCTCCATACAAATCCGAAAAATATTCCACAAACTTCTCCAGAACCAGCTTCATATTCAACCGCCCCTTCTGGACAAACATGGGTTTATTCCGAAATGCTTCCTCTGCCATATCACTGTAAACTGCCTCCTCGCTGAGGAACATATTGTAAAGAACCATTTCAAAAATACGATTTGCAATCACACACATTCCATTTTCATTTTTAAAAAAACCATACATTTCTGCTATTTCCACAGGCAGGCTTACGGGACTATAAATCAGCGTCTTTCCCTGGAAAATAACTCCATGCAGCACATTCCGCAAATCCTGGTCATTCTGAATCTTGCCCACCAGAGAATCGAACAGCGTATTCCGCTCGCCCATCAAAAGCCTGATGGCCTCCAGAAAACCTGCCTTTGTCCAGACCTGGCACTTCCTGGGATATTCTCCACCTCCGCCTACCCGTTCATCCATCAGTTTGCATAACCGGGATACCAGATATGGGTAACCGGAAGTATAGTCATAGATTCTTTGAGCCATAGCCATTATGTCCATCCCTGTACCATGGTCCTGCTCGTATTCTTCCAGCATTCCGGCGATATCCTCTGCTGAGAAGCTCATGTCCACCAGAAAGTCAGCAGCGATATTCCATGGACTATTTACCTTGTGCTCCTCCTCGGTACGAAGCTTCCGCCGGATATTTTTCACATCATGTACTCCTGCCAGAATCACCGACTGAAATGTGGCCGTCTCATCCCGGTCAATATAGTATCCCCGCAGCTGGGCCAGGAAATCCAGGAAGACCTGACTGTTGGCAGCACTGTCCACCTCGTCGATCATCAGTACGAGCGGTTTCGAAGAAGTGCTGCAGACTACGCTCAAATACCGAAATAATTCTACCAGATCCATTTCGCCCCGGCCATTGTGCATTTCCTTTTTCAATTCTTCGACAGCCACTCCAAAGGCTCCGTCAATATGCTCACTGCTATTTTCTATTTTCAATAAAAATGCCTTTGCAAATGCAAGGGAAAACGTGTTCTCATCACTGAATTTAGCCGCGCTCATTTCTTTCTGAAAATCCAGGCTTACAACAAGATAATCCTTTTCCAGATAACGCCCCAGCGCCCGTATGGTAGTGGTCTTCCCATACTGTCTGGCCCGGTTAATGGTAAAATACTGCCCCGCATCCACCATGGCCCGGATCTGCCTGAGCCGGGCTGTGATATCTACCATATAATGAAGTTCCGGCTTGCATGCAGCACTTACATTAAAATATTTTCCCACTACACAAAACTCCTTTTTCTAAATTTCACCGCTATGCCATTCGTTCCCGCAGCACCTCTACCTTGCATGTATGCCGTTTGCCAGGGTCCTTCCGGTTGTACGCAATCCCTACAGCAAGGATTCTTCCGGTACATTTGGGTTCTTCACCCAGCTTTCCATGGAAGCTCTGCGCGTACCTGCGGTCTTTGATCTGCTGAATTGCGCTGTCCACTGTGCCATCAACTTTCAGCTCAACAATTCATATCTGGTTAAATGACAGTGCCCCCACCACAAAATGGGTATTATACAAGCGCCTGCCAGATGCGGTCTGATAGCCGTCATACCAGAGTTCCCGCCCCGCCCGGGTTACCTTCGGCTCTGTCTGACATTCAATATATTTCTGGTGAAGCACGTCCACTTCTTCGTCCGTAAAGTCAAAGTATTCGCTGTACTTTGCCATAGTTGCCATGGAAAACTCAAAAAACATATTGAATTCCGAACCGCTGGAATACCTTGTAATCGGAAGAATCCCGGTCATATAAGCCATCTCCACATAAGCCTTATCCTTTAAAAGATTGCTGAGGAATTTTGTAAAGGCTTGTTTCTCCTCATCGGATGCAAAGTCCTGATGATATATAAAATCCCATTCATCAAAAATGAAAATAAACCGTTCTCTGTCGCAATACTCATATATCTTCCTTAAAGCATCCCATACAGCCTCATCCTCCCGGAGCCGCACATGTGGATACATCATCTGTAAATCATCCATCAGAAGACTCTGTATCCGGCTCAAATACGAATCATAGAATTTGCAGTTCTGCGGCATCTCGTTGAACATAATATGAATCACATTGTGCTGGTTCAAATGCTTCCGGTACCACGGATATCCGGACACCTTCAGCGTATTAAACTCCCTGCTTCTGTCCACTCCCTTTCCAAAATAAGAAGCGACCATATTGGCCATTACTGTCTTTCCAAAATGGTGGGGCCTGGTAATGCACACATACTTGGGAGATTTCCCCTGACTGGTTCCAGACTTCTCTGCCACATCCTGGTTCTACTCCACAAGCGGTACAAGATCACACAGAATCTCCCTCTTGTCCACAAAACAGGTGAGGGAACATGTCTCACGAAAGAGGCCGTAGGCACTTGTGGCGTTCAGGTAAAATCCCATTGGAGCATCCCCTTTCCTTTTCTTGGATTATACGTCCATGGCCCCTATGATGTCAATATATTAGACGTGATCACCTTTTACCGTTCTGTTATACAGTTACTATTCACGGGGCAATGTCATTTAGTTAGTGATGCAAGAAAGGTATGTCCCTTTCTCAAAAGGGCAGATGTGCCGGTCAAAATAGATGTGTCAGGAGGAATCAGGGATATTTTTCATCCTGTATCACTTAGAATGGAATAGAAT
>CAJUDH010000019.1 GCA_910584845.1 uncultured Lachnospiraceae bacterium
AGCACTGCCTGATGAAAGGTGCCACGGTTGATGTAGTGGCTGGAGCGGGCTAATTGTCCAATCGCGTGGCTGCGCCCGCAGTTGTAGTTTTTGTCGGGTGATTCATGACAACTGCACATTTCCCCTTTTCAGACGGATAACGGTTTCCTGTTTGCATTTCGGGCAAAACAATGGGAAGTTTTCAAGTACTGTATCAAGGCACATCTTAATTCATGCCTTATTTCCGCGTACGGGCCATAGTACCCATTTACCGCTATTCAAATGCACCACCTTCGTTCCTCACTTTGGATTTCCCTCCCGTATATTTTACTTATATTTGTTTTGGGCAAATATAACGGGGTAATCCCTTGCTGTGTTTTCCATATTCAATCGCTTCTTTCGGACATTTGCAGATGCAAGCCATACAGTGCGTACAGTTATCGCCCCATTTGGGTTTTCCGTTTTCAATACTAATATTTTTAAGAGGGCATACAGTAACACATTTACCGCAGGAAATGCAGCTTTCAGTGGCATAGAACTTTTTTGCGTGAACGAACACCGGATAAAAAAGGTCGTTTATAATTCCGCTGTTCACTTTATCACCAAAAGAAATCTCTCGTTTGGGCAGCTTATCTCCATTTTTGATATGAAGCGCTGTACGGTCTATGATATTTTCGGATTGATTCATAATCTGTAATGCCTTATCTTTGGCCGGTGTGGAGAATAATGCAATATAGTTTTCCGGCATAACAATCTCTGCGCAACCGCGATAATTCATATTCTTTTTCGCACAAAGCGTTTCAAGATATTTACCTGCGTTTCCAATACTTCCGCCGCAGGTCATAACAAAATAAATCTCCCTATTTCCGGAAAAATTAATTTTTTCCAGCCAATCGCTGACTATGCGCGGTATTCTCCAGGCATAGGCCGGAACAACGATTACCCACGGGCGTTCCGATTTCATGTCTGAATAGTCTCTATTTCTGATTTTATCAAAAAGGTTTATTACCTCATCATCAATCTCTTTACCAATTCGCCGGGCGGTGTATTCGCTGTTTCCTGTTCCTGAAAAATATAAAATCATAGCTTATCCTCTCCTTGTGATTGTGAACTGATATGTCGTACACTGTCATAAACCCGATTAACTAACTCGGCAATATCCTTCCACTGTGTTTCATCAGTGCTTATATAGTAATAGTTTTTCGTTCCTTCACGGCGCATTGCGACAATGCCGGCTTCTTTTAATATTTGAAGATGATGAGAAACCGAAGGCCGTGTAAGATGCGTCTTTTCTGCAATTTCTCCAACTCGAATGCCTGACAAATCACTTCCAAGCAATACCAACAGCAGTAACTGCCTTGTTTCATCTCCGATTGCGGTAAACGCATTTCTGCATTTCCGAAATCCGTCTGTAATATATTTTAGGTTCTGCTTACATTCTTTTTCCATTTCAACCCCCTACATATATCTGACATTCAATTGTTTATGGGGGGTTGAACGCAAAAATTTTACATTAGGATAGCCAAGCACCAAAGTCATAGCAACCTTTCTTCCGCTTGGAATGCGGATTGCTTTTTTAATTTTCCTGGAAGCATTCGCCGCCATCGTGAAAAAGCCGCTGTATAGCACGCCTAAACCGTTTGCTTCTGCCACATACTCCATATTTTGAGCCGCAAGAATACCATTTGTTTTATCCTTTGCTAATATAACGATTACAAGGGGGGCATTGAAAAAGAAGAAGCTGTCGCTGATTTTATTGTTCCTGGCCAACGGGCTGAATAAATCCGCAATCGGTTTAACCGCGCTGAACACCTTAACAGCCATTTTTTCGATACGCTTTTTCTCTTTATTAAGCACAACAAACGAAACATCTTGCATATTCTTTGCCGTATGGGTAAGTCTGCCCGCTTCTAAAATTTGCTCGATAATATTCTGTGAAATCTCCGTTTTTTTAAAATTGCGGATACTTCTTCTAAACCGAATTGTATTCAATACATCATTCGGATTAAGGCGATATTCTTCTGTCTTTTCCACTTGACCGCTGCCGCAGCCAACCATCAAAATTGCTTTTTGTGGGCAGATTGCTGAGCATTGTCCGCACAATATGCAACGGTCCATAACCGTAATTGCTTTTTTATTCTTTATTTCAAGGTTATGTGCCACACAAATTTTACCGCATATACCACACCCAATACATTTTTCAGTATCTATCAGTACCTGCTTCTGTGTCATATCCTCAAATCCTTTCGTTAATGTACTTTAACCATTATAGCAAACACACACTTGAAAAACAACATCGGTAAAGAAATTCGTAACCATATCGAAATATCAGCGGACTATGTATCTAAGGTAAGGGATGAAATAAACATTTCTCCTTGCCACCTTGCGAACATTGAAAACAGAGGGCAATAGTCAAGAAAATAATGCAAAGGCGGCAAGGGACAGGGCTGCCTGGACAATTCCCAAATCTTTCCATCGGTGCATGTTCATAGGGGCATCCTGCCTTATCCATACTTTGTATCACATTTTTTCTTTGCAGTAAGATACAAATTCCCACGAGGTAAACTGGCAGCCCTGGCCACTGTGCAGAATCAGCCCCTTTTGTGGCTTCTCTGGCTTTAGTGTTTTCTCCCGTGCCTTTTTTGCCAATTCTGTATTGATATAGGTCCCGTTTACACTTGCAACGATAGGGCGGCCATATAAGCCCAAGATACTGCGATTCTCATAACCTTATGGCCTGGCAGGCGATTATTGTTGTAATAATATAGGCTTTGGCCATGCTTCTGGTTCCTCCTTTGTTCGTTTTTATTATACCTTATCCGAACCAAGTGTTACAACTTTAGTATACCAGAACCGAGGACAGGGCGGCTTTTATCGCCAGCCTGGACGATTACAGCCTGCTTGCCATTGACGATTTAGGCGTGGAAAGGAATACCGAGTATGCCATGGAGCAGATGTTTACCGTCATTGACAGCCGGTATCGGAGTAAGAAGCCGCTGATTGTCACGACAAACCTGAAACTGGAAGAAATCAAGAACCCGCCAGACCTTGCCCACGCAAGGATTTATGGCCGCATACGGGAACGGTGTGCGCCGGTCCTCTTTTCCGGTAAGAATTTCCGGGAGGAAGGAGCCAGGGCGGCTAAAGCGGCGGCGAAGGAGATTGTGAGTAAGGGATAACATAAACGGACTACATGAAAAGGAGGATTTATGGGCAGCGAGAAAATCACAGAGGACACTACCACCACAGCACCGGCTAAGGACGCCCCCGCACTGGTGAAGATTGGCCGGACTACCTACATTGTGAGGGTTCATTTCAGCAAGACCAGTAAGGAAACCATGAGCGGCAAAATCAAGCATATGCTGAAAAATGAGATACGGCAGATGCGAAAAAACGATAACGGAAACAGGCCGGGATTCAGAAATGCGTGACGCTATGCGTCTGATCCCGGCTTGTAAAATCAGGAGGTTTATGGTAGTATGGAGATACGAAAATGAGAGGGAAAACAGGTGGGAAGATTGACAGTGGCGGATAAGCAACATCAGGAAGATTTGCAGCGTTTGCGTTTGTTAAGGCCAATCGATGATGACATTATGCATTGTCTTTTCAAGGGTAACATTCCATTGGCTGAATTTGTGTTACGCATTATCACTGATAAACCAGATTGTCCCAGTTCGTTTTATGGTTGCTGATAAAATGTGTGTATAAATATATATTCTACATATATTTATCCTTGTAGTATACAGATAAATAATGTATGAAAATATATTTTTATAGTGGAGATTCATCATGGATAAGAAGATACAGCGGATATTAAATATTATCATGAGTTGCTTTGTAGGCGTGTTCATTGGTTCAGGGTTATATAGATACTGGCATTTCCAAAAATATCCAGAGTTATATTTTATACAGTCTGCCCCTTGGTATACCAGTATTATAGTGCAGGGGTTACTTACGCTTATACTATTAGCAATTTGTATGATAATAAAGGTCATTTTTATGGAAAAGATAGAAATGATGAAGAAAATTGCATTGATTTTAGGAATTGTTTTTCTGACTTTGACATTTATAGGTGGATTCTATGTAATTGATAATCATGGAGAAGTAAATGCTGGATATGCAGCTATACCAGGGCTTTGGACTATGATATGTTTCGGATATTACAAAAATAAAAAACAAGGTTAAATTTTTCCGAAGGATCAAATCTGACAGGTATATCAGCGTGATTGTGGTATTCTGTTAGAAGTGCAAATCGTGATTGCAGGAGGATCTTTGATCATGAATATTGTGTCAAGACTTTTTCGCAAATTTAATTTCCGCCGCTTGGCAGCAGTCAGTCAGCCATAATATCAGACAGCAGTTCCTCCTCCGGTTTGGAGAGATGATCCATGTTCCTGTAACGGCGGGTTCCCCATTGTTTCGCAAGGCAGGACAGAGGGCACCCGACAGCACCCGCCCATATAAATTATCGTGGAAGGGCATTATGTAGGCGCTGAAAAAACGGAAACGGTATTTAAGCGGATCGGATAAGATTTTCCGAGGGATTATCAAATGCGCCGATTGCGGGAAGGCCATGTTTGCCAAAGCCAGGCAGAAAAGAAAGCGGAACCATGTGTTAGACGAGGCTTTCTACGGCTTTACCAAGTACCATGAGTTTGGGAAAGTGGGCTGTTCGCCACACACCATGGAGGTGAGGGCGGTTTACGAAGTTGTGCTTGCAGACATTCAGAAACATGCAGGACAGGCACTGGCAGACAGGAAAGCAATGGTAACGGGAATTGCGGAGCGCCTTAATCTTTCGATGCCAGCGGACAGCCGAAAAGGGAACTAAGGCAATGTAAACAGCGAGTGTCAGAGGTTGAAAACCCGTATGCCAAACGGTACAAGGACCTGACATTGGCTTTTCGCCCCAGGCAAAAGGCAGCCTTTTTACTGTAAATAAAAAATCCGGCCCGCTTGCGCAAAGGCTAGTGGGCCGGATAAAAAGGGGAGGATAAGTATTTCTTTTTTCTTTGGTACTAATCTCATTATTTCCTTGTGGAAGGAGTTTATACATAAAAAGGGAAAAAAATTATTTTTTTCACCGGAACTTAAAAATTTTATTTGCAATAAGGGCGCCCTCCAACAAAAATACATAGGCGGCGGCACCTCCACATCCATATCATGGTGACCATGCGCCCTTTTGACGGACGCGGCGTATGGGGCGTGAGGCAGAAAAAGGAGTACATTCTTGACCCACAGGGCAATAAAATCTATGGCCTGAAAAAGCGGCAGTACAAATGCAGCCCCATTCTCGCCACTGGCTGGAACAGGCAGGCCAAAGCCGGGGAATGGCGGACGGCATGGGCGCAGCTTTGCAACCGGGCGTTGGAGCAGTACGGACATGCAAGCGCATCGGCCACCGCAGTTATGAACGGCAGGGGATAGGCCCCCACCGCCCATTTAGGCGTTGCCGCCCTTGCTATGGAGAAGCGCGGCATCCGCGAAAGGGACAATATAAGGTATAATCTCTCCTTTCGCTCTTGCTAGGAAGAAGCGCGGCGTCTGCACCGGGCAGGGGGGATGGATCGGGAAACCGAGGTGACAATTAGGGCTTGGGGCAGTTAAAGGCGCGTGTCTCCAAACCGCAAAACTGGTGGAAGGAAGAAGCCGGGGGCAACGGGACATTCACGGTAAACGGAAACCTGTTGAACGGCGGTTAGGCACTCTGGAAAAGCACATCGGGCAAGCTGGCATTTATTTCAAGTACAAGGGGGAAAGCCGCTGACCGAAACCGGGCAAATAATAGTAATTACCTTTTCTTTTCCATCCGGTAATTTGTTAGAAAAATTCCTTGCCGTTCTACGGATTGTTCTTTCATAACGCTATATCCCCTCTTTTCAAAAAAAGGTTTTGCCGTAATAGAAGCATGGGTAACAATAGTTCCTTGTACCGCTTGTTCCAACTGATTGCAAATAGCTGTCCCGACCCCTTTCCCTTGGTAATCGGCATGAACAAATAAACGGTCAAGGTAGCCGGTATGATCGATGTCGCCAAACCCAACGACAGTTCCGTTATCAACTGCAACAACACTAAAATGTTCTTGTAATGACTGGTTCCACTTCTCCAAATCTACTTCCCCAGTTGCCCATACATTTAACTGTTCTTCCGTATAATCCCTTGCATTGACAGTGTGGACTGTATTATAAAATAGCCCTGTCAATATTTTACAATCCGATGGCCGATACATTCTAATTTCCACTGCCTCACACCTCCAAAGCTTTCACTTTGATGAACTTTGAATTTGCTATTGTAAATCCAGTTTTACTTCATACATATCATCAATAAATACTGTATTAACATTATACTTTTTGGCAAGTTTTAAAAATTGTGCATTCTCTTCTAAAACGCTTTCCATCGTACACCAATCATCATTCAAACGATTTTCAATGGCATTTGCATATTTTTTTATATTGCAAAAATGGTTTCGAATATAGTTTTCGCTCATCACAAGGCAGTAGTATCGAATCTTATCAAGATATTCCTTTTTAAAATCCTTTTCAAAATCAAAAGGAATATAGCTTCCTTCCATAATAAGGTTTTGTCTGTTTTCTATGGCGGTTTTAATCATTTCACGAATAATAGGCCACATATAGCCTGTAAGTTCACTATCATCTTCTGGTGTGAGTTTAGTGTAACCGCTACGAATTAAGCCCATTTTCAGATGGTCTATTGAAAAATAGGGATATTTATATTGTTCAAGCAGTTTTTGCGCAAGAACTGTTTTTCCGGTGTGCGAAGCACCGGTTATTAAAATAATCATTTATGCTTTCCCTTTCCTGCTTCAAAGCTGATTTGCCGGCCTGTACCAAAAAATTATACCATATCCAATTGCGGAAGGCAATCTACGTTCGATATCCGTTCCGCCAGTCCAGACGGTGTTCAGATTATCGGAGCATTGCCAGAGTATAACAGTAAGCTGGCGCACATCCTTCAGATCCAGCCGGATGCAGATTCCGTTCAGCGCCATCTTGCGGACATAGGCACTCATGGTCAGAATTCCGGCATCCGCTATTTTGAGTTTTATCCGCTCCTTGTCCTCCGTGGAAATAGCGGATTAGCAGCCGCATGGAGCGGCGGTATCTGGCGGACGCTTCGGAGATTTTTTGCCGAACGCTTCCGGAGAAAATCCTGGAATCAAATGGGCGTTGCTATCGCATATGTCATGTTTCAGTATATAAAGAAATTATTTCTGCCGGCAAAAAAGCGTTTCCGGTTGTTGCCGGTACGATATGGCAGCGGGCAGGAAGAACTGGAAGCTAAGATAAAGGATCGGCCGGCCCTTGTCCTGGCAGAAGGACATCCGGCCCCCAGCCCTCCCGGCCGTGCCTGTCCGCGGCCAAATGTGGAAAAGGGTTTTCCCAAAGGAGAATTGTAAAAACGAATTGCAAATTTTTAGGAAGTGTTATATACTAAGGAATAACATGCGTGGCAGGGCCACGGAACAACAACGCTGAGAAAGGGTGCATACGTATGGCATTATTGGAAACATGGAGGAACCTTGCCTATGGCAACGGGACCGATGATAAAGAGAAAGACAGGCTGTGGCAGGGATATTTCGCCATTGAAAAAGGCATTTACGAGAAGATTTTGTCCAACCCCACGGAAACGGTCACCGGCACGGTGCGGGAGCTGGCTGAAAAATATGAGACGGAACTTTTGATTATGACTGGTTTCCTGGACGGGATCAACGAAAGCCTGAAGGGATATGAGAACCCCATTGATACCATGGAGGAGGATACCCAGGTCAAGATTGAGATTGACCCGGAGAAGCTCTATTACAACATGGTGGCGGCTAAGGCAGAGTGGCTGTACAACCTGCCCCAGTGGGAGGATATCCTAAGCGAAGAAAGGCGCAAGGAGCTGTACAAGCAACAGAAAGTTTCCGGCACGGTCCGCAAGGACAAGAAGGTTTTCCCCAACGACCCGTGCCCTTGCGGGAGCGGGAAGAAATATAAAAAATGCTGTGGCAGGAATGCTTCTTAATGGATTCAGGAAAGTTTTGAGGGCGCCGTGAGGCGTGGCAGAAAGCAGGGACAACCGGACGGATCGGAATGGTGTGCCTGCTTTTCTGTATCAGGATATGTTTTGCGGCGTAAAACAGCAGGGTTGCGGGGGAGGGGGAGGCATGGACGCATACACGGGCTTTGCCCAAGTATATGACTTATTTATGGATAATGTCCCCTATGCAGAATGGTGCGGATATTTGGCCGGCATTTTGCGGGAATATGGCATAGAGGACGGGCTGGTGCTGGATTTGGGGTGCGGCACAGGCACATTGACCCGGATGCTGGCGTCCCGGGGCTATGATATGATCGGCATTGACATCTCAGAGGAAATGCTGGAAGCCGCCAGGGGGGGAAGCAGCCGGGAAGAGGGAGGAAAAGGCGCCGGGGACGGGATATTATATATCCGCCAGGACATGCGGGAATTTGAACTGTATGGTACGGTAAGGGCCATTGTCTGTGCCTGCGATTCCTTGAATTATATCATGGAATACGAGGACCTGGTGCAGGTGCTAAAGCTGGCCAACAATTACCTGGACCCCGGCGGCGTATTTGTTTTTGACCTGAATACGCCTTATAAATACCGGGAAATTTTAGGGGAACAGACCATTGCGGAAAACCGGGAAGAAGGGAGCTTTATCTGGGAGAACTATTACGATGAAGCGCAGCAGGTCAACCAATATGATTTGACGGTTTTTGTCCGGGAACCCGACGGGCGCTACCGGAAATTTGAAGAGACCCATTTCCAGAGGGCCTACGGGCTGGAAACCGTGAAAAAAGCCATTGGGGAAGCCGGTATGGAGTTTGTGGCTGTTTATGGGGGGTGCAACAGGGAAGCCCCCAAGCCGGACAGCGAACGGGTATATTTTATTGCCAGGGAAAGAGGGAAAGCTTTATGAGATTCCAAGAAGAGGGAACGGATTATTTAGTCAGGGCTACGGCGGCGGGGGGCCAGGTCAGGGCTTTTGCCGCTACCACCAGAAACACGGTGGAACAGGCCCGCAAGGCCCACAATACCAGCCCGGTGGCCACGGCGGCCCTGGGGCGGCTGCTTACGGGCGGCGCCATGATGGGGGCCATGATGAAGGGCGAGAAGGATCTGCTTACGATTAAAATAGAAGGGGACGGCCCCATCAAAGGGATGATGGTGACGGCGGATTCCCAGGGGAGGGTGAAAGGGTATGCCTTCCATCCGCAGGTCATGCTGCCGCCCAATGCGAAGGGGAAATTGGACGTGGGCGGCGCATTGGGCGTAGGGGTGTTAAGCGTCATAAAAGACCTGGGCATGAAGGAGCCCTATGTGGGCCAGACTATTTTGGTATCCGGCGAGGTGGCGGAGGATTTGACTTATTATTTTGCCACTTCCGAGCAGACGCCTTCCAGCGTGGCCCTGGGGGTGTTGATGAACCGGGAAAACACGGTCCGCCAGGCAGGCGGGTTTATCCTCCAGATGATGCCCCAGGCCTCGGAAGAAGTAGTTTCGGGATTGGAACAAAAGCTAAAAGAGGTCCGTTCCGTTTCCCGCCTGCTGGACGATGGGAAGGTTCCGGAGATGATCCTGGAATCGGTTTTGGGTGATTGGGGATTGGAAGTCCAAAGCCGGATGCCGGTGGAGTTTTACTGCAACTGTTCCCGGGAAAGGATTGAGAAAGCCCTGGCCAGCGTGGGGAGGCAGGAGCTGCAAAGTATGGTGGACGACGGGGAGACCATCCAGGTCAACTGCCATTTCTGCAACCAAAACTACGCTTTTACGGTGGAGGAACTAAGGGGGCTGCTGCTGCGGGCGGGGACCGGCTGAGGGCTTGCAAGTATAAAGAAGGAGGCAAAGGGATGATCGACTATTCGGAAAAGGAGGGGAAGCTATACCACATCCAGGCCGGGAAAGGCGACGTGGGGCGGTATGTGATTTTGCCGGGCGACCCGAAACGGTGCAAACACATTGCCCGGTATTTTGACAATGCCTGCCTGGTGGCGGACAGCCGGGAGTTTGTCACTTATACCGGAACTCTGGACGGGGTGAAAGTAAGCGTTACTTCTACGGGCATCGGGGGGCCGTCGGCTGCCATTGCCATGGAAGAACTGGCCTGCTGCGGGGCGGATACGTTCCTCCGGGTGGGCACCAGCGGCGGTATGGATTTGAATGTGAACAGCGGGGACCTGGTGGTGGCCAACGGCGCTGTCCGTATGGAAGGCACCAGCCGGGAATATGCCCCCATTGAATTTCCGGCCGTCCCGGATTTCCAGGTGACGGCGGCGCTAGCGCAGGCGGCCAGGAACTTGGGGAAGGTTTTCCATGTGGGGGTTGTACAGTGCAAGGATTCCTTTTACGGCCAGCATTCCCCGGAGGTGAAGCCGGTGGCCTGGGAGCTGTCGGAAAAATGGAATGCCTGGGTGAAGCTGGGATGTAAGGCGTCAGAAATGGAATCGGCCGCCTTGTTTGTGGTAGCCAGTTACCTGAAGGTACGGGCCGGGTCCGTGCTGCTGGTTATGGCAAACCAGGAGAGGGCCAAGGCGGGGCTTTCCAATCCCGTTGTCCATGACACGGATGCGGCGGTCCAAACGGCAGTGGAAGCCGTGCGCATACTGATCCGCCAAGACAAAAAAGGCTGAAAAAGGACAAAAAGGCTATAAAAAGATAAAAAGGGTAAAAAGAGGTTAAGGAACATTTGGAAGGCTTGAAAAAGCCAGAGGATGTAAAAGGGAAAAGGAGGAAATTATGGAACGGAAAAAGTTATTAAGCCATGTGGACCATACCCAGCTGGCGCCGGCTGCGGGTTGGAAATCCATTCAGGACCTATGTGACGAGGCTATGGCCTTTGGCACGGCCTCGGTGTGCATCCCGCCTTCTTATGTGAAGCGGGCAAAGGAATACGTGGGGGGGAGGATGGCCATATGTACCGTAGTGGGCTTCCCCAACGGCTACCAGGATACGGCGGTAAAAGCTTTTGAAACGGAACGGGCATTGGCTGACGGCGCCGACGAGATTGATATGGTTATTAATTTAGGATGGCTAAAAGACGGCCTTATAGACTTGGTGGAACAGGAGGTCCGCCAGTTGAAAAAGATATGCGGGGAGAAAATCCTGAAAGTAATCATAGAAACCTGCCTGCTGACCGAGGAAGAAAAGATCGCTATGTGCTGGGTTGTGACAGACGCAGGGGCCGACTATATCAAGACGTCCACCGGCTTTTCCAAAGGAGGGGCCACTTTTGAGGATATTGAGCTCTTTGCCAAGCATGTGGGTGGCCAGGTAAAAATCAAAGCAGCAGGCGGGATCAACTCAATGGAAGACGCGGAAAAGTTTTTGGCTTTGGGGGCGGACCGTTTAGGGAGCAGCCGGGTCATAAAGCTGGTAAAAGAAGAAAAAAGCCAAATGGCGTAAGGTTTTAAGGGAAGGGGAAGGATATGGAGGCTATGGACCGTGCTATGGCGCAAAAGCTGGCCGGCCAGGCGATAGAAGCTATGGGCCGGGCGTATGCCCCTTATTCCGGTTTTCAAGTAGGGGCGGCCCTGCTGACAAGGGAAGGGAAAATATATTTAGGCTGCAATATCGAAAATGCCGCCTATTCCCCTAGCAACTGCGCAGAGCGGACTGCTTTCTTCAAGGCGGTCAGCGAGGGGGAGCGCCATTTTTCCGCCATCTGTATTGTGGGCGGCAAAGGCGGCGCCTTGACCGGATACACGGCCCCGTGCGGCGTGTGCCGGCAGGTAATGAGGGAGTTTTGCGACCCGGAAATTTTCCGGGTGGTCCTGGCGGTGGATGAAGAGCATTGGCAGGAATATTTGCTGAAGGATTTGCTTCCCATGGGATTCGGGCCTGAAAACCTGAAATAAAATCAGGGGCGCCGTGGCAGGACGGGAAGGCAAGGTGGAAAAAATGGAAAATAGAATCAAGAGGGTATTTGTAGTAGTGATTGATTCCCTTGGGGTTGGCGGCGCGGCGGACGCGGCAGACTACGGCGACGGGGGGGCAGACACGCTGGGCCATATTTCTGACACGGTAGGGGAATTTCGGATACCCAACCTTCAAAAGCTGGGGCTGGCCAATTTACATCCCATGAAACAGGTGGAACCGGCAGAAAACCCCCTGGCCTACTATTTAAGGCTTAATGAGAAAAGCTGTGGGAAAGATACCATGACCGGCCATTGGGAGATGATGGGCCTGAAGACAGAAAAGCCATTTATCACGTTTACGGAAACCGGGTTCCCGCCGGAACTGGTTGAAGAGCTGGAAAAACAGACCGGCCATAAGGTGATCGGCAACAAAAGTGCCAGCGGCACGGAGATTTTGGAGGAATTGGCGGAAGAAGAGCTGGCTACCGGACATATGATCGTATATACGTCGGCAGATTCCGTTTTGCAGATTTGCGGAAATGAAGATACGTTTGATTTGAAAGAACTGTACCGTTGCTGTGAGATTGCCCGGCAATTGACCATGAGGGATGAGTGGAAAGTAGGGCGGGTGATTGCCCGGCCGTATGTGGGGAGGAAAAAAGGGGAGTTTAAACGGACCAGCAACCGGCATGATTATGCCCTCCCCCCTTTTGGCAAGACGGTGCTGGACGCTTTGAAGGAAGCCGGGATGGATGTAGTTTCCATCGGAAAAATCAACGATATTTTTGCAGGCTGCGGCATTACCCGGGCATTCAAATCCAAAAGTTCGGTCCATGGCATGGAACAGGCGGTAAAAATGGCCGGGGAGGAGTTTCACGGATTATGTTTTGTGAACCTGGTGGATTTTGACGCACTGTGGGGCCACAGGAGGGATCCGGTTGGCTATGCCCGGGAACTGGAGCGGTTTGACGAAAAGCTGGGCGAACTTTTGAACATCCTGGGCCAGGAGGACCTGCTGATGATTACGGCGGACCACGGGAACGACCCCACCTACACCGGGACAGACCATACCAGGGAGCAGGTGCCGCTGTTGATTTACGGAAAAGGGCTGAAAAGAAGTGGGGAGTTGGCACCGGCAGATACTTTTGCCGTGATAGGGGCCACAGTGGCGGACCTGTTTGGTGTGGCTATGCCGGAGGAGACGATAGGCCGTTCCCTGCTGAGGGAATTGCAGTAACCTACCCCTCTGCCGGAAGCGCCTATGGCGGCTTTTGAGGATGCACCGCCCGCCCTGTGTAAGAGGGTGTATTGCGCCAATGGCGCCCCCGCCGGTATGGGCAAACCGGCCTTTAGCCCACCTTGCCCATACCGGTTAGGCTGCCCGGCGCCCAGGCCCGGTGCAGGCGGGCTTGCCCTTTTTGCGGCTGCGGGGCAAGGCTTTTACAGTAAATAAAAAACTGCTGCCATGCATCCTGCAGGCAGCAGCTTTTACCATCGTTATATGACCTGTCCGCCCGGATGGCGGAAAACGGATTCATAATACGTGATTTACAGTGTGGTTACGTGAATGGCTTGTGGACCTTTGGCTCCTTCCGTCACTTCGAACTCTACCTTCGCGCCTTCTTCAAGGGTCTTGTAGCCTTCCATATCTAGGCCTGAGTAGTGGACAAATACATCGTTCCCCTGCTCGTCGCAGATAAAGCCGTAGCCCTTCTGATTGTTGAACCACTTTACTGTACCTTTACTCATGATCCTACCTCCAAAAATAAGTATGTCTGTGAGAAACTTGTAACTATTTTAAGGATAGCATAGAAAAACAGGGCTGTCAAACAATTTCGATTAATTTTCGACACTCAATCTTTAATTAGAAAAATATTACTATTCGGTTGGGTAACTTCTTGTGATAGGGCAAGTCCTCTGAAATATCCCTTATTACAGGAACTGCTTCGTGGATCCTGTAGCCCTATTGGCATTGCATTTCGGCCCTTTTATGGGAAGGCTGCCGGTAGGGTGGTGCAAATGTATGGTTATGCAATAGCTCCATAAAATATTTGCAAGGCTTCAAACCTGCCCATCTGAAATTAAGGGGTAAAACTTATGAAATGGCAAAATATTTGGCATCATTTGGCGACAATTACGAAACATAAATGCCTGGTAATGGAGAATTGTTTTAAAGTAGGGCTATATCGGCAGGGGCTGCTCCATGACCTGTCTAAGTACACCCCGTCCGAATTTATTACGGGCATCCGCTATTATCAAGGGGACCGCAGCCCCAATGCGGTAGAACGGGAACAGATGGGGTATTCTGGCGCCTGGCTGCACCATAAAGGGAGGAACCGGCATCATTTTGAGTACTGGATGGATTTTTCCAAAGCAAGCGGGGGCATGGTGGGCTGTAAAATGCCTGTCCCCTATGTAGTGGAGATGGTTATGGACCGGATCGCTGCCTGTAAGGTTTACCGGGGGAAAGGATATACGGACGGGTCTGCCTGGGAATATTATGAGAGGGAGCAGCCTTACCTGGAAGGGGCTATGCACCCCGATACCAAGAGGCTGCTGGAAAAAATATTGAAAATGCTGCGGGACAAGGGGGAAAAGGCTACCTTTGCCTATTTGAAGAAACTGCTGCGCAAGGATAAATATTGACCTGCATGGCAATGGGCAGCCCCATGTCGAAGGGGCAAATATTAATCATGGAAAATATCTGCAGGGTAATGGTATATTTCCGCATAGGATTCTAATTCGGCATCTGATGTGGGGAGCGACGGGATGAGGCCAGTGCAATCGGTGGCAGAACAGGCCCTGATGTCCAAAGAGTCCGTGTCATCATGGCCATAGGGGTCGTTTTGGGGTACGGTAGGTTTTGGATCGGTTATTTCCGGCGGTTGATTGGTTAAATTTTCAAGTGGATTCATTTTTGCTGTTCCTTTCCCATGATTTTTATTGAAGAAAGCCGCGGGCACTTTGCCTGGAGGAAAGTGGCTGACGGCACAAGGCCCACAAAACGGGGCCCTTGTTGGAATAGTTTAGATTAATCAGGGGATTTTATGTATGGGGATTTGTGGAAGGCGGCCGCCGGTTCGTCCGGTGGCCGCCTGTGGAATTTTTATATTTGTTTTAAAGCCGCCTGGATGAACCCTTGAAATAAGGGGTGGGGGCGGTTGGGGCGGGATTTTAATTCCGGGTGGGCCTGGGTGGCGATAAACCACGGGTGGCCGGGAAGCTCCACCATCTCAATGATCCGCCCGTCAGGGGATTTGCCGGACAGGGCCATGCCATGGCCGGTTAGGGCGGCGCGGAAGTCATTGTTGACTTCGTACCGGTGGCGGTGGCGCTCGTAGACCGTTTCCTGGCCGTATAGCTGGTAAGCTTTGGAAGAGGGATCCAGTTTGCAGGGGTAGGAACCTAGCCTTAAGGTGCCGCCAATCTCTTCCACATTGTCCTGGTCAGGCATCAGGTGGATCACCGGATGGGTGGTGGAAGGGTCCAGTTCAACGCTGTGGGCATCCTCAAAGCCGATTACGTTTCGGGCAAATTCCACAATAGAAAGCTGCATGCCCAGGCAAAGGCCCAAGAACGGGACTTGGTGTTCCCTGGCATATCGGATGGAATGGATCATGCCGTCGATGCCCCGGTCGCCAAAACCGCCGGGCACCAGGATGCCCTGTACATCACGGAAGGTTTCTTCCATATTTTCCAAAGAGACGGTTTCCGAATCGACCCATTTGATGTGGACGTTGGCCCGGTGGGCCACCCCGGCGTGCTTTAAAGCTTCCACTACGGAAATGTAAGCGTCATGAAGCTGGGTGTATTTGCCTGCCAGGGCAATGGTGACTTGATGCTGGGGGTGCTTCCAGTTGTCGATCATGGCGCGCCAATCGTTTAGGTCTGGCTGGGGGCAAGGTAAATGCAGGCATTGGCATGCCACCTGGGCTAAATGCTCGTTTTCCATGGCCAAAGGGGCCTCATAGAGGACGTCCACATCCAGGTTCTGTAACACATGTTCTTTGGGGACGTTACAAAACAGGGCAATTTTACTGCGGATCCCGTTGTCCAGCGGATGTTCGCTGCGGCAAACGATAATGTCCGGCCAGATCCCCATGCCTTGCAGGTCTTTTACGCTGGCCTGGGTGGGTTTCGTCTTCAGCTCACCGGATGCTTTCAGGTAAGGGATCAAGGTTACATGGATCAGGATGGCGTTGGCATGGCCAACTTCATGCTGGAACTGGCGTATGGCTTCTAAAAATGGCTGGCTTTCAATGTCGCCTACGGTGCCGCCCACCTCGATAATAGCGATCTCGGTGTCTTCTGTGGTATAATTGCGGTGGAAACGGCTTTTGATTTCGTTGGTAATATGGGGGATCACCTGGACGGTGCCCCCGCCAAAATCCCCCCTCCGTTCTTTGTGCAGCACGCTCCAATATACTTTTCCGGTGGTTACGTTAGAATTTTTTGTCAGGTTCTCATCAATAAAACGTTCATAATGCCCCAAATCCAAATCGGTTTCCGCCCCGTCGTCGGTGACGAACACCTCGCCGTGCTGGACCGGGTTCATGGTGCCGGGGTCGATATTGATGTAGGGGTCGAATTTTTGCATGGTGACTTTATATCCCCGGGCTTTGAGCAGGCGGCCCAGGGAAGCTGCGGTAATGCCTTTTCCCAGGCCGGAGACTACGCCGCCGGTGACAAAGACGTATTTTACAGACATAAAGAATCCTCCTTTTTATATGGAGATGAGAATAGCTACAAAATAACTTGTATATTATACAACCAGGGAAGGAAGAAATCCAGGACTTTTTTATTTTCGCTCAATTTTCTACCGGCTTTTCTTGATTTCTGGCGGCATAGCCAGTATAATGGATAAAGGTTTCCGAACCAAAAGTTTGGTTGCCAGGTGAATGGGGTACGCGCGGAATGAGGGGAGGGTGAAAGGGGATATTTTACCCATACCGGTTTTTGCTGCGGAACATGCACAGAATGGAGGAAAAAATGGAAGGAGTAAAAGAAAGCAGGGGACATGGAAAACAATAACCACCGGCCGCCGGAAAACGGCGGCAATCATAAAAACCAGGGGCCCCAGAGCCAATTTATGGTCATGCTGGTGGCTGCCATCATCACGTTGGTCGCCGTATACATGATGCGCAACATCATGGTCAGCGAGGGGCGGGAGGAGATCCGCTACGACCAGTTTGTAGAGGAAGTCAACCAGGGAAAAGTGGATTCGATCCTGGTAAAAAATTCCACGATTGATATTACTTACAAAGAGGACGCCAACGACAAAAATCCGGCCAAGCAGTATTACGTGATCCGGCTGGGGTCAGACTGGGAGTTTTCCGACCGGCTGCTGGAACACGGCGTGAAGATTGAGCAGGAGCCCCAGGACAGCAGTATGCTGCTGGAGAGCATTTTGAGTTTTGTCATCCCTTTCCTGATCATTGTGATTTTCATGAATTTCATGATGAAGCGGGTAGGGGGCGGAATCATGGGGGTAGGCAAGAGTACGGCCAAAATGTATATGCAGAAAGACACGGGGGTTACGTTTTCCGATGTGGCGGGCGAGGACGAGGCAAAGGAATCCCTGGTGGAACTGGTGGATTTTTTGCAAAATCCCGGTAAATATACCCATATCGGCGCAAAACTCCCCAAAGGCGCGTTACTGGTGGGGCCTCCCGGGACAGGCAAGACTTTGCTTGCCCGGGCGGTGGCAGGGGAAGCGAAAGTGCCGTTCTATTTCTTGTCCGGTTCGGATTTTATGGAAATGTATGTAGGGGTAGGCGCTTCCCGTGTGAGGGATTTGTTCAAGCAGGCCCAGCAGACATCGCCTTGTATTATCTTTATTGACGAAGTGGATTCCATTGGGCGCAGCCGCAGCAATTACGGCGGCGGCGGGGAGTCGGAGCAGCAGCAGACGCTAAACCAGCTGCTTTCCGAGATGGACGGCGTAGACCCTTCTAAGGGGCTTTTGATCCTGGCGGCCACCAACCGCCCGGAGATCCTGGATCCGGCGCTGCTGCGCCCCGGCCGTTTCGACCGGCGGATCATCGTAGACAAACCAGATTTAAAGGGGAGGGTGGAGATACTAAAAGTCCACGCCAAAGATGTTTCCCTGGACGACACCGTGGACCTGGATGCCATTGCCCTGGCCACTTCCGGCGCGGTGGGCTCCGATTTGGCCAATATGATCAATGAGGCGGCCATCCTGGCGGTGAAAAATAAACGCAACGCCGTATGCCAGAAAGATTTATTCGAGGCGGTGGAAGTGGTGCTGGTGGGCAAAGAGAAAAAAGACCGGGTGCTCAGCAAGGAAGAGCGCCGGATCGTTTCTTACCATGAGGTGGGCCATGCCCTGGTCAGCGCTTTGCAAAAAGACGCGGAACCCGTACAAAAGATTACCATTGTGCCCCGTACCATGGGTGCCCTGGGCTATGTGATGCATGTGCCGGAGGAGGAAAAATACTTAAATACCCAAAAGGAACTTCAAACGATGCTTATCGGGTGCCTGGCCGGCCGCGCGGCAGAAGAGATCGTTTTCCATTCCGTGACCACAGGGGCGGCCAACGATATTGAGAAGGCGACCAAGCTGGCCCGGGCCATGGTAACCCAATACGGCATGTCGGAAAAATTCGGACTGATTGGCCTTGCTACCCAGCAGGACCAATACCTTACCGGGCGTATGGTCATGAATTGCGGCGACGCCACGGCGGCGGAAGTGGACAATGAGGTGATGCGGATCCTGAAGGAATCTTACGAGGAAGCCAAACGGCTTTTGAAGGAAAACCGGGACGTTATGGACAAGATCGCCGAGTTCCTCATTGAAAAAGAAACCATCACCGGAAAAGAATTTATGGAAATTTTCCGCAAATGCAAAGGCATCCCGGAAGAGGAAAAGGGCAAAAAAGAAGAAATAGGGAATGGTTTCGGGGCAGAAGCGGTAAAAGAGGAAGGAATAGCGCCAGAAGCCACGGAAAAAGGCGGAAAAGAAGAAAAGAAGGAAGAGGAAGCAAAAACAAGGGCACAAACAGCCGGGGCAGAGGAAAAAGAAGAAGGCGTGGAGGCCCCAAAAAAGGAGCAGGAGGAAGGCCAGCCAGCCGGCCAGCCAAAAGAAGCACAGCCGGCCCAGGGGCCGAACGAAAAAGGGGCAGATACCCAAGGCTGGGTTCCGGCCAATGATAAGAAAGATTCCTAATCCATGGTGATTTCCGGGCAACATTATGACAGGATTTAAAGGAAACGGGTGGTTAAGGGCATGAAA
This sequence comes from uncultured Lachnospiraceae bacterium, assembly GCA_910584845.1. GTDB lineage: Bacteria > Bacillota > Clostridia > Lachnospirales > Lachnospiraceae > Brotaphodocola. The sequence goes on from CAJUDH010000019.1 coordinate 19,111, forward strand.
GCCCTTTGCCGCCCGTTTCCTTATATTTTCCTGCTGCACGGCTATTTAGCCGTTGCCTTTTGCAACGCCCGGTCAATGGCCTGGATCAGCGCCTGGGAAGTATAACGGGTATCTTCGGAATACGTCAACCCCTCGGTTGACTGGGTGTCGCAAATCTGCTTTGTCAGGTTTTGCAAGGATGGCTGTACCAGGGGATACATGGTGGCCACAGAGTCGCTTAAGGGCACCATTGAAATGGAAGTAATCCGGTTGGCGTCTACCGCCACCTCCACATTGACTTCCTGGGAGCCCAGGACAAGGGAGGAAGAATAGAGGCCGGGGACATAAAGGACCTGGTCTGAAGCCACTGGCGCATCTTTTTTTGGCCGGAACATAATAAACAGCAGCATCACCAGCAAGATGCCAAGGCCGATAAAAATGGCGGTGTATATGATTTCTTTCATTCGCAGGACGACTATTTTTGTTTTGGAACTCATGGGAGCCCTCCGGGGATGTTTGCTATAATCTATTCTCAGGAAGAAAAATTTATGCTATGATATTGGAAACGCTCGGTATGCCAGGCAGGAAATCCCGGATGCCGTTTTCCATAAACGCCAAAACCTTGGTGTTTGGCTTGTAAAAACAAATGGCAATGCCATAGGAGGGCACAAAAATTATGTCACTGCAATTAATTTTAGGCGCGTCTGGTTCGGGAAAGACCACTTATCTATACGACCAGGTGATCCAGGCGTCCATGAAGCGCCCGGACCGGACCTATTTTATTATTGTGCCGGAGCAGTTTACCATGCAGGCGCAAAAAGACATCATAACCCGCCATCCAAACCATGGGACAATGAATATTGATGTAGTCAGTTTTCAGCGCCTGGCTTTCCGGGTGTTTGAGGAACTGGCAGTGGAGAACCTGCAGGTTTTGGATGATATGGGCAAGTCTATGGTGCTGCGGAAGGTGGCGGCAAACCATCGGCGGGACCTGGTCTTGTTCCAAGGCCATCTGGGGCAGGCCGGCTTTGTGAACCAGTTAAAGACGACTTTGTCAGAATTTTACCAGTACGGCATAACCCCGCAGATTTTGCAGGAAATGGCGCCGCAGGCCAGGACCCCGCTGTTCGGCCAAAAGCTAAGGGACTTTGCCGTGGTTTTCCAGGGGTTTGAGGATTATATTGCCGGGCATTACATTACCACGGAAGAGGTGCTGGATGTGCTGTGCCGGGTGCTGCCCCGGTCAGGGCTGGTAAAGAACAGCATTGTGGCTTTGGACGGCTATGCCGGGTTTATGCCGGTGCAATACCGGCTGGTGCAGATGTTCCTGATTTATGCCAAACAAGTGGTGGTGACGGTGACGGCAGACCCATGGGCGCCCCTTTACCGGAAGCTGGGGATGCAGAGCCTGTTCCATATGAGCAGCCAGATGGTGCGCCGCCTGACAAAACTGGCAGAGGAAAATCAAGTGAAAAAGCTGCCGGACCGCTGGCTGCCGGAAAGCGGGAAAATAAAGGGGGGGATACCGCCGCGTTTTGCCGGGAACCCGGAGCTGGCATTTTTGGAGCAAAATTTATTCCGTTATGGAAAAAATGCCTACGAGGGGGAAATGGCAGGCGGCGTAGAGCTGTACCAGGCGGCCAACCCTTCCAGGGAGATTGCCCATGTGGCCCACCGGATCCAGGGCATGGTCCGCCAACGGGGGATGCGGTACCGGGATATGGCCATTATTACGGGGGATTTGGCCGGGTATGGCAATGAGGTTGCCCGCCAGCTGGAGAAAAACGGGATCCCCTTTTTTATGGACGACAAAAAGGATGTTTTGGACAACCCTATGGTGGAGCTCATCCGCGGGGCGTTGGAGGCAGTGCAAAAAGACTTTTCTTATGAAAGCGTGTTCCGCTTCTTAAGGACCGGCCTGGTAGTTGCCAACCGGGAAATGATAGACCGGATGGAAAATTATGTGCTGGCCATGGGGATCCGGGGGCATAAAAAGTGGAAGGGGCCTTGGGAACGGGCTTGCCGCGCTTTGGCCGGTTATAATTTGCCGGAGTTAAATGCATTTCGGGACGAGGCTTTAAAGCCTTTGTTTGCCTTGCGGGAGGCGTTTGGGCAAGAGCATATTACCATAGCCGGCCGGGTGAAGGCGGTGAAAGGGCTTTTGGAGGCCTGCCAGATTTCAGAGAAGCTTCAGGCTTACCAGGAATACTTTACCAGGAGGAAAGAGTACCGGCTGGCCAAGGAATACGGGCAGGTATATGAGCTGGTGGAAGACTTGCTGGACCGGCTGGCAGACTTGCTGGGGGAAGAGCAGGTGGGCCGGAAAGAATTTATGGAGATTTTAGACGCCGGCTTTGGGGAAATCTCCGTGGGGGCCATCCCCGCCACCGTAGACCGGGTGGTAGTGGGGGATATTACCCGGACAAGGCTGGCCCATATCCGTGCCCTGTTCTTTGTAGGGGTAAACGACGGGATTGTACCGATGAGGAAAGGGGGGGGGAGTTTGTTATCCGACCAGGAGAGGGAGTTTTTCAGCGCCCATGACCTGGAATTGGCCCCGTCGGCCAGGGAAGACAGTTTTCAGCAAAGGTTTTACCTGTACCTGATGATGACCAAACCGTCGGATTGCCTGGCGTTATCTTATGCCGCCCTGGGGGCGGACGGGAAAAGCCGAAGGGCATCCTACCTTATCGGGGAGATAAAAAGGATGTTCCCCCGGCTGAAATGCCAGGAGGAGCCGGAGGGGGCAAAGGAGGTCTACTCGTTAGAGGAGGGGAGGAGGCAGCTGATCGGCGGCCTGCGCCAGTATCGGGACGGGGGGCTGGACGGCCCTCCCCTGCGGCAGTTTATGGAGCTGTACCGCTGGTTTTACGGATCCCCCCTGCATCGGGAAGAAGCCATGCGCTTGGCGGAGGCTGCCTTTTATGTTTATGAACAGCAAGGGGTCGGCCATGCGGTGGCGCGGGCCCTCTATGGCAATATCCTTAGCGGAAGCGTGACCCGGCTGGAGCAGTTTGCGGCCTGCGCCTATGGACATTTCCTGAAATACGGGCTGGAGCTGATGGAAAGGCAAAAGTACGAGCTGGCCGCCGCCGATATAGGGAACCTGTTCCACGATTCCATTGACCGGTGTTTCCGCCAAGTCCAGCAGGAAGGGAAAGATTGGCGGACCATTACCGACGACGAGCGCGAAAAGCTGGTGCATGGATGCGTGGAACAAGTAACCGGGGAATATGGCAACACCATCCTGGGGAGTTCTTCACGGAATGCTTATTTGGCCCGCCGGGTGGAACAGATTACCCAGCGTACCATATGGGCGCTGCAGCAGCAGATCCGGAAAGGGGATTTTGTCCCTGTGGGGTTTGAAGTGTCGTTTTCGGCCGCCGACGATTTGGAGGCGATGAAGGTTTCCCTATCGGAAGACGAACAGCTGCATCTAAGGGGGCGCATTGACCGGCTGGATTTATGCCAGGACGGGCAGCAGGTATATGTAAAGATTATTGACTATAAGTCAGGCAGCACATCTTTTGATTTGGTGGCGATTTACTATGGGCTCCAGCTGCAGCTGGTAGTTTATATGGATGCCATGCTGGAGATGGCAAAGCGGAACTTTCCGGACAAGGAAGTAGTTCCGGCCGGGATCCTGTATTACCATATTGACGACCCTTTGGCAGACAAGGAAGGGGTGAAGGAAGAGGGGGGGACCGGACAGCAGGCAGTTGACCGGGAGATCCTTAAGAAGCTGCGGATGGACGGGCTGGTCAACAGCGAGCTGAAAGCCATCCGCCATATGGATTCGTCCATAGAAAAGCAGTCGGATATTATTCCGGTGGTATTAAAAGACGGCCAGGTACAAGAGGGCCGTTCGTCCGTGGCCAACCAGGAACGGTTTGAAGGGCTGCGCCAGTATGTGCGCAAGAAGGTGAAGGAAGCCGGGCAGGATATTTTGCGGGGGGAGGCGGGGGTAAACCCTTATAAGAGCGGGCAGAAGACGGCTTGCGACTATTGCCCTTACCATGCGGTGTGCGGGTTTGACAAGAAGGTATCCGGTTTTGAGTACCGGAAATTAAAAGGGAAAAAGGCGGAGGAAATCTGGGAGGAGCTATGTCAGTAAATTGGACCGAAGAACAAAAGCAAGTCATCGAAAGCCGGGGGAGCAATCTGCTGGTCAGCGCGGCGGCAGGCAGCGGGAAGACGGCGGTTTTGGTGGAACGGATCATCCGGATGGTGACAGACGAGAAACACCCGTTGGATATTGATAAATTGCTGGTTATGACCTTTACCAACGCGGCAGCGGCGGAGATGCGGGAACGGATCGGCGCAGCCATAGAACAAAAACTGGAAGAAGCGCCGGAGGACGAACACCTTCAAGCCCAGGCCGCCCTGGTTCACCACGCCCAGATTACGACCATCGACAGTTTTTGCGTAAATTTGATCCGAAGCCATTTCAATATGCTGGATTTGGATCCGGCCTTTCGGATTGGCGACGAGGGCGAACTGATGCTGTTGAGGGCGGATGCTATGCAGGAACTTTTGGAAGGCCGTTATGAAAACGGGGGGCCTCCTTTCGAGCGTTTTGTGGAAGCCTATTCCCAGGGGAAAAGCGACGCCTCTATAGAAACTTACATTATGCAAGTGTATACGTTTTCCCAGAGCAACCCTTACCCTGCCTGGTGGTTTGCCCAATGCCGGGAAGAATGGGGGGGGGACGGGGAGGGGCCGGAAGGGCCCTATCCGTGGATGGAGTTTTTGATGGCGGACGTAAAACGGCAGGCCAGAGAATGGATGGGGCAAATCCGGGAGGCCCTGGAGGAATGCCGCGCAGACGAATACCTGTGTGCCTATGAGCCGATGCTGCAGGAGGACATCCGTATGCTAAAGTCCCTTGAGCAGGTGGAAGATTTTGCCCGGTTGCCCTCTTTGCTGTCTTCGGTGAAATGGCCCCGTCTGGCCTCGGTCCGCAGCAAAGATGTGGACGGGGAGAAAAAAGCTTGTATCACCAATTGCCGGGACCGGGTTAAAAAAGCGGTGGCTAAGATGAGGGATTTGTATGCTTTCGGGGAATGGGGGGAAATGTGCCGGGACCTTGCCGGGACCAGGGAGCCGGTGCAAATGCTTCTTGACTTGGCGGAAGAATTTTCCCGGCGTTACCAGGAAAAGAAACGGGAGCGGAACCTGGTGGACTTTAACGACCTGGAGCATGAAGCGCTTAAGGTATTGATCCATTTTCCGGAAACAGGCAAAGAAGGGCCGGCCGGCCAGGCGCAGGAAGAAGATGGCGCTTTTGGGCAGGGCGAAGGCGGGGACAAAACGGTTTTGGCCAGGCCGGAGGAAAGCCCCGGCCAGAAAGGGGCCAGGGAGGATAAGGGCGGAGGGGGATTTGGCCGGTTTTCCTACACGGAAGCAGCAGACCAGGTTGCCATGCAGTTCGAGGAGGTTTTGGTAGATGAATACCAAGACAGCAACCTGGTACAGGAAGCGTTGCTGGGGGCTGTGTCCAGGGAACGTTTCGGCCATCCCAACGTGTTTATGGTAGGGGATGTAAAGCAGAGCATATACAAATTCCGCCTGGCCAGGCCGGAACTGTTTTTGGAGAAATACCATACATACCAGCCTTATGGGGAGCCTCAAGACCGGCAGGAAAGCAGCGGGGGAAAGGCAGCCTTTCAGGAAGGCGCCGGCGCAGGCAGGGGCGAGGAAGGAAGCAGCCAGGAAAAGGGGGGGGGAGGCGGCGGAAGGAAAATCGAGCTCCACCGCAATTTCCGCAGCCGGGAGCAGGTACTGGCCGGGATCAACGATATATTTTTCCGGATTATGACGGAAAATTTGGGGAATATCCAATATACACAGGAGACGGCCTTGCATCCCGGGGCCCGGTTCGCCGAGGCAGGGGCCCCTATCGGGTATCCGGAACTGTTATTGGTTGACACAGGGGCGGGGGCTCTGGCCCAAATGGAAGAGGAAGCCGCCGATTATACGGCAAAGGAACTGGAGGCAAAAGTAATTGCCGGGCGGATCCGGGAGCTGACAGATCCGGAAAACGGTTTGCAGGTATGGGATAAAAAGCTGGGGGGCGCCGGGGGGTACCGGACGGCAAGGTACCAAGACATGGCGGTTCTGCTCCGCAGCACGGCCGGGTGGACCGAAACTTTGCTGTCGGTGCTGATGAACGAAGGGATACCGGCCTATGCCGAGTCCCGGACGGGATATTTTAATACAGCGGAAGTGGAAACCGTTTTGAGTATGTTGGCTGCCATAGACAACCCCATGCAGGATATTCCGCTGGCTGCCGTGCTTAAATCCCCTATGGTCGGTATGTCGGACAAAGAACTGGCCTTGATGATGGCAAGATACCGGGGCTGTGCAAATAAAGGGCAGGACCGGGGGGTCTATGGGGCCATAGGGTATTGCCTGGCAAACGGACAGGAAGGCGGCCCGGACGAGGGATGGGTTCAAAAGCTGCGGGAATTTACCGTTTTGCTGAAACGCCTTCGCGATGAAAGCGCTTATTTACCCATCCATGAACTGATTTACCATGTGTTTGAAGCGACCGGATACTATAATTATGTATCCGCTATGCCTGCGGGGGAAACGCGGAAGGCGAACCTGGACATGCTGGTGGAAAAAGCGGCAGCTTACGGGCAGACCAGCTACAAAGGGCTATTCCATTTTATCCGGTATATCGAAAACCTGAAAAAATACCACACAGATTTTGGGGAAGCCTCCACATTGGGGGAAGAAGACAACACGGTCCGGATTATGAGCATCCATAAGAGCAAAGGGCTGGAATTCCCCATTGTGTTTTTGGCGGGGACGGGTAAGAAATTTAACCGGCAGGATATTTACGGGAAAGTATTGATTGACCCGGAGCTGGGGATCGGGACGGACTATCTGGATTTGGAACATCGGGTGAAAACCACCACCTTAAAGAAAAACGTGCTGAAAAGGAAGATGGACCTGGAAAACCTGGGGGAGGAACTGCGGGTGCTGTACGTGGCTATGACCCGGGCGAAAGAAAAGTTGATTATGACCGGCACAGACCGGCATTTGGAGGCAAAATTGGAAAAATATGCCCATGTGCCCCTGGTGGATGGGCAGGTTCCTTTTACCATCCTATCCACGGCCAACTCTTACCTGGATTGGCTCCTTATGGGCATAAGCGACGGCAAGGCCAGGGTGGCCATGGCAGAGCTTCCCCTGTGGGATTTTGTAGGTGAGGAATTGGTGCGCCAGATGCAGAGTGCAGGTTTCAAAGGACGGCTGCTGGAGATGGATCCGGACAAAGCTTTTGATAAAGGCTACCGGCAAAAACTGGAACAGGGTTTAGGATATGAATATCCCTACCAAGCGGACATCCAGCTGTATACGGAGATTTCCGTCTCGGAATTGAAAAAACAAGGGCAGATGGTGGACGCCTCCGAAAGCATCCAACAGGAAGGCCCGTTGAATTTTGTATGGGAACAGTGGCTGGAGAAAAGGGCGGCAGAAGATGCCATGGCAGAGGAAGCCCCTTCAAAGGTAAAGGCAAAGCCTTCTGGCTATGGGGCCACCCGGGGCACGGCCTACCACCGCGCTTTGGAATTGCTGCCTTTTGACCAGGTAGAAGGGCTGGAAGACGTTAAAAGCTGCCTTAACGGCCTGGTGGAAAACAAGCAATTTTCCCGGGAGAGCATGGAACTGGTCCAATGTGGGGAAATCTGGGCATTCCTTAGCTCCGGGCTGGGGCAAAGGATGCGCAAGGCCCAAAAGGAAGGCCGGCTTTATAAGGAACAACAGTTTATTTTGGGGATTCCCGCCAGGGAGATAGGGGCCGGGGATTCCGACGAGCTGGTAGTGGTCCAGGGTATCCTTGACGCCTACATGGAAGAAGGGGATGGGCTGGTGCTGGTGGATTACAAAACCGACAAGGTGCAGAAGGCGTCGACGCTGGTAGAGCATTACCAAAAGCAGATTGATTATTATGCCGTGGCGTTAAACCGGATTACAGGGAAGGCAGTGAAGGAAAAGGTCATATATTCTTTGGCCCTGCAACAGGAAATTGCCTTGTAAAAGCACCCTGCCCTGCAGGGTGCCCTTCCCGGGCGGGCCGCTTTTGCGGCAGTCCCTTTTTTGGCCGTAGCGGGGTTTTGGCAGGGCGTGTTTTGTTCCTTAGGCCTATTTTTATAAAGTAAACCCGGCAAGGGCAGATGGCCCTTTGCCGGGTTTGTGGTTTTATACGGTCTGATGTTTGGCGACGTACACAGGGAAGCTGTCGCTGCCCTTTAGTTCTTTTCCGGCAGTAAAGGTAACGTTTTTGTCGGAAATAATGTATTCCAGGTTGGCGCCTTCCGCAACTACGGTATCCTGCATAAGCACACAGTTTTTCACTTTGGCGCCTTTGCCGATTTTAACGCCACGGAACAGGATACAGTTCTCCGCTTCGCCTTCGATGACGCAGCCGTCGGCACATACTACGTTTTTCACTTTGGCTTCCCCGATGTAACGGGTGGGGTTGTCGTCACGGATCTTGGTGTAGATGGAGTCGCCTGAGAACAGGGCATCCAAATTCTCCTCGTCCAGAAGCTTCATGTTTTCGTCAAAATAGCTCTTTAAGTCGCAAATCCGTGCCAGGTAGCCGTCATAACGGTAAGCCTGTACATTCAGCTTGTCAAGCTGCGGGGACAGGATATCCCTCTCAAAGAAGGAATGGCCATGGAGGTACGCCGTGTTAATCTGGCTGATTAAAAGCTCCCGGTCCATAATGTAAATGTTCATGGAGAAATTCTGGGGGCCGGCTGCCTTGGAATTAATATCCAGGTTTACCACCCGCCCGTCTTTGATATCAAGGGTATAATACATATCCGAATTGATATCTTCCCGCTTGCGCGCGCTGGCCGGGACATCGCTTTGGGAATAGGCCACGGTCACGTCTGCGCCGCTGGAAATATGGGCGTCCATGAAAGCTTTAAAATCAAAGTTTACGGCAATATTGGTATCGGACATGACCACATATTTTTCTTTTTGGGACTTTAAGAAAGTCAGCACACTGGCCAGGGCTTCCACCCGGCCGGTATAAACTTTGATATTCTTCTGGGCGAAAGGCGGGACAATATTCAAACCGCCGTTTTTACGGGTCAGGTCCCATTCGCGGCCAGAACCCAGGTGGTCCATCAAGGAGTGGTAGTTCTTGCGGACTACCAGGGAAATATTGCCGATCCCGCTGTTTACCATGCTGGACAGGATGAAGTCTACCATGCGGTAACGGCCGGCAAACGGGATGGACGCCATCAAACGCTCGCTGACCAGTTCCGGCACAAGGGTGTCATATGTGTTTGGGAAAATAATACCCAGGGCATCTGCATTGGAATTTACCATTGTTCTTCACCGCCTTTCACGTTACTGTTGACCATGGCATTGGGGCCGATTTTCGCGTTGTCGCCCACATAAACGCCGGAACCTACGGTGGCTACGCCTTTTTCGCCTTCCGTAGGCATGGCGCCAACCTCGGCGTTCTCGCCGATAACCACATTTTCTGCCACGATGCAATGTTTGACTACGGCGCCGGCTTTAATGGTGGTGCCGCCCATGATGACGGCGTCCTCGACCTGGGCGCCTGTTTCCACGGTAACGCCTGCGAACAAGATGGAATGTTTAACCGTTCCGGAAATGCGGCAGCCGTCGGTAATCATACAGTTTTCCACCACGGCGTCGCCGCTGATCCGGTGCCCGGTCATCCCGCTGTTGCGGCTGTAAATTTTCCAATTTTCATCAAACAGGTTAATGCCGCTGTGCTCCGGATCCAAAACTTCCATATTGGCTTCCCAAAGGGAGGAGATTGTCCCCACGTCTTTCCAGTAGCCGCTGAAATGATAGGCATACATGTTACGGCCGTCCCTTAACAGGTTGGGGATAATGTTATTGCCGAAATCATTTTCCGAGTTGGGGTCGGCTTCGTCTTCAATCAGGTATTTCTTCAGGATGTCCCAGTTGAAAATGTAAATGCCCATGGAAGCTAAGTTGGACTTGGGCTCCTTTGGCTTTTCCTGGAATTCAGTGATCTTGTCATTTTCGTCGGCAACCATCAGGCCGAAGCGGGAAGCCTCGTCCCAGGGCACTTCCATGACGGCCACGCTGAATTCCGCGCCTTTTTCCTTGTGGAAACGCAGGAAATCGCTGTAGTCCTGTTTGCAGATCTGGTCGCCGGAAAGGATGATCACGTACTGTGGGTTGTAGCGCTCAATAAAGGAAATGTTCTGATAGATAGCATTGGCTGTGCCTTTATACCAGTCGGAGCCGGAAGCCTGCTGGTAAGGCGGGAGGACATGGACGCCGCCATGAAGCCGGTCTAAATCCCAAGGTTGCCCGTTGCCAATGTATTCGTTCAGAACCAACGGCTGATACTGGGTAAGGATACCTACGGTATCAATGCCGGAGTTGACGCAGTTCGATAGCGGGAAATCGATAATCCGATATTTGCCGCCAAAAGGAACTGCAGGTTTTGCCAGCTTCTGGGTCAGCGCGTAAAGGCGGGAACCCTGTCCGCCGGCAAGAAGCATCGCAATCATTTCTTTTGCCATTTTAATCTCCCCCTGATTTATTCTCTTGCAGGCAATAAAGGAAAGCCGGTTCGGCCTGCCCCAAGCCTGCGGGCCAAATACCTGCGGCTTGCCGCGCCGTCAGTGTGACGTTCCGTCAAACTGCTATAAGGTATTTGGCTTGTAGCTTATAATCCGGCAAAAGATGATAAGTTCTGCCGGTATGCTAATATTCAAATTGTACCACAAAATGAAAAAAATCGGTAGTCTTTTGTGCAAAAAAGAATAGAAATTTCATAAAAAATACCTTATGGCCATGGGGCAGCGGCTATTGCCCAAATAAACGGCGGGCCGTTTCCACGGAATAGTTGTAGGAACGGACCCCGTCCGGGTAGGCGCGTGGGTTTAAGCGGCTTCGTCCGGGTTGGCGGGAAATGCGCCAAGCCCAGCCTTTCCCGGTGTGGTTGCCGGAGCGTTGGCGCAGTTCTTCCAAATCCAGCCCCAGGGTGGCCACGGCCGGGGCGGCATCGGCACATAAGCCTTCCGTCAGATACCGGAATTGGCTTTCGGTGGCGGTAGCCGGATCCAGCCGGGCCACATAGCTTCTGGCGATGATGGCGTCGGGGCGTGCCAGGGACAGGCTTACATAGAAGACGGAAACGGTTGCAACGAAAAACCAAAACAACGGAAATTCCGGCTTCCAGATGATGCGGGCCACGCCGAGCATCAGTACGAAAAGCAGGGCCAAAAACCAAAGCACCAGGATCCGCAGATAAGAAAGGTGGTATTCGTTTACGTAAAGCGCCATCCGGTAAGCCGCTGAAGCGATGAGCACATAGGTGCAGGCCGTGACCAGGGTCAAAAGAAGCCGCAGGCATGTGCGGGGGCGGACGTATTTCAGGCAGCAGAGCACCAGGGCCAGGTTGAAAAAGGCCACCAGCAGCAATTGGAAAAATCCCCGGCGGGCGTAAGAGGAATAGGTATACCCTTCCGGAAGGCTCCCTTTTCCAAGGAACAAGTAGAAGATCTGGACTGCGCAAAACAACAGGTAGACAAAGCCAATGGCCCCGATAAAGGCTTCAGCCATGGCCGGGGGGAGGGCCTGCCGGTTTGGCGTGGTTTCCGGTATTTTGCGGAGGCAGCAGCTGCAGATCAGGCAATAGGGGGCAAAAATGCCGAAAACCAGCATAACCGTAATATGAGCCAGGGCAAAGGGGGAAAAGGCATGTTTTAAAAACCACCACATCATGGAGGAAAAGACAGCGTCCGCCTGGCATAGAATAAGGATCAACAGCAGGCATACGGGGAACGCAACCATAAGGCCGGCAGCCGGCAGCAGTAACAGCTGCCAGTTTCTGGCGCCCCCTTCTTTCCTATGGCGCAAGGCATGGACCAAAGGCCAGGGAAGGGCAATTAGGCTGTGCCAGAAGTAGAGGAAAATGGCAACGGAATATTTCCCGATGTTCCAGCTTTTGTCGTTATAGAATTGGTGCAGGGCCAGCACGGCGCCCAAAAGGATTAAAGCCAGTTTGTTAAAAAAATGCAAAAAAGGGTCTGCCGTGAGGAAGGTGGAAATCCCCAAAAGCATTGCTACGGCTAATAAAAACCAGCTGCCCTTTTTAATAGGAACCGACAACTTCTGGCAGGCAGCCAGGAAGCATATGCAAGAAAACAGGACAAACAGGGGATAAGTGACGCCAAAGGGGTTGCGGTACAGGCAGAAAGGGTATATCATCCCAAACAGCACGCTGATTTTGGCGAAGAAAGAAAAATTTTCTTCTATGGGCCGTAAACGCAACTTTTTTTCTTCTTTAGATAAACCGTTCATGGCAGGTCCTCCTGTTGATGGTGCGGGGCGGTCCGGTGCCCGTTTTCCCGGCAGGGCGGGTTGGCGGCGATAAAATCTTCCAGGATCTGCGCCGCGTCGCCAGCAAGTTCGGCACAAGGCCGCTTTTTATAGTATTCGGAAGTGCGGCCGGCCGGTGTTGGGGGGTCAGACTTGTGGTCCAGCCCCAAAAGCTCCCGGCAGATAATGCTTCCGTTATGTTCCCGGAAAGTCCTGGCCAGGGCCTGCACCCGCTCATATTGTGCCTTTTTCCCGGCCAGGTCTTTGGGGTCGCTGTAGCCATAGAGCATGCCGGCAGCCAGAAGGACGCCGCTGAAGCAGCCACACACTTCCCTTAACCTTCCCATGCCGCCGCCGAAAGAGCAAGCCAGGCGGGCGGCTGTCTCTTGGTCCAGCCCCAGCTCTTCCTGATAGGCCAGAAGGACAGCCTGGGCACAATTATAGCCTTGAAGGAAATAAGATTTTGCTTTTTCTTTGTGGTTATCCATAATTTTGAAATCCTTTCTCTGCCATGGCCGCCATAGCCATGGCGTATTGCAACGTCAGGCGCCGCTTTTGGCGGCCGGGCCGGCGGCCAAAAAGCTTGTAATCCAGTATAACGCTTTTTTGGGTTCTTGTCTATGTGTTAAAGCTATGTTATACTGGGATATACATTTCAATAGTGGAAACGCATAGAATATGCCCCAAAGCGTATCATGCCCCGCCAGCAAAGGCATGGGCTTTTGGGGCGGGCGGCTGGGAGGTGCAGATGGCTGGTGAAGCGGCAAAGGTAGTCCATGAATTCGCCCCTTTATTTGATAAAGGTTCCAAGGTTTTGGTACTGGGGACGATCCCTTCCCCGAAATCCAGGGAACAGGGTTTTTATTACGGGCACCCAAGGAACCGGTTTTGGAAAGTGGCCGCCCGGGTTTTCGGGGAACCGGAACCGGTGACAATTGCAGAAAAAAAGGTGTTGGCGGCGCGCAACCACATGGCAATTTGGGACGTGCTGGCCAGCTGTGTCATACAGGGGGCAGAGGACGCCAGCATCCGCGAACCTGTGGCCAACGACCTGGATGTGATTTTACAAAAGGCGGATATTCGGGCGATTTTTACCACCGGGAAGAAAGCGGCAGATTTGTACCGGAAGTATTGTGAACCCAGATACGGGCGGCCTTGTATTATGCTGCCTTCCACCAGCCCCGCCAATTGCAGGATGGGGGAGGATGAGCTGGTTGCCCGGTACCGGGTATTAAGGGATTTTGTGTGACAGGGCCGCCAAAAGCGGACCATGGATAGGGGAAGCTGCTTTGCAAAGGCCGTCCTGCCGTTTGCCTTAAAAGGGGCGCCATAAGAGAGGGTAGGGGAGGGTTAAAATGAAAATTATTGTTATGGGGTACAGCGGAAGCGGGAAATCCACGTTGGCCCGGCATTTGGGGAAAAAGTACCGGATTCCGGTGTTACATTTGGACCGTGTCCAATGGCTCGCGGGATGGAAGGCGCGGCCCCAGGAAAAAAAACAGGCTATGGCTGCCCGGTTTATGGACACCCACGATTCCTGGGTGATAGACGGAAATTACACAGACCTGGAATATGAGCGCCGCATTTTGGAGGCAGACCGGATTATCCTTTTGGAATTGAACCGTTTTTCCTGCCTGTACCGGGTTTGGAGGCGGTACCGGAAATACAAGGGGAGGACTCGTAAGGATATGGGGAAAGGCTGTACGGAAAAGCTGGACTGGGAGTTTGCCTGGTGGGTCTTTCAAAAAGGGCGTAGCCGGGAGCGGAAGAGAAAGCTGCAGCAGATCCGGCAAAACAATAAAGAAAAAACAGAAGTGGTGAAAAACCAAAGGCAATTGTCCCGATATTTTTGTACATAAATCCGGTTGCCATAAATAGGAAAGTATGATATAGTATGCGGTACGGTCAGGAAACTGGCCGTGCTTCTTTTGGTAAAAATTTACAGTAAATAGAAAAGCCGGAAAAGGGCGCGGCGGCGTAAACGGGCCCGAAGAAGGCTTTGGAAGGCGCCACGGTTTAAAGAGGGGAAAAAATGAGATTGCAGGGAAAGGCCGGGAAAGGCTATGAATTGGATATGTGCAACGGTCCGCTTTTTTCGAAAATTATACTTTTTGCGGTGCCGTTGATGTTGTCCGGGGTTTTGCAGCTGCTGTTTAACGCCGCGGATATTATTGTGGTGGGGCGGTATGCCGGCAGCAGTTCCCTTGCGGCCGTAGGCGCTACCAGCTCTTTGATCAATCTGCTGGTCAATGTGTTTATCGGGCTTTCCGTGGGGGCCAATGTGCTGGTGGCCCAATATCATGGGGCCCATAGGCTAAAAGATTTGGAAGAAACGGTACATACCGCCATGATCCTGGCGGTGGCCGGCGGCGGCATTTTGATCGTCGTGGGCGTGCTTTTGGCCAACCCGCTGTTGAGGCTGATGGATACGCCAAAAGACGTGCTGCCGTTGGCCGTGCTTTATATGAAACTGTTTTTCATGGGGATGCCGGCAACGCTGCTTTATAATTTTGGCAGCGCGATTTTGCGGGCAGTGGGGGATACCCGCCGCCCCTTGTATTTTTTGATGATGGCCGGTGTGATTAACGTTGTCTTAAATTTGATTTTCGTGATATGCTTTCACATGGATGTGGCAGGGGTAGCCTTGGCCACGGTGATTTCCCAGTGTGTTTCGGCATGGATGATCGTGCGTTGCCTGATCCGGTCTAATGCGGATTACCGCCTGCGGCTTGACCGGTTAAAGGTGAACCGGGGCAAGATATGGGCCATTGCGCGTATTGGGCTCCCGGCGGGGCTGCAGGGGGCTGTTTTTTCCATTTCCAATGTGCTGATCCAGACATCGGTAAATTCCTTTGGCCCCATGGCCGTGGCAGGCAATACGGCCGCGGCTAACATAGAAGGTTTTGTCTATACTTCCATGAACGCGGTGTACCAGACGGCATTAAGTTTTACCAGCCAGAATTTCGGCGCAGGGCAATACCGGAGGATGACCCGGGTATTGCTATATTGCCTGGGGCTGGTCGCGGCGTTGGGCCTGGTCCTGGGGGGCGGCATGGTGGCGTTTGGCCATTCTTTGGCGCGGGTCTACTCTCCCGACGAGCAGGTGATCCAGTATAGCGTGAACCGCCTCCAGATCATTGGAAAAACGTATTTTGTCTGTGGGATGATGGATACCATGGTGGGGGGCCTGCGGGGGATCGGCTGTTCCCTGATCCCTATGTTTGTTTCCCTGACGGGGGCCTGCGCCTTTCGGGTGGTGTGGATCTTTACCGTATTTGCCATGGACCAGACGCTGCAGACGCTGTATGTTTCTTATCCGGTGTCCTGGGCCATTACGTTTGCCGCCCATGTGGTTTGCTATCTGGTGGTCCGGCAAAGGATGAAGAAGAAGGGGGGATGGGGGCAGTAGGCGGGCGCCGCTGCCTGACGAGATAGGGGCGGATCCGCCTTTCCCCCCAATGATATAATTGATGGACAAGGAACCCACCAAGGCAAATGGCTGCCAGATAAAGGATGTTTGCCAGATGGATGCCCAATTGAAGCGCCAGCCCGTGAAAGACCAATTGGGTATTGGGGTAGAAGGGCGAGATATAAAACATATCTGCCCGCCCTTGCCCCGGCGCCAGAAAGTTGATGGCCGTGGCTATGCCGCAGCAGGCAGCAAAGAGGGGGAGGGTGTGAAGGAAGCCCCGGCGGCTTAAATCCCCCCGGCCAGCCAGCCAAATAAACAGGCTGATCAAGACTAAAAGGATATGCCAGGCATATCCGTGCAGGGTCAGGGTCCAATGGATGTGGGAAAAGCCTTCCGGGACAATTAACGCCGCAATGCCGGCCATAAAGTGGTAGTCCCGCATAAAGGTATACAGGGCGGCCTTGACGCGGCAGGCAGGTAAAAACGGCAGCAGCAGGCAAAAATACATGGGCAGGCTGCATAGCTGGAAGGGAAAGTACCACCAGTCATAACGGCCCTGGTTGATAATATAGTATAAAAAAAGCTGCTTATATAACTCGCTGGCGGACAAAAAAAGGCCACAGCAAAAAAGGATGCGGTCAACGGCCCGGTCCGGCAGGGAGCGGAAATAGGAAATGGGATAAACGTTCATCATAATAACAGTATACCATTCGAAATGAGAAAGGGCAAGGTGTGAAAAAGGCAGGAACGGAAGGCAAAAGAAAGCAGGAAACGTGCTTTCCAGGATTGACAGGCATCTGCCATCATTTGCTTTGAAAGAAACAAGAAAATTTGGATAAAATAGATAAAGAAGCAGGCTATATCATGTAAGATGATATGGCCTGCTTTTTGTTTCATAGGAAATGGAGTCCTATGAAAAAACGCTCCACGGAGATTGTACTGCGGTGGAGGGGAACCTGCCACAAAGCAGATGAACTTATACATCAGACATGTGAACCGTTCTTGAAAGATAAGATGATGTGCTATATCAGACAACAGATGACTGATTAATACAAAAAGAGAACAACAAGCGGAGGAAGTGGTTATGGGAAATGTCTATGGATATGTACGTGTCAGTACAAGGGAACAAAACGAAGACCGGCAGCTATTGGCCTTAAATGAAAGGCAGGTGCCGGAAAAGAATATCTATATGGACAAGCAGTCGGGAAAAGATTTTAACCGTCCTAGGTACCGGAAGCTATTAAAAAAATTGCGGAAAAGGGATTTATTATATATAAAAAGCATTGACCGGCTGGGGAGGGACTATGAAGAGATCCTGGAACAGTGGAGGGTGCTGACAAAAGAGAAGGGGATTGATATTGTGGTGCTGGATATGCCGCTTTTGGATACCCGCAGGGGCAGGGATTTGATGGGGACTTTCCTTAGCGACATTGTATTGCAGGTGTTGTCGTTTGTGGCGGAAAACGAGCGGAAAAATATCCGGGAGAGGCAAAAAGAGGGGATCGAGGCAGCCAGGCTTAGGGGGGTCCAGTTTGGAAGGCCCCCGAAACCGGATCCGGAAAATTTTGACCAGGTTTATGGGCAATGGCTGGCCAAACGGATATCCGGCGAAGAGGCGGCCAGGCTATGCAACTTTTCTGTGCCTACGTTCTACCGGCGGGCCAAAAAGCGGAAGGAAGGGATTTGTGGGGGTTAAGGGGGACAGCTGTTAAGAACAAAGGGTTCGATGAACCGGACCCTTGCGCCGGAGTGCGTCTGCGTCAGCAGACATTTCCCTTAAGCGCGAAGTGCGCATCCACCGGAGGGTTTTTGCTTTATCGGGCGCAATTTCCTATACAGTAAAAAGGCTTTATCAAAAAGTGTACTTTTTGATAAAGCCTTTTTACTGTATAACCGACTGTAATTCTACTACAAGAGAGGGAGAATGTCAATAAAATGGTGTGGTTTTTGGTATTTTCAAATCCTATTTTTAACATTTGAGGCTGGCCGCCCTTTTTCCAAAAAGTACACTTTTTGAAAAATTTATCCTTAATATTCGTTTTATGGGCGGGCCTGTTCCACAATCCCATCCACAGCGTATGGGCGAGGAAAAGCAAAAATGCCGAGAGATACCATTTGTAAAATTGTCCGCCAGCACAATAAGGGGCCGGTTTCCCCGGAAGATATGCAAAAACTCCTGGAAGTTGCAAAAGATTACGCCAGCGTTAAAAACTACGTATATCTGCGCTATGGAGGAATCCGGAGCCTGTCAAAGCTTTACCCTGGATATACGGT
The DNA here is from genome assembly GCA_910584845.1 of uncultured Lachnospiraceae bacterium. Taxonomy (GTDB): domain Bacteria; phylum Bacillota; class Clostridia; order Lachnospirales; family Lachnospiraceae; genus Brotaphodocola. The sequence goes on from CAJUDH010000019.1 coordinate 37,136, forward strand.
GCAGAATGAAATGGCCCGCAGCGGCTTAAGGGAACGTTTGGGTATGCCGTCGGTATATTTTTTTCTTGCGGTTTTTGATGCCGTTTGGGAAATTAAGGCCCATTGGACCCAGGTAAAGTCTTTGGTGTTAAAGCAAATCCATATCCATGAGGGGCTGACGGAGGAAGAGAAACATTTTCTCCGTTTCCTTTTAAAAGTAAACCATGCTTTTGAGGCAGCCCTTAACGGCACCCCCTTAAACCTTCCCGGGGAAATCCAAAAGCAGTATGACAAGCTGGCGTCTTCCGTGGATGTGGACAAGCTGAAAAATTATTTGCGCAGGCAGGTGCGCAAGCGCAATAAAAAGCGGCATGTAGATAGGGTGAAAGGTTTTTCCCTGACAGAACGGGCTTACCGCTATGGGGACCATGGGATCTACATTTCGGTTAAACAGAAAAGGAAACGTATTTTTATCCCATTGACAGATGGCAATTGCTACACCAGGCAGTTGTATATCCGCCTGTTTCCAGAACAGGGCGGCGTGGAAATCCGGGCGCCCATAGACGTGGCGGTGAAGGGGCACAGGGATTATACCCATGCCGTCGGGGTGTCCATGGGGATTACTGCCATGCTGGTGACCCATGAAGGCCACTTATACGGCGAGGAATATGGAAACTACCAAATGCGCCTGTCTGGATGGCTGCGGGAACAAACGATTTCCTATAGCCAAAACTTTGGGGAGAACCTTGGCAGGAAGAAATACCAGGCGAAAAAGCGCCGTTTGGAGGATCAGCTCCATTGCTATATCAACCAAGAGCTAAACCGCTTTTTCAGGGAAGAGAAGCCCAAAGTGGTGTACCTGCCCAGGCTTCCCCAAACAGGGGCCGTCCGGTTGTCGAAAGAAGCCAATTATTTGTTGTCTACATGGCAAAGGGGCTATATAAAAAACAGGCTGATGCAAAAATGCCGGGAGCAGTCCGTGGAATTTGTAGAAGTGCCAGGAAAAGGCATCAGCAATACCTGTAGCAGATGCGGATTTGCGGGGGGCAATCAAGGGGATCAATTTATTTGCCCACGGTGCGGGTACGAAGGGATGCGGAGGGTAAACGCGGCACAAAATGCAAAAAAACGGGGAGAAGGGCCTGCGTCTGTATCGCGGTAACCACAGCCGGTATTTGAGGTCCGTACCAAGAATGTGGTCATTGGGGCGCCAACCCTGAATAAATGAAGGCAGAGGCCTTGATTTTACCGAAAGGATCAGGGCAGGGGGCCCATGATATAAAAAGTACATATCTTTGTGGGGCGGTTTCCGTCCGATAAAGCACGGCATTAGAAGGCAGGCAAAAGAGGCTTGCGTATTGGGTATGCCAAGACTCTGCGAACATGCGTGGGATATGGGGCCTTATATAGGCCAGATGTGAAAGCCGGCCCCGGGCATGAGGTAGCAGGGAGCGAAGCAGGAAATCCATGGCTGTTTGGGAAATAAAAAATGGTTATGGGGATCCTGCACCACTGTGGAAAGTGGCCAATATTCCTTATTATAGATTGGAAACGGCATCAGGCAGGATGGGGGATGGGGCAGGCTATGAGAAAGATGCAAAAAGAACAGGCGGAAAAACTGGTTCAAATGCTGGGGCAGGCCCACGAGGAAATCGAAGGGATGCTGGAAAAGGGGCAACGGGATGGGGCGGCGGCTTTACTCGGACAATGCCAGGAAGGTGCGATCCGGTTAGGGGAAATGATAGAACAATCGGAAGGGGAAGGCTTTGCCACGGTTTCTTTATTGGAAACATACTGCGAGTTAGCCTATGGGCTTTATGACAATGTGGTCCGGGGCCGGGCCATGGATCCCCGAAACCCTTGTGGAGATTTGCAAAAAGCCTTAACCTCAATCAAGGAGAGTATCGAAAAAGAGGTTGCCGTGCGCTTGGAAGTGGTTTTCCTTCCTTATAAAGCGGCTATGTGGGATTCGCTGGAAAGCGTATGGATGGCAGCCAGGGATGACCAGGGCTGTGACGCTTATGTGGTCCCCATCCCTTATTTTGATAAAAACCCCGACGGCAGTTTGGGGAAAAGACACTATGAATGGGATCAATATCCGGATGATGTGCCTGTGACAAGATATGAGGATTATGATTTTGCCCGGCGGCGGCCGGACATGATTTTTATCCACAACCCTTACGATGCCCATAATTACGTGACCAGCGTGCATCCGTTTTTTTATTCTAAGAATTTAAAACAATACACAGAAAAACTGGTATATATACCGTATTTCATATTAGATGAAATCGACCCCTTAAACGAAGGGGAAGTCAAGAGGATAGAGGATTTATGTGTGGTCTCCGGAGTGGTCTATGCAGATAAGGTGATTGTCCAGTCTGAATCTATGCGGAAAATTTATATTGATTTGATGGACAAAAACATGGCAAGCCCCCAAATCCCCAGATCTTACTGGGAGGATAAGGTATCAGGCTTGGGTTCGCCCAAGTTGGACAAGCTTTGCCACAGGGGGAAAGGGGAGGTAAAGGTTCCAAAAGAATGGCGAGAGGCCATGGAAAAAAAGGATGGGAGCCCCAAAAAGGTTATCTTCTATAATACCAGCGTGGGCGCGTTTTTGCGTTATGAAGAGAAGATGCTGGCAAAAATCCGGGATGTGCTTTCGGTGTTCCGGGAGTACCAGGATGAGGTGGCATTGCTGTGGAGGCCCCACCCGCTGACGGAAGCGACGATCCAAAGCCTAAGGCCCAAACTGCAAAAGGAGTATGAAGAAATTGTGGAAAAGTACCGGGAACAGGGGTGGGGGATCTATGACAGCACGGCAGGCTGGAACCGGGCGGTGGAGCTGTGCGACGGGTATTATGGGGACTGGAGTTCGTTGGTGAGGCTGTGCCGGGAGGCGGGCAAGCCGGTAATGGTGCAGGAGGTAGAAACCATTTCCCATCAACATGGCAGGAGGCTGCGGTTTCTGGACTTTTTGGATGATGGCAGCCATATTTGGTTTTGCGCTTTATTTACCAGAGGGCTGTTTTGTTTTGACAAAGGCTCAAAAAAGACCCAATTCATTTGCCTGTTGCCAACCGAAACCATCCACGAATCCTACCGGGCATTGTGCCTGAAAAACGGTAAATTATATCTGGCGCCGGTTTATGCGGATCATATTGCAATCTATGATATTGCAGCCAAAAAGATAGAGAAAATCCGATTATCTTCGGATTCAGGCAAATATAGGCGTATGCCATCAAAAAATCAGGCAAATTTTAGCGCGATATATGAATTTGGCAACGATCTTTTCTTTGTCCCTTTGTCCTACGGCGCTATTGTGAGGCTGGATACAAAAGATGGCAAGGTTGAGTATTATTCTGATTATGTAGAACCTCTCCTGTCCATGATCCATAATGAAAATGCATTTTGGTTTAGCCAAAGCTGTGCGTTGGACGGGAAAATGTATCTTCCTTCTAGTTGTGCCAATGCCTTGGTAGAATTTGACATGGCTTCTTGTACTTCTGTTGTTTATAAGGTTGGCGGGAAAGGCGACAGCTACTCCGGCATCTCCTATAGCAAGGGATGTTTTTGGATATTAGGCTATAAAGGGGACCGGGTAATAGCCTGGGATAAAGAAGAAGGGGTGAGGGATAAAATACCCTTGGAACGGAAAGGGAAATACTACTCTATTTTGCCTTTTGGGGAGGGTGTTTTGCGCATCCCATGCAAGGGGAACCTGGCCTGTGATTGGATCCACCCACCAGGGTCCAGCGTTTCTGCCTTGGAGTTGGGGATAGAAAAGAAGGAAGGACGGGATGTAAGCCCCTATTTTGAAGAAAACAGTGGGGCCTTTTGCGTAAAAATACAAGAAGGGAAGTTCTGGGTTTACTCGGCACAGAGGGATTCCCTTTGTGTATTGGATGAAACCGGAAAATATTTGTGGGAATATACATTTGAAGTCCAGGAGGAAGACCTGAAGCAATATATCCAAATGCAGAGCAGCAAATTGGGCGGCCATTTTAAAGAAAATAAAGAAGGCCCATGGGCTGTTGAAGATTATTTTGATTGGAACCTTGCCTGCTATCTGGAGAATTTGATAAAAATGGGTAAAGCCTTTTCTGGCAACAGCGAAGTGCCGGATCCGATTGGCGGCCATATTTTTCGATACTTAAAGGAGGATTTAATTGGGTAAATTATTATTATTTCATAATGATATGCCAACGCCTGCCCCGCAAAGGTATGAGTGCTTTTTGGGGGAAACCTTGGAATCGGTTATACAGGAAACCATCATCCACCATACTTATGGCAACCGGAACACAGGCACTTATTTGATGACAGACGCGTTGAGAAAAATCGTCAAGGCAGACGGGCTTATATCACGTTTTTATGAGTTTGAAGGGCATGTGGACACGGTGGTAACCAATATCCTCCATCGGATTGGCGGAAACCTTAAGGTTGACATCCCCTATTGGGAAAATATATTGCGCCATGCCCATCGGGTGGTCCCTTTGTCCCTGGGGTTTGCCTTTCACGATGGGCGGATTGCCCCTTTGGATAAGGGTTTGGAACGTCTGCTGCATATGTTTGCGGAACGTGCCGAATTAGGGGTGCGAACGGAATATGACGCGGATTTCCTGGAAGGCTGCGGCATAAAAAATGTGAGGGTAATAGGGTGCCCGTCTTTGTTTTATCATATGGACAGGAGCTTTGGGGTAGATGATTCTTCTCATGGCATAAAACGGGTAAACGTTAATTTTACCACGGATTTTGCAAATTTGGGGATTTCGCAGAAAGATGCCGTGGATATTCATTGGAAGTTATTGCTTTATTTTATCCAAAAGCATGAAACCGGCCAATTTCAAGTGGACTATACCATGCAAAAATTGCCTTTTGCCGAAATATGCGATATTCATGGGATTTTGTTGTCCTATGGCGAGGTCCATCCGTTTTATAAAGAATGCGGAAGGTATTTTTATTCGGTTAAAGATTGGATTGAAGGCATAAGGGGCAGGGATGATTTCAGCATGGGTTCCCGGTTCCATGGAAATGTCGCGGCGATTTTGTCAGGCGTCCCGGCCTTAATGGTAAATGTAGATAAGCGTATGAAGGGGATGAATGATTTCTACAGGATCCCTTCTATAGATATTCACGAGTTTGACAAGGAAAAACCAATCGAATATTATCGGGATTTAGCGGATTACTCTGAATTTAACAAAATTTATGCAAAACGATACGATAATTTTACGGATTATTGTAAAAGGAACGGAGTGCGTTTAAATGAAGGGAAAGGGGATGAGGGCTATGGGGGAGAAACCGGCATTTAAAGTATCTGTGGTGATTGCGGTATATAACGCGGAAACATTCCTGCGCCAGTGCCTGGACAGCGTTGCAGGGCAAACCTTGCGTGATATGGAAATCATTTGCGTCAATGACGGTTCAACGGACGGCTCACTTAAGGTCCTTGAGGAATACGCAAGGCAGGACAGCCGATTTTACATATACACCAAAGAAAATGAAGGGTTAGGAGGGGCTTCTGCGCGTAATTATGGCCTGGAACGGGCGCGGGGAGAATATGTCAGCATACTGGACAGCGATGATTTCTTTGAGCCGGATATGTTGGAAAAAGCCGTAGGGAAGGCGGACCGGACAGGGGCGGATTTCGTTATATTTGGTGGCTTTGAATATGATAACAAAAACGGCAATACCTACAAAGTAACCAGTATTTTGAATGAAAAAGCCATTCCGGATAAGGAGGTATTTTCTTGCCACGATTGCCCGGACACAATTTTTCAGCTCTCACAGGGGATGGCATGGAATAAATTATACCGCCGGTCGTTTCTGGAACAGTATCAGCTGCGTTTTCAGAAAATCAAGTATACAGACGATGCATATTTTACATTTGCCCATATGGTCCTTGCAGAAAAAATTACGGTTTTGAAGGAGTATTTATGCTATTACCGCATCAATACCGGGAGCAGCCAGACGGATGGGCTTGACCATTATCCGGATTCCGCATACCTGCCGTATACGGCCTTAAAGGCATCTTTTGTGGAGTGGGGTGTTTATGATGAGGTCAGGCAGAGCTTTATGAATTGTGCAGTATCTTTTATGCGGTATTTTTATGATAAAATTACCGACTACCATTCCTTCCGGTACCTTCACAATCAATACCGCAACGAGATATTTGAAAAATTGGATATTAAGGGGAAACCACGCGGCGATTTTTACGATGAACGGACTTTTTTGTGGTGCCAGCAGGTATTGGCAAATTCGCCAGGGGAGATTGCATTTAAATCGGCCCGGGCACATGGAAGCGACATGACTACCGGGGTTTTGCGCTTTTTGTTCCCATACAGCCAGATTCCCAGGGGAAGCAAAATTGCAGTTTTGGGTGCGGGGATTATGGGGAGGCATTATTATTCGCAGCTGATGCTAAGTGGATATTGTGACGTCGTAGTGTGGGCCGAGGCAAAAAACCCGTTCCAATTAAGCTATATCCAGCCCTACGAAACGCTGCGAAAAGTAGATTTTGACTATGCACTGATTGCTTACGCACAAGAAGGGCTGATTCAAACGGCTATTTCTTACTTGGATGAAATCGGGAAAGGCAAGATAAAAATTATTATAGGAGGTGCCAATGGATGAAGTCACCCCGGCATATGCGGATTATTGAGATTGATATTACGAATGCCTGCGATAAGAGGTGTTCCAATTGTACGCGGCTTTGCGGACATCACAAAAAGCCTTATTTTATGGATTTTGACACATTTAAGAGGGCGGTGGATTCCCTTGACGGCTACCAAGGGATACGTAGCATTATGGGTGGGGAACCTACGCTCCACCCAGAGTTTGAACGTTTTATCCGTTATCTCGGATCGAAATTCCCCAAACGCAAAAACCCATTTATTTATCCGCAAAAGGATTTTATTAAACAAGTACATCGGGTGGAATTAGATAATTTTGAAATGATAAACGACGGCGTAGAGCGCATTGATATTGTGGGGGCAGGGATGTTTTCCAATATGGGGGCGTCTTATAAAAAACATTATGAGGTCATTACGGATATTTTGCCGTTCCAAGGCTTGAATGACCATCTAAACCCCGTATTCCACCAATCGGCGCTGATTACCCGCAAGGAGCTTGGCATACCCGACCAGGAATGGGTAAAATTGCGCGACAACTGTTGGCTGCAAAATGAATGGAGCGCGGGCATTACACCCAAAGGGGCGTTTTTCTGCGAGATTGCAGGTGTACTTGACATGTTGCTTGACGGCCCCGGCGGCTGGAAAATCGAACCCGGGTGGTGGAAACGCACGCCAGAGGAATTTGGGGACCAGTTGCATTGGTGCGAACTGTGTGGATTTGCACTACAGACTTTTACCCGTGATTCGGCAGAAGAGGTAGACGATGTGTCCCCGGAATGGTATGAGCGCCTTAAGGGCCTGCAAAGCCCTAAACTGCGAAGCGGGAGGGTAAATGTTGTAAAGATAGAAGACGGGACAATTGCCGAGGAAAGCAAAAAAGAGAATCGGTTTTTCTCTGCAGCCATGCCATACATCGAACATTACGAAGACCGTTTCAACGCTTTGAATTCCGTTTTGTTTACCCATGAATTTGAACGGGCCGTGATACCTTCCGGCAAGGGGTTTGGGGTGGAACTAAACAAGAAGGTCAAGGCCGCCAAAGACTGGATTGTTTTAAGCAGCGAAAATGTAATGTTAAGCGATGACTTTTCCGAAAGGGTTGGCAAATACGTCCTTAACCCGGGCACGATGCATTATCTTGATTTGGAAAAATCGGATGATACGGCCTTTATTAAAAATGCGGATACCGAACAACACGGTTATGCCGCGATGTTCAGTAAAAATGCATTGTCTTTGCGGGAATTTGGTTTTGACGGGGTTGCGCATGCGGAATGTTTTGAGGACATATTGGCCATATGGCAGCCAGAAAAAATAGTGGAACTGTCGTCAAAGATGGAAGATGCAGGGAAACGCCTGGCAATCCGAAAAGGCACCCGGTATGCCATTTGGGGTACGGGTTCTGCAGGAAGCGCGGCAGTTGACCGGATTCTCCATGGAGGGGGGGTTGTCGTTCTTGCCGTAGATAAAGATGAAACACGGCACAATTGTGATTTTTATGGAACCATAATCCAGCCGCCGCAGGTTTTGGCCGGGAATGAAGATAAGTATGACATACTAATAGCGGCCAACTACACCCGTTTTCCGGAAATCAAGCGTGAAGCGCTGGCGATAGGGGTTCCGGAGGCGAAGATACAATACATCAATAGCCTTTCGGAATAAGGGAAACGGCCATTGTATGGGAGTGGATTTTTATGAAGCTGATTGATATTTTACAACGGGATTCTACACCTTTTGTTATTTACGGCGCGCAGGTGGTGGCATATGGCGCCTATAAGGCAATTCGGGGGTTATGCGGGCGTAAGCCGGAATGTTTTGTTGTAAGCAGCTTGGAAGGCAATCCAAAGGAAATTGAAAATATTCCGGTGGATACGCTAGAGGGCGTGCCCCGGAATACCTTGGTTGTAGTAGGGGTTACAGAACTATTGCAAAAAGAAATCTTATCCAGGCTGAAAGAAAAAAATTATCAAAATGTTTTTGTACTTACACAGCATGAAGAATATTTGCTGATGTCACAGTATTTTGCAGGCAACAACATATTCCCCGTTGCCGGCAAAGCAGATAGGGAAGGCCCTTTCCCGGTTGATCTGGTGATGTATGGCGTGTGCAACCACAGGGACAAACCATTAAAATCTCCCCCGAGGCTGGAACCATTTGAAGTTCCGATTCAGGCAGGGGCGGCTTTGGCCCATGGCAGGGCCGCCCGGCTGCAGGACAACACGGGGGAAAATATTTCGCAAAAAAACCAACAATACTGTGAAATGACGGCTGTTTATTGGGTATGGAAAAACAGCCAACATGAATGGACGGGGATTGAGCATTACCGCAGGCGCCTTCTGGTGGAGCCGGGGATGCTTACCGGCGGGATCGACGCCATTTTGCCCTTGCCCTATATCTGCTACCCCAATACGGTTGCCCAGTTTAGGCGCTTTGTAAGTGAAGACGTTTTCCAGGCATTGCTCCGGGCATTGAAGGCCCTGTATCCAAAAGAATATGACAGCTATCAAAAAATATTATATGGCCCATACCAATACACTTACAATTTGGTTTGTGCAAAGAGGCCGGTATTTTGCGACTATTGCCAGTGGTTTTTTTCGATAACAGAATATATGGAAACCATGGGGGAGGACGTTCCGGAAATCAAGCATACCCGTGCGTTGTCTTATGTGGCAGAGGCGCTTACCAACCTTTACTTTATGTACAATAGGAACCGGTGGAATATTCTGCATACAGAAAAGGCCATTTATGTTTAATAATACCATGAGGCCAATCGGAGGGTAAAATGAAGCGTATTTTAGTGACTGGGGGCGCCGGGTTTATCGGGTCGCATCTTTGCAGGAAATTGCTGGAAAATAAGGACGAGGTTATCTGTGTGGATAACCTTTTTACCGGGCGCAAGCAAAATATACAAAAATTGATGGATTATGAAAATTTTGAGTTCCTGCGCCACGATATTACGAAAGAACTCTATATCGAGGTGGACCAGATTTATAATCTCGCATGCCCGGCCAGCCCGGTGCATTATCAGTATAACCCAATTAAGACCATAAAGACATCCGTGATGGGGGCCATGAATATGCTGGGTTTGGCGAAAAGGGTGCATGCGCGGATTTTACAGGCTAGCACAAGCGAGGTATACGGAAACCCCCAGGTGCACCCGCAGCCAGAGGCATATTGGGGGAATGTGAACCCGATCGGCCCCCGTTCCTGCTATGACGAGGGGAAACGGGCTGCAGAAACATTGTTTTTTGATTATTACAGGCAACATCAGGTAGACATTAAGGTGATCCGTATTTTTAATACTTATGGCCCAAACATGGACAGGGATGACGGCAGGGTAGTATCCAATTTTATTGTGCAGGCATTAAAAGGGGAAGACATTACCATATACGGAGAAGGGGAACAGACCAGGAGCTTTTGTTATGTAGACGACCTGGTTGAAGGGATGTGCCGCATGATGGACAGCCGGGAGGGGTTTACCGGACCGGTGAACCTGGGGAATCCAGGGGAATATACTATGCTGGAATTGGCGCAGAAAATCATTGCGCTAACAAATAGCAGGTCCAAGCTTGCCTATCGGCCGCTTCCGCAGGATGACCCGATACAAAGGAAGCCAATGATCGGCCTGGCGCAGGAAGAGCTGGGCTGGAATCCGGAGGTCCCGTTGGACGAAGGGCTGAAAAAGACCATTGCATATTTTAAGGAAACCATGGCATAGCCCCCGGGCATTTCGTATGTGGGTATCCGGGATATTCTGCCATCTGGAGACAAGATAATTCAGGAGAAAAGCAAATGAAAATATCCGTTATCGGAACAGGCTATGTTGGCCTGGTAACCGGAACTTGTTTTGCGGAAATGGGAAATAATGTTTGGTGTGTTGACGTGGATGAAGAGAAAATCAACCGCTTGAAAAAAGGGGTAATCCCCATCTATGAACCAGGATTAGAACCCATGGTGAAAAACAATTATTCATTGGGCCACCTACATTTTACTACCAATATTCTGGAGGCCCTCCAGGAGACTGAGATTTGCTTTATTGCGGTGGGCACCCCCATGGGGGAAGACGGAAGTGCGGACCTGCAATATGTGACGGGGGTGGCCTCGGAAATCGGGCAGGGGATGACCCACCATATGTATGTTGTGGATAAGTCCACGGTGCCGGTAGGGACGGCAGTGGTGGTACGGGAGGCGATCCAGGAAGAATTGGACAAACGGGGGTCGGATTTGACTTTTGACGTGATTTCCAATCCGGAGTTTTTAAAGGAAGGCACAGCCGTAGCGGATTGCATGAAGCCGGACCGGGTTGTGGTTGGCGCGGACAACAGCGACGCGGCAGATGTGATGCGGGAACTGTACAGCGCCTATATCCGGAATACGGAAAATTTTATTTTAATGGACATTGCCAGTGCGGAAATGACGAAGTATACGGCCAACGCCATGTTGGCGACTAAAATCAGTTTTATGAATGAAATCAGCAATATTTGCGAACGGGTAGGGGCGGATGTGAATAAAGTCCGTTTAGGGATTGGCAGTGATACACGTATTGGCTATAGCTTTATTTATCCGGGATGCGGATATGGGGGAAGCTGTTTCCCGAAAGATATAAAAGCATTGATCCAGACCAGCCATAAATATAATTATGAACCGGAAATGCTAAAGGCCGTGGAAGCCGTCAATGACCGCCAGAAGAGGGTGATACCGAAAAAGATCGTAAAACAATTCGGGGAAAATTTGCAGGGGAGGTGTTTTGCCGTTTGGGGGCTTGCTTTCAAACCGGATACGGATGATATGCGGGAATCTGCCGCGATTACGATTATTGGTGAATTGACCAAACGGGGGGCAAACGTGAAAGCTTACGACCCAAAAGCCGTTGACGAAGCAAAAGGGTGTTATTTAAAAGGCAATGAAAGGATCACTTATGTGGAAAGTAAATATGAGGCTTTAAAGGGGGCGGACGCATTAATCCTTATAACCGAGTGGAAAGAATTCCGGCAGCCGGATTTTGGCGAAATCGTAAAGTTGCTGAAGCAGCCAGTTATTTTTGACGGGCGGAATCAATATGATAAAAAGCGGTTGGCAAAAAAGGGGATTGAATACCATCAGATCGGTGTCAGAGGGCAAATGGTTTCCAATGGGGGCGCTTTTTAAAAGAAGGGGGAGCGGCCCGGGGGAACCGGCGTTTGAGATACAGGAGGAAGGCAGATAACATGTATTTTCAACTCATGGCTTCCATGATGTGTGCCAATTACGGCAATCTGGAGAAAGAAGTACGGGAACTGGAAGAAGGCGGGATTGATTCTTTCCATATTGATATTATGGACGGGCGTTACGTGCCGAATTTTGCCATGTCTTTAAATGATATGCGCTACATAGCAGGGGCGGCGACAAAGCCTTTGGATGTACACTTAATGATCGAGCACCCCAACAACCGCATTGGCTTGTTTTTAAGCTGCCTGCGTAAGGGGGACACGGTCTACATCCATCCGGAAGCGGAGTACCATCCGTCCACTACGCTGCAAAGCATCATCCATGCGGGGATGGTCCCCGGCATTGCCATCAACCCGGGTACTTCCGTGGAGATGGTGATGGAAATGCTCCGCATTGTTAAAAAAGTCCTGGTTATGTCGGTGAACCCTGGCAATGCCGGGCAGATGTACCTGCCCTATGTGGGGAAAAAGATTACCAAGCTTTTGGCCATGAAGGAAGATATGGATTTTGAGATTTATTGGGACGGCGCCTGCAGTGCGGACAAGATCCGGGAGTTTGCCCCCAAAGGGGTGAAAGGGTTTGTGCTGGGGACGACCCTTTTATTTGGCCAAGGTAAGCCCTATGGCGAAACGTTGCAGGCGATCCGGGAACTGCGGTTTTAGGGCCGGGGCGAGATCGGCGGCGGATGGGATGTTTCATCTCATTTGCCGCTTTTTTGCTTTATAGGAAATTGCGCCCGATAAAGCAAAACCCTCCGGGGGATGCGCACTTTTCGCCTAAGGGAAATGTCTGCTGACACAGACGCGCTCCGGCGCAGGGGTCCGGTTCATCGGACCCTTTGTCCGATTCCAAAGCTGCCGGTTCCGTTTTGTTGAAACGGCCGGGGCCGGTAACCGCTATGGGCATGGGCGTGTAAGACATAGATACCGCTTGAATATGGAATGCCAGGGCGCCGGTAACCGCTATGGGCATGGGGCGTGTAAGCGTTTCCGGGAATTATGTAGCCAGCATGCGGCCCGCTCCGGGCATGGGGCGTGTAAGGGCGAAAAACCAGGTATGGTGTATTGACATGCAAAATAAGGCATGTTATATTTTTTTTGTTTTTATGGTATGATAAGTATTGGAATTTGGCGGTGTTTTGGATTCGCTTTTTACCGCTTGCATGGGATGGGTTTCGATACAAACCCAGGGACGGGGGAAATGTTTTGGAAAAACGGGATTTAGCCTTGACGGCCACGTTGCTGGCGGCTTCTGCGGCAATGGGCCTGGGATATTATTTGTCCCACCTTGCCCCGGCCGTACGGGCCGAGGTAGCCGTTGACGGCAAAACGGTAGAAACGCTGGATTTGTCAAAAGACCAGGAAATTACCATCCGGGGGGCGCAGGGGGGGACAAACTTCCTGGTAATCCAGGACGGCACAATACGGTGTTCCCAGGCCTCCTGCCCGGATAAAGTATGCGTCCGCCAAGGGAGGCAGTCCAGGGACGGGGATATGATCGTCTGCCTGCCTAACCGGGTGACCGTCCGGGTGTCCGGGGAGTAGCGGGTGTCCGGGCAAAAAGAGGCACCAAACTTATTTATGTATCAGTATAGATAGGGGCACACAAAAAACAGGTTGCCCGTACTTGCCTGCATCCCGGAAAGCGGGGTATGCAAGGCCGGGGGACGCACACAGAATGGAGGAGAATATGCTATCGTTTGAGAGCGATTACACAGAAGGCGCCCATGAAGCGATTTTGCGGCGTTTGGCAGAGACGAACCTGGAACAGTGGCCGGGCTATGGCGGCGATTTTTACAGTGAAAGGGCCGCGGAGAAAATCCGGCAGGCCTGTGGCTGCCCGCAAGCCCAGGTTTTTTTCCTTGTAGGGGGCACCCAGGCCAACCTGGTGGTGATCGACGCTTTGCTCCAATCGTATGAAGGGGTGGTGGCGGCAAAAACCGGCCATGTGAGCGTCCATGAGGCAGGGGCCATCGAGTATACGGGCCACAAGGTGCTGGAACTTGCGCAAAAAGAAGGGAAAATCTGCGGGGAGGACCTGCAAAAGTTCCTGGAAAGCTTTTGGCAGGACGAGAGCCATGAACATATGGTATTTCCCGGTATGGTCTACATCTCCCATCCCACGGAATATGGGACGCTTTACACAAAGGAAGAACTGGTCCGGCTGTCGGAAATTTGCAGGAGGTTCCATATCCCGCTTTATCTGGACGGGGCAAGGCTGGGCTATGGGCTGGCGGGCCAGGGGACAGACGTAACGCTGCCGCTGATTGCCCAGGCCTGCGATGTTTTTTATATCGGTGGAACCAAAGTAGGGGCTTTGTGCGGGGAAGCCGTGGTGTTTACGAAAAACAATAAACCCCGCCATTTTTTGACCACCGTTAAACAGCACGGGGCATTGCTGGCAAAAGGGCGTTTGCTGGGGCTGCAATTTGACACCTTGTTTACCGGAGGCTTATATTTTGAGGTTAGCCGCCATGCCATTGCGATGGCCCAACGCCTCAAGGAAGGCTTCCGGAAAAGGGGGTATACTTTTTATTTGGAATCCCCCACCAACCAGCAGTTTGTGGTTTTGGAAAACCAAGAGATGGAAAGGCTGAAAAAAAAGGTGCGGTTTGGCTTTTGGGAAAAGCTGGACGAAAGCCATACCGTAGTGAGGTTTGCCACCAGCTGGGCCACGAAACCGGAGGATGTGGATACGCTTATGGGGCTGCTGGATTCATAGGGCGTTTTTGACAGGAGGGAGCGCCTGGCAGCATACAGGCAAAGGAGGTATTTCGTTGAGGGAGACGTTGAGCCTTACAGGCATGGTATTAAAAGCCTCCCCGGTGAGGGAATATGACCGGCGGCTGGTGATTTTGACCCGGGAGAGGGGGAAGGTCACTGCTTTTGCCCGGGGGGCCAAGCGGCCTGGCAACCCGTTGATGGCAGTGAGCCGGCCCTTTGTGTTCGGCAATTTCCGGCTGTATGAGGGGAAGGGCGCATACAGCCTGGCAGCTGCGGAAGTGGGGAATTATTTTGCGGATATTGCCGGGGATATGGAAGCGGCCTGCTATGGTTCTTATTTTTTGGAATTTGCCGATTATTATGGCCGGGAGAATTTGGACGGGACGGAACTGCTCCTGCTGCTTTACCAATCGATGCGTGCCCTGTTAAAGCCGGCGCTCCCCAATTCCCTGGTGCGCCTTGTATTTGAACTGCGCGCCATGGCGGCGGGCGGGGAATATACGGCAAAGCCCCCCCGGCCGGCCAGTGATTCCGCTTCCTACGCCTGGGAATATATCATCGGGGCGCCCATGGAATCTTTGTATACTTTCGTGTTGAAAGAAGAGGTGCAGCGGGAACTGGAAATTTGCGTGGAATTAAATAAAAAACATTATATCGACCGGGAATTCCGGTCTTTAAAAATATTAAAAACTTTGGGGATGGCATAAGTATAGGGAAGGGGACGAAAATTTAAACGTACATAGAAAGTTTAAGGGGGAATGTGGGTAAAATAGATAAAAACAGGAAATATATGAAAGTATTGAAAATATCCGGATTTAAAGATATAATAGGGGCACAAAGCGGCGTTTCGCCGGCAAATGGCCATATCTTCCCGGAGACGTACAGGAGGGGATTATGAGCAAGCAGAAAAGGGCATGCCTTTTACTGGCCATGGCCGGGGTGATTGTATCCGCTTGTAGCCAGGCCGGCGGGTCAGGCCGGTGGGCGGCCGATGTGGACAGTATCTATGTGACCAAGTCGTTGGATGTACGCAGCGCCATGGTCTTTACTTCGGCAGTGGCCAACGATTTGTACGACCAGGAAGAATTAGCCCGGGATACCAGGGAATGGGTACAGGATTACAATGCAAAAGAGGGCCAGGAAGAAAGCCCGCGCCAGGGGAAAAGCCCGGATCCGGATAAAGGAAAGGACGGAGGCCGCGGAAAGGGCAAGCTTCCAGTAGCCTTAACTTCCTGTACATTAAAAGGCGGGACGGGGGCCATGGTGTTTGACTATGGCACGCCAGAGGATTTTGTTAAATTTTCCCAGGAGGTGGGGGATACTTCCCACACGGTTACCGCGCTGTCCGTGGGGACTGTGGCAGATATGCTGCCGGACGGGAAAGTGGCCGGCCTCCGTTTTGCCGCGCCGGACGGCAAGGCGGCGGAGGGGCGGGAAGTGGCAAAGCACCCCAAGTACCGGGTAGTAGCCATAGAAGGCGCGGCTACCGTATGTACGGAAGGCAAAGTGGCTTATGTGTCTTTTGGGGACATGGCGGTCAAGGACGACTATACGGTAGTGACAGGGGAAGGGCTCCACTATATTATATTTCATTAAAAGGGGGCCAGGGGGCCGGCAGTGTTTCAGACGGGAATGGATGGCAGGAACACTCTAAAAGGGGTTCCCCGATAAGCAAAAGAAAGCAAAACAAAAAGAGAGGTAAAGGATATGGAAAAAACATTAGATAAAATTGTGGCGTTGGCAAAGAGCAGGGGTTTTGTCTATCCGGGTTCGGAGATCTACGGCGGCCTTGCCAACACTTGGGATTATGGTAACCTGGGCGTAGAATTGAAAAATAACGTGAAAAAGGCGTGGTGGCAGAAGTTTGTCCAGGAAAGCCCTTATAATGTGGGCGTGGACTGCGCCATTTTGATGAATTCCCAGACCTGGGTGGCTTCCGGGCATTTGGGCAGCTTTTCCGACCCGCTAATGGATTGTAAGGCTTGCAAAGAGCGGTTCCGTGCAGACCAGCTTATTGAAAATTATATGGAAGAAAAAGGGGTCAAATCCGAAGGTTCCGTAGATGCCTGGTCCCAGGAGGAAATGAAGAAGTATATTGAAGAGAATAACATCTGCTGCCCAAGCTGCGGCAAACATGATTTTACGGATATACGCCAATTTAACCTGATGTTCAAGACGTTCCAAGGGGTGACGGAGGACGCCAAGAATACGGTATACCTGCGTCCTGAGACGGCCCAGGGCATTTTTGTGAATTTTAAAAACGTACAGCGGACTTCCCGCAAGAAAATCCCCTTTGGCATTGCCCAGGTAGGGAAATCTTTCCGCAACGAAATTACCCCAGGCAATTTTACGTTCCGTACCAGGGAGTTTGAGCAGATGGAACTGGAATTTTTCTGCAAGCCGAACACGGATTTGGAGTGGTTCGCCTATTGGAAGCAGTTTTGCATCGACTGGCTGAAAGCCCTGGGAATGAAAGAAGAAGAAATGCGGGCCCGGGACCATGAGCCGGAAGAGCTAAGCTTCTACAGCAAGGCTACCACGGACATCGAGTTTTTGTTCCCCTTTGGCTGGGGCGAACTGTGGGGGATCGCGGACCGGACCGACTATGACTTGAGCCGCCATCAGGAAACTTCCGGACAGGACCTGTCCTATTTTGACGACGAGGGTAAAGAGCGGTATATCCCTTACGTGATCGAGCCTTCCCTGGGGGCGGACCGGGTGACTTTGGCTTTCCTCTGCGCAGCCTATGACGAGGAGGAGATTGGCGAGGGGGACGTGCGCACAGTGCTCCATTTCCATCCGGCTTTGGCCCCGGTGAAGATCGGCGTGCTGCCCTTGTCGAAAAAGCTGGCAGAAGGCGCAGAAAAGATCTATCAGGAACTGAGCAAGTATTACAACTGTGAATATGACGACCGGGGCAATATCGGCAAACGTTACCGCAGGCAGGATGAGATCGGCACGCCTTTCTGTGTCACGTTTGATTTTGAATCAGAGTCTGACCACGCGGTGACGGTCCGTGACCGGGATACAATGGATCAGGTCCGGGTGCCCATCGCAGGGCTGAAAGCTTATTTTGAAGATAAGTTCCGGTTTTGATTTCAAATTTAACAATAAAAGGGCCTGCCACATTACAAGAGGGGCAGGCCCTTTTACGGTGAAAACATGCCCTTGCAGCAGGGCTGTTGGGCTGGCCCCATGCCCATACCCCGTGAAACGGCCATATTTGGCATTTTGCGTGCATCTGGCAGGCCCACGGCATCCTTTTTTCCTATTATGGAAGCGGCTGCGTGGCAGGGGGCATACCTGGTGCGGAAAAGCATTCTACGCAACGATGGGAATCCTGCCCTTGCAACGGGGGCAGGGGCATACCTGGTGCGGAAAAGCATGGACCCACGGCATTTATGGCTGTAAGCAATTTTGCACTTCTTCGATAACCTGGGCAATCATTTCGTTTAGGGACAGGCTGTTGCAGCCGACTACCTGGTGGTTGCACCGGTTGACGGGCATAAGGAGCTGGCGGGCCCGGCTTTGGCCTACGGCCACGGCCATGGCAGGGGTAACCTCCCCATAAAGGGAATCGGCGATTACGATGCCGATGGGGCCGATGATCAGGTCGGAGTCCCTTGCCGCCACAATTACCGGATTTTCCCCGGTAGCCCCAAAATCTGCGCCGGCTTTTAGCATGGCGGCAGTTGCTGTGCTGTTGGTGCCGATGGCCAGGATTTCTTGCCGGGGAAATTGTTTTTTCATCTGCTCAACGATAGCTTTCCCCATTTTTCCGCCTTGGCCGTCAATGACGGTTATTTTTTTCATGTTTTCCTCCATTCTGTGCCATGTTTTCCAAACTTTAGCGCCCGGCTTTGCGGGATGGTTTCTGCCGGACATTCCCCATGCCAGGGGATGTGAGGTTACATGGCGCGGGTATCTTTCACGTGTTTTTGTGCCTAAATGGTGTAGTGTAAGGCGCCGGCTGCCTTTGCTATAGCTGGCGGTTGCGTTTCCTCCATTCGTTGGGGGGGAGCTGCATGATGCTTTTAAATGCCCGGGTGAAATGGAACTGGTTCGGGTAGCCTACTTGATTGGCAATCTCGGCAATGGTCAAGTCAGTGGAACGCAAGTATTCGCAGGCCTTGTGGACCCGGTAGGTAATCAGGAATTCCTGGGGGCTTTTTTGTGTCATTTTTTTGAACAGTTTACTAAAATAGCATCGGTTTAACCCTAAATGGGAGGCAATGTCTTCAATGGTAATATTTTCCATATAATGGTTTTCAATATAGCCGGCAGTGGACTGGACATAGAATTTCTTTATATCGTCCCGGGGCAGGGGCCTGGCGGTGGCAGAATGTTCCATAAGGGAGCCAAAGAAAAGGTAGGCATACCCCATAGTCTGGGCGGGCAGCATGTCCGGATGCCCCAACATATAGAGCAGGGGGGAGAATGCTTCCAGCCAGCCGTTTTCTGTGGAGGCATTAAAAATGGGGCACCCGTGGGAAAGGCCCGCGTGGGACAGGAATTCTTTGGCTTTCAGGCCGTCAAATTCAATCCAGGCATATTCCCAAGGGTCATTGCCGTCTGCGCTGTAATGGACGATGTGGTTGGGTTCAATAAGGAAAGCCTGGCCCTTATGTAAATGGTATTCGGCGGACTGGCCCTGGGCTTTGGCCCGGTATACCCCTTTGCCGGAGAGGATGCAGTGGATCAGATAATGGTTGCGTATGGCAGGGCCAAAAGTGTGGTATGGCTTGCATGGTTCCCTCCCGTATTGGTAAATGGTGATGTCAAAAAAGTCGTTGTTTAGGAAAAGGTAATTTTGCATGGGATCCCTCCGTGAAATACAAAGGACATAGCCGTTTACAAGATATACCCAAATGTGTCTGCCTTTTGTGTGGAATCGGGAAAGGGCACATCATGGAATAGATTACATCATACCACCGCATGTACAAAGCTGTCAAGTGGTGGTATGATTGGTTGCGGAAAGGCGAAAACCTCCTGGGAAACGAAGGGGAAAAGCGGATTTAGGCCTTGAATTTTCATAATATTTAAGAAATCGGGAGGCAAAGCAGAGGGTAAGAGGGCCTATAGGGGCAGACTGCATTTTCCGGGGCGGTTTGCCCCGATAAAAATATTTTCGACATATAATGGTATGGAAAAGGAAGGGGGATCCACAGGGCATGTGGCCTTGTATCCCATCAAATGGAAAGGAAGGGGAAAGTGGGCAGCCAAAAAAACGGTTTGGCGGTATTGAAGGCAGGCACTTTGAAAGGATTCGGATACCCGGGCTGGCTGCGTACCAAAATCCCGTCTGCAACCGTTCTTAAACATGCCAGGTTACATGTGGCCTGCCCTTACCACAAGGGCACAAAAATCCGTTAGGATGATTCCCAGGAAACAAGGGGGCTTATACCGGTGGTATGCCCAAAAAGCCGGTTTGCAGAGATATTGCACTACGGGCGGGCCGATTGCCCGGGAGGGCGGAACGGACCGGGGGGAGCAGAAGTGCCCGGAAGAGCGGAAGGAACTGGGGGGAGCGGAAGGAACCAAGACAGCGGAAGTGCCCGGGGGAGCGGAACGGATCAGGAGAGCGGTAGTGCCGGGGGAGCGGAAGGGATCGGGGGGGCGGAAGTGCCCAGAAGTGCCAGCATATTTGAAAAGTGCCGTGCATTTTAAGGGGGATTGGAACTATGCCCTGGAAAAGTCGGGTTTTGAAAGGCCCGGTTTTCCGGAGCCGGCTGAACGGTAAAAATCTGGCGCGCCGGTGCACGGCACGGCAAAACAGGAAAGGATTGGTTATGGCCATTACATTTGACAGGGAGTCCAGGATTTTTACCCTGGATACAAAGGATAGCACATGGCAGATGCAAGTCAGCCCATATGGGCATTTGCTGCACCTATATTATGGAGGGAGGGTTTTCGGGGCGGGGCTTTCCTATCTGGTAAGGGGGATTAACCGGGGCTTTTCCGGGGCGCCGTATGAGGTGGGGGAAGCCAGGGAGTATTCGCTGGATACCTATCCCCAGGAATTTTCAACCTTCGGGGTCGGGGATTACCGGGCATCCTGCCTGCAGGTAGAACATGGGGACGGCAGCCGGGCAACGGAACTTTTGTTTGATTCCTACCGAATTTACAAAGGGAAGTACGGGCTTTCGGGGCTGCCTGCGGTGTGGGCGCAAGACGGGGAAGGGGAAACGTTG
Source organism: uncultured Lachnospiraceae bacterium (assembly GCA_910584845.1). Taxonomy (GTDB): domain Bacteria; phylum Bacillota; class Clostridia; order Lachnospirales; family Lachnospiraceae; genus Brotaphodocola. Next base: position 57,860 of record CAJUDH010000019.1, read on the forward strand.
GAAATTGTGCTTAAGGACAAGGCGACCCGGGTGGAAGTGGTATTATATTACGGGGTGCTGGAAAGCTATGACGTAATTACCAGGGCCTGCCAGGTCAAAAACAAAGGGGAGGGGGTTTGGCTAAACCGTGTGCTTTCGGCCTGCCTAGATTTCCAGAGGGATGATTTGGAAATGATTTCCTTTTATGGCCGCCATGCCATGGAGCGGATGTTGGAAAGGGGGAAGTGCCGCCATGGAAAGGTGGCGGTTGACAGCTTGCGGGGAACCTCCAGCCATCAGCAAAACCCTTTTGTGATTTTGTGCGAGGACGGCGCCAGGGAAAGCTGGGGGGAGTGTTACGGTGCGTCCCTGGTTTACAGCGGGAATTTTTTGGCGCAGGCAGAGGTGGATCAGATCGGCCAGGCCCGGTTTGTTATGGGGATCCATCCGGAAGGGTTTTGCTGGCGCCTGGAAAAAGGGGAAAGCTTTACGGCTCCGGAAGTGGTTTTTTCTTTTAGCAGGGAGGGCTATGGGAAGCTGTCCAGGAATTTCCATAACCTCTACCGTAGGCATCTGACCAAAAGCAAATTCCGGGGTCGAAGGAGGCCGGTGCTTTTAAACAACTGGGAAGCAACCACATTTTACTTTACCCAAGACGAGCTGGTGTCCCTGGCGGAAAGCGGGAAGGAGCTGGGGGTGGAACTGTTTGTCATGGACGACGGGTGGTTTGGGGGCAGGAACCATGACCGGTGCGGTTTGGGGGACTGGACGGCCAACCGGGAGAAGCTTCCTGCAGGGGTGGAAGGCCTGGCAGAAAAAATCCACGGGATGGGCCTGCAATTCGGGATCTGGATAGAGCCGGAAATGGTCAATGAAGACAGTGGCCTTTACCGGGCCCACCCGGACTGGTGCCTGTGCATACCGGGCCGGACGCCTAACCGGGAACGGGGGCAGCTGGTTTTGGACATGAGCAGGCAGGAAGTCAGGGATTATTTATTTGCCGGCATTGGGGAGGTCTTGGAAAAGGCCAAGGTGGATTATGTGAAATGGGATATGAACCGGAACCTATCTGATGTGTGGTCAGCGTCCTATGGGGCAGGGCGCCAGGGGGAAGTGGCCCACCGGTATGTGCTGGGGGTATATGAGCTTATGGAGCGGTTTACCAACCGTTTCCCGGATATATTGTGGGAAGGCTGTTCCGGGGGAGGAGGGCGTTTTGACGCGGGGATCCTCTATTACATGCCCCAGATCTGGTGCAGCGACAATACTGATGCAATCGAACGGATTGCCATCCAATACGGAACCTCTTTTGGCTATCCGGCCAGCGCTATGGGGGCCCATGTTTCGGTAAGCCCCAACCAGCAGACCGGGCGGGAAGTCCCCTTACAAACCCGGGGGGTGGTAGCCATGGCCGGGGCTTTTGGATATGAGCTGGATGTGAGGAAGCTTAGCCCTCAGGAGCGGGAGGCAATAAAAGGGCAGATCTGGTGGTACAAACAATGGCAGCCATTGATTTTAGACGGGGACTACTACCGGTTGACTGCCGTGGAAGAGAACGGGGATTTTGCGGCATGGCAGTTTGTAAGCCAAGACCAAAAGCGGTCGCTGGTAAGCGCGGTTTGCCTGCGCGCCAGGGCAAACCCCCCGTTTTTGCGGGTGCGGGCAAAAGGGCTTTTGGAGGACGTCCGGTACCGGGTGTGGTACCGGGGGGAGGGGGAGGGCGCCCCGGAGGATGGCAAGGGAAACAGCCTGGAAGGCCAAGGCATGGAAATGGTTGGATGCCGGCCCATGGTTTGCCCGGGAAGCGCCCTGATGAACGCCGGGGTGAACCTGCCGGTGTTCAGGAAAGATTATGAGAGTGTGGAAATTGTAATAGAAGCTTTTTGAGGGCAGGCCGGCGAGGGGGGGCTTTCAGGCCGGCACAGCGCTGTGCCGGCGTGCCGGCCACATTGCTTTCAACTAAATGGCGCAGGATGGATGCCCGGCCTGCAAGGCAGCAAAGGGGCCGTGTTTTTGGTTCTCGGGCAGGCCCTGGCGGTATTGCTGGCCGGCAAACAGCGCGGCCGGCGAAACCTTATATTGGAGGGGAGCGATGCCTGGGGCTTGTTGGTTGGCAACGGGCAAGCAGATAAAAGGGCAGGCCAGCCATTCGGCGAAATGTAATCTGGCCGGCACTCTCGTGTACGGGCACGTCCGCTTTGGATATGCTGGTGGAGCAGTGGAGGGTATCCGGTTCTGCACTTTCGTGTATGGGCATGTCCGTTTACCAGACGGAAGTTGTGGAAGCCAGGATTCCGGTTCAGCATTTTCGTGTATGGGCACGTCCACGCTTAGTCAAATGGCACAGAACGAATTTTTAGCTTACAAGGCGGCTGAATGAGGCGGTGCAGTGGCATCGTTGACCGCCGACAACGCAGTCGGATGGAAATTTAGGCAAGGAGGTTTGCCTGAATAGAATCCGGACAGTACACTAGCCAAATTTAGATAAATCTGGTAAAATAGAAAAGGTACATATCAATAATATTTGCGAAAAGAGAGGGCGGTATAATGGCAAAAGTTTATGCAATGATAACAGACGGGACTGAAGAGGTAGAGTGCCTGGCCGTGGTGGACATCCTGCGCAGGGCCGGGGTGGAAACCGTGCTGGTATCTGTGGGCAGGACAAGAGATGTGGTCAGCTCTCATCAGGTGAGGATCCAGGCGGATGCTACGGTGGAAGAAACAGACTTTACGGACGGGGACGTGATTTTTCTGCCAGGCGGTATGCCAGGATCGGAAAACTTATCTGCCTGTGAGAAATTGATAGGGGCATTGCAAAAAGCAGATGAAGAAGGCCGGAGGATCGCGGCGATCTGTGCGGCCCCAGGGGTGGTTTTGGGGCGCCATGGATTCCTTCGGGGCCGGACGGCTACCTGTTTCCCCGGTTTTGAGAAAGAATTCCTGGAGGGGGAATATACCCGGCAAGGGGTAGTGACCGACGGGAACATAACGACAGCCAGAGGGCTGGGCTTTGCCATTGATTTAGGGATCGAGCTGGTGAAACTGCTGATGGGGGAAGAAATGGCAGAGGATGTAAAAGGGAAAATCCAATATAACGGCCCTTTGCATGGGGGCAGTATGTGAATGTAAAGGCATATGATTATGGCCATGGATGCGGGGCGGATAAGCCCTACATCCATGGCCATTTGCGGAAGGGATGCCTGTGTGGCCATGGCGGCTGGATCCGGTAGGGCCGTGGAAACCGTCCGGGCGGATCCCCATATTGAGGCAGCAAGAAACGATAGGGGGAAGCCGGATTCCCTTTGTGGAGGGGCGCTATCAAGGGGGATATTTAAGGATAATAAGGTTGAAAATAGGAAAAGGGTAAGGTTGTAAACCGTATATACGAACTACATACATATATCTGAAAATACAGAATATGAAAGTACTTACACGAAAATTAGCAGATTTTTGGGCATTTTTTCTCCATTATTTTGAAGAAAAGAACTTTACTACCATATAAAATATGCTATACTTATAGCAGACCGTCGGCGGTTTTTGCTGCTGCCTTCCAGGTTCCGGCCTTCTTGTTGGTACGGGGATGTGGGAAAGGGCAGATTTTGCCAAAGACGGATAGAAAATATGTAGAAAAAGGTCTACACACTTATTTTAGGAGGAAAACACTTATGGCAAACAAGTGGGTGTATTTGTTCACCGAGGGCAATGCCGACATGCGCAATCTGTTGGGCGGCAAAGGCGCGAACCTGGCAGAGATGACCAACTTGGGTCTTCCGGTTCCGCAGGGCTTTACCATTACCACGGAAGCTTGTACCCAGTATTATGAAGATGGAAGAAAGATCAATGACGAGATCATGGGTCAGATCATGGAGCATATTACCAAGATGGAAGAAGTCACCGGCAAAAAGTTCGGTGATAAGGAGAACCCCCTGTTGGTATCAGTGCGTTCCGGTGCAAGGGCATCCATGCCGGGTATGATGGACACCATCCTGAACTTGGGCCTGAACGAAGAAGTGGTGGAAGTCCTGGCAAAGAAATCCGGCAACCCCCGCTGGGCTTGGGACTGCTACCGCAGGTTTATCCAGATGTTCTCCGACGTGGTTATGGAAGTGGGCAAGAAATATTTCGAAGAGCTGATCGACAAGATGAAAAAGGAGAAAGGCGTAGTCCAGGACGTGGAGCTGACTGCCGAAAACCTGAAAGAACTTGCCAACCAGTTCAAGGCTGAGTATAAAGAAAAGATCGGTGAGGACTTCCCGACTGACCCGAAGGTGCAGCTGATGGAGGCCATCAAAGCCGTATTCCGTTCCTGGGACAACCCCCGTGCCAATGTATACCGCCGCGACAACGACATCCCCTATTCCTGGGGCACGGCCGTTAACGTGCAGATGATGGCATTCGGCAACATGGGCGAGACTTCTGGTACCGGCGTTGCCTTTACCCGCGACCCGGCTACCGGTGAAAAGCACCTGATGGGCGAATTCCTGATGAATGCCCAGGGCGAGGACGTTGTGGCCGGTGTCCGCACCCCCCAGAAGATCGACCAGCTGAAGGAAGTTATGCCGGAAGTTTACGACCAGTTCGTAGGCATCTGCAATACTTTGGAAGACCACTACAGGGATATGCAGGATATGGAGTTCACCATTGAGGACAAGAAGCTGTACATGCTTCAGACCCGTAACGGTAAGAGGACAGCCAAGGCGGCCCTTAAGATTGCCTGCGACCTGGTGGACGAAGGCATGATTGATGAGAAGAAGGCTGTAAAGATGATTGACCCGCGTAACCTGGATACCTTGCTGCACCCGCAGTTTGACGCGGACGCACTGAAGAAGGCCGAGCCCCTTGCCAAAGCGCTGGCTGCTTCTCCCGGTGCCGCCTGCGGAAAGATCGTCTTCTCCGCCGAGGATGCCAAGGCATGGGCGGCCAGGGGCGAGAAGGTGGTCCTGGTACGTTTGGAGACCTCTCCGGAAGATATTGAAGGTATGAAAGCTGCCCAAGGCATCTTGACTGTCCGCGGCGGTATGACCAGCCATGCAGCCGTGGTTGCCCGTGGTATGGGTACCTGCTGCGTATCCGGCTGCTCCGAGATTACCATGGACGAAGCCAACAAGAAGTTTACTTTGGCCGGCAAAGAGTTCCATGAAGGTGACCCGCTGTCCATCGACGGTTCCACCGGTAAGATCTATGACGGCATCATCCCCACTGTGGACGCTACCATTGCCGGCGAGTTCGGCCGTATCATGGCATGGGCCGACAAATATAGAAGGTTAAAAGTAAGGACCAACGCAGATACGCCGGCTGACGCAAGGAAGGCTAGGGAACTGGGCGCTGAGGGCATCGGCCTGTGCCGTACCGAGCATATGTTCTTTGAGGGCAACCGTATCGACGCATTCCGTGAGATGATTTGTGCAGAGACCTTAGAGGAGAGGGAAGCAGCTCTGGAGAAGATCCTTCCCGAGCAGCAGGGCGATTTCGAGAAGCTTTACGAAGCTTTGGAAGGCAACCCGGTTACCATCCGCTTCTTGGATCCGCCGTTGCATGAGTTCGTCCCCACCGAGGAAGAGGACGTTAAGAAGCTGGCTGACGCCCAAGGCAAGAGCGTGGAGCACATCAAGGCCATGATTGATTCCCTGCATGAGTTTAACCCGATGATGGGCCATCGTGGCTGCCGTCTGGCGGTGACCTATCCGGAGATCGCCAAGATGCAGACCAAGGCCGTGATCCGTGCCGCTATTAACGTAAAGAAGGCCCATCCAGACTGGAACCTGGTTCCGGAGATCATGATTCCTCTTATCGGCGATATTAAGGAATTGAAATATGTAAAGAAGTTTGTGGTTGAGACTGCCGACGCCGAGATTGCCGCGGCAAATGCCGACCTGAAATACGAAGTAGGTACCATGATCGAGATCCCGAGGGCGGCCCTGACTGCTGACGAGATTGCCAAAGAGGCTGAGTTCTTCTGCTTTGGTACCAATGACCTGACCCAGATGACCTATGGCTTCTCCCGTGACGATGCAGGTAAGTTCCTGAACGCTTACTATGATGCCAAGATCTTTGAGAATGATCCTTTTGCAAAGCTGGATCAGACTGGCGTGGGCAAGCTTATGGAAACGGCTATCAAGCTGGGCAAGCCGGTGCGTCCGGATATGCATGTAGGTATCTGCGGCGAGCATGGCGGCGACCCGACTTCCGTAGAATTCTGCCATAAGATTGGCCTGGATTATGTTTCCTGCAGCCCCTTCCGCGTTCCGATTGCACGGTTGGCAGCAGCACAGGCGGCTATTAACCTTGGATAGGTAATCATATAGTGGTATGGAAGTGTGACGACTACTAGATATAGTGGTGTGTAAAAATAGAGAGATATTCAATAGTAAAATATTGGGTATCTCTCTTTGTTTATAGGAAAATGGAGGTAAGAATTTTGTGAATAAATAGTAGGTTACAAAGAGAACAGAATGTGTTATGATAATATTAAGATAAATGAGAAGGCAGGTGAATGATATGTCAATTGTGGGATATTATGATGGGACAGCGGTACGTGTAAAAGAGCCTTTGCCAATAAATCAAAAGGTTATTGTGATTCCAGTAGAAAATGAAATAGATTGGGAAGAGTCAGCGGCAGGTGTGCTTCACCAATATGCAAATACATCTTTAATCAGGCAAGAAAAAGATGCTTGGAGGAAGGCAGCGGTCGAAAAGCATGAAGGGGAATAAATGTTTATTGGATGCAAATGCTGTTCTAAGATTTTTATTAAGAGATAATGAAGAACAGTTTATGCATATAAGGAAAATGATAAGAACTAAAGAATGTTATGTAACATTAGAAGTAATGGCAGAAGTATGCTACGTTTTAGAAGGGCTTTATCAGGTTTCCAGACAAGATATTATTAGCAGTTTTCGCAAGTTAAACAATGACATCGTTATTTTATATGCAGATGTATTGCTTCGGGCATTAGAGATTTTTGATAAAACACCAAAGCTTGATTTTGTAGACTGCCTTTTATATGGTTATAAAAAGGAAAAAAGAATGGATATTATAACCTTTGATATAAAATTGCAAAAAAGGTTAGACGATATATAAATGTGAATAAGGGATGGCTCTTTCAGGGCAGCAACCGCCCAGGCGGCTATTAACCTTGGATAAGTAATCATATAGTGGGCAGGAATGTGACGGCCGCTATTACATCGTTGCACTAATCTCGAAGTAAATAGTGCAACGATGTACCAGATATAGTGTAGTACAAAAATAGAGAGATATCTGACAGTAAAGGGTTGGATATCTCTTTTTGTCTCTTTTTTGTTGTGAGAAAATGTAATTGAATAAAAACGGAAAATGTGATAGGATGTAATTAAGAATGTTGAAAAAGAAGAATTTTTGTCAAAATGTTTATATGGCAATATCAATAAAATTTAAGACTGTTTTTAGGAAGTTATGATATAATAATTTAAGGGAGTACAGTATGCCTTTGGAATCAAATCTTGTGCTTTACCACTGTAATGATGAAAAAAGGTGCTTGAAATTCTTAGATTCAGATACATATATGATTATAAGTAACGAAGATGGACGGTGGTTAGGGCAGGGTTTCCAGGGGTACGGGGGTGGAAGACCCCTGTATTAAAAAAAGATAAATACAGAACAGCGTAAGGGCGGTTATGAGTCAGTAGATTTGTAGCTGCCCTTTTTATTGTTTCCGGTCAGCGCATCGGGAAACGGGAAAGGAGATAGAAATGGAATCATTGCGGGATGTCAGGCGGGGAATGGAGCGTGAAGCGAAAAAGGGAAGCTGCCCGCTTATGTTTGACAGGCTGGAGTTTGGCGGCAAGCCTTTCCAGTCCATTACATCGGAGGAAAAGCTGGACGAGGCGCTTGCTTATCTGCTGAGGTTAAGATCATTCCGGCAGTACGCAGAGAAAACCATAATCAACAACGTGTATATGGATTTGGATATCCTCTGCAAAAAAC
>CAJUDH010000020.1 GCA_910584845.1 uncultured Lachnospiraceae bacterium
TCTTACCAGAAAGGATCCATTTTTTACCAAAAACACAAACTATTTTACACTACCTTGCCATCAGGCAAATTTGAACCATATATTGCGGGATTTCCGGATTTTGCATCAGCCCTTTTTTTATCCTTCCTGCCATATCTTATTTTTCAAATACCCGATTTTACTGCCCATAGACTCTATGCTGGCTTTACCTAAATGGACTGGCACATAGAAGCAGCCTTAGGTAGTTTTTTGACAAGCTCATAAATCTTTTCAACCAGCTTTTACAGAGGTTCTCCAAAAAGCTTAATCCTCATAATGCCCCTTACAGGATGCTATAATGACAGCGCCATCTTTTTCCCTGTAAACCATCCGGTTCACTTCGTCAATCCGCCTGCTCCACCAGCCATTTAAATTATTTTTAAGCGGTTCCGGTTTCCCAATACCTTCATAGCAATTCCTTTGTATATCTTTGATAAGTGCGTTAATCCTTTTTAATATTTTCTTATCTTGTTTCTGCCACTCTAGGTATTCCTCCCAAGCACGTTCCTCCCAAAGTACCTTCATACATTAATCCTCAATCAAATCATGTTCTGCAAGGTTTGCTTTCCCAGATTCAATGTCTGTTATTACTTTTTTCAGATATGCCATATTGCTTTCCGAGTAGAACGGGTCTACAGATACTTCAAACGGTATTCTTTTTTCCCTTGTCATTTTTTTTGCAAATATCGTAAATGCTGCGGTCATACTTAACCCTAAGTCTTTGCAGGTTTCTTCCATATTTTTTTTAAGTTCCTCATCCATGCGGAAATTGATCATTGCCTGCGCCATAACACCACTCCTTCCTATTATTCTATTTTATCACCTTCTTCGTTTTGTGTAAAGCATTTTATATGTATTTGCTTTATAATATAATGCACAACTCCCATCCCTTTATTCCCTCTTTTGCCACAAACTAGATAGGCATTGCAATACGCAGCACAAATTCCCCTTCTTGCCAAACCTTTTTCCGGCTTTCGCAACCATCCCCTCCCCATTTTTGATTTTGAAAACCGGGTTTAAAGCCCGAAAATAAATATATATTCAATATAGTTGAATAATATAATCATATCCCCTTATTTTACAAGTCAGGAATATATTCCCTGAATTTTCTTTATCTACCACTTTACCTCAATTTTCTGAAGTTTTTTGTGAATCATCTTATTAGTTTTATTCCTTTTTCTATAATTGATCCCACTTTATGATATGAATTGTCTTTGGTTCCATAAGGGCGGTTATCGAAAGCCAAAAAGCAGCTTGAAATTAAAATACGGTTTTATAAAATCCCCCAAAGGGCATCGTTTCCCCCGCCCGGAAGTTTTCCTGCCTGTAAAAACGGTAGAGCAAAAAGGGGTAACTGCCAATGAAAAACTATGAGCAATACAAGCGGGTTATCCGCTTTTTTACCGCCGTGGCCATCCTGGCGGTGGAAATGGGGATATACTGGGTAGCCTGGAGCGGATACTTTTCCCAGGCAGCCGGTACCCCCTTTTTCCGGAGGGGCGACTGGCTCATGGCTGCGGTATACGGGCTGATGCTGCTGTTTTTTTCCCGGATGTACGGCGGGCTTAAGATCGGCTACTTGGAACGGGGGAACGTCCTATATTCCCAGATGCTTTCCGCCATCCTGGCCAACGCGTTCGCCTACCTGCAGATCGCCCTCCTGGCAAAAAGGTTCCTAAACCCGTTGCCGTTCCTATTGATGTCTGGCGCGCAGGCAGTCGCCATCTGTGTATGGACATTCCTGGCCAACCGGCTTTTCGAGAAGCTTTTCCCCCCACGCCAGATGCTTCTGGTATACGGGAACCGGCCGTCTTTGGCTTTGATGGACAAAATGAATTGCCGCAAGGACCGGTATCAGATCCGGGAGATGGTACATGTAGACGTGGGGCTGGAAACAATCCGGAAGATGACCCCGGGGTATGATGCGGTGGTGGTCTGCGACGTGCCGTCCGCCATACGCAACCAGATATTGAAACACTGCTATGGCGAAAAGAAGCGGGTCTACATGACGCCAAAGATTTCCGACATCCTGGTAAGGAGTGCAGAGGACATCAACCTGTTTGACACGCCTTTGATCATGGCCAGGAACGGCCAGATGTCCATTGAGCAGGCATTTTTTAAAAGGGCCATGGACATTGCCTTTGCCGGGGCTGCGTGTCTGGCGGCGCTGCCGCTTATATTGGCGACGGCGGCAGCCGTAAAGCTCCAGGACGGCGGCCCGGCCCTATACCGTCAGAAAAGGCTCACCATCCATGGGCGGGAATTTTACGTCTACAAATTCCGGAGTATGCGGGTGGATGCGGAAAAGGACGGAGTGGCCCGCCTGGCCAGCGACGGCGACAGCCGGATCACGCCGGTGGGGGGCTTTATTCGGAAGGTAAGGCTAGACGAGCTCCCGCAGCTTTTCAATATCCTAAGAGGGGATATGAGCATCGTGGGGCCGCGGCCGGAACGGCCGGAGATTGCCCGGCAGTATGAAGAGGAAATGCCGGAATTCCGTTACCGGCTGCGGGTGAAAGCAGGGCTTACAGGATACGCCCAGGTTTTCGGGAAGTACAATACCACCCCTTACGATAAGCTAAAGCTGGACCTGCACTACATACAGAATTACTCGTTGATGTTGGACGTGAAGCTGATGGTCCAGACGGTAAAGATCCTATTTATGAGGGAGAGTACCCAAGGGGTTGCCGCAGGGCAAACTACGGCTACAATGGAATGCCGTACAAACCGTAATAAGGAGATAAAAAGCAATGGATGATTGCCAAAAAAAAGTGCTGTTTGTAGCAACTGTCGTCAAAACACATATCAATGCTTTTCACCTCCCTTACTTAAAACTATTGAAATCCCATGGATTTACTACATATGTCTGTGCGAAAAATGACTATGAAATAAAGGAAAATTGTATTATTCCATTTTGTGACCACTTTACGGATATTCCGTTCTCACGGAACCCTATTTCTTGGAAAAATGCTGCTGCTTATTCAATGTTAAAAAAGGTAATTCAAAACAATGAATTTGACATCATTCATTGCCATACCCCGGTTGGCGGCGCCATTACAAGGTTAATTGCCAGAAATATCCCCCATATAAAAGCACGTATTATTTATACAGCCCATGGGTTTCATTTTTATAAGGGTGCGCCATGGCTTAATTGGATGGTCTTCTATCCTGTTGAAAAATGGCTCTCTAAATATACCGACACTTTAATCACTATGAATCAAGAAGATTATGGATATGCAAAATCATTCCAAGCCGCAAAGGTTGAAATGATCCATGGGATAGGGATTGATATACCCAAGTTTAGTTGCGTTTCCATAAACCAGAAGCAAAAACGGAGTGAATTCAATTTGTCGGATTCCGATATTATATTACTGTCTACCGGTGAATTAATAAAAAGGAAAAACCACAGCACTGTAATTAAAGCAATCGCTAAAATTAACAATCCGCATATTAAGTATTTCATCTGCGGAAGTGGAAAATTGAAATACTCTTTGGATAAATTGATACACAAATTGCATTTAGAAAAACAAGTTACATTGTTAGGGTTTAGAACCGATATTTCCGACCTTTGCGCAATTGCGGATGTCTTTATTTTTCCGTCTATACATGAGGGATTGCCCGTTGCATTAATGGAAGCAATGGCCGGCCGTTTGCCTATTATAGCTTCTGACATACGGGGGAACAGGGACTTGATCCCAAATAAAAATGGTGGGATATTATTGCCACCGAAATCAATACCAGGTTTTTCGTCAGCAATTAAATTTTTAATCAACAACCGACATCTACAGGAAAAAATGGCTGACTATAATTATGAGAATATACAAAAATATTCTTTAAATTTCACCTTAAAGCAAATGGAAAAAATATATTTTGAAAATTTTACAGAATCGTATCCATGATTCAAATATAAAATATGTAAACGAAATGTGAAAAGGAAATTTTGAAGCAGATGAAAATTATTTTTATTACCAGCGGAGTTTTGCCTGTACCCGCCGTTCAAGGCGGAGCGGTAGAAACATTAACAGACGCATTGGCATCTCAAAATGAAATTGCATGTAATGATTTTGATTTTACTTTTTTAACAATAGAAAGCAAAAATATTAAAAAACAGATTAAAAAGCTTCAACAGAAAAATAATCATTATCATTGCATTAAGATCCCAAAAACAATACTTGCAATGGACAAAACAGCCTTTTGGGTCATGAATAACTTTTTTAAACTTGCGCGGGCTAAAAAGGCCCGCTTTCTATTTCAAAGGCTTTTTTTTATTTATAAATGTCATTGCTATTTGAAGCAGAATCCCTATTATGATAAGATCATCATACAAAATCATCCAACTTTGTTGCTTTCTGTTTTAGGTACTTCCTATCGTTTAAGCAACCAAGCCTATTATTACGCCCATAACGAAATCTCCCATACTTTCCTCCATGGAAAACTACTTTCCCAATGCAAAGGGATCATTTGTGTAAGCGGGTTTTTAAAAAATTCTATTAGGGATCATTTTAAAAATTACTTATTCAAGAAACAAGAATTAATTGTAATTAAAAATGTGGTAGATACGGACCTGTTTAAAAAATTTCCGGATAATAGGATAACAAAGGTCCGGGCCCGTTTCGGGTACTCGAAAGATGATGTGGTTATTCTCTTTACCGGCCGTTTGATTCCGGAAAAAGGGATTGAACCGTTAATTATTGCCGTAAATAAATTGGCAATGGAAAATCCCCACATAAAATTGTTAATTGTTGGGGCAACTTCTTTTGCCCTTAAAGTCAAGCCGGAATTTGAAAAGAAACTCCTTAAATTGACCCAAAACAAACCAAATATTAAATTTACCGGATTTATCCCCAATAACCAACTGCCCCAATATTATAACCTGTCTGATATTATAGCCCTCCCTTCAACTGGAAATGAAGGCGCAGGGCTTACTATGTTAGAGGCAGTCGCCTGTAAAAAGCCACTTATTACTACTACATCCGGAGGGATCCCGGAATATATCTCTTCAGAAAATGCAATATTACTAAATCCGGGCCAAGGGCATTTGCAAAACGATTTGGAACATGCTTTGAAGTCATTGATTTATGATAAAAATAAGCGCAACCATTTGGTGAATAACCTTATCCAAAATTCATCGCTTTCTTCCTATAGCGACTATTATGCAGATTTCATAAGTATATTCCAGAATCAATGATAAGAAAGCAGGGTGATTTTATGAAAAATAAAAAAATGATACCGTTATCCTCCGGTGAAATTAAAAAAATTGAATGGGATCTTCTTTGCCAATTTGCGGATTATTGCGACCAAAAAGGTATCCGTTACTATTTAGGCGGAGGCACCCTCTTAGGGGCTATCCGGCATAAAGGTTTTATTCCCTGGGATGATGATATTGATATTATAATGCCACGGCCTGACTACAATAAATTTTTAAGTGAAAATGAGAGGGAACATGCCTTTTGTATTGGCAGTATCTGGAACTGGTCAGCTAATATCCCCTTTATAAAATTATTTGATACCTCCACAATCATAAAGCAAAAATATAGTAAGTGTTATCATACCGGACATTTATGGATTGATATTTTTCCTTTAGACGGGCTTCCGAATTCTAAAATTTCCTTGTTTCTTCATTATAAAATCTCAAGGTTAATGAGAAAAATGTTGACTTTATCCGAATCTAATTTTACGGAAGGGACTTCCCGTATTAAAATTATCGGTAAAATTATGCTATATCCGGTGGCCAAATTAATAGGGGCCCCCCGCTGGGCAATTTGGCTAGACCGTTTTTCTCAAAGGATAAAATTTGAAAACAGCTATTACATAGGCGGGCTGGTATGGGGTTATGGCCCCCAAGAGCGGATGGTAAAAGCAAAATTCCTTCCATATATCGATGTATCTTTTGAAGGCCGCAAATTCCATGCCCCCAAATGTTGGCACATTTATTTGAAAAACCTGTACGGAAACTATATGAAGTATCCCCCTAAAAACAAACGCCTCAACCATTCTATGACGGCGTGGAAACAATCGTGAGCGGTTAATATTATGTATATTTACTATATTTTATTATTTATCATATCATTTTTAGGGTTTATATTTTTTAAAGATGGGACAACTCCTAAAAGGAACAAATATTTTTTGATTTGTTCCTTTTTTCTTCTTTTTCTGGTGCAGTCTTTAAGAAAATATACCGTTGGAGTGGATGTTCCGACTTATGTGGAAGGTTTTTATCAGATTCGAAATATGCCTTGGAATGATTGCAGACTCCACGATTGGGAGCCTTTATATGCATATTTGAATAAATTGATAGGATGTTTTACCGATCGCTATTCTGTCCTTTTATCCGCTGCCAGTTTCATAATCCTTGTAGGATGTGGTTACTTTATTTATAAGAATTCTACTAATGTTTTCTGGCCCGTTTTTCTATTTATTGTTTTAGATAATTTTTTTATTTCCATGTATTCCCTTAGACAATTTTGTGCCATTGCTATTGGGATCAATATCTACACTGTATTAAAAGAAAATACGTCTGTAAAAAATTATATAAAGGCTGGTATCCTCTTTTTATTGGCGATTATGTTTCATGTAACAGCATTCGTATGTATTCTGTTTTTTGCTGTTTTTTGGGCCGGTAAAATGTCTAAGTTTAAATTGATCTTGTGGCTTCTAATGGGCATTTTCGGGATATTGTATTTTTCTAAAATCGTTGACTTTTTCTTGTTCCTTTTTCCAAGATACGACCTTTACCGGAGCAGGAATACTGCTAATTTTCAAGGGACATCGGTTCGCAACATTGACCTGGTTTATGATTTGATTAAAATTATGTGCATCTTTATAATGTGGAAATTTAACCATGCCAACAAGGGCCATCAACATATATTAAAATTATTATCCTTGTCTTGCGTCGCGATCATACTTAGTTTTTTAGTGACAAAAATAAAGTTAGTATGGAGGTTTACCTTCTACTTTGATATTTTACTGATTGTAGTAATCCCATTGGTTATCGAAAAGTTTAAATATCATAGATATGTCGCATATGCTGCTGTTTATCTTTCCGGTTTTATTTACCTGTCCTATATTATGCTGTTAAATGGAGGGAAATGTGTGCCATATCTTACGTTTTGGCAATGATAAGAAAGGATGTTTATGAATATTGCAGTTATTTTTGCCGGGGGATCCGGACAAAGGATGAATAGTAAATCCCTTCCCAAACAATTTCTGGAACTCCATGGAAAGCCTATTATCATTTATACTTTAGAACAGTTTCAGAACCATTTGGAAATTGACAATATTATCCTTATATGTATTGAATCCTGGATACCATATTGTAGAAAATTAATGTCCTATTACAAGATAGATAAACTGGATGCCATTGTACCTGGAGGTATAAACGGCCAGCTGTCCATTTATCAGGGAATAAAAAAGGCTTATAGCCTATACGACCCAAACTCCGTCGTTCTTGTACATGATGGGGTAAGGCCCTTAATTGACAAAGAGACGATTTCCCAGGCTATACGTTCGGTTGAAAAAAATGGTTCTGCCATTACTATAGCCCCTGTTACCGAAACCGTCATTGAAAAAGAAAAAGATGGGAAAATTAAAACCATTATTAATCGTAGTTTATGTGAATTGGCGAGGGCCCCACAGTGTTTTTATTTAAAAGATTTATATCATGCACATTCCCTTGCCGCCAGCCAGTCCAAGACGGATTTTATTGATTCTGCAAGTTTAATGGCCCACTATGGTTATAAGCTTTATACGGTTGAAGGGAAACCGGAAAATATAAAAATAACCACACCTTTTGATTTTTATACGTTCCGTGCATTGCTAGATGCCCGGGAAAATTCGCAAATCTTTGGAGTGTAGCCATATGAGCAAAATCAAAAATTATATTTATCATTATTTGCATTTATCTGATAAAATAAAAGCTGCGATATGGTATACCATTTGCAATATTTTACAAAAAGGGATTTCGTTTATTGCGGTCCCCCTTTATACACGTATCCTTACGCCGGCCGAATATGGCCGGTATTCCGTATTTTTATCATGGATCGATATTTTTGATATACTTACAACATTCCGGATTTCCGGCGGCGGCTATGTCGCCGGGTTAGCAAAATTTCCGGATGACAGAGACGGCTATAGTTCCTCTATGCAAAGTTTAGAAATTGTAATAACAACGATTAGCCTGTTACTGTATTGCCTATTTAGTTCCCGGATCAATCAATTGACCGGGATGGGGTTTTATCAAACTCTCTTGGTATTTGCTTTAATGTATGCAATGCCGGCGATTTCTTTATGGACTGCCAGGCAAAGGTTTTACTATCACTATAAAAATGTTGTTTTCGTAACCCTTACATCTAGTTTTTTTATTCCTGTTTTAGGGGTCATCGGTGCCTTTCAGTTAAAAACACATAAGGAATTAGGCATTATTGGCGCAAGGGTAATCGTCCATGGAATCATGGGATTCATATTATTAATATGTAATTGCCATAAAAAATTTGTATTTTTTCATAAACAATATTGGCAAAAAACCTTATGTTTTAACGTCCCCCTATTGCCTTATTATTTTTCAACAATCATACTTCAAAGTTCGGATAGGATTATCATTAATCTTTTAGTCAATTCTTCAGCAGCAGGAATCTATGGAGTGGCATATAGCACCTCCATGATCATGCAATTATTCAATAGTTCTATACACGCATCATTACAGCCTTGGTTTTTTAACCAATTAAAAGAAAAGGATTATAAAAACATCCCTAACATGATTAACACATTATTGTTTTTTGTTGCCGGCGCCAATTTATTTCTAATTGCCTTTGCACCAGAAGCAATTCGTTTTTTAGCCCCTTCCACATATTATGAGGCGATTTGGATTGTGCCGCCGCTGGCTGCCAGTGTTTTTATCATGTTTTTTTACGAGCATTTTATCAATGTGGAAATTTATTTTGAAAACAGCAAAATGATTGCCGTTGCTTCTATAGGCGCTGCTATTATGAATATCATCTTAAATCTTATCTGTATCCCCCGGTTTGGATACCTGGCAGCCGGCTATACCACATTAATCAGCTACTTTATTTTTGGTATCACACATTATTTTTTTATGCGGCATATATGCCATAAAAACAATTGCCCGAAAAACATGTTCCATCTTCGGGCGATGTTGACAATTATGGCTTTATTTTTTTCTTTTGTCGTCCTACTCACATTCGGCTACCAATTTATCGTTTTACGCGTGGTTTCTATTATAATTTTAATTATTTTCGGATTTTTTTATAAAGGGAAAATCAAACAAACACTTTATTTTATTAAGTAGAAAAAGGGTATATGATATGGAGAAAAAAAGAATTTTGCTTTGTGGTTTAAAAGGATGTGCGAATCTTGGTGATGAAGCAATTTTACAATGTACCAAAAAAATTATCGAGGATATTTTAATCAGAGAAAACAGAAAAAACGAATTTGAATTAAAGCTGATTGATTTTACTTTCGGGACAGAATTAGGAAATAAGCCGCCGAAGCATGGCCCTAAGTATGTGGCGTATTCCACTGCCACAGCACTTTTTCGTAAGCCTTTATCAAAACTTAAAGATGTACAAATCCGCATCAAAGCCCGAAAGCTTATAAAGCAGCTTTTAAGATCAGAAACCTGTGCCATTGTTTTTGCCGGCGGCGGAATTATTAAATATAAATATCAAAAATTCTATATTTATATTGATGAATTCACTCGAGAAGCAGACCGTTTCAATATACCTATCCTATTTTCAGGCGTAGGTATTGAAGGGTATGATGTGCGTAATCCCAATTGCCGGACCCTTTTAAAATCTTTATCACGAAAGTGCATTAAAATCATTTCAACTAGGGATGATTTCCGTCTTTTAAATAACTACTATTTAAAAGGCAACCCACTCTGTGAACGATATAAAGTAGCAGACCCGGTATGCAGCATAAACCAATTTTACCCGATCCCATTTGCAGAAGAAAAAAATACAATCGGTTTTGCCATAAGCCGTTTTGATATTTTTAAAGACAATGGCATCACCATAACACACCATGAATTGCCTATCATTTGGAAAAGCCTTATCGAACATTTAGAAAAAAATGGGGTCCCCTGGAAAATATTTACGACAGGGCTTCCTTGCGATTATGAAGCAGAGTTGGAGTTAAAACAAATGTTGCCTCAATATCCGGACAGCCATTTCCTTCCACGCCCCAGGACCGTTATCGAATTATTGAATATCTTTTCACAGTTTAAGGCTACCTGCGTTTGCCGTTTACATGCATCCATTATATCTTATTCTTTAAATATCCCTTCCATGGCCCTTGTTTGGAACAAAAAACAAATCATGTTTGCTAAGGCCACAAACCAGGAAAAAAATTTCATTTCTTACCCTGACATTTACGATACAAATAAATTAACAGCTGTTTTGGACGGCATTTCCTGCAACCATGGCCCTATAAGCAAATCAAAAGAATATACGCAAACCATATACCATCCCATCGAACGATTTTTTGAAAAATATATATAATGAAGGAGTATGACCTATGGATATATTGAAATACGATTTAGAAGAAATAGCCCAAAACAAGCCCTTATTCCAACCTTTAGAAAATAAAACCTTGCTTATTACGGGGGCTACCGGGCTCATTGGTTCTTTATTGATAAAAAGTATCCTCCAATATAATGAAACTACACCCCGGAAAATAAAGGTAATCGGAATCGCCAGAAGTTTGGATAAAGTAAACCGTATTTTTAAAAATTATGTTTACCCGACATGCCAACTGCAATTTATGATCCAAAATATAGTAGATACAATTCATATGGATGAAGAGGTTGATTATATTGTGCACACGGCCAGTATAACCGACTCCAAACAATTTGTTGAATTTCCGGTTGAGACCATAAAAACAACCGTAAACGGATGCGAAAACCTACTCCATTTCGGATACCAAAAAAAGGTTCAAGGTTTTTTGTACCTTTCTACCCTTGAAGTATATGGTTTTCCCTTTGAAAAAAATGAAATATCGTATTTGGATGAAAAAACTTTCGGTTCCTTAGACCCTTGCTTAAGCAGAAGCAGTTATCCGGAAGGGAAGCGGTTGGCGGAGTGCCTTTGTATCTCTTATATGGAAGAATATGGCCTTCCGGTTAAAATTATTCGGTTAAGCCAAACCTTTGGCCCTGGTGTCCTATATAACGACAACCGTGTTTTTGCAGAATTTTCACGATGCCTTTTGGAGCAAAGGGATATTATATTACGTTCTCAAGGAAATACTGTCCGAAATTATTGTTATACCATGGATGCAATCCGTGCCATGTTGACGGTATTAATTCACGGCGTAAAAGGGGAAGTGTACAATGTCGCCAATAAAAACACGACGGCCTCCATATATGATATGGCAAAATTAATTTGTTCCTTGTCACAGGATTCCATCGGAATTAAATTTGAGCTGGACAATAAAAATTATGGATACAATCCGGAAATGAAAGTAGCACTGAATACCGAAAAAATTGAAAAATTGGGATGGGCCCCTCAATATAACCTCCCGGAAATGTTCCAAAGGCTAATTCAAGATATGTCATTTAATAAATAATCGTTCAGGAGAGGAATCATGCCAATAAATATTTTGTTAGTGATTGACGGGCATATTCGCCGGGCAGGGGTTCAAATACTGTTTTTGAATCTATGTAGACGTTTAAGCCCAGACAAATATCGTTTTATTTGGTATTTTACAGGTGATTTGATAGACCAAGGCTATTACAACGAGATCTCCCAAATTTCCCATGCAGTATTTTGGAGGAAGTATAGACATAAGAACCGGCTTATCAACTATATCCGTATGCTAAACGATTTGCGGCATCTTATTAACAACAACCACATGGATATCCTTCATATGAACTCCGGGCTGCATTTTACAAATGGCCTTGTTTTGTTGTATGCCAGGCTAAGGCGTATTCGAAAAAGAATATCTCACATTCATGGATGTAACCCCAAATTATCTACGATGAAGGGACCATTGCACAACATTATTGTTTCTTTTTTACGATTTTTCATCCTTTCGAATGCAAATACCTTCATTTCATGTTCACAGGAAGCAGCCGGTTCTGTTTTCGGCAGCCAGATGCAAAATTACTCTCTGCTAACGAATGGAATTGACCCGGAAACCTATTTCTATTCTGTATCCTTAAGGGCTGAAATAAGAAGCCAATTGAAATTAGAAGAAAATTTTGTTGTTGGCACAGTTTCCAGGTTTAGCCCCATTAAAAACCACCGTTTCCTTATAGAATGTTTTTGGGAATTACATAAAAAAGAAAAAAATTCCAAGCTGCTCCTCGTCGGGGATGGGGAACTTAAGGACGCTATCGAAAATTATGTGGAACAATTAGGAATAGAAGAAAGTGTAATTTTTGTTGGGTCAACGGAACATGTAAACTTATATTTGCAAGCTATGGATGTATTTGTATTACCAAGTTTTTCAGAAGGTTTAGGCCTTGTCAATATCGAAGCCCAAACTACAGGGCTTCCTTGTATTGTTTCTACCGGAATCCCCAAAGAAGTAAAAATAACAAGCCATTTAGAACATTATCCATTATCGGATGGCCCGGAAAAATGGGCGGACTATATTCTAAGCTATAAAAACAACTACATTCGAAAAAACAACCAAAAAGAACTTGAAAATAGTGAATACAATATCAATAAATCGGTTATTCAGTTAGATGCAATCTATCAGGGGGAGAAAACACTTACATGAAACTGGTAAGAGACCAATGGCATATCGCATACAAATTTTCATCCGAATCAAAATTTCATTTAATAAAAAACAGCGCTTCTTTTTGGGTTGCTGACCCCTTCCCAATTGAATATCAGGGGGAAATCTATTTATTTGCAGAATTATACCTTTATAAAAAGAATAAAGGGGTAATCGCCTATTCTAAATATGTCAATGGGGCATTTACCCATTGGAAAATTGCAATTGAAGAACCTTGGCATTTATCATTCCCCTTTATTATAGACTATAAAGGCAACCTTTTTTTATGTCCGGAAAGTTATAAAAGCGGGAAATATTATGCCTATATTTCCGAAGTTTTTCCGTACAAATGGAGGCGCCTGGATCCGATCCGTGATGACGGAAATTTATATGTGGATTCGGTCTTTGCTTCCCTTAACAATGAAACTTACTTTTTTTCTTATCAAATGAACCCGTTGCGCCATTCGGAAGGAAAACTATATTTGCATAACCTTTCTAAAAATAAGTTTCAATCGCCTATGGAAATTATCACCCCCTATCCCCGCCCTGGGGGAAATATTTTAAAAAATCATAACCACTATATCCGGGTAGCCCAAAATTGTGATTTAGAGTATGGGCATGGATTGGTTTTTTTCGATATTTGCATCGGGGAGGATGGCTACAAAGAAGAACCGATTAAAAAAATTTACGCGGAAGATATTGCTGTAGATTCCTCCCATAAATTTTGTGGTATCCACACTTTTAATTCATACCATGATTTTCAAGTCATTGACCTTAAGACGAAAGACATTAATCCGGTTGACCTTTTCTATCGGATCGCAAGGCGGTTTATCAAAGCTTTTTCTGTATTTCACAAAAAATCCCCATAAAATAAAGGGGCATTCCAGGAAGCGGCGCCAATCTTTCATGCCCCGCTTCCTTCCCCATTCCCTGTGTAAGCATTTCTCCACACTTCTTTGCCCGGCAAGCCGCCCCATCTGTTGTTTCCTGCAAAGGCGCCAAATGCCATCCCCCATCCTCTTATACTACACGCTTCTTTCCGTCCTATCATCCCCCCTGCGGCAGCCTGCCATCCCGATACTTAAAATCAGCCACATCATTGGCGTCGCGATGGGCAATTCCAGATTTACCAAAGCTTGTGCCCCATAACAGGCGACCGCCAGCATGGCCCCCAAAATAAAGGGCCGTTTTCCCCTGTCTTGAAAAAACCGCCAACAGGAAGCAGCAAGGAAAGCGATATAGGCAGCCATCCCGATGGGGCCGATGGTCAGCAGATAATGAAGGTAGGCATTATGGACATTGTCAAAAAACTGTCCGGTTGCCGCAACCATCTCGTCCCGGATGACTTTGTCTGTCAGGCACCCGAAGGTATCCGGCCCAAATCCAAATATCTTGTGGAGCGGTGTAAAGTCTTGATACATCCTCATAGCGGCTTTCCAGATATAGCCACGGGAGGTGCCCCAGGAATCATTAAAGACAAGGTATTTGCCAAGGGAGCCGTACCGTTCTGCGTTGCCCCCCAAATTGGCGTCATAAAACAGGAATGCGACAGCCAGAAAACCCACGGCCATTAAAGCGCCCCATAAGTGTACCAGGCAGATTTTTTTGTTAAAAAGGAAATCGGCCCGTTCCGGCTTTCGGCCCCAAAGCCAAAATAGCGCCGCTATGCCCCATAAAGCCGCTACCACATAGGGCAATTTACTGTAATTTGCTATAATGCGGAATAAACTGTCGATCCCTATCACTACCCCGTCATATTCTTGGTTGATCCAGTCTACGGCCAAAACCACAGTAAAAAATGTGGCAACCAGAATCAGGTACCTCCTGACCCCTTCCCGGTTACGGAACAGGACGAAGGGCAACAGGCCGAAAAGGGCAGCGATACTTAAATAGGCATTGTCGCTGCAGCCTGTAATAATAGCCAAAAAAGAGACAGCCAGGCAAAGGTAATACCAGACGGCCCACAGGGGCTTTTTTGCCAGGGAAAACATACCGGCTGAAACCCCCATAATCATCCCTACATAGGCCGTATAGGTATTGATATTGCCTACTGTAGAGGTGAAAATAGTCACCTGGTTTGGGTTGATGTTATCGCGGAAATCCAATATGTCCATTTGGAAATAATCTGTAATGCCAATGAAGCACATCACCATGCCGCTGATTAAAAAAAGCTCCAGGCACCAGCCGCCGGGCTTCCAAAAACGGCTGATTACAAAATAAGAAGCCACGTATACCGTTAATAGGAATAGCCCGGAAAACCTTCCTTCGTTCCCCCAAACAGACTCATAAAAAAAATCCGATTGCATTGTGGAAATCAAGGCTATAAGCCAGAAAAGAAGTACGGCTGCATCAGCAGCATAAAAAGTTTGTTTCCAGTTTTTGGGCAATAGCCCGGACAAGGTTTGTTTTGTATGTTCCCATTTAAATTCTTTCCCGTCAACAAACAACATGATAGATGAAAGGATAAGCAGTATCCCAAGCATGATAACGATACACAGCCAATAGCAGCGGTATTTCGTTTGCAGGATGTCAATATAGGATTCATGATAAATTAATGGGAATACGGTCATTAGAACTAAAATGGCAATGTCGGCCACCCGGCTGATGACCGACGAACAGGTTTGGGCAAACGGGTCTGTTATGCCGCAATTTTCTTTTTTTTCCATCAGCAAACGCCTCCTGTATAGTAATTTAGCATATTTTTCAAAGGTTTTTATTGGTCTTCTTATCTATGTTTTAACAGTATAGCATTGATTAAATGATTGCGCAACTTACATTATTCTTCATTTTTTCTTCATTTTAACCAATTAAAATATAAAGAATTCATGATACCACGTACAAAAGAATTTTAGGCAGAAAAAAAGAGGGGAAGCTATTTCCTCTCCTTTTTAAAAATAATCCATTTGCTGAATATATAATTGAGGATAATTACAACGATGCCGGCCACGATTTTGATTATGGAGTCATCAAACCCCAGAAGCTGCACAAATCCCCAAAGCATTGCGGTTTCTACTACAAGGGAAAAGACCCTTGCGGATACAAATTGAATGATCTGCCGAACCAGTGTTTTTATTTCCCAATCGTGTGAAACAAACACCAAAACTTTATTTAGCAGAAAAGCAGAAATAACACTTATCACCCATGCGGCTACATTGCTGGCCAGGTAATCAATAGACAGCCATTTTGTCCCGGCAAAATAAATGATGTAATTGACCACAGTGGTAGCTACGCCGCAAACCAGGTATAAAACCAATTCTCTGTTTTTTTCAGACACGCGCAAGCCCCTTTCCTTTTACCCGATCTGCCGTCCCTTTCCAATCCATACCCTTTCATGTTTTGCCATTGGGCCGGCTGCCTTTTGGCCCGGCCCTATATCCGGCCCCATGGCCATGTGCCATAGGGCCTATTATCTCGGCATAATTTTCCGGAAAATACCTCCGGGCAGGCATCCTAGCACCTTTCCCTGCCCGGGCAAGGCGCTGTTTGTCCCTCATAGGTTCCGTGGCGCCGGCCCAAAAGAATCAACTTGGTGATGTTACGCCAACGGAATTTGGGACAGCCCCTGCAAAAGGGGGCGCGCAGGCACAGGGGACAGGCTTTTAGGCACGCCTTTCATGGATTTTTGCTTCCGGAACGGTTAAAGTACCAATGACGGTGCGGAATAGGCCCGCCCCCCCAGCTCGCTGTCCAACAAATAAAGGGCCCTTGCGTCGGAACCGAACAGTTCGTATTTTTTAATAAGCCCCTCGGCGTTCGCTTCTTCTTCCCCCTGCTCTTTCACAAACCAATCCAAAAATTGCGTGGTGCGGAAATCTTTTGCTCCATGGGCTGCTTCATAAATGGTATGGATCAGGCCGGTTACATATTGTTCATGTTCGTAACCGGCTTTTAAAGGGTCGGAAAAAGAAGCTAACTTCACCTCCGGCTTGTCAATGGCCTCCAGGGAAACTTTACATCCGTTATTCTGTAAATACTGAATAAACAGCATGGCATGGTCCCGTTCCTCTTGGGCCTGTATTTTATACCAGTTGGCAAAGCCGTTCAGCCCCTGGTCTGCATAATAATTGGAAAAGTCCAAATATAGATATGCGGAATAAAATTCTTTGTTTACTTGTACGTTTAATAATTCTGCTACTTTTGCATCTAACATATTACGGATCCTCCTCGTTTATGGCTTAATAGGTATTAGCATGTATGGCCCATTGTATCACTGTTTCCGAAAAATGTCACTGGTTTTACCAAGTTTTCCCCAATTATGGCAATGGCTTTTTTTATTTGGAAATCTATGGTAAGATAAGGATGTAAAAGTGCACTTTTGAAATACGGAAAAAATGACATAATAATTACTTATAGCAATGGGATTGCTATAGCATGTCTGACAACTCATGGAGAAAGGATTTCAAACATGGATCTAAATTTTAAAAGGATACAGGCTGACGATATTGAGGCGTTATCACCGTTTTTTTGCCGCAGGCCAAACAAAACATGTGACAGCGTTGCGCTGGACAGTTTTTTATGGAGGGACTATTATAATGTACAGTTTGCCGTAAGCGGAGGCAAGGCGGTGCAGTGGCTTATGGAAGAAGACGGCGTCAAACATAGCGCCATGCCTATGTGCGAGGAGCAGGATCTGCCCCATTATTTTTATGAAATGGTAGACTATTTTAACCAAGTGCTCCACGCCCCTTTCAAAATTTACCTGGCAGATGAGGAAGCGGTAGACTATTTACATCTGAAAGAGTCCGGGGATTTTGAGGTGGTGGAGCAGGAAGATTTAAAAGACTACCTTTATAACGGGGATGCCATGCGGGCGTTGTCCGGCAGAAAACTGCATAAGAAAAAGAACCACCTCAACGCTTTTTTAAAGGAATATGAAGGCCGATATGAATACCGGCGGCTGCGATGCCAGGACCGGGGGGAGGTCTGGAATTTCCTGGATGTCTGGAGGGAAGAAAAAGGGGAAGTGGTTGAAAGCCATCTAGACTACGAAGTAGAAGGCATCCACGCGATCCTCAACCATTGCTGCCAGCTAAACGTGCGGATGTCCGGTGTTTATATAGATGGAAAGCTGCAGGCTTTCACCATCGGCAGCTACAACCCTTTTGAAAAAATGGCAGTGATCCACATTGAAAAGGCAAACCCGGACATCCGTGGCCTTTACCAATTTATTAACCAGCAATTTTTGATCCATGAGTTTCCGGACGCAAAGCTGGTCAACCGGGAAGACGACCTTGGCCAGGAAGGGCTGCGCAAAGCCAAGATGTCTTACAACCCTTGCGGATTTGCCAGGAAGTACCTGGTTATGCAAAAAAATTTCAAATAACAAAATAGTAAAAAGACGGGGAAGCAGATGATACAATACTTGTCAGGGCAGGATAAGCCGATCTGCCGGAAATTATGGGAAGAAGCCTTTCCGGAGGATTCCAAAACATTTTGCGATTATTATTTTCAGGAAAAATTAACGGACAACCGTATTTTGGCCCTTGTGGAAGACAATGGGGAAAACGGGCCAAAACAGGTTCATGCGATGGTCCACCGCAACCCCTACTTGTTGTCTGTGAAGGGATGCCGGTGGAAGGTGGATTACTTAGTTGGGGTGGCCACGCAAAAAGAAATGCGGCATCAGGGTTTTATGCGCCGGCTGCTGCTGCAGGTCATGGCGGACATGCGCCGGGAGCAAATGCCTTTTTGTTTTTTAATGCCGGCAAAAGAAGCCATTTACCGGCCTTTCGGGTTTACCTATATTTTTCGGCAGCCTCAATTATCCCTGGAAGGGGAAGGGGTACAAAAAGGGGAAAATATAAACGGGGATACGCCGGATGGCATGGCGGCGGAACAAGCCGCTGTTTGGATGAACCGGTGGCTGGCCCGCCATTATCAGGTATATGCTTTGCGGGATGAAGCCTATGTGCGGCGGTTGGCAAAGGAAATTGCCAGTGAAAACGGTTCCCTTGCCCTGCTTTATGGGGGGCAAGATGTGGTAGGGGTTCTGGGGGAGTGGGGCTACGGACGGAAAGTGCAGCGGCTGCTCTATGGGGACCTGCCTTACGTACAGGAAAAGGGGGATCCCAAACCGGCTATTATGGCCAGGGTTATTTCTCTGGAAGCTTTTGTCCCGGTGATCCGGCTGCGCAACCCCACGCAGGGTGAAATGGTAATCCGCCTTCATCTTTCGGACCCGTTGATCCCACAAAATGACGGCCATTGGATATGGCACTTAAATGGGGAAAGCTCTTGGATCGAACGGGCCGCCCGCCGGCAGGGTCCGGAGGTCATGGCCCAAGCCATCGAAGACGGCGGCCAGGACATGCAAGAAAAGCCTCTGGAGTTGTCGATAAGCCAGCTCACGGCCTGGCTTTTCGGCTATGAGGTTCCGGAACCGGCACTCCCTTATGCCGCACTGGTGGAACCGCTGCAAGGGGTGTTCCTGGATGAAGTAGTGTAACCGTTACCTGCTTTTGGATGCCTTTTAGCCGGATTTTGCCGGAAAACTGCCGGAAGAAGGAAAAGGTTTCAAAGGCGCCTTACATATAAGACGAATGGAGGGATGAGGAATGAACGAATTGGATCAATTGCGGCAATGGATTTCGGACAGCAGCAATATCGTTTTTTTTGGCGGGGCCGGCGTTTCCACAGAAAGCGGGATCCCCGATTTCCGCAGCGTGGACGGGCTTTACAACCAAACTTACGCTTATCCGCCGGAAACCATTATCAGCCATAGTTTTTACCGGAAAAACCCAGAAGAGTTTTACCGGTTTTATAAAGACCGGATGCTTTTCCCTGACGCCAAGCCCAACGCTGCCCACCGGGCGCTGGCAAAACTGGAAAAGTTGGGTAAGCTCCGGGCCGTGATTACCCAAAACATTGACGGCCTGCATCAAATGGCAGGGAGTAAGGAAGTCCTGGAGCTGCATGGGTCAGTCCACAGGAATTACTGTACCCGCTGCAACAAATTTTACAGCCTGGAAGACATCATGGCTATGGATGGCGTCCCCCACTGCACATGTGGCGGCATCGTTAAACCGGACGTAGTCCTTTATGAGGAAGGCCTGGATGACCAAGTCATGCAAAAGTCCGTAGATTACATCCGCCATGCGGACCTATTGATTATCGGGGGGACCTCCCTGGTGGTCTATCCGGCGGCAGGGCTGGTGAATTATTATAAAGGCAATCGTTTGGTGGTAATCAACAAATCCATAACCCCCATGGATTCCGAAGCCGATTTGGTGGCCAGCGGAAAAATCGGGGAAGTTTTCTCACAGATTATGGAAATATAAAAGGGAGGGTCCTATATGTATCAGGCAGATGAAAAGCGGTATGACAATATGAAATATAAACGCTGCGGAAGGAGCGGTGTCCTTCTGCCCATGGTTTCCCTGGGGCTTTGGCAAAATTTTGGGTTGGAGAAGCCCCTGGATGAGCAGAAGAAAATTATTTTCCGGGCTTTCGACCTGGGGATCACCCATTTCGACCTGGCCAACAATTATGGCTATCCGGCCCGGGGGCTGGCAGAGGAGCATTTTGGCCAGATTTTGTGGGAAGATATGAAGGGGTACCGGGAGCAGATATTGGTATCTACAAAGGCAGGCTTTGACTTTTGGCCAGGCCCTTACGGGGACTGGGGCTCCCGCAAATATCTGATATCCAGCCTGGATGCCAGCCTGAAAAGGCTGAAATTGGATTATGTGGATATTTTCTACCACCACCGTCCCGACCCAGAGACGCCCCTGGAAGAAACCATGGGGGCTTTAAGTGATATGGTCCGCCAGGGGAAAGCTTTATATGTGGGGATTTCCAACTATAAAGCAGAAGAAGCCTCCCGCGCTATCAGCCTGCTACGTGCCAATGGCACGCCTTGCCTGATCCATCAGCCAAGGTATAACCTGTTAGAACGCTGGGTGGAAGACGGCCTGTTAGGGCTTTTATCAGACCAAGGCGTTGGCTGCATTGCCTATAGCCCGTTGGCCCAAGGGGCGCTAACGGATAAATATTTACATGGCATCCCGGAAGGTTCCCGGGCTTCCCGCCCCAATACTACCGTAGGCGGGCGTTACCTTTCAAAACCGCTGTTGGAAAAAGTGCGCAAGTTAAACGACATCGCAGCTGCCCGTGGCCAGTCTTTGGCCCAAATGGCTTTGTCTTGGGTTTTGCGCCGGCCGGAAGTGACCAGCGTGCTCATTGGCGCCAGCAGTGTACGGCAGCTGGAAGAGAATGCAGCTGCCTTGAACCAGCTGGCTTTTACCGGCCCGGAACAGGAAGCCATTGAACATATCCTTAGTTTGTAAGTGTGGCTGTTTATGGCAATGCCACATAAAAAGCATCCTGGTTATATAAGGGGAAACGTGAAAACCATTGCACCCACACCTGCCTGTACCCGGTAAAGCGGTGCATGGAATGCAGGGAAGCGCGTGGAGAATGGAGGAGAATATGGACGCACGATGGGTTTATGAAGTAGGAGACATAGTGAAACTAAAAAAGCCCCATCCCTGTGGAAGCCATGAATGGGAAATCCTGCGGGTTGGCGCCGATTTTCGGCTAAGCTGTATGGGCTGCGCCCATCAGGTCATGATGGAACGGAGAATCGTGGAAAAAAACGCCAGGGCCTTAACAAAAAAGGCCCCGGCACAGTAAAATTTTTATTGTTATACCCGATACCCTCATAAATGGGAAAGCGTTTACACTTTTACATCCAAATACTTCCCCTTCTCCACCGGCTCTTCGCTTACAGAGGAGCGGAAAGTAGTCCGGGTGGTTCCACCTGACATATAAGTTTTCCCGCATTCCGGGCAAATGGACGTATGGTAGGAGACGGATTGGGAGACGATTTCCTGGTCTTCCTGTTGGGCCTTGGCCCAGGCATGGGCCACATGTTCGCCCTCATGGGAACGGATGGCATAAGAAGCATTTTCTGGGCTTATATGGGTGGGGGTTTTGAAAGACACGCCGGGGTCGTTGGAGCCGTCCACATATTTCCGGTTTTTGCAGGTCTGGCACTCATAGGTGTCATAGTCCGGCTGCCCCGGGATTTTCTGGCTGTTGGCTTTTTCACCTTCATCTTTTTTTCCGGGAAGGAGGGCCATATTTTCTTCCGCCCCCAAAACCGCGCCTTCCCTTCCCAATGCTTCATTTTTTCCGGGCATTGCGGGCGAGGTCCTGCCTTTGGCAGATACCGGCATAGAAAAATCATGGTTTTGATTCTGGAACACAGACGATGTTAAAAGTTGGATAAGACCACCTCCTTAAAATTTTTATGGCGCTATGAAGCGCACTCCCAATCTTTGTATAACAGAACCTATATATAATATAATCGGATGAAACAGGCAAAAACATAAGGGGAAGTTACAAAAATTACAAAAAAATAAACAATGTGGATTTGCTGTAACAAACTTTGCCCCGCCCTTTTAGTATACGGAACAGAAGGCGTGCAAAGTATCGGAAACCTGATATTTGCGTCATTTGCGGCGAAGCTATTCCTATAAAAAAGTGATAAACCACTTGCATTCCCTGCCAGATTCTGTTAGAATAATTAATTGTGACACAATATTCCTTGCTCTTGATCTGCAGAAATCAAGGGCCAGAGACCACAAGGAGGTAAAGCAATGAACAAGTATGAGTTAGCGGTTATTTTGAGCGCAAAACTCGAAGAAGAAGAGAGGGCGGCTGCACTGGAGAAGGTGCAGGGTTATATTACCCGTTTCGGCGGTACCGTGACCAATGTGGACGATTGGGGCAAGAGAAGGCTTGCTTACGAAATCCAGAAAATGAAAGAAGCTTTTTATTACTTCGTCCAATTTGAGTCTGAAAATACGGACTGCCCCAACGAAGTGGAAGCCCACATTCGCATTATGGAGCCGGTGATCCGGTATCTTTGCGTAAAACAGGACGAGCAATAAGGATGCGGGCCGGCAGGCTGGCAGATGCGTGCGGAACGGCATTTGCCCTTCTGGCGGGTCGATAATGGACAAAGTCCGAAGCATAAAAAGGAAGAGTGACGGTATGAATAAAGTAATTCTTATGGGTAGATTGACCAGGGATCCGGAAGTGAGATATTCCCAGGGCGAGCGTTCCATGGCGATTGCCAGATACACCCTCGCCGTTGACCGCAGGGGCCGCGCCAGAAGCCAGGACGGCGACCAAGGCCAGACTGCGGATTTCATCAATATCGTGGCTTTCGACCGGGCCGGCGAATTTGCGGAGAAATATTTCCGGCAAGGCATGCGGGTATTGGTATCCGGCCGGATTTCCACAGGCAGCTATACCAACAGGGAAGGGCAACGCGTTTATACCACAGAAGTCATCGTAGAAGATCAAGAGTTTGCGGACAGCAAGAACGCAAGCAGTGGCGGGGACAATGGCGGCTACGGCTATCAGCCCACTTCCAGGCCCGCCCCGTCCAGTGCGATTGGCGACGGCTTCATGAACATCCCAGATGGCGTGGAGGATGAGGGGCTGCCTTTTAACTAGCCATCCACATGTCCCGTCTGGCCCCGGTTAGCCAATGAAAGACAAAACGGAGGTTCCGTATAGAGATAGGATTATCAATTGAAGAAGGAGGCACTACCATGGCATATAATAAGGCCGAAAAACCGGAAGGCGCTAAAGTAAGAAGAAGCGGCATCCGCAGAAGAAAAAAAGTTTGTGTATTTTGCGGTGAGAAAAATGGTGTGATTGATTATAAGGATGTTAATAAGCTGAAAAGATATGTATCGGAGCGCGGAAAAATCCTTCCCAGAAGGATTACCGGCAACTGCGCAAAACATCAGAGGGCATTGACTGTGGCTATCAAAAGGGCCCGCCACATTTCCCTTATGCCCTATACATGCGATTAATATGAGGGCCATATGATTGCATCGTGGCCCGGCCATGTAGATTTTGACAAACAAAGGTGTTTGACCAAGGCGGTCGAACGCCTTTTTTGCACACAAAAAATCATATGGGATGGGCTGCTATTTATGTTTCGGAGAAGGAGATACTTATGGATCATTTGGAATTACTGGAAAATACAGGAACGGTAAATGAGCTGTTAGCGCGTTATGGGGTAAAATTTGGAATCTATAAAAACAATCAGTTTAAAGAGCAGCTTTTTCCTTTTGATGCCATTCCCCGCATTATCGGGAATGCAGAATTTACATATCTGGAAAAGGGTCTAAAGCAAAGGGTTATGGCGCTAAACCTGTTTTTAAAAGACATATATGGCGAAAAAAAGATCATTAAAGACCATATAGTGCCGGAAGATTTTATTTTTGCCTCCAGTGGCTATATGGCGGAGTGCGAGGGGGTCCGGCCCCCAAAAAATATTTATTCCCATATTTCAGGTATTGACCTGGTACAGGGGAAAGACGGGCATTGGTATGTTTTGGAAGATAACTTAAGGGTCCCTTCCGGTGCCTCCTACCCTATGATTGCCAGGGAATTGTGCCGCAGGAGCAGCCCCCATACATTTGAAAACCATCACCTTTGCGATAACCGGAATTATGCCACGCTTTTGCGCCAGACCATGGATCATGTCAATGTAGGGGGGCATGTGGTTATTTTAACGCCGGGAAGGTACAATGCCGCTTATTTCGAACATTCATACCTGGCTGAAAAGACAGGGGCCCATTTGGTCATTGGCTCTGACCTAAGGGTGGAGGATGACAGGTTGTATTATGTTAATTATGACTCCAAACTGGAAAGGGTAGGTGCCGTATACCGGAGGATCTCCGATGAATATTTAGACCCCATGAATTTCAATCCGGAATCCCTGATTGGCATCCCCCATATATATGACGTATTCCGCAAGGGGAATGTTGCCCTGATCAATGCGCCAGGCAACGGCGTTGCCGATGACAAAGGCATTTACTATTTCGTCCCCAAGATGATCCGCTATTATTTAGGGGAGGAGCCGGTCCTTAGCAATGCCCCCACCTATTTGCCGTTTTATGAACAGGATATGAAATATGTCCTGGAAAATTTTGATAAATTGGTCTTAAAAGACGTGGCAGAGGCTGGAGGATATGGAGTTGTTTTTGGCAATAAGATGAGCGCAGAGCAAAAAGGAAACTTCCTTAACCTGCTGAAGAAAGAGCCCCGCCGGTTCATAGCCCAGGAGGTTATTGACTTTTTAGATATTGACGTGTTGATTGGAGGCAAGCCTGTGCCAAGGAAAGCAGATTTGCGGGCCTTTGTATTGATGGCGGATGAGCCCCTTGTCTGGAAGAGCGGGCTGACCCGGTTTTCCCGGAACCCAGATTCTTTTATTGTCAATTCATCACAGGGAGGAGGATTTAAAGATACATGGGTATTATCTCAATAGGACAGACGAACCAGCTTTTTTGGCTGGGGAGATATTCGGAACGGGTTTACACCACACTGCGGCTGTACTCCAACCGGTTTGATATGATGATTGACGAAATCGCCGACAGTTATATGGAGTTTTGCCGCCTGGTGGATATCCCGGATATATATGGCTCCAAAGAAGTATTCCGGGAAAAATATCCTTTCGATGAGGAAAACCCGGATTCCATCATGAGTAACCTGAACCGGGCCTATGACAATGCGATCGTTTTGCGGGAAGAAATCGGGTCGGAAACCCTTTCCTACATTCAATTGGCCATATATGAAATGAACCGGGCGCGGATCAGCAAAGCCCCTTTAATTGAAATGCAGCGGGTTATGGACAATTTGCTGGCTTTTTGGGGGATTGCAGATGATTCCATTGATTCGGAACAGGTGCGGGATATTATCAAAGTGGGGAAACGGATTGAGAGGATTGACCTTTATGCCAGGCTGGGGGTAGAGCGCAAAGAACTGGACCGGGAAATCAGCCGTTTACTCCCCCGCATCAAAAAAAGTGGGATGGAATATGACGAAGAAAAGCTGCAGCATCTAAAAGCCCTTGTCTTAATGCCGGAAATTGATTATTATGAGATTGTGAGAGAAGTGGAATCGGTATTATAAAGGAGCACAGGTGTGAAAAAGCTTTATTTTGATTATCACATGCATATTGCTTATACAGAAGAGGCCAGGGAATGCTTTTTTACGATAAAATGCATCCCTCCCCATACAAAAAGGCAATGTCCAGAAGCCATTGACATAGAAGTTTGCCCCGATGCCCATTGGGCAAAAGGGGAAGATTCCTTCGGAAACCCGCAGGTTTATGGACGGGTGGGCAATAGCCATCAAAATTTTTCTTTCCATGTCCGTGGAATTGTGTCAACCGGGCTTAAAGCTTATGAGGCGGAAATGCCGGAAACCGGACAGGCAATATACCGCTACCCTTATGGCCTTACAAAGCCGGGCGCCGGCCTTACCGCATACTATAAAACCATAAGGCCCCCGGATGGGATGCCCGCCGGCGATTGGGCAGTTTCCCTGATGCATCGGCTGCACCAGGATTTTTCCTACGAAAAAGGGATCACCACGGTTGCCACCACCGCCGAGGAGGCATGGAACGGCGGCCGGGGCGTATGCCAGGATTATGCCCATATTATGGTTGCCTTGTGCCGCCTGGCAGGCATACCGGCCAGGTATGTCACCGGAATGCTGATTGGGGAAGGCTTCAGCCATGCCTGGGTGGAAATATGTTCCGGTGGGAAATGGTATGGCCTGGACCCCACCAACGATATGCCGGTAGCGGATTCCCACATCAAACTTGGCAATGGAAGGGATGCTTCTGACTGCCCCATTAACCGCGGGCTAATCAAGGGGGGCGGCGCGCAGGAACAAAGGATTTGCCTAAAAGTGGAGGAGGCCGGCTGACGGCAGCCAATAAGAACGGAGGGGGATTATGATAAAAACAATTGCATCTATAGGGCTCCCGGTAGACGAGGTTTTGGAGATTAAAAAAAACCGCCTGGTTCCGGAAGGGGGAGAGGCAGAGGGCCTAAAAAGGATCAGCATTGTGACGGGAATCCATGGGGACGAACTGGAAGGGCAGTATGTCTGCTTTGAGGTGGTCCGCCGCATTCAGGCAGAGAAGGGGAATTTGTCCGGGATCGTAGATATTTATCCGGCTATGAACCCGTTGGGGATCGACTCCATTACCCGGGGGATCCCGGGTTTTGACCTGGACATGAACCGCATTTTCCCCGGCCATAAAGACGGGGATATGATGGAATACCTGGCAGGCCAGGTCATCACGGATTTAACGGGATCCGATGTCTGTATAGACATTCATGCCAGCAATATTTACCTGACCGAAATCCCCCAAGTCCGCATTAATGAATTGCACAAAGACCGGCTAATACCTTTGGCAGAAAAAGTCAATGTGGACTTTATTTGGGTGCATGGGGCCAACACGGTTTTGGAAGCCACCCTGGCCCACAGCCTGAACAGCCAGGGTACCCCCACCCTGGTGGTGGAGATGGGGGTAGGGATGCGTATTACCTTACCTTATTGCCTGCAGCTGGTGGACGGTATTTTTAACCTGATGGGTGAGCTGGGCATCTGGCAAGGGGAAACCAAAAAGCCAAGGGCGCCCATAATTTCGCAAAACCCGGAAGATGTAAGCTATCTGAACGCTACAATGGCCGGAATTTTTGTGCCCCATGTAAAGCATTGGGAAAAATTAAAAACCGGCGATTTAGTAGGCGTGATCCTGGATCCCCTAAGGGGGGAAGTCTTAGATGAAATCCGTTCCCCCATAGACGGCCATCTGTTTACCATCCGGGAATACCCTGTCGTAGACGCGGGTTCCTTGATCGGCCGGCTGCTTCGGGAAAGGCATCCCCTGCCTGGGGAGGATAGGAGATAACATGGAAAAGAAAACCATATATGAGATTAAATCTTTGTACAGGGACAATTTTCGTGTTACCGGCTATATATTCGGTTCCGGAAAAGAGTCGGTCTGTATTGTAGGCAACACCAGAGGGAATGAAATCCAGCAGCTTTATATTTGTTCACAACTGGTAAAAAAGTTTAAACACCTGGAAGAGGAAGGAAAAATAGCAAAAGGCCATCAGATTTTGGTCATCCCTTCGGCAAACCCATATTCCCTGAATATTAAAAAACGGTTTTGGCCTACAGACAACACCGATATTAACCGGATGTTCCCCGGTTATGATTTGGGGGAAACTACCCAGCGGATAGCGGCAGGGGTGTTTCACGCCATAAAAGGCTATACTTATGGTATGCAGTTTACTTCTTTCTACATGCCCGGAAAATTTACCCCCCATATCCGTATGATGAAGGCTGGTTTTGAAAATGTAGGGTTGGCAAAGAAGTTTGGCATGCCTTATGTTGTTTTGCGCAATACCAAACCCTATGACACCACAACCCTGAACTATAATTGGCAAATTTGGGAAACCCATGCCTTTAGCATTTATACCACATCCACCACACAGGTAGACAAAGACAGCGCCCAGATGGCGATACGGAGCATTTTAAATTTTTTGCACAAAGAAGGCATTGTAGAATATCACGGCCATGAAGGATATGTTTCCCTGGTGGTGGAAGATACCGACATGGCTTTGGTAAGGACAGGAACAGCCGGCATTTTTGAAGGGTTGGTCCGGGTAGGGGAAGAAGTTTCCAAAGGGCAGCGCCTGGCCCATATTATCGACCCTTACGAAGGGGAAATCCGGGAAACGGTTTATTCCCCCATGGACGGTATCATATTTTTTGCCCATGACGAACCTCTGACCTATGCGGATGCAGCCGTATATAAATTAATCCCCCATGAACTGTGGGCAGGGCGGTAAAATGCGGATAGCATTTTAGGGTAGTTTGTGGTACAATAGTCAGGCAGAAACAGCTGCAGGTAAAATCGCATGGTTCTTGTAAAATCGGCGTAACGGGCGGCGAGTCGCCGCCTGGACAGAAGTAGTTGTGGGAAAGCCCGCAATCTGCGCCAGGGTACTTCTGCACATTGCATGTGCCCACGCCTTCGGCTTGTACCCTTATGCAGCTTACGGGATCCCTATGTGTGCGGCTGTTTCTGTTTTTATTTGCCCTAAAATATGCCGCGTATTTTACCGGGCCAGATTAACAAAACGGGTGAACTCTGGCTGCCACAGCAGGTTTACTGTCCCAATAGGGCCGTTGCGCTGTTTGGCTATAATTACCTCGGCAATATTGGGGGTTTCTGTATCCTTATTGTAATATTCGTCCCGGTATAAAAACATTACCACATCGGCGTCTTGCTCAATTGCACCGGATTCCCGCAAGTCAGAAAGCATGGGGCGGTGGTCTTGCCGCGTCTCACAGGCGCGGCTTAACTGGGACAAGGCGATTACCGGCGCATTCATTTCCCGGGCTAAGGCTTTCAGGGAACGGGAGATTTCAGAAATCTCCTGCTGGCGGTTGTCGTTGGCCCTTCCGCTCCCGGACATCAATTGCAGATAATCAATAATAATCATGTTCAATCCATATTCCAGCTTCATTTTCCTGCACTTGGACCGCAATTCTGTGACCGTGATCCCCGGCGTGTCGTCAATGTATAATTTGGAATTGCCAATAATGCCGATGCCCTCCACAACAGCGTCCCAATCGGAATCGGTCAGGTTACCGGTACGTAACTTTTGGGAGTCAACATTGGACTCCATAGATAGCATCCGGTTTACCAGCTGCTCTTTCGACATTTCCAGGCTGAAAATCATGCAAGGCAGGCCTTTGCGCACGGCCACGTGGTCTACCAGGTTCAGGACAAAGGCCGTTTTACCCATAGACGGCCTGGCAGCTAACAGGACCAGATCCGAGGGCTGCATACCGGACGTCTTGTAGTCCAGGTCAAGGAAGCCGGTGGGGATCCCCGTAACCATCCCCGGATTCCTGGATGCAACTTCAATTTTTTCTAATACGTTTAAGGCGATTTGGCGGATCGGGACAAATTCGGAAGAATTTCGGGTTTGCAGCAGGTCAAATATAGACTTTTCCGTTTCTGCCAGGATCTGTTCCAAAGGCTCCCTTCCTACATAACAGGAGTTGGCAATCTCTTCGGTTACCCGGATGAGTTTTCGAAGGATTGCCTTTTCGGATACAATTCTGGCATAAGATTTAATGTTGGCAGATGTAGGCACTGTAGTGACAATATCCCGGACGAAATCCAAACTGCTGACTTCCGGCGGCACATCTTTTTCCTTCAGGCGGTCTTGTAGCGTAATCAAATCAACCGGCTTTCCTTCATTCAGCAATTCCACCATGGATTCAAACATAATGCCATATTGGCTGTGGTAAAAATCCGTTGACGCCAAAATTTCGGAAGCGGCGATAACCGCCTCTTTGTCCATTAGCATAGAGCCAATCACGGATTGTTCCGCCTCAACGCTGTGTGGAAGCACCCGTTTCATGAAAGATTCATCCATAACGCCCTCCCTTGTAAATATACGGTAACAGAAAGCCCCGCTAAGCGGGGCCTTTGATTATGCTTCGGTAATCTTGACCGTCAATTTTGCCGTCACGTCTTTATGGAGTTTTACTGGTACTTCGTGGGTGCCGAAAGTCTTCAACGGTTCCGGCAAAACCAGCTTTTTCTTGTCAATTTCCAATCCTGCCTGCTCTGCCGCCGCAACAGCAATTTCTTTGCCGGATATGGAACCAAATGCTTTGCCGTTATCCCCCGCCTTCATGGTCAGGGCAATGGGCGATTTCTCTATACGCTCTGCCAATGCTTTGGCGGCTGCCAGCTGTTCCGCCGCCTTTTTTTCTGCGTTTGCATTCTGAAGCTTCAAATCGTTAAGGTTTTTGGGGGTGGCCTCCACACCCAGCTTTTTAGGCAAGATAAAGTTCCTGGCATACCCGTCGTTTACCTTGACCACTTCCCCTTTTTTACCCAGTGTTTTTACATCTTCTAATAATACAACCTGCATTATAATACATCTCCCTTCTCAACCATAATATCGACAGCTTCCTTTACCCGCTGTTTTGCCTCTTCTATGGTAACATTTTTCAGCTGTGCGCCTGCGATGGCCCGGTGGCCTCCGCCACCAAGCTGTTCCATCATCACCTGCACGTTTACTTCATCAATGGAACGGGCGCTGACATAAATTACCTCATGGTATTCGGTCAACACAATGGAGGCCTTGATCCCTTTAATATCCAGCAATTCGTTGGCGGCCTGGGCGCCGACGATGGTGGGGCTTTGCAGGCCCTGCGCTGGGCAGACGCCAATGGAAAAGGCATCCCGGTAGATCTCTGCTGATGTAACAGCAGAAGCCCTGGCTTTATATTCCGCTATGTTGTCCCTGAAAATCTTGCGCACCCGGATCACATCCGCGCCGTTGCGCCGGAGGTATGCCGCGGCCTCAAAGGTTCGCACACCGGTCTGGTTGGTGAAATTTTGCGTGTCGATTACAATACCTGCATACATGGCGTCGGCCTCTGCCGAACGGATCTTAATGTCGTCTGCAATATATTGCAGCACTTCCGCTACCATCTCGCAGGCAGATGACGCGTAAGGCTCCACATAGGACAGCACGGCGTTAGTAATGATCTCACTGCTCTGCCGGTGATGGTCCAGCACTACAATGGTTTTTACCATATGGAGCAGTTCCGGGGCATCGGTTATACTGGGGCGGTTTACATCCACCACTACCAGCATAGTATTATTGTCCACCAATTCCGCCGCCTGGGCGCCGTTTAAAAATAAATCCTCCGGATATTCCGGATTGTGCAGAAAACGCTCCATCATAGGCTGAACCGATGTAGTCACCTCATTGAGGATAATATGGGATTTTTTGTTTAATGAGGTGGCAATGCGGAAGATCCCTATGGAAGCGCCAAAGGAATCAATATCCCCCAGCTTGTGGCCCATAATCAAAAGGCGGTCTTTCGTTTCCATCAGTTCCCGAAGGGCATGGGCCTTTACCCGTGCCTTCACCCTGGTGGCCTTTTCCTGCTGTTGGGATTTCCCACCATAATATTGGATTTTTCCGGCATCTTTAACAACGGCCTGATCCCCTCCCCGCCCTAAGGCCATATCAATAGAGACCCGGGCATATTCATAGTTTTGGCTATAGCTCTCTCCGTTCATGCCAATGCCAATACTTAAAGTAACTGCCATGTCGTTGCCAATATTGACGGCCTTAACATCTTCCAGGATTGCAAAACGTTCTTCCTGGATCTGCCGCATAAATTTTTGCTTAATAATAAAGAAATATTTATCTTTTTCCAGTTTTTTGACAACGCCATCCATCCCGCCAATGTATTTATTGATCTTCCGGTCAATGAGGGCAGTCAAAAGGGAACGGCGCACCTCTTCTACGCTCTCCAGTGCTTCGTCATAATTGTCCAAATAAATCAGGCCCGTCACCAGTTTTTCGTCGGTGACTTCCTGGCGGTATTGCAGGATTTCCGTTTCGTCAAATAAATAAATGGCAAACATTTTTTTGGAGCCTGCCAGAATGCCGTGGTTCTCCCCGCCCACCTGCTCCATGAAGACAGGGCACAAGTCTATACGGAACTGGCGGCCGCCGTAACTGGCATGGACTTGGGCAATTTCTTCTGTAGCCAAGTCAGCCTTGGTAACTTCCGTAAACAGGGTGGTAATGTTCTTTCTAAGTAGCTTCTTTTCCGATAAAGCCTGGCGGAATGCGTCATTTAGCCATAGGATCCGGCCATCCTCATCGCATAATGCATATGGGACAGCCATTTCTTCTAATAAACGCTTCTGCGCCCAGGCATAAGTAGAAGAAAACTCTACCAGGCCGCCCAGCAAACGCCTTTTCCGGTAGGTATAAATCCAGATGGCGGCGGCAATGTGGCATAATGTGAAGGGGAACAGCAAAGCCCCGCCAACCCGGCTTACCATTGCCACGCCTATGTTTCCAAAAGCAGGGAAAAGCGCAAGCAGCAGTGGCCAGGCAAGGTACATCCGCAACTGGCCGTTTAATTTTATGGTTTCTTTCATCTTTGTCTCCTTGTCGTAAAGCAGGGACATCCGCCGTGTTGCCCGCCTTCGTTTCGCCCCCCGCCTTGATTCCTGCTGCAGTTTACTCACGGGCTTCGCCCTATGAAAAGCAGCAGGGGGAATTTTCCTTTTGTGCAAGCACAACGAAAAATTCCCCCTGTTGCTTTTCGCACTGCTTATTGTTTATGTGGACATTATACCACAGGAAAGTTTTTTCGTCTACTGTTGGAATTTATGGTTGTTTGGTTGTATTTTCCTGGGTTTTGTTATACAATAGAGCTTCATAATGGAAAATATTATTTTATTTTAAGATCAAGAGGATTGTTTATGATTAAAAAGGAAATATCAGAGCTGAAACGGCTTTTTACCACAGCGAATTGTTCGATCAGCCGGATCTGCGGCTGCTATGTAGACGGGGAAAAGAATAAAAAAACAGAATGGAAAGACGCATTCCTTTCCTTACCCGAGGAAGACATGTTCAAGTATTTTGAAATCCTCCGCAAGGCGCTGTCCGGCACGGTGGGAAAGAATTTGGTCAATTTGGATTTCCCCCTGGATACAGAAAAAGAAGGGGGGACCCAGGAATTTTTGCTAAAGCTGCGGAATAGCCGGCTGCTGGAAGATGAGCTGCTGGACGATTTTTATGACAAGGTCATCGACGCCTATGACTATGTAGGGAATTACCTGATCTTATTGGTCCATGACGCTTATGACATTCCAGGGCGCACTACAGACGGGCTGGCCATGGAAGATGCTTCCGACGAGGTGTACAGCTACATACTTTGCTGCGTTTGCCCGGTCGAGCTCTCAAAGCCGGGTTTAAGCTACAACGAAATAGAAAACACATTTCAAAACCGCACCCGGGACTGGGTGGTAGGCATGCCGGACTTAGGGTTCCTTTTTCCTGCTTTTAACGACCGCTCCACGGACATCCACAGCGCCTTGTATTATTCCAAAAACGCCAATGACCTGCATGATGCCTTTGTCCAGCAGCTCCTGGGCTGCCCATTGCCCTTAGCCGCCGCTTTTCAAAAAGAGACGTTCCAGTCGATTGTCAGTGAAACCTTAGGGGATGCCTGTGATTATGACACCGTAAAGACGATCCATGAAACTCTAAACGAGATGCTAGACGAAAATAAAGATGCCCCGGAACCTCTGGTTCTGGATAAATACCAGGTAAAATCCTTGCTGGAAAACAGCGGCGTGGAAGAAGAGAGGCTACAAGATTTTGACAAATGCTTCGAGGAAGCCGCCGGCGGGACAGGGCCTATTTTTGCCGAAAATATTGTTAATTCCCGGGCGTTTGAAGTAAAGACCCCGGATGTCATAATTAAGGTCAACCCGGAACGGACCGAATTGGTCGAAACCCGTGAAGTTGACGGAAGGCGATGCCTGATCATTGCCATTGACGGGGATGTGGAGGTCAACGGTATTTTGTTGAGGGAAAATCTGGCAAACGGGAGTCCGGAAAAAGAAGGCCTGGATTGACTCCCAGCCGCCCCGGCAAACACGGCAAAAGCCACCTTATGTCTGCCGGGGCGGCCGCATTATTTACCCCGGTGGATACGGGGCCACAAAGTTTGACGCCAAAAAGCGGTACGTGGGGCATGTGCCCGGTACCCCCTGCCCATTTCGGATATTTTAAGTTTTCCGTAACGATATATGGAATACAGGCAGGGATGGTTCACAGTTTTTTCCCGCTGCGCCCAAAGCGTTTCCGTTTAAAGAAAGGCAATTTGGTCACGGCGGCCTCCGCTTTCCCTTTGCCTTCCTTTTGATAGGCCCGTAAGGTTTCGTCTAATGCTTTAAACCGTTCCTCCTCCCGCTCGTCGTTAATCCTCATCATATATTCCAATTCCTGCACCATACGGTCGTTGACCTGACGGCTGATTTCACTGCTTAAAATTTCATTATTAGCCTGGATGGCTTGTCCTACGGCTTTTCCGATGACCTGGTTCATAATCTGCTGGAATTGCTCTACCCTTTCCAGATTGACGGAAACCGCTGCCGGCTCTTGGTCTTGCACCGTCTTCAAACTGGTTTCACTTTCCATTTCCTCCCCCACACTTCCTTCTTTTAAAATATTGACCGCATTTTGCTCTAATTCCTGATCGGGGTCTGCATCCTCATCGCCTTCGATCATTTTTTTCAAGACCTGTTCAATGGCTTTAAGCTGATAGCCTTTTTCTTTTAATTCTTTTATCTTTTGAAATAGGCGGATATGTAATTCCGTGTAATAACGGTGGCTTTTTCCGTTTCGCGGCACTTCCAGCTGCAGCTCGTCCTCCCAGTACCGGAGTACATGGGATTCTACCCCGACCATCCTGCTGGCCTCGGATATGGAATAGCGTGTCTTGTTCATTTTTTCTCTCCTTATGTTTTTCATAAATATTTATGTCGAACAGTTATTTTTAACTTACTATTATCATATGAAGGCAGCTTAAGAATTATGCTTAAGAAAAAAAATTATTGTAATTTATCCGGGATGTGTGCTAAAATAGACAGTATTCGACAAAAAAGAAAGGAAGACGGATACTTCATGGATTTATACATAAATCAGAAGCAGCAGACAAATCAAAGCCAATGGCCTGCCAGGCAGCGGTTAGCCCCTAAACGTTGGCAACGGCTGGGCATAATGTTATTGGCCGCCGGTTTGCTGGCCGGGTGCGGCGGCGGGCAGCAAGTGGAAGAGACCGAAACCACTATCCCCCAGCTGGTACTGGCAGAAGAAACCCTGGAGCCAACCCAGTCCAATGAAACGGTAATGGCCCTGACCCCGGACGGCCCTATTTTGCCGTCAGTGGATGGTGTAGAAGCCGATTATTCCGATCCGATCCCGGATTATCTGCGTCTGGGCATGCGGCATCCGGTAGTTGCGCAATTGCAGGAAAAGCTGATGAAGCTGGGGTTTATGGACACGGACGAGCCTACGGATTTGTATGGGGAAGTCACTATGAACGCCATTAAAATCTATCAACGGCAGAACAAACTGGCCCAGGACGGCGTAGTGGGGCCTTATACGCTCAAAGCCATCCTTTCCCCGGAAGCTAAATATTACGCCGCCCAAAAAGACGACGACGGTGATGATATTTTCCGGATCCAGACCCGCCTTTATGAATTGGGTTACTTGGCTACCGAAGACCAGGTCACTGGCCATTACGGGGATCGCACAGAAGAAGCCGTTATCAAAATGCAGGATGTAAACAACCTGGAGAAAGACGGCAAAGTGGGCCGCAAAACCTTGAACCTTTTGTATAGCGAAGAAGTTAAGCCGAACCTGCTTTCCTTCGGCGAAAACAGCGATGTGGTAATGGCGGCCCAGGAGCGTTTGAAATTGCTTGGGTATATGACATCCGAACCGGACGGCAATTATGGCAACGATACGGTTATGGCAGTGAAACTATTCCAGTCCCGGAATGACCAGATTGTAGATGGATACCTGGGCCCTTCCACCCGCCTTGCCCTTAAC
This sequence comes from uncultured Lachnospiraceae bacterium, assembly GCA_910584845.1. GTDB lineage: Bacteria > Bacillota > Clostridia > Lachnospirales > Lachnospiraceae > Brotaphodocola. Next base: position 36,048 of record CAJUDH010000020.1, read on the forward strand.
AGCCAGGAAGCGGTACCCAATGGCTTAAGCATCGGCGACAGCGGCGACAGCATTTCCCGGATACAGGAGATGTTAAGCAAGCTGGGCTATTTAAGTTCTGCTAATATCACCGGATATTACGGTTCGGTAACGGAAAGCGCGGTAAAGCTGTTCCAGCAAACCAACAACTTATCGGTGGACGGTTCCGTAGGGGCCCAGACTATGACCAGGCTCACCAGCAATGATGCTAAAAAAGCGCCGGTGACCCCCCGCAGGCCCAGCAGCAGTGGTGGAAGCAGCGGCGGCAGCAGCAGCCGGCCCGCCCAGAACAACCCTTCCAGCGGCGGAACCCCAGTCCCCAATACCGGTTCGGCCAGCGGAAGTGCCAGCGCTCTGATTTCCGTGGCTAAGTCTAAACTAGGCAGCCCTTATGTGTGGGGCGCCAAAGGCCCCAGCTCTTTTGACTGTTCCGGTTTTGTGTATTGGTGCCTGAATCAAGTGGGTGTGCGCCAAAGCTATATCACTTCCTCTGGTTGGCGCAGTGTAGGGAAATATACCAAAATCAGCAGCTATTCCAACTTGCAGGCCGGCGATATTATTGTGGTTAGCGGACATGTGGGGATTGTAGCGGAGGGCGGGACGGTAGTGGATGCTTCTTCCAGCAGCGGTAAAGTTGTCCACCGTTCTTTAGGGTCCTGGTGGCAGAGGAACTTTATTTGCGGGTGGAGGATTTTTGGTTAAAGAAAAGCCCCAAAGGCACACGGCCGGATAAAATCCCGGCCATGCCCTTTGGGGCTTTTTATACCGTTATCCCTTTTTGTTATCCTTTACTATTTTCGTTATCCTTTACTATGTCAAAACCAATCCGGACTTTAAACAAATCGCCGTCTACCAGAATTTCAAAGGTCCCCCCCTGAAGTTTTGTTAAGCTCTGGGCAATGGACAAACCCAGCCCGCTCCCTTCTGTGGAACGCGACGCGTCCCCCCGTACAAACCGCTCTGTTAAGTCCTCGGTGCCCACATTTAACGGGTGCATGGATACATTTTTAATGGTAAAGTAAGCCCTGTCCCCTTCACAGCCTATCTCCGAAAAAATCCGGCTATGTTCCATGGCATATTTAAAGGCATTATTGTAAAGGTTCTCCAGTACGCGCCATAAATGCCGCCCGTCCGCTTCAATGGCCACCCCCCGTTCCGGAAGGCGGGAAACCAGTTCCAAATGGCGTTCGGCAAATTTTTCTTCAAATTCCCCATTGGTTTGCCAAATCATCTCAACCAAGTCCAGCCGGGCCATCTCTACTTTTAAGACGCCTGAGCTGGCTTTGGACGCCTCCAGCAAATCTTCCGTCAAATTCTTCAAACGTTGGGATTTTTGGTCAAGTACGTTTAAATACTCCTGTATCCGAGGATTTTCTAATTTTTCCCGTTTTATTAAATCAACGTAGTTAATAATGGAAGTAAGGGGGGTCTTAATATCGTGGGATACGTTGGTAATCAAATCGGCCTTTAGGCGCTCGCTTTTCACCTGTTCTTGCAAAGCCTGTTCTAAACCGGTACTGATCCGGTTAATCATGTGGGCGATTTCCAATTCCTTGCCCGACAAGCCGTCTATCCCCATTTGATAAGAAGTATCCCCTGAGGCAATGCGGACAATGGCATCCACAATCCGGTCCCTTTGCTGTGAAGTAAAAAACATCCTGCGGAAAACCTGGTAATCAAATACAAGCAAAGCAGCCGCCAGTAGCAGGACAATTATTTTAGCCCCCGGATAACGCCAAAAACATAAGCCAATAAAAATAATCCCTGTGCTAAAAAGCTGTATTGCCACAAAAGAAAAATAAAAATAAAACAGCCGCCGGCTGAACGTGCGGTGGGAAAAATATTGTTCCATAGTTAGCTGCATATGGTGAAGCAGGCTGTTTTCCCATAGCTGCCGGCATTTATAGCGCCGCAGCAGGCTAAAAGCCACAATAACGCCGCAGCCATACATGATAACCGCATGCATCATACGCTCGGCATAATTCCAGGAAGGCTCGGCAATTAACAAATGCAGCAGCCGGCCGCAAATATTGTCCCCTAAAAACAAGGCAAATAGTGTAAACATACCTGCCAGTACCATAAAGCTCTCCCATGGGATCTGGTCAAACCCATGGAGGTACGGGGATGTGTGATCCTCTGTTTTATACCCGGACACCAGCACCAGATAATACAAAGTAGCCAAACAGCCGGCAATGCCCAAAGCCAGCCCCAAAATCCCTTCCAGGAACCGTTGGCGCAAATGTTGGTAATCCCTGGCATTGTCTGCATAAAGGTCGTCTGCGGGATAGCTTGTATCCACAGCAGCAATCATATAATAGTGCTCCGCATCATAATCATTATTTTTTTCCATGGCGGCTGTCATGTTTTTTAACGGCGCCGGCAAGTTGGTTTCCGCAAAAATAGAATCGCTGTCCAAATAGCAGTAACTCCCTAGGCCCATAAGCTGCTCAACGGACATCTGGCCGGCATTCCCATATTCTAGGTGCAGATCCGGCCCATCGTCATAGGCAACCCGGAAATAGAAGTTAGACGGATTGGCAAGCATCCGGTAGTGTATTTTATAATAAGCCCCAAGGCAGCTTAACACTTCCCGGGACAGTTCCAAAAGGGAGATATAGGCATCCCCCGGTTCGGTCATCTGCCAATCTGTCATATACGCCCGCCAGTTAATTTTGTAATCTTTAGAAGTGGCGGCATTGTCATAGATTAACAAATCACTGATTACATCAAAATCACTGTTAAGGTAAAAGCCCTGGCTCCTGGCATAACGTAGCACTTCATCCAACGTATAGACAACTTCCGGGCCGTCGCCTTTGGTTACAGAGAACATTTGGCTGGACAAATCCAATGCGCCGTCGCTTTCAAAAACATCCCGATAGGAAACATAAGCAAATATGCTGTCTAAGTCCTGCTGAAACTGGGCCGCAAATTGTGGGGAGCTTTCATAATTGCGCTGCTTCAGCCAGGATAGGCCGGAACCGGCTTGGGAATTCAAATATATGACGCTGATCCCCCCTACGGCCAGGGATAAAAAAAGCATATGTAGTAAAACGGCAATATTTTTTTTAATCTGCAAGGAATAGCTTTTTAATCGCATATGGGCTCCTATTGCTTTTCGATCTTATACCCCACGCCCCATACCACTTTTAAATAACGGGGTTCCCTTGGGTTGATTTCGATTTTCTCCCGGATGTGGCGGATGTGGACCGCTACCGTATTGTCTGCGCCAATGGCTTCCTCGTTCCAAATCTGTTCATAAATTTCATCAATCGAAAACACTTTTCCCGCATTTTTTACCAGCAAAAGCAAAATATTGTATTCGATGGGAGTAAGCCGGATCGGTTCGTCGTCTACCAGTACTTCCTTGGTATCGTCATTGATGGCTAAACCGCCACATTTATAGATACGCTCATTATTTTGCTGGTTCATATTGCCTAGCTGCGTATAGCGGCGCAATTGGGATTTTACCCGGGCAACCAGCTCCAACGGGCTGAAGGGTTTGGAAAGGTAATCGTCCGCCCCGATATTCAGCCCCAAGATCTTGTCGGTGTCCTCCGACTTGGCCGACAAGATAATAATGGGTATGCTGCTGGTTTCCCGCACCTTTAAAGTAGTCCGGATCCCGTCCAGCCCCGGCATCATCACATCCAAAATCATCAGCTCTACCGGTTCCTTCTCTATAACTTTCAACGCGTCATATCCGTCATAAGCTTTTACAACCCGGAAGCCTTCCCCGGTCAAATATATGTCAATCGCATCCACGATCTGTTTGTCATCATCGCATACCAATATTGTCTGCATAATCCATCCTCCTTTTTCCATATCCCCATGGCGCTATATAACCGATCCTTTTTCCTCCCTTGTGGCAGCTGCCAATTTCGCATACTATGTCCAGTATACAACAAAAAAGGCCTTACCGCAATCGGCAAGGCCTTTTATGGTAAAAATATTATGGCATCCTATTATTTCTTTTCATGGATTTTTACGGTATGGCATGTATCAATAATCGCAAATGGCCACCCATTTATGAAGCAGGTCAGCCTCTTCCGGACGATGTTTCGTCAATTGCGTAGCAGCCACCAACGGCAGCCATTGCTGCAGATAACGGCGGTCAGTCCCTGTCTTTCCACAGAATAAATCCATATATTTATCTGCATAGGACTGGTCAATCAGGCACAGCAGCAAATACGTCCTGGCAGCGTCGGCACAGGCATTGCCACGGGTTGCATGGACCCAGTCCAGTACATAAAAGGAACCGTCGCCTGTCACAATAATGTTGTTTGGCTGGAAATCTCCATGGCAAAGTTTCACATCTACATCCATACTCTCCAAACGCACTAAAAAGTCGGCGCGGCTGGCAGGGCTTACCTCCTCCAGCTCGGAAATCTGCCGCACCATTTTGTCTTTTAATTTCCCTAAAGACGGGCACGTTTTGGAATGGATCATCAATTGTAGGTTGACCATCTGTTCCATATATTCGTCTAACTTGTCCGGATTTTCCCTCATTAACGCTTCCAGGGTCTTCCCCTCAATATATTCTTTGGTAATGGACCAGCAGCCGTCTTCGTCCATGGTGACGGCCAGCGTAATCGGCGTAAGGATTTCGCCAATTTCCTCAATCCTGGCGCTGATCAACGCCTCGTTCAGCACCTCTGCCTTTGGGAAATCCTTGCAGAAAGATTTTATTGCCTTGTCTCCTTCACGGTAAACGCTCTTGGTTGCTCTTTGAAATAACACCTCTCTTGCCATGGGTAATTCTCCTTCCTGATTCGATTAAAATCCGTAAGCTTGCATCCATATTTATTTTACTACAAAACAAGGGTCAGGTAAAGCGGAGAATGGCTGTTCCGTAGGCGGAGAGCGGAAAACGGACGGAATACGGCTGGCCGTCACATTCCTCTTTTTCTGCACGGTAAACCAAAGGTTTTTCCGAAGGCTGGTACAAGCCATGCTGATTGTCAAGGAGCAAGGTATAACTGCCTTTTTTGGGGACGCCCACACAGTAGTCGGGACGCTCCACAGGGGTAAAATTGCATACAAACAGCAAATTGCGTTTCCGGTCCTTAGCAGAGCGGATAAAGCTAAATATACTTCGGTCGCCGTCATTGGCATTAATCCATTGGAAACCGTCCCAGTCCTCGTCTGCCTCGTACATGGCCGGATACTTCTGATAAATATGCAATAAATCGCGGACATAATTTTGAAGGTTTTTATGCTCTTCTTTATCGGTCAATTCCCAATCCAGGCTGACTTTTTCATCCCATTCATGGGGCTGGCCAAAATCCTGGCCCATAAATAGCAGCTTTTTGCCCGGATGCCCGAACATAAACGTATACCCTACCTTCAAGTTGGCAAATTTATCTGCATAATAGCCGGGCATTTTGTTAAGCATAGAACATTTCAGGTGCACTACTTCGTCATGGGACAAAACCAAAATGAAATTTTCGCTGGTAAAATAGGTTAAGCCAAACGTCATTTTATTATGGTTATACTTACGGAAATAGGGGTCCAGCTTCATGTATTCCAAAAAATCATGCATCCAGCCCATGTTCCATTTAAAAGTAAAACCCAAACCCCCGTCTTCCGGGGTGTGGGTCACGGCCGGCCATGCGGTGGACTCTTCCGCAATGACCATCGCCCCTTGGCCCCTGGACTTGACAATACTATTTAAATGCCGGAAAAATTCGATCGCTTCCAGGTTCTGGTTGCTGCCATATTTATTGGCCACCCATTGGCCATCCTTTCGGCCATAATCCAGGTATAGCATAGAGGCCACAGCGTCCACGCGCAAACCGTCCACATGATATTCCTTGATCCAATAAAGGGCGTTGGCAATCAGGAAATTGGAAACTTCATGTTTTTCATAGTCAAAGACCTTCGTCCCCCAGTCTGGATGTTCGCCTTTGCGTGAATCCGCATATTCATATAAGGGGGCCCCGTCGAAATCAGCAAGGCCATGGGCATCCCGCGGAAAATGCGCCGGAACCCAGTCAAGGATCACACCAATGTTTTTTTTATGTAAATAGTTGACAAAATACATAAATTCCTTTGGCGTCCCATACCGGGATGTGGGTGCGTAATACCCGGTGACCTGATAGCCCCATGACCCGTCAAAGGGGTGTTCGGCAATACCCATGAGCTCCACATGGGTGTAGCCCATTTCTTTTACATAATCAGCCAATTCGTGGGCGGCTTCTTTGTAAGTATAATATCCGGCTTTTTCCGGTCGGTTTTTCTTCTTCCAGGAGCCTAAATGGACTTCATAAATACTCATAGGCGATTCTTCCGGGACACGCTCCCCCCGTTTTTTCATCCATGCTCCATCCCCCCATTTAAAACCGGAAATATCGCTGGTAATTGAAGCGGTGCCTGGACGAAACTCTGCCTGTGAGGCATAGGGGTCGGCTTTAAAAAGCACTTTGCTGGCCTGGGTGGTAATGGCATATTTATACAGTTCACCAATCCCCAGCCCAGGGATAAAACATTCATAAATGCCTGAGGTGTCAAGCAATTCCATAGGATTGGCCTCAGGGTCCCACTGGTTGAAATCCCCCACAACGCTGACTGCCGTGGCATGGGGGGCCCAAACAGCAAAATACACCCCTTCTTTCCCATTTAGGGCCATTGGATGGGCACCCAGCTTTTCATAAATTTCGTAGTGGGTGCCATTGCCGAACAGATACCGGTCCATTTCACTGATCACCCCGGAACCGATAGGCTTTTTGCTTTCTTTGTTTTCTTTGCTTTCCTTGCCAGCCATAATGATTTTCCTCCCTGTTTTCCTATGTGCCCTAAAAATCTTTGGTTGCCTTTTCCGAAACAGGCCTGTTGTTATGGACGGCGCACGATGGAAATGAAGCGGCCCTCCACGGCGAAAAATTTTAAGGGCACATGTTTCAGGCACCCTTTTTGATGCCTGAATTGTGATTTTGCTCCGCGCATATAGCTGGTCTCCCGGAATTGTGGCGATTCAGCCGCCCGAACTATCTTCCTGTACACCTCACGGCGCATTGGCAAATACCTGTTAGACCTCCTCTAACCGTTTAAAACGCCGAAGTAAAAACTGGTATCTGAGCTGTGCCGCTTTTAACTCGTAAATGTAACAGTCAATCAGTGTCGGGTCTACCACTTGTTGAAAATGGTTGGTTGCGGATTCAATTTTGTTTCTTGTGCGGTCGATTTCCGCCCGCAGTTCTTGGTTCTCCGGCGACGGAAGCTGCCGCCGTTTCCTAAAATGGCTTGTTTTCATAGTCCCTCCATTTTGTATACTCATGGAAATATCCGTTACACAATTACTTTTTTCTAACCATAGTATTTTCCGAAAATGGAAAGTTATGCAGGGATTGTGAAAAATTGCCAGATTTATTCTGGAGTCAGGATTCTTTCCACCATAAATCCCAACTCCATCAACTGCCTGGTGCATTCCCTCAATGTCAGCCGGTAAAAATTGGATGTGCCAGATTGGCGGATTGTCACCAGGCCGGAATCTTTGAGGATTTTCAAATGATGGGAGATTGCCGGCCGGGACAGGCTGGTCCTGCGGGTTATTTCATTGACGTTTAAGCCGTCTTTGTTGCCGTCCCGGGCAGCTTGGCTTAGGGATTCAATAATGCTTAGGCGGACTTCATCCCCCAGGGCGATGAACAGTGGCATACATTCATGGAAAGAAGCTTCCAGTTCACTACTGATTGCCTGGTTTTTAAAATCCTCCATAAACTCCTCCTTAAGTTTTTGCTTGGTTTAAAAATTTTGACCGATTTTATTCTAACATTATTTACTGGCAGTGTCAACTAAAAAAGAATAAACTTTTATAGTTTTTTGGGTTGGTTGCATAAAACAATGAACCGATTCCTACCGGGTTACAGATACTTCCAAATTTTTTTAAAAAGTAGTTGACAGAATGGGGGGAAATGTGCATAATAAATGCATCGGTGCCTGTTCCAGGCATAACGATTCTGTTTTACTCGATGTTTCATATCCCTTATGAGTTTTCAGTTAAAACTTTTGGGAGGGGCATCCGCCGTATCGGCATACTTTTCACGAAGCTGTTTTAGAGGTTACGTGGCATCGGCTTTTTGCGGTTTCATACCTGCAGGATATTTAAAGGGCAGGGGAAACGTTACCTTCTCCGGCACCCCTTTATCCGTTGCCAACAGCCGTAAAAACATCCGTACATTTTGTATGGGCCCTGGTTGCCCTTAGAAAGGGGGTGGTAATACGTAAAAATTGGAATATTGTGCATTTTTTTGGCCGGGGCAGCGTGGACCGATATCCGGGAAAGGAAAGTCCGGAATGGGTGGCTGTTAGCCGGAATGGCAGCAGGTGTCTGGTTTAGGGGGACAGCTTTTATATTGCCGGCTGGAACCATGCTGTTTTTTTCTTTTTTGTTGTACCGGTTCCGGATGATGGGGGCCGGGGACGGGAAATTAATAGCGGTCATTGCGGGGTACCTGGGCATGGATGCCGGGACGGAAGCAGTTTTTACCGGGATGGCCGTAGGGGCGTTTTACTCTTTGTGCCGCTCATGGCGCGATAAGACCCTGAAAACACGTCTTAATTATCTTGCCGCGTATTTTCTGCGGCAGCTTCAGACGAAGAGAATCGAAAAATACTGTGATTTGGCTGCAGAAAAAGGAAACCATACCCTGCCATTGGCTGCCTTCATGGCGCTTGGCACCTATCTTTATTTAATGATTGCCGGATTGGCGGCAATCCGGTAACGATAACGCAGCCCAACGGCACTTATAGGAAGGGGGTTATATGAAACGTATTCTGGGGGTTTACGACGTAGACCCGGTTTATGCCAGCCGGTTTGCGGAATATGCCAACCAAAAGGAGCAGATCCCTTTTATGGCCATGGCTTTTAGCAGTTTAGAAAAACTAAAAGTGTTTACAGGTCAGGAACCGCTGGAAATCCTCCTGGCAGGCGAAGGGGTAGGTGAAAACGGCCTGGCCGACGTAAAGGCCGGGCAGATTATGTGGCTTTGTGAAAACCGGGGAGCCTTAGAGGCAGGGGGCCCATCAATCTATAAATATCAGTCTTGCGATGCCGTTTTGAGGGAGGTGATGGCCTGCTACCAGGCCCAGCCGGAGCAGGAGCCATGGATGATGGGGATAAAATGCACAGTGATCGGGGTTTACTCTCCAATCAACCGTTGCGGCAAGACAAGCTTTTCCCTCATCTTGGGGCAAATTTTGGCTAGGGAAACCCGCACTCTTTTTATTAGTTTGGAAGAACACTCCGGCCTATCCCGGCTGACCGGCGCTGCCTATACGGGAAGCTTATCTGACCTTCTGTATTACTATCACCTGGGGGAATATAGCCGCATGCGTTTGGGCGCGGTGCTGTATAACTGGGGCGGGCTCGATTATATCCCTCCTGCCGCATATGCGGAAGATTTAGCGGAGGTAAAAGGTGAACAGCTTGCAGGGCTGGTAGCGAGGATCGCGGCGGATGGAGCCTATGATACGCTATTGTTGGATTTCGGCCATCTGGGAAGGGGTATGGAACCTTTGCTGGAGTTGTGCAACATCATTTACACCCCCACAAAGGAAGACTGCGTATCAGCGGCAAAGCTGGAAGAATGGAAAGGGTATCTTGAGCATTCCGGCCGGCTTCATTTGTGGAACCGGGTACGGCTGTTGAAGCTGCCTCTTCCCGGAATGGCCCGGCAGGCAGGGTCTTACCTGGAACAGCTTTTATGGGGGGAATTGGGGGATTATGTCCGGAGTATGTTAGAACACATTTGACTGCCCCTCCCTGCCATATGCCCACAAAGGGGCCTGGCGGACATACCCGTTTTGCAGCCGGGCGCAAAACGGTTGCACAAGTATACAGACAGGAAAAGGAGATGGTTGGCCCATGCATATAAATCAGGCGGGGATGGGGGGGGAATCTGAGGAAGAAAGACGTAAAAAGCAAAAAGAAACTTTAGGGCGCCTCAAAAACCAGATTCGCGCAGAACTGCAAAACCGCCATCAAATCGAAGAGGAAGAGCTTAACACCTGTATCCATCAGGCCATCGAAGGGGAAGCCGCCCATTCTTATCTGCCTTTAAGACAAAGGTTGGAATTAAAAATCCGGTTGTACGATACATTCCGGCGGCTGGACATCCTACAGGAACTGGTGGATGACCCAGAGGTAACCGAGATCATGGTGAATGGAAAAGACCACATATTCATCGAGAAAAAAGGCGCTATTTACCAATGGGACCACCGGTTTGAACAAGAAGGCCAATTAGAAGACCTGATCCAGCAAATTGTCAGCAGGATCAACCGTTCGGTCAACGTGTCCCATCCCATAGCTGATGCCCGTTTGGAAAGCGGCGCCCGAGTACATGTCGTGCTCCCTCCGGTGGCATTGGACGGCCCGGTTGTCACGATCCGGAAATTCCCCGAGCCGATAACGGCAGAAAAATTAATTGCCTTTAATTCCCTTAACCGGGAAGCCGCTGATTTTTTGAAAAAATTAGTGGAAGCGGGATATAACTTATTCATCAGTGGCGGCACCGGTTCTGGAAAAACGTCTTTCCTCAATGCTATGTCTGGCTTTATCCCGGAAACCGAAAGGATCATTACCATCGAAGATTCGGCGGAATTACAAATCCGGCAGATCCCCAACCTGGTACGGCTGGAAACCCGAAATGCCAATGCCGAGGGGGAAGGCGCCATTGAAATCAGTGACTTGATCCGGGCATCTTTGCGCATGAGGCCTGATAGGATCATCGTAGGTGAAGTCCGGGGGAAAGAATGCCTGGATATGCTCCAGGCCCTGAATACGGGCCATGCCGGCAGCCTTTCTACCGGCCATGGCAACAGCCCCAGGGACATGCTGTCCCGTTTGGAGACCATGGCCTTGATGGGGGCAGATTTGCCCCTGCCGGCGGTGCGCAGCCAAATCGCTTCCGCCATTGATATTCTCATTCATCTGGGGCGGTTACGGGACAGGAGCAGAAAGGTACTTGAAATAGTGGAAGTGGGGGATTTTATAAATGGGGAGATACGGCTCAACCCGCTATTTTGTTTCGAAGAAGGAACCGGATCCGGGAAAAGGGTCAGCGGCCAGCTTAAAAAAGTCGGGACGTTGGAATCAGTGGGAAAACTCAAAGCAGCCGGTTATACGGTATGACCAATATCGGCTGAACGGATGGGAAATTATCCTTGGCTTGGGCAAAGGGGCTGCGGCATGCGGGCTGCTGTCTTATACGTTTTTTCGTAGTTTCCAGATTTTTCTGTGGATGATGCCATTTTCCCTGATCGGGCTGGTCATTGAGCGGCAATACCGCCTGGAACGCCGCCAAAAAGAATTGGCAGGGCAATTTAAGGAAGGGATAATGCTTCTGGCTTCTTCTTTAAGTGCAGGTTTTTCCATAGAAAATGCGTTGGCTGCCAGTGTGGAGGAATTGTCTATGTTATATGGCAGCAACGGCCTGATCGTCCGGGAGTTTAATTTTATGGTTCAGCAAATCCGCACTAACCGGCCGGTAGAACAAGTGCTGGAAGACTTTTCCGCAAGGAGCGGCCTAGAAGACGTACAAAATTTTGCGGAGGTTTTTACTGTAGCAAAAAGAAGCAGCGGCGATACCGGCAGTATTATGCGCCATACGGCAGAAATCATCCGGGATAAGCTGCAAGTCCGGGAGGAAATCATCACTATGACCTCATCCCGGCAGTTTGAACAAAAAATTATGAATATGATACCTTTTTTCATTGTTTTCTATGTGGAACATACGTCGCCTGGTTTTTTCGACCAAATGTATGGCACCAGTATCGGGCGGCTCTTGATGGGCGCCTGCTTAGCCGTATATTTAGCCTCTTATACACTGGCCAAAAAGATTCTGGCAATTGAGGTGTAAATGCGTTGAAGGGAACAAGGATATTCGCTTATGGAAAAAAGAAGGAAAAAAAGGAAAAAAGGCCAATTGGCGCCTGTCGCCTGTATGATAGGAAGCCTTATACTGTCTGCAGCGCTCTCCTTTGCCAATAAAGGCCAAAGCCCTATTTCTGGGGAAGGCCGGATTTTACGGGAAGGATATGGCGGGGAGGACAAAGAATATCCGATTTTGATCGATGGGCTGGAAGCGGAAAAAATCCCCATAACGGTTACGGTAGGTGCACAGGCATATACAGAAAAAGAGGCCGATGCCGCGTTTACGCAGGCCATGGAGCTTATGGAGGAACGGATAAGGGCCCAAAACCCATCTTTAATGGAGGTAAGAAGTGATTTAACCTTGCCTGGCTATTGGGGCGAAGGCATCCGCCTACGTTGGCATTCTTCCGATATGGAAATTTTGGATTCTTCAGGAAAGCTAAATAAAGAAGTGGAGTCTGAACAGATGGTTACATTAATGTTGGAACTTTCCGCTGGCCTCTACCGGCAAAATTATGAAATACCGGTACGGGTATTGCCTCCTGTCCGAACCCCGTCCGAAGAACAAATCGCAGGCTTTTTGAAAGAGTTAAAGAAACAAGAGCAAGAACAACAAACCCAGCCATACTTTTCACTTCCCGGCACTTATAAAGGAAAGGCTTTGAAATATGAAGCAGAAAAATCATCCGATTATGGAGCCATTATCATAATTGGTGTGCTTATGGCTATTTTGCTGGCCGCCAAAGGGCAAAATGAGGCAAAACAAAAAAACCAGAAAAGGGAACGGGAATTGTTGCTGGATTATTCCGACCTGCTTTCGAAAATCATGGTACTCACCGGGGCCGGATTAACCGTGCGCAATGCATGGGGCCAAATGGTAAAAGATTATGAAACCGGGTTGGAATTGGGGAAGCAAAAACAGCGCCCCGCTTATGAAGAAATGCGCAAAACTTATTACCAAATGCAAAGCGGCATGGCGGAAGGGGAGGCTTACCGGGAATTTGGCCGGAGGTGCCGTCTGCAGCCCTATTTAAAATTAAGCGGGCTACTAGAACAAAACCGCAAAGCAGGGACGAAAAATATACGGGCCATTTTCCAGGCCGAAATGGCAGATGCATTGGAGCAAAGGAAAAATCTGGCCCGCCGTTTGGGGGAAGAGGCAGGGACAAAATTATTATTGCCATTGTTTTTGATGCTAGGGATTATTATGACAATGGTCATGGTCCCTGCCATGATGACCATGGGATAAGCAATGCAGCCGGCCTTAGGTGGCATATAAGTATATACGCCAAATCCAGGCGTTGGGCAGGGGATTTAAAAGTCAAAAGGAGGACATGGGTATGAAAGTCAAAGAAATTATGAGTGAAATTATAGGCTTTTTCCGGCAGGAAGAAGGGATTGGCGTAATTGAAGTAGTGTTGATCCTGGTCGTATTGATCGGCTTGGTGATCATCTTTAAAGGACAGATTAATAGCCTTTTGCAGGATATTTTTAAGCAGATTAACAGCCAGTCAAAGGAAGTGTATTGAAAATTATGGGCCAAAAAACGGAAAAAGGCCAGATAACAGTATTTATCAGTTTGGTAATGCTCTGCATTTTTGCACTGTTTTGCGTGCTTTTGGAATCTGCCCGGACAGCAGGGGCCAGATGGTACCTGCAGACAGCCTCATCCTCTGCCCTGGACTCAATATTCAGCCAATATCATCGGCAGCTGTGGGACTCCTACCGGCTGTTGTTTGCAGAGTATGAAAATGCAGCCGAACTGGAAGCTGATTTTTCTCAATTTTTGCAGCCCTATCTGGAAACCGGCAATTGGTACCCCATAGGGCTGCAGGCAATCGAGGTGGAAGAACTACAAACTGCCATAGACGGCGATGGCGCTTACCTGGAACAGGAAATCCTGGATTATATGTCATTTGGTATCTGGAAAATGGATTTTGACGAAAATTCCGTAGAAAGGCTGTGGGAGGACGCCCAGGAAGCGGAAGCTGTCCAGGAGGTAGCGGAAGCTTATCGAGGCCACGCAAAAAAGGCGTTGGAATTAGAGAAAACGTTGGAAGCGATTGATAAAGTCCAGAAAAAACAAATAGAGAAAAAACAGGAGTGCCTTTCCCTTTTGAAACGTCACGATGGCCCTAAATTCCGGCAATGCGCAAAAGAGCTGATCCAAGAGTTGGCCCGCATGCCTGGCCTAATAGCCCAATATCGCCAACAGGCGGACAAACTGGCAAAAGAGCTGGAACAAGGCAGATCTTTGTTTGATGAAAAACGTAACGATTGCACCAGCCAGGTAGACGGGCAAATGGATGATGAAATCCGGCAATTTGAAGCCTACATCCTCCAGGACGGAGAGAGGAGGCAAGAAATCGAAGCATTGGGGCCCCAGTCCCGCCAACAGATTGCCTTGGTAGAAAAGGTTATCGAAGAAGCTAAAGAAGTAGAACGGATCATTAAAGAATGGGAGGATGACGATGAAGAAGATGAAGGGCCCGATTTAAATGCGCTTTGGGCACCAGTAATTAGGCACTTTAACCAGTTGTCCGTTAACCCCTTATCCTTTTCCCATGGTGTCAAAGATAAGGAGAAAGAAAACTGGCTCAATCGAATAACGAGCCTTTATAGCACAGGGCTTTTATTGTTTGTAATGCCAGAAGGCATGGCTGTTTCCCAGGGGCTGTTGGAAACCCCAGAACTGCCCTCTCACAATCAAACGGCTGCAGGGGGAACCCGCACTGCCCCGTTGCTGGAGCATTTGATGCTCAATGAGTATTGCGGCAAATTTTTCCGCTACTTTCCTGCAAATACGGAAGGTTTTCAAGATCAGGGGGTGTCTGGCGAGAGTGGGCTGTCCTATGAAATTGAATATTTAATCAGCGGGAAAGATCGTGACGAGGAAAACTTAACCCATGTTGTTAACCGGTTATTGGCAATCCGGGAAGGGTTAAATCTGATCCATATTTTATCCGACAGCCAAAAACGGCATGCTGCCGAGGAATTAGCTGCATTGATTACAGGGATAGCCGGATTATCCCCACTTGTGCTCCTTACCACCTTTTTTATTATGTCGGTATGGGCCATGGGCGAATCCCTGATGGATGTGCGTAATTTATTGGCAGGAAAACGGGTGGCAATTGTTAAAAATGCTGCAGATTGGTCTTTGGGGCTAGAAAATCTGCTGACATTAGGCCGGGAAGGGCAAATAGATACCAAAGGAGGGGGGAGGGGGCTTACTTATCTGTCCTGGTTAAAAATATTATTACTTATGGAAACGATTGTGAGGCAAGAATACCGGATGATGGATATGATCCAGATGAACCTGTGCCGAAAACAGCCTAGCTTCCGGATGCGCCGCGGCACATACCAGGTTCGGATGACGGGCCGGTTTAACGGGAAGCATGTATTCTTTTCCCTTAAATTTGTGGAAAACCTTTTAGGCAATGGGGATAACTTTTACCCTATGAGCGTTAAAGTAGAACGTACCTATTAATGTTTATCGAGGAAAGGGGGCGGACAGGAATGCCTTTTTCCATGGCAGCCATTTACAATTATCGATTACGAGATCTTCGAATCTGTAACGTGTCCACAAAATATAAAAATTTGTCAAACTTCTTTGACAATATATTCCCTGATATTTTGGCAAATAAAAAAATTGCGACTCTCCAAGTACGAATCTTTAAAAGCCATAAAGACAATAGGGTTTTGAAATGCCATGGCAAAAAGGCATTCCCGCCCGTCCCTGCCTCGTTAACATTAGAAGCGGCAATGTGCCTGACCTTGTTTATATTCGCCTCTACTTGCCTGATCCTTCCAATGAAAATCATGAATACAGAACGGAGGATACAAGCGGCTTTAGAAGGGGTGGGTGAAGACCTTAGCCAATATGCTTATTTAAAAGATATGTTAGAAAGGAATCATGGAGGTGACCCTGCAAAAGCGGATGATCCTGCCCAAGGCATCACAAAATACCTGGTATCTGGAATGGCCCAAGGATATGCAGAAACACAAGTTTTACCTCATATAGACACAAAAACCTTGCAGAATATGCAGATGGTTCATTCACAGGTATTAAAAGATGGAGAAACCATCGACCTGGTGCTGGATTATGAAATTCGTCTTCCCTTCCCCATATTAGGGCTACTTCCCTTGCAACGTACATCCCGCTGCAGAAGGCGGGCATGGATCGGCAAAGACGGGAAAAATTATGAAGAAGACGGAGACGGCAAAGAACATACGGATGAAATTGTTTATATAGGAAAAAACAGTACCCGTTATCATAGGAGCCAAAGCTGCCATTACCTAGCAAATAAAATGTCTGGCGTTTCCCTAGAACATGTGGGAACCATGCGCAACCATAATGGAGGAAAATATTATCCTTGTTCTGTATGCGGAAAAAATGCCGGAGGAACCGTCTACATAACAGCCAACGGAAAAAGCTATCATGCCACACAGAATTGTACGGCAATTGTGGCTTATGCCCGGGCAGTCCGCTTATCGGAAGTAGAACATTTAGGTGCTTGTTCTTATTGCGGGAAATAAACAGCTTTAAACATTCAGGCTGGGGGTGAAAAATTATAAAACTATTATATTTGTTGTTTTTAGCATTTTTATGGATTGCAGCCATACAAGACTTTTTTCAAAAACAGGTAAAGCTTTGGGTGTTCGTTCTATTTGGAGTGATTGCTATAATAATAAGCAGTTATTTGTGGATTTCACAAAACCATGATTTTCCATGGAAGGAGCATCTGGGAAGCTGTTGCTTAGGCACCTTATTATTAGGGGCCGGGAAATTATGTAACGGAGAAGTTGGATCCGGCGATGGTTTGTTCTTTATGGTAAGTGGAACGATGTTAGGGTTTGGCGAAAATTTGGCATTATTATGTAGCAGTATCGCTTTATGTGGAATCTATTCTCTTATTTACCTTTGTTTCTATCAGATACAAGGCCGGAATATGCGAAAAGCTACGTTGCCATTTTTGCCTTTTGCCTTATTGCCGGGAACCTGGCTAGTATCTTGCCTTCTATTGAATCATCACCAAACTGCCAATGGCAATTTATCCGCAGTGGAAAGTATGTTTGCATTTCTATAAAATCAAAAGGGGAGGGGAAATTAATGATAAAACAGGCGAAAAAAATCTGGGGGAAACGGAACAAAGATATTTCGGCCAGCTATACGGTAGAAGCCGCCGGGGTAATGGCTCTTGTCCTTTTTTCGATTATGGTCTTGTTAAACCAATCTTTCCATGTGCGGGCCGAAACCGTAGGGAAGTTCTCAGTGCATGAAGAAGTGGAGCGTGAACGCCATGCTATTTCCAATGCAGATAACAAAGAGGTTACCCGGCAGGCACAAGGGATGAGATGGGGGCTGGAAGTGACTGCCCCAATATTTCGCCCAGAAAAATCGTTGCGTATGTGGAGCTTGCTGGAACGTGAGGGAAAGGATGAAAATTGATTATCGAAGAGAAATTAAGCACAATTATCTGATTGTTGATCCGGAAGAGTTATTCTGGCAAGGGTATGAGAGCCAGATGTTATCCCGGAACCACATGGAAGGGGTTTTACATTTTCAAATCCGCCAAACCGACGAAGGGGCGCGATTCTATTATGAAATCACATCGAAACAGCCTTTATCAAGAATTTTAGGAAACCGAAGTATCCAGGCAGATGAAATCCGATGTTTAATTATAGGTATATTTAGTGTGTTGAACCGGATGGAGCCATATTTGCTTGGGGAAGGGAACATCTTGCTCAATCCGGAATATTTGTATGTGGAACCAGATACTTTCCGGGTTTGGCTATGCCTGATTCCTGGGTTAGGAAAAAATTTCCCGGAAGATTTTAGCAAACTATTAGAATATTTGCTGGGATGCGTAGATCATCAAGACAAGGACAGCGTGGTATTAGCTTATGGCCTATATCAAGAAACAAGGAAAGCAAATTATGGGCTGGATGACATTATGCGTTTATTGCGGCAAGGAAAAATAGAAAAAGGCCCAAATCGTAAAAAAGTGGAACATACCCCTTTAGACGAGGGTAAGGGATACGGGAAAATAACACAGAAAAACTATAATGACAAAGGGATGAAGGGGCCTTTAGAAGAAACGGGCTGGTGGGAAGGAAAAAGCAGGGAGGATGGAACTAACAGGGGGGATGCCGGGGACAGCCTTGCCCTAAAAAAACAGGGAAAATACAAAGAAGCAGACAGAAAGGAATATCATCATGCGAAAAAAGAAGACATCAGCAAAAAAGGAAAGGCAGGCCAAAAAGAAAAAGGCCATTATGAGGAGACTTCAAAAGGAAATGGTTGGAAAAGCCATTGGAACCACTGGAAAAACCGTATTTTTTCACAATCCAGCCACAAGGAAGAGGACTTGCCTATACGCGAGCCATGGGAAATGATGTTCCCAGAGGAGGAAGAAACACCGCAATTTTCGTTATCCAACCTGCCTTTGCCTCCCCAATCTGTTTCCATGGTGCCCCAAGCCCAGCCTGCAAGCCAAGAGACTGTGTTATTATCTGACTTTTCTAAAGATTCCGGGCAGAGGATGTTGCGGGCATTAGATATCGACGGGGAAGATATCCTTATACCTTATTATCCGTTTATTATTGGCAAACAAGAAAATTTGGTGGATTTTAAATTAAACCGGGATACTGTCAGCCGCCTTCATTTAAGGATCGACCAACAAGACGGCATTTATCGGATCAAAGATTTAAATTCTACAAACGGAACTTTGTTGTGTGGAAGGCTGCTGGAAAATAATGAAGAAGCAGAACTTCATGCGGGAGATGAAATCCGTATAGCCAGGTACCGCTACCGGTTCGAATGATTTTATTGTTGTACAGCTGTCATAGATATAGCCGTTTAAAACAGCTTTGCCATATATGAAGATATTGCGGCAAAACAAGTGTTGTGATATACTGTGATATGCTTATATAGAATAGTATCATAAAAGTAATAAAACGGATAATGGCAATTGCATTATGGTTCCATAGAAAAAGCCAAATCCTACACGCCAATGGGAGTCCGGCGTTTTATAAATGGATGTGGCTACATATGGCATGTAAAGTTTGACATGAATAAATATCCAAATATGGATAAGGGATGAAAGCTATGAATAACATGGATATGAAAGGTACAGTATAATATATTGCCTCAATGCCTGTGGCGATTATGTTATTATTGATAACGGTAATCTGCCAAAAGTGGAGCCATGGGTTATCACCAGGATTTGGAGATTGTAGAAATGGAACAGCAAGGAAAAAGGAATGCTTGGGTTAACGGCACTCTGATTGTTCTGAATATCTTATATTTTCTTTATCTGGAAACGGCGGGAACGAGCGAAGATACGCTGTTTATGTTACGGCATGGTGCTATGTATACTCCACTCATTGTGCAAAAAGGGCAATATTATCGCCTATTGACATCCATGTTCATGCATTTTGGCATTCATCATATCGCCAATAATATGCTGGTTTTATTTATTTTGGGTGACAAGATGGAACGGGCACTAGGAAGCATAAAGTATATGATGTTCTATCTGCTTTGTGGAATCGGAGCAAACATAATATCAATGATATTAGGGATGGGCGATTCTGTTCAGGCCGTGTCAGCTGGGGCATCTGGGGCAATTTTCGGGGTCATTGGTGGCCTCCTTTATGTGGTGGCAGTTAATCATGGCCGGTTGGAGGACATAAATATTCGACAATTGGTCATAATGATACTATTTTCCCTTTACTTTGGATTGACTAACGTCGATATAGACAATATGGCACATCTGGGTGGGTTGGCAGCTGGATTTATTATTGCAATGATTTTATACCGCAAACCACTCGAAAATGCAAATCCAAAAATAAGAGAAAGAATAGGGAGGTATGATAATGAAAGATGAGGCCTGCATCTTTTGCAAAATTGCAAATGGAGTAATTCCATCGACAACCGTCTATGAGGACGAAGATTTTCGGGTGATCTTAGATTTGGGGCCGGCATCCAGGGGGCATGCCTTGATTTTACCAAAATCCCATTTTAGGGATCTCTGCGAAGCAGACCCGTTGTTAACAGCTAAAATTTTCCCTTTGGCTGGTAAGATTGGAGCTGCAATGAAACAAGGGTTAGGGGCTAGTGGGTTTAATGTAGTGCAGAATAACGGTGCCAGTGCCGGTCAAACCGTTTTCCATCTGCATATACATGTAATCCCTAGGTATGAGGACGGACCGGCTATGGTTAGCTGGACACCAGAAAAAGCGGATACGGAAGAACTGGCCAAAACAGCAAGTATGATAAAAAAAGCACTTAAAATTACAAGATAGGAGTACACATGAATGCCAAGGATGAGCAATTCCGCTCGATTTACAAAACCTATATGCCCATGTTGCGGGTCATAGCAAGAGACAAAGGAATACCAAATGACGAGATTGATGATCTTGTCCAAGATACTTTTGCTTCGTATTACAGCCATTACCCATTGGACTGGCCGGATTATCAGATTAAAGCCACATTGGTAAAAACCATGAAAAACCGCTGTATTGATTATTTCAGAAGGCAAGATACCCGTCCGGTGACTTATTGGGATCCGGCAATGTTCCAGGATAATCTGCTTTCTGAAAATATGCGGCTAGGCCGTGACAACTTAAGTATTTTTCTGGAACGCCAAGAATGCAAGGAAGTATTCGAAGCATTGAAAACCATGAAGGAAGATTGGCTACAGGTCTTATGGCTATATTCGATCGAAGAAAGGCCTATGGATGAGGTTAGCGAAATATTAGGTATCAGTGTGGATGCATGCAGAGCCAGGCTGTCTCGAGGAAGGAAATATTTAAGGAAATGCCTTCGGCCAGAAGCGCCGGAAACATACCGCCCTACAAGAAAAAGCGGAACCTCCTCGCTGGGCAACATGGCGAATTCGCGGGAGATTCCGGGAAGCACCTGACTTGTTTAACCAATCAGGGTTTCACATAGGATTGGATTAAATCCATGATAGTAGATATTGCGTCATTCAAATCACTTTGTTCCATTGTACTAACAAATTTCTGGCGATTTTGATACGTGGACTGAATGGTTTGGTAAAGGGTTTCGTCTGTCACTTGTTCTTCTTCTAATACGGCAGAAAACCCCTGTTTTTCAAATGACCGGGCGTTGAGGATCTGGTCGCCCCGGCTAGCGCTTGCAGACAGCGGAATCAGTACATTGGGCTTGCGTAAAGCTAAGATTTCGCATATGGAATTGGCTCCGGCCCTGGACACGACCAAATCAGCGGCTGCAAATAAATGACGTAATGGTGCATCAACATATTCATATTGTACATATCCTTTTTGGCTGATTAGGTTTTCGTCAAGATTTCCTTTGCCACAGATATGTATCACTTGATACATTTCCAGCAATTTAGGAAGGATCTTGCGAATGGCAATATTAACGGCAACGGCTCCGAGGCTTCCTCCGATTACCAGAATGACCGGTTGATTGGCAGAAAGGCCGGCATATTGAAGCCCGGTAAGCCGGTCGCCCTCCTTTAGTTCCTTACGGATCGGCGAACCTGTAAGGACAGCCTTTTCTGCCGGAAGATATGGCAAAGTTTCCGGGAAATTACAACAAACTTTGGAAGCTGACGAAAGGCAAATTTTATTGGCTAATCCTGGCGTCATGTCAGATTCGTGGATGATAATAGGGATTTTATAGTGCTTTGCGGCTAAAACTACCGGCACTGCAACAAACCCACCTTTGGAAAACACCACATCCGGCCGATATTTTTTTATTAGCCGCATAGCCTGGGCATAGCCTTTAAGCACGCGGAAAGGGTCAGAAAAATTTTTCAAGTCAAAATAACGCCGGAGTTTACCGGAAGAAATGCCATCATAGTCAACGCCGGCCCCCTCGATCAGCTTCCGTTCAATGCCATTGTAGGATCCAATGTAATGGATTTCATAGCCAAATTCTCTCAGGGAAGGGAGAAGGGCTAAGTTGGGAGTAACATGCCCGGCGGTTCCTCCACCGGTTAAAACAATTTTTTTCATGGTAAATACCTCCTGACTGCTATGGTGTGATACCGTTAAAGTAATTCTATTTGACGCACTGTTTGCAGATAGCCCTTCTTCCTCCGCGTAATCCGGCACGTTTTATGTGGTTCAGAACCATCCGCTATAATGGTTAAAGGGTATGGTCACTTATCTACATTAGATATGCCATTCTTCTGCCTGTGGAATAAATCACAAAGCAGGGTTGGATGAATATAGGGCAAAAACAGATTTTAAGACATTGCAAGGATCTTATGGAGATATATGCTTTCTGTCATACAATTATAATAATTTATACATTGCTGTGATGTTGAAACGATTTCGTGCCTATTGCTAACATAATCTATACCGCTTACAATATATATAGTATCCACAATTACCGAAAAGTCAACCCCGAATTCTGCCAGGAACCGATGGAAACTCTGGAAAGTTTTATAAATTTGGAGAAAACAGGAGAGGGAAATTGTGAAAACCCAAAATGACTATGAGCGAATAACACATATAAAATCTCAGCTCCAAAAAATTATCGGTTATGATGAAGCAAGCCTACTCAAAACGGCAAAGGAAGCAATGCAAAAAAGTGAAGAAGAAGCAGCTGCAAATACTGATGGGACAAACCCAGACCTGGATTTGGAGTTTGAACTTTTAATGCTCCGTTTAAAATCTGAGGGGAAGAAACCAGTAGATGAAAAAGACTATGACGAAAAACGCCGTTGGGAAGATTATCCGACATCTGCTGGAAGAAAGAAATTAAAAAAGGTAATGATAGTGGCTGCTGCGGTATGTGTCATGCTGATAGGGGCCACTATTAATGTTGTAGCAAGAAATGAGCATAGGGTTACTACATATCCTGGGGTTAAAAACCGAAACATTTTATTAAAATATAATACATCTACAGAAATGTTGAATGATGGCTTAGATAATGCTTATGATGATATTTCCCGAAAGTTGGAAATACCTGTGTTAATGTTATTGTATATGCCAGAAGAAATGAATTTTTTAGATTGTGCTAATAATGAATCGCTTGCATTTATAAGATTTAAATATAAAGAAAAAATATTATTCTTAAAACAAAGTAAAATTCTAGAAAAAAATTTTGTAAATGCGACAGAATCAGATAGAAACACCTGCCAAAAAGTCTATAATAAATGGCTTAATATGGATCTCTATATAGAAGAAAATATATTAGATAATGGAGAAATAGAATATAGTGTTAATATAGAAAATGAGGAAGCATTTTACTATTTTGCTGGTGTTATGGAAAAGGAGATTTTTGTTAAAATTGTAGAGGCATTTATTTATCAATAATATGAACGTTTCTGAATATATTTGGTAAATTATATGCTAAGTTTTAAAAAGAGATATGGAGGAATAACAATGGAAAAAAATATGAAAAAAATTTTAGTTATTTGCCTGACAATGGTTATGGCGTTATCTTCTTCTTTTACCATTTATGCTCAAAATTATAGAATGCCAGATGGCACAAATGTAAGGGAATATGTAACGGATGATTCTGTAAGTGTGTTAACCTCACCTAGAAGTGCTTTAATATCTTCAGTGAGCCTGGAATTATCCCAGGAAGGATATCGCAGTGTTAAAGCTTATTCAGAGATTTTGTGCCACATTGAAATGAAAGAAATTCGTATGTCTATATCCTTACAGAGATTAGATGGTAGTACTTGGAAAACCATTAACTCAAAAGATTTTGAATGGATAAAAGATGATTATCCTGATTTTAATTTATCCATGGCAACAGCATCTTATGAAGTTGGTTCCTTAAGTGCTGGACAATATCGCATACGAACTGCATTTTCTGTTTATGAATTGGATGGTTCAAGGCATGAGTCTAGGACTTCAACTTCACCAACCTTAACTATTAATTGACCTAATTGGCAGTTTGATTTTTACTGGTGATATCTACACTTGATACCTTTATAGATGAAATGATTTTATAAAAAGCTATACATACACTATTCCATAATTTCATTTATAAGTTAAATTATCAAGATATAGGTGTTAAAACAGGAAAACAGATAGCAATACCATCTAGCAATAAAAACTGTATGTTTTGTAAAAATTCTTTTCTATAAGGCCAATATATAAGTGTTACAAGAATCATAAGCAAAATAGTAAAATAAAACCTTATAATATAATCATTTTTTCTTTCTCATAATAGCAAAAATGATTTGTTAAAAGGGCAGAGAACTTATAGATATTGTTAAGCTATCTATAAGTTTTTTGTTTACAAAAACGGAGAGTAGGAAATTTTTAAGATTGAAATTAACTAAATCATAAAATAAGATAACGTATAATTAGTTTCGTAAATTCAATTTCATATAAATAGACATGGCCTATAGCCGTTTGGTAGCATTAAGTTACCACACACAATCTTACGAAGGAAGCTAAAAAGGTACTTAAGATCCAGAGGGGGTTTGAGCTGTAGATCTGTGATCCTACAAAGCACTGGAATACAATACACCGAACGTATGCCAAGCAGCAGGAACGTGGCGATATTGCAAACCTATAATGAAAAAACAGGTATCTTTTTTATCTACTGAAGATGCAGACATCAATAGGATGCAATTAGCCTCCCAAGTTCTATTTTTAAAAATAGGCAGGGCCATCTCCGTTTGACAGAATAAATTTACCTGGCAAAAAGCCAAAACCAAGTCTGGCAACATAATACTACTCAATAAAGATTTTATAGCACATAATTTAAGGAATTTTGTCCGATCCCGTATGGAAGAAGCTTTCAACGCCCTGTTAGATAGGGCTGTGTCAAGGCTTTACCTTTTATATCATCGGTTTCCTTGTTTGAACCCTTTCCCCAATAGCCATGTTGTATTATGCCAATATGGTATAGGTAGTAATATCTGCATGCAAAAAGTATTTTTCAAACACACCCTGTGGCAAACCCTATGCAAATTTTCCTCTTTATGGTATAATTCCCCTATTATGAAAAATTATATTATATTTGATTTAGAGTGGAATCAAAGTGCCCGTGGTAAAACAGATTCCATAGAAGAGCTTCCATTTGAAATTATTGAAATTGGTGCCGTAAAATTAGATGAGAATTTTTCTATGGTTGATGAATTCCACCGGTTAATCTGCCCACAAGTGTATACACAGATGCATTATGCGATTTCTGAAGTAACCCATATGAAAATGCAGGATCTGCAAAACCATGGTGAGGATTTTGTCACAGTTGTAAATGCATTTATTCAATGGTGTGGAAAAGAAGAGTCCGTCTATTGCACTTGGGGAATGATGGATTTAACAGAATTACAACGGAATATAAAATATTTTAAGGTGGAGAACCCTTTCCCTTACCCATTGTTTTATTATGATGTCCAAAAATTATATGGCATGTTTTATTCCAATGGGATAAAGCCATCTTTAGATGTGGCTGTAGAAGAATTAAAGCTTATGGAAGAAAGGCCTTTCCACCGGGCTCTGGATGATGCATACTACACCGGGCGTATTTTGGTGTGGTTAATATCAAAATTCGGC
This sequence comes from uncultured Lachnospiraceae bacterium, assembly GCA_910584845.1. Classification (GTDB taxonomy): domain Bacteria; phylum Bacillota; class Clostridia; order Lachnospirales; family Lachnospiraceae; genus Brotaphodocola. The sequence continues at coordinate 61,450 of CAJUDH010000020.1, forward strand.
CCTGAGCGGCTTTTACCCTACCACTCCACCGATTATTATCGGATCCCTGAATCCAAAGACCAGGAAATCCATATATTATTTCCTAATTATTCCAAATACGTGTCACGGGTTTTTCCTTCGAAAGAAGATGCCCTGAAAGAACGGTCCGTTGCAGAAATGAGATGTTATGAATGCGGCAGGGCACTCCGCAAAAAGATACATTGGTTTACATCCAACCAAAAAATTTATTACAGTTTAGCCCTTTGTCCGGATCATGGGTATTTAAAAGGGAAAATACGCATGAAACGGGTAGATGATATGAAAGTGTACGTAATTAAAACCTTGAAGCTGACGGATGAAACAGGAGCAGAGCAAATCATCAGCCGTAAAAATGAGACCCGCAAGAAAAGGGCAAAAAAGAACCGGGAAAAACGTGCACGGCAACGAAAAAGCATGAAACTGTTAATAGGGGAAAACAACAACCGGAAAGGGGCTAAAAAGGCCTTTCAGCCTACTGATAAATAATGGGTTCTTCAAAATATTACAATTTGTTAATTATCGTCTTCGTTTCCTTTTTTTTACAGATGGTGAATAACGCCGTGCTGTGTGGGAAGGCAATGTGCGGCCACGCCGCCTTTGCTGAAGCAGCCGGTCAAATTCGTCACTGGATATGCCCATATCTTGTAAGCGTTGCTGACGGCGGCGATAGCGGATTACCCGTTCGCTTTTCCTATTTTCTACGTAAAGTTTTAATAAGGTGGTTCCTCCTGCAATAATCGCCAAAGCCGTCAATACTGCCAGTACGATCCAGGCGCTGGTTGGTATATGGAGCGAAATGCCACCTTTATGTCCGTCAATAGTGGTTTCCTGGTCAGAAGAAGATTGTGAAACTACTTTGGGGGAATCTGTATTTTCCTCAGATTCCAATTCTTCTGTTTGTGATAAGGAAGTGGGTACTTCAGCGATTAACTCCACTTCTTTTTCCTTTTGTTCATTTACAATCAGATGTGTAAAACCAACCATGCGGCCATCATAATCATATTTGATTTGGGCAATGGCCCCTTCCGGCATGCCAGGGGATATGTCATAAGAAATAGAAGAAGTGACATCCGCAAACTCGGAATTAATGGGCAAAGTAATTTTACGGCCTTCTTGTATATGAAGCACAGACAAATCAGTAGTGGGCAATCCGGCAATGGTCATATCGTTTTCAATTGACGTATATGAGGTATCAAGGTCGGAAATATCCAGGGAGCGAAAATTCCGGAAGCCAAAATTCAACATAGTCCGGGTATCAGCATAATGGGTTTGATGGCCATTTAAAACCACTGTAACCAACCGCAGGTTTCCCCGCTGGGCGCAGGTAACCAATGTATTGCCTGCCAAAGAAGTATAACCTGTTTTACCCCCTATAACACCGGGATAAAAATTGGATAAATTTTTCTTAAGCATTTGATGGCCCGGATAGATCCTCAAACCTTCCGGGTTTCTTTTTGTTGGCGGAAGGTCATAATATAGAGTAGAGGCAATTCTGGCGAAAGTTTCATTTTGAAATGCCGCTTGGGCTATTAAAGCCATATCATAGGCAGAAGTATAATGGTCAGGGTCATTCAATCCACTGGGATTATTAAAATGGGAATCTGTGCAGCCAAGGGATAATGCTTTTGCATTCATCATTGCAGAAAATGCCGGAATTGACGTAGCAACATGTTCAGCCAGCGCATTTGATACTTCGTTGGCAGATTTCAGCATCATGGCGTATAGGCAGTCTCGGACAGTCATTCGATCCCCCTCTTCCATGTTGGCATTTGTGCTTCCTTCCTCCACATCATAAACTGCGCTATGGGAAAAAGTTACCACATCATCCAAGTTGCAATTTTCAATAACAATCAATGCTGTTAAAATTTTAGTAATGCTGGCAGGAAAATATGGTTCATGAATATTTTTCCCATACAATACGGCACCAGAATTAGCATCCATTAAAATCCCGCCCTCTGCAGATATGGAGCGGCATTCTGGCCAGGGGGCGGGGGCCGCATAAACGATACTTGGATTTAAAAAATATAAATGCATAGCCAGGGACACGCATAACAAAACAGCTGGCAATTGTTTTCTAATCAAAAATCTCATAATAACTCTCCAAAAATCTAGTCTTCCATCAAATCAGAATTCACAGCCTTTGATGCTCTGCTTGTATCAGCCCATCAAATAAATTAAAACATTTCTTTCTGATAGATGTATGCCTTCGTTTGCACCTAAATGGTAGAATAAAGGATATTTAAGCCAAATAGTAAGGGGATAGTGGGAAGTTTCTAGCTGTATTCCCCCAAAATTCTCTACAAAGTGGAGTGAATGCATATCATGGGCATCCTTTATACGAGTAGCGGGAATAAAAATGAAACAGGGGTCAGACTTTGTCCTATCCTCTTAAAACGTTATCTTTTCTATAAATATTATATATGGGACATGCTAATAAACAGCCTGGCAAAAGAAAGCAGGATATAGCATAGGCCCTTTATATCATTTCTCAAAACATATAGTTTAGTACAAACCTTTTGGTATAGTATAAAGGATAACCTGCTACAAGTAAAGGGGGAAATGTTACAATTTTGTTACAAATAGAAATTCTGGATATTGTTCATATTTGTTCCTTTTATTGACGCCTTGATATTTTCTTTAATAGATTAAAGATATTTCTAATATCTAAGGAATACTTTTAGGATAATTGATATAAACAAAAGCAACATCCTCTAAATGATAATAGGGCAAAATCTATAAAATTAAGAAACCTATTTTATAAGATATTTTTAAAAGGGTTAAGGTATTGGTTTTATATGTGCTAAAACCAATACAGCTAAAAACGAAATAAAGGGCCGTACTATTGACTTTAATATAAAAGTCAACCAGAAAGTTACCGTTTAATTAATGTATATTTTTTACGAAAAACAAAATTAAATAATATTCAATTAATATGTATAAATATTTAATTATCCCAGCAAATTTCATCCATTTTCTATATTGCATATTTCAAAAAATATTCCATAAACAATTTGGCAAATTAACAGATTATATATTATAAAAAACACTGATTTCAAATAAAATTATTGAATTAAAGATTATTTTTATGAAAAAGTCAAGAAATATTTTTAATCTATTGGATTAGAAAAATTTCCTTCCTATAAGGGCGGTTATCGGAAGCATTGCCCCCCGGCAGGCCCCCC
>CAJUDH010000021.1 GCA_910584845.1 uncultured Lachnospiraceae bacterium
CCCCTGTCATGGGTTCCATGAATGGATTCTACCACAATATGACAGGGATTTCAACTGCATCCATTTTGGAGTAGGAAAAGTAGCTGGTTCTATTTTCAGTGTCATGTTAGTGTCACAGAGATATAAAAAGGACTGGAAAACCCTTATTTTATCAGGTTTCCAGTCCAAATGTCCCCTATTCAAATTCAATCGTCCCCGGCGGCTTCCCCGTACAGTCATACAAAACCCGGTTCACATGCCTCACCTCGTTGACGATCCGGCTGGCCACACGCCCCAGCACTTCCCATGGGATTTCCGCTACCTCCGCCGTCATAAAATCAACGGTATTCACCGCCCGAAGGGCCACTGCGTAATCATATGTCCGTTCGTCCCCCATTACGCCCACCGAGCGCATGTTGGTCAATGCGGCAAAGTACTGGCCGATACTACGTTCTAACCCCGCCTTCTTTATCTCCTCCCGGTAAATGGCATCCGCCTCCTGCACCATCCGCACCTTTTCGGCCGTTACTTCACCTACAATCCGGATTCCAAGCCCGGGCCCGGGGAACGGCTGGCGGAATACCAATTTCTCGGGGATCCCCAGCTCCAATCCGGCTTGGCGGACTTCATCCTTGAACAAATCCCGCAATGGTTCCAGGATTTCTTTAAAATCTACATAATCCGGCAGCCCGCCCACATTGTGGTGGGACTTGATCACGGCGGATTCCCCGCCCAGGCCGCTTTCTACCACATCCGGGTAAATCGTGCCCTGTACCAGGAAATCCACCCTGCCGATCTTTTTTGCTTCTTCCTCAAAAACACGTATGAACTCCTCGCCGATTATTTTCCTTTTTTGTTCCGGCTCTTCTATCCCTTTTAGCCTTTGGTAAAACCGTTCCTGCGCGTTGACGCGGATAAAATTCAAGTCATAAGGGCCGCCGGGGCCAAATACCTCTTCCACCTCATCCCCTTCGTCCTTGCGCAGCAGCCCATGATCCACAAAAACGCAGGTAAGTTGGCTTCCCACTGCTTTTGCCATCATTACGGCGGCCACGGAAGAATCCACGCCTCCGGACAGCGCGCACAGCACTTTGCCCTTCCCCACCCTTTCCCGGGCAGCTTTTATGGCGTTTTCCACAAAGGCGTCCATTTTCCAGTCCCCGGTACAGCCACAGGCTTGGAAAACAAAATTAGCCAGCATTTTCTTCCCTTCTACAGTATGCAGCACCTCCGGGTGGAACTGGATGGCATACAGCTTCCTTTCCTCCCACTGGGCGGCTGCTACCGGGCAGTCCGGGGTGTGGGCGGCAACCTGAAATCCAGGCGCCATTTTTTCAATATAATCGTTATGGCTCATCCAGCAAACGGTATTTTCAGATACGTTGTGGAACAGTATACTTTCTTTGTCCACAGTGACCTGGATTTTTCCGTATTCGCGGACTGGCGCTTTGCAGACATGTCCGCCCAATACGTGCATCATCAGCTGCGCGCCATAGCATAAGCCCAGCACAGGGATCCCCAGGGAAAATAGCCTTTGGTCACAGCCAGGGGCCCCTTCCCCATAGCAGCTGTTGGGGCCGCCGGTAAGTATGATCCCTTTGGGTTCCATTGCTTTAATTTTCTCTAAGCCTGTCTTGTAGGAATAAATTTCACAATATACATTACATTCCCGGACGCGGCGGGCCACCAGCTGATTGTACTGGCCGCCAAAGTCAATTACTATTATTTTTTCTCTGTTCACAGGGATTCCTCCTGGCCGTTGTTATAGGCCGTTGTTATGGGCCCTTCCTCTATCTTCCATAAAAATGGGCGTTTATGCCAAATGCACCCTTCCCTATGCCAGGCATAATCCAGGGTCCGGAGGGCGCTGCAACAGCCTGTCCCCACCCCCTATGCCAGGCAAAGCAAAACGCCGCCTGTGCCCCCCACCGGGCCGATACCATATTATACCTAATTTGCTTTTGATATACAAGAGGAACCGTAAAAGAAATAAATAATGGCGGATCCCTGCAGAAAATTGTAAAAACAACAAAATAATCCATGACCTTTTGGTAAAAATATGATAAAATTGTTACAATTCATCCAAACATACTGGTTCTTGTTTCTCTAATAATGACAAAACCAGCGTTTCTTGGACAAAATCATTATAAGGAGGGGTTACTCGTTGTTTATCATTCAAAGTGCCCATGTTTACGCCCCTGAGGATCTGGGGATATTGGACGTATTGGTGGGCGGGGGCAAGGTTATAAAGATGGCAAGCCATCTTCCAGTAGAGCCTGCTTATGGGGTTACCGTAATTGACGGCGCCAAAAAGGTACTGATGCCAGGGCTGATAGACGCCCATGTACACATTTTAGGCGGCGGCGGAGAAGGCGGGGCCAAGACCCGTACCCCGGAGGTTATGCTCTCGGACATTATTTCCGGCGGGGTCACCACGGTGGTAGGATGCCTGGGGACAGACGGCTGCACCCGCACCATGTCCAATCTACTGGCCAAAGCGAAAGGGCTGGAAGAAGAAGGGATTACCACTTATGTATACACCGGTTCGTACCAGGTGCCGGTAAGGACATTGACCGGAAGTATTATAGATGACCTGATCTTGCTGGAAAAAGTGGTAGGAACCGGGGAAATTGCCATTTCCGACCACCGTTCTTCCCAGCCTACGAAAGAAGAATTTGCCCGCATCGTGGCGGATACCCGGGTAGGCGGCATCCTTTCTGCCAAGGCGGGGCTGGTGAATATCCACATGGGGGACGGCAGGGAAAAATTGGCGTTCCTGCGCCATGTGCTAGAGCACACGCAGATCCCGGCTTCCAACATGCTCCCCACCCATATTAACCGAAGCCGCGTTTTAATGGAGGATGGGATTGACTATGCCTGTCGCCTGGGTGGATATATCGACCTTACCACCAGCTCAGACCCGGACTTTTTGGAACCGGATGAAATAAAAGCCAGCACAGGGCTTAAACTGGCCCTGGACGCCGGGGTGGACGAAAACCATGTGACCTTCTCCTCCGACGGGCAGGGGAGCCTTCCGGCCTTCAATCCGGACGGAACTTTCCATGGCCTGGGGGTGGGGAAAGTTTCCTCCCTGTACCGGGAAATGCGGGATGCCGTATTCCTGGACAAGGTCCCTCTGGCGTCGGCGCTCAAAGCGGTGACCGCCAATCCGGCCACACTCTTAAAGCTGCCAACAAAAGGCCGGATTGTTGAACATGCAGACGCGGATCTGGTATTGGCAGACGAAAAAACCCTTGCCATTGACACGGTGATCGCCAAAGGGGCTTTGATGGTCTCCGGCGGGCAGCTTCTGGTAAAGGGGACTTTCGAGACGTAAAATCCACTGCCACAGCGGATTTCTTAACAACAACTGCCCTTATGCCCTTAAGGGATACCTTTCATATTGCCCTATGCCCGCCATAATCAGAATAGAGAGGCCCCGGCAGATGCACCCAAAATGCCGGCAACGGGCGTTTTGGCACTATACCGGCTCGGGGCGCTGCGCAGCCCTGCTGCGGGGATCCAGCCTTTCACAGCCAATGCCAGAAAGGCATCCTAACAAAAGGTAAACAGCGTTTTTCCCGCCTTGAAAGGAAAGGTGAATCCTTGTAAAACGCTTACAGAATGGAGGAAAACATGGAAAAAAAGAAGCACTTTCAAATGCCCCACACTTATGTCATTATATTTGGCGTGATCTTGCTGGCGGCAGTTTTGACAATGTTCGTGCCCCTGGGGAAATACGAAACCCATGAAATCACCTATATGATGAATGGCGAGGAAAAGACCCGGACCGTGCTGGATCCGGAGAGTTTCCAGTTTGTCCTGGATGATGAAGGCAACAAAATAACCAAGATTGCCCCCTTGTTCGGCACGGAAGACTTTGGCGGCCAGGGGATCCTGAACTACGTATATGAAGGCATGACTGTCGGCGACAAAAACGGCACGGCGGTGGGGATTATCGCTTTTATCCTGGTAGTAGGCGGCGCCTTTGGGATCGTGCTGCGGACCGGCGCCGTGGAAAGCGGCATTATGCGGGTCATTGACTTAACCAACGGAAAAGAGATCGTCCTGATCCCGGTGCTGATTGTGTTATTTTCCTTGGGCGGAGCCGTGTTTGGCATGGGGGAGGAAGCCATCCCCTTCGTCATGATCCTGGTTCCCATGTTCATCGCTATGGGCTATGACGCTGTGGTGGGGATCATGTGTTCTTACGTAGCCACCCAAATCGGTTTCGGCTCTTCCTGGCAAAACCCTTTCGGGCTGGCGGTGGCCCAGGGCGTGGCCGGCGTGCCGGTTATGTCCGGCGCATGGTTCCGCATTCCTATGTGGATCTTATTTACCACCATCGCCTCGGTTTTTACTATGCGTTACGCTATGAAAATCAAGAAAAACCCTCAGCTGTCTGTAGCCTATGAATCCGACGAGGCCTACCGGACGGAATTTTCCAAAAACGGACGGGAACTGCCCCCCTTTACCCTGGGCCATAAGCTGGTGCTTGCCACCATCGCTGCATGTATGGTCTGGACCATCTGGGGAGTCGTGGCAAAAGGATATTATATTCCGGAAATCGCGTCCCAGTTCTTTGTCATGGGCCTGGCCGCCGGCATAATCGGAATCGTGTTCCGCCTCAATGACATGAAGCTCAACGACATCCCCAAAGCTTTTGACCGTGGGGCCGCAGACCTTTTAGGGGCTGCCATGTGCGTAGGCATGGCCCAGGGGATTATCATTATCCTGGGCGGCACCAGCGCCACGGAAGGGACCGTGCTAAACACCATCCTTCATGAGATCAGCGAAGGGATGAAACATTTCCCGCCGGTGGTTTCCGCATGGTTGATGTATGTTTTTCAATCCGTATTTAATTTCTTTGTAGTATCCGGGTCGGGCCAGGCGGCTTTGACCATGCCCATTATGGCCCCTCTGGCAGACCTGGTAGGCGTGGAACGCCAAGTAGCCGTAGTGGCTTACCAGCTGGGGGATGCTTTTACCAACTTTATCGTGCCTACCTCCGGCTGCCTTTTGGGCGCCCTGGCCGCCGCCAGGCTGGATTGGGGGAAATGGGCCAAATTCCAGATCAAATTCCAGGCAGTATTGTTTGCTTGTGCATCCGTTACGGTTTTTCTGGCAGTCATCATAGGGCTGTCCTAAACGGGGAACCTGCAAAAGTGCATCCTCGCCTCTGGCGATAAAATGTCCATGAACTGGAACATATGGCCATAAGCCTTCCATTCCGTGCATCCTCGCCTCTGGCGGTCACATATCCATAGCAACCATTCATTACGGCAAGGAGGTATGACAATGAACCAACGCTATAGCTGCAACACCTGCAAAAGCGCAGACAAGCTTTTGGAAGGCTACATCGCTGAACTTCCCATGGAAACATCCCACCATCGGGTAGAGGGCCAAAGCACCAAATGCGCCTTTGGCCTTCAAGGCGTTTGCTGCCGCCTGTGCGCCAACGGGCCGTGCCGGGTCACACCGGAATCCCCCAGGGGAATTTGTGGGGCCAACGCAGACACCATCGTGGTAAGGAACCTGCTACGGGCAGTGGCTTCCGGTTCCGGCTGCTACATCCACGTAGTGGAAAATACTGCCCGGAACGTGAAAAACGTGGCAAAAACAAAAGGGCCAATCAAAGGCGTCTCCACGCTAAACCGGTTGGCCGGGCTTTTCGGCATTGAAGAAGAAGATATACATAAACAGGCGGAAGCCGTGGCCGACGCGGTCTTACAAGATTTATACCTGCCGGAATATGAAAAAATGAGATTAACGGAAAAGCTCTCCTATGCCCCCCGTTACGAAAAATGGAAAGAGCTGGGCATCCTGCCCGGCGGCGCCAAATCCGAAGTTTTCCATGGCGTGGTAAAATGCTCCACCAATTTAAACTCCGACCCGGTAAACATGCTGCTGGATTGCCTGAAGCTGGGCATATCCACGGGGATCTACGGCCTGGTCCTGACCAACCTGCTCAATGACGTGGTGCTGGGGGAACCGGAAATCCGCCTGGCCCCTGTAGGGCTGCGGGTCATCGACCCGGATTACATAAACATTATGATCACCGGCCACCAGCATTCCATGTTTACGTTCCTGCAAGACCGGCTAACAGACGAAGACGTGAAAGAAAAGGCCAAAAAAGCAGGCGCCAAAGGCTTTAAGCTGGTAGGATGCACCTGTGTGGGGCAAGATTTACAGCTCCGCGGCGCCCATTACACGGAAATTTTCGACGGCCATGCCGGCAACAACTATACCAGCGAGGCCATACTGGCTACCGGCGGCATTGACGCCGTGATCTCTGAATTTAACTGCACGCTGCCGGGCATCGAACCCATCTGCGACCAGTTAAAAATCAAACAAATCTGCATTGACAACGTGGCTAAGAAAGCCAATGCCGAACTGAAAGAATTTGATTTTGCAAACCGCCCTGCTGTCACAGACCAGATTATTGACCAAATCGTAGCCGCATACCAGGCGCGCCGGGGCAGCGTCCCCTTAAACTTGTTTCCGGAACACGGCAACGCCGATACCCTTACGGGAATCAGCGAAATTTCCCTGAAAAAATTCTTTGGCGGAAACTGGCAGCCGTTAATCGACCAAATTGTAGCCGGAAACATCAAGGGGATAGCCGGGGTTGTAGGCTGCTCCAATTTAACCGCCGGGGGACATGACGTGCTGACGGTAGACCTAGTCAGGGAGCTGATTGCCAAGGATATCCTGGTGCTCACGGCAGGCTGTTCCTCGGGAGGCATTGAAAACTGCGGCCTTATGACGCCAAAAGCCGCCCAATATGCCGGGCCCAAACTTAGGGCCGTCTGCGAAAAGCTTGGCATCCCGCCGGTATTAAACTTCGGGCCCTGCCTTGCCATCGGCAGGCTGGAAATCGTAGCCACCGAACTGGCGCAGGCCCTAAACGTTGACCTTCCCCAGCTCCCCTTAGTCCTTTCCGCCGCCCAATGGCTGGAAGAGCAGGCGCTGGCAGACGGCTGCTACGGGCTGGCGCTCGGGCTCCCGCTGCATTTAGGGCTGCCTCCTTTTGTCACCGGAAGCAAAGTTGCCGTCCAGGTGCTGACCGAAGATATGAAGGGCCTGACAGGGGGCCAGGTCATCATCAACGGGGACGCCAAAGAGTCTGCCGCCATCTTGGAACAGATTATTCTGGAAAAGCGCCAAGGCCTTAATATATAGGAAGGAGGCAAACATGAAACGCATCCTGATCGAATATGAAAAATGCGACGGCTGTAAAAACTGCTCCGCAGCCTGCATGCAGGCACACCGGGAAAACCCGGGCACCATCTATGACCTGGATTTGGGCGACCCAAAAAACGAATCCCGGAACCGGATTTTAAAAGACGCCAAAGGGCAATACAAACCTTTGTTCTGCCGCCACTGCGACGACCCGGAATGTGTCAAGTCCTGTATGAGCGGGGCCCTGTACAAAGACCCGGAAAGCGGCCACGTGTTGTACGACCAAACCCGGTGCGGCTCCTGCTTTATGTGCGTGATGAATTGCCCCTTCGGGGTATTAAAACCCGACACTGTGACCAAGAGCAAAGTCATAAAATGCGACTTTTGCGCAGATGCGGGGGGAGATCCATCCTGCGTCAAATCCTGCCCGAAAAAGGCCATTTATGTGGAGGAGGTGTAAGGATGAAATATGTGATTATTGGCGCCGGTGTTGCCGGCGTGGAAGCGGCAAAAGTGATCCGCGGCCAGGACCCTGCCGGGGAAATCCTGATGGTTTCCGTTGATACCCATATCCACTCCCGTTGCATGCTCCACAAATATATCGCCGGGGAACGGGAAGAAAGCGGGCTGGATTTTACAGAAAAGGACTTCCTTAACCGTTATGGGGTTACATGGAAAAACGGGGTGCGGGCAGAAAAAATACGTCCGGAAACAAAAGAAATTTTATTAAGCAACGGTGAAACCATCACCTATGGCAAGCTTCTCATTGCCTCCGGGGCCGACAGCTTTATCCCCCCTGTGGGGGAATTGCGGAAAGCTTCCAACGTATATGGGCTCCGGAACCTTTCCGATGCCCAGGCTATTGTTCAAGAAGCCCGGGAGGCACAAAACGTACTGGTTATCGGCTCCGGCTTGGTCGGCTTAGATGCCGCCTATGGGCTTTTGGAGCGGGGGAAAACCATCACCGTTGTGGAGATGGCCGACCGCATCCTCCCTGTCCAGCTGGACGCCCACGCCGCCGGCGCTTATCAAAAGGCTTTCGAACAGGCCGGCACCCGTTTTATCCTGAGCCGGAAGGCCTCCCAGGCGGCCTGCGAGGCAGACGGCAAAATCCATAAGGTTATCCTGGACAACGGCGACGAAATCGCCTGTGACCTGATTATTGTGGCCGCCGGCGTCCGTCCGGCGCTGGCATGCCTGGAAGGCAGCGGCATCGCCTATGATCGGGCAGTTACCGTAGACGCTTCTATGAAAACATCGGCAGAACATGTGTATGCTGCCGGAGACATTACCGGCCTGTCAGGAATCTGGCCCAATGCCGCCGACCAGGGGCGTATCGCCGGAAAAAGCATGTGTGGTTTACCGGCAACATACACCGATACCTATGCCATGAAAAACACGATCAACTTTTTTGGCCTGGTTACCCTCTGTGTAGGGAGGGTCCGCGAAGAAGAAGGGGATGAATCCTGGGTCAAAGAAGACCATACCCAATATAAACGGATCCTGGCCAAAGACGGGAAAGTGCAGGGAACCCTGCTGCAAGGCGACATCGCGGGGGCCGGGATCTGGCAGTACCTGATTAAAAACCAGATTGACATCCGCCACATAGAAAAAGACATTTTTGATGTCAGCTACGCTGATTTCTATTCTGTCGGGGAAAAAGGTAAATATGAGTGGGTTTCTTAACGCTTTCTAACCTTTTTGCTACAATTGGGGCGGGGCCGGCGCAAAAGGCAGTTTACGTTTGCGCCGGCCCCTTCCTTTCAAACCGGGGTATGCCAAAAACCGTTTTTTGCCAAACCCCATGTCCGGATCCGCCCCCAAATTGCCAGGGGGCTATATTTATGCCTAAAACTGAAAATATATAAATGAGGAGGCGTCATACCCCGGGCCGTAGATGCCAAAAATTAAAACGGTAAAAATCACCCCATAATAAACCAGCCATCGAAACGCCAGGTTTTGCTTTGCAAGGGCTTTTTTTATATCCACCTTCCTCTTATAATGGTCTACTGCCATCAGCATGGCAAGCCCCAACAGCATCACATAAAAATCCTTTTCCTCCATCCCCAAGGTATTAACCCCCATAAGCCGCTGGGGATCTATCATAGAAGAAACCCCCAGCTTCCCCAGGCCATGGCGCATCATCCGCACGGCAGCCATAAACCCGTTGGCCCGGAAGAACAGCCAGGCAAAATCCACCAGCGCAAAAGTAACCACCCCTTGAAAAAAACGGTAGCTCCAACATCCGGTGCGCACTTTTAACAATTCCGCCGCCTTTTTACGGAAAGGCATCGTAAAATCGCCGACTACTTGATATAGCCCATTTAACCCTCCCCAAACTACATAATTCCAGCTGGCCCCATGCCATAAACCGCTCACCAGGAAGGTTACCATAATATTCCGGTATTTTTTCCATTTCCCGCACCGGTTCCCCCCTAACGGGATATATACATAATCCCGGAACCATGTTGTCAGGGAAATATGCCAATTCCGCCAAAAACCGCTTACGGTAGTTGCAAAATAAGGGCTTTTGAAATTTTTCATCAGGTTAAACCCCATAATCCGGGCCGCGCCAATGGCAATGTCAGAGTAGCCGGAAAAATCACAATAAATTTGAAAAGCAAATAAAATTGTCGCCACCCCGATCTGAAGTCCGGTATAATCCGTGTAATGGCTGTACACATCCGTTACCAAAATCGCGATCCGGTCCGCAATCACCAATTTCTCAAAAAATCCCCATCCCATAAGCAAAAGCCCGTCTTTCACCCGGTCCGGGTCAAAGTAGTGGGGCTCTTTCATCTGCTGCATCAGGTTCTTGCTACGTTCAATGGGCCCGGCAACCAATTGTGGAAAAAAGGAAATAAACAATGCGTATCTTAACAGGTTTTTTTCCGGCAAAATTTCTTTGCGGTAGACGTCCGTAACATATCCCAACGCCTGGAACGTATAGAAAGAAATCCCAACTGGAAGCACCACGTCAAAAACCGGCATCCCCAAAGTTTCCACCCCACCCCAACGGAGGAGGGCCTTCACGTTCGCAGAGGCAAAACCATAATATTTAAAGAAAAACAAAATCCCCAGGTTAAACCCAAAGCATCCGGCCATACACCACTTTTTTGAAATGGGAAACGCCTTCCCCCCCGGTTTGCCGGCACAACCGGCAATCAAAAGCCCACTCCCCCACGTCACCACGGTGGAAGCGGCAATTAAAAGCATGTATTTGGGGTTCCAGCTCATATAAAAATAGTAGCTGGCCAATAAAAGCCAAAGGTACCGGAACTTTTGGGGAATGATAAAATAAGCCAGCACGACTATAGGAAAAAAGAAAAGAAAATGAATGGAATTGAAAAGCATTCAGCACCTCCTAATTTGTTATCGAATCAATATCGTAGTTTGTTTCCAAATATTGCAGCAGGCAGTTTGTCACTTTCCTTCCCCCTGCCTGGTTTACATGGCCTTCGTTATATAAGTCTTTATAATCAAAATCCAGTTCCCGCCACAGGCGGTTCATGTCAAGCAGGCGGATCCGGTCCCCGTCTACATAATTTTTCTGGAGGTAATTGTTTATTTTGATCATTTCTATGCTGTCCAGCCCCATCTGCACTTTATAGGGCACACTTACAAACAGCAAAGACACCCCCTTTTCTTCCAACAATAGCAGCAGTTTTTCCAGGCATTCTTTTTCCGTCGGGGTAATCTCCCTGCACTCCTGGATTCGTGATGTGTCCTGTAAAAACCAGCCGTCCCCGGGATCCGGGCACGCCTCGCTGCTCTGGCTTGCGTCCCCCTTCCCGGCCATATCCCACAAATTTTTGTCATACAGCAGGGATATGTCCCTCGGGGAAATTTCTTTCCACCTTGTATGATATTTGATAAATGGCACGTAATAGCTCCAAGGGTCCTCCAAAATACAATACCGGATGCCTTCCATTTTGTTGAAGCTTAAGGGCAAGGTGTCAAATGCCCGCCGCGCCAAAATCTCCCTGTGCTCGTCTGCCAATGGGCAAAACGCATACGTTTCCAGGATGATTAGCTTTGGTGTATGTGTTTTCAATATTTCGTTGCAGAAAAAATACATCTGTTCTGTCCGCATCCCATATAAAGCATAATTAAATACGGACACTTCCTGCCCATATGCCTGACGGAACCTTTCTTCCATAAGGAGCGGGGATATTCCATTGTCCGCATGGGAATTGCCCAGCACCAGGATGTCCACATTTTCCTGTACGTTCCAGTTGCGCCACTTCCCATAAGAGCTTTTTTCCAGGAACACCGTTTGAATAAAAGAAAATAAAAAAAGGCCAATCAGCAGAAAGGCCACCGGTTTTCCCACTGTTTTTATGGTAATTTTATTTCCCATCTACCTTCCCTCCTGAACCAGACATAGTTCTTTCAGCAAAAAATCCGTAACCTTGCTACTTCCGGAAACATTTAAGTGATGATATCCATTATAGGCGTCCTCAAAATCACTGGCGGTCAAGCCAATCTCGTCATAATGCAGGTTGCAGTCCAAATAGGCAATATCTTCGCTTTTTGTCAAATCCAAAAGCCGGTTCAGCCAGCTTTCATAATTGATGGAATCAATGTAAGTTTTATACATGGGGGCCATCACCACATAAAATTCGATGCCTTCGCTTCGGCAAAGGCCTGCTAATTTATGAAAATAAGCGATGTTTGTTTCCGAAATGGCAATATCCCCATCCCTTTTTTCTGCCTCTTCATATTTCTGCGCCGTTTCTTCCGACATCGTGCTTTTGCTGGGGCGGAAAGGGGAAAAGCCCTTGATGCCTTTGCGGAAAAAAGCGTAATTGCTGTATACCTGTGAGGTATCCGCCCAATTTCCATGGCTTCTTCCAATCCGGAAGAAAGCATAAGCCCAATTTTCAGGCCGGTATTGGCTGCAAATCGCCTCTACCTTCACCGCGCCCAGCCGCATCCCGTCAATATTGGACTCTTTTTTCCAATCTTTGTCATCATTTTCCCCGCCTTGCCAGTTATCATTATTGTTGATGGAAAACGCTTCCAGGATAATAGCCTCCGGTTTTTGGTATTTTAAAGCTTCCTTTACATTAAAATAACTCTGGACGACATTTTGCGAATTGCTTGCCAGAATATAGGCCTCCTTGCCGGTGTACTCCCGGATCTTTGCCGTATCAAAAGAAGAGTACGCATGGCTGCTCCCTACAAACAGCAAGTCAACGGAATACTTGTCCAAATGGTAAAAAGACTGCCAATTCCGGACAATATCATTCATAGGATATAAAAATAAGCTTAAAAACTGTATACCCATTGCCAAGATAAACAAGAAAACGCCCCCGCTTAAAAGGCGTTTTACCAACTTCATATGCATGGATATTTCAATCCTCCTCCCTCTCAGTTCCGTCTGAAAAATTCTCTTGCCTCTCATAATGTCGATTATCAAAAGCATACATAAAGGCCCTAAAATATCATTCGTTTTCGCCAAAAGCTTTCCAAATATAGATTCCTGGCCTTTTTAATGGGAGGAAAGCCTTGTGGCGCCCTGCGGCAGGCAGTGTTATCGGAAAACCAATCGGCTCCGTCAGCTAAGGCGACTAGATAGGAAAGCCCCTGAAAAGGCACTTTTTTAACTTGCAATTGACATAAATACTTGTTATAATCGACATTATAGGAAGCAAAACCTGCATCTTACCCTTCTGTGGGGCCATCTGTTCTTTCTGGATTACAATCGCACTACCAAAACCCAAATCCCGGAGCCTGAAAACATAGCCAGTATTTTCCAAGATTAAAGCAGAAAATTAGTGAAATCATCTATTGAATTTTCTAGGCAAGTGAAGTAAATTACTAGGATACCGCCCAGCCGGGAAACTAGGAGGCTGCCCCCGGCCATACCAGATGCAAGGCCAGGGGCTCAATTTGACTATTTGACCGATCGCCAGGCAGATAAAAAGATTAAAAAGGACGCGTTTCCCCATTCTGCCTGTACCCGGCAAAACAGGGCAAGCAATTGCCGTGAAACGCATATAGAAGGGAGAAGTCTATGAAAAATAACGCAGTAAAAGATATGACCTTTGGATCCCCGCCAAAGCTGATCCTGGGCTTCTTTGTGCCAATGGTTTTTGGCCTTTTATTCCAACAGCTATACAACATGGTAGACACCATTATTGTGGGGAAATATCTGGGAGTCGGCGCATTGGCGTCCGTGGGCTCCACCGGTTCCATCAATTTTATGGTCATCGGGTTTTGTATCGGCGTATGCAATGGCTTTGCCATCCCGATAGCCCAGAAATTCGGTGAAAAAAATTTTGTTCAGCTAAAGAAATTTGCCGCCAACGCTGCATGGCTGGCCATAGGGTTTTCTTTGGCCATGACCTTGGCGGTATGCCTCTTGTGCAGGCAAATCCTGACATGGATGAATACGCCCGAAGATATTATGGACGGCGCTTACCGTTACATTTTTGTGATTTTCCTGGGGATACCCGCCACCTACCTTTACAACATGGTATCCGGGGTTATCCGCTCCCTGGGGGACAGCCGGACGCCCCTTTATTTCCTGATTCTGTCTTCTCTGTTAAACGTAGCCCTTGACCTGTTCACCATTGTCGGCCTGGGCATGGGCGTGGACGGCGCGGCATGGGCCACGGTGCTCTCCCAGGCCGCATCGGGAATCGCCTGCCTGGCTTATATGAAAAAACGGTTTGAAATTTTGCGGATGACCAAGGAGGAAGCCGCCTTTGACTGGCAAATGGCCAAAATCTTGTGCGGCATAGGCATCCCCATGGGCCTCCAATATTCCATCACGGCTATCGGGAGCATCATACTACAGGTAGCAGTCAACGGCCTTGGCTCCTTGTCCGTAGCCGCCATGACGGCAGCCACAAAAATCGGCATGTTTTTTTGTTGCCCCTTTGATGCCCTGGGGTCTACCATGGCCACCTACGGCGGGCAAAACATAGGGGCAAAAAAACTGGACCGGATCGGCGAGGGTTTAAAGGCGGCGATATGGATGGGCACGGCCTACTCTTTGCTGGCCTTGGCCGTGTTGTACGGCTTCGGGGGCAAAATCGCCCTTTTATTCCTGGATTCCGGAGAAAGGGAAATCTTGGGGATGGTAAGGCAGTATTTGCAGGTCAACGCTACCTTCTATATCCCGTTGGTGCTGGTCAATGTAGTCCGTTTCCTGATTCAAGGAATGGGGTATTCCAAGCGGGCCGTGCTGGCCGGCGTATGCGAGATGGCTGCCCGGGCTGTTGTGGGTTTTTTGCTGGTACCCTATTTCGGGTATCCTGCCGTCTGCTATGCCAGCCCCTGCGCCTGGATTGCCGCGGATTTGTTCCTAATCCCTTCTTATTTGTCCATTATGAGGCGGCTCTACCAAAAGCAGGGTATATCGCCGTCAAAAGCCGGCCTTCTGGAGAAGTTGGAACACCTGTTGCATAAAAACAAAAGGAAAAAAAGGGTGCGGTTCGGGGCCTGACCTGAAAAAAGGCAGAAAGGGCATATCCGTAAAGGGTGTTTTGTTTCATAGCGTAAACGGTAAAAAAGGGGCGGCCTGTCAGCCGCCCTTTTTTTGCACAGAAACCCGAAAACCTGCCGCGCCTGCAAACCACGCCCCCTTCTGTCTTGCATTTTCCCCCCATCTATTCTATACTACCATTAAAGGCACCCGCTTCTTCCGCCCCATACCGGCCATGCTACAAAGGAGGCACCATGCAAATCATCTCACTCCACATCCAAAATTTTAAATCCATCCGGGATCTGGAAATCCCCAGCGTAGAAAATGCCCTGATCCTGGTGGGCAAAAACAATACCGGAAAAACCGGCATCCTGGACGCCATCCGCATCGTTTTCGGCTCCTACCGGGTGTCAGAAAAAGATTTTAACGAAAAAAAACAAAATATTGAAATCTCCGTTATGCTGCGTATTACGGACGACGACCTTTCCCGCCTCCATTCCCAGGGGATCGTCAGTTCTTATAAACGGTTAGATGCCTGGAAACGGGACTTCTCGGCCAAACTTCCTTCCTACTGCGAAAACGTACTTTCCTTTATCGTCTCTGTCAACCAAAACGGGGAAATCCGCTATTCGGACGGCCGCCATAAGAACAACCCCCACATACCGGAATTGTTCCCCAGGCTGTATTGCATTGATACCGGCCGGAACGTAAAGCCTTTCCAGGAAGACCTTCTGATGTTCCAGGAAGATGAACAGCTGATCCATCTGCGCTCCGGCGTCTGCATGTTTGACAACGCCAAACTATGCAACCAATGCTTTAGCTGCATCGGGCTTATCAACCAGAAAAACCCGGAAGAACTTACCCTCCATGAGACAGCCCGGCTCCTGGAATATAAAATGTATCAATTAAACCTCAACGATTTTTCAAAAAAGGTCAACGGCAATTACCGCAAAAACGGGGGCAGGGAGGAAATCCTTTATACCCTGGCCTGCAACCCGGACGCCCTTTTCCGCGTAACTGCGGAAGCCTGGCACGGGCGGCAGCAGCGGTTAAGCCCGGTGGAACATCTGGGAAACGGCATGAAAAGCATATATATGCTTTCTTTGCTGGAAACTTACATTGAAGGCGAGAAACGGATCCCCAGCATCATCCTGGTAGAATACCCGGAACTGTTCCTCCATCCGTCCCTGCAAAAGAATGCCGGGGAGATCCTCCATCGGCTTTCCAAAAAAAACCAGGTGATCTTCTCTACCCACTCCCCCGCCGTCATCTCCAATTTTTCCGGAAAGCAGCTGCGCCAGGTAGTGCTGGATGAAGACGGCTATTCCACTGTCCGCCCCCATGCGGACATTGACCGCATCCTGGACGACCTAGGCTACAGCGCCAACGATTTCCTAAACGTGGACTTTGTGTTCATTGTAGAAGGCAAGCAAGACAAAAGCCGGCTTCCCCTGCTGCTGGAAAAATATTATTCCGAGCTTTATGACGAAGACGGCAGCCTGTCCAGGATTTCTATTATCACCACCAACAGCTGTACCAACATCCGCACCTATGCCAACCTGAAATATATGAACCAGGTCTATCTGCGGGATCAATTTTTGATGATCCGGGACGGCGACGGCAAAGACCCGGAACAGCTGGCCGGGCACCTGTGTAAATATTATCATGACCGGAACCTGGAAGATGCGGATAAGCTCCCCAAAGTCCAGCGGCGCAACGTACTGATCCTGAAATATTATTCTTTTGAAAATTATTTCCTGAACCCAAAGATTATGGCACAATTAGGGGTAGTCAAAAGCGAGAAAGCATTTTGGAGGATCTTATTCTCGAAGTGGAAGAAATACCTGTACCGGTTAAGCAGCGGCCGGAACCTCACCCGGATATTAGGGAAAAACTTGGATTCCATTGACGCTTTAAAAGAAAATTTTGAAGAATTTAAAACCTATATGCGGGGGCATAACTTGTACGATATATTTTATGGCCCCTTTAAAGAACAGGAAACTGAACTGTTGAAACAATATATTGACCTGGCGCCCAGGGAAGAATTCCGGGATATCCTGGACGCCATCGACGCCTTCCCCTTTTTTGACAGCAGGAAACGCTAATAGGCCGGGGCCATTGCGCAATATAGGGTTCTGCAAAATATACGTTGCCATTGGGCAAATCAAAACAGATCTTGTAGAATTTCCGTATTCTGCAATCGGCCCCCTGTTTTTATGGGCCTGAACCGCCCGTTACCAGTCTACATACCGGACTGCGTACACCCGCCCCCCGAAATCTGCCAGCGGCACCATCTCCTGCTGCCCGCTAAGGGGGTCCATACACTGGTACTCCCCGCCTTTGGCGCCGACTATCAATACATAATGGTAGTTGCCCCAACCGTTTACCCGGACGCGGACAATGGGATAACGCCCTGCTTGCAGCTGTTCCATAACTTGCCGGCCGTCTACAAAAGGGCAACGCTCCGACGAAATGTTTTTGTCCAATCGAGGCAGGGCATCCCATAAAAGGTTCCCTTCTTCATCCAATGCCCCGGCCCGGGACAAGGCCTGGCTTAACTCCCCGGGATCTTCCCTCCCCCTTCCCTGGAGCTCCAGGGAGGCCGCCACACAGCAAACCAGGCAGCCGGATCTTTCCATGGTATAAGTGGATTTTCCCAGGCGCTGCCCCGACCAGCGGGGGTCTTTCTGGCAATAAAACACTTCTTCTTTCACTTCCACGTCAGCGGAAGGGGAAATTGCCACTCCTCCCCGAAACCGTAAAACACAAAACAGCCCTGCTGCGGTTACGGCCAATATCGCCAGGAAAACTGCGGTCCACAGGCGCCCCTTTCTTTTTCTTTGGCCCACGCCAGGCACCTCCTTTCCAAAAATGCATCCTTATCCATGCCCTTTGCGGCCGTTGGCCGCCCCTTTTCTCCGTACCCTTGGAAACCGGAATACATTAGCGCCATTTTCCCCAGAAACTTGATTCGCCCATGCCCGGTTCCCAAAGATCAATGCCGGCCTGAAATCAGGCCGCTGCCGGCCCTGTGGCGTAAATCCGGCACACAGGCAATCGGGCAGCCGCCCCGGCAAATACCTGCCAGTTCTAAGCCCCTGCCGTCAAAACAGGCAGCTGTCAATCAGTGGCCGGTTGCGGAGCCCTGCAATCCATTTCTTGGGAATCCCTTCCCAACCGTAGAGGATCCCGGCCAAGGCGCCGGCCAAGGCCCCCACCGTGTCCGTATCCTCGCCCAGGTTGACGGCCCGCAGGACACATTCCTCATAAGACTTGGTGGTAGCGGCCGCCCAGACAGCCGCCTCCAAAGTGTCTACTACATACCCGGAACTTTTAATATCCCTGGCTGACACCTGGTCAATGGAAGGCAGCCTCCCAAAAACAGGGTTTTTCGACAAAGAAAAACCTTCCCCCACTGCCTCCATAACGGTTTTTCCGGCAAGCAGGCCCCTGGCTGCCCCTACAAATATCACACAGGCCTCTTTTGATATTTCATGGGCATGGGTAAGGGCCGACACGGATTCAACCTGGCCTCTGGACACATCCGGAAGGAAAGCCAAAGGAACAATGCGCATCAGGGAGCCGTTTCCGTTGGACCACTGGCCGTCCTCCCCTTTCCTATGGCTGATCGCAGTGCTGGTAGTGCCGCCCACGTCAAAAACTTTCCCTTCCACGGTAAAATCCCCCTCATGGAGCCAGGATTGAAAGCAGTCCATCATGTCATCCAAGTCAATCCCCCCCGCCCGTTTTATGCTATAGCAAGTGGCCAAGGTCATACTGGTATCATCCGACCACGTCCCTGGCTGCTGCCTGTGGGTTCCAAAGCCCACCATCCCGGTGGCCCGGAACGTACCCCTGGCCTTAAACTCAAAAGGGACCCCCAATGCATCCCCCACCGCCAAACCGTAAACCGCATCTTTTAACGTTGCCATAAACATTCTCCTCCTTCCCCTGTCCGGCCTCATATCCCAATATTATACCACCCTTCCTCCCCTGCGTCCACCGATACCTGCCACTCCTGAAAATCCGTTACTTCCCTAAGTATTCGTCGATAAACCGTGACCTTTCCTGGGCTTTCCCATACCTTTCTTTTGCATAATACACGTGCAGCCGGTCTTTTGCCCTGGTCATGGCCACGTAAAACATCCGCCGTTCTTCTTCCAAATCCGCGTCCAGCACCGCCTTGTGGTGGGGGGTCACCCTCTCATTGGCGTCCAGGATATAGACAACCGGAAATTCCAGCCCCTTGGCGCTGTGCATAGTCATCAGGGACACACAGTCGGTGTCCTGGCCGGAAGCCCGGGCCTGCCCCTTCAATTGCTTCCCGTACTCCTCCATATGGTTAAACCATTCCTGCGCCGTGCCATAGCCTGCAGCGCTTTCCTGCAATTGGTCCGCCACCTGGAAAAGTTCCTCCAGCTTAATCCGGCGGTATTCGGCGTATTCCCGCAAATAATCGTCATAGCCTACCGCTTTGCGGATATAATTCACTGCCGCCACCGGCGCCATTTTCCCCAACATTTTCAAATCATATTCCAGCTGCTCGACCCGTTCTACCATCCACCCTTTATCCTGGTACCAGGATTTTACCCCGTTCCAGGCAACCTCCTCCCCCTCCAGGGATTCCCGGTTTATGTAACGTTTCGGCCGGTTTATAATCCGCACCACGTCTTTCCTCTTAGCCTTTCCCCGTTTTGCCAGTTCATCCCCGGCAATCCGGATATAGGCAAGGATGTCCAGGGCAATCCAATGCTCATAGAGGTTTGGCAGGGCATCCCGCATCCGGAAAGGGATATTATACTCCATAAGCCTTTCGGTCAGCAGCCTAGGCTCCTGGCTGGTCCGGTAAAGTACCGCCAGGTCTGACCAATGGTACCCGGAACGCACATAATCTTGCAGTTCTTTTACGATCCCTTTGGTTTCCTCCCGGGCGTCCCCCCACATAACCGTAGCCACCGGGCGGCCTTTGCCCCGTTTGGCATGGATTTCTTTGGGGTAGCGGGCCTTATTATGGCGGATCAGCCTCCCGGCCGCTTCTACGATCTCCTCGGTAGAACGGTAATTGACCCCCAAAAGGGTTTGGGCCGCCAAGGGGTAATCTTTGGTAAACCCCAGCATAATCTCGGGCCTTGCCCCCCGGAACCGGTAAATCGACTGGTCGTCGTCCCCCACAATAAACAGGTTGTCCTCCGGCGCCGCCAACATGCGCACAATCTCATACTGCACCCGGTTTATATCCTGAAACTCATCTACCAAAATATACTGGTATTTCTTCTGCCACGCCGCTAAAATATCCTTCCTCTGGGTAAACAGCTCATAGCACATGGCCAACATATCGTCAAAGTCCAGCAAGCGCTGCCTCGCCAACGCGTCCGCGTACCCCTGATACAGCTTTTTGAACATTTCTTCGGAACAGTTCTTTGCATAATAAAGGTCCAGGTTCAGCATTTCCCCCTTAACCATGCTGATTTCTGACAGGATCCCGTTCGCAAACTCGGCTTCGTCCTCCACCTCTACCTGGTATTTCTCCATTAGTTCCCGGATGATCCGCATCCGCTGTTCTTCCCGGATAATGTTTGACGCGTCGTAGCGGTAAGCATGTTTTAAAATACTGAAAAACACTGCATGGAAAGTCCCGAAGCTTACCAAAAGCCGGCGCCCTTCCATAAGCGCCTGAAAACGCTGTTTCATCTCCTGGGCAGCCGCCTTTGTAAAGGTGATCACCAAAATGCCCCCTGGCCCCACGTTATATTCTTCCACCAGATGCCGGATCCGGTGGGTAATTACCGTCGTCTTGCCAGACCCCGGCCCGGCCAGCACCAGCATTGGGCCGTCTTTGTGGCGTATGGCCCGCAGCTGTGATTCATGAAATGCCATTTATTATCCCCCTTCTTTTTCTCGGCGGAGATTAAGCGTCCTTTGCCATCCCCATAAAACAGGCTTGCCCCTCCTATCCCCATGGACAAGGGGCACTGCCCATTTTACCATGCCGGCTCCTGTGTGGCTAGATCCTATTTAAAAATAAGCCCCTGCCAAACAAAAGCTACGGTTTACCGGCTAAAGGGTATACCGGAAAAAAACAAAGGGGCCGATGAAGCGGATCCTTGCGCCGGGGCGCGTCTGCGTCAGCAGACATTCCCCTTAGGCGCGAAATGCGCATCCCCGGAGGGTAGGGCCGTCTGGATGCGGGAAGTCTACCACCATTTCCTTTAGGCGCGAAGTGCGCATCCCCGGAGGGTTTTTGCTTTATCGGGCGCAATTTCCTATAAAGTAAAAAAGGGGCCTTCGGCTTTCAGGTCCCTTTTTTGTTTATGGCAGCCTGCCGGCCGCCCCTTTATCCGTTTAGCCGGCCATATCTTTTGGCCAGGCCGTAAATTTCCTTTTTCAGCTTTTCCGTCAGCTCCCCGTCCACCATCCTCCACTTCCAGTTAATGCCCACGGTAGACGGCTTGTTCATCCGGCATTCATTCCCATATCCCAAATAGTCCTGCATAGGGATGATGCACATACGGGCGCTGCTGCGCATAATCAGGCAGATCAATGGCCAATACATATCTTTTTTCAGGGTATGGCCGTCGCACAGGTAATCCCGGACCATTTGCTGCTCTTCTTTGGTTATACTGTCAAGCCACCCCACGATGGTTTCATTGTCATGGGTGCCCGTATAAACCACACAATTCTCCGGATAATTGTGGGGCAGATAATCGTTGGCACAACCGGAATCCCGGGAATCAAAGGCAAATTCCAATACCTTCATGCCAGGGAACCCGCTGTCCCTCACCAATTGGCGGACCGAATCCGTCACATAGCCCAAGTCTTCCGCAATCACCGCCCTGCGCCCCAAGGCTTCTTCCACACGGCAAAACAGATCCATCCCCGGGCCTTTTTCCCAGTGCCCGCCTACAGCGGACTCCGCCCCATAAGGGATCGAATAATATTCGTCAAACCCACGGAAATGGTCGATCCGCACCACATCATATAGCCGGAAACAGTACTCCAGCCGGGAAAGCCACCATTCATACCCGGTATTTTTATGGTATTCCCAACGGTACAAAGGATTCCCCCATAGTTGCCCGGTAGCAGAAAAGCCGTCAGGCGGGCAGCCCGCCACCGCCAGGGGCACATTGTCTTTGTCCAATTGGAACAGCTCTGGGTGGGCCCAGGCGTCTGCGCTGTCCATGGCCACATAAATGGGGATATCCCCGATCAGGCGGACCCCTTTTTTGTTGGCATAAGCTTTTAGCTCCATCCACTGCATATAAAACTGGAATTGCATATATTGCTGGAATTCTATGTCAAAGTACAATTCCCGCCGATAGTAATCCATGGCATTCTGCCAACGCAGGCGTATATCTTCTGCCCATTCCGTCCAAGGGGCCCCGCCAAACCGCTCC
The DNA here is from genome assembly GCA_910584845.1 of uncultured Lachnospiraceae bacterium. Classification (GTDB taxonomy): domain Bacteria; phylum Bacillota; class Clostridia; order Lachnospirales; family Lachnospiraceae; genus Brotaphodocola. The sequence goes on from CAJUDH010000021.1 coordinate 21,991, forward strand.
TTTACGGCCATAAACAAGGCATAATCCGACAGCCACCAGCCATTGTCGTCCACAAACCGGCGGTATTCCTGGTTCTCCTGTATGTTGCTGCGCTCATAGGCCTTCCTTAGCAAAGGATAACGGTTTTTGTATAATTTCTCATAATCCACGGTTCCCGGTACCTGGCCGAAATCCGCCGCCTTGCACTCCTTTTTTGTCAGCACCCCTTCCTCTACCAGTTTATCCAAGCTAATGAAATAAGGGTTGCCCGCAAAGGTAGAAAAGGACTGGTAAGGCGAATCCCCATAGCTGGTGGGCCCCAACGGCAAAATCTGCCAGTACTCCTGGCCCGCCTCTTTTAACCAGTCTACAAAATCATATGCGCCCTGGGAAAAATCCCCGATGCCATATTGAGACGGCAAACTGGTAATCGACAACAATATTCCTGCGGATCTGTTCATCTTTTCCTCCATTCTGTGCGCGTTTCACAGTATTACATGCCCCGCTTTATCGAATGCAAACCGGTATGGGCGAAATATTCCCCTTTCGCCCACCCTTCCATCCTATCCCCTCAGAGGCTTTTGTCCTCTTCTGCCACAATCATCACTCCGTAATGGTCGGAAACCTTGGGATAGGCCCTCCCGTCACAGACCACCAAAGAACGGGCAACCGGCACAGGCCTGCTGCACCAAATGTAATCAATCCGCATGGCCGTGGCCTTCTTACCCCCGCCATGGGGCGCCTCACATCCTTGCTGGCCGCCTTTACCGCCCCCTTCCAACGGCAAATCCCTCCAGCCGTCAATCTCTTCCTCTACAGTGGCTCCGGAACCTTTCTCTTTTGCCATCTCGTAAGTATCCAGCCACCCTCCCTTTTTCACCAGGTCATATCCCTGGCCGGCAACGGAATCCGGGCTATTAAAATCCCCCATCAGCCATAAAGGCCCCTCTTCTTTTGCCGCCTTTACATGTTCCTCCAGCCTCTCCCACTGGCGGCTAAAAGGTTCTTCCAGGTCGTCCCACCAGCCCATATGTACCGTGTAAAACCACCCGCCCTTAAAGCCGTCTGCCTTTACCCCCAAAATCCGCCTTGTTTTCCAATTATAGTAATCACTGCATCCGCTGATCAGAAACGAATCGGTTTCCACAATGGGGCGCCGGCTAAAAACCGCCAGCCCTTCGTCGTATTTTCCGTAGCCCAGCTTGGCCGGAACCCAAGTCCAGTAATAGGGGGCAGCGGCGGCAAACAAGATTTGCGCAAGCCTGGCCGCATGGTTATCCTCCCTAAGGCCCCGGCCAATTCCCGGGCAGGCCACAAACCCCGGCAATTTTTCTTCCGCCAGGCACCCTGCCTGTACCGACTGGTTGACCTCCTGCAGGGCAAAGACGTCTGGCTGCTCAGCCAGTACCATGTCCGCAAACTGCCTCAGTTTCTTCTCATAGCCTTTTTCCACCAGGCTGTGGGTATTCAGCGTTATAATCTTCAAGGTTTTGCACCCCCTTTCCTGGCCGTGTCTGCCGGTCAACGCCTTTTATAGTATATCATTAATATCGGACTTCAGTACGTCTGCTTTGGGGCCGTAGACGGCCTGGATGCCGTTGTCCTTTTTCAGCAGGCCCAGCGCGCCTTCGGCTTTCCATTCCGGAAGTTCGGCTACTTTGCCCAAGTCTTTTACCGTAACCCTTAACCGGGTCATGCAGGCGTCTACCAGGGTGATGTTTTCCCGGCCGCCCAGCAGTGCGATGATCCGTTCTGCCTGGCTGTTTTGGCCGGCCCCTTGCCCGTGGCCGCCGCTTTGGGCGCCGTCGCCGCCTTCCGCGTTTTCATCGGTATAATTGCCCAGGCGTCCTGGCGTGGCAAAACGGAATTTGTCAATCATCACATAGGCAACCACATATCCTATGGCAAAAAACGCCGCTACACAGATCATAAAACCAATAATGTCCCCTGTCAAGCCGGCTTTTACGGACATAGGGATCCGGGTGGCAAATTCCAAATTTCCAAAGGAATGCAGCCTAAGGTGGATAACCCCCGCCATAGCAAAGGCACAGCCTTGAAGGACCGCATAAATCACGTACAGAGGCAGCGCGCAGAACATAAACATAAATTCCAACGGCTCCGTAACGCCTGTCAGGAATACGGCAAGCACCGTGGACACAAACATGGAGCGGTATTGGCCCTTTTTGTCTGGATCTACCCGGCGGTACATGGCCAAGGCAACCCCTAACAATAGGCCGGTGGCGCCGATCATCTGCCCCACTTTAAACCGTGCCGGGGTCACGGTTGCCATCAGGTTGCTGTACGATGCCATATCACCGGCATCCTTAAAGTTAATCAGGTCCGTTACCCATGCCAGCCACAAAGGATCCTGCCCAAACACCTGGGAACCGGCGTTGATCCCGGTCTGGATGGTATAAGTACCGCCGAAGGAAGTATAATTCATGGGGATCGTCAACATATGGTGCAGGCCGAAAGGCAGCAGCAGACGTTCCAGGGTCCCGTAAATAAAAGGCGCCAATATGGGCGATGTGGAAGAAGAATTGGCAATCCATACGCCGAAAGCGTTAATTCCCGTCTGCACCACAGGCCAAACCACCGCCAGCACCAAGGAAATGATAACCGACCAGGCAATGACGACCATAGGCACAAAACGCTTGCCGTTAAAAAATGCCAGCGCATCGGGGAGTTTCCGGAAATTATAATATTTATTATAAATAATGCCACCGGTAAACCCTGCGATAATGCCTACAAAAACGCCCATATTTAAAGCAGGCGCCCCCAACACGGAAGTAAAATATCCGTTAACCAGGATTTCCCTTCCGAACAAGGTGTGGGTTACGGCTTCTGCATCATTGAGCATATCTGCCGAAACACCGAAAATCGCCCCGGTAATACAGTTGATCAAAATAAAGGCAATTACCGCCGCAAAGGCGCCGCCGGCCCTCTCTTTGGCCCAGGATCCGCCAATAGCTACGGCAAACAAAATATGCAGGTTATTGATAACGGCCCACCCGATATTTTCCATGGTGCTGCCGGCCATCAAGATCATGTGGTAGTCCACGCCTGCCATCTGTACCAGCTTGCCCAGGCTGATCATCAGCCCCGCCGCAGGCATGACGGCGATGACCACCATCAAGACCTTGCCCAGTTTCTGAAGGAAATCAAAGTCAATGGGGAATTTCTTTTTGGCCGGTTTCTGTGCAGCCGAAGGGTCCGGCGCCCCGGCCGGGGCAGACGGGCCCGCGGCTTTGCTGCCCTGCATGTTTTCTTCTTCCTTTACAGGAGGCGTTTCCGGTTCGTCTGACACATGGATCAATACGTCGGCCCCCGCTTTCACAGCCCCTTCCTGCCCTTTGAGGCTTTTCCCCTCCATGCCGCCACACACCAGCACCGGCGTAATGGGGTTAATATTCTTCTCCTTTAACGCCTGCAAATCCACTTCCGCAATCAAATCGCCAGCTTTTACCTTGTCACCGGCCTTCACATGTACCTGAAAACATTCCCCTTTCAGGGAAACCGTCTCAAGCCCCACATGGACAAGCAGCTCCAGCCCGTCGTCCGACCGGAAGCCGAACGCATGCAAGGTGTCCGCCACCGATGCCACTTCCCCGTCCACCGGGCTTAATATTTTCCCGCCTTCTGGGATTACTGCCATGCCGTCTCCGATAATTTTCTGGGAAAATACAGGATCCGGAACCTGTTCTAATGCAACCGCTTGCCCAGTCGCCGGAGAAAAAATAGCAATGCCTTTGCCATCGTTTTTCTTGCCGCTCATACTGTTACCTCCTTAGAAAATTATTGTAAAACTACTTGCGCTTCCACATGCCATGCCAAATCGCCCTTTTACATGCTGTCAATCCCCTCTGCTTCCTCTTGTGCAATTCCTTTTATGTTTTTGCGCATTTATTATGCAACCGCTTGCATTAAATATATCTCATTTGCATAACATTTTCAATAAATTTCTTGTGTTTTTTATCACTTCTCCATTTTACACAATGATTGGCAAGCATTGTTGTGCATTTTTACCATTGCACAAAACTGGCTGCTGCATTTTTGTATTCTTCATTGACTTTCCTTTGGACATTCCCTAAAATAGGGTTTAGGGTTTGCCCGGATTTTCCGGCACGCCTTACGCAAACATGTTTTAGCTTTTACTTTCTGCCCTAAATTATGCAAGGAGGCCCATACTATGGCAGTTACCATCAAAGACGTGGCCGCGCTGGCCGGCGTATCCCCATCCACGGTATCCCGCACCTGCAAAAACAACCCGTCCATCAGCGAAGAGACCAAGGAAAAAGTCCGCCGGGCTATGGCACAATTAGGCTATGAACCGAATTTCCAGGCCAGCAACCTTGCCTCGCAGAATTCCCGCACCATTGGAATTGTCCTGCCCACTTCCGCCAGGGAGGTTTATGAAAATTCTTTCTATCTGGAAGCCATACGGGGAATCAGCCAATTCTGCAACCAGCGCCAGTACATCAATACAGTCATTACCGGCCAGGATGAAAACGAAGTGCTGCAGGCCATCCGCACCATGACCCGCAGCGGCCAGGTGGACGGCTTTATCGTGTTATATTCCCGGCGCCAGGACCCCGTCATTGAGTACCTGTACAACGAGGGGCTCCTTTATGTGCTTATCGGGAAAGCGTACCAATTTGCAAACCAAACCATATATATAGACAACGACAACCTGTTGGCCGGCCAGGAAGCCACCGAATACCTTTATCACCTGGGCCACCGCAAAATCGCCTATTTAGGCAGCGACAGCAGCTTGATGTTTTCCGCAGACCGCAAATCCGGCTACCAGGCTGCCCTGCTTCGCCATGGCCTGCCCCTGCGCGACGAGTACTGCCTGGAAGTGCCTTCCATCCCCAAGGGAAGCGACGGGCCGATTTGCCAGCTGCTGCAAAGCAAAAACCGCCCCACCGCCATCATGGTCAGTGATGATATCCTGGCCGTGGCGTTGGAACGGTCTTGCATTGAAACAGGCCTGTCCATACCGGAAGACCTGTCCATTATCTCTTTTAACAACTCCTTATTTGCCCGGCTTACCTCCCCCCAGCTCACCTCCATTGACATCAATTCCTGCCAGCTGGGGATTGAAGCCGCCTCCCAAATGATAAACCATATTGAAAACCCCAACCTGCTGGCCACCAAAATCATTGTGCCCCATTACCTGATTGAACGGGACAGCTGCAAAAGGATAGCCCAATGAGCTATCCTTTTATATGGCCTGCGGCCGCCTGCTTTGTTTTAGGGCGCCCTATATTGGGCATCCCACCCCGCACCGGCCCTTTGGTTGCCATCCATCTGCTATGTTGCAGACATTAATTTCTCAATCCCGATTTGTATCCTTGCCAGGGATTCTTCTTTCCCCAACACTTCCATAATCTCCGTGGCCCCGGCGGGCGTCATCTGTTTTCCGGAAACAGCAGTACGTATGGGCCACATCACAAACCCTGTTTTTACCCCTTTTTCCTCCACATACCGGGAAAGCGAACCATACAGGCCGTCATTGGAATAATCCTCCTGGGCCTTTAAGATCGGCAGCACTTCCGTCAACACCTGCAACGACGTTTCGGCAGTGGATTTCATTTTTTTGTGGGTATACATAGCTACATCATAATCCGGCAATTCCTGGAAAAAGTCAATATGCCCTGCAATGTCCAGAAAAACCTCGATACGGGTTTTGACCATGGCCCCGATTTTCTTTAAATCCAGGTCCTTTTTGACCACTTCCCTGATATATGGCTCTGCCATGGCAAAAAACCGGTCAAAATCCATCGCCTTCAGATATTCCCCATTCATCCATTTTAATTTTACCATGTCAAAGACTGCCGGGGATTTGCTCAGATTATGGTAGTCAAACACCTTTATCAGTTCGTCCAGGGAATAGACCTCCCGGTTTTCCTCCGGGGACCAGCCCAACAGCGCCACATAGTTGACCACTGCCTCCGATACAAACCCCTGTTCCATCAGGTCTTCATAAGAAGCATGGCCGCTGCGCTTGCTTAATTTTTTATGTTCCTCGTTGGTAATCAGGGGGCAGTGGACATACACCGGCACTTCCCAGCCAAACGCGTCGTACAGGCGGTTATATTTGGGGGATGAGGACAGATATTCATTCCCCCGCACCACATGGGTAATCCCCATCAAATGGTCGTCTACCACATTGGCAAAATTGTAGGTAGGGTAGCCGTCGGACTTTATCAGCACCATGTCATCCAGTTCGGAATTATCCACGGAAATATCCCCATAGATCTCGTCGTGGAAAGTGGTAACCCCTGACCTGGGGTTGTTCTGACGGATCACATAAGGCATCCCCGCTGCCAGGTTCGCTTCCACTTCTTCCTTTGGCAGATGCAAACAATGCTTGTCATATGCCATGATTTCTTCACCGTTGACGGTAGTCTTTAAAGATTCCAGCCGTTCCTGGCTGCAGAAACAGTAATAGGCTTCCCCTTTTTCAACCAGCTTTTTGGCATATTCCAGATAAATCCCCGCCGCCTGGCGCTGGCTCTGCACATAGGGCCCCACGCCGCCGTCCTTGTCCGGCCCCTCGTCGTGGACCAGGCCGGTTTTCTCAAGGGTACGGTAAATAATTTCCGTAGCCCCTTCCACAAAACGCTCCTGGTCCGTATCCTCTATGCGCAGCAGGAAGTCGCCCCCTTCATGTTTGGCAATCAGGTAGGCATACAATGCGGTTCTTAGGTTCCCCACATGCATCCGGCCGGTGGGGCTGGGTGCATACCTTGTTCTAATCCTGGTCATATCCTTATGTCTCCTTCAAAAGTAATTGATTGAACCCTACCGGACCTGGTATTCCCCGTCGCCGTCGCCGCAGACGGAAGAGGAAAACAGCTCCCTGGCGGCTTTCGCCAAATAAGCCGTGTCTTTACTCCCTGCCGTTTCATAGCAGGAATGCATGGCCAGCTGGGGCAGGCCCACGTCCACCATGTTCAATGCCACCTGCGAGGTGCAGATATTGCCCAAAGTGGAACCGCCCAGCATATCCGAACGGTTGACAAAAGTTTGGTAAGGTACGCCGGCCTTCTGGCACAGGGACTTGAAAACCGCCCCGGAAACGGCGTCCGTGGTATATTTCTGGTTGGCGCTGTATTTAATGACGATACCACCGTTCATATAAGGGCGGTTTGTAGGGTCGGCTTTATCTTGCTGGTTGGGGTGGATGCTGTGGGCATTGTCGGCCGACACCATAAAGCCGGAAGCCAGGGCCATCAAATATTCTTCCTCGCCGCGGCCCATGCCGCTGTTGACCCTATGGAGCACATCCCGCAGGAAAGTGGACGCCGCCCCCTGCCGGGTGCCGCTTCCTACCTCTTCATTGTCCAGCACACAATGGACGGCTACACTTTCTTTGGGCCTGGCAGACAAAAAGCCTTTCAGCGACGCAAAGGCACATTGCAGGTCGTCCAGGCGGGGCGCGGCTATAAATTCCCCGTCCAGCCCCAGCACCGTGCCTTTCATACGGTTATACAAAAACAGGTCCATGTCCAAAATATCTTCTTCTTCCACGCCGGCCTCGCCGGCGATTAATTGCAGGAAACCGTCCTTGGCGCCAATCCCGCCAAACAAAGGCAGCATGTCCTTTTGCACGTTAAACTCATACCCCTCGTTGGCTTTACGGTTCATGTGGATCGCCAGGTTGGGGATGATCAGCAAGTCCCGGTCCACCTGCACCAGCCTGGCCGCTATGCCGCCTGGCCTGCGCACCACCACCCGCCCCGCTACGGACAGGGGGCGGTCAAGCCATGGGGCGCAAAGCATCCCGCCATACTTTTCTACGTTAAGTTTTACATATTTTTGTTCCACCAGGATTTCCGCGTTGGCTTTGATTTTCAAAGCCGGGGAATCGCTGTGGCTGGCCATAACCTGAAAACCCGCAAAATCCCTTTTGGGGACCTGAAAAGCAATAAGGGCAGAATCATTGCGGGTAACATAATACCCCTTCCCTGCCTCCAGTTCCCATGGCCGCCCTTCCGACAGCCGTACAAACCCCTCCTGTTCCAGCATCGCCCCCATGTTGGCGACAGCATGGAAACTGGTAGGGCTGTGGTTCAGGAATTCCAGCAGCTCCTGATTGATCGTTTCAAACATTATCCCAATCCCTCCAAAATGGCTTTTAATTTTTCCACATCCCCGTCGGCAAAACAATAGCCGTCCATACCGCAGGCTTTTGCGCCGTCGATGTTCCATGATACATCGTCAATAAAAAAACATTCTTCCGGAACCAAATGAAACCGGCGGAAGAAATGCCCATACATTTCCTTCTGCGGCTTCATACATTTCACCTGGGCGGAAAACAGCATCCCGTCAAAACACTCCGCCGCCGGAATCACGTCCCGGAAACACTCTGGCAGGCGCAGGGAGGCATTGGAACACAAATAAATGCCAAACCCCTTTTCTTTTTGCCTGCGCACCACCGCTTCCATCCCGGGAAGCGGCCACATATTATACTCCGGCCAATGGCGCATACAGCAAATAGCAGCCTGGTGGAGCCTCTCTGGCAAACGGGCGCAGACCTGTTTCAGGGCCTGGTCCTCCGTCAAAAGCCCCATGTCCAGCATCAGCCACTCCGGGGACACAAATACTGCCGTACATACCCGCTTCCTGTCATGGGGGGCCTCTATATACCGCGCACATACCCGCATGGCGTCATAGCCCACCAGCACTTTCCCCATGTCAAATACTATATTTTTAATCATCGTATGCCTCCGCCTCTGCTACCCTTTCCCCGGCCGCGGCCCTTGCCCTTTTGCCTGCCCGAAGCCGGGACCCTTCCATGGATACTGCCGTCCTACACCCGGAAGTAAAACGCTAGCGCTTAATGTCATAGTTCATATTCATCAGGTTGCGGATGCTCTGGGCGTCGTCGGTTATGTTGGCGTCGCCGTGGATGGTATGTTTGATCACGCTGCTGGCCACGGCAAAATTCAACATGTCCATGGCGCGGTAATTGTGGACCATTGCATAAATCAATCCGCTGGCAAAAGCGTCCCCGCCTCCCACCCGGTCTAAAATATTGAAAGTAAACCTCCTGCTTTCAAAGGTATGCCCCTCGTACCACATATACGCCTTCAGGCTGTTTTCACTGCCGCTGTGGGCGTAACGCACATGGCGGGCAATGCATTTTAAGTTGGGGTAGCGCTCCACAAACGCATGGAAAACCTCATCCTGCTGTTCATAGCTTGGCTGCAGCGGGACGCCGTCTTTGTAATCTCCTTTGCTGTGGTCTTCCTCATCCTTCCAAAGGTGGTAAGGCTCAATGCCCATAAGCACATCTACATAGGGCAGGCATTGGGTACAAAAATCCCTGGCCTCTTCCCAGCTCCACAAAGCACTGCGGAAGTTGCCGTCAAAACTGACGGTCAGCCCTTTCTCCTTGGCCACCTTCAGGCAATCTAAGATCAGCTTGGCGCAGTTAGGGCCCAGGGCGGGGGTAATGCCGCTTAAATGCACCCAGTCAAAGCCCTCCAGCAGCCCCTGGATATCCAGGTTGCTGAAATCATATTCCGTTATGGCACTGTGTTTCCGGTCATAAATCACCTTGCTGGCCCGGATGCCATACCCGGTCTCTAAATAATAGGTTCCGATCCGATGGGTAGGAGTCTCCTCCGGCGTGCTTAAAATCATGGGAGTGCAGTGTACGTCGTTGCTGCGCAGCATACGCACCGCGCTTTTTCCGATACTGTTGTTGGGGACTACGGAAAAAAAAGTACTGTCCACCCCAAGGTTCGCCAGCGCCAGCGCTATATTGGCTTCGCTCCCCCCATAGCTGGCTTCAAATGTGCTGGCCATCCGTATCTTCTCATAGTTTGGCGGGGTCAGGCGGAGCATAATCTCGCCAATGGCCAAAAATTTCGCCGGGCTTTCACTGTTTCGTAATAATGGATTGTGATGCTGCATTTTATCCCCCTTCTACCGTTTTTCGGCATATATTATAGTGGTTCTTAACCCATGGTTTCCTTGCAGCCATTATAGCAGAGATGAAATTGAAAAACAAGCCAGTGTAGCGTAACTTCACGTTTCCTGCCCATACCCGCCGATTAAATTTTTATGGGTATTGCGGTACCCGGACGGGGTCATGCCGGTCACGGATTTAAATACCCGGTTGAAATGGGTCAGGTTTGAAAACCCCGTCTCCCGGCAGATTTCGGTAATGTTTTTATCGGTTTCCATAAAACGCCTCTGGGCGTTCATGACCCTGGTAATATTGATGTACTGGACCACCGTGCTGTTGGTATAACGCTTAAATTCCCGGCAAAGGTAATAGGGGCTAATGTAGAACCGCCGGGCCAGATGTTCCAGGCTGATCTCTTCCTGATAATGTCCATGGATGTAGCTGACCACCTGGCTCATCCTGTCATACCCCTCTTTTTCAGCAGGGTTCTGCCGGCGCATCTGGAGGACAATAAAAAACAACAGCATATTTAAAACCGTATGGCGGTAACTTTTTTTAAAGCCAGAAGGGTCGTCCTGCCCGTAAAGCAAGGATTCCAGCATCCGGTGCAAGGTTTGGCGCGCCCGCGGAGCCGGACGGTATAAACCGTTTCCGGAATCCAAAGATTCCAGCAATTCTTCGGATTCCACCTCATCCTTGTGGAAATACAGCACCATGCGGCAAAAAGGCACATTCTTGTCGCCATAAGAGCGGTGGAGGATATAAGGGGAAAACAAAATCATCTCTCCCGGGCCCATGGCGTACCTGTCGTCCTGAAGCATATGGTACCTCTCGCCTTCCTCCAAATAATATAATTCATAATAATTGTGGTAGTGGGATTTCATCATATTGTCGTTTACCCCGCGGATCCGCTCGCAGGCTATGGTAGCGCCCTGTGCCATCATGATCCCTGCCTGGTCAATCATATTCCCCTCCATTCTATGCGCGTTCTGCCGCACATCCTGCCTTTTTGGGCGTTGGGTACCGTCAAGGTTTATCGCCTATAGCACGCCCTTTTCCTGCTATTTCAGGAATTTTGCCATATCCTGTCTCCCTTTTTTAACATCTACTATAGCATATTCCCCCATAGATGGCAAGAAATGTATAAAATCACAATAAACACCGCAATATTCGTCTGGTTTTGATGTCTCTAATCCGCTATATTAAAAATACAAAAACCGGTTTGAGTAAAGGATAAAAAAGGAGGACACAAGCATGAAAATCTGTACGGAAGCACGCACAGTCCATCAACAGGACGGTTACTTCTCCATCATGACCAACTGCATCGAAATCCGGGTCTGGTTCCTGACGGATTCCATCCTGCGCATCCGGGCAGGGTTTGACGGGGATTTTGCCGAAGAATCCTACAGCCTGGCCATGACTGCATGGGAAGACCGCATGGACGGATTTTTGAAACATTACCGGAAACGGATTACGCCCGCCAACGCCCTGCTGACGGACGGGGAGTCCCTGGCCGTCATCCAGGGGCGCGAGCTGAAAGTGGAAGTGGAAAAAAACCCGTTCCGCATCTGTGTGTATGACAAGGAAGGGACCCTGCTCCACGGGGACATTGTAGACTTGGCCTACCAGGAAGACAGCAACCGCCGGAGGGTACACACCAGTGAAATAAAGGAAGACGACTGCTTCTATGGTTTTGGGGAAAAAAGCGGCGAATTCAACAAAGCGCAAAAATTCATGGGGATGAGCCCCAAGGACGCTATGGGCTATAACCCGAAAGAAACCGATTCCCTCTATAAGCACATCCCGTTCTATATTAAGCTGAACCGGGGTACAAAAAAAGCCGTGGGGTATTTCTACCACAACACATACGAATGTGATTTTGATATGGGCCGGGAAAAAAGCAATTATTGGAAAATGCACAGCCGCTACCGCACAGACGGCGGGGATATTGACCTGTTTTTGATCGCGGGCCCCACAGTCCGCCAGGTAGTGGAACGTTACACCGACCTCACCGGGAAATCTGCCATGTTGCCCCGTTGCGCCCTGGGGTATCTGGGGTCTTCCATGTACTACCCCGAATTGGAATCGGATTGTGATAACGCCATCATAGAATTTATCGACACCACAAAAGAAGAAAAAATCCCTGTGGACGGCTTCCAGCTTTCCTCGGGCTATTGCACGGTGGAGACGGAAAAAGGCATTAAACGTTGCGTATTTACCTGGAACAAAAAACGGTTTAAGAACCCCAAAGATTTCTTCTTCCAGATGAAAAAGCGGGGGATCACCGTAACCCCCAACGTAAAACCGGGGATCCTGCTGATCCACCCCATGCTGGAAGACATGAAAGCCAAAGGCATGTTTGTCAAGGCAAGCGACAGCGACAACCCAGGCATTGGGACCTGGTGGGGCGGCAAGGGCATGTTTGTGGATTTTACCAGCCAGAAAACCAGGGACAACTGGAAAGCCCTGTTAAAAGAAAATGTGCTGGAATATGGTACCAGCTCTATCTGGAATGACAACTGCGAATATGACAGCCTGGTAGACAAAGACTGCCGCTGTGATTTTGAAGGGAAAGGCGGGACCATTGGGCAGCTAAAATCTGTCATGTCCAATATTATGTGCCACATTACCAATGAAGCGGTCCATGAAACGTTTGACAACACCCGCCCTTATATCGTATGCCGGTCCGGGCACTGCGGGATCCAAAGGTATGCCCAGACCTGGGCAGGGGACAATTTAACCTGCTGGGATGCCCTGAAATATAATATCGCCACCATTTTAGGCATGGGCCTGTCCGGCGTGGCCAACCAGGGATGTGATATTGGCGGCTTTTACGGCCCGGCCCCGGAAGGGGAACTGTTCCTGCGCTGGATCCAAAACGGGATTTTCCAGCCCCGCTTCTCCATCCACTCCACCAACACCGACAACACGGTAACCGAGCCTTGGATGTACAGCGACTTAAAGGAGGATATCCGCCATGCCATTGAACTGCGGTATCAGCTAAGCCCTTACCTATATTCCTTGATGGCCCGCGCCCATGAGACTGGGCTGCCGATTATGGAGCCTATGTGCAGCGCGTTTCAAAATGACCCCAAATGCTATGAGGAAGGCGTGGATTTCATGTTTGGAGATTCCCTTCTGGTAGCCAACGTTGTAGAAAAAGGGGCGCGGACCCGCCGGGTCTATTTGCCGGAAGGGGCTGATTTTTACGACTATTATACCAGGGCCGCCTATACCGGGGGGCAGGTTTTGGAAATCCCCGTCACCTTATCCGACATCCCTTTGTTTATCCCCAGCGGTTCCCTGATCCCCATGGCCGGGAATAAACTGGATAACCTGGCCACCCAACAGGCCACTTCCATCACTTTGCTATGCACCTCCGATAAAGGCTGCCAGTTCACCCTCTACGAAGACGACGGGGCCACCATGGAATATGAAAAAGGGAATTATTTGAAAACCCATATCTGCCTATCCCCGGGGGAGAAGACCGCCCTGGACTTTAAGCAGGAAGGCTGCTACCCGACGGCAGTGGAAACCATGTATGTGGACATGATACACCGGGAAAAATCCCCCTACTGGGTGTCTGTAGACGGCAGCCAGGTCCCCCATTTCCTGCACAGGCGTAAATTCGAGGAAGCAGAATGTGGGTGGTATTACAGCCAACGGCTGAAATCCGTCCAGATTAAATATAAAAACCCGAAAAAAGATTACCAGGTACTGGTTTCCTTTGAACAATTTGACCTCATCGGAATGTAAAAAAGGGGGTAAACATTATGAAAAAAATCGCTGCTATGATAACTGCACTGGGCCTGGCCGCCATGTCCCTTTCCGGCTGCGCCCAGACCGGCGCCAGCACATCCGCAGCCGCCACCGCGGATAACCCCATGGTGCTGACGCTGGCCCACGGCCTTAGCGAAACCCATACGGTACATATTGCCATGATGGAATTTGCCCAGCAGGTGGAAGAAAAAACAGACGGGCGGATTCAGGTGCGGATCCTCCCCAACGGCCAGCTGGGGTCTGAAAATGAGAATATGGAACAGCTTATGGCCGGCGTGATTTCCATGACCAAAGTTTCTGCGCCAGGCCTTGCCACCTATAACGAATCCTACCACACGTTCGGCCTGCCTTACGTTTTTGACGATACGGAGAATTTTTACCATGTAATGGATTCCCAGCAAATGCAGGACTTTTTCCTCTCTTCTGAGGATGACGGGTTTGTGACCCTTACCTACTATACCTCCGGCGCCCGTTCTTTCTATACAAAGGGCAAAGCCATCCGCACGCCGGAAGACCTGAAAGGGTTAAAAATCCGCGTACAGGACATGAAATCCCAAACCGATATGATGCAGGCCTTAGGCGGCATCCCGGTAGCCATGTCTTACGGGGACGTATATACCTCCCTTCAGACTGGCATCATTGACGGCACTGAGAACAACGAGACGGCCTTGACCACCGGCAAGCACGGCGAAATCTGTAAAGTGTACTCTACGGACCAGCATGCCATGATACCGGATGTAATGGTAATGAGCGCCAAGGTGTGGGCCAATATCAGCCCGGAAGACCGGCAGGTCATCCTGGAAGCCGCCCACGCCTCCACAGAAAGCCACAAAATCGCCTGGGACGCCGCGATTGACGAAGCAATCTCGGAAGCGTCCTCCCAGATGGGCGTGGAATTTGTCAATGACGTGGACAAAGAAGCTTTCCGCCAGGCCACCAGCGGCATGATCGGGGAATATTGCGACCAGTATCCGGGGGTTCAGACGCTGCTTGACATTATCCATTCTGTAGAGTAAGGGGGAGGTTTCCAATGAAAGGACTATTTACTGTTGTAAAAAAAGGGATGACAAAGCTTCTCGCCGCGATTGCCACTATATTGCTTTCCGTTATGACGCTTCTGGTGCTGTACCAGGTATTTACCCGTTATGTCTTGAACAGCCCTGCCGCCTTTACCGAGGAGCTGGTGCGTTATTTCCTGATCTGGACCGGGTTTATCGGGGCCGCCTATGCTTTTATCACCAGGGAACACATGTGCCTGGTGCTGGTCCGGGACAGCCTGAAACCGGAAAAGAAACGGATCCTGATGACCTTTATTGATGTATTGATCCTTGTTTTTGCCATTTTTGTTATTACCATCGGAGGCTTTAAACTTGCCATGAGCGCCCAAAAGGTATTTTCCGCCCTGTTGGGGATCCCCAGAAGCTTGGTCTATGCCATGGCGCCTGTTTCCGGCCTGTTTATCATCGTAGCCCAAATTATCAATATCTACGAGGACGTAACCGGCATTACAATTGAAGGAGGGAATGAATCATGAGTATTGGAATGACAACCTTGATCCTGTTTACGGTATTTGCCATCCTGCTTTTCCTGGGCTGCCCCATTTCCGTAAGCATCGTGATTTCCTCAATTGTGACGGCAATCTCTTCCCTGTCCTGGGATCAGATTACGTTCATTACCATGCAGAAAATGAACAGCGGCGTGGAAAGCTTTTCCCTGCTGGCAATCCCTTTGTTTATCCTGGCCGGCAATATTATGAATAACGGCGGCATCGCCAGGCGCCTGGTGAATTTTGCCAAACTATTCGTTGGATGGATCCCGGGCTCCCTGGCCCAGGCCAACGTGGTCGGCAACATGCTGTTTGGCGCCCTGTCCGGCTCTTCTGTGGCGGCGGCGTCAGCCATGGGCGGGTGCATCTACCCCATCCAGAAGGACGAAGGCTACGACCCGGCCTTTGCCACGGCGGTCAACATCGCCTCCGCCCCCACAGGGCTTTTGATCCCGCCCACCAGCGCCTTCATCGTGTATTCCACCGTAGCCGGAGGCGTGTCCATCTCCACCTTGTTTATGGCCGGGTATGTCCCGGGTATCCTTATGGGCTTAGGCTCTATGGTAGTGGCGTTCTTTTATGCCAAAAAACATCAATACCCCACTACCGGGATCCCGGCGGCGGCGGAATTTCTGAAAGTGACTTTGGAAGCCCTTCCCAGCCTGCTTTTGATCATCATCGTCATCGGCGGTATTGTGGGCGGCATTTTTACGGCCACAGAAGGGGCCGGCATCTGTGTGCTCTACTGCCTGGTCCTATCCATCTGCTATAAAAGCCTGACGGTGAAATCCTTTATGAAGATCCTAGTAAGCAGCGCCTGCACCAGCGGCATTATCCTGTTCCTGATCTCGGCTTCCTCCGCCATGTCTTTTGTTATGGCCTACTCCGGGATCCCGGCCGCCATCAGCGCAGGAATTATGTCCATATCCACCAATAAATTTATTATTTTCCTTCTGATGAACATGATCCTGATGATCATTGGCATGTTCATGGACATTACCCCGGCAATCCTGATCTTTACGCCCATTTTCCTGCCAATCGCCCAGAGCCTTGGCATGACCGATATCCAGTTCGGCGTTATGTTGATCTTTAATATGTGCCTGGGCAATATTACCCCGCCGGTCGGCTCCGTATTGTTCGTTGGCTGCGGGATCAGCAAACTCCGTATTGAAGACGTAACCAAAATGCTCCTGCCCTATTTCGCTGTATTGTTCCTGCTTTTGCTTGCGGTAACGTACATTCCGGTGCTGTCTTTGGGAGTGCCAAGTTTGATGGGGTTAATCTAAATGCAACAAAAAGCTGCCGCTTCACGGTCAGAAAACCGCGAAGCGGCAGCTTCCTTTTTGGCCGCCTCTTTTTCGGCGGCCCCGCTCACCGCCAGCCGCTTAAAAGGTTCCATAAAACAGGGGCGTGGCGGCGGAGGGCTTTCCCCAAAACCGTGACAGCCGCCACCACCAAAAAAGGCATGGCAAGGTACAAAGCCACGGGCACCGCGGGTACCGGGGGGAGCACCTTAGCCCCTGCCTTGTTGATAAAACGCACCAAGGCAAAATGGGCCCCATACAGGAAAAAATTCCCCTTCATAAAATCTTTTTCCGGCGGCAGGCAGTTTCCCGGCACCGCCAGCCATAAGCCCGCCACCGCCGCCAGGCGGCACAGGACAAAGCATGGGACGAAAGCGGTCCGCAGCCCTGCATGATATAGCAGCGGGGACAGTGCCATCAGGCACAGGCCCCATGGCAAAGGGCGGCGGCAGATCATGGGCCCTACCCCCTTTGGCTTAAAGCCCGCCTCCACCTGCCCTTTTTCCTGGTTTTTCCGGGTGTCTATAGCCAGGCAGGCAGCAGAAGAATAATAAATCAGGGCATCAGCGTTGACGAAAGGCAAAGGGGCCTTGGCCGCCACCGCCCACCACAAAAACGCCAGGAAAAGCCCCCTGCCCCAAAGGCTTTTTAAAACAAAGTACAAAAAAGGGGCCATCAAAATCAATAATATCAGCTGGTGCAGATACCAAAAAACATAATTATAAGTGTAATGGGCCACGGCGTCCACCATGGCAGAAAGGGTGAAAGGGACCACCCCTTTGCCCACCACGTCGCGGATCCAGGGCAGGCGGCTGGCAACCACATACCCCATATAGTAGAGGAAATTCCATACGATATAAGGCACCAGCACACTGTGGATGCGCCGCTGCCATTTCCCCCCCAATTTCTGCCAGGTAAAATCCCGGTAAAACAAATAGCCGGATACCATAAAAAACCCAGGGACGGCAATCTGGCCGGCCCCATCCCCCAGCAAGGCTTCCAGGCGGTATACCGCGTCTGCCCCCCCTGCTTTCCCTAAATACAATTCCCCATTGTAGGAATGTACCCAGATTACCAGAAGGCTGAAAAAGAAAGAAAACCATGAAATTTTTCTGCGAAAATATTCCTCTTCCATCCGGGGCCCCTTTCTTATGCTGTTTTCTATCCAGCCGATTTCTTACCTACCACAATTTTACCATCCCGTCCATTCCCCGTCCATAGCATAATCCTTTCATCTGTAATTTATTTATCCCTCCCCACGCCGTACCCAGCCCCTTCCCCACGCATATATTACTTTATATTGACATTCAGAAAGGAATCCCTATGTTGGAATTATCCACTACTCTGACTACCGTCCATTTCCTCTATCTCATCGGGGTGGTTGTAATATTGTCTGTCATGGCCATGCGCCGGGATACGCCTATCATCTGTATCGGGTTTTTGTTCCTGTTGGGCCTTGCCGCCACAGGGTCGTTGGCCGGTGCAATCCAGGCTGTCTTTAATTCCACCCTTTACGCGGCCAAGGAATTTATGGAAATTATTGCAACCATCGCTTTGATCACCGCCCTCTCCAAATGCCTCTCTGAACTGGGCAGCGATTATTTGATGATGAAGCCCTTGTCGCGGGTCATGTGCACCCCTTCTGTGACCTGGTGGATTTTAGGGGGCGTTATGTTGCTGTTTTCCTTATTTTTATGGCCGTCGCCCTCTGTGGCGCTCGTTGGGGCCATTATGCTGCCTTTGGCCATCCACAAAGGCCTGACCCCCATGTCCGCCGCCATAGCCATCAACCTTTTCGGCCACGGCATCGGCCTTAGCTATGATTTTGTCATCCAGGGGGCCCCCGCCATTTCTGCCGCAGCCGCAGGGATTGACACGGCGCAAATCCTAACCATGGGTTCCCCTTTGTTCCTTACCATGGGGGCCGCCACTGTTGTGACGGCGTTTTTGATGAACCGGAAAACCATGGCCGGCGCCGGGGTGGGCTTGCCGGAAAGCCAGCCGCAAAAACCAGGCGGGGAAAAACCGGCCTTCAAAAAACACCAAAAAGCGGCCTTGTTCATCGCCGTGTTCACCCCCCTGGCCTTTTTGGGGGATATTCTGTTGATGCTGGGTTTTGGGCTGAAAGGCGGCGACGCCACCAGCTTGGTTTCCGGCACGGCCACGCTTTTAATGATGATTGGGGCCGTCCTGGGCTTTGGTTCCCAGGCCCCGGAAAAGGTTACGGATTACCTGATCCATGGCTTTTTATTCGCCATCAAAATATTTGCCCCGGTTATCCTTATCGGCGCCTTTTTCTTCCTGGGCGGGGAAGGGGCCACCACGATCCTGGGAGAACAATACCAGGCTGGCATTATGAATGACTGGGCCGTTTGGCTGGCAGGGAGGGTGCCGCTGAACCGGTACGCAGCGGCGGCCCTTCAAATGGCCATCGGCGCCATCACCGGCCTGGACGGTTCCGGTTTTTCTGGTCTACCGTTGACCGGGGCCTTATCCCGTACCTTTTCCCTGATCACCGGCGGGGCTACCCCCATTTTTGCCGCGTTGGGGCAAATCACCGCCATCTTTGTAGGCGGCGGCACCATCGTGCCTTGGGGGATTGTCCCGGTGGCGGCTATCTGCAATGTAAGCCCTATCGAGCTGGCGCAAAAAAACCTGGTGCCTGTGGCCGTCGGTTTTGCCTGTACCTTTATCGTGGCATGTTTCTTATTATAAAAGAAAGAAGGGATCCCCTATGTGTGGTATCAGCGGATTTTGTGATTTTCACCAGGATTTTACCTGCCATGCCCCAAAATACTCCGGCCTCCTAAGCCGGATGCACCGGCTATTGGCCCACCGGGGGCCGGACGGCCAGGGCATTTACCTGAACCCCCACGTGGGCCTCTCCCATGCCAGGCTTTCTATCATTGACCTGGCAGGCGGGCGGCAGCCCATGCTCCATAAAAGCGGCGGGAAAACCTGGGCTATTGTATACAACGGAGAATTATACAATACAAAAGAATTGCGGGAAAACCTGGCTGCCCGCGGGCATGTTTTAGAAACCAGCAGCGATACGGAAGCCCTTTTGCTTTCTTATCTGGAATATGGCCCGGAATTTGCCGCCCGGCTCAACGGTATTTTTGCTTTTGCCATCTGGGACCCCATCCGGGAATGCCTGTTCCTCTGCCGGGACCGCAGCGGCGTCAAACCTTTGTTCTATTCCCTGCGCAGCCAAGGCTCTCCGGAAGAAATGCTGCTGTTTGCCTCAGAACCCAAAGCCATCCTGTCCTTCCCCGGCGTAAAAGCCCAAGTGGACCGTCAGGGGTTAAACGAAATCTTCAGTATGGGGCCGGCACATACCGGCGGCTGTGGCGTATTTAAGGGTATCAGCGAACTGCTCCCCGGCCACTACGCCGTTTTTAGCCGGGAAGGCTTTTGCCAACAGGCTTATTGGAAATTGGAAAGCCGCCCCCATGAGGACGATTACCCCACCACTGTGGAAAAAACCACTTGGCTGGTGCTGGATTCTATCCGGCGCCAAATGGTCTCCGACGTGCCTATCTGCACCTTTTTGTCCGGCGGCATTGATTCCAGCCTGGTATCCGCCGTATGCGCGGCAGAACTCAAAAAAAACGGGGGGCAGCTGCATACCTTTTCCTTTGACTTTACAGGCAATTGCCAAAATTTCCGGGCCAACTCCTTCCAGCCGTCCCAGGACCGGCCTTATGTAGAGCAGATGGTGGAATTTTTAGGCTCCAGCCACCAATATCTGGAATGTTCTACCAAAGAACAGGCCGACTGCCTGAAAGACTCGGTAGACGCCCACGATTTGCCGTCCATGGCAGACGTGGACTCCTCCCTGCTCTATTTTTGCCGCCAGGTGCGATGTTCCCATAAAGTAGCCTTGACCGGGGAATGCGCCGACGAGATTTTCGGCGGCTACCCCTGGTTCCACAGGCAAGAATGCTTTCAGGCCCACACTTTCCCCTGGACCATGGACCTTAAGGCCAGGCAGGTTTTGCTCCATGATGATTTTTTAAACTATCTTAATATGGAAGAATACGTGAAGGCACGATATGAAGATTCTTTAAGGGAAACCCCGCGCCTTGCCTCCGATTCCCCAAAAGAAGCACGCCGCCGGGAGATTTCCTGGCTAAACCAGCGGTGGTTTATGCAGACTTTGTTAAACCGGATGGACCGCACCAGTATGTTTTCCGGCCTGGAAGCGCGGGTGCCTTTTGCCGACCACCGCATCCTGGAGTATGTGTGGAACATCCCCTGGGACATGAAGGCCCATGACGGCGTAGCCAAAGCCTTGCTGCGGGAATGCGGGCGGGAATACCTTCCGGATGCCATACGCAGCCGCCGCAAATCCCCGTACCCAAAAACTTATGATACCGGCTATGAAAAGCTGCTGGCCGAAAAAATCCGCGGGATGATGGCCGACCCCCATGCCCCGGTGCTGCGGTTTTTAGACCGGAAAAAAGTGGAACGTTTCCTGGACGCCCCTTCCGATTACGGCAAACCTTGGTATGGCCAGCTTATGGCGGGCCCTCAAATGCTGGCCTATCTGTGGCAGGTCAATTATTGGATGGAAAAATATAAAGTGGCGGTCATTTAAAACAAGCCACAAGTTACAAAAATTTCCTTTTCCTCTTTACTTTTCCTTCAAAATGCCGATATATCTTATAAATCATAGAATATAAACATTTTATATCACATGAGAAGGAGGATTATCCTATGCAAGTAAACCAGGATTTTACTGCCGTGCGCCAATACGCACAGCCCAGCCAAGTGAAAGCCAATGCCGCTGTTCCCAGCGTTTCCACGGATAAGGTTACGGACAAAGCCACAGAGGCTTATGCCAAACCGGATACCGACCGCCTTGAGCTGAGCGACAAAGGCAAAGACATTACCAAGATGAGCGACTCCGAGCGCTCCGCCCTGGTACAGAGCCTGAAAGACAGCCTGGACAGCCAGATGGGCAACTTCACCAACATGATGATGAAGACGTTCCAGAAACAAGGCATTACTGCCGCTTCTTTGCAGGGCGACAATTTCTGGAAATTCATGGCCAGCGGCAACTACACCGTAGACGCCAAGACCAAAGCTGACGCCCAGGCTGCCATTTCTGAGGACGGCTTCTGGGGTGTTAAGCAGACTTCCCAGCGTATTTTTGATTTCGCCGCCGCGGTAGCCGGCGATGACCCGGAAACCATGAAAAAGATGCAGGCGGCCGTAGAAAAAGGCTTCAAGGAAGCCGGCGTTGCCTGGGGCGGCGACCTGCCGTCGATCTGCGGCGACACCCACGCTGCCGTCAACAAACTGTTTGACGACTATTATGCCAGCCACTAAGCAAGGAAGCTTTCCGGTTTGGCAGTCCCATTGAATGTCAAAAGCCGGCATCCCGGTTTGCGGGTGCCGGCTTTTTATTGTTTTGAAATTTGGAAAAAACATTCCGGGCAGCAATGCCTTTTTGCCCATGGGATAACCAAAAAGTGTATTTCGGCACTACGGGGCTGTGCAGCCGGTACGGCGCCCTACCCGATAACCCCCTCGTCCATAAGCCGCGCGATTTCTTCCGCAAAGTATGTCAGGTAGACAGAAGCCCCTGCACGGTAAGCCCCCACCGCCATCTCGGCAATCATCCGGCTTTCCTCTACGTACCCCAGCTTGGCCCCGGCCTTCACCATGGCATACTCGCCGCTGACGCTATAAGCCGCCACAGGCACATGGACCAGGCCGGCTACCTCCCGGATTATGTCCTGATAGGCCAGGGCCGGCTTTACCATGATAATGTCCGCCCCCTCTTCTACGTCTGTCAACGCTTCCTTGAGCCCCTCTTTCCGGTTGTGGAAATCCATCTGATAGGACTTCCGGTCCCCGAAAGCCGGGGCAGACCCGGCAGCCTCACGGAAGGGCCCGTAAAAGCCAGAAGCATACTTTACTGCATAAGACATGATAGGCACATGGGTAAAACCTTCGTCGTCCAATTGGTTCCGGATAGCCAGTACCCGGCCGTCCATCATATCCGACGGGGCTACCATATCCGCCCCGGCCACGGCGTGGGAAAGGGCTGTCTTTGCCAATAGTTTTAACGTCTGGTCATTGTCCACTTCTCTGCCGTGTAGCACGCCACAGTGGCCGTGGGAAGTATATTCGCACATGCATACGTCTGTAACCAGATACAGCCCTTCCCCAAACTGCCGCCTTGCCTCCCGCAAAGCTTTCTGCACAATGCCGTCCTCGGCATAAGCCCCGCTCCCCCACTGGTCTTTCTCATGGGGGATCCCGAAAAACATTATGCTTCCTATCCCTGCCTTTTTCAGCTGTTCCAGCTTATAGGGCATCTGGTCCACGCTGTAACGGTATTGTCCCGGCATGGTCGGGATTTCTTCTTGTATCCCGCTCCCTTCCCGGACAAACAAGGGATAAATCAACGAAGCCTTATCCACCCTGGTCTCCCTTACCATCTTCCGCAAAATCCCGTTCCCCCGCAGCCTCCTTGGCCTTTGTATCATGGCCTGCGCCCTCCTTTCACACATTCAAAAATCTTGTTACTGCCTCCGGGCTGATTTCTGTTATCGCCCTTTGCAGGCTCGTAGCAGCCCCTCCCCTTATTTTACCAAATATCACGGAAAAAAGGAATGGACAATTTCCCTATAGCCCATGGTTCCGTTTTGCCAAAACCGATTGCTGTTCCTGTGCTTTTTTGATATAGTTGTATTATTAAATATGTAGCAGGCCAACCGTCATCCAGGAGGGATCCCATGATAAAAAAGAACCAGAAAAAGAAAGTAGCCATAGCAACCGCATGCAGCCTGCTGTTGTCAGCCTTCGCCTTTTCGCCTGCCCTCGCAGAGGGGCCGGACACCCAGGCGCCCGCCGTCACCTTTGAGTACTGCGCCATTGATCCTGTCCCGGGCAAAATCGGGCCGGACGGTTACCCTTACCGGTGCCTGACGAATGATTTATTCTATATCGAATATCCGGGAAGCTGGTATTTTGGAAGCAACAAGTTTTGCCCCATCGTTTTTTTTAACGATTCGGAAGCCATAAAAACCACCCATGATTTTGAAACCTTCCAGGACCCTGCCCTAATTGGCACAGAAGACCAAGTTGACCAATATATACAAGGAGGCGGCATCCGTCAATATCTGCAGCAAGTTTTAAATATTACAGACTTTTCCGGTTGCCAGTTTGACATCAAAACCAAAGAGGATACCATCCTTATGTATTTTTTAACCCAAGGCGGGGAAACCGTGGCGTCCATTGTGGTCTGGACTTCCTTTGGCCAAATCAGCATCCGGGACGAACGCTCCAGCATATCCATGGACCCGGTCCGGGACTATGGGCACATTATGGTAATGCCAGCCCTGGATTCGGAAGATTTTAGCTCTGTTGAGGCAATTCAGGCATATGTAGACAGCGGAAAACTCAATAGCCGCCTGGAACTGGGTACAGACGTCCTTACCTGGACCACAAGCCCTTACCAAACGGAACATCACACCTATCTGGCCTGCGAAGGTTCCTGCGACTTTTTAAGCACTACCGTCTATATCCCGGTAACGCCCGCAGGTACAAAAAACTGGATGGTCAGCTTCCAGGCTTATATTGACAGCGAAATCAGCTACAACGCCTACCGTATCCGGGAAGATATTATAAAAACCTTCCAGGTGTTAAAATAGCCGGGGCCCGGTCCACAGGAAAAGGGCCGGTTTCACTGCCCCCGGCCATGCAGGCATACAGGGAAACATGCCCAAAACGGCAGGAAGGGCGCATCCTAAGCGCCCCCGGCCATGGCAGGCCCCGGGGAAAGCGGCGGCAGACCCGGCAGGCCCCCGCCAAATGACGAAACAGCATTTTAGGGGGGGGCCGTAGGGGCCACACAGCAGACGCACCCTGCCGCAGGGGGCCCGGGCTTTCACAATACGCTGGCTAAATGGTATACACAAACAACAAGTAATATAGCAAAGGTAGCTTTTGCCAAACCGGCGCCTGCCTGCCGGGCTTTTTCCCCGGGCTTTCCCAGGGCCAGCAATGCCAGGGCAAAAACCCCCAGATAGAAAAAGCTGGTGTCGATCATATTATGGAAGTAAAAGGCAATCAAACCGGCTTTTTCTTCTGCCCCCGGGGCTTTCCGGTAAAACCGGACCGCAGCCGCCGCCAGCATAGCCATGGCAATCCACCCCAGTTCCACACCGATATGGATCAATACGTTGTGGATATGCCAGGTATTAAAGTATTTGTCCCCGTCATAAAGGTTTAAGGCCCTCCATTGGTACGGCCCCACGCCCAAAAGGGGATCCTTCGTGAAATAGCCTAACCCGTTTGCCATCATTTCCAGCCGTTCGGAAAAAGTAGCAACCGCACTTGGCCGGAGGGCAATGGCAGTGATAGCAACCGCCATGCCCAGGGCCGCAATCAAAACTGCCATCCGGGGCCGCCGGGTAAGGAAATATTGATACCGGTTCCAGCAGCACACCAGCGCGGCGGCATAGGGCAGCAACAGCAGGCAGCTGAATGGGACGTCCGTCCGGGCCGCCGCCAGGTAGATCAACAGCCCCGTGCCTATCCCCAGGCTTGCCTTGGCCAAAAGGCCGCAGACATAGGGAAAGGCTTCCCGCCAGGAAGAGCGCCCCTTCTTTTTCAGGGCCAGGACCAGTATCCCCGCCGCCATGGCCATATAGCTGCCCATGGACAGCGTCAAAGCCAAGGCAATCAAAATCACCGGCTCCATAGAAAGCAGGGGAAAAGCCCGGCAACGCCCTTCTTCCCCCTGTCCGAAACGCAAACTAAGCAGGGCAAACCAGCCGACCACCAGAAAAATCCCCAGGGCATTGGGGTTGCCCAGCATCCCACCGGCCCTCCAGGCCCTTTGCTGAAAGAGCACACGGCCCACAAACTGGCAGATGCCTGCAAATGCCCCGATCCCGGCCCAGGCAACGCATCCTTGTTTCAGCAAGCGCTGTTCCCCATCTTTTAGGCCGGCCGTAACCAGGTAGAGGATAATAAAAATCGCCTGGGTTGAGGCATACCCATCGGTAATATTCCCATAGGCCTTATAGGAAGACGCCATGCTGGCAATGTTATAAAAAACCAGCGGCGCCAACACCCACAAGTCCACTGGCGCCGGCGGCTGCAAAAAGCCTACCATACATAAAAAGATCCCCAGCAGGCTGACAATCCTTATATCCCCCACGCCAATATGCGTCAAAATAACCAACGCAAGAAGCAAATCCACTACCACATAATGATCCAGCAGGCTGCTGAATTTTTGTCTGATATATTCCGGCATTTCCCCTCCCACTTTCCATAATGCGGTGCCAAGCCCCCGGTGCCTGGCCCTGCAAAATGATATTTGACCGATGTACCCAAATTTTAGAATAAAGATAGACTAAAGATAGCACAACTTTTCCCTTTTTTCAATATTTTCCCAATATCAGGGGAGGTTCTCTCCATCCCCCAAAGGTATGCATCTGCAGATACCCTTTGATAGCAGAAAATAGATGCCTTCGGCCGCGCCCTTTGCCCCTTTGTGACATTATCACAGATAAAATTTAAAAAACCTGTTATACTGGTCCTATGAAATCTGGGAGGTATGGAAATGGAAAAGAAAAAGAAGCGAAAAGCCTGGGTGGATGTAAATACCTGTGTGGCTTGTGGATGTTGTGTGAAAGTATGCCCCATGGACGCCATCCATATTTGGAGGGGGATCATGGCAGAAGTCATCAAAGAAAAATGCGTGGGTTGTGGGAAGTGTGCCAGGGAATGCCCCGCGTCCGTTATTGAAATCCGGGAGGTGGAGGCATGAAAAAACATTGGTATGACTATCTTTGGATCCTGTCCCTTTCCTATTTGGCCTTGGGCTTTTTCCAGATTATGTTTGCCTGGCTTGGCCTTTTGTGCTTCTTCATCCCACTGGCCCTCGCCATAGGCGGCGGAAACAAAACCTACTGTAACCGGTATTGCGGCCGGGGGCAACTGTTCGGCCTGCTGGGCGGGCAGTTCGGCCTTTCCCGCAAAAAAGATTTGCCCAAATGGATGAAAAGCAAGTGGTTCCGTTACGGTTTCCTGGTTTTCTTTTTCCTTATGTTTTTCCAGATGCTTTGGAATACTTATCTGGTCTTTGCCGGCGCCCGGGATTTGAAACAGGTGGCAACCCTCCTGTGGACGTTCAAACTCCCCTGGCATTGGGCTTACCGCGGCACCCGGTTCCACCCTGGCGCCGTACAGTTTGCTTTCGGGTTTTATAGTGTTATGTTGACCTCTACCGTCCTGGGTTTTTTCACTATGATCCTTTATAAACCTCGAAGCTGGTGTGTCTACTGCCCCATGGGTACCATGACCCAACTGATTTGTAAAACAAAAAACAGAAAGAAGGTATCTACATGAAACGAATCCTCCCCTTCCTGCTGGCGTTGATGCCCATGACGGCCTGCGGCGGCACGGCAGGAAACAGCTACCGCCAAGCCACAATGGAAGAAGCCATTTCCTTAATGGAAGAAGAAACCGGCTATGTCATCCTGGACGTGCGTACCGGCCAGGAATACGCAAACGGGCATATCCCCGACGCAATCAATATCCCCAACGAAACCATAGGAAGCGGCGAGATTTCCCAGCTTCCGGACAAGGATCAGATGATCCTGGTCTACTGCCGCAGTGGAAGCCGGAGCAAACAGGCGTCAAAAAAACTGGCAGCCCTTGGCTACACCAATATTGTGGAATTTGGCGGGATCCTCGACTGGACGGGCGATACGGTTTCCGAAACCCCCTGACTTAGGGCTGGCCCTTTTATTGCTTCCCCTGGCAGATGTCCTGAAGTTTGCCTTTATCCGTAAGCTCAATCATCCCCCGGCGGAGCTTTACCATGCCCTCCCCCTGGAAATAGCGGAGCATCCGGGTAACCACTTCCCGGGGGTTCCCCAAATGGTTTCCAATGGCTTCATGGGTGATTCTTAGGGCATCGCCCCCCTCAAGGGCACTTTCTTTCAGGAGGAACCCGGCAAGCCTCTTATCAAAGCTTTTCCACATGACCTGTTCCATTAGCCACATGACCTCGGAAAAGCGGGCTGCCATAAGTTCGTTTGTAAAATTTGCAACCTCCGCCGATTCTTCCATGACCTCCCGGTAGGCCTCTGCGGGGATAATCCAAAGGCTTGTATCCTTTTCAGCCTCAACAGTTACCTCAAATTGAATGGAGCGCATCATGCAGGAGGCGGACAGCACGCAAATATCCAGGTCCAGCAGACGGTATAAGGTAACTTCCCGCCCCTCGCCAGAGATTATATACGCACGGAGCTGCCCATGGCCTACCACCAGCAGCCCGGTACAGCCCCTGCCGCCGCCATGGACAACCGTGCCCTTTTTGGCTGTGCGTTTCACGGCACTTCCTTTCAACCTGTTTTTCTGCGCAGGAGTCAATTTGTCCCAAACCGGAAAATAATCTTCAAACCCCACAATCTCCCTCCTCCCATATAAGCCTCAAATCAACAAAGAAATTTTTTTCGTAACCGGGGATAAAACGATCAAAATAATAAAATACTACCGAAAAGGAGGTTTTTTATGAATACGAAATTTTATCTCTGCCGCCAATGCGGCAACCTGGTTAACTTAATCCATGACGCAGGCGTCCCCCTTATGTGCTGCGGCCAGAAAATGGAAGCGCTGGAACCGAATGCCACAGAGGCAAGCGGCGAAAAACATTTGCCTGTAGTTACCGTAAAAGGCGACGCAGTCCATGTCAATGTGGGCTCTGTGCACCACCCTATGCTTTTGGAACATCAGATAGAATGGGTCTATGTAGAAACCGAAAACGGCGGGCAATGGAAAACCTTAAAGCCTGGCAGCCAGCCCAAAGTTACCTTCCGCCAGGAAGACGACAAAGCAGTTGCCGTTTATGCATACTGCAACCTCCATGGCCTGTGGATGGCAAAGCTATAACGCGCCGGGGATGCCCCAAAGCAATGGGCCCCGGATTTTGAAGCGTCCCTTTTGCCCGATACCGTTTTTTCCGGAAACCCATTGCCCCTTAGAGAAACTTGTAATGTGGCATTTCCTCCCCGAACAGCCAATACCGCAGCCAGTCGTCCAAAAAGATCCCGGCCAGGGCCACCGGCAGCCACAGGCCGAAAAACTGCGGGCAAACCTGCCCGAAAAGGTTGCCTGGCATCCCCCTATAGTCCCATACGGCCCACCCCAGCCATAGGTTGACGACACAGCCGGTTGCAAACTCCAGACCGGTAATCATGCAGGCCCCTATGGCTGCCTGTTGCCATAAAGGCATATTCCAGGAAACCACCTCATTGATCCACCCCAGGCAGACAAAGCACACCCCGCCCAGAAAGAACATGGTCCAGTGGCTCCATCCCCGGAAAGCCAATTCCAAAACATTGTAAAGCAAGCCGCCCGCCGCAAACAAAAACAGGTGCTTTAAATGCATGTTCATCCCCCGTCCCCCTTTGCCATAACCTACATTGGTAAAAGATATGCGTAAGGATGTAAACCATTCCTTTCTGTTCATTGGCCCGGACCCGCTTTTTTCCGTGGCCCGGACCCGCTTTTTTCCGTGGCCCGGACCCGCTTTTTTCCGTGGCCCGAACCCGCTTTTTTCCGTCTCCCGCCAAACGCCTTCGCAGCACCGGCCACGGGTTCCGTGGCAGCTTTAGCGTAAACCGCTGCCCGCTTCCTAACGGAGCGTAATATGAAAATGCTTCAATACTTTGTTGTGTGTACTTTCATCATTCATCAGATATGCCACCATGGGCAAACTGACCATCCCCCGTTCCCAGTACCCTTCTTCCATAGGGACGGTCCGGAACCATTTCACCCCTAAAAAGTATTCATTGTCCACGTTCAGCCCGGCTTTTTCCTGCGGGTCTATCCATTTACATTTCATGATTGGCTTTGTTGCCCCGCCCTCTTTTACATAGAAATCCTCCGGCGCGGTTGCGGCACAAGTGCAGACCCCCACCCCCACAAAGCCTTTCCCCTGGATATGGCAAAATATGTAATCGCCGACATGGACATTCATTAGTTTATTGTTACTGGCCGTTGCTGCACAAGCAGAAACAAAGCCTTTTTCACGGGCGTCTTCCCAGCTGCGCCCATTGCTGTACTCTACGGTAAAACGCCTGCCGCTGCCGCTTCGGATTGAAATTTCTTCCTCTTCGTCCCAGCCCCCGGCCAGATCCCGGATGGCCTGGGGGTTCCACACCGCCTTGGCCAAATTGGCATAAAGCTTTGCCCGGCCACGGATGGAACCTTTATCAAACGTTTCGTCATATGGTTGAAACCCAAACTCCTCTTTTAACGCCAAAAACTTGGGGTTGTTGGCATATGCGCCAGAATTTAACGCCTGCGCCAGGATATTGTCGCTTATATAATGCTTTACCTTTTTTGCATATGGCATATTTTGGTAGCTCCTGTTATGGTCCAATGTAAGGATCATCAGGTTGCCGATCTTTTGCCTGTTGTTAAGGAAGTCTTCTTCATCGTTAAACAAATCAGCATAAGTTGCAAAGTCATCGGGAAGGATATGCTCAATATCATAAGATGTTTTCGGGTCCCGGTCAATATATACTGGAAATTGGGGCGCATAACCCATGCGGATATTCACATAATCCGTCATCCTGGCAAGCATATGCAGCATATACCTGCCGGTAAACTGGTTTAGCACAAAATCTTTTATTGCATCCAGCCTTTCCGGCATCCTCTGCAGTGCCGCTGTCAGCTTGATCCCTACGGCCTTTACATCCTGATTCCGGATCTGGACCATCACCCGAAAAAGCAGCGCTTTATTGGTATTCCAATTGACCTTTTTATAATTGAAAATACGGATAGACGCAAAAATATCAATAAAAGCAGCCACCATTTTTATTTTCTGATCTATGGCCTCAACCGGGTCGTCCACGCAGACCGCCGCCAAAATCAAATAATTTTGATATGTAATATTCCGGTGCGCATTATAAAAAACCGCCTCGTACCCTTTTGTAAATTTTTCAGAATATTCCTTAACCCGGAGGTATAGATTTGCCATCAGGGACATTTCCAGGGTAATCAGCTCTTTATATTGTTTTGGCTGGACCAATTTCATCCGAACCCGGGCATTCTGGCGCACCCATGTGTGGAACCTTTCCCCTAAAAGCTCAAAGTCCTGGTCCTCCGCCCCTTTCTTTGTTTCCCGGATGCTGTCCGCATATTTTGCACGCAGCCACGTAGAGATAAAATCCACGTCCTCTGCTTTGACCGCCCCGCTGCTCCCCGAATCAAACGCATTTTTTATTTTCGTAATATTTTGTTGCCAGGCCTTATTGACCGCCCCCCGGTCCTCTTCCTCCACCTGTTGGACCATGAAGGCCTTTAGCATCTCCGCGCTGTTCAGGCTCAGCCCCCGGTCGTTCATGGTTAGGAAAATCCTGTGGGCCTCGTCTTCTGACGGGGTGTCAATCTCCAGCAGCAGCACTTTACTCTTCAGCCAATAAATAAAGTATGGCAACGCCTGGCCCTTTAATTCGTCCGGAAACAAATCTTCAATATCCCCATACCTGGCCAACAAATTTTTGTTGCTTTCATTATCCGGTATATAGGCGGCGTTTTGGCCCCAAATTGCCTGCATACAGCCATTCCGCTCCGGCACGTCAATGTTAAATGCCATTGTCCCATAATCGTCTTTATAGATCAGGTTACTAAATTCCACAGGCAGAAAAGGAATCCCCGCCGCCTCCTTCTGCAAATTCTGGAGATAGATCAAAAGCAGCGTCAGGGACGTCAGCCTTTGCTGCCCGTCGATAATCTGCCGGGTATTCCCGTTTGTACAGATAATGCTCCCCATATAATAAAAGCCGTAATTTTGGACTTCTTTTGTCGACCCATGGCTTCCCGCATCATAATACAGGCGGAACGTATCATAAAAATCCATGAGCATCTGTTCGATCTGTTTCCTCCCCCACCGGTACTCCCTCTGGTAGTAATCCACTTCCAGCCTTCCCCGGGTTAATATCACTTCCAGCGTATCTGTCTTATCAATTTTTTGCACTGGCCCTTCCTCCCTTGGTAGACGATTCACTAAGCCCATACCTTTACGTGTTTCCCCTCATGGCGCCTGGCTTCAAAAATTATAACATATTACCCCCAAAACACCAGAACCCCTTGCTGCCCGCCTGTTCCGGCCCCTGTTCCGGAAACCGTTTTTACGTTGCCAGACGGTACCTCCCTTTTCCGACCCGCCTCACCTGCCCTTTCTCACATAGTTTTTTTAAGACGCGCTGCAGCTGCCGGCGGCTGCAGCGGAGCTGGAAAACGGCTGTTTCAACCCCGTCCATCTCGCAGTGCGGGCAAACATTCTTCAGGTAGAGCAATACCCGTTCTTCCAACGTTGCCGCCACCGTGTCTTTCAAAGAGAAAAATTTCAATTTATCGGTACAGGATTGCACAAGGACATGAAGGAAGCGAAGGTCACAATCCAGCTGATTGCGGTATGCTTTCGTGGAAAGCGACAGGCAGACTGCCGGCGTTTTTGTCTCTGTAAAAAACGGCGCGGCCTCCTGATTGGGGAACTCCAAATCCCCAAGGATTGTAGGGCTTACAATCTGGTTAACCGGTGAAAGGCTTCCGTCTTCACGGATCCCGTAAATTTGAACCGTCCCTTCCACCAGAAACAAAATTTTGTCCATTGGCTTGCCCGGCACCGTAATATATTCCCCTTTTTCATAACGGTACGCCTGAAAAACCAGATCCGGCGTGTCAAAGCAATCTCGTATCCCCCCTTTGTCAAGCCAATATTCCATTTGCTTCCCATCCGATATTTCTATCAAAATCCCACCCCTTTTTTTATTATTGTGCCATATGGCACAGAAAAAATCAATGAAAACTGCTATTATGATAAGCAAATCAGGAAGCGAGGTTAAAGATATGGAAAATGAAATTTTTCAAGAACCCAAAATATCAAAGGCGTATCTACGCCTGTCTTTGCCACTTGTATTCAGCATGGTTGTAACCTTGATTTACAACCTGGCAGACACTTATTTTGTTGCGCAGACCAATGACACAAACATTGTGGCAGGCGTTTCTTTGGGTATGCCCGTATTTACGTTGCTTATGGCATTGGGAAATATCTTCGGGCAAGGGGGGACTTCCCTTATTTCACGGTTATTCGGGCAAAAAGACCGGCAGGGCATGGAACATGCCAGTTCTTTCTGCTTTTACATAACAGGTTTTTTGGGGATCCTGATCGCCGGTTTCATGTTAATATTCCGCATTCCGCTTCTGCATGTGATCGGTGCCAGTACCGAAACTTTCGCCCATGCGTCCGATTATTATATCTACCTGGCAATTGGCGCCCCGGCTGTCATGCTTTCTTTCATCCACTCCAATTTCCTGCGGTCGGAAGGGATGTCAAAAGAGTCCATGGCAGGGACGGTCTTAGGCGCCGTAATCAATATTATATTAGACCCTGTTTTTATTTCGGTCCTGGGCCTGGGTGCCAGCGGCGCTGCCATCGCAACGGTCATCGGTTATGATAAAATTGCCGCCATGGGGATTGTCCTGAAAGTAAATATGATCGCCCTTTTGCTTTTAACCGGATTTGCCTTCGGAGGGCAGCCGCTTTTCGGATATTATTATGGTTCCAACGACAAAAAACGGCTTTCTAAACTGCTCCGTTTTTGTTTCTCTTTTATCAGTATCATAGCCGCTGCCCTAACTGCCATTATCTTTGTAGCCGCCCCGTTTTTGATGAAATGCTTTATGGACAACGAAAGCATTATAACCGACGGGACGGACATGCTCCGCTGGCAGGTCATTACCATGGTGTTGGTAGGGGTTATCCTCTTAATGACCATTATTTTTCAGTCAATGGGAAAAGTGGCCGGTTCCTTTATCCTGTCCGTCAGCCGGCAAGGGATTGTTTTTTTGATAACCCTTGTAATTGCCTACCGCACCTTGGGGTATATGGGGATTATCCTGTCACAGGCAGTAGCAGATTTATTGACTGCCATAATCGCAATCCTATTATTTAAAAACCAGCTATCCAAAGAATTTCATTATGATAATGGCCCCTTAAACGTTTAACAAAAAAGCCTCCCTGGCTATCCAAAAAATTATGCAAGGCGGCGCCGCACAGGAAGATGGCGGCCGCCGCCTTTTCCTGTGTAACCATGGAAAGGGGGCGGCATTTCCAAAGAATGCTTCCGGCATCGGCCCATTCCTGGCAGCGCCACACTTGTCCACAGCTTCCCCTACACCCATGCAATCTGCCATTGAACCTGTCGGTTACGGCGCAATCCCGCCTTCCACGATCTGCCATATAACAAAAATCCCCCGTTTTAAAGAGGATGCAGACAAAGAATGTTATTAAAAAGCCATAGCTCCTGTTTCAATCGCCTTATAGCACCTCAACCAGATCCCCCACATGGCCCCGTCAACAAAAGAACGGTGTACCTGCACAAAAAAACGGCAGTGCCTCCACACTGCCATGAACCATTCCGGATTCATTTTCCATTGCATGAAAAATATAGATTTTCATAGGGCTTCTTGCCCCCGCTCCATTCCTCATCTGCAGAAATCTGGCCCTCTGCCCTGGCGCCATGGGCAATATCCGATTTTGTGCCCTTCCATAAACCATTGGTTCCATATTTCCAAACCTTCCGCCGGTTCCGGCAATATGCCTTACGGCCTCCCAAATCCGTTTCTGTCGCCATACCCGACCACAATTCAGAAACAAAAAATACCGTCTTCATACGTATTCTTTTTATCGGTATATTCATCAATCACATTTTTCCAGAATAAATATGCCTGCCCGCTTCCAAAGGACGGGGAGACCTCCCAATTTCCTGGATATTTTTCAAAGCACATGGCTGCGGCCTTCTTTCCGATTTTATTTCTTCTGAACTTTGGAAGTACCATAAATTCTGCAATACTATGGCCAAAACTGCATTTCTGCACATACGTATTGACCATGGCAAAGCCCAATATCTTGCCTCCCCCCTCTTCTTTTATGAAAAAAGCATCCCACCTTTCTTCTGTAAAATAATTTTCAAACATTCCCATTCGCCTTTTAATCTCCGGGGCCACCGGCAGGGCAGATACAGGCATCCTTTTGCTTGCCTGGAATGGATCCTTTCGGCGCAAATAAGGTTTATCCCATAAGGCCGGATAAACTCCAATCCATTTAAAATGTCTGCCCCGTTATCGGAAATGATACATACCGGCCATGTATTACCCCTGTACCTCCCCTGTGCCGCCCCGCTACGAACCGGCAACGGGATTGCGCCCTGCGGTAGGCGCCGCCACGCCCTCTGGCATAAAAACCGGCATTATCCTAAAGATTTTAAATGATTTCTATACTTCCTCATCTCCATTTCATCTGTATTATCTAAAACATATTGTAATTCCCTTGTAACCTTTTCACGGCCATAGGGGAGGTATGCCGTTACAGGCTTAAAATTTGAAACGGTGTTTGCCAACAAATGTGTGCGGATGTTTAGATTATTGATTAGTATTTGCAATTCACGGATACGCTCTTTTTCTCCCGCAGGGACAAACAAACCCTGCTGTGCCATCTGGTACAGCTCTGTGCCTGGAAAAAGCGTGAGGGAATCCACCGAAACAAAATACGGATTCAGCTGCCTAAACAGCCCTGCACTATTCCTCGCATTCCGGTATCCGCCGCCTTTTCCCGCAAGCCCCGTCATATAAACAAAGTAATATTCGATGCCTGCTTCCTCCAACTTCCTGCATTGCTCCAAAATATCTGCTGAAGTATATCCTTTATTTGCAAGGGCAAGCGTTTCATCATCGCCGCTTTCCACGCCGATGCTTAGCCCGTTAATACCCATTGCCCTCAATTTCCTAAGCTGCCAGGCCTCTTTGTTTTTAATGTCACGGATGCTTGCAAACATAGCCATTGTCTGGCATTTAATCAGATAATCCCTTACCGTTAAAGCCCGAAGTTTCAGGTTTTCGTAACTCATGGCAAAAGGGTTTGCCCCTGTCCAGAAGATTCTCCTTGCATATGGCTGGCATTTTTTTATCTCTGCCAAATCTTCTTCAAATTCTTCCATCGGGGACATCCGGAAGCGTTCGTTTTGATACAGGCTACAAAACTTGCATTTATGGTAGGTACAGCCAGAGGTAGCCTGTATGACGGCCGAATGTGCTTCATACGGCGGCCGCCAAGTCCTGCCTGTAAAGTGCATGATTGCCACTCCTTCCCTTCATTCTTATGTAGTTTTCTGCGTAAAACACATACCCGCAAGGTGTTTCATTTACAGATGGCGGACACTTTTTCTATACCGCAGCAGTTCTTCTTCGCTGACATTTCCAATAATTTTATCAAGAAATGACAGCAGCTTTTCTTTCTCTTTTGGCAGACGCCCGTAAAACTGGAACGCATTGGAAGCCCCCATTGCTGCAAAAGCTGTAGGTATCTGCAAATTTTCGACCAGGGCCCGTACCTCTTTGTATTTTTCAAGTTCGCCCTCTTCCTGCCAGTTCCCACGCTGGATTTCCGCAAAAAGCACAGAACCGGGATCAATCGTAAGCATATTTGCCCCAATAAGCACAGGATGTATTTGATTGCATAGATCCGCCGTCAATTTTGCCCCGGTTTCTCCACGGCCCGCCCCGGAAATGCCTACCAGATAAAAGAAATTGTAATGAATATCTGCTGCATCTAATCGTTGGCATTGCCCTATCATATCCGCCGAAGTATAGCCCTTATCCATAAAACGCAAGGCTTCATCATCTCCTGTTTCTATCCCTATCGTCAGGCCGTCATACCCGAAAGCCCGCAGTTTGGCAAGTTCCTCATCGGATTTAGGGGTAATGTCCGTAACCCTTGCAAATGAGCCGATCGTTTGAACGGACGGGAGATATTTGTGGACTAGCTCTGCAATCGCTGCCAATTTGTCATAAGGCAAAACGAATGGGTTAGCCCCCGTTAGAAACACCCGGCCTATACGCCTGCTATTTAAACCTTTAGCTGCCTCTTTCACCTCCTGCAAGTCACATTCCACATCCTCCATAGGGGACATCCGGAATTTGAACGGCAGATCCTGATACAACGTACAAAACTTACATTTGTGATGCGTACATCCCGCCGTCACCTCAAGCAGAAGTGATGCTGCTTCATACGGCGGCCGCCAAATTGTCCCTGTATAGTGCATAAAAATATCTCCTTTCCTCATTGCTGGCGTGTTTTTCGCCATAATGGCATACCTGCCCCGGATATTCCCCCAAAGGGTTGCCTTGCATTGTGCCGCTTTTTTTGCGTTTCGGTATTCCCACGGGGGATCCTTGCCCCTGCGCTGTTTTTTTTGCGTTTCGGTATTCCCGCAGGGGGATCCTCTTTCGTTTATGCTAATTATACTTTCTTACAGTTATTTTACAAGTACGGTACTTTTTTGTAGTACCTGTATAAAAGCGGTACATTGATTTTTTTTAAAAGGGGCGTTATACTGATTCAAAAAGGAGTGACAGGGATGAAGAAAAGCACATTGGCAGTGGAACGCTGCAAAACCGTTTCTACGATACAAAAAATTTTAGGCGGTAAATGGAAAATAGAAATTATTTATTACATTGCTTTTCAGGATGTACACCGCTTCGGGGAGCTTCGCAGGCATATCGGCGATATTACGGAATCAAGCCTGACAAAGCAGCTTCGGGAATTGGAAGCGGACGGGTTCATTACCCGCCATGATTACAAAGAAGTCCCTCCCCATGTGGAGTATAACCTTACCGGATTGGGAAAAAGTTTCATCCCTGTCTTTGAACATATGAAACAATGGGGCGATGAAAATCTCAATCAGTAAGTAAGGCACCACATCTGCCATGCACATGCCTGCACCGGAAAAACGGCCTCCCTGTACCGGAAACGGCCTCATGGATCCCGGATTGCTTCTCATGGATATAATTGCCTGCCTTCTTAATGAAAGGCTATTCTCATAACATGGAAGCTGAACCGTCCATCGGTTTTTTCGGATGGGGTAATATATTTTATTCCACCTCATCAAAAGTAGGATGTTCCAACCGCACAATAGCGGTTAAAAGCAACCGTAACACCCGGCAAAAGCACAGGCAATTAACGGCCAGCGCCCTATGGAAGCCGGCTTGGGCCTATGCATCCTCTTTTTGGATGTTATCATGTTTACCTGTCTGCAACCATCCTTTATAGCTTTCGTATTGAACCAATCCATTCAGCGGAACACGCTGTGTAACCTGGCGTTGGGGGCCAGCAGGGCTTTTGTCTGCATAGCCGATTGCTAAAATATTGATTGGCTTAAGGGTATCTGGAAGCCGGAATTCTTGCCGGATAACATCAGGCTTAAAATAGCAGGTCCATACAGGCCCTACCCCCATTCCGCTGCTTCCATCATCATGTGGCCGGTAAGGATCGGCGGGCCTATATCAACCGTATTTTTATTATCAAAGGGGCGAACCTAAGGACCGGGGATGAGATCGACATTTCCCAAGGCGCCTCCCTTACTGTCGAAGCAGGCGGGATAAAAATCCTTGGCGGTTCCGGCGGTGTTACGGTTGGCAGCAATGGGGAATTGTTTTTGCCTCCGGGAACCGTTTTACAGAATACAGGCGATGCACAGGGAACGGAACAGATGATCGGCATTGGAGGCGGCAGCATCAGCCCTGACGGAAGGGTGGAGGACTGGTCGTCCTATAAGCTTACCTTATCTGTACCTGCTTTTGAAGACGCAGAATATGGCTATACGCCAAAAGCCAAGGAGATAACGATTACAAACACTGGGGACAGCAATGCCACAATTTCCGATATAACCATCAGCGGCAGTGCCTTTACCCTTAATCCCGGTGATAAGCTTGTCCATACAGACCATCCCAACAATACCTGGACGATTCAGCCCAAAGCCGGATTAAATGCCGGTACATACACAGGTACGCTTACTGTGACCTATAACGGCAATGCCACTGCTTTTGCAGAGGTGAAATTTACCGTTAAACCCCTGCCGGTTCCCACCTATCCTGTGACAATTAATGGCGGAGAAGGCAGCGGAACCTACGGCGTGGGGGAAAAAGTCACGATTACAGCCATTGTCCCGGAAGGCAGGCATTTTACCGGATGGACAGTGGATGCGGGCAATGTAAATTTGGAAAATCCTTCCAGCCCAACCACGGCCTTCACCATGCCCGGCCAGGCAGTTACCATAACGGCAAACTGGTCAGATGACAGCGGTTCCGGCGATGATTCGTCCGGAGAAAATCCCGGCGGAGATTCTGATTCGTCTGGCGGAAACTCTGGAGGAGATTCCGGTTCGTCTGAAGGCGGTTCTGGCTCATCGGGCAGCGGTTCCGGCTCATCCGGAGGCGGTTCTGGCTCATCGGACAGCGGTTCCGGCTCATCCGGAGGCGGTTCTGGCTCATCGGGCGGTGGTTCCGGTTCGCCCAGCGGCGGCCCAGGGGGAAACGCGCCTGGCAGTGGAAGCTCCGTCAGCAATACCAGCCCGCTTACTCCGGGCACAGATGGAAATGTGATGATAAACGATGAAGATTTGTCTGCGGCAATTGAAAATGCGAAACAAAACGTACAGGAAAATCAAATAAGAAACGGGCTGGCAGTAGGGGTTCCCATTATCCCGGCGGCTGGGCAGAGCGCTTTTAACATTATTCTTCAAAATGAAACAAAGAACCGTCTTGTGCAGGAGCAAGTACAGCGGTTTGAGGTTAAGATAGATGAAATGCTTTCTGTAAGCTTTGACCAGGATCTACTTCAATGGTTCCATATTGCCACAGGAGATGCCGATCTGCATCTGCGCTTTGCCAAGGCAGATACTGCCGCGCTTTCCCCGCAGGCAGCCGCCGCTGTCGGCAACCGTCCGGTTTATGACCTGACGCTTCTTAACGTATCTGGCACAATGGAAGCTCCGATTACCAGCCTGGACGGGCACAGCATTTCTGTCCGCATGCTTTACAAGCCTGCTGCTGATGAAAGCACAGGAAGCCTGTATGCTGTCTACGTGGACGAAAACGGCAATGTGGAATGGCTCACGAAGTCCAGCTACGACGCAGATCAGAAAGCCGTGATTTTTGAAACAGGACATCTCAGTACTTACGGCGTGGGCTACAAAACCCCTGTACCTGCGTTTACGGATATTGAAAATCATTGGGCGAAAAATGATATTGAATTTGCTGCCAGCCGGAATTTGCTTCCCGGAACCGGCGATGCCCAGTTCAGTCCTGACCTCGGCATGACATGGGGGATGTTTGCTGATGCACTGGGGCGTCTGGCAGGGCTTGATCCGGCAACCCGTCTGCAGACGTTATTTATGGGTAAATCAATGGATGCGGTTATTACCCGCGAGGAGATGGCAGTGCTTATGGCAAACTACGCAAAAACCATGGGGATTACCCTGCCGGTCAACCATGAAACAGCAGTTTTTGCCGATCATGAACAGGTCAGCAGTTGGGCAAAGGCAGAGGTGGAAGCCATGCAGCAGGCAGGCGTTCTGGCAGGGAAGGACGGGAACTTGTTTGAACCGCAGAAAGCTGCCACCCGCGCCGAGGCTGCCGCTGTCCTGCGCAGGTTTGTGGAGGTCGTTATTGACCCGCAGTCTGCCCAGGGGTGGGTGCAGAACCACAGCGCTTCGTGGCAGTACAGGAAAAATAACAAAGCAGTCACAGGATGGCTCTACGATTCCCCAAACTGGTATTGGCCGGACGGCAGCGGCTGGATGTTTAATGGCGGCTGGCTGCAGATTGACGGCAAATGGTATTACTTTTTTGCAAACGGAACAATGGCAGTTAATACGGAAAATGACGGCTATAAAATCGGTCTGGACGGTGCAATGGCTGATTAAGCGCCAAAACTTTCGGCAAGCCGGGATTTTCCTTTTATGTTACGGTTCAGCTCTCTGTTAAGCACTCGTTAAACATGCCAAAATTTATTTTGTGGATAAAGGATATCAGGCACAGATGACAGGTTGATCGTCTCTGTGTCTGTATTTTTTTCGGAAAAGTTTCCACATAATACGGAAAAGTGTCAATTAATTTCTTCCTGACCCCCCCTATTTTATGCTTCCTTGTATTTTTGCCGAAAAGTTATCCACAGTCAAAATGCCAGTGCCCCCCCCTTTCAGCGGATCCGCCTTTTCCTGAGATTCTGGTATACCCTTTACAGGAAGTCTAACTATTAAAAGTCAAGACCTAAAATGAAAATTTTTCGATGAAGTGCGG
>CAJUDH010000022.1 GCA_910584845.1 uncultured Lachnospiraceae bacterium
AGTGATCCAGCTCCTTTCGGAGTCCGTGGAAGTCCAGTTTTTTGTCCGCACCCCCAATCGGGGCCTTTGGACTGACCATAGTTTCCGGTTTCCTTCTGGAATATCAGACGGTGATTCATCTGGTGGGCGGAGCAATCGTGCTGTATCTGGGAATCCGTTTGTTCTTCCGAAAAGAAGAAGAGACGGAGGTTCCGAAAGTATCGGGAAGATGGAGGATGTTTCTGACATCATTTGCAGTAGGGATCACAAATCCGGCGGCAATCCTGACCTTTCTGTTTGCCTTCTCCTGGTTTGGCATTGCAGGAGGCAGCACAAAAGGGAATGGCTGGCTGGTAGTTCTGGGAGTGTTCCTTGGAACCTGGCTCTGGTGGGGAGGACTTACTGCTGCAGTTTCCCTGGCCAGAAAAAAGAAGAGAAAAGACAGTTTTCAGAGGGTGAACCGGATTTTCGGGGCAGTTCTAAGCCTGTTCGGAGTCCTTGTATTTATAAGGGAAGTCCCCATATGAAATGACAAAATAGGATTACAGTTCGCAGGGCGGGGAAAACTGGACAAAAACGGACGTCAAGCTGGCTTGTAAGACTGTTTTTGTCCAGTTTTCTCTATCGGGCGAATGCCCCAGCTTTTGTCTGGCATAGCCGGACAAGAAGATGATCCTGTAAACTGTAACGAACTAGAAAAAGAGGAGCAGATAGGCTATGAAAAAATTTTGCGCTTTGCTGTGCATGGTGGCAGTTATATTTTCGATGGCAGCATGTGGAACTATACAGGCACAGACGCCTGCTGACCAGGCAGGATCTCCCGTGGAGGAAGGGGCACCTCTGCCTGATTTTTCTGAAAAATCAGAGAATGCAGATGTTCAATCCGAGGCTACGGATT
Organism: uncultured Lachnospiraceae bacterium; assembly: GCA_910584845.1. GTDB lineage: Bacteria > Bacillota > Clostridia > Lachnospirales > Lachnospiraceae > Brotaphodocola. The sequence continues at coordinate 878 of CAJUDH010000022.1, forward strand.
CCACGGAAACTAAGGCGGAGGGAATGCAGCCGGACACCGTTTCCAATGAGGCAGAAAACATGGCAGAATCAGCAGCAGATACGGGGGATGGGGAAACTGTACCGGAAACGGAAATGAGTGAAACGGCTGGCACAAAAGCAGATATCCCAAATGGAGCAGAGGAGGCTGTAATGAATATGAAGGTACAGGTTGGCGATGTAGCATTTACAGCCAAATTAGAAGAAAATGAGGCAGTAGCTTCGTTTGTGGAAATGATGCGGGAAAATCCGGTGAGCATTCAGATGAGTGACTATTCCGGCTTTGAAAAGGTAGGTTCTTTGGGAACAAGCCTTCCTGTAAACAACAGCCAGACCACAACCCATGCAGGAGATATTGTCTTATATAATGGAAACCAGATCGTCATATTTTATGGCTCCAATTCGTGGAGCTATACAAGACTGGGGCATGTGGATGATTTGGCCGGTTGGGAGGAAGCCCTTGGAAGCGGGGATGTGACGGTGAGATTTTCGCTGGAATAAAGTCCACATGACCTTTGGCGGCCAAATACCCCACTGCAAAACAACAGGGTATTTGATCTTCCCGGCATTCGCCAAATGCTCGTGCAAGCACGGCACTTGGCTCATTGCTTGCGGGAATCAATTCAATAGAAAGTTTGGAGGTGCCGGATGCCTTACGATTTTGATAAACTTGTAGACAGGGGAAATACCCATTCACTAAAATGGGATGTAAAAGAGCATGAGCTGCCTATGTGGGTGGCAGATATGGATTTTCAGACAGCGCCAAAGATCCAGGCAGCCATTCAGGAGAGAGCCGCCCATGGTGTATTTGGCTATTCCATTGTGCCGGAAGAATGGTATCAGGCTTATATGGGCTGGTGGAAGCGGCGGCATGGTTTTTCCATGGAAAAAGAGTGGCTTGTTTTCTGTACAGGAGTGGTTCCGGCTATTTCCAGTATGGTACGCAAGCTGACCACAGCAGGAGAAAATGTGCTGGTACAGACACCGGTTTACAATATTTTCTTCCATTCCATTGTGAATAACGGAAGAAATATTGTGGAAAGTCCGCTGCAATATGACGGAAACACTTATCATATGGATTTTGAGGATCTGGAACAAAAACTTTCCGATCCGCAGACTACCCTGATGATTTTGTGTAATCCTCACAATCCGGTAGGAAGAATCTGGAACCGGGAGGAACTGGGGCGGGTTGGTGATCTGTGCAGGAAACATCATGTAATTGTGATTTCGGATGAAATTCATTGTGACCTGACCAGTCCCGGACAGGAATATATCCCTTTTGCATCTGTTTCGGAAAGCAGCAGAAATAACAGCATTACCTGTATAGCGCCCACAAAAGCCTTTAATCTGGCAGGACTGCAGACGGCAGCGGTGGCCGTTCCCAGTCCCAATCTGCGGCATAAGGTCTGGCGGGGGCTGAACACGGATGAGGTTGCAGAGCCGAATTCCTTTGCGGTAGAAGGGGCGGTGGCGGCCTTTACGAAGGGGGAGGCATGGCTGGATGCTTTGAGAGAATATATTCAGGAAAATAAAAATTTTGTGGAGAATTTTTTGAGGAAAGAGGTTCCTCAAATCAGTCCGGTTTCCTCACAGGCCACCTATCTGATGTGGCTGGACTGCCGGAAAATGCAGGGGTGTGCAACGGAATTTACACGATATTTGCGGGAGCATACAGGATTGTATCTGTCAGAAGGACGGCAGTATGGGGAAAACGGAAATTCCTTTATCCGAATGAATATTGCATGCCCCCGGAGCCGGCTGGAAGATGGATTGAAACGTCTGGCAGAAGGAATCCATGACTATGAGGAATGGGTACTTGCTAACTGCTGATATGCATGGCATTCAGTAGATTTCCGTAGTTTTGCCAAAGAGAGAAGGTGGAGTTTGGGAAAATGATAATCGTAACCTTTTCTGGCCCGGAGGAACAGGTTATGGAAAAATAAAAGCAGTGCTGGCAGAAGATCAGGAAATAGAGTGTATCCCCATAGCTGAAGGAAAAGAAATGGTATTTGGTGATTTGGAGATACGGGCAAAACAAAGGCGGGATAATCTCTGACCTTTCGCTTTTTGTGTGATTACAGAGTGCCTAAAATACCAGTTCAGCTGTAATGATGAGAACGAGGCAGAAGCGGAAAGCTTTTCCAAGTCCTGTGTGGAGGACATCCGGGAGGAGTTGGAAGGGAAAGGATACCGTATCAAGAGGATCAGCTGCACGGCAGAAGAGATGGACATGGAGTGGCTGGACAAGCTGGAGGATATGGTATTCCCCAAAACTCCCAGCCTTTGACAGCAGCTGTGCTGGAAAAGGAATATTGGAAAGGGCGACTGATTTAGGATGTTTGGAGCGCCATTTAGGCAGGTAACAGGTACAGTTGATATTGGAACGGCCAAAGGCATTAGCGCTGGCAGAACGGTCAAAAAAACGCCCGAAACGTGCCTTTGAAATAAGCCGATAGGAAAGAGAGGATTGATTGGATATGACGGATATGGAAAAGAAAGTTATGGTGCGGCTGTGTGCTAAAATTGTGGCAGATACAGACCTTTACGAAACGGACAAGGAAGTGCAAAATCTGATAGACTGGGTATGCCTTTCGGAGCAGATAAAGGAAAACAATAATACAATCCGCAATCTGACCGGGGAATATAAGAAGATAGAGCCGGATTGCCGGGAGGGAGTGCGGGCGCAGTTGGAGCGCATGAAAGAACTGTGCAAAGAGCGAAATAGTCTGTATGAGAAGCAGAATGACTTGAAAGGACAGAAACAGCAGATAGAGAGCGTTGGAGCGATAAGAAATGTGGGGCGTGGCGGTTGCTATGCCCTGCATTTTTGTGGAAAATGGAGTGTGAAAGTGATATAATCGAATTTGTAAAACATAAAGTTGTAAAGGTGGGGTATAGGTGAACTTGAATAAAATCAAATCTATTTTCCCGGATTTTCAAATAAGCCACTTCAATATGTTTGATAAGATTATCTTTTTGAAATGGGAAACAACATTAGATAATAATTCTTGGGAAGAACATACAAATTTAATATTAGGTATGACCAGTCCAGATAATTATAAGATTTTCATAGAATTTATAGATGTAAATTCATGGCGTTTTCATGGAAGTGGTAAAATTTCTGGATTTTATATTAAAGATATGACTGTGAGAGGATATGAAAATAATTCAAGGTATGAGGTCGGTGATTATGAAGAAAATGAAATAGAATTTTACTGTTCAGATATTGAAATAAAAAGTTTGGAAAAAAGTGGACAATAATTTTATATTTATAGAAGTGGTAGGATTATAATTGCTTAATATCAAATAAGGACATAGACAATTATCCAATGAAAATGAACTTATGGATGAAAAGGGAGAGTAAAATATGAATGTGAATAGGTCTGCAAGCGATATACTTAGATTAGAACGTGAAGTAGTCACGCAATGTAGTATATCAGAAGAACGCTTTCGTAAAGTGAGTGGACGCCAGTGGGAAAATATATACCAGAAGATTGTAGAAAAATATGCGGATAAAACAAAAACGTGGAAAAACGGTCTGCATTGGACTAATATAGCGAGACTATGAAAAAAGTCTGCAAATGCAGACCTTCTATGGTAATAATGGGACGAAAGGCTTTAAAATAAGCTTTTCACCCTTGCTTTATAAATAGCAGTTGCAGACAGCGGAAATCGTAGAGGCAGACTGGTCAGAATATTTTAATGGGCTGAATGGGACAGCTGTCATATATGATGCTTCTAGCAGACAGTATACCATATATAACGGGGAGCTTGCAGTGGCCAGACGGTCGCCTTGTTCTACATTTAAGATTATATCATCCCTGACAGCGCTGGAGCATGGCATCCTTGAACCGGAGGATCCCACTAGGATATGGAGCGGTGAAGTATTTTGGAATGAGGATTGGAATAAAGATATTGATTTTAGTGAAGCATTCCATACATCTTGCGTGTGGTATTTCAGACAGCTTATCAATGATATTGGGAAAGAGATGATGCAGGAGGAATTGGAGAATCTCCAGTATGGTAATTGTGATATTTTTGATTGGGAGGGACATTTCAAATGATTGAAACGGAGAGCTTGATTCTTGATAAAGCAAAGTTTTCAGATTGGAAAGAAATGTATTGTAATGTCTGGTCACGGCCAGAAAGTGCAAAATATATGGCATGGAATCTTACTACAAGCGAAGAAAACGCCAAAATAAGAATTATGAAAACCATTGAATTTCAGAAAGGACATGATACTTACCTGGTTTATGAAAAATCAAGCAGTAGGGCGATTGGCTTTGCTGGGGTAGAAAAAATTGAACCTTATATCTATCAGGAAGCAGGGATATGTCTAGGGCCAGATTATGTAGGGAAAGGGTTTGGTAAACAGGTTCTTCGAGGTTTGATTCAGTATTGCAAAAAAGAATTTGGAGCAAAAGAGTTTATTTATTCAACAAGAGAGGAAAACAAGGTTTCTAATCGATTGGCAAAGTCGTTAGGTTTTACAATGGTTTCTTCCGTGCCTAAAACAGACAGCAAAGACGGACGCAGTTATAATCTTCTACAATATAGTTTAAAATTATAACTGCCTACTTAGTGGGGCTGAATAAACAATGAACGAAAAGTGAAGGAGGGGAAAAATGCCATACATTACAGTTGAAAGCGGAATATATACGGGCACATAAATCATAACTGGAAGGAAGTTGGGATAATGGATAATTGGTTTACCATAGACAGGATTGATAGCGAAACCATAATCATAAGTGAATACCGGCATTGGGAAGAAACCCATTGTTATTTGTTGAATGGAAAAGAGAAAAGCCTGCTTATTGACACAGGGCTGGGGATTTCCAATATACACGATGTAGTCCGAAAACTTACAGATAAACCGATTGCGGCGGTTGCCACACACATTCACTGGGATCATATCGGAGGGCATAAGTATTTCCCGGAATTTTATGCACACGTAGAAGAACTAGACTGGCTGGATGGTAAGTTCCCCCTGACAATCGAAACCATTAAGGGAATGGTGGTTGACCGTTGCGATTTGCCTGACGGTTTTAATGTTGGCAATTATGTGCTTTTTCAGGGTACACCAACAAGAGTATTAAATGACCATGATATGATTGATATTGGAGGCAGGGAAATTGAAGTGCTGCATACGCCCGGACATTCTCCCGGACATTTATGTTTTTGGGAAAAAGGCAAAGGATATTTGTATACCGGCGATTTGGCCTATAAAGACACCCTGTTTGCTTATTACCCTTCTACTGACCCCAAAGCCTATCTTACTTCACTGGAAAAAGTTGCGGCATTGCCTGTAAAAAAGGTATTCCCGGCACACCATTCGCTGGATATACAGCCGGAAATTCTGATTCGTATGGCAAATGCGTTCCGTCAGTTAAAGGCGGATGGTAAACTCCATCATGGCAGCGGTACCTATCATTATGGTGATTGGGGAGTATGGCTGTAAGGCGGATTTATGAACAAATGACAGGAAAAGGAGTTTTCATGGAAAAACGAGAAGAAACCATTCGTCTATGGTTTGATATGTGGTTGAAAAAGCGTGATTTTGGCATATTGGACCTGTTTTCTGAAAATGCTGTTTACACTGAAAGCTGGGGGCCGGAATATCATGGCCCATTAAAAATAAAACTATGGTTTGATGAATGGAATAGACGTGGGACGGTTCTCCAATGGGATATTAAGCAGTATTTCCATTAAGGAAACCAGACCATTGTAGAGTGGTATTTTAAAAATACAATGGAAGATGGGAAGGTTGAAGCATTTGATGGGATGTTCCGCAATTTAAAGATAACCCGCCTATGTTGTTTTGATTTTATCTGCAAACAAGAAACTGAATGGAAACTATAAGGAAATGCCGTTGCATGGATAAAACCCAAGCAGCGGCATTTTCCTACCTCCGTTTCATACGGCTTAACGGTGAATCTTTATATGCTGGACATTTCTTCACAATATTTTTTAGAACCATGCGCTCCTGCCCCCTCAATTTCTATATGGCTATCCATACAAGGCAGGAATATCCGAAAGAACTGATACAACCGGAAATCAAGCCTGAAAACTACACCGGCACAATAGCGCGGTTGGCGCAGATCAAGTTAAATGGATGGGAAAGCGGGTTAATTGACGAGGGGGTGAAACGTTCTGATTTTGTCTGCTGGCTACGGAATCCGCCCAGAGAAAAATGGTCAATGTGTATGCCCTATGAAATGGAGGGGTTGATAAAGCCTGCATACCCATTTGGCGGCTGCCGCGGCAACAACAGTTATGGAGGACAACTGCCTATGGCGAAAAGTAAAACAGAGATTCATGCCACACAATATTTGACGGCGGACTGGACGCTACGGGCGTTTTCGCGAGCCTTATCGCACAGAAACACACCAGAAAAAAAGATAAAGAATATATTGCTAAAGCAAAAGAAACGAGGTAAAACAGTATAAAAAACAAGTTAATATCACAGAGGAAGAACGTAGGAAGTGTCAAAAAGTAGCTAATGCGTTTGTGGAGCTGTATGAAATGGAGAATATTGTGTGCCTGATGTAGGCAGATACGGATTTGTGGAGATGGACTATTACAAACCGCCGCACGGTTTGGAAGAAGATGCAACTTTTACGGACAGCAAGGAGTTATTCAATGCTCTTTGGCAGGAATGGTTTCATACAACGCTGTATTTGGATGCAAAGGAAATGCAGTTAGATGATATTTTCTATAAAGAAATATTCAATCGGCTGTCATGAGAAGAACCGTCGGCAATTATCGGAAGAAAAGGCGATTTCGCACAAAAGGCCGGGATAAGCCTGTAAAATAAGTGTCAGAGAAGAATATACACGAAATTTAAAGGACATAAATGATTGGGGAGGTTTTGTTGCATACAGGGTTTTCTTATTTGTGTTTTTAATAAAAAGATGGAATGGATGAGTCGGGCTTTGCCGTAACCGGTATTCGTGGAAATGTGTATAACCGGCTTGTTTATGGGACAGAGGGTAACTCTGTTTACGGGACGTGGGAAAGCTGCCTTTTGCTTCTCTATGTGCTGTGGATGGAGTTGTCTACGGCGGAATAGCCAGCTATGCATATTTCTCCAATGCGTTTTTCTGTACTTGCCATTGTTTGAATCTCCACATATAATTGTAATGTGGCTGGATTCCCGGCATATAAATATGCAATTTAGTGAACGGAGGAACACGGATAATGAACAGGATTTTGATTATAGATGATGACAAAGAGCTTTGTGCCTTGATTAAACAGAGCATTTTACAAGAGGGTATAGAAGCTGACTGCTGTTATTCCGGAAAATCTGGTTTGCTACAACAGAAGGAAAAAGAATACCAGCTTGTCATATTGGATGTAATGATGCCAGGCTTTGACGGCTTTGAAACCTTAGAGCAGATCAGAAAAGAAAGCAACCTGCCTATCCTGATGTTTACATCAAAAAATGACAGCGCTTCGAAAGTGCGGGGATTACGGGCGGGAGCGGATGACTATCTGACAAAGCCTTTTGATATGGACGAGCTGATAGCCCGTATTGTGTCATTGATCAGGCGTTATACCCGTTTTAACCAAAAAGATGACTGTGCTCAGACGTTTGATTTTGACGGTCTGATTATCGACTTTAACAACCGTTCTATTCATGCCATAAATGGTGATTATGAACTGCCGCCGAAAGAATTTGATTTACTTATGTTTCTTGCCAAGAATCAAGGAAAGATACTGACAAAACAGCAAATTTATGAAAATGTCTGGGGAGAAGATTATGTTTATGATGACAGCAACATCATGGCGATCATTAGCCGTCTGCGGAAAAAAATAGAAGAAAATCCGGGTAATCCACGGTATATACAGACCGTGAAAGGGATTGGCTATCGTTTCAACAGGGAGGTGTGAGCATTGTATACAGAAGCGGTTATAATTGTTGCGTTGGGTGTTGCGTTTGCTTCTGTCTGCGGTTTTTTTTTGACAGTCCGGCGTGTAAAAAAGCAGATATTGGAAATATCGGATGCTTTGGAAGATATAAAAAATGGGAACGGGAACAGGCGTATTTTATCAGAAACGCACGAACTTGTAGCTCCCCTTGCTTATGAGATTAACGATATTATTCTGTCCTACGAAGATAGGCTTTCTGCCTATCGCCGGACGGAGGAAACAAACAGGCAGCTTATGACGAATCTTTCCCATGATGTACGGACGCCGCTCACCACACTAATCGGATATTTGGACGCTGCACATAAAGGGATTGTCCGTGGAAAAGAACGGGACGACTATATAGAAACTGCCCGCCGGAAAGCATATGATTTAAAAGAGTATATTGATGTGCTTTTTGACTGGTTTAAGCTGGGTTCAAATGAGTTTTCGATGAGTCTATCCACTGTTGATTTAACGGAACTGACACGGAACATATTGGCCTGCTGGATACCAATATTTGAAGATACACACATAGATTTCATAGTTGACATTCCAGAACAGCCATTCCGGGTGCAGATTGACCCGGATGGGTATATGCGGATATTAAACAATCTGATACAGAATGTGATTTCTCATAGCCATGGGGATAAAATAGAAATAGCTTTATCAGAACAGGGAGGAAATATAAAAATCCGATTGTCTGATAATGGTGTAGGGATGGATAAGGAGGATTTAAAACATATTTTTGAGCGGCTTTATAAATGCGATAAAGGGCGGTCTGAAAAAGGAAGCGGTCTTGGCCTGTCTATCGTATATCAGCTAGTAGACAAACTGAATGGAACAATAACAGTGGAAAGTGTACTAGGAGAAGGGGCTGTTTTTATTCTGCTTTTCCCACTGACAGAATGAATCAGAACCGTTTTTTACAGCGGCAATAGAATCTCCGTCCTGCGGGGATTTTATTATTTACAGAAATTTATTCCTTTAAATGCAAGGTTCATGCAAGGGCCGTGCAAGGTTAATGCAAGGTTGGCGTGATAGAATGAAGCATATCGGTTTACTGATATGCGTTGCTTCCCGGCAAGCGTAAGCGGTCGGGAAGATTCCGCAATTATATGAAAAGGAGGTTTCGCAATGAACAAATATGTAATTGAAACCAAGAATCTTACAAAGCAGTATGGAACGCAGAAAAGCGTTGCCAATCTGAATATTCATGTACAGAAAGGGCGTATTTATGGTCTGCTTGGCAGAAACGGCGCCGGAAAGACAACAACAATGAAAATGCTGCTTGGGCTGACACCACCTACTTCGGGGGAAGTGGCAATTTGGGGAAAACCTTTGACTACAAATGAGAAAAAGCTGCTGCCACGTATTGGCAGTTTGATTGAATCCCCCGGCTTCTATCCGAATCTGACCGCTGCCGAAAACCTGCGTATTTTTGCTACCCTGCGGGGAGTGCCGAACCGAGGCGCAATTAAAAACGCACTTGATTTGGTTGGTTTGCCTTACAAAGATAAAAAGCTGTTTTCTCAATATTCACTTGGCATGAAGCAGCGGTTGGCGATTGCCCTTGCCATTATGCACGACCCGGAACTTTTGATTTTGGATGAACCGATTAACGGGCTTGACCCAATTGGAATTGCAGAAGTCCGTTCCTTTATCCGTGGCCTTTGCAATGAGCGTGGAAAAACAATTCTAATTTCCAGCCATATCCTTTCTGAAATTGCACTTTTGGCTGACGATATAGGCATTATGGACCACGGTGCATTATTGGAAGAAGAAAGTCTTGCGCAGCTGGAAGCAAAGAGCAGCAAACATATCCAGTTTATTGTTTCTGATACGGCACAGTCGGCACGGATTTTAGAGCGTATCTTCCATGAAAGCCGGTTTACCATACAGGACGATCACAATATACAGGTGCATAACCTTGATTTACCAGTAGGAAAAATTGTTACTGCCTTTGTAGAAAATGGCCTGGAAGTATCCCAAGCCGCAACTTTGGAGGAAAGCCTTGAAGATTACTTCAAACGAGTAACAGGGGGTGAGGGGATTGCTTAAACTTGTTATTTGTGAGTTCTCAAAATTAAAGCGGAAAAAATTTATATGGCTGGTTGTTCTTTCTGCGTTTTTATTTCCCGTTCCGCTGACAGCATGGATGACAATGCCGCCGACAGCCGGGCAATATGACAGTAAAGTAGAGATTTTCAATGATTATTTTCAGCTTGTTATGGGATATGGAGTCGAACTTCTTTTACCGTGTATAATCGGGGTGATTGCAGCCATGCTCTTTTTTATGGAACGAGATAATGATACATTTAAAAACCTGCGTACCATTCCTGTAACAAGCACACAGATGATCCTGGCAAAAATAATTGTCCTGTTCTTTTTTGGAATTATTTTTAGTCTAACATCGGCTTTTATAACCATTCTGTGCGGTGGGGTAATCGCAGAAGTAAACCATATTGTTTACCGGTTATTTTTTGCGTTGAAAATGGGGATTTTTATTACAGCCGGAACGCTTCCGTTAGTTGTTCTTGTGGTTTTCTTTAGCAAGACCTATATATTTTCCGTTTTATTGTGTGTTTTTTACAGTGTTTTGAGTCTGACAGCCGAATCATCTTTTGGTGCACTGCCTAAAGTGATGTGCTGGCTGATGCCAATTCCGCTTACAACTCTATGGGCTGCGGGAAATTTAACCGCACATGGCGCTATGGATGGTGTGGGGATGCTGGAAAATTTAATCCCGACTACATTTCAGGCAATCGTTATTTTAGCCGTTATTGCGTTGCTTTCTGTCATATTGATTGATTCTATGTATAAAAAGAGGGGGGATGAATGATATGCTTCGCATGGTTAAGGCCGAAATATGGAAATTAAAGCGGTATCATATGATATGGGCAGGCATTTTTCTGATGTTGCTTTCCGTCCTCTTAACGCTTTTTACTACAACAGCATTGGACGGAACCATTTGGACATTTTCTTTCTTTACGGAACAGGTAATCAAAAATAATGTTACTATGATTTTTCCCATGTGCATTGCTTTAATTGCCGGATATATCATAGCAAGGGAAGGAAAAGACGATACGCTGAAAAGCATTTTGACGATACCTGTTTCGTATAGCAGCTTATTGTGGGGAAAGCTGCTTGTATGTGCATTGCTTTCTTTGCTTTTTGGGCTGGTAAGTGCAACGTTCACGGTAATCGCTGATTTGTTGATGGGATTTCCGGGGATTTCTGTAACATCAGTATTGCTGGCATTTATCCGGATTATTCTCAACTGTCTGTTTTTGTATATTGCGGTCATGCCGGTTATTGCATTTGCTGCCCACATACCAAACGGACACATGCTTGGAACAATTATTGCTTTTGTTTATGGTTATGGTGGTATGTTTGCCTCTGGAAATGCTACGTTAGCCAATATCTATCCTGTTACTGCAAGTTTAGGTTTAATCCGTTACCGAAGCTATGATTCTTCTGTACATTGGAATGTATTAACCTGTTTGATTAGTATGATTGTGGCATTGGTGATTTCTGCTGTTTTTATATTGACTGCAAAAGGAAATATACCAGTTAAAATAGCAAAAAGGCGTAAAAAGATAGTAGCAAAAAAAGGCTGGTAAGTGGAGGATATAGTAATGAAAAAGGAAATCAGCCCATTTTTCCGACATCTTTGGCAAGGCCTCAAAAGGGATCCTTATGGGAGACGGGGGCGGAGGCCGGTACCATCCGGCGGGATGTAGTAAGGCCGGAGGTGATACGGCGGTGCCGGTGAAGGATAGGCCATGTAAGGGGCTGCGGAAGATGCTGTTTACGCTGAAAAGGTTTTAAAAAATGGGGGTGATTTTTCGTGGGGTATCTTGTATAATGAGAAGCGTAAACCAGAGTTTGAGGAGGATAAAAAATGAAACGGGAATTAGGGATTGCAAGGTGTGGACTTGCTTGTTGCTTGTGTTCAGAAAATGTAAAATGCAATGGCTGCTATTCGGATAACTGTCCTGACTATACCCAATGCGAAAACAGAAAATGCTCCATCGAAAAGGGGCTCTTGGGCTGTTATGCTTGTGAAATAGATTGCAAAAGAGGGTTACTGGACAAAATCAAGCCATATGGCTTTACGCTGTTTATAAAAAGATATGGGATAGAGAGCCTTATTGACTGCCTTGAAGAAAATGAAAAGAGGGGGGTCCTATATCATCGTGAAGGGATTATTGGAGAGTATGATGATTTTGACGATGTGGAAAAGCTGATAGGATTCATCCAGTCAGGAAAACGCTAGATTGTGGTTTACCGTGCAGTTGGAGGGATAGGAGCCTTTGAATGTTTTTGGATGAAGGTGATACGCCCCACCGGATCCTCAAACATCAGAAAACATATCGCTACATCCCATGTGTCGGGGGTGGTTATCTGCATACCCAATACAGCAAGAAAGTGTATTTTCTACAAATCACTCTCTTTGTATACCGGAAAACGGTTAGAAGATAGGGGGTGGCAAAGGATGCTTTACGGCTAGGCAAGACCTTTTTTGAAAATTGCAAAGGGGCCTCAAAACGGAGATAGATCAGGCACAATTAAAGCAAAGAAAGGTAGTATAGCATGAGAAGTATAGCGCTGTCCGTAGTCGCCATATTATATGGTTTAGCAAATTTTTATATAGGAAACAGAATTATAAATATAGTAAGGCCTTATTTTGCATTTCAAATTTTAATATTTGCTTATTTCCTAGTATTTGCTCTAGCATTAGTTTGTGGGGGAAAGGCGGGAAAGCATGGAAATATGAATATAAATACCGCCGGGGCGGTAAAACGCTGTGTGCATTATATGCAAAAGAAAACAAGATAGGGTTTATGGTTATTTTAGGGAAAGGGGAACGGTTAAAGTTTGAAACAGACAGAGAGAATTACGCGGAAGATGTTAAAAGGGTTTATGACGAAACACAAACGTACCACGATGGGAAATGGATGATGTTTGAGCCAAAAGATACTTCTCTGTTCGATGATTTTATCCGGTTATTGAGGATTAAAAGGAAACCAAATAGAAAATAGAGAGTTAATAATTTTGAATTTAAAGGAGGTAAAATGTTTGGATATTAGCAGCTATCAAAGGTATATTTCAGAAGAAACGATGATGGGGCCAAATAGTGTCAGGGTTTTAGCAGAACTATTAGAAAGGCACCCTTTGCGGTTTGCCACGGATAGACGGATTCTTGACTTGGGATGTGGGACGGGATTAACAAGCCTTGTAATTGCGAAAGAAACCGGAGCCAAGGTTTATGCAAACGACTTATGGGTAAGTGCAAACGAGAATGGGAGGCGGTTTGCCCAATGGGGGGTTAGCGAACAGGTTCTGCCGGTTTGCGAAGATGCGAATGATCTTCATTTTGAAAAAAAGCTATTTCATGCCCTGGTCAGTATTGACTCTTATCATTACTTTGCAGGCCATGAGGGGTTCTTTCAGGAGAAGGTCCTTCCGTTTATGAAAGACGGCGGGGAGGCCTTAATTGGCATCCCCGGCCTGAAAGACGAGTATGCGGGCCGTGCCGAGGAACTTCTTTCTGGCTGGCTGGGTGATGAAGCGTATATGTTCCAATCCCAGGAACAATGGAGGAGGCTTATTGGCAGCCATGATAGAATAGAATCCGTGAAAACGTGGGAAATGGGCTGTTTTAGAGAGGCATGGAGTGAATGGCTTGCGGCAGATAATGAGTTTTCCCGCAGCGACAGGAAATATTTTGAAACAACCATCCGGCCATATACTTGCTTTATTGGTATTTATATAAAGCTGAAATAGGTATTGTAATATAAAAAACAAAAGGGCCAACGCAGGGGTTGAAAACCATGGCGGTCTGCCGGAAGAAACGGTATCTGCCGGGTTGGGGAAGAAGGGAACCGCTTGCCACAAACAAGCGGAACCATCCGGAATCAGAACTTTTCTGACAATTGCCTCCCCGTTCCGGAACAGGCGCCCTGTGTGATAATACCGGTTTCATTTTTATCGGGCAAACAGCCAGTTAGAATTTCTATATTGCAGGACAACATCCATATGTACAAAAGCGCAGCCTCTGTTTTTGGCGGCGCTTTTGTGTGTCAACCGGTAACCGTTTCATAGGAAACCAAGGGGCCAGGATTGCTGTTGGCCGTGTAATATGCTATACTTAAAAAAATACTTTTATAAAGTTTGGGGGACAGAATGGATAAAAAAAAGATTACCAACATGGAAGTGAAGAGGAAAAACAGAAATGACGTTTTCCGGTACCTGTGCAAAAACGGAATGGTGTCAAATCCGGATATTTCCTATGCCTTAAAATTGAGTCTGCCAACAACGACACAAATAACCAAAGAACTGATCGAGAAAGGGCTTGTAGAAGAAAAAGGGGAGCTTCAGTCCACCGGGGGAAGAAGGGCGAAAGCCCTGGCGGTGTCCGAGGATGCAGGGAAGGCGGTAGGGCTGGATATTACGAAAAACCATATCAGCCTGGTGCTTACCCAGTTGACCGGCAAGATCCTAAAATATGAACGGATATTCCTTCCCTATGCCCCGGAGGGTTATTATTACCAGGAAGTGGACCAAAAGCTGGAAAGCTTCCTTGACGGATGTGGCTGTGGGCGGAAAGGCGTTTTGGGGATTGGAATATCATTTCCCGGGATTATTGATTTAAAAGAAGAGATGGTTGCGGATTCCCATATACTGGGGGTGAAGTGCCTGCCGTTTTCCCAGGTCAGCCGTTTTTTCGCCTATCCTTGTTATTTTCTGAATGACGCCAATGCGGGGGCTTATGCAGAAGGGATCCAGTCGGACCGTATGGAACGTTTTTTTTATTTGTCTTTGAGCAATACCGTAGGTGGGGCGGTTTACCGTAACGGCGGGCTGGAACAGGGGGAAAATTTCCGGTGCGGGGAAGTCGGGCACATGACGGTTGTCCCGGACGGGGCGGTTTGCTATTGTGGAAAGCAGGGGTGCCTGGATGCCTATGGTTCGGCAAAATGCCTGACAGACGGGAAACTGGAAGATTTTTTTGAAAGGCTAAGGCAGGGGGATGATAAGGCAGCCGGGCTTTGGGATAAGTATACATCTTATCTGGCCATTGCAGTGAATAATATCCATATGGTTTTGGACTGTGATATTGTTCTTGGGGGATATGTGGGAAGCTGCATGGGGGAATTTATTCAGGACGTGCGGGATAAGGTATCAGAAAGGAATACGTTTGCAGAAGGCGGTTCATTTGTCAGGGCCTGCAGCCACAAGACAGGGGCGGCCGCATTGGGGGCTTCCCTAAAAATTATCGAATTATTTATAGAACAGGTATAACATAAGGGCCAGAGGCCGGGGCGCCTTTGAAGGCCGCCTTTTGCCAGAGGCTTGTCCCCATTTTTGGCCTGTGGTAAAGGAGGTGCACAGGCAGCCAAAGATGTCCAGGCACATTTTATCACGGTTTGGCGGCAGGCAGGCTTGCCTGGCCGCCCTTAAAGGTTGAGAGATTCCGGAAACGGGGTCTCTTTTTTTGCTTTATAGGAATTTGCGCCCTAGCTTTTTTTATTTGAGTGGAAAAGCTGCCCGGCAGCGATAAGGAAAGGCCATGCACCGGGCGTTGCAATGCCGAAATTGCAAGGAGCCCACAGGAAACCATGTCCGTTAAAACAAAACGCCCTGCCAGGCCTACGCGGCGCCGGAATGGGGGCGGCGGCAGCCACAGCCGCACTCTGGTGAAAGGCTGGTTTTCCAGCCCTTTTATTTGGCAATAGTACCAAAAAGAGAACCTGAAATTAAGCGAAATCACGAAACGGATCAGAATTTTAATTTTATATTGACAAAATTATGAAAGGGGCATATAATGAGATACATAATAAAACTATTTAATAAAGTATATTATAAAGTAAAAAAGAAAGAGAGGTATTTATCATGGAAGGAAAGATGAAAACTGCAGTTATGTTGGGGATCGGCAAGATGGGATTGGAAGAGAGGGAAATCCCTGTGCCCAAAGACCATGAGGTGCTGGTAAAATTAGAATATGTGGGTATCTGCGGCAGCGACCTCCATTACTACGAAACCGGGGCCATTGGGGATTATATAGTAAAGCCGCCCTTTGTCCTTGGGCATGAACCGGGGGGGACCGTGGTGGAAGTAGGCAAGGATGTAAAGCATCTGAAGGTTGGGGACCGGGTTGCGCTGGAGCCGGGAAAAACCTGTGGGCATTGTGAATTTTGTAAAACCGGGAACTATAACCTCTGCCCGGATGTGGTGTTTTTCGCAACACCTCCCGTTGACGGCGTATTCCAGGAATATGTAGCCCATGAAGCAGGGCTTTGTTTTAAACTGCCCGATAATGTGGGCACGATGGAAGGCGCCCTGATCGAGCCTTTGGCTGTCGGTTTCCATGCAGCCATGCAAGGAGGGGCAAAGGCAGGCCAGACGGCAGTGGTCATGGGGGCGGGCTGTATCGGCCTTGTGACAATGATGGCATTAAAGGCTATGGGGGTATCCCGGGTATATGTAGTGGATATTATGGAAAAACGCCTCAAGAAAGCATTGGAGCTGGGTGCAGACGGGGTCATCAACGCAAGCCAGGCAGATGCGGTGGAGGAAGTAAAGAAACTGACAGGCGGAAGGGGATGTGACCTTGCCGTAGAAACGGCAGGTACCCAGGCCACTACGGTCCAGACGATACATATGACGAAAAAAGGCGCAACCATTGTGCTGGTAGGTTACAGCAAAACCGGGGAGATGACCCTTCCTATGAGCCTGGCCTTGGATAAAGAGCTGACTTTCAAGACCGTATTCCGCTACCGCCATATTTATCCTATGGCCATTGATGCCGTAGCGGCAGGTAAAGTGAACCTGAAAGGGATTGTCACGGATGTATTCGGGCTTGACGAGGTTCAGAAAGCTATGGATTATAGTGTAAATAATAAGGCCGACATTGTAAAGGCCGTGATCCGTATTGCAGATTGATGGTACCAGGCGGGAAAAGCCTCATACCATGGCTCCGGAAGAAAGCGCTGGACGGTTTTCTTCCGGGGCCGCGATATGTAAAATGAATTGGATATATGAAAACATTTTACTTCGGGTGGGCACCGCGTCAGAGGGGCACGCTATGCCGGGGGCACGTGCAGGATGGAGGTTATATATGGAAAATAATTTTCGGAAATGGATTACGGGGCTGCAGCATATTGGGGTCCCAACGGATGATATGGAAAAAACCATTGATTTTTACAAGGTACTGGGATTTCAAACCGTATTGCGGACGGTGAACCCGGAAGCAGGGGAGGAAGTAACATTTTTACGGCTGGGGGACGTTACCATAGAATCTTATGAGAATAAGCAAGCGGCAATGGTGCCGGGCGCGCTGGACCACATTGCACTGAATGTAACGGATATAGAAGAAGTATTTCGGATGGCAAAAGAAAAAGGCTTCCCCATGTTGGATACAAAGATCCGGTTTTTGCCATTCTGGGAAAACGGGGTAAAGTTTTTTACCGTTCTGGAACCGAACAAAGAGAAGGTCGAATTCAGCCAATATTTATAAGGAGGCCGGCAATGGGGCAGAAGGATACGGATGTAAAGGTGCCATTGATCAGTAAGATCGCCTATGGCATGGGAGATGTGGGGTGTAATTTCAGTTGGATGTTTGTTGGCAATTTCCTGATGATTTTTTATACCGATGTTTTTGGGATCGGTATGGGGGCAGTTGCAGGGCTGATGCTGTTTTCCAGGTTCTGGGACGCCGTCAATGACCCGGTAATCGGGGGGCTTAGTGATAAGACCCATACAAAATGGGGAAGGTACCGCCCCTGGCTTTTCATTGCTGCGCCGTTGACTGCACTGGTATTGACGTTGACATTTTGGGCCCATCCCAATTGGCCGTCCACGGCAAAGATTGTTTACATGGCGGTTACCTACTGTATCCTGGTGCTGGGATACACTTGCGTCAATATCCCTTATGGCACTTTATGCGGCGCCATGACACAGAATATTGAAGAGCGGGCAAAGATTAATACCTTCCGTTCGGTTAGCGCTATGATTGCGATCGGCATCATTAATATTATCACCGTCCCTTTGATTGCGGCGCTGGGCGGGGGAGATGATAAAAAAGGCTACCTTTTGATTGCTGTTATCTATGGGTGTATTTTTGCGGCCTGCCATATTTTTTGCTTTGCAAAAACCAAAGAAGTGGTGGAGGCGCCGGAAAAGAAGAAAACGTCCTTACGTGTGCAGTTGGCTTCCGTCGTAAAAAATAAGCCTTATATGATTGCCGTGGCCGGGCAGTTCTTGTTTGGGGTCACACTTTATGGAAGAAATGCAGATGCGCTTTATTATTTTACTTATGTGGAAGGAAATCAAGCACTATTTAGTACATACTCCCTTTTCATTATCCTTCCTTCCATTATCGGCGCCGCCTGTTTCCCGCCGGTTTTCCGCCTGACCAATAATAAAGGGCGTTCCGCGTCGATCTTTGCGCTACTGACAGGGGTAAGCATGTTTTGTATGTACTTTTTTACGGCAGGGGCAAGCCCGGTTCCGTTTTATCTGTTTTCATGCCTGTCACAGTTTTTCTTTTCCGGATTTAACACGGCAATCTATGCCATTGTGCCGGATTGTGTGGAATACGGGGAGTGGAAAACGGGCCTGCGCAATGACGGTTTCCAGTATGCGTTTATCTCCTTAGGCAATAAGATCGGGATGGCCATAGGGACTTCTGCCCTGGCCGGCGTCCTGGGCAGTATGGGGTATATTGCGAACCAGCAGCAGAACCCGGCGGTGGTTGCGGTGATTAAACATTCTTTTACAACCGTTCCGGGCGTCTTGTGGATCGTGACCGCAGCGGTCTTATATTTTTACCGCCTGAACAAGAAGGCTTATAATAAGATTGTGCAGGAAATCCAGGAACGGAAGGGGGGCAGAAACCATGTATGACGTTGTTGCATTGGGGGAACTGTTGGTTGATTTTATTCAAAACGGAAGCACAAAAGAAAACCCCGTATTCGAAGCCAACCCAGGCGGGGCGCCATGCAATGTATTGGCAATGCTGGCGCGCCTTGGCTATTCAACTGCTTTTATCGGCAAAGTGGGGGATGACTATTTCGGCAGGATGTTAGGCGAGGCTATCCGGGGATTAGGGATTGGGGATGAAGGGCTGATGTACAGCCAAAATGTGAATACCACATTGGCGCTGGTCCATACCCTGGCAGACGGCGACCGGGATTTTTCGTTTTATAGAAAGCCGGGTGCCGACATTATGCTGACAGAAAAGGAAGTAAACAAAAACCTCATAGAAGGATGCAGGGCCTTTCATTTTGGATCCCTATCCCTTACGGATGAGCCGGCGGCAACGGCGACGAAAGCTGCCGTTGCCTATGCGAAAAAAATGGGGAAAATAGTTTCTTTTGACCCGAATTATAGGGAACCGTTGTGGGAAAATGAAGACAAATCCAGGGCTGCCATTTGGTACGGAATTGGGGAATGTGATATTTTAAAGATTGCAGATAATGAAATAAAATGGCTGACGGGAAGGGAAAACTATGATGAAGGGGTACAGGCAATCAGGGAAAGGTCAAAAGCAAAGCTTATCCATGTAACTTTAGGGAGCCAGGGCAGCATCGCATATTATCTGGGCAAGAAGGTTTGGGGGAAACCGTTTTTGAATGGCAAGGCCGTGGATACAACAGGCGCCGGGGACGCTTTTTGCGCCAGTGCATTAAGTTTTGTGCTGGACCATGGACTGGACCATTTGACAGAAGCGGATTTGGAAGAGATGCTTTTATTTGCCAATGGGGCCGCTTCGATTGTTACCACCCGCAAAGGGGCGCTCCGGTCTATGCCGGACCGGGAAGAAATCCAGCGTTTGATTTCTGGTTGCAGGCAGGGCCAGGGGAAAGCTAAGGTAACGAAAACATTTCCCGTGCTGCTTGGTTCGGTAGATCAGGTGAAAGCTTTTGTCAGAGATATGAGCCAGATGGATGGGGATGTACTTCTCTGTGTGGGGAAATATATCATTGACGCGAAATCCATTATGGGCATTTTCAGCCTTGATTTGTCCAACCCGCTGCAGCTTGAAATTGAAGATTGGAAGGAGGAATATACTCCCATTGTTGAGAAATATCTGCGCCCATAAAGGGCCCCTTTCATCCTAACCTGCAATTGTTTCAGGAAGGCGCAAAGGCGCCGTAAAAAGGCGGGGCAGCCTGACGGCTGTTCCGCTTTGCGTTTTATAGCAGGAAATAAATTCACAAATACAAACAATAGGGTCAGGAAAATATGGGAAAATGCTAACAGATCCGGGATAGAATTTTATCGGTTTTCCATTCTTTTGCGGGGAGTATCATGGCCTGGCCACCGATGATTTCTTTTATGATGCGCAATTCTAATTGTTGCCTATGCTTGAAATGGGATACCATATCTTCAAAAGTATTACATCCATATTTTTCTCCATAGGGCGAACGGGCCAAATATTCGAGCATCAGGGGATACCAGAACGCATTCCCGGATTGGTCGCAACGCTCTTGTTTTATGACATGGATATTTTCTTCCAGTTTATCGCTGTAAAGATAGAGCAAAAGAAATTGTTTTTTATCAATAACGCGATAAAGCTCACGATAAAATTCTATTATTTTTTCGTCATCCAATAAATAATATAGCATGAAAGTTTCAAGGATATTTTGAAAAAAGGCGCATTCAAACACATATCCTGTCCCTGAAAAATCACGGTATCTTGAGAAAATAAGCCTTTTCAAATCTTGAAAAGTTTTTTTCCCGTTATATACTTCATATTTTTCCAATTCTTTATGGAAACCCGGAATATCGGTAATTATTTTGGTATAAGAAATAATAAAATGATCCCGGTTCCTAACGGTATTTTTTAGGATCTCTTCCTGAACCGGCTTATAATAGTGTAACACGGCTTCGTATTCCTTTTTGGTCATCCAGGTACACCATGCCAAATCGACCGGCGAATAATCGCCCTCCCGGCAGACGTGGAGTTTTGGAATTGCAGTGGAAAGGCTATTTACCAGCGTGGATTTCCCCATCCCTTGGATGCCTTCTACAAAAATATTTTTCATATCCGTTACCCCTTCCCGGCCTATGGCTAAAACAGGCCCCTGCCATTGCCCGCCGCCGGATACCCATAGGCGGACGGGAGAGGGTTGCCGTTTCCTTGCCTTTTAGCCAGGCCCTTTTCTCTATTCTACTACAATTTTGCCGGACCGTCCACATCGGTTAAAAAGCTGTGCTGCAGACGCGCCGGGCGGGATCCCAGGGGGCCCGCGGAAAAATTAGTATCCATAAAGGGTAGCAAAAGGGGCCATAATAAAGTATAATATCTAATGTAGCTTTTATAGGACAAGCCCTGCCGTAAAACGGGTGGATGGAGGACTGCGCATGGCAAAAACAGCATGGATTTTTTCGTATAAACTCAAGAAAAATGTGAGTAAGGGACAATTTATGGAACGGACACAAAAGCTGCACGATGAGGTGATTTCAAAAGCGGACGGTTTTATCTCTTGGGAACATTATCTGCAAGGCAACGTTTGGACGGACTTTGTCCTTTAGGAAACGGAGGAAGATGCAAATAATGCGACAACGGTTGGGAAAGGGAAAGAAGTAACCGAAGATTTCTATGCCTGTATCCAAATGAATACTTGCAGGGCTTTGATTTCACAACTGGTAAAAAAATATTAAAGGATATAGGCGGGTGTGCCGCCAGATGAAAACGGGAAAATATAAGGGAATACAGGCAGGGCATCCATATCGGGGGGCGGACGGATGAAACGGATGCTTCCGGCTACAAGATATGGGATGAAAAAGGGGAAAGGAAGAAGGCCAAATATGAGCATAATGGTAAATATATATTACACAGGGACGAACGGGAATGCGAGGAAATTTGCGGAAGAAATGGAACGCAGCGGGACTGCCCGGGCAATCCGCGAGGAGGCCGGAAATTTGCGGTATGACTATTTTTTCCCTATGGCAGACCCGGAAACCGTATTGCTGATTGACTGCTGGGAAAGCCAAGAAGCGATTGACATACACCATGGGTCTTGGATGATGGAAAAGATTGCAGGGCTCCGGATAAAGTATGGCCTGCATATGAAGGTAGAACGATATGAATGTAGTGAGGGCGGGATCCCGGAAAGGGACAGCCATTTTATCAAAGAGTAGGGTCTGGCACTGCCCATATCCGCCAGTGCCATGAAACGTAAAAAGGCGGAGGCGTGGCAAAAAAGGTATGGCAAAATAGCTACAATTGGTTTGTGGTTTGGAAAAGGAGGCAGAAAAATATGAAAGTATTGATGATTAACGGGAGCCCCAGGGCAAAGGGGAATACTTCCATTGCCTTGCAGGAAATGGAACAGGTTTTTGCCAGGGAAGGCATAGAAACGGAAATCCTGCACGTAGGAAACAAAAACATCCGGGGATGCGTCTGTTGCAACAGTTGCCGCGAAAGGGGGAAATGTGTGATGGACGACATAGTAAATGAGGCGGCGGTAAAATTTGAAGGATGTGACGGGCTTGTGGTTGGAAGCCCTGTGTATTATGCTTCTGCCAATGCCACCTTAATCGCCTTTCTGACCAGGCTTTTCTACAGTACCCGGTTTGACAAGACGATGAAAGTAGGCGCGGCGGTGGCAGCAGCAAGGAGGGGAGGGCTTACGGCTACCTACGATGAACTCAATAAATTTTTTGGCATTTCGGGAATGCCCATCGCTTCCGGCCAATATTGGAACGGCATCCACGGACGGCTGCCCGGGGAGGCAAAACAGGACACGGAGGGCCTGCAGATGATGCGCACCCTTGCCCGTAATATGGCTTTTTTAATGAAAAGTATTGCATTGGGGAAAGAAACGTATGGCATACCGGAAAAAGAGGCTATGGCGCCGACGGATTTTATCCGTTAAGCGAGCCTATAATTCACGATAATAAGGGCAGATGTCTTCATAATGCCCGTCTTTCATGCGAAAGCCTTTGGGGATGATGCCTAAGGGTATGAAGCCCAGGCGCTCGTACAGATGGCGCGCATGGATGTTGGTGGCTACCACTGCATTGAACTGCAGCAGGGAAAAGCCATGGTTTTTCCCTTGAATCAAGCAATCGGCAACCAGTTTTTCTCCGATATGCAGCCCCCGGCATGCCGAGGAAACGGCGTAGCTGGCATTGGCGATATGGCCGCACCGGCCGATGTTGTTGGGGTGCAGAATATATAGCCCGCAGATAGCTCCGGTGTCCATATCCACAGCCACGCCATTATAAGTTTGGGAACCAAAAAACTGTTTTCCTGTTTGTAAAGTTAGAAATTCCTCTTGGGGAAAAGCGACGCCTTCTTCCACAACCTCATTCCAAATTTTTACCATTTCCGGTAAATCTTGTTCTTTTGAAGCGCGTATTTCGATATTCATAGTCTTTCTCCTTGTATTTTGCCTCCGGTTTTGGCGGCGGACACAGCCTAGGCAGCTGTTTTCCGGCCTGGGGCAGGGCATTGCGCGTCGGCCCAAAAGCCGGAGGCTGGACAGGGCTTTGACGTCCTGTTTATTTTACCATAAATGTTAGGGTATGGAAACCGTTAATTTTCCGGCCTGGCTTCAAGGTTTGGCCGGCGAAAAACGAAGCCGCCGCATTTATGTTCAACCGGACATGGCCGCGGCGGCTTTGTTGCCTGCAAAGGCGATGGGCAGGCCCGCCACCCCAATGGGTAAAGGCTACCCCGTAACCTTTTGCAGCCTTATGGCTTTTCCTGTGGCGGCTGTTGCTGCGCAGGCGGGGTGGCAGCGGCGGCCGGCGGCTTTGGTTCCCCTGTTTTCTGGGGAAGGGCCTTATGGATGGCCTTTTTTATGAACCGGTACAGTAGCCTGGCAATGATACCTATAAGGGCCAAAATTGCCGCCAAAAGGATTAAGGTGGGAAGGCTGGAGAGCAGCCAGACGGTGAAGTTGACCAGGCCGTTGACTACGCCTTCCAAATTCCGGGTAAAGCCTTTTTGGATACGGGTTGTCACGGAATCCGGGGTGGTGGGGGTAAATACCCGTACTTCGTCTATATTAAGATATACGGTGCTGTAGTCCACCTGGTTATCATAAAGGCGGAGCTGGGATTCAAAGGATTCCAACTCGTACCGGATTTCCGACAGCCGTTCTTCCAAGGCGATGACGGCTTCCAGGGTATCGGCCTTTTCCAACAGGGCCCATAACCGTTCCTGTTCAACGGCCAAAGTTTTTTTGCGGCTCTCAATGTCAGAGTATTGTAAAGTGACGTCCTCGATGCTTTCTGACCGGTTGGTTACGTTGCTTTGTTCATTGATCTGGGATAGGAACGGGTCCAGGTGGGCGGATGGTATCCTCACGGCCAGGTAGGCATAGCGCCTTCCCGGCTGGGAGGAGGAAATGCTGCTGCCGGAAATTTCGGATTGCTCTATATAGCCGCCGGTTTCCGTGGCCGACTGGCGGATGCCGGCCAACAGTTTGTCAAATTCTGTGGTTTCCACGTTTAAGTGGATGGTCCGGATTAATTTGCGGTTGGCATCGGCCACCGGGCCGGCGGGTTCCTGGGTCTGGGAGGCGGCAAAAGCAGTATCTCCCCCGCCCATATCATAGGAAAGGGCATCTTCTTTGGCTACCTCTGCAGCCCCCTCTTCCCCTAAGGGAACCGGCATGGCGGCAGCAGGCGCGGCATCGCTAGAACGGTTTTGCCACATGGAAGCGGCAGCGGTTTCTGCATAAGTGCCGCCCCCGGAGGATTTGAAGTTCCCGCCACAGGCAATGGCCATACCGGAAACCCCGATTACGGCTATGGCCAAAAAAACGGAAGTGAAACATTTTTTCATCTTGTTATTTTTCATAGAAACCTCCCTTGGTCTAAAATGGATGTGCCTTTTATAAACGATACGGGCCAGAAGGAAAAATTTATGGTGAAATTATAATTTTTATAGACAAAATTTCTTAGATATAGTAAACTGATAGATAAGTTTTTATTTGCTGACATAGAAGAATGGCTTTCGCCGCGCCTATGGCCCGGACAGGGATGGGCGGGAGGGGCCTTCTGACATGGAAGGGGATCCAAAAAGGGGACGGGCGGTTATGCCGCCAAGGCTTCTTTTTTTGCTATGCACCTTTCCGGGTGCTTTTTTTGCTTTATAGGAAATTGTGCCCGATAAAGCAAAAACCTCCGGCGGATGCGCACTTTTCGCCTAAAGGAAATGTCTGCTGGCGCAGACGCGCTCCGGCGCAAGGATCCGGTTCATTGGATCCTTTGTTTCTCGGTAGGAAAGTGCGCCCTAAAACAAAAGCCCTCCGGGCAGGACCGCACTGTGGCGGAAAGGGGCCATGCCGCTAAAGCGGCCCGCCGCAGGCGGAGGACCCTGCGTAGCAGGCTTCTTTTCTATAACCATATACAAAACAGCCCGAGAGGGCGGGGACCCCGCGGACAGATAGAAACCCATTAAAATACCGACAGAAAGGAAAGCCGATCTGGAGGAGAAGGGAAAACGCGGCGCAGGAAAAGCCGCGGCTAAATAACGTATGGAGCAGATAAAGTATGACCCGGCATCAAGACGGGCGGAGGAGTTTATCAACCATCAGGAGATTGAAGAGGCTTTAGCATATGGATGGGAGAACCGGAGGAACCGGCGGCTGGTGGAGGGGATTTTAGAGAAAGCTAAGCTTCGGAAAGGCCTAAGCCACCGGGAGGCGCTGGTGCTGCTGGATTGTGAGCTGGAGGATTGTAACCGGCAGCTGGAAGCACTGGCCCAGCAGTTAAAAAAGGATTTTTACGGCAACCGGATTGTGATGTTTGCGCCTTTGTATTTGTCTAATTATTGCGTCAACGGCTGCGTGTACTGCCCTTACCATCAGAAAAACAAGCATATTGCCAGAAAAAAGCTGACCCAGGAGGAAGTCCGCAGGGAAGTCATTGCCTTACAGGATATGGGGCATAAACGGCTGGCTTTAGAGGCAGGGGAGGATCCGGTAAACAACCCGATTGAATATATTTTGGAGTGTATTGGCACCATCTATGGCATCCAACATAAAAACGGCGCCATACGCCGGGTGAATGTGAATATTGCCGCAACCACAGTGGAGAATTACCGGAAATTAAAAGATGCCGGGATCGGGACTTATATTTTGTTTCAGGAGACTTACCATAAGGAAAGTTATGTCAAGCTGCACCCTACCGGCCCCAAGCATGATTATGTTTACCACACGGAAGCCATGGACCGGGCCATGGAAGGGGGGATTGACGACGTGGGCCTAGGCGTTTTGTTTGGGCTGGAGCGTTACCGCTATGAGTTTGCCGGGCTTTTAATGCACGCAGAACACCTGGAGGCGGCATTTGGCGTGGGGCCCCATACCATTAGCGTCCCACGGATCAAGCGGGCCGACGATATTGACCCTTCCGTGTTCGACAACGGGATCGACGACGATATTTTTGCCAAATTGATAGCCTGTATCCGGATTGCAGTCCCTTATACAGGGATGATTATTTCTACCAGGGAGAACCAGGCCTGCCGGGAGCGGGTTTTAAAGCTGGGTATATCCCAGATAAGCGGGGGGTCTTGCACCAGCGTGGGCGGCTATGCAAAACCTGAGCCGGAAGACGAATGCTCCGAACAATTTGACGTCAGCGATAAACGCACTTTGGACCAGGTGGTCAATTGGCTTATGCGGCTGGGCTACATCCCCAGTTTTTGCACGGCCTGCTACCGCGAGGGGAGGACGGGGGACCGGTTTATGTCCCTATGCAAAACAGGGCAGATTGTCAACTGCTGCCACCCCAACGCGCTGATGACTTTGAAGGAATATTTGATGGACTATGGGTCGGAAGATACCCGGCGGCTGGGGGAAGCGTTGATTGAAAAAGAACTGGCCCATATTACCAACGAAAAAGTGCTGCGCCTGGCCAAGGGGCATTTAGAGGGCATAGAAGGCGGAAAACGGGATTTCCGGTTCTGACGGGAGGGGATGTTATGGGAATGAATCAAACGCCTGTGTCCGAGAGGGTACACATCGGCTTTTTTGGCAGGAGGAATGCCGGAAAATCCAGCATAATCAATAAAGTTACCGGCCAGGAGCTGTCGGTGGTGTCTGAGGTGAAGGGGACTACCACCGACCCGGTGTTTAAGTCTATGGAGCTGCCCCCCATGGGGCCGGTAGTGATGATGGATACACCGGGGATCGACGATGGCGGCGGCCTGGGGGAATTGCGGGTAAAGAAGAGCCTCCAGGTATTGGGGAAGGCTGACGTGGCGGTACTGGTGGCGGACTTGCTGGAAGGCATAGGCGAGCCGGAAGAACGGCTGGTGAAACAGTTCCGGGACAGGGGGATCCCTTATTTGATTGTATACAACAAGGCGGATTTAAAGGAAACGGGGGCGGTTCCGGAATGCGGGGCCCATACAGGGGCGATTGGCCCAGACACAGATAAGGCCCCGGCCCTTTATGTCAGCGCGAAAACCGGGGAAGGGATCCATGAGCTGAAAGAAGCCATAGCCCAATTTTCCCCCAAAGAGGAGGGGCGGCGGCTGGTGGGGGATTTATTGGCCCCCGGCGACCTGGCGGTATTGGTTGTGCCCATTGACAAGGCAGCGCCAAAGGGCCGCCTCATCCTGCCTCAACAACAGGCGGTCCGGGATATACTGGAGGTAGGGGCCGTGGCCGTGGTGGCCCGGGACTGGGGGCTGCCAGAGGCTTTGGGCAGCTTAAAGGAAAAGCCCAGGATCGTGATTACCGACAGCCAGGTTTTTGGGCAGGTGGCAAAAGACACGCCAAAGGAGGTGCCCCTGACGTCTTTTTCCATCCTTTTCGCCCGGTATAAAGGAAGCCTGGAACAGGCTGTGGAAGGGGCAAAACGGTTGGATAGCCTTGAGGATGGGGACCGGGTATTGATGGCAGAGGGGTGTACCCACCATCGCCAATGCGACGATATCGGCACGGTGAAGCTTCCCCGCTGGATTCGGGAATACACCCGGAAAAACCTGGATTTTGCCCATGTATCCGGGACGGAATTTCCGGAGGACCTATCTTCTTATCAGCTGGTGGTCCATTGCGGCGGCTGTATGCTGAACCGTAAGGAGATGGAGGGCCGGCTGCGCAGGGCGGCGGGCCAGCAGGTGGCTATGACAAATTACGGGATATTAATTGCAAAGATGAAAGGCATTTTGGAACGGAGCCTGGAAGGCGTCGGCTACAAGTCCCGTTAAAAACCGGCGGCAACAGGGCTTGACAAACGGGGGGCCTGCATATATAATTTCCCCTATCAGGACAGCGGCGTTTCCTGGCAGGCTATCAATTATAGATATGCCAATGCATAGGGGGCGCCGCCGGCAAATCCATAAAATCGGCGATGATAGGAAAAAGTAGCAATCCGGGCCCCATACAGAAAGCAGCCGGCAGATGAGAGGCGCATGGAAGACGGATTGTGAATACATCTTTGAGCCTCGCACCGAACAAAGCCTGCGGATGCCGGGTTATCCGGACGGGTTTTTAAGTAGGCTGCGACGGTTTTCCACACCCGTTATCGTGTGGGGGCATAGGATATTACAGGATCCGGCGAAGGACCGCCTGGTTTTGAATGTTTCGGATGCCCGGTGAGGTAAGCGGCGTGAGCCGTTTACGAACAAAGGTGGTAACGCGGGATCAAGTCCCGCCCTTTTGCGCAAGCAGGGGGCGGGGCTTTTTTGGGTTTACCAGGAAAGCGTTGCCCAATGGCGCCCGGACGCCCTGCAAAGACGCGTGCCCTGGGATACCAAACGCCCTGCGGGGATGCACCTGCGGCTAAAGGGATGGCGATGCGAAAGCGGCCCGCTATAGGCGGGGGATCAGGCAAAGCAAGGCCCCCTTATACTTTATCAATGAGAGGAGAAACGGGATGAATTGTTATGAAGAACTGGTGGCCCGGGGGCTGATTGCCCAGGTTACCAATGAAGAAGAGATTAAAAAAATGGTCAATGCAGGAAAAGCCGTATTTTATATTGGTTTTGACCCTACGGCAGACAGCCTACACGTAGGGCATTTTATGGCCCTTTGCCTGATGAAGCGCCTGCAGATGGCCGGGAACAAACCCATTGCTTTGATTGGCGGAGGCACCGGCATGGTGGGGGACCCTTCCGGACGGACGGATATGCGCCAAATGATGACGGAAGAAACCATCCAGCACAACTGCGATTGTTTTAAGAAACAGATGAGCCGTTTTATTGACTTTTCCGACGGGAAGGCATTGATGGTCAATAATGCGGACTGGCTCATGGAATTAAACTATGTGGAGCTGCTGCGGGAGGTGGGGTCTTGCTTTTCCGTCAACAACATGCTGCGGGCCGAGTGCTATAAGCAGCGGATGGAGAAGGGGTTAAGCTTCCTGGAATTTAACTACATGATTATGCAGAGCTATGATTTTTATATGTTGTTCCAAAAATATGGCTGCAATATGCAGTTTGGAGGCGATGACCAGTGGAGCAACATGTTAGGCGGCACCGAGCTGATCCGCCGGAAATTGGGGAAAGATGCCCATGCCATGACCATTACCTTGCTTTTGAATTCTGAGGGGAAGAAAATGGGCAAGACCCAGTCGGGCGCTTTGTGGCTGGATCCGGAAAAGACCACGCCTTTTGAGTTTTACCAATATTGGAGGAATGTGGACGACGCGGATGTGCTCAAATGCCTGCGCCTTTTGACCTTCCTGCCTTTGGGGCAGATTGACGAGATGGACCAATGGGAAGGGAGCCAGCTGAACCAGGCAAAGGAGATCCTGGCTTATGAACTGACAAACCTGGTCCATGGCGAGGAAGAGGCAAAAAAGGCCCAGGCAGCGGCCAGGGCTTTGTTTAGCGGCCAGGGAAGTTTGGAGGACATGCCGTCCTGCCTACTAAAAGAGGAAGATTTTACGGACGGGAGGATTGACATCCTGGCCGTGCTGCAAAAATCCGGCCTGGCGGCTTCCCGTTCCGAGGCCAGGCGGAATGTGGAACAAGGCGGCGTTTCCATAAACGGGGCCCAGGTGAAGGATATTAAGGCCAATTTTGGCAAGGAAGACTTTGCCGGGGAAGGGATGGTGGTGAAACGGGGGAAGAAAAACTTTATGAGGGTAGCTTTCAAATGAACATCGGGCTGCTTTTGTCAGGCGGTACCGGCGCCCGGCTTGGCTTGGACATCCCCAAACAATATATCGAGGTGGGGGGCCGGCCGGTCATTGCATATGCTTTGGAGCGCCTATTTCTCCATAAAGGGATTGACGGGATACAAGTGGTGGCGGATCCGGCCTGGCAAGGGCCCATTGCCTGGTGGATTGCCCAACACGGCTGGAAAAACAAGCTGAAAGGTTTTTCCCGGCCGGGTGAGAACCGCCAGCTTTCCATCCTCCATGGCCTGGAGGATATTCGGGCCTATGGGGAGGACAAAGACTGGGTGCTGATCCACGACGCGGCCCGGCCTTTGCTTTCCGAAAAGCAGATTACCCATTGCTTCGCGGCGGCCGAAGGCCATGACGGCGTGGTCCCCGTTTTGCCTATGAAGGATACGGTCTATACCAGCGAAGACGGCAAAAAGGTTTCCTCTTTGTTAAAGCGCAGCCAGGTATTTGCCGGGCAGGCGCCGGAGCTGTTTCGCCTGGGGAAATATTACGAAGCAAACCTGCGGCTGCTGCCGGATAAGATTTTGCAGATAAATGGCTCCACAGAGCCGGCAATACTGGCCGGCATGGATATTGCCATGATCCCGGGGGACGAAAATAATTATAAGATTACCACGAAAGCAGATTTGGAGCGGTTTATGGGGGTGAAACATGAAGGCATGGGTATTGCATGGCGTGAATGACATACGCCTGGAAACGGTGGAAACGCCGTCGCCGGGTAGAGGCGAGGTATTGGTGGCGGTGAAAGCGGCCGGCGTCTGCGGGTCGGACATCCCCAGGATATACCAGACAGGGGCCCACGTCCATCCCCTCATCCCCGGGCATGAATTTGCCGGCGTGGTGGAAACGGTGGGCGAAGGTGTGGAAAAGGGATGGAAGGGGAAGCGCGTGGGGGCCTTCCCTTTGATCCCCTGCAAAACCTGCCGGCCCTGCAGGGGCGGACAATATGAAATGTGCAGGAACTACGGTTATGTAGGGTCCCGCAGGCATGGGGGCTTTGCCCAGTATGTGGCGGTGCCGGTTGAAAACCTTATTGAGATTCCCCCAACCGTGACTTATGAAGCGGCGGCCATGCTGGAACCTATGGCTGTGGCCGTCCATGCCATGAGGCGGGCCAGGGGTTCCGGCTCCGGTGTGGTGGCGGTCTGTGGCTTGGGGGCGATCGGCCTATTGCTCCTTATGTTCCTCTTGGACAGGGGCAAGGGGCAGGCGCAGCCTCTTGGCAGAAAAATCCTTGTGGTGGGGAATAAGGGCTTCCAGAGGCAGGCGGCAACGTCTATGGGCCTTCCGGAAGCATGTTTTTGCGACAGCCGGACACAGGCAGTAGGGCCGTGGCTTCAGGGGCAGACCGGAGGGGAAGGCGTTGATTTGTTTTTTGAATGCGTAGGGAAGGAAGAGACGGCGGCCCAGGCAATAGACAACGGGGCGCCTGGCGGCCAGGTTATCCTGGTGGGCAACCCCTATTCGGATATGCGCTGGAAAAAAGAGGTATACTGGAAAATTTTGCGCAACCAGCTGGCCATAACCGGGACATGGAATTCTTCTTTCAACCACGGCCGGGAAGACGACTGGCATTATGCCCTTGACCGGCTGGCCCAAAAAAAGGCCAGGCCGGAAAAATTAATTTCCCACAGGTTCCCTTTGGAGGGCCTGGGGCAGGGGCTTAGGATGATGAGGGACAAGACGGAGGACTATGGGAAAGTGATGTTAAGGATAGGCGGGTGTTAATGGAAGGTATGGGGTTAGCGAAAAGCAACCAATAAGTGGCCCCCGTGGCTGCCACTAGGAAAAGGACAGAATTGCAAAAGTGGATAAAAAAGAGGTCTTAAAAAAATATTTTGGGTATGACGCCTTCCGGAATGCACAGGAATCTTTGATTGACAATATCCTGGAGGGGAAGGATACCTTGGGGATTATGCCTACCGGGGCGGGGAAATCATTATGCTACCAAATACCGGCGTTGATGATGGAAGGGGTTACCCTGGTGGTTTCTCCGCTGATTTCCCTAATGAAAGACCAGGTGGGGAGTTTGAACCAGGCCGGGGTCCATGCTGCTTATTTAAACAGTTCCCTGACCGCCAACCAATATTATAAGGCTCTTGGCTATGCAAAACAAGGGCGTTACCCCATTATTTACGTGGCGCCGGAACGGCTGGTTACGGAAGGGTTTTTGGATTTTGCCTTACAATCCCATATCGCCATGGTCGCGGTAGACGAGGCCCATTGTGTGTCTCAATGGGGGCAGGATTTCAGGCCCGGATACCTGAAAATCGCTGAGTTTATCAAAAGGCTGCCAAAGCGCCCTGTCGTGAGTGCGTTTACGGCTACGGCTACCAGGGAGGTAAGGGACGACATCATTGATATGCTGCAGATGCAGGCCCCCATGGTGGTTACCACGGGGTTTGACCGTAACAACCTGTATTTTGGCGTTATGACGGTAAAAGACCGGTACGCTGCGGTCAAAAATTATCTGGAGAGGCATAAAAAGGACAGCGGCATTATTTATTGCCTGACCCGCAAGCAGGTGGAAGAGGCCTGTGGGCGTCTGACGGCAGACGGTTTTTGCGTAACCCGGTACCATGCCGGTTTAAGCGAAGAGGAGAGAAGGAAAAACCAGGATGATTTTATCTATGACAAGGTGCCGGTCATGGTCAGCACAAACGCTTTTGGGATGGGGATTGACAAGTCGAACGTAAGGTTTGTGCTCCATTATGGGATGCCGAAAAATATCGAATCCTACTATCAGGAAGCCGGGCGTGCCGGGCGCGACGGGGAACCGGCGGAATGTATTTTATACTATAGCAGCAGGGACGTGGTTACCAACCAGCTGTTCATCGACAATAACCGGGACAATGGGGAGCTGGACGCCGCGGCCAAAGCGGTTGTAAGAGGGCGGGACATAGGGCGGCTGAAAAAAATGACTTTTTATTGTTTCACCAAGGACTGCTTAAGGGACTACATACTAAAATATTTCGGGGAATACGGGAGCAATTACTGCGGGAATTGTTCCAATTGCCTGACCCAGTTTGAGCAGGCGGATGTGACAGAGGCCGCCAGGGCCCTGATCGGATGCGTGGGGAGCAGCAGGCAGCGGTATGGGGCAACCGTAATTATTGATACGGTCCACGGGGCCACTACCGCCAAAATAAAAAGCTATGGGATGGACACAAACCCTTATTATGGGGTGCTAAGCCAGGTGCCTACTTACCGGATCCGGCAGGTATTCAACTACTTGCAGTTGGAAGGGTACCTGTCTGTTACCAATGACGACTATGCGATCGTAAAGTTGGCCGTGAAATCAAAAGAGGTCATGGAAGGCGGCAGGCAGTTGACGATGAAACTGGCAAAAGAACCCCCTAAGGCCGAAAAAGAAACACAGGCCAGGAACAAGAAAAACAGAAAAGGCCTGCCGGGGGAAGGGGGATTTACATTAAAAGAAGATAGCCTGTTCGAAAAATTACGGGCCCTCCGGTCAGAAATTGCGAAAGAAGAAAAAGTGCCCCCTTACATTGTATTTTCTGACAAAACACTGGCCCACATGTGTGTGGTAAAGCCGAAAACCAGGCAGGAAATGTTGTCGGTATCCGGCGTGGGCGAATTCAAATTCGACAAATATGGGGAAAGGTTTTTGGCATGTATCAAAACATCGCAACAAGGATAAGCCCAGGGCCTTTAAAAGTATCCGGGTTGCTTCCGGTTAAGAAAATTGTTATTTTTTTGTAAAATTGTGCTAAATATTTACTAAAAGCTTACTGTTTGTTTAAATGATTTCCCACCTGGTTGACATTAATTTCCAATTTTGCTACACTGATTTCATAATATTTGAAACGTAACCGATACGTGACACAAATAGAAAACCAATCAAGGAGGAAGTAAAGAGTTTATGAAAAAGTTACTTTGTTGCCTGTTATCCGGCGTGCTGGCCTTATCCGGCATATGCGCCGCCCCTGTGAAGGCCCAGGCGGCCGATTATGAAGCGTATTATGCAAAACTGCGCCAAATGATTGCCGATTCCTGGAACAGCGGAAATTATTCACCCGTGAAGCCAGGGGGTTCTGGCGGGCAGGATTTTTCTACCAAACGGCTGATTGTCCAGACCAAGTTGGGCGCTTCCATTGCTAAGGCCATAGGTGCTTCCCAGTATTTGCTGGATGAAGACGGATATTGTATCCTGCAGTTTGAACAGGCCGAACAGGCCAAGGCGGCTTTTGAGAAAATTAAGGCCATGGCCGGCGTTACCAGCGTGGAGGCCGATTCCATTGTGACCGCATGCGACAGCTTTTCTGCAACCAGTTTCAGGGCGGCCAGCTCCGGCCATTTGTCCTGGGGCGCCGACCGGATCAAGGCAGACGATTTTATTGGCCGTATGTCGGACGGGCAGCGCGGCAACACAGTGACCGTGGCCGTTATTGACACCGGCGTTACCAGTTCCCATGAAGCCCTGTCAGGCCGTATGGTGGCCGGGACCGGGATGCACAACGGCGGCAGTTCCGAAGACGGCAACGGCCATGGGACCCATGTGGCAGGCATTATTGCCGATTCCACCCGGGGCACTAAAGTGCAGATCATGCCGATCCAGGTGCTGGATGCCAACGGGCAAGGGACCAACCTGACTATTGCAGCCGGTATCCAGTGGGCGATGCAGCATGGGGCCAACGTGATTAATTTAAGCCTCGGGGGTTATGACCCGTCGTCCTCCCATTATCTGGATTCCGTGATCCAAAAGGCCATGGACGCCGGAATTGTGGTGGTTGCCGCTGCCGGAAACGACAATGCCAGCACCGACCGGTTCTGCCCTGCCCATGTAAACGGGGTTATTTGTGTCAGTGCCGTGGATGCCAACGACCAAAAGGCTTCTTTTTCCAACTATGGCAGCAACGTAAGCCTGGCCGCTCCTGGCGTGAATATTAAAAGCGCGGGCCGGAGCGGTTATGTGAGCATGAGCGGGACTTCCATGGCTGCGCCTTACGTTTCGGCGGCAGCGGCTTTGGTGAAAGCGACGGATATGGGCGCAACCCCTGCTTCAGTAAAGCAGGCACTGCAAAACGCAAGTGATGACCGGGGAAGCAGCGGATGGGATTCCTATTATGGTTCCGGGGTTTTAAACCTTGCCAATGTCAGCACGGGCCAGGAGAATACGCCTCCGCCAGAGACGTCTGCCCCGGAAACCAAACCGGAAACCCAGCCAGGCCAGCCGGATTCCGATAAGCCTTGGAAAGGCTGGCAGCCGCCTGCCCCGCCGGAGGATACTCCGGAGGTGCCGATGTATGCGATTTCCGTGTCTGTAAAGACCCAGAAAGTCAACGGGAAAACTACGGCTGCTTTGGTGATCAAGACGAAAAAAGACGGCAACCAGCTATCGGTCAAAATTGACGATATTCCTTTTGACAGCGCCTTGTCAAATAAAGGGGACGGAAACTATGAGGTGTCCCTAAAAGGAATCGGCCATGGCACCCACCGGTATGAAATCGTCCATGGAGACACGAAAAAAACAGGCAGTTTTATCTATTAAAAAAGATTTGCTTGATTTTTTAAAGAAGCTTTTGTATAATCAATAATGTATTAGGCAAATGCCTCGATCCACGTCTGTCAGGGAAAATCCCTGGCAGGCGTGTTTTTTGTTTTACCGGAACACCCGCCCGGTCGGACTTTATGGCCCTCCAAAGCCTTCCGGGCGGGGGCGTACCGCGGCATAGGGGATTGCGGCGCGAAAGCGGCCCGCCGCAGGCGGAGGGTCCAGTGGGGCAGGATGTGCCTTTCCACAGAGGGGAAAGGCGGCCACAGATTATATTTTAGGAGGTTGTGGGTATCATGGATGTGGACAGGCGTCGGAAATTATGGCAGAAACTGGCGGTGTTGGGGCTGGTGGCGGCAGGGAACGGGATGTATGCGCTGACCGTGAAATTGTTCTTGCTTCCGGCAGGTTTGGTGACAGGGGGGACTACCGGGATCGCCTTGGCGATGAACCATGGGCTGGGGGTGCCGGTGCCTTTGTTCGTATTGGCCTTTAACGTAATTATGCTGGTAACCGGATATTTCCTGTTAGGGAAAGCTTTTGCGGTAACTACGGTTATCAGCACTTTTGTATATCCGGCCGCACTGGAATTTTTTAACCGTCTGTTGGGCGATGTGGTTATTACCCAGGATATTTTGTTGTGCAGCCTGTTTTCCGGCCTTGGGATCGGGGCGTCTTTGGGGCTGGTAATCCGGGCAGGGGCGTCTACTGGGGGCATGGATATTCCACCATTGGTGCTAAACCGGTATTTTCGGATTCCGGTGTCAGTAAGTTTGTACCTATTTGACTTTTGCATATTACTGTGCCAGGCTTTCTGGAGTACGCCGGAAAAACTGTTATATGGGATTTTGCTGGTATTGACATATACCGTGGTTTTAGACAAGTTTATGCTGATTGGGACGTCCCGTACGGAAGTGAAGGTAGTTACCCGCTACCCGGAAAAAGTGCGGGAGGCAATTTTGACCCAGCTAGACCGGGGGGTAACGTTGCTCCACGGTGAAAGCGGGTATCTCCGCCTGGATACCAAGGTTATATTCAGCATAATTTCCAACCGGGAACTGCCAAAGGTGGAGAAATTGATCCATAGCATCGACCCAGAAAGTTTCCTGGTGGTGAGCCGGGTCAGTGAAGTCAGGGGGCGGGGGTTCTCTATGGAAAAAAAATACTATTGAAAAAAGAGAAAAAGGCAGCCGCAAAACGTGGTGTTTTCTGTTTTGCGGCTGCCCTTTGGAATGTTTTGGAAAATCATGTCTCTTCCATCATTTCCAGAAATTCTTTAAATGCTTCTTTCGCTTCTTCGATGATCCCCTGGTCGTAAGTGTTTAAAGCTTTTTCAAACTTTCGTATGGCGGATTCCACATACAGCCGGTCGTCCCCCAGGCTTTCTTCATAAACCCGCTCGCCGCGGAGCAGGAGATATTTGTTTTCCTCCCGGTCCCGGGGATGGATTTTCAAATAAGATAAGGTTTTGAGGCGTTCTTCTATCTCTTCCGGGGTCATATCCACATCCCTGCCGAAAAATACTTTTTTCATTACTTTTTGGGTGGAAACTACCTTTACCTCCACTTCCAACAGGGAGTTGATGTCGTAGGTGTAGGTGACGTCCACGGCTTCCTGCCCGGCTTTGGCCGGAGGGATGTCGATCAGCAGCTCTCCCAGGGACAAATTGTTGGCAGCAAAGCGGCTTTCCCCCTGGAGGACATTGACCCGTATCTTGTTTTGGTTGTCCCGGACGGAGTAGAGCCGTTCCGTGCGGCTGGCCGGGATAACGGTGTTGCGGTCGATGATGGGGCAGAAGACCCCGTTTTCATAGCGGTTTTCTTCCCATTCCCGAACCACTTCAGTACCCAGGGTAAAGGGGCATACATCCGTGAGGATCACTTCTTTGATGGCATCTTTCCGCTCCTTCATGGCGCCTTGGATAGCGGCGCCCAGGGCTACGGCTTCATCGGGGTTAATATTGGTGTCGGGGAGCATTTTAAAAAGTTTGCTGACAAAGCGGCGGATGATCGGGCTTTTGGTGGCCCCGCCTACCAATACCACCTTGTCAATGTCGGACAGGCGCACGTGGGCATCGGCCAAGCTGCGCTTTACCGGTTTGCGGATCCGCTCCAGCAGTTCGTTGCAGGCATCTTCATATTGGGAAAGCTCCACTTCCATTTCGTACAGTTTTTCGTCGATTTTGCAGCGCATGGCGGAGGAGCGTTTATCTGAAAAACCTAATTTGCACAATTCCGCCTGTTTATGGATGTGGCGCAAAGTTTTTTCATTTAAGGACAGCCGGTCCAAATCCGTGTGCTTGTCAAAAAACATGGTTTCCAGCACGGCCGTAAAATCTTCGCCTCCCAGGAAATTGTCGCCGGCCACGGCCCGTACCTCCAGGATCGTGTCAAACAATTCCAAAATAGACACGTCAAAAGTGCCGCCCCCCAAGTCAAACACCAGGAACCGGGCGTTGTCGTGGCTTTGGTAAAGGCCATAAGCAATGGCGGCAGCGGTGGGTTCGCTGATGATCCGCTCCACTTTGAGGCCGGCCATTTCCCCGGCCCGTTTCGTGGCCTTGCGGCGCTGGTCGTTAAAATAGGCAGGGACGCTGATGACTGCTTCGGTCACTGTTTCGCCCAAAAAGCTTTCTGCGTCTTCTTTCAGGGTGCGCAACACCAGGGCCGACAATTCTTCAGCCAAAAATGTTTTGTGAAGCAGCTGGAATTGTTTTTTGCTGCCCATGTCCCTTTTGAAAACGGCGGCCGTGCTGCCCGGGTATAAAAGCCCCCGTTCCATGGCCGATTCCCCCACGTAAATCTGCTCATCCTCATCCATGCTGACCACAGACGGGGTTAAGTGCTTGCCGAGCCGGTTGGGGATAATCCGCGGCCCGTCTTCCGTAAAGTAAGCCACCAGGCTATTGGTGGTTCCCAAGTCGATTCCAATAATCATAATTTGCCTTTCTTTGCTAGTAAATGTTCCAAAGTCGCTTTTGCCGTAATGCCGTGTTGGTTGGCCCGGATCGACTTCTGATAGTATTCTTCTGCTTTTTCGTAGTCCTCCATGGCTTCATAGTACATGCCCAGATATAAATACCCTTCATAACATTCCCTGTGCCGGCATTGTTTGCAGCGCCGGCATTCATACATCTGGTGGAAATAGCTTAAGCCTTTTTCTGTCTCGCCCAGGCAGATATAGAGCCATGCGTGGCGCATGAGCCGGGCAGGGCGGTAGGGGCGGTAGTTGAGATAAAGTTCTTCGCTTTTCCACTTGGACTTGGCAAAATGGGCAAAAGATTTTTGGGCATGTGCTTTGGCGAGGCCAAACTGCCTCATGCGGAAACAGACGGTTGCCAGTTCCCACTCGATCTCATGGAGCTCATCTTCCTCGGTTTCGATGGCCAAGGCCTTTAAAAAATAGGCTTCGGCTTTCTTTAGATCCAGCAGCTGATCCTTATAATAGGCAGCCAGGTCGCTGTACCGGTCGGCCCTTTGCTCCTTTTTGGCGGCCCATACCCCTTTTTTATAAGTAAGGAGCGCCCGGGAGGTGTGGCCTTGCAGATATTGGATGTCGCCAATGTGGGCGTAGTAACTGTCGTTGTCAGGGTCTTTTTCAAAATAGCTGATGGCAGTTTTATAATCCCCTAAATACCGGTATAAAAACCCCAATTCTTTGAATGTGTTTTTGTTGCCGGGCTCTATTTCCAGATTTTTTTCGTAGCATTCGATGGACTTGCGGTAGTCGCCCAGGGCTTCGTAACAGTCAGCCAGGTTGCTATAGGGCAGGAGGCTTTTTTTGTCGCCCAAATGCTCCAGGGCCTGCATAAAGTAGCCGATGGCTTTTTCGTAATCGTTGAGCCGCTCAAAACAGCAGCCGATATTATTGTAGATGACCCATTCGTCGGGGCCGTATTTCAGCGCCTCCTCAAAATCGGCGATGGCTTTCTCGATGTCCATGTTGCGCATGTAGAACAATCCCCGGTGCACCAGGTCATGGCAGGTAGGGCGGGCTTCAATTTGCCGGTCCATGTACTGGATGGCCTTTTCAAAATCTTTCGGGTCATTAGTGTCCTGATAACGGTCCTGGTAAAAATCGGCCAGTTTTTCACAGGCCTCCCGATGGGTACGCCGATGCTTCAAAGCCTCCTCATAACATTCTATAGCCAAAGCTTTCATCCCCAGGGCTTCCTGGCACAGGCCGCAGTTATAATGGAGGACCGGGGAGTCGGAATATTGTTCTTTGGCAGCGTTATACTCTGCCAAAGCTTTTTTATATTCTTCGTGGTCCAGGTAAATATGGCCGCGGATCATGCGGTACTGCATGCGCTCCGGGTTTTCTTCTATGGCGGCCTGCATATGCTCTAAAGCCTTGTCCAGGTCGTTGTTGTCCCAGTGGAGCAGGCCCGTCTCGTATTCGATCTCGGACAAATCCTCAATATCGGTCTCCGGGTTTTGGTGCTCTGCCATCAGTTCGGCGGCAATCGCCAAGGGCTTTTTCCGGTCAGACCGGTTGTCGGCCAGGTTCCGCAGGACTTTGATCTCGTAGAGCCGCAGGCAGGGGCTGAATTCCACTTGGTTTTCCCTGGCCCGGTCCAGCACGCTTTTGGCGTCGTTAAACTGGTCATGGTAGAAAAATACGCGGACGGCCAGCAAATAAGGCTTGTAATGCCCCGGATAAATGCGGATGGCGTTATAGTAGTCGTCTACCACCTGCTGGCCTTTATGGAGTTCGTAGGCGGCTTCCTGGCGCTGCAGGTAGGCAGGGTAGTATTCGCTGTCTTCCTGGATGACCTGGTCGCAGGCATCAATGCAATGGCCATAGTCTTTGTATTGGAACAGCAAGTATGCTTTATATTGCATAGCGGCCAGCTTGTCCCGGAGGCTTTGGGCGGCGGAGGCGGCCGTATCTACATAGTGAAGGGCCTGTTCCCGGTCCTCAAGGCCATAGTAACATCCGCTTAACAAATGGCAGGCCTGGAATTCCCGGGAGATCCTTTTACGGTTTTCATCCGAACCGTCGTCTTGTGTTTGGCGGATCAGGTCCAGCCAACGCAGCAAGTGGGGTAATGCATCTTTATAACGGTCCACCCGGTAAAGGAGCCGGCCAAATAGATTTACATAAGAGTATTCCGTATCTTCATCCGGCTCAAAAGGTTCCATCAAAGCAATGGCATCTTCCGGGCGTTCCAACTGAAACAGGCACCATCCAAGCTCGATGGTATCTTCTTTTCGTTTTGCCTCGTCCAGTTCCGGCTGGTCCAAGCGTTTTGTGTATTCCTGGATCAGGGCGCTATTGGTTTCGTTCATCAGCTCCAGGGCTTCTTCGTCCTGGTTGTCTTTGTCCAAAAGCTGCAAAAGCAGTTCCTTGGCTTCACAATATTCCTTTTTGTCCATCCGATAGCGGGCCATGCCTAACTTGGCCATGTAATGGGTGGGCATATGATCCAGTATTTTTTGCCAGAGGCAACCGGCTTCTTCTTTTTGGCCCATGGCCCATTGCGCGTAAGCGCAATAAAGCCGGACGTATTCGTCTTTCCGGACGCTTTCCGGCGCCTGGGACAAAAGCCGGGCCACCCCATCCCGGGCAGCCCGGGCCAGACGGGCAGGCAGGCCTTCATCCTGTGCCCCAGGCAGGGGATCCGGCCCCCCGCCCCCCTCCAGGCTTGCGGCAGATGCGGCGGCTTCCGAACGGATGACGGCGGTATCGCCCCCGTCCTGGGGCTGCCCGTTTTCCCGGAAGGTTTCCAGAGCCATGGCCAGGATCCGTAGCCGTTCCACATCGGCGTAAGGGTGGTATAGCCCGAATGCTTCCAGGCTGTCCAGCTTTTGGCTGCACCCTTCCAGTTTCCGCCAGTTAATTTGCCGGCGCACATCCAGATAGTTGCGGATATAGTCATCAG
Organism: uncultured Lachnospiraceae bacterium; assembly: GCA_910584845.1. Classification (GTDB taxonomy): domain Bacteria; phylum Bacillota; class Clostridia; order Lachnospirales; family Lachnospiraceae; genus Brotaphodocola. The sequence goes on from CAJUDH010000022.1 coordinate 42,306, forward strand.
CGGCCATGTGCCCTTCGTCTATAGGCTGGAACAGGCTTTGATCCACAGCTTCCGGGTTTTCTATGTAATAATACATGTAGTTCAAAAAATTTTCCGGGAACTGCTGGCTTAACAATTCACGGTCCTCGGTAAGCTGAAACGTTTGATCCAACAGCTTCCATATGGTTTGGGGCAGGTAGATGTGGTCCATCAGATATACGATCATGGCTTCCCGCGTCTGCAAAGAAGTGTCCAGGTCTTCGCAAAGGGGGTCGGACAACAGCTTTTTCCACCGTTCCGGCTGCTGGCGCAAACGGATGTCTTGATAGACTTGATCTACCTGGCTAATCCACAGCCCGATTTCGGTTTTATCTTCTTGCTGTTCTTCTTTCGGGCTCCGGGCATAGGCAATAGCCCCTTCGTAAGCTTCCCGAAGGCGCTTGAACCCGTCAGGGTCATCCTCCGGGTTGGTAGTTTTTAAAAGACGCAAATATGCGGATTTGATCACGGCTTCATCGGACGTTTCCTGGATTCCCAGGACATGAAAGATCATGGCATGTTCCATATTGGGTACTCCTGTCTGTTTTTCATGAGCATATTGTATCACTTTCAGGGAAAAAGGGGAAGGGCTTATTTTAGAATTGGCAGTAAGGGCCATAAAGTTTAAAAGGGCCAAATACCCCACGGCCTATCATGGGGCATTTGGCTTTCTGGCGTAGGCCAGGGCATTTATTTGCAGGGGCCTGTTTTTTATAAATGGAGCACCCGGTCGCGGATTTCCTGGGTCCGGCCCTGGTTCCAGAACTGGGTTCCGATATAGCCGCAGGTCCTGCGGGCCACCGTCAGTTTATTCTGGTCCTGGTTGCCGCAATTGGGGCATTCCCACACCAGTTTTCCGGAAGCGTCTTCTTTGATCTGGATTTCGCCGTCAAACCCGCAGCATTCGCAATAGTCGCTTTTGGTGTTGAGTTCGGCGTACATGATATTGTCATAGATGAACTGCATTACGCTTAACACTGCCGGAATATTGTGCTGCATGTTGGGGACTTCCACATAACTGATGGCGCCCCCCGGCGACAGCTTCTGGAATTCGGATTCAAATTTTAACTTGGCAAAAGCGTCGATCTCTTCTGTAACGTGGACATGGTAGCTATTGGTAATATAATTTTTATCTGTCACGCCAGGAAGGATACCAAAACGTTTTTGCAGGCATTTGGCGAACCGGTAAGTGGTGGACTCCATGGGCGTGCCGTATACGGAGTAGCTGATGTGCTCCGCGGCTTTCCACTGGGCGCAGCGGTCATTGAGGCGCTGCATAACCTGGAGGGCAAAGTCCTTGGCCTTTGGGTCGGTATGGGGTTTGCCCATCATCCGCATGGTCATTTCGCATAACCCGGCATATCCAAGGGAAATGGTGGAATAGCCGTCGTAGAGCAGCCGGTCGATTTTTTCACCTTTTTCCAGACGGGCCAGGGCGCCGTTTTGCCACAGGATGGGGGCTACGTCGGACGGGGTGCCCAAAAGCCTTTCATGGCGGCAGCGCAGCGCCCGGTGGCAAAGTTCTAGGCGTTCGTCCAGCACTTGCCAGAATTTGTCCATGTCGCCTTCGGCGGTGCAGGCGACGTCTACCAGGTTGATGGTGACTACGCCCTGGTTGAAACGCCCATAAAATTTATGGCTGCCATCTAAATTGCGCTGGGAATCTTCCACAGTCAAAAAGGAGCGGCACCCCATGCAGGGGTATACCTCCCCCTTCTTTAACTCTTTCATCACTTTGGCGGAAATATAGTCCGGCACCATCCGCTTGGCGGTGCATTGGGACGCCAGCTCGGTCAGGTACCAGTAGGGGGAGCCGGGGGTGATGTTGTCTTCATCTAATACGTAGATCAACTTGGGGAAGGCAGGGGTGATCCAGACCCCGTTTTTGTTTTTCACCCCCTGCATCCGCTGGCGCATCACTTCTTCAATGATCATGGCCAGGTCTTTACGGGTCTGGCCTTCCGGCACCTCGTCCAGATACATGAACACCGTCACAAAAGGCGCCTGCCCGTTGCAGGTCATGAGGGTGATAAGCTGGTATTGGATGGTTTGGATGCCCCGGGTAATCTCGTCTTTCAACTGGTCTTCAGTGATCCGGTTGACAATCCTATCGTCCAGGGGTTCACCCAGCTCTTTGCGCAGCTTAATGGTATTTTCCCGGATTTTTTTCCGGCTGATTTCCACAAAGGGGGCCAGATGGGACAACGTAAAAGTCTGGCCGCCATACTGGTTGCTGGCCACCTGGGCCACGATCTGGGTAGTGATGTTGCAGGCGGTATAGAAGGAATGGGGCTTTTCGATCATGGTTTCACTGATAACAGTGCCGTTTTGCAGCATGTCCGCCAAGTCAATCAGGTCGCAGTTGTGCTCCCTTTGGGCGAAATAGTCGGAATCATGGAAATGGATAATCCCCTCCCGGTGGGCATGGACCACATCTTCCGGCAGCAGCAGGCGCATGGTCAAGTCTTTGCTGACTTCCCCTGCCATATAGTCCCTCTGGGTGGAGTTGATCACAGGGTTTTTGTTGGAATTTTCCTGCTTGACTTCCTCATTCATCCGGTCGATAAGGGCCAGGATCCCATTGTCAGTGGTATTTGCTTTGCGGGCCAATTCTCTTTTGAAACGGTAACGGACGTACTTTTGCGCCACTTCGTATCCCCGCATTTCCATAATGCCCTTTTCCACCATATCCTGGATGTCTTCCACGTTGGCGGCATGGGGGAGCTCTTGGAGCTGTTTTTCTATGGTTTCGGCAATGGCGTCGATCTGATAGGGGTTAAGCTGGTGCAGATGGGAAATCTCGTTGTTGGCCTTGGTAATGGCGTTCTTGATTTTAGAGATCTCGAAGGAAACCTCTTCTCCGTTTCGTTTAATGACTTTTAAAAGCATTACGTACCTCCTGCGTAAAAGTTGAAGATGAAAGGCCCAGGCAAGTGGCCAAGCCTTAAAGGAATAGCAGGTAAAAACCTACAAATTGTTATAATTAACATAATAACCACAATATATTGTGGTGACGATACCTATTATAGCCTTTTCAGGGGGAAAATGCAAGGGGGAAATTTTGTTGAAAATGATCCGCAGAGGGACGAAAAGATAGCTGTCAGATTATCATAACGGAAGAGTAAAGGGAAGTCAATGGCCTTATGTGGTTTTTTCTTTTGCCCTGCCGCCTTAGGGAGAGGGAAATTTGGGGATGTGCGCAGCCCCAACGTGCCGTGCCCGCAGCCGCCAATGTAGGGACGGGGGTATGGGTTTCTGTGCTGTATGTAGCCCCGGCGGTTTGTACCTTCAGCCGCCAACGTAGTGGCAGAGGTGCATGTTTCTGTGCTGTGTGCAGCCACAACGGCCCGTAACTGCAATCCGGGCGCCTGCCTTCTTTGCCTATACGGCCCAGGTTGCCGGATACCCTTGGGCCATTGCATGGAAAGCATACATCCGCCATGCCTGCCAGGCGACGCTTTCATAGTAAAATTTTAAATTTTGTATATACTTTATAAGGAAGTATTTATTTTTAGGAGGGATTGTTTATGGATCGAGAGGAAATTATTTGTCATTGTATGGAAGTAACTGCGGGGGCGATTATGGATGCGGCGGCGGCAGGCGCCAAGACGGTGGAAGAGGTCCAGGAGGCCACAGGGGCCGGGACGGTATGTGGAGGATGCCTGGACGATATTCAGATGATTTTAGATTCTCTTTAAGGAAGTGCATTTGGCACTTTCCTGAAAGGTATTGTAACCGCCGCGAAAAGGGGGAGGGGCGGCAGGCAAAGGGGAATCCAAAGGCCTGCCGCTTTATTGGCGGATTTTCTCCCAATCTTCCCTGGTGCATTCCCCAGGGCCATAACGGGCTTTTTCATAGACAGCGTGAAGGGAGGGGTCTTGGCAGCCGGCGGCTTGTTCCAGTTCTGACGGCGAGGCCCAGCAGGCAGGGGCGTTTTTTTGCCGTTTCATGCCCCTGCAGACCGTCCGCCGGTATTGACGCCGGATTTTTTCCCGGAAAGAGAGGGGGCGGAGGGCATTTAAAGAAAACCGGCCACGAGAGGCCTTGTGAGAAGGCCCCGGCGTGAGGGTGAAAAAAGTTGGCTTTAAGTAGACTTTTTCGTCATCGTCCCATTGCCTGGTGCGTAGGGTCCAGGCAACCAGTTTCTGCAAAAGGCCATGAGCCGACAGCAAGAGGAAATAGCCAACGATAAGCCATACACATGCCTGGAGGAAGCGTCCTATAACAGGAGCCCACGCAGGGGGTGGGGCCGCTTCATTGGCCAGGAAGGAAAGGTCGGGCACCCCGACGCCGGAATCCGCCGGAAACATTTCGTCAAAGGGGGCGTGCGGGGGCCGGACGCCGCTGGACAGCCAGTGTTTCAGGGCGAGGGATAAAGGCCCGGCACAGGTTTTGGCCACGGCCATAGACAGGGCGGTAACGGACAGGAAGAAAACCATGCAAAAGGACAAGGCCTGTTCGATCTGCTTTTTTGGTACGTGGCCGCTTCCCTTCCAGTGTTCCAGGAACCGGGAGCTGCCATGAAGGTTTTCGTGAAGCAAAACCAATAAGATCAAAGAGAAGAAGCCTATGGCGCCGGTCCGGCAAAAGGCGCCGCCGGCATTGGGGCCAGAGGTTTTTTGGATTTGGCCTATCCCATACAGGCACAGAAAGGCAAAAGCCAGGGATGTATGGAACCAAGGATGTTTTTTGCCAATCCACCAGTTGGCCAACCGTAGCAGATAAGGCTTTTTGGCGTCTGTGGGCGTCTGCCGGCGGGGATACCGGCCGGTTTTCGTTACGTTGTGCCTAAACATAGGGGGCCTCCCATAAATATAAGTTTTCGGAAGTGAAAGAAACGGACAGGGGAAGGCGGCATGTTTCCTCCGGGCGCAAGGGGAGGATCCACAGGGCGTCGGCATTTCGGCGGCACAAGGCGTCAAACGCGCGGGCCAGGGACTCCTTTTGGCTAAGGGAAATCAATACATATAAAAAAGGGCCGCCCATAGTGGGGAGATCGCTGGTTTGCCTGGAATCCAGGATTTCTTCTATTATGGTTTCCATGGGTTTCCTTTTGTTGTCAGACAAATACACCCGTGCCAGCAGCTCCATGGCAGTACGCAGATGGCCTGCCCCGGTGCCTGGTTCCAGCTTTAAGGAAGCCTGGGCCAGGCAGTCTTTTCCGTTGGTGCAGATGGCGACGGGCATACCCTGGCCAGTCAGCCAGTGGGCCAGGGTGGCGCAGAGGCGGACGGCTTCTTCTTTTAGGTCCAGGTCTTCCCAAAGCCGGTTGCCTGCCCCGTCCAAAAGCAAAGCAACCGGCCGGGAGGAAGCCGGCGCATGGACGTTGACCAGCAGGCGGCCGGTGCGGGCTGTTGCTTTCCAGTTGATGTCGCGGTAAGGGTCGCCGTGGGCGTAATCCCGGATGGACTGCAATTCAAAAGGGTCCGGGAGCAAAGCCCGGTGGGCAGCCAGGGTGTCTGCCAGATGGCAAAGCAAAAGTTTCAGCCTTGCCGGGTCAACCAAGGCCGGGTAGACATACATGGCCGTTTTTGACGGAGAAACAGCTGTGTGGCGGTGCCGCCATAGCAAATCATAGGTGATTAAGCTTGCCCCCTGGATAGAATAATACCCCCGTTTTTTACAGCAAAATTCCAGGCGGCGGCGGATCTGCTGCCAGGGCATACAGGAGAAAATGTCACTGCGGTAATTCTGGTCCGTAATACAGGAGTTTTCCGCCTGAAAAAATACCAGCTCCCGGCCCATCTGGAATTTCACATGGAGGATGGGGATCGGCATGGCCTTGGCGTTTGTGACCGATTCAACCAAGGCGGCCCGGCCTCCTTCAACGACGGCGTCCTGGCAGAAAGAGATATCCACAGACAGCCCTTTTTGCCACCAGGCTTTATATAGGATACTTTGCAACATCCCTGCCAGGGCTGCAGACAGGAGGAAGGCGATGAAAATCATAGGCGCCTCCCCCAATTTTCGGTGGGAAGGGGTACGGTTTGCAAAAGGCGGCGGATCACTTCCTGGCTGTAACCACGCCCGTTCAAAGAACGGGAAGGGACGGTCCGGTGGGCCAGGACGGGCACAGCCAATTCTTTGATGTCTTCAGGGACCACGTAGTCCCGCCCCTTCACAAGGGCATAGGCCCGGGCAGCCCGTAAAAGGGCTAGGCTGCTTCTGGGGCTGGCGCCACAGGATAAACCTTCCTGGCTGCGGGTAGCCTGAACCAGATCTACCAGGTAGGATAGCAGCGGCCCGTGGACGTACACTTGCCTGGCAGCTTCTTGCAGGGCAAGGATGTCGCCCTGGCTACATACAGGGGCAAGCCGGGATTGGGGGTCGTTGCTGCCAAAGCGGTTTAATATCTCCAATTCCTGGGTTTTGTCTGGATAGCCCAGGGAAAGCCGCAGTAAAAAGCGGTCAAGCTGGGCTTCTGGGAGAGGGTAGGTCCCTGTAGTTTCCACCGGGTTTTGGGTGGCGATAACGAAGAATGGCTGGTTCAGCCGGTAAGTTTCCCCGTCAATGGTTACCTGGCGTTCCTCCATGGCTTCTAATAGGCTGGACTGGGTGCGGGCGTAGCCCGGTTAATCTCGTCTGCCAGTAGGATTTGGGTAAATACAGGGCCTTTGCGCAGATGAAATTCGCCGGACTTTTGGCTGTAATAGTTTAAGCCGGTTATGTCGGAAGGCAGCAGGTCCGGGGTAAACTGGATGCGGGAAAAAGAAAGGTCCATAGCTTTGGCAATGGTTTTGGCCAGCATGGTTTTTCCCGTCCCGGGCACGTCTTCCAGCAAGACATGGCCGCCGGCCAATATGGCGGCCAGGATCAGGCAAGTGGGGTGGGACTGCCCTACCATAACGGTTTGGATGGCATTTTGTAAGGTTTGGAGCTGTTGCTTTGGCCACGCGAGGTTTTCCATATCATATGGCCTCCTTTTGAGCGAGATCGGTTTTCAGGCTTTCAGAAACAAGGGCTAACCGTATTATAGCGGATTTTGTTATGTTTGTATAGAAGGGTATGGGCGGGCATAAAAATAATTTTCAACGGTTGCAGGCTACATGCCGTAACCCAAAACGGAGCCTGCCAGGGGAAACGGTATCCGCATACCGGATGCAGGAAGTATGGGGTAACCCGAGGAGGCGCCTGCGTACCGGATGCGGGCTCCATTTATAACCAAAGGGCAAATCCGGAGGGTTGGGCAAGGGGGCATAACCAGGGGGGGCAAACCCACGGCAAAATAAGGGGTAGGGGAGCGGGAAGGGCGATTGACAAAAGGGGATGGATAAGGTATGATATGATGGAAATGATAATATTAAATTGATATTATCAAAAAGATATTATGAGGGCGTTTTCACGTTTGGGCAACCGGTTTGCACGAAATCCGGAATTCTGCCCGTCCAGTAATTGTGTAGCCGGTGCCAAATGCTCTTCTGCCTGCCAGGCGTGTGGCGGTGGTTATCCTGGCAGCAGGCGGCTGGAAATGTTCTTCTGCCTATAAAGCCGGTGGCGTGGCTGGCCGGCGGCAAAGCGGCAGACGGCAAAATGGGAGGCGCCAGCAGCATGGCTGACGGCCGGATCGGGCTCATGTGGGCATTTGTTTATTTTCGGCGAAAGGGCGGAAAACGTGTGCGGTGTAATAGGCCTGAAAGCGAAATGGCCGGTGGCGTATGTAGCCGGAAAACGGTGAAAGCCCATAAAACCTACTCTCGGAAATTTTCTTGTACCTGCCTATCCGTCATATGCGCATAAATTTAACCCACGTATGTTCTGCCTGCGCTTTATAAATTTATGTGCATCGGATAAAAAATCATCTCACAAAATCCGGTATAAAAAGGCTCTGGGAGTACATGGAAAGGCAAGGAGGGAACGATGGTATATTGCATTGAGGATTTGAGGCGGGCCTATGAGGCCGGAACGGTTTTTAAGTTTTTGTTTTTTTGGGGCCATACCCCGGAGGCGGACGGAAGGGTTACCGAAGCTTGCCTAAGCCAATGGTGGCCTTGCCGGTTCCAGGTGGAAGGGGTGGAATATTCTTTCGCAGAGCAATACATGATGGCAGAAAAGGCCAGGATGTTTGGCGACCGGGAGATGGAAGAAAAAATCATGGCTTCTTCCCACCCCAAAGAGATGAAAGCTTTTGGCCGGGGGGTAAAAGGATTTGACAAAGGGCGTTGGGACGCTTCTTGCTATGGGATTGTAAAACGGGGGAATGAGGCAAAATTTTCCCAAAATCCACAGCTTTGGAATTTCTTAAAGGAAACCAGGAAACGGATTTTAGTAGAAGCCAGCCCCAGGGACCGGATTTGGGGCATCGGCATGGGGAAAAGCAATCCGGACGCGTTAAACCCGTTAAAATGGAGGGGGAAAAATTGGCTGGGCTTTGCGTTGACAGAAGTAAGGGACAGCCTTTTGGAGGAGGGTGGCCATGGAAATGCCCAGGGATAAAAACGGCCTGACCGAGGAGGAATTTTTGGCGGCCTATAAACCGGGGGATTATCCCCGCCCGTCCGTGGCGGTGGACATGGTAATTTTTACAGTGACAGAAGAAGGGGAGGAGAATTACCGGAAGCTGCCGGAAAAAGAACTTCGGATTTTGCTGATACAACGGGGGGGGCACCCTTATCTGGGGTGCTGGGCCCTTCCCGGAGGGTTTGTCCGTCCCACAGAGACAACCGAGGAGGCAGCCCGGCGGGAATTGCGGGAGGAGACGGGGGTAGGGAAAGTTTACCTGGAACAGCTTTATACATTTAGCCAGCCAGGGCGCGACCCCAGGACGTGGGTAATGAGCTGTTCTTACATGGCGCTGGTTGACAGCAGCCAGGTGCAGGTGGAGGCTGGGGACGATGCGGACCAGGCGGCATGGTTTCAATTTTCCTGCAGGAAGCTGGAAAAAAGGGAGGGGAAAGAGTTGTGGGAGATAAGCCTTTCCCACGGAGGGGCAGCCCTTCGGGCCTTGCTGGAAAAGGGGGAAGGAGAGGCCTTTACGGAATGCCGGATTTTAGAAAGCCAGGGCCTTGCTTTTGACCATGCCAAAATTTTAGCCTATGGATGGGAGCGCCTGCAGGGCAAATTAAAGTACACCAATTTAGCCATCCATTTGATGCCGGAATCTTTTACTTTAACCCAGCTCCAGCAGGTGTACCAGGTTATTTGGGGGAAGGAATTGCCCACGGCGGCATTTCGGCGGAAGGTAATGCCCATGGTTGAAGCGACGGGGCAGTTTACAAAAAAAGAGGGCCATCGCCCGTCGCGGCTTTACCGGAAGAAGGCGTAGCCATCCTAGGTCCAAGGGGCCGGTTTCTATCTGTCCCTTTGCATGCCTGTGGATTTGCGCGTGCTTAATAAAAACAGCCTTAGTAAACAGCGGCCGGGCACTAAGATGTATTATGGAAAGGGAAGGGGATTGAAATGGACCGGAAAGCGGTTGCAAAAGAGACTTTGGAAATTATGAGGCAAGGGTATTACCTGTCGCCAAGTGGGATCCGGGTAGAGCTTGAGGAAGGGCTGAAACGGGCGGTTGGCCTTAGCCAGCTGATCACGCCGGAACAGGGGGCCCAACTCATGAAGGAGTATGAGCCTAAGAAAGCGGGGCAAGGGGCGAAAAAGGAAGGCAGGGAAGAAGAGGGGCTGCGGCATGGGGGCGGCGAAAAAGGGGAGTGCAGGAAGGCCCGTTTGGAGAATATTTCCACGGTGGACGCAATCCGGAAATTGGATGGGGAAGGGAAGGCCGAGATTGGCGTATTAAACTTTGCCAGCGCCAAGAATCCGGGGGGAGGCTTCCTCAATGGGGCTATGGCCCAGGAGGAGAGCTTGGCGGCGTCCAGCACTTTGTACCGGACGTTGGTTGCCCATGAGGAGTATTACAGGGAAAACCGGGCCCGGCGTTCTATGGTTTATACCGACCATGCCATTTATTCCCCGGATGTGGTGTTTTTCCGGGACGGGAAGTTTCGGTTGACGGACCATCCGGTAAAGGCATCTGTGTTGACTTTGCCTGCCGTGAATATGGGGCAGGTTATCAGGAAAGGGGAGGATGTGGCTTCGGCCCAACAGGCGATGAGGCGTCGGATGGCCCTTGCTTTGGCAATATTTGCCAGCAAAGGGGCTAAGAACTTGGTTTTGGGGGCTTATGGCTGTGGTGTATTTGGCAACGACCCCGGTAAGGTAGCGGTGTGGTGGCGGGAACTTTTGGAGGAAGGCATGGCGGGATTTTTTGATTCCGTGTTTTATGCCGTATTGGACCGTTCCCGCAGCCACCCTTGCATCAGCGCTTTTGAAACCGTGTTTTCCCGATAGGCGGTGGCCGGGGGATAATTTAATAAGGAAAGTGGGGGTTGAGGGCATGTTTTGGGTGGCGGTATTTGGGCTGTCTTTCGTTATGGCGGCTGCGGGGGCTATTTATCTGGCCAGCCGTTTTTACCGGTTTTGGCTGATGGGGAAACTGGCCAAAGGGAAAAAGGTATACCGGATAGCGGCCAGCGTTTTTACCGTGCTTTTGCTTTTGTTGGTTACAGGAAAGGCGCTGGGCCCTATAAACGCCGTTGTCTGCCTGCTTCATCTGGCTGTGTTTTGGCTGTTATGCGATTTTTTCTTTTGGCTGCTTGCATTAACCGGGAAAGGCCCGTCAAAATATTATTATGCCGGGGCCTTAGCTATTTTGGTTTCCGTAGCATATTTGGGGGCGGGATGGGTTATGGCCCACCATGTATGGAGGACGGACTATCTGGTTATCACCGATAAGATAGAAGGGGATTTGCGGGTTGTCCAGGTGGCTGATGCCCATATCGGCACTACGTTCAGCGGCGCGGACTTTGCCAGGTACGTGGAGGAAATACAGGCTTTGGAGCCGGGCCTTGTGCTGATAACCGGAGATTTTGTGGACGATAGCACATCACAGGCAGATATGGTGGCTGCTTGTGAAGCTTTAGGGAGGCTGAACACTACATATGGGGTGTATTTTGCCTTCGGGAACCATGATAAAGGGTATTATGGCCCCGATATAAGGGGGTATGACGGCAACGGCCTGATTGGGGAACTGGAAAAGAACCGGGTTCAGGTTTTGCAGGATGAAACTTTGCTGATTGACGGCCGGTTCTATCTGATCGGGCGGAAAGATTTTTCGGAGGAGAGGGGGCGGCAGGGGGCGAGGGCTTCCATGAACCAGCTGACCCAAGGGCTTGACCCGGAAAAATTCAGTATTGTTATGGATCATCAGCCTTGTGATTACCAGGCCCAGGAAAACGCCGGCGTCGACCTGGTCCTTTCCGGGCACACCCATGGCGGCCAGCTGATCCCTATCGGCCTGATAAATCCTCTGGTCAGCGAAAACGATAAGGTATATGGCCATGAGAAACGGGGGGATACAAACTTTATCGTGTCTTCGGGGATTTCAGACTGGGAGGTTTTGTTCAAAACAGGGTGCAGGTCGGAATATGTGGTTATTGAAGTGAAAGGGAAATAAGTGCGGGAAAAATGAAAGATTTTTTGTTGAAAATAATTTTGGATCCGCTATAATTGAGAAGAGGCCCCTGGACAGAAAAGGGGATTCGCACACCAAGTCAACAGATAAAGGAGAAGCCACATGAAGCAGGATATGATTGTGATTTTGGATCTTGGCAGCACGGAAAACACCGTGGTTGCCCGGCAGATCCGGGAATTCGGAGTGTATAGCGAGATCCATCCCCACGATATTACAGAGGAACAGTTGGGGGAATTGCAAAATGTAAAAGGGATTATATTGAACGGTGGGGAGAACCGCGTGGTAGACGGGAAACCGGTGGAAGTGAACCCGTTTGTCTACCATTTGGGCTGCCCGGTGGCGGCGATCGACCACCCGACGGCAAAGTGCAGCCAGAAGTGGGCGCAGCTTCCTGGCAAAGAAGAGCTGAAAAATTTTGTCATGGCAGAATGTGGGGCGCAGCCCAACTGGAATATGAAGAACTTTATCGAAGCCCAGGTGGAATCCATCCGCAGGCAGGTAGGCGGTAAAAAGGTGCTTTTGGCCCTTTCCGGCGGCGTGGATTCCTCGGTAGTGGCCGCCATGTTAATCAAAGCTATTGGAAAGCAGCTGGTATGCGTCCATGTAAACCATGGCCTGATGCGCAAAAATGAGTCGGAAAGCGTAGTGGAAGTGTTTCAAAACCAGCTTCATGCCAACTTGATCTATGTTGACGCGGTAAAGCGCTTTTTAGGGAAGCTGGAAGGCGTGGCAGACCCGGAGCAGAAGCGGAAAATTATTGGCGGCGAGTTTATCCGGGTGTTTGAAGAAGAGGCCAGAAAGCTGGAGGGGATCGACTTCCTGGGCCAGGGCACCATTTACCCGGACATTATTGAAAGCGGGACGAAAACGGCAAAGATGGTAAAATCCCACCACAATGTAGGCGGCCTGCCGGAAGATTTGAAATTTGAATTGGTGGAACCTTTGAAACAGCTGTTCAAGGACGAAGTGCGGGCTTGCGGCGTGGAGCTGGGCCTCCCTGCCCATATGGTATACCGCCAGCCGTTCCCGGGGCCGGGGCTGGGCGTGCGTTGCCTGGGCGCCATTACCAGAGGCCGCCTGGAGGCGGTGCGGGAGTCGGATGCTATCTTGCGGGAAGAGTTTGAGAAGGCAGGGTTAGATAAAAAGGTGTGGCAGTATTTTACCGTGGTGCCGGACTTTAAGTCAGTAGGCGTAAAAAATAATGCCAGATGTTTTGACTATATGGTAATTATCCGGGCCATCAATACCATAGATGCCATGAGCGCCACCATTGAGCGGGTAGATTGGGATGTGCTGGAGAAGGTCACGAATAGGATTTTGGCGGAGGTGGGCAATGTGTGCCGGGTTTGCTATGACATGAGCCCGAAGCCGCCGGCTACGATTGAGTTTGAGTGATGAAATGGGATTTAGAAAGCCAGTGTTTATGCGGGTTTCAAGCAAATTTGTTTAGGCTCTGGCAATGATTTGGCAACGTTTCAGGTATCACTCACTGAATAAAAGAATACTTCAATAACAGAAAAACCTTACTGATTTTCGGAAATGACAACTGAAAATT
>CAJUDH010000023.1 GCA_910584845.1 uncultured Lachnospiraceae bacterium
ATCATAATATCTTACGGCATTTATAAAATAAGGGGGTTTGTCAACAGCTCGATAAAGGAAAGAAGAAAAATATCCCAGAGAAAGGAAGTAAAACTATGAGAAAAGAAACGAAAGCATTTTTGATCCCCTGCGCAGTGGCAGCGCTTAGTATAGGGGCTTCGACAATATCTTTTGCCGCCGCAGGATGGCAGCAGGAAGGGGGCGTTTGGCGCTACTACAATACCAACGGGGATTTGGCCACAGATACCTGGAAGAAATCCGGAAACAACTGGTTTTGGCTGGATTCGGAGGGGGAAATGCCCACGGATACCCTGATAGAGGACGACGGGGACTACTATTATGTCAATGAAACAGGGGCTATGGTCAAGAATGAGTGGCGGGAACTGGAAAACACAGGCCAGGGCGATGACGAAGCAGATACCTGCTGGTATTACCTGGGGGCCAACGGAAAAGCTTATAAGGCGCCGGAGTCCGGGAAAACAACTTTCAAATCCATTGCCCGCGCCGGGGGTGGTTCCAGTAAATATGCTTTTGACGAAGAAGGGCGGATGCTGTACGGATGGATAGACGAAGAGTCCGGGCGGATAACCGGCGACGATGCCTGGAAAGAAGGCGTCTATTATCTGGGGGAGGCCGGGGACGGGGCCGTGAGGCTTAACCAGTGGCAGCTTCTGGAAGTGGAAGACGAAGAGAATGAAGACGACGAATTTGACGGCTCTTACTGGTTCTGGTTTAACACCAACGGTAAAAAGGCAAAGGATACAACTAAGACCATTAACCAGAGGAAATACCGGTTTGAAGAATATGGCAATGCGGTATTTAACTGGTACCGCCTGGCAAGCAGCTCCACGGCTTCCGGAAGCGACATGTATTATAACAAACCGGAACAGTGCTGGCAGGCCAAAGGCTGGTTCCAGTCTGTGCCGGATCCCGATATTGACCCGGAAGGCTATGAAGAAGGGGACATCCATTGGTATTTTGCCCAGAATTCGGGAGAGCTGACCAAGAGCCAGATAAAAAAGATAAACGGCCAGTACTATGGATTCGACGAGTATGGAAAAATGCTCCATGGACTTTATAAGATGTCTGTTAATGACCGGAATATCCAGAGCTATGAGGAGATAGAAAGCGAAGGCGATTTGCCAGAAGAAGGCGACGCATGGCAAGTGTACTACTTTGGGGATTCGCCAAAAGAAGGGGCTATGAAGACAGGTAGCGCCAGGATCCAGGTGGACGGTGAGGAATATACATATGAATTTAAAAAGTCCGGAAGCCAGCGGGGCGAAGGCTATGATGGCATTACCGACGGTTCCATTTACATTAAGGGAAGGCTGTTGAAAGCAGACCGGGATGCCAAATTAGAAAAAGTCGTTTACGACGGTGAAGAATATTTGATTAACACATCCGGAAAGATCCAGAAAAAGAAAAATAATGTAAAAGATGCGGACGACCGGTATTACTGCACCGATGAAAGAGGCGTGGTCACATATGAAGGGACGGAAAAAAGAGGCAAAGGGCAGGAATAAAAGACGGACGTAAAGGTAAGGGTTAAAGGATGCCTACAAAAGGAAGGAGGTGGGGCAAGGCAAGGTAAGAAATGAAGCATCAACTTTTCCTGAAATTCCTGTGAATAAGACGGGCAAGGCTTGGAGATAAGGGCCTTGCCCGTCCCTTATCCTAACCGGGCGGCATATCCATAAATAAACGCCCCGCGGGCCCCGCTGCGGCAAAGGGGGCGATGCCGCTAAAACGGCCCGCCCTGGGCAGGGGCCCTGGGGGCAGGATTTTTCCGGTGATGTGCAGGCACAGGCCCCAAAAGGCGGGGACGGCCCGGCAAGGTCAGAAAACCGGGATATAAATACGCACGAAAGTTTTATCCATCCCTTCAAAACGTCCCCGGGACACATAGGTAGAATAGAAATGCCGGGAAATTAAAAGCCCTTGTTTTTCCGCCCAATCAATCATGGGAAACAAATCGTCCGGCGAGGGGACAATAGAGTGGCAGGCACAGCAGGAAGTCACGCAAAGCATGGAGCGGGGGGTTTGGGGGGTGTCTGCACCAATGTGGTAGTCCACGTAATCCTTCAGGTGTTCAAAAAGGACCAGCTGAGAATTTTTGTGTTCGGTGTACAGTTCCAAACCCTTGCGGTTCCAGGTAAATTCGCTGAAAGTATACATCATATCTAACCCGGAATACCTGCGGGAATAGGAAAACCATTGTTCCACGCTTTGGGAAAGTTCCGTATGGGGGATGATGATATAGGCCTCCGGAAAATTCCGAAGGGAAATTTCGCCCAGGTTGCAGCGGATATCTTCACATTCCGCCTGGGTCAGCTGCAGCCGGGCGATGTTTTGCTGATGAGCCCGGATGGCCTGGCGCTCTTCTTCCAGCCTTTTTTCCATGATCGAAGTCAGGCCGTCTACGCTGCTTTCCGCAGAACATAGGGCTTCCATGTCGCTGATTCGGATGTCCATCTTCCTTTGGTATAAAATGCTGATCAGGCGTGAAATGTCCTGGTCGGTATAATAACGGTAGCCATTGTCCCCCCGTTGGGAAGAGAGGATGCCGCGTTTTTCATAATAGCGGAGAGTATCGCGGCTAAGGCCCATTAAATTAGCCACGTCGCCGATGAGATATTTGGCTGTTTTTTCCATAAAATCACCTCCGGTTATTGGTATACCAGGAAAAGGGAGGGAAATCAATATGGGTAATAAAACCGTAATAAAATGTAAGAGAGAATAAAAGGGAAATTAAGAATTGCGTATGAATATAAAGAAATAAAAGGGGCCATCCTTAAAGAAACGAGAAATAAGGAGGCTGTTGCTTATGTGTGGAGAGTTTGAGATATCCGGGGTCGGGGCCCGGGAAATCCTGGATTCCAGGGGCAATCCTACCCTGGAGGTGGAAATCCGTTTAGAGGGGGGCGCCGTTGGGCGGGCAGCGGTGCCTTCCGGCGCGTCTACCGGTAAATATGAAGCCGTGGAACTGCGGGACGGCGGGCCCCGCTACCATGGGAAAGGGGTCAGGAAAGCCGTGGAATCCGTAAACACGGTGCTGGCAGAAGCGTTGATGTTTGAAGACGCCTTCCGGCAATCGGCCATAGACCGGATGCTGAGGGAGGCCGACGGTACGGAAAATAAATCCAGGCTGGGTGCCAACGCCTTGCTGGGCGCGTCTTTGGCGGTGGCCCGGGCCTGCGCGGCCCAGCAGCGGATCCCCCTTTACCGGTATTTGGGCGGGATAAACGCCAGAACCATGCCGGTGCCCATGATGAATGTGCTAAACGGCGGGGTCCATGCGGACAATACGGTGGATTTACAGGAGTTTATGATTATGCCGGTAGGGGCCGCAACCTTTTCGGACGGGCTTTTGATGTGTTCGGAAGTTTACCACTCCCTGAAAAACCTGTTAAGGATCGGCGGTTACAGCACTTCGGTAGGGGATGAGGGGGGATTTGCCCCGAACCTGAGGAATTCGGAAGAAGCCCTATCTTATTTGGTGGACGCCATAAAAATGAGCGGCTATGAGCCGGGGGAAGACTTTAAAATCGCCATAGACGCTGCCGCCAGTGAGCTATATGACGAAGAAAGCGGGCTGTATGTGTTTCCCGGGGAAGCGGAGAAAGCCGGCGTAAAAATAAAACGGACAGCTGAAGAAATGGTGGAATATTTCCGGAAGCTGGTGGACAGCTTCCCCATCTGTTCCATTGAGGACGGGCTGCAGGAGGAGGATTGGGAAGGCTGGAAGCTTCTGACCAAAACCCTGGGGGGCCGGGTGCAGCTGGTAGGGGACGACCTTTTTGTCACCAACACCCGGCGCCTGCAAAAGGGGATCCGGGAAGGGGCCGCCAATTCTATCTTAATAAAGGTAAACCAGATCGGTACCCTGACCGAAAGCCTGGAAGCCATTGAAATGGCAAAAAGCGCCGGATATACCACGGTAATTTCCCACCGTTCGGGGGAGACGGAAGATGCTTTTATTGCGGACCTGGCCGTGGCGGTGAACAGTGGCCAGATCAAAACCGGGGCCCCATGCCGGTCGGAACGGGTTGCCAAATACAACCAGCTTTTGCGCATTGAAGAAGAATGCCAAAGGGGATAATGGTAAAAACTACTTGTCATATCGGAAAATGTGTGCTACACTAATACTGCATTTGACGAGATGAGGAGGTGCATCAGGATGCTGAAGATTATTTTATCGGTGATTTTTGTCCTTATATGCTTGGCATTGGTTGTGGTTATCTTACTTCAGGAGGGAAAGTCTGCAGGCCTTGGCTCCATCAGCGGAATGGCGGATTCTTATTGGGGCAAGAACAAAGGGCGTTCCATGGAAGGCACCCTGGAAAAGTTTACGAAGGCGGCAGCGGTTTTGTTTATGGTGTTGGCGGTTGCCTTAAATGTATTGTAAGACTGAGCACTCTTGATGGCAAGAGTGCTTTTCTTTTACTGTGAAAGCGCTGCCCGGCAGCCGTGTAAAAGCGGGCTTGCCGGCGGCCGCGGGGTAAAGGCCCAAAGGTGCGGGGCAAGGTATCCGGGGCGGCCGGTGCAACGCCGAAAACAGTACGGGATACAGCGAAAGTAAAGGAGTATTATGACAGAAGAGTTATGGAAAGAAAGGAAGCAGGCCTTGCTGGCCGTGATCCGTGATCCGGCCTATGTGCCCATGAAGCTAAAGGAAATGGCGATTCTCCTGGATGTGCCGAGGGAACGGCGGGAGGAGTTAAAAGCGGTCCTGGATGCTTTGGTGGCAGAAGGGAAAGTAGGCCTGTCCAAACGGGGGAAATATGGTAAACCGGAATCCTGGCTTTTGGCCGGCACATTTTGCGGCAATGCCAGAGGGTTCGGGTTTGTGTCCGTAGAGGGCCGGGAAGAGGATATTTTTATTCCGGCGGATAAAACCGGAGGGGCTATGCATGGGGACCGGGTCCAGGTTACGGCAGAACCGGCGCAGCAGGGCCGGAGGGCGGAAGGCGCCGTGGTACGGGTCTTGGAACGCGCCAACCAGGTGATAGTAGGATATTACCAGAAAATTAAAGATTACGGGTTTGTGGTGCCGGATAACCCAAAGGTCAGCGGCGACCTTTTTATCCCCCAGGGGAAGGACATGGGGGCTGTCACCGGCCATAAGGTGGTGGCAGAGATTAAGGGCTATGGCGTTATAGACAAAGATACGGGCATGGCCAGGAAAAAACCGGAAGGAATCATCCGGGAAATCCTGGGGCATGCCAATGACCCGGGGGTAGACATCCTTTCCCTGGTGCGGGCCTATGGTTTGCCGGAAGCGTTTCCCGAAGAGGCCATGAGGCAGGCCGGCGAGATAAGGGAGGAAGTAGGGCCGGAGGAGATGGCGGGAAGGAAAGACCTGCGCAGCTGGCCTACGGTGACCATAGACGGCGATGACGCCAAAGACCTGGATGACGCCATTACCATTAGCCGGGAAGATTTCGGCTACCGGTTAGGCGTCCATATAGCGGACGTGTCCCACTATGTAAAAGAGGGCAGCCCCCTTGACCAAGAGGCGTTGAAGCGGGGGACCAGCGTATACCTGGCAGACCGGGTGGTCCCCATGCTGCCCCACCGGCTGTCCAACGGGGTTTGCTCCCTCAATGAAGGGGCAAGCCGCCTGGCTTTAAGCTGCCTTATGGATGTGGATTTCCAGGGGAGGGTACTGGGCCATGAGATCGCGGAAACGGTTATCCGGGTGGACCGCAGGATGACCTATACGGCAGTAAACCATATTGTGTCCGGCCATGACCCGGCCGTGATGAAGGAATACGAAGATTATGTGGAAATGTTTGGCATAATGAAAGAACTGGCGGACATTTTGAGGGAAAAGCGTTATGGCCGGGGTTCCATTGATTTTGACTTTCCCGAAACCAAGCTGGTGCTGGACCGGGAAGGGAGGCCCCTGGAAATCAAACCTTATGAACGCAATGACGCCACGAAAATCATTGAAGATTTTATGCTGCTGGCCAACGAAACCATTGCCGAGGATTATTTTTGGCAGGACTTGCCTTTTGTGTACCGCATCCATGATAAGCCGGATCCGGAAAAAATGAAACGGCTGGGTATGTTCATCAACAATTTCGGCTATGCCATCCGTTTTCAGAACGGGGAAATCCACCCGAAGGAACTGCAAAAGCTATTGGCTAAAATTGACGGGACGGAAGAAGAAGCCCTGATCAGCCGGCTGACCCTGCGCTCTATGAAGCAGGCCAAATACAGCCCTTTGTGTTCCGGGCATTTTGGGCTGGCCGCCCAATATTACACCCATTTTACCTCCCCGATCCGCCGCTATCCGGACCTGCAGATCCATCGGATTATAAAAGAGAACCTCCACGGAGGGGTAAGCCAGGGGCGGGCCGCCCATTATAATGAAATCCTGCCAGGGGTGTCGGCCCAATGTTCCATGGCAGAACGCCGGGCCGACGAGGCGGAACGGGAGACGGTTAAGCTTAAAAAATGCGAGTATATGGAAGGGCGGGTTGGCCAGGTGTTCCAAGGCGTGATTTCCGGCGTAACCAATTGGGGGTTTTATGTGGAACTGCCAAACACCGTGGAAGGGATGGTCCATGTAAGCCGGCTGCAGGGCGACTATTTTGTGTTTGACGAGGAACGGATGGAACTGTGGGGCGAGGTGAGCAAAAAAACATACCGGCTGGGGCAGAAAATTTCCGTGGCGGTGGCCGGAGCCGACCGTAAGAACCGGACCATTGACTTTGTGCCGGAGGTAAGCCCACAAGAGGATGTTGCCGGCCTGCCATAGGGGCAGGGCAAGGCATCTGCTATGTAACGGTGCATGGATGCCGGAAAACCGGATAAAAAGCAAAGGCCAAACCAGATTGCGGTGAAAGGGGCAAAACGTGGTGAAAGAAGGGAAAAAATTAGTTGCCAACAATAAAAGGGCATACCATGATTATTTTATAGACGAGAAATTTGAGTGCGGCATAGAGCTGTTCGGCACGGAGGTCAAATCAATCCGGGCAGGCAAGTGCAGCATCAAAGAGTCTTTTGTGCGGATCGAGAAAGGGGAGGTGTTTGTTTTTGGCATGCATGTAAACCCCTATGAAAAAGGGAATATATTCAATAAAGACCCGTTGCGGGCGAAAAAGCTTTTGATGCACCGGTCGGAGATCAACAAGCTGGAAGGCCGGATCCGGGAAAAAGGGCTGGCCCTGGTGCCCTTGCAGGTGTACTTTAAAGGGAGCCTGGTGAAAGTGGAGATCGGGCTGGCCCGGGGCAAGAAGCTTTATGACAAACGCGCGGACATCGCCCAAAAAGACCAGCGCCGGGAAGTGGAGCGGGAATATAAAGAGAAGTTAAGGTAAGCAGACATGAAATTGGCAAAGACTTATTGATTTTGCCAAATAATGGGTCTATAATGGGTGTCAAACGTGAATGCCGGAATGCATTTTGGCGGGGCACGTCCAATGCGAATGGAGGAAAAATTATGGAGAAGAAAAATCTGGACTGGAGTAATATTGGCTTTCGCTATATGGCTACGGACATGCGGTATGTAGCCAATTACAAAGACGGCCGATGGGGGGAAGGGGAGCTGACGGCAGACGCCACCGTTACGCTCAATGAATGTGCCGGTATCCTTCAATATTGCCAGGAATGCTTTGAAGGGTTAAAAGCTTACACGACGGCAGACGGCAGCATTGTCACTTTCCGTCCGGACCTTAACGCGGAACGGATGATGGATTCCGCGGCGTGGCTGGAAATGCCCCCGTTCCCCAAGGAGCGGTTTTTGGAAGCAGTAGACCAGGTGGTTAAGGCCAATGCGGCCTGGGTCCCCCCTTACGGCAGCGGGGCTACCTTGTATTTACGCCCTTATATGTTTGCCTTTGGGCCGGTGATCGGCGTGAAGCCGTCAGACGAATACCAATTCCGCTTGTTTGCCACCCCGGTAGGCCCTTATTTTAAAGGCGGCGCCAAACCCCTCACCATCTGCGTCAGCGATTTGGACCGGGCGGCGCCCCATGGAAGCGGCCATGTGAAAGCGGGCCTGAACTATGCCATGAGCCTTCACGCATCGGTAAAAGCCCACGAAGCCGGGTTTGACGAGAACCTGTTCCCGGATTCCGCTACCCGCACTTATGTGGAGGAAACCGGCGGCGCCAATTTCCTGTTCATTACCAAAAACCATGAAGTGGTAACGCCCCAGTCCGGCTCCATCCTCCCTTCCATCACCCGGCGGTCTTTGATGTATGTGGCGGAGCATTACCTGGGCCTGAAAGTGGTGCAAAGGCCGGTAAAACTGTCGGAGCTGCCGGACTTTGCCGAATGCGGCCTGTGCGGCACGGCGGCGGTGATCTCCCCTGTAGGCAAGATCGTGGACCATGGCAAGGAGGTCTGTTTCCCCAGCGGCATGAATGAAATGGGCGAGATAACAAAGAAATTATACGATACGCTGACTGGCATCCAGATGGGCACGGTAAAAGCGCCGGAAGGCTGGATCCGGAAAATTTTGTAACAATTATAACATTGACAATTATGCACCTTGGTGTTACAATGAAAACCTACCGATGAGTCGCGGTGATCCAGTAAGGGGTTGTACTGGTTTCGACGGGGGTCATGCAGCTGGTGAAGCTATCCGCATGCGGTGCGTGAAACGGCAAAATTAAAATTAAACGCTGAAGATAATTTAGCATACGCAGCCTAAGGGCTGCTGTCAGCCTTGATGCACTCACACATGAAGGATCTGGCATCGACTATGTGAGAAACGACGTATATTAAGCTTTGCGTATACGGGCGTATGATGAAGCTACTGAAACCTTAAGGGTGCCTGTTCCCGTAGGGCAGAGGGAATGTTAAACAATAGGCTATGATAGTAGAAGAACAGGGAATTGGTTTTCGGACAGGGGTTCGATTCCCCTCAGCTCCATTGAAAATCTCTTGTATTTACAAGGGGTTTTCTTTTTTTTGTTCCACGGGCAACTGCGTCCTGTGAAACAAAAACGCCCCACAAGGATGCACACTACGCGCAAGGGGAAATAAATGGCAGGAATAGCAACGCCTGCTGCCTTTGGGGAAGGGCGTACCGCCTTTCGTTTCTGTAGGGCATTGGAAAAAATGATGTTTACCTATTTAGGTATGGTAATTATTGTTAGCGTTATGGTGGTATTCGGGGCATTAGCCCTTTGGTACGCGCTTTCATTGTGGTTTTACGAAAGGAATGCAGGGATGGGGCGAACTTGAAATTGTAGAAAAGATTTGTTATAATTAACCCCATCATCGGAATTTGCCGAAAAAAGCAGGAGATTTTGGAAAAAAGGAGGGGTTTGCTTTGTATGGGGAGAGGATAAGGAAAGTACTGGAAAACATGAAAAAGGAAGGGCTGGATCAGATGCTGGTTACGGACCCGCCTTCCATCTTTTATCTGACCGGAAAATGGATTTTGCCCGGGGAACGGCTTCTGGCACTTTATTTGCGCGCAGACGGGGCCCATAAATTGTTTGTCAACAGGCTTTTTACTGTGGACGGTGACATTGGGGCAGAAAAAATGTGGTTTTCAGATACCGATCCGGGATGCCGTTTCATTGCCCGGTATACAGACCCCCAAAAGCCTTTGGGCATTGACAAGAAGATGGCGGCTAAATTTTTGCTGGAGCTGATGGAGCTGGGGGCGGCAAGGGGGTATCGGAACGGTTCGGAGTGTGTGGATAAGGCCCGCCGTGTAAAAGAAGAAGGCGAAAGGGAAAAGATGGTTCTGGCTTCCCGGTTAAACGATGCTGCCATGGCCCGCTTCCGGCATCTGATCCGGGAAGGCGTGACCGAGCGGCAAATAGCGGAGGAAATGCTTGCCATCTATAAAGAACTGGGTACCGAAGGCCCGTCTTTTAGCCTTTCGGTCAGTTTTGGGGCCAATGCGGCCGTAGGCCACCACCGGCCGGACGACACAAAGCTGAAGCCAGGGGACTGTGTGCTGTTTGATGTAGGCTGCAAAAAAGACGGCTATTGTTCGGACATGACCAGGACTTTTTTCTACCGGTCTGCCAGTGAAAAAGGGCGGGAAGTCTATGAGGTGGTAAAGGAAGCCAATCTGGCGGCCCAGGCCGCGATGAAACCGGGGATGCGGTTTTGCGAGATTGACCAGGTAGCCAGAGGCATCATCACCAAGGCCGGGTATGGTCCATACTTTACCCACCGCCTGGGCCATTGTATCGGCATCGAAGTACACGATGCGGGGGACGTGTCGTCAACGAACCAGGACGTGGTGGAGGAAGGCATGATTTTTTCCTGTGAGCCGGGGATCTACCTGCCGGGGGAATTGGGGGTAAGGATAGAAGACCTGATGCTGATTACCGCTGACGGGGCCATAAGCTTAAACCAAGACCCCAAAGGATTGGAGGTTATCAGCTAAACGGCAAACGTTTTTGGAATTTTATAAAAGGATAGGGGGCCGAGGCGGTTGAGAAGAAAAAAGAGGTTTTATAGGGCAATTTGTACCTGTATGGCGGCAGTGATGGCGGCTATGGCGCCCTTGCCTGCCTGTGCTAAACCCCAGGAGCCGGACATGTGGAAATCCGTAACCTATGTATCTGATGCCTGGGTGGTCAATTTTTGGAACACCGAAAGCGACCATATGGAAGAAGAGCTGGCACAGATTGCGGCCGACGGGTTCAACAGCATTATTTTGGTGATCCCCTGGCGGGAATTCCAGCCAGGCACATCCCCGGTCTCTTATAATCCCTATGCTTTTGAAAAATTAGAGCGGGTCATGGCCGCGGCACAGGGGCAAGGGCTGTGGGTTCAGGCGAGGATCGGCTATACGTGGGACTATTATGCCCAGGAGAGCTCCGCATCCCGTTTTGGGGATTTGCTGTGGGACGGGCAGCTGCAGGAGGCATGGCTTGATTATGCAGGGAAATTATACCAGGCCCTTTCTTCCCATGACAATTTTTCCGGCGCTTTTCTTACCTGGGAGGATTTCTGGAATTATGTGGAGGATGCGCCCATACGGTTTGCCCCGTCGCCGGCCGGGGTCAGGGAGGCGGAAAGGACGGGATTTCAGGATTACCTGAAAAGCCGTTATACCCTTGACATGTTAAACTCCTATTTTAACCCGGAAGCCCCGTTTTCCGATTATGGCTCGGTCTACATCCCCGGTAAAGACAGCCCTGCTTTCAAACTGTTTTACGAATTTTATGATGATTTCCTTATCCGGCTGCTTCGGGATACGCAGCAGGTATTTCCGGATTTGTCTATGGAAGTGCGGCTGGATATGGACACAGTGGAAGGCTTAGACGGCACAAAAGCCGCGGTCACCCACTTTTCGACGTTCCCCTGTGGGGATGCCCCTTATACATCCCTGATGTACAGCGTATCCATGGGGTTCGGGCAGGATAAGCTGCTTACGGCAAAAGAAGCGGTTGCCATGATGGAAGACCGGCTGGATGAAGTAAAAGCCTATAACCAAGGGAAGCCGATTTTTATTGACCAATTGCTCTATATGGATATAACGCCAGGGTTCGAGAGGAACGCCCAATTATATCCGGAGGAAAGGAACGGTTATCTGGCTGCCCTGCCGGACATTTTGCGTAAATATACCAATGGCTACGGCATCTGGACTTACCGCAATTATGCCAATAATTGCCTTTACAACAGCCAATTTGCCTTGGGGGAGAAGGGGTGGGACTGCCTGCGCAGCCAGGTTGTGGAACGGGGTGGGAGCCGCCAGATGAGGCTGCAAAGCGGAGGGCGCATTACCCAGTCCCTGGCTTTGCGCAATATTGGCAGGGCAGGGAATGCCAGCCACCTGCGCTTTACGGCAGGCAGCGACAAACCGGCGGCCCTTACCATATCGCTGGGGCCGGTGGAGAAACGGGTGCAGGTACAGGGGAAAAAGCAGTATGACCTGGATTTTGGCATGCTGGATTACAGCAAGCTTGCATTCCGCGCCGACGGGGAAGTATACTTGGATAATATATATTTGTATGATTTTGTGCAGGACGGGCAGTTATATGGCCAGGACGGGGAAGAATTAGGGTGTTTAAAAGGGGTGCGGGAGCTGAACCGGGAATTGGGGCCTACTTCCCCTTGACAAATTTCCGGATCATGTTATAATCGAACACAAGGCGGCGGGGAGTATGGGAACCGCCGTGTAAATGGCAGGAAAGCCATACCGGGAAAGGCAGGCGCGGGCTATAAAAGCCCGTGGATAGGGCAACACGTTGACGAGACCATTACCTTGGCAAAAGCGGCCAGAGAGGGGTGCAGCCGGTGGAAGCATCCTGCGGGGAAGCCAGGGGAAGACCAGCTCGGAGTGGTTCTTAATCGAATCCGGTGATTCCGTTATCATCTCAATGGAGCGGCTATGGGGCGGCGCAGGTTTTCGGGGGGATTTGCCCGCCGGCGCCGGACACGATAGCAAACAGGGTGGAACCGCGATAGGCATAGAACCATATCGTCCCTTGTCAAGTGCAGATGCACAGGGCAGGGGGCGTTTTTATTTTGCCGGAAGGGCGCCCCAAACGCGTGCGGCAATTAGCCCTTCTATGTTTACAAGGGCGCTTCCGGTGCAAAGGCCTATTTTCCGGGGGTTGAGCCAGATTCCGTTTCATGGGGACACATCAATAAAAGAAGGGAGAATGGAAATTATGAAAATCACGTTGAAAGACGGAAGCGTAAAGGAATACGCCCAGCCGATGTCTGTTTTGGCAGTGGCCAAAGACCTTAGTGAGGGCTTGGGCCGGATGGCCTGTGTAGGGGAAGTGGACGGGGAAACAGCGGACTTGCGCACCGTGCTTACCAGGGACTGTACTTTGAATATTATGACGTCTTGGGAGGAAAAAGGCCTGGCAGCTTTGCGCCATTCTGCCAGCCACGTGATGGCCCAGGCAGTGAAACGGCTGTACCCGGATGCCAAGCTGGCTATCGGCCCGTCCATCGCAGACGGTTTTTACTATGACATTGATTTTGCGGAGCCGATTACGGCGGAGGATTTGGATAAGATTGAGGCAGAGATGAAGAAAATCGTCAAAGAAGCTTTGCCTATTGAGCGGTTCACGCTGCCAAGGCAGGAAGCGATTGCTTTGATGGAGGAGAAGGCTGAGCCTTACAAAGTGGAATTGATTGAGGATTTGCCGGAAGGGGAGGAAATCAGTTTTTACCGCCAGGGCGAGTTTACGGACTTATGTGCAGGCCCCCATCTCATGAGTACGAAAGACGTGGGCAAGGCTTATAAGCTGACCAGCATTGCCGGTGCCTACTGGAGGGGGAACGAGCACAATAAGATGCTGACCCGCCTTTATGCCACGGCTTTTGCAAAAAAGGAGGAGTTGGAAACTTACCTTACCATGGTAGAAGAGGCGAAAAAACGGGACCACAGGAAGCTGGGCAAGGAGCTGGGGCTGTTTATGATGCACGAAGCCGGGCCAGGGTTCCCCTTCTTCCTGCCTAAGGGGATGACGTTAAAAAATACGTTGCTGGAATATTGGCGGGAAATCCACAAAAAGGCCGGCTATGTAGAGATCTCAACGCCAATTATTTTAAACCGGGCATTGTGGGAAAATTCCGGCCATTGGGATCATTATAAAAATAATATGTACACTACAGTAATCGACGAACAGGATTTTGCCGTGAAGCCGATGAACTGCCCTGGGGGGATGTTGGTGTATGCCTCCGAACCCCGCTCTTACCGGGATCTGCCTTTGCGGATGGGTGAGCTGGGGCTGGTGCACCGCCATGAAAAGTCCGGCCAGCTCCATGGCCTGATGCGGGTCCGGTGCTTTACCCAGGATGACGCCCATATCTTTATGGCGCCGGAACAGATTAAAGACGAGATCATCGGGGTGGCCCGGCTGATTAACGACGTGTATACCCTGTTTGGCTTCCAATACCACGTGGAGCTTTCTACCCGCCCTGAGGACAGTATGGGCAGCGACGAGGATTGGGAGATGGCTACGGAGGGCCTCCGTTCAGCCCTGGATGAACTAGGGCTGGATTATGTGGTCAACGAAGGGGACGGCGCGTTCTACGGCCCCAAGATTGATTTCCACTTGGTGGACGCTATCGGCAGGACCTGGCAGTGCGGTACGATCCAGTTGGATTTCCAGATGCCCCAGAGGTTTGACCTGGAATATGTAGGCGCCGACGGAGAAAAACACCGCCCCATTATGATCCACCGGGTAGCTTTCGGCTCTATTGAACGTTTTATCGGCATTTTGATCGAGCATTTTGCCGGCGCGTTCCCCACTTGGCTGGCCCCGGTCCAGGTAAAGGTATTGCCCATTTCCGATAAATTTATGGATTATGGGCGCCAGGTGGCTGAGGGACTGGACAAAGCCGGGATCCGCGGGGAACTGGATACCCGTTCGGAGAAGATCGGCTATAAGATCCGGGAAGCCCAAATGCAGAAAATCCCCTATATGCTGGTGGTAGGGCAAAAAGAGGCGGAGGAAGGCCTGGTTGCCGTCCGCAGCCGGTTCCAGGGCGACGAGGGGCAGAGCACTTTGACAAGCTTTATCCATAGGATTCAGGAAGAAATTGCCAAAAAGGAAATACGCGCTGTGGATACGGGGAAATAAAAACCGGAGAAGCCTGAAAAACCATAAATCCGCAATCGGCCATAGGGAATAAATTAGCTTTGATATATGCATACTATGTTTGTTGTTAAATCAATCTTTATTTTTGAACAAGGAGGTATGCATATCATGACTAAACTAGACTGCACGGTTACCGGGTGCCTTCATAATGCAGACAACCGCTGCTGCAAACAGGCCATTATCGTAGACGGCCACAATGCAAAAGACAGGGATGAAACCTGTTGCGGCAGTTTTGACGAAAACAAAGACGGTGCTTTCAAAAACATTTTTAAAACCCCTGAGAGCCGCCTGGAGGTGGATTGCGAGGCGGTAAACTGTATTTATAATGAAAACCGCCATTGCCAGGCCGATCATATTGATGTGGCAGGCGACGGGGCCAGCAGGGCCGAGCATACCCTGTGCGCCACTTTTACTACCGGTTAAGGGCATGCGGGGGATGCCTGAAAGGGTATTGGCCGGGTGCGTCCTGATTTCCAGGGCGCACCTGGTGCCTTTTTAAATGGGTAAGCAATTTGCGCCATGTTTTAACATAATCCCCCATGGCTTCCGGAATGGAATTACATAAAAAGGAAAAAAAACCTTGACTTTAGCTTCCGGGAATAGTATAGTTATATAGGTTGCGGGAGCAGCCAGACAGGAAAGTAGGTATTCGCCTCACCTCGGCACAATTGCGTGACCCGGGTTTATAGCTTGAGAAACACGGACGAGCGGCATTTTTGCGCCCGAAGTGGCTTTTAAGGAGGTGGATAGAATATTCTATCTACTTTTTTGTTTTTAAATCCAGGGAATGTGGAGGGAATGCATTCTGCTGGAATATGCAGAGAACCGGATCATGTTTATTTTGTTGAAAATGGAGGTACACGGCAATTAGCGATTTAATGATTAACGAACAGATCAGGGATAGAGAGGTTCGCCTGATTGGTGAGAATGGGCAGCAGTTGGGGATTATGTCCGCAAAAGAGGCATATAAGCTGGCTCTGGAGGCAGAGCTGGACTTGGTTAAGATCGCCCCTACGGCAAAGCCGCCGGTTTGTAAGATTATCGATTATGGTAAGTATCGCTACGAGCTGGCAAGAAAGGAAAGGGAAGCAAAAAAGAAACAAAAAGTAATTGAAATTAAAGAAGTGCGCCTATCCCCCAATATTGATACCAATGATTTGAATACCAAGATGGGGGCGGCGCGTAAATTCCTGGAAAAGGGTGACAAGGTGAAAGTTACCCTTCGTTTCCGCGGCCGTGAGATGGCGCACATGTCCAAATCCAGGTACATTCTGGATGATTTTGCGGAGAACCTGAAAGATATCGCGGTTATCGAAAAACCTTCCAAAGTAGAGGGAAGAAGCATGGTTATGTTTTTATCTGCAAAAAAGTAACACGGCAACCGATCCTGAATTGACAGGTAAACCGATAATGTAACTGTGAAGGTACGGACAGTTACCCGAAATTAAGGAGGAAGAAATATCATGCCTAAATTAAAAACCAACAAGTCAGCAGCAAAGCGTTTCAAAAAAAGCGGAACCGGCAAGCTGATAAGGAACAAAGCCTATAAATCTCACATCCTGACAAAGAAAACAACAAAAAGAAAAAGGAATTTGAGAAAAGATATCGTTACCGATGCAACCAATGCAAAAGTGATGAAGAAAATTATGCCGTATCTGTAAGCATGTGAGAAAAGGAGGAAAAACCTATGGCAAGAATTAAAGGTGGTATGAACGCGAGAAAAAAACACAACCGGGTGTTGAAACTGGCAAAAGGCTACAGGGGCGCCCGTTCCAAACAATATAGGATAGCAAAACAGTCTGTAATGAGGGCCCTGGCAAGTTCCTATGTAGGGCGTAAACAGCGCAAAAGGCAATTCCGCCAGCTTTGGATTGCCCGTATCAACGCGGCAGCCCGTATTAACGGCTTATCTTACAGCCGTTTTATGTACGGCTTAAAGCAGGCCGGCGTGGAGATGAACCGGAAAGTCCTGTCAGACATGGCCATTAACGACGCAGAAGGGTTCGCAAAATTGGCTGAATTGGCAAAGGAAAAACTGGCATAGTGGAAGTAGGCGGAGGCATCCGCTGATATAGCATCGGAGGGAGGGCCTGTCCGGTGCTATTTTTTACTGTGAAAGTTTTCTCCGGCGGCTAAGAGGAATGTAAGCTTGCTTGCGGTAAACCGGGATATTGGCCAGCCAAGCCGGTGTGTGTGGCAGGATAGCAGGCCGGGTCCCCCATGCCGGCGGCGGTTGTGTGGCAGGATAGCAGGCCGGGTCCCCCATGCCGGCGGCGGTTGTGGGGCAAGGTATGGGGCCGGCTTCCACTGGCGGCGCAACGCAAAATGCCTTGTGCGGGCTGACAGGAACGGCGCCCTGTGAACCAAACACTTTGCGGAGGTGCGCTTTGTTCCAAAGGAAACGGCTGCCGGCGCAACCGCGCTTTGGCGCGGGGTCCTGCGCCTGGCTTTCTGCCTGCATAGGCCGGCATGAAAATATGTTTATGGAAGGCGGCTTGCAACACTTGTTTGGCAGCAATTGCCACGTAACCCAACCATTGCATAAAATAAGTTAATTTAAAAAAAATAGTTGCTTTTCAAAGAATTTTGTGATATACTTGCGTAGTTGGCGGAAGTGCTGGAATTGGCAGACAGGCCAGACTAAGGATCTGGTGGTCGTATGATCGTGTGGGTTCAAGTCCCATCTTCCGCAGACCTATTCCTCGATAGCTCAGTCGGTAGAGCACGCGGCTGTTAACCGCGCTGTCGTAGGTTCAAGTCCTACTCGGGGAGTTTAGAATTGAATAGCCTAAAAGAAAAACCTGTAAGCGCGGCCGTTTACAGGTTTTTGCATATTACAGTTTCCTTGAAAGGCAGGTGCGGAATATACGTCAAAAATTAAGATGACCGTAATGTTACATGTTGGACTTTAAGGGTGGAGTATGTTGAAGCTAGGGAGTGGTAGAATTCTTGTTAGAATGTTGGTAATTTAGAAATGGAATGGGATCGCGTTACTTTTTTTATGTTTAGATATTTTCATTCAGTGTATATTATGTCTTAAAGCATATAATTATTACCTTAAAAAGTATTTTCATATAACATGTTATGGCAATGATATGTTAGAATATTAAATATAAATAATATGATTTAGATGGAGTAATGACGATTATTGTTTTAGATGAATGAAAAGAGGTTCCTGTTAATGGAAGTGCAAAAAACGGAGATGATAGGATATTTAAAATTATCTGAAAAAGTCGAGTCGGAATATAATGGAATTGAGGAAAATGATGATAATGAAACTATAGAGGCCGATGAGCCATATGAGGTTCAGAATATTCGTATTGCTCAGAAGATGATAACCGTGTTTCAAATAGAACATTGGATTTCGGCGGGAAGCGGAGTGAAGTTAAATTTATCTCCGGAATATCAAAGGAATTTGGTATGGGATATAAAAAGGCAAAGTGCATTGATTGAATCTTTATTGCTGCGTATACCGATACCGGCATTTTATTTAGATGAGGATAGTGACGGAAATAAGAATGTCATAGATGGCATGCAGCGTTTGTCAGCAATCCATTCTTATTTGAATAATGAATTTTCGTTGACTAAGATGCAATATTTATCTCATTGTGAGAATAAATATTTTCGGGATCTGGAACCAAAGTTTCGTGCAAGGATTGAGGATACGGAACTTGCCGTAAATATATTGGATGAAAAATGTCCCCAGATGGTAAAATTCGATGTCTTCAGAAGGGTAAATACCGGAGGCCTTCCGCTTAATTTTCAGGAAATCAGAAATATTATGGCAGAACCTAAAGTGAGGGCGCTGCTTAGAAGGATGGCACAATGCAGAGAATTTCAATGCGCTACTCAGTTTAGTGTCAAAGATATTCGTATGGGGGCACAGGAACTTTGCTTACGATATCTGACAATTTTGTCTGCCTACGATTGGAGAAAGCGAGATTTTATTCATTATCGTGGCCTGTTAAAAATGATGGATCAGATGATTATAAAATTAAATGGGATGCCGGAAGAAAGTCTTGAAAAACTGTTTCAGACTTTCAGAGGTGTTATGGCAGATTGCCATGAGATTCTTGGGGAGTATTCCTTTTGTAAAATGGACAATAATAGAATAAATAAAGCATTGTTTACCGGTTGGGCGGTCGTGTTGACAAATACGGAATATGATATGGGGATTTTGAAAAAAAATGTAAAAGAGCTTAGAAATTTATACAGGAAATGTTTAAGTGAGGATATTGAATTTTATAGGGCAATTACTTCTTCTACGGGAACCAGAAAGAATATAGGAATATCAATAGAAGTTATTCGGAATTTATGGGAGAAATGTTATGATAAAATCGATTGAAATAAAAAATTTCAAATGTTTTGATGATTTAAGATTGCCGTTATCGAAATTAACGATTCTCGCAGGGGCAAACGCAGCAGGAAAATCTACGGTTATGCAGGCATTGCTGCTTGCAGAGGCTACGGCACGGGAAAAGGGCAGCTCTGTGGATGCTTCCGAAGCATTGGGCGTAGCAGTTGGTGGCCCTAAAGCCCTTATTTCCCAGAACCAAACAGAAGTCTTGGAGGGGGATTTTCTTTTTCATATACAATGGGAGGAGGAAGCGGAGGTAACATTTACTTATAAAATTGATAAACTGATATCTTTGAAATTAGCATATAATCAGTCGGGGAGTATGCCTGATAGTCAGTTGGTTTATTTGAATGCGGAGCGAATGGGCCCCAGAATATCGTATCCAGCGGGTATTGACGAGGAAATTTTATATAATGGCGCGAATGCAGCATTTTTAATAGATCGGGCTGATATGCAGAAAAGAAAAGTGCCAAAATGTCTCGCACTTACAAAAGAAACGTCAAATTTTTCCACTCAGGTAGAGAATTGGATGAATGCAATTTTAGGAGATATTAATTTTTCTATAACCACTGACTATATAAAAGCAATTACAGATATAAGATATGGAAATGAAGTAGCAGAAGAACCAGTGCTTCCTACAATGACAGGATTTGGAATCAGCTATATTTTATCCATTGTTACGGCGGGATTGTGGTGTGCTTCCCTAAAAAATGTGTCTTTGCTAATTGAAAATCCAGAAGCACATCTACATCCGGCAGCACAGAGCAGAATGGGGAAGTTTTTGGAGTGTTTGGCTGATGCGGGGATACAGATTATTGTGGAGACGCATAGCGAGCATATTATTGATGGGGCAAGAATCCAGGCGGCATTGATGAAACAAACGGATGATATTCAAATTTATTTTTTCTCTAAAGAGAAAGACGGTATTCATGTAGATGAAATTGATGTAGACGAAAATGGAGAGCTTTCAGAGTGGCCAAATGGCTTTTTTGATCAAAAAGGCCAAGACTTGAGAGCTTTATTTCAGATAAGGAGAGGATATGCAGGTCATTAACGCCTTAATAGAACAAAGCTTTGAATATACGACGGAGAAGGAAAGTCTGGCTGTTCGCAGGGACGAAATAGGCGATTTAATGGAGATTATTGCATATTGTCAGGATGATGCGGTGAAAGAGCCGCTTGAATATCGAGAAACATTATGGGAGACGTGTGTGGAGGAGGGAATAACATTTACTGACTGGCTTTATGGGGCAGGCGCTGGCAGTGACGATGACAGGCGGCGGATGTTAGAGGCGTTAAGTAAAAAAGGCTTGGTTGAATCTGACAGAGATTGGCCTATTTATGAAGATTATAAATTGAAAAAAATCAACATTGCGTTAGGAGGATTTCCGGCAAGTGTGTCTACAGCGAAGGAATATGTCCAGAAGCGAAGGGAAATCCTCAGTTCTATCAAGAAGGTTATGGATTACGAAGCATTTATGCAGTCTTGCTTCATAAACAGCAGATTTGCAAAGGGTATTTTGTCCGAAATGAAGCATATCTCCAATTTTTCAGATAATACAAAAGAAATCACTAACGCGTTGGGAGTATTAAATGATTATGCAGTAAAGTTATATCAGCAATATTCTAATCGATTAGAAGAGGCGATGCGGATTTTGTCTGCAAAATTACAGCGGGAATGTGCGCCAGATCCAAAACATTCAGAAGAGTTGATATTTACATTTACATATAGTGAGAATATAGAAGGGGATAAGGTGCCAAGAACAAAAGATATAGAATGTTCACCCCATTTAAAACTTCTTCATCCGGGATCAAATTTAAGAATTTATTTTTATTGGTGTGACGATGTGGTTGAGGATGGAAAGAAAGTACTGGTGGGAAGGATTGGCAGGCATCCATATTAGCTGTGATATGATATAGTGTAGGTTAATAAGATAAGTAAAATAGAATCTTTCGGTATATAACCATATCAAAAGCAGGGGGCGCGGCTGCCGATGCAAAAAACGCCTTGCTTTCGGCATGGCAGCAGCATTTTTGGAAAATCTGCAAAAAATTTATAAATTGCCCATTTTTGTAGGTTTGTCAAACATATGTTACACCGACCGTAAATAATCCCTCAATACCTGATTAGGGGATTTCCATCCCAGGGGGCGCATGGGGAAGGCGTTGTAATCCCTTCGATTGTATACCTTAAGCTGTTTCGCAAAGTCTTCAAAGGAATAGAAGGTATGGGTGGCATAGAACCTCCCATTGTCCTTCCTGTGGCTGCGCTCCACCTTGCCGTTATGCCTTGGCGTATAGGGGCGGATTACCTTGTGCCGGATGCCATGCTGCTCCAAACGCACCTGGAAAAGGGTGGGCTTATCCCTGTGGGTGGTAAAGCGGTTGGTAAATTCGGTGCCATTGTCCGTCTGGATGCACTCAATGGGGCAAGGGAAAGCTTTCACAAGGTGTTCCACAAACAGGGCGGAGGAATAGGTGCTGTGCCCCTCAAAGGCTTCCACAAAGCGCCACCTGGAATACTCATCTATGGCGGTATACTGGAAGAACTGTTTGCCGATCACCCGGCTGTTGACAAGGCCGGCGTCGGGATTGCGTCTGCGCATATCGGAAATAAGCTTGATTTCTTCCAGGGTATGCTGGTTCGGATGGTGGTGTGGCCTTCTGGAGAGGCCACGCAGGGACTCGATGGAGCCGTTATAACGGCGTTTCCAGCGGTAGACATACTGCCTGTTCGTCTTGTACTTGACAGCGGCTTTCGTAACCCCATATTTGTCAGCGTATTTAATAAGTGATAGACGAAACCTCATATCCTGTGTTATAGTAGCCATGCGGAGATACCTTCTTTCTGGTTAGATTTTGGTTTGGCGATTAAAATATAACACAGAACAGGTATCTCTGTCTTTTAAATATTCAGTTGTAACACATGTATTGTAATCCTACACAAAAAATTTATAAATTGCCCATTTTTCTCTTGCCAAATAGGTTTGGTTATGGTAATATATCTTTCGTTAGGTTATTCACCAGATTAAGCTTTGGATACAAAGCATATGCAAAACCTGGAAAAAGATTTAGCAGAAGTGGCGGAATTGGCAGACGCGCACGGTTCAGGTCCGTGTGGTGGCAACACCTTGTGGGTTCGACTCCCATCTTCTGCATGGGTTTCCAGAATCGGCAGGCGGACAAGCGGATGCAGGCTGGTTCTGTGCAAACGGCAAAATCAGTTGACAAATTTCTTTTTGACAGTTATAATAGATACGTTGTTGCGGCGAAAATACTTGCCATGACGATAGTAAGCAGAAGTGGCGGAATTGGCAGACGCGCACGGTTCAGGTCCGTGTGGTAGCAATACCTTGTGGGTTCGACTCCCATCTTCTGCACGGTAGGGCGCAAGGCCAGGCGGATAAGTTCGGGCTTTGCGCCTGTTTTGTATGTATCAGGTTTTTTTATTTGCCAAGGCCGGCCAGGTATCAAATGCCATGCAGAAAATCCGCAAAAGTCTGATCCGGCCAGGCTTTGGGCAAAAGGGCCTAGGTAAGCTTTTGCCGGCACAAAACCCATCGGCATGTGCCCGAAGCGGCTGTTATGGCGCAGGATTTAAAAAGGGCCGTATGCTATGGCATACCTTTGCCCGTCAAGGGCCATGGCCCGTGGCATAAGATACAGGTGCGGGATACGTTGCATAGCGATGGCGGGAGGGGTTATGGGGCAGTCGAAGGTTCCGGAATTTTTGGTGGAGAAGCTGAAAAAACAATACGGGGAAGATGTGGCGGGCAGGATTTTGGACGGCTATGAAAAGAAAAGGCCGGTTACCCTGCGGGTCAATACACTGAAAGCCACCCCGGAAGCGGTGAAAGGCCGTTTGGACGAGGAAAAGGTTTCCTACCAGGAGGCGGCTTGGTATCCGCATGCGCTTTTGATCCAGGGTTGCCGGGAAAACGTATTGAAACAGCTGGACATTTATGAAAAGGGACAGATTTACCTACAGGGTTTTTCGTCCATGGTTCCGCCCCTGGTATTGTCCCCGGCCGCCGGGGAAAGCGTACTGGACATGGCGGCGGCCCCGGGAGGGAAGACGACGCAAATGGCGGCCATGTCCGGGAATTTGGCTTCCATAACGGCATGTGAAAAAAATAAAATCCGCGGGGAACGGTTACAATATAATATAGACAGGCAGGGGGCCTTGCGGGTCTGCGTTATGGTAGCCGATGCCCGGAAGCTGGATGATTTTTTTTCTTTTGATAAAATTTTGTTGGATGCGCCCTGTAGCGGCAGTGGGACCCTGACCCTTGACGGCAATGCCAAGGGGCAGTTTACCGGCGGGCTTTTGCGCCGCTGCACAGGCTGGCAGGAGGAGCTCCTTCGGAAGGCCCTCCGCCTGCTAAAACCTGGGCACGAAATGGTCTATTCCACTTGTTCCGTGCTGGCTGACGAGAATGAACAGATATTAAAACGGGTGTTGCCAAAAGCGAAGGCAGAAGTGGTCCCGATCGACCCAGGAAGGTATCCGGGCCTTCCTTTGCTTCCGGTTACTATTCCGGGGACGCTTTGCATATGCCCCGATGAGTTATACGAAGGCTTTTTTGTGGCCAAGATACGCAAAACGGGCAATACGCCATAATTATGGATCATGGGAGGGATTTATGCTTACATTGGAAAACGTTTCCTTTGAGGTGCGGGAGGAAAAAGGGCAGAAAGAAATTATAAGGGATATGAACCTGTCCATTGACGACCACAAGTTTGTAGTTATAACCGGGCCAAACGGCGGCGGGAAGTCTACGCTGGCTAAGTTGATTGCCGGGATTGAAAAGCCCACGGCAGGCAAGGTTTATTTTGACGGGACAGACATTACCCAGATGGGGGTCACGGAGCGGGCGAATTTAGGGATCAGCTTTGCTTTCCAGCAGCCGGTGCGCTTTAAAGGCATCCAGGTGCTGGATTTGATCCGGCTGGCTGCCAAAAAGAACCTGAGCGCGGTTGATGCCTGCCAGTATTTATCGGAGGTAGGGCTTTGTGCCAAGGATTATATTAACCGGGAGGTAAACGCCAGTTTGTCGGGCGGGGAGCTCAAACGCATTGAAATTGCCACGGTGCTGGCCAGGAATACGAAAATGTCTGTGTTTGACGAACCGGAGGCGGGGATTGACTTGTGGAGCTTCCAGAACCTGATCCGGGTATTTGAACGGATGCGGGAGGGCACGGACGGTTCTATATTGATTATCTCCCATCAGGAGAGGATCTTGAATATTGCCGATGAAATCGTGGTGATTGCCGACGGGCGTATTACCAGGCAGGGGGCCAGGGAAGAG
This sequence comes from uncultured Lachnospiraceae bacterium, assembly GCA_910584845.1. Lineage (GTDB taxonomy): Bacteria > Bacillota > Clostridia > Lachnospirales > Lachnospiraceae > Brotaphodocola. The sequence continues at coordinate 24,216 of CAJUDH010000023.1, forward strand.
GTGCTCCCCACGCTATTGGGCACCGCTTCAGCGGTAGATGCCTGTGAGAAATTTTATCAGGGAGGTAGCGGGAAATGATCGACCAGATACAGCAGAGGATATTGGAAGAGGTTGCCGGTCTTCACCAGGTGCCGGAAGGCGCCTACAATATCCGGACCAATGGCCAGATGGCCAGACGGAATACCACAGCAAACATAGACATTACTTCCAAAACCGATGTGAGCGGCATAGACATTTGGATCAAGCCGGGGACTGTGCATGAAAGCATCCATATTCCAGTGGTGCTAAGCCAAAGCGGGATGCATGACCTGGCCTATAACGATTTTTTTGTTGGGGAAGGCAGCGATGTGGTGATTGTGGCAGGATGTGGGATCCACAATTGCGGCAGCCAGGATTCCCAGCATGACGGCATCCACCGTTTCCATGTAGGTAAAAATGCAAAAGTGAAATATGTGGAGAAACATTACGGCGAAGGGGACGGAGGGGGAAAAAGGATATTAAACCCGGTGACTGAGGTCTACATGGACGAAGGAAGTTCCATGGAGATGGAGATGGTGCAGATCAAAGGGGTGGATTCTACAGACCGGAGGACCAAGGCAGAGCTGGCAGAGGGGGCAAAGCTGGTGGTGCGCGAACGGCTGATGACCCACGGCAGCCAATATGCGGTCAGCGATTATGTGGTGGAGCTGAACGGAAAAGGCGCCAGTGCAGACGTGGTGTCCCGGTCTGTGGCCAAGGACGAGTCTTATCAGAAATTTGACTCCCGGATTGTAGGGAATGCGCCTTGCAGCGGGCATACGGAGTGTGACGCTATTATCATGGGGGCGGCCCGGATTTTAGCGGTCCCCCAGCTGGAGGCCAATGACATTGATGCGGCCCTGATCCATGAGGCGGCCATCGGAAAGATCGCCGGAGAGCAGATTATCAAGCTGATGACCTTAGGGCTGACGGAAGAAGAGGCGGAAGCGCAGATTGTCAATGGGTTTTTGAAATAAACGGTTGTAAATAAACGGTTTTGCAGCAAAAAACATGTGCCCCGGCCGCCGAAAGGCCATGCCCAGGCACATGTTTTTTGCCTTATAGAAAGTCTGTTTGCGGTATAAATGCCCCACTTTTCTGTAGATTTATCCAAATTTTTTAATAAGTATCCCCACTATAGTGATCTTATACGGGATCTATCACTTGTATTTCCCCCTTTTGCAGGAATCTGCTTTTCTTTTATGCCGGAGCTAACGGGAGGGCCCTTGGTTTTCGCCGGAGGTTTCCGTGCGGATGTTTTCCGGATCCGCCCCCTGGGCACCGGGGAGGCCGGTGAAGTTTACGTTGCGGGTAACTTTGGCGTCATACGTCTGGGCTTTTAAGATTTCCCGGAAGTCTACGCCGGTGGCTTCGGACATGGTGTCAAAAACTTGCTGCATGACGGTAGCGGCATTGCCGGATACCTGGCTGATGCCGGATCCTGAGTCCCCGCCTCCCCCATAAATGTTTACTTTACTTATGCTGGCAAGGGGCTTGGCGATTTCTGCGGCCATCTGTGGCATTATGCTAAGAAGCATTTCCAGGATGGCGGCGTTGTCGTATTTGGAATAGGCTTCTGCTTTTTTCTCCATGCCTTCTGCCTCAGCCAATGCTTTGGCTTGGATCGAGGCGGCTTCCGCCTGGCCTTTGGCCCGGATGCCGGTGGCTTCCTGCTCGGCGGCAAAACGGGCGGCTTCTGCTTTCGCTTTCAAGGCGTCGGCTTCTGCCAGCGCTTTCGCTTTTAAAGCGTCGGCTTCCGCCTGGGCTTTCGCTTTCAAGGCGTCGGCTTCGGCTTGCGCCTGGGCTTTCATGGCCTCGGCTTCCTTTTCCTGTTCATATTTTTTTGCTTCTGCTTCCCTTTGGCGTTTGGCCAAGGTGGCGGCGGCTTCCTGTTCTACTTTGTAACGTTCCGCGTCGGCTTTCTTATTGATCTCAGCTTCCAGAAATTGCTGCTGGATGGCTACTTCCTGTTTTTTCAGTTCGGCTTCCCGCTCGGCTTTGGCGATTTGGGCATTGACCGTGGCGGTCTGGATGGTTTTTTGCTGTTCCTGCTTTTGAATTTCATATGCGGCATCCGCTTCGGCCTTTTTTGTGTCGGCATTCTTTTGAAGTTCGGATTTGCGGATGGCAAGCTCATTATTTTTCTGGGCGATTTCCGTCTGGGCTATGACGCGTGCGTCGTTGGCGGATTTGTCGGCTTCTGCCTGGGCGATGGCAATGTCCCGGTCCGCCTGGGCCTTGGCGATGGCGGCGTCTTTTTTGATGCGGGAGGTATTGTCAGCCCCCAAGTCTTTGATCAGGCCGTTTTCGTCGGTTACGTTCTGGATGTTGCAGGAAAGGATCTCAATGCCTAGTTTATCCATGTCTTTGGAGGCTTTGGACATTACCTGGTCGGAAAAGGAGTCCCGGTCAGTATTGATTTCTTTCAGGGAAAGGGTTCCGATAATTTCCCGCATGTTGCCTTGCAGGGAATCCTGCAGGTCCATGGTAATATCCAGTGCTTTTTTGTTTAAAAAGTTTTTAGCCGCCAGTTTAATGCCTTCGGCAGTAGGGGAAATGCGTACCTTGGCTACGGCATCCACATTGACGTTGATGAAATCATTTGTGGGGACGGACTGCTCTGTTTTGATGTCTACGGTCATTTGCCCTAAATACAGCCGGTCCAGCCGTTCTAAATAGGGGATTTTAATTCCTGCCCGTCCGATCAGGATCCGGGAATCTTTTTTCAGGCCGGAGATAATGTAAGCCTGATCCGGCGGGGCCTTTACATACCCGCAGATCAGCAGGGCGATGGTAAAGGCGGCCAGGATTACCAAAATAGCAACCGTTAGAAACGAATCGGGAAGTAAAAATTGCATAAAGGCTCCTTTCATGTAAAAACGACATTGTTCCTTTTTTATTATATCGTCTGGTAGAAGGCGGCCCATAAGGGGAAATTAAATCTTGAAAATTTCTGAATTATTTGAATAATTATATACAATTTGACAATTAATAAAAAACAAAAAGAAATATAAAAAAAGGATTGACAATTAAGCACAAATCTGTTATTATAAATACAACAAAGAGAGAGAAAAGCAACAAAAGAGGATGTCAGGTATCCTCAAAAAGGAGGTTCCTTAGGGAAAGGGAACCTTGAAAATAGAAGAAAGGAGGTACGGACCACCGAAGACATAAGCTTCGTTCCCGTGATCGCATAAGATGGGCGGGGACATAGGAAAACGAATCTGCGAAGTGAAGCGTCAAAGTAAAGAAGGCATGCCCAAAGAAATATTATCAAAGGTTAAAAAGGCCGGTTTTGCTATATGACGAGAAAGTATAGTAGGGACGGCAGGCTTTTAAATCAAAAGATAACGCTTAAAAGAGGATGAGTTTGGAGAAAAGCCCGGTGGCGCGTAGCGGAAAGCAGAGGGGAAAAATTCATATAGAAAGTAAGGGGACAAAAGGCGGCGGCAGGTTAGAAGATAGGGCCGTTGCGAGAAAAATGAAAGAGAGGTACAGTCCAGTGGACATAGTACAGTGAAGCCGGATATCAAGGAGATGGCAGACTTGATATCCGGCTTATATTTTTCTTCCCTTTTCGGAAACGCGTTCCTGATATATAAAACAGGTTTCCATCGCCCGATACCTCCGGCACGGTACGGCCTAACTATAAAATATTTATTTACCACACGCAATGTATAGTTATTGCCCCGTTTTAAGGAGTACACAATTCCGAAAAGGGGGTATTTTTATTCCGCAGGAACGTACATCTTGCAAAAGGGGGCAGCCCCAGGGGCGCCGCCGCGGCAAACGGAAGGATACCGCTACAAACCGCCTAAATCAAAAATGGGGGTGTATTCCTGCTTTGCGCTGTTTTTGTGTTGGGTATAGCCTTGGCCTAACCCCAGTTCCAAGGCGGTACGGACCACCTTATCATATTCATAGGAGGTGACCCGCCGGTTTAATTCGGGGTAGCTGCCGTTTTGGCGGTATGGGGTGTACTGCCTTAAAAGGCTGAGGTAAAAGTGCCCTTTTGGCAGGCTGTGGGCCAACCAATGGAGCAGGCGGATGGAATCTTTTCTGTGGCCGGGCAGGACCAGGTGGCGGATTATGACGCCTTTTTTCATGACGGGGGCCGGTTTGCCGGCAGGGGAAAACGTGGGGGGGCCGGTTTGCCGGACCATTTGTGTGATAGCCCGGGAAGCCACGGAAAAATAATCGGATACGCCGGAAAACCGGCTTGAAAGCCAAGGGTCATAATACTTTAGGTCAGGAAGCCAGATGTCTATGTAATCTTTTAAGGAACGGACGACCTCCAGCCGTTCATAGCCGCCGCAATTGTAGACAATAGGGATATGAAGCCGATGCCGTACCAGGTCCAGGGCGGCTACGGTTTGAGGCACATAGGGGGTAGCGGTGACCAGGTTAATGTTGTGGGCGCCTTCTTCCTGCAGCCGGAGGAAAATGTCTGCCAGCTGCCGGACGGACAATTCTTTTCCGAAAGCCTGTTGGCTGATGGAATAATTTTGGCAGTAGCAGCAGCGCAGGGTACAGCCGCTGAAAAATACGGCCCCGCTGCCAAGGCGCCCGCTGATACATGGCTCCTCCCAATGGTGGAGCTGGGCCTTGGCAGCCCGGACGGAAACTCCGCAGCCGCAGAATCCGGAAGCGTCTTTCCGGTTGACGCCACAGCTGTGGGGGCAAAGCCGGCAACAGTCCAAAGCGCCTTCCCCCAAGATGTTATAGCCTTCCTCCCTGGCCTTATCCATAGGATCCCCATCCTTTCCCGTTTTTCAGAAGTTTACCATAGAAACAAAAAAAGGGCAACCGGAAGAAGCCTTTCATCGCCGGTTGGCCGGCAGCAGGGGGCCAACAAAATTTTATCTTGGAAGGAAAAGGAACTTGAAATAGTTGGCCGTCTGTTGTATAATCATCCTATCAGAAATAAAAAGTAATTCCTGGGATGTACGACAACCTTACCAATTTTGAACCTACATCTGTGACTTAGGGATTCCAATATTTGCAGGTGGATGCCAGGCCTCCGTCGAGTGGAAGGCAGAAGCCTGCGTGAGGTTGCCCACCTAGCAGCGGCTAGGAGTCAATAAGTAAGACCGGCATTTCCGGGATTACGAAAGAGAAAAGCAGCGAGAAATCGCTGCTTTATCTTTTTGCCGTTTTGTGGTAATCTATTAGGGAAAGTGGGAAGAATTGTAACAAAGGGAGTAATTCCCAAACACGCTTTGGCACATGGCTGCATAAAGCAAACCAGGCAAAAAGGAGACAATATGAAGAGAGAAAAGTATCAACAATACATTTACTGGGGGGTGACGGCTTTTGTGGTGTTGGCCTTTTTGGTCGCGTTTATTTTTATGATCATCAAGTTTGACTGGGTAAAATCCATGATCGATATGCTGCTGGGGATATTGTCACCCATTACATACGGGGCTGTGCTGGCTTATTTGCTGGCGCCGGTCTACAACCGGGTGCGGGACGCTGTGGTTGCCTGTGCAAAGGCTGGCATATCCCCCAAGAAGGATTGGAAGAAGTTGGGGGAAGCCGTGGCGACGATAGCCAGTATCCTGTTGCTGGTAGCCCTGGTCACGGGCCTGATCTCCATGCTGATCCCGGAGCTTAGGAAAAGCATCATGGGCATCGTGGAGGCCTTCCCTACCAGCATCCATAATCTGCAGCTTTGGCTGGATGATGTGTTGGCGAATAACAAAGACATAGAAGATACGGTGATGCAGTATTATGACGAGGGGATGCGGATGCTGCAGGGGTGGCTCACCAGCAAGTTCCTCCCCAATGTGGATAAGATTTATGGTTTTATCACCAACTTGTCTGTCGGTATTATCAATATCCTGATTTTACTGAAAAATATTTTGATTGGCCTGATCGTTATGGTATATTTACTGAATATGAAGGAAAAGCTGCTGACCCAGTTTAAGATGATCCTTTACGGGGTATTCCCCTTAAAGGTTGCCAACAAGCTGTTGGAAGAAGGGCGGTACGTGCATCAGGTATTTGGCGGTTTTATCATAGGGAAGCTGCTGGATTCCCTGATTATTGGGATTTTGTCATTTGTGCTGCTCCATTTTATGAAAATGCCCAATGTACTGCTGGTCAGCGTAATTATTGGTGTAACCAATGTAATCCCCTTTTTCGGGCCGTTTATAGGGGCTATCCCCAGTGCGTTTTTGATTTTGCTGGACAGCCCGGTAAAGTGTTTTTGGTTCATTGGGTTTATCCTGCTGCTGCAACAGTTTGACGGAAATATCCTGGGGCCAAAGATATTGGGGGATTCCACGGGGCTTTCCAGTTTTTGGGTGCTGTTTTCCATCTTGCTGTTTGGCGGCCTGTTTGGGTTTGTGGGCATGATCATCGGCGTGCCTACTTTTGCGGTGTTCTATCGCCTGGTGGCGGAGTTTATCACCTGGCTGCTGGCAAAAAAGAAGCTCTCTGCAGACATCAGGCGGTATGAGCGGCTGGATTATATAGATGAGGAGAATAAGGCATATATTGAAAAGTAGAAAACGCATTGCCAGGAAAAGGGCGCTTATCCGATGGGTTATAGGGGTTCCGGCGGTGGCTTTGGCGCTGATTTTAATTATCCTTTTTTGCGAGAAGGATGGCGAAGGGATCCCCAAGGCCCTTGCGGCAAAGTCGGTGGCTTTGGCGCTCAAGTCCCCAAAGGAGCTGGAAACTTGGCGTACGGAAAACAAAACTTCCCATTTTCCGGCCAAATCCCTTGGGCAGTGGTATGTCCCTTATATGGACTATTTGTATGACAACGGTTATTTTTCGGAAGAGGAAACGCCTGCAGAAGAAGCATATGCGGAAGAAATGCTGACTTATGGGGAGGCGGCCCGTATTGCCAGGGCTTTTTCTCCTTCGTTGGAAGACCGGGTAGGGGCTACCAGGGGCAACCAAAACCGCCATTACCCGGAGGAAATGTGGTGGCTGCTCTATGATTCTTTGCTGAAGGAGGCAGATCCGGACGGAAATGTGGAAAAAAGGACCGTGTGCATATATGGCACGCCGGAAAATGTCCCGGGTACCCTGCCATGGACGGCCCATACCAATTTAGGGCAGGTAGGGTTTTCCGGCTTGGCTTTGGACGGCTACATGGACCATCAATTAAGCGTCTATTTGCGGGGCGGGGAGATCATCCATGTGCTGGAAGACCAGGGGGGGGAGGTGGTTTACCGGAACGTATGGCTGTTAGACGGCGACGAGTCAGGGCTGCAGGTCTATGTGGGGGATATAGAGCGGCGGCTGCCGTTTGCCCAAAAATTGAAGGGAACAGAAGGCTATATACATAATTTGGCGGATGTCCGGCTGGAAGACGGGAAAGTGACGAAAGTTTCCGTCAAAAAAGAACGGCTTAGTGGGAAACTTTTGTCTGTGCAGCCGGACGCCGTGGAATTAGAGGGCTATGGGATGATCCCCCTGGATGAAGAGTGCAAAATATTAAAGGCTTATGGGGAGATGGAGCGGCAGGAATTGTCAGATGTGCTGGTTGGGTACGATATTCAGGAATTTGTGGTAGCCAAAGGGAAGGTATGCGCCGTGCTGACAGTCCGGGAGTTTGACCCCAAAACCATCCGGGTCCTGGTTATGAACGAAAATTTTGAGGATATTTATCATGATGTGGTAACTTTGTCCAGCGACGCCCCCCTTACTTTGGCCCAGGGGGAGCAGGCATGGGAAGTAGCGGCCGGCGAGGAAGTGGTTTTTTCGCCGGGGGACGAAAGGCTTTCTGCCGGGCGGGTGATTGTTACGGCGGCCGGCGGCGGGGAAATCCGGGTCTGTTCCATGGAACGCTCCCAGGGGCAGCCTTGTTATGGCGGCCGTCTGGAGCTGGTGGAAACAGGGGAGGGCCTGGTGATGGTCAACGAGCTGTATCTGGAAGATTACCTGAAAAAGGTTATCCCCAGTGAAATGCCCCCCAGCTATGAACAAGAGGCGCTGAAAGCCCAGGCGGTCTGCGCCCGGACCTATGCCTATATGCAAATCCAGAGCAATACCTATAGCCAATACGGTGCCCATGTGGATGACAGCACCAAATTTCAGGTATACAACAACCAAAGTTCCGATGGGCGGACAGCGGAAGCGGTGGAAAAGACTTACGGAAAAATGCTGCTTTACGGAGGGGAGCCGATTACTACCTATTATTTTTCTACTTCTTGCGGAATTACCACAGACAACGGCGTTTGGGGCGGCGACCCGGAAAAGACGCCTTATCTGATAAGCGCTACCTTGCAGCCGGGCCGGAAAGCCTTGAACCTCACGGATAACGGGGATTTTGCCGCGTTTATAAAAAAGGCGGATTACCCGTCCTATGACGCATCCTTCCCTTATTACCGTTGGACCGCTACTACCAATGCCAATGTTTTGACGGCCAATATGGGCGGCATCGGCCAAGTGGAGGACATTCAGGTTGTGGAGCGCGGGGCAGGCGGGGTGGCGAAAAAACTGCTGGTAAAAGGCACGGAAGGGGAAAAAACCATATCTGGCCAGGACCGGATCCGTTCGGTTTTGTGGGACGCAAGCCTGACCATTTACCGGAACGACGGCAGCAAAGCTTCCGGGTGGAGGTCTTTGCCCAGCGGGTTTATAGCCATTGAAGACGCAGGGAAGGACGACCAGGGGGTGCGCCAGTTTAAAATCTACGGCGGCGGTTATGGCCATGGGGTAGGGATGAGCCAGAACGGCGCCCAGGGCATGGCGAAAGAAGGGGCCACTTATGAAGAGATCCTGAAATTCTTTTATGAAGGCGTGGCAGTAGAAGAATTAAAACCATAAAAAGGGGAAGGGGGATGTCACGGATACTTGTTTGCACCCGGTAAAGAAGGGGATGCAATGGCGTGAAACGTGCACGGAATGGAGAAAAATATGCAGACACAGGCAGATAAGGGGACGGTAAATATATGGCAAAGGAATACGGGGCTGGCTGCTTTTGCCATCAGCGGGGCATGTGCGATTAGCAGCGGGATCGTGGTGAGCCTGTTGCAGGAACGCCTGGGGTTCCCCTATGGGACCACGGGGGTGCTGCTTGCCTTTATGAATATAGGCAATTTCCTTGCCGGGTTTGCCGCTGGCCTGCTGACAGGGAAAATCGGCATGAAGCGGGCTGTGGCCATACTGGCTGCCGGCTATGCCCTGGGATATTTCCTCATGGCCGCCGGGGGCCGGGTGTGGCTCCTTGCAGCGGCCTTTTTCCTGGTGGGCATAGGGAAGGGCGGAACCATCAATACCTGCACGGTCTTGGTGGGGGACAATTCCCCCAACCGTACCCGCGGTATGAATATTATGCACGGAGGCTATGCTTTGGGGGCCTTGCTATGCCCGTTCCTGGTTTCCTGGACGGCAAAGGTGGACAGCAGGCTGTCTGCCATGCTGTTAGGATGCTGCGGGCTGCTTTTATGGCTTTTGTTTGTTGCGGCCCCTATGGAAGGCGTTGGCGGCAGAAAAAAGAAAACCGGAGGGGGGACGGAGTTTTTAAAAAGCAAAAAGTTCTGGCTTTTGACCGGCCTGATTTTTTGCCAAAACGCGGCAGAAACCAGCGTGGTAGGCTGGATGGTCACTTATTTTAAAGGGAGCGGGATCCTGTCGGGTGCCCTGAGCGCCTACACGGTAACCGTGATGTGGACTGCGACCCTGGTCCTTCGGCTATTGATTGCCTTCGTGTTCCCCATTAAGGACACCGGCTCGGCTATGATTAAGATGGGGTTTTGCTGCACAATATTTTATATTTTCCTGATAATGGCAAAAGGGCCCGTATCCGCTATTGTGCTGCTGTTTGGCTTTGCGGCTTCTATGGCAGGTATGAACCCGACGGCAGTGGCCAGTGCGGGGAGCATGGCCAGCATGGCCAGCATGGGGGTTATGCTGCCCCTGGCCAGTGTGGGGGCCATTGTCATGCCATGGGCCATCGGGATGGTAGCCCAACGTGCCGGAATCACGGCAGGGATGGCCTGCAACGTGGCCCCCTGTGTGGGGATGTTATGGTTCAGCTGGGCGGTAAGGAGGCTGGAACATGGGAAAACAGGCGGCGTTACGGCGGCGTAGCAATGGTAAAAGGAAGGCCCTGCTGTCACCGGGCCTTCCTTTCGCCATTCTTATGATGTAATTCGATTTTGCTACGTCATCCCATCCCGGGATTCTTGTCCTTGATAATGGGAGGGATCTGAGAGAGCATGTTGTCCACATCTTCAAACATGGCGCTTTTTGTCGTCCCCAGGATGCTGGTCTGGCGGATATGCTTGACTACGTTTTGATGGGAACTTTTTATTTGGTCAAAAAATTGGCAAATTTGCTGCAAACCCCTTTGGGAATCCATAATGACGCCGGAAATTTCATCCTGTACCGATGCCGCGCCTTCGGCAGCCGTGGTAATTTTATTAAATGTCTCGTAAGTGCTGTTTACTGTCTGCACGCTATGCCCTAATGCCTGCTGGGAAACGACAATGCTGTCATTGAGCTGGTTGGTGCCGCGTTCCACGTCATGGATGCCCATGTCTACTTCGCTGGCCAGTTCTTTAATCCTTTCCGCCAGTTCTTTTACCTTTACGGCGACCACGGCAAAGCCTTTGCCTTCCTGTCCTGCCCTGGCGGCCTCAATGGAGGCGTTAATGGCCAGGATGTTTGTCTGGTCGGCAATGGCCACGATTTTGCCCATGCACTGTTGTATGCCTTTGACGGCTTCCTGCAGTTGGGAAAATGTGTTTTCCATGTCCTGATAGGACTTTTCCACTTGCAGGGATGTGTCTTTCAGCTCTTCTACTTTTTCTTTGGCTTCCGAAACGGTTTGGCCAATGGCTTCCCTTACTTCGGAGAATTGGCCGGCCGCCTGATTGATATTGGAAAACGATTCCCCAAAGTCCTGCAATTTTTCCTGGAAATGGTCGGCTTCCTTTAGTACGCCGGAAAAGGAGGTGTTTATCATGTTCAACTCATATAGGGTATCCACCTCTTTCTGGACCAGTTCTTTCTGGTATCCCTTCAAGCTGTTGATTACATGCAGGACAGGATAAAGGCTTTTCTCATCGTGTAGCGCCTGGCCAGGCCTGGGCTGGTTTTTTCTAGAAAACAACATTTGGTTCCCCCCTTATTCAAATACGGCGCAGGTCATGGACTGGTTGACAAATTGGTTATTGTAATGTTCGCCATACCCTACAAGGCCTGCGTGATTGCCAAGCGCCGCCATTTCCTGCAGATAAGTCTGCATGTAGTTCCGCTCGCTGTATAATTTGTAGCGGAAAAGGCAGTTTATGGAAAAGACTGCCGACCGTTTTGGAAAATCTTTGCAGATGGTTTGGATGGTATTCTGGGCAATGGCCTTGTAATCCCCCAGCTCCAATAATATCAAAACGTCAGAATCGTTTACCTGGCGGAAACAGGCCAGCGAGTTGCCGTTCACTTCTTTAATCGAAATAATGCAAATCTCGTCTCCGTTGATTTTCCCAAAGGGGTTTTGGAAGGTCTGGGTCAAGATCTCCTGATCCGTCACGTGGAGGATATTTTGATATACCTGCTTTGCCGGGGTCCCGTTCAACGCCCCGATTATGTAGTTGGCTTTGTCTGTCCGGGAGGCGATAAAACGGTAATCCCCCATGGGGCGGTATATGTTTTCCTTATAGGTTTTTACCCTTCCGTTCAGGTTTTTCACCAGCCCGTAAGCCACTGCATCCTGGTAAACCTTGCCGTTGGCTGACACTTTCCCTGCGTCGCCAGTCCCGCCTACCAGTGGGATGCCCCTCTGCCGCAATGCGGAATGGATGGTGGTCAATACGCAGGCATCGTTCCCCGCGCAAAAATCAATGCAGACGGTATCCTGGCTGGATCCGCCTACGGTTGCCATGTCCTGTTCCAGCCGCCGGATATATTTAACCGGCATAACCGATACCTGCTCCAAAACATTGGCCGACGCACGGACCCCATCGGAAAAGGCGATGACGCAAACCCCGTTTTCCACCACCCGGGTATCGTAGCCCATCCCGATGCACCCGATACTGGGAACCCCCGGATAAAGGGATTCCAAGGCCTTTACATGTTCCTCAAATTGAATGTTATTGGATAACAGCATAATGAATTGGGGCCTACCTAACCCTTGAAGCGCTTCTGCCAGATTCCCGCTTCGGCTCATGCCAAAAAACTGTCTCATGCAGTTGTCCCCTTCCTTATATTGTCATGATTATGAAATAATGGATAATCACACTAATTATACTTTAAAATAGTTCATAGAGTCAATATAAATTCCTGTTTAATTATGAACTTGTAATAGCCTGCTACCGGCATCCGTTATGGGGCGGCAGGGGCCTGCCCTTTGGGCCGGCGTTAAAAAAATATTTTGGCTTGCCAATGCCCTTCGGCTATTATACAATAAAAACATCCGTAAACCGGTAGGTGCAACGTCAAAAGTTGCATGAACGTTTATATGCAAAGGAGACCTGGAAATGAAGAAAAATATCCTTGTAGGACAGTCCGGCGGGCCTACCGCTGTAATTAACGCAAGCCTTTACGGCGTGATTGCCGAGGGGATGGACCGTTTGGATGAGGTAGAACATGTGTATGGGATGGTCAATGGGATCGAGGGTTTTTTAAAAGGGAATTACCTGGACCTTTCAGAAGATTTAACACAAAAGGAGCTGGAGCGGATAAAGCTGACCCCTGCCGCCTATTTGGGCTCTTGCCGCTACAGGCTACCGAAAGATTTGTCCTCCCCCGTATACCCGGAAATATTCCAAAAGCTGGAGGAATTGGACATTGGCTGTTTCCTCTATATCGGGGGCAATGATTCCATGGATACGGTTGATAAATTGTCCCGGTATGCCCGTCAGGCAGGCTCGCCTGTCCGGTTTATCGGTATCCCCAAAACCGTGGACAACGACTTGATGCTGACAGACCACACCCCCGGGTATGGAAGCGCCGCCAAATATGTGGCTTCCACCGTAAGGGAGATTGTCTTGGACGCCTCGGTCTACCATCAGCCGGCGGTGACCATCATCGAGCTTATGGGGCGTAATGCAGGCTGGCTTACGGCAGCCAGCGTCCTGGCCAGGAAATATGAGGGGGACAACCCGCTTTTTGTTTACCTGCCGGAATCGCAATTTGATTTCCAAAAGTTTGCCAAAGATTTGGACGGGGCCCTGCGCCGCCAGCCCAGCGTAGTGGTTTGTGCCTCTGAAGGGATTTCGGATGCACAAGGCCGGCTGATTTGTGAATACAATGACCAGGCGAAAACAGACAATTTCGGGCATAAAATGTTGACCGGGTGCGGGAAGGTTTTGGAGGGTTTTGTACAAAGGCATTTTGATATAAAAGTCCGTTCCGTGGAAATAAACGTAAGCCAACGGTGTTCTGGCATGGTGCTCTCGGCCACGGACGTGGAAGAAGCCGCCCTTGCCGGTTCCTTTGGCACGCGTGCCGCGCTGGAGGGGGCTACCGGGAAAATGGTGGCGTTTGTGCGTGCGGAAGGCCCCTGTTATGGGGTAACGTGTTCCCTGGTGGATGTGGGGCAGGTGTGCAACCAGGAAAAGAGGTTCCCCCTGGATTGGGTCACTGGGGAAGGCAACAACATTTCTGCCCGGTTTCAGGAGTATGCCCTTCCTTTGATCCAGGGCGAGCCGGCAAGGCCCATGAAGCAAGGGCTTCCGGTGTATGCATACCGCAAACGGGCTTGCGGCGTTTAAGCGCCGCAAGCCCGGAAAAATGAATGCACATGGCATGGATGGGCAAAACCCATGGTTCATGTGCATTGACGGTTTCTTTTTTCAGCCTTTTACCCCGCCGCCGGTAACGCCTGCGATAATTTTTTCCGACAGGAAAAGATACAGGATAAAGGTGGGCAGGAATACGATGACCACTGCCGCGAACATACCTGCCCAGTCGCCGGTATATTTCATAGAGTTGATCATGGAATACAACCCTACGGCGATGGGGCGCAGCTGGTCGGAGTTGGCAAAAATCAGGGAGATGAAATACTCGTTCCAGATATTGATAAAGTTAAAGATGGTGACCGTGATAATCCCCGGCTGGGCCATGGGGAGCATAATCAGCCAGAAAGTCTTGGTAGGCGGGCACCCGTCAATGGCGGCAGCTTCCTCAAAAGCCCGGGACAGGTTGCCGAAAAAGGTCATAAGGAATATCGTAGTGTAAGGGACGTTAATGCCGATGTATAAAAAGATCAGTAAAACAGCATTGCTCATTACGTGGTTCAGGATCCCCAAATTTGCTACGATCCCAAAAAGGGGAAGCACAATCATGACCACCGGGACGCCCATGGCGGATACAAAACCGGTCTGAATCAGCTTATTGCCCGGGAATACAAAACGGGCCAGGACATAAGCGGCCGGGGCGCAGATCAGGATCAGCAGGATACAGGAAATAACCGAGTATATCAGGGAGTTGCGGAAAATCCCTGCTACGTCAGAATTGACCCATGCTTTCACATAATTTTCAAAGTGGGGCCCGGAGGCCAGCAATTGGTTGGAGAATATTTCCTTGGTGGTGGAAAAACTGGCCAGCAGTACCCACCCCAGCAAAATGAAGGTGAAGGAAATCCAGAGGAGCAGGATTATGTATCCAGGGGCAAGGCGCAGCTCTTTTTTCCAATTGACCGGTTCATGGTGTTTTTTTATTTTTGCCATAAGTTTCGCCTCCTTTTAGAATTCCAGGTCGTCGTCCCGAAGCAGGTGGTTGCACAGCCAGAACACGGCTACCACGCAGACGCTAAGCAGTACGCCAATGGCGGCCCCCAGGCCGGAGTTGCGTTCTGTGATACTGTTGCCTGCGCCGAAAATCTGCATATACATATAAACCATGGGCGTGATGGTCTGGGTGTCTGCCGTAACGGTAGAAAACAGTTGGGACCACACGAAGAACCCAACACTGGTAACGCTCCACATGGTAATGTTCGTTTTGAAAACGCCTTTTAACAAAGGCAGGGTGATATAACGGAACTGGTTGACTTTATTGGCGCCATCTAAGGTAGCAGCTTCAAAGTAATCGGAGCTGATACGCTCGATGCCGCTGGCAAATATAAGCATATGGTACCCTACCATCCCAAAACAATAAGCCAGCAAAAGGGCCAGAAATTTGTGGTCATTGTCCAGCCATTGTACCTTGGCCAAGGAGGTCAGGCCCAGATTGGTAAATACCGTTTTTAGGAGCCCGAATTTGGGGCTGTATACATACTGGAGCCACATGGTAGCCAAGGCAACCGCACTGACGATATTGGGCAGGTAAATGACCGCCCGGAAAAAGCTTTTAAAGCGGATGCCGCTGGTAATGACTACGGCAAAAAGCAGTGCCAGCGACATGACGATGATGCCGCCTATAAGCCAGATTCGAAAAAGGTTCCACATGGAAATGCGGAACAGGCTGGTATTGGCAAGCCGGATAAAATTGGACAAACCGGTAAATTGCCAATTGGCCACCGGGTCCGTGATACCGTCAATCTTGAAGAAACTCATAATGATGGTACGGATGATGGGATATAAGAATATAATGGAAAACATCAATACTGCCGGTGTCAGGAACAGTATAATCATGCCTCTATTGCGTTTCATCCCGGTTTCCCCCTTTCCTAAAGATAAAACACGATTTTATAGTTTTTGGATAATAGAGTATAAAAAGGCGGCAGCTTGCACCTGCCGCCTTTCTGATAACGTTAATTGCCTGCTTTCTTCAAAGCATCCACAAAGCCTTGGGCATCCATGCTGCCGCCGCAAAGTTTCAGGAAGTTTTCCTTAATGATGGGAGTCATATCGGCATTCGCCTCGGCGCCGGCTGCCCATGGGTAACGGGTAGTCATGCTGTCCATAACCGGCTTCACGCAGGCGATCAGCTCCGGCCATTCGGAATTGTTGGAGTCTGCCGGGATACCGATGGACAGTTCGGAAAGCATCTTGTCAAACTCACCCTGGGTGATGTAGCAGATCAGTTTAAACGCGTTTTCTGCGTTCTGGGAATCTTTATTGATAGCCAATACCTGGGCGCCATAGTTAGCGGCATCCACTCCGTCGGTCCCGCCTTCTACGGCCGGGTAGCTGAAGCATCCCCATACAAAATCGTCCCCGGCCATGTCTTTTACCTCATTAGGCAGCCAGGAACCGTTTAAGTACATGGCAGCCGTCCCCATAGCCAGTTCCTGGTTTTGCCCTGCCGGCCATACGTTGGAAGCGATGGTATCGGAGAAATAGCCCTTGCTGGCAAAATCGGCATACGCTTCTGCGGTGGCAATTACAGACGGGTCATCCCACTGGCCGCCTTTTACGATTTCTTCCGTTTTGGGCTCGCCTACCAGGCGGGACATATGATAGCCAAACATGCAGGTGATGTAGGCATCGTCACAGGTGATAGGGGTATATCCGGCTTCTTTAATCTTGGCGCAGGCAGCATCCAGCTCCGCCCAAGTGGTTGGGGCCGCGGTAATTCCCACTTCGTCAAAAATAGACTGGTTGTAGAAAAACGCAAATACATTAGGCTGATAGGGGATGGACTTTAAGGTGCCCCCGCCTACTTCGCGGCAGGCCGCTATCAGCCCGGCATTGGCGGTGGCCTCATAGTCGGCGCCCTTTGCCAGGTCTTCCAGGTCCATTAGGTATTGGCCCCAGGTAGTATTGACCCGGTCAATATCTTCGTCAAATAAGTCGATGTTGGTCCCTGCGTCCAGTGCCGGCTGCAGGCCTTCGCGGATACCCGTGCGGCCTTTGAACTGCAGGTCTACGCTTATGCCCGTGTCAGCGGTAAACTGTTCCACTGCTGCCTGGATCGCCTGCCCTTGGGGTTCTGTGGCTTCCCACATGGACCAGTACACCAGCCCGCTGCCGTCCCCCGCCGGTTGTGCGTCCCCTCCCTGGTTGTCTGCCGCCGTAGTCCCCGGGGCGGCCGTTGTGCCTGCCGTCTGCCCGCCTCCGCCGCATGCGGCCAGTGAGACAGCCATAGCTGTTGTCAGAGCCAGTGCCATAACTTTTTTCCTCATAAAAATGTCCTCCTCTTTTTTATATCGTCTTCTTATGTACTCATATTGTTAGTATAGTCAAATTGCACAGAAAAATATTTGCACAATTGACCTTTATATTTGTACATTAATGCATTTATGGTGAAATTGCATAGATGCATTCCATTATTAGATAGGCTAATATTTAATTTTGCCAACGATTTTTCATGAGTGTTTTACCGGAATTTTAATATTCACGAACCTATGGTTTTCCAAAGCACCTGGCCGCCTTCCAGGGTCAACCCACAGGCATGCCCTTTTCCGTCATAGGCTAAGGTGTGCTGCGGTTCCCCGGAATTGTTGACTATGGCATATAGCCCCCTGTCCGGATAGGCATGGACCTCGCACAGTGGGTTTTGCGCAAACCACCGTTTCATATTAGCTTCTTGCCCGGCGCTGTAATAAAGGCTGCGGATCAGGAGACGGGTGTTTTCATAGCTATAGGGGAGCCCGGCCAGGTAGACGCCCCTCCCTTTTCCGTACCGGTGGGCGCTTATATGTACCTCTCCGTCAGAAAATTCCACGATTTCCGTATCCTTGGACAAGGCATAGACATTCTTGATCCCCTCGCCGAAATCAAAGGGCCCTTTCCGGTCTTCCTTGAGGAAATGGATGTTTTGCCCACTGGTGAAATATTTATCCGTGGAAAGGCTAAAGCCAAGCTCCTGGTCAACCCCCAGCACGTCCGCCAGCTGGAAGCAGCGCCCGCCAAAATGGGCCGCCGTAGGCTCACCGATCCCGACAAAGCCTCCTCCCTGCCAGACAAATTGGCGGATTGCGGCCACAACCTTGGCATCCAGCCATTGGTGCCCGCCGGAAAATGCCGTTCCGGCTGCCCCGGCGTTGATGATAACATCCACATCTTTTGGGACCCCCGTTTCCCGGATATCTTCAAAACTTAAGAACACCACGTCTACGCTTGCCCCGCTTAAGGATTCCAGCACTCCGAAATAGGAATACGTTTGCTTATACCAGAGGGCGTGGGCCACCATAAACGCCTGCCAGGCGCGCAGCTGCCCCCAGCAGTTGAGCACGGCCACTTTTAGCCCGCAGTAAGGCCGGCAGCCGACGATATTGCCATAGATCTCACGGAATTCGTCTGTCACTTGTTCGATATAATCTACAAATGCCGGAAATTTATAGGCCAGGCTTAAATATCCGCCATAGCCGATCCGGTCTACCGGTTTTCGCATAAGCGCCCTTCTGGCCCCCAGCCAGTTTTCCCTGGCCTCCACACAAGGGTCGTTGCCTTCATGGAAGGTATCCGGGAAGAAATAGGGGAGAAACCGGCCTTCCGTATAGCGCACGCCGGGAATATCGGAGATGAGGCGCAGGGTAGCCCCGCCTCCAACACTGCCCACCACCGCGTCAAGGCCGATTTCCGGGAAATATTTCCCATAGGGTTCGGTCCCGATCCAGTTGTCCCCAAGGAACATCATGGCCTCCCGGCCGGCCTCGTGGACCAAGTCCACCAGCTCCCGGGCTTTTTTTGCCACAAAACGCTGGACAAAGTCCATGTAGTCCAGGTAATGCCTTGTGGGGACACGGAAAGTGGAATTGTAATAGCCGTTGTCTACAATATCCTCCGGCCTTAACCGGTATCCATATTCTTGTTCAAATTCTTCCAGGGCCTTTACCGAGACCGTGGCCCCATAACCGAACCAGTCTACAAATTTTTCTTTGGCCTGGTCATTGAACACCAAGGTAAAATGGTAGAAAAAGGTGGTAAACCGGACTACGTCTGTCCGGGGGTTGTCCTTTAGCCACTGGACAAGGTACTCTTTTGCGAACTGCCCCGACGCGGGCTGGCGCACGTCAAAAGGGATCTCATGGGGTTTGTCCCCCCAGCTGTTGGTAATGTGGTTGTACATCTGGGTAGGGTCCCAGATGGCATAAACCAGGAAAGACACCGTATATTCATGAAACGGCCGGGCGTTGTTGACTACTACCACGTCCCGTTCCTGGTTTACCGTCCAGTTTTCGGGGGCCACGGTTTCCCCGGAGGTCCGGTCCATGACTTCCCACCAGCGTTTCTGGTCGTGGAAGTAATCCGGGACTACCTGCTGGTTAAAATACCCTTCCATAAATGGGATTTCCACTGTCTCGTCTACAGACGTCACCCTGGGGCTCATCAAATACAGCTGCTGGCATTCCTCCATATGCCCTTTGGCAAATTCATTATGGCCCCTGGCAACAAAATATGTGGTGTAGACCGCCGCGTCCAAAGCCTTAATTTCCTCCGGAAGCTTTGTACCGTCGCTGTCCCGCAAAGCGTCCGCCCCCCAGCGGCCCATGATTTCTTTTGTTTCCTCCAGAAAGCCCCCCTCGCTGGGGAGTGTAACCCTACCTTTGGTTTTTGCCATTTTTTATCCTCCTTAATTCTTATAGCGCTCCCGTAAACCATTATATACCGGCCTTTGCGGCTGATTTTCCGCCAGGGCGTACAAATTGGGCCAACACAGCCTTAGGGTACGCCTTTTATATATTTGCGCGCATTTGATAAAAACATCCCGCCTAAGCCGATGGGCCAACAGCCTGTCAGAAAATCCGTTTGGTGCGGTTTCCCCGGCGGCCGGTGGCCGGTACAGGGGCGTTAGGGCCGGGTCAACCGAAATTTTTTATAATCTTTAAAACCCCCAATGACAATTTTGCCCCGATTATATATAATAAGGGAAAAGCAAAGGGGCCCCAGGCCATGCCCTTTTAACCAGTTGTATCCGGGGCTTACCTTAGCCCGAAGGGGCTTTGTATACCAGGCCTATAGCCGTGCAAGGCGCCCAAACAAAGCGTAAGGGGCATATGCCAGGCGGCAACCGGTCAAAGGCAAAATCCCCTGCCGGCCATACAAACAAAGCGTATGGGGCATACGCCAGGCGGCGTAGGTGAGGCGATGCTTCCGGACGGGGTATGGACAAACAAGGTGTACGGGGCATACGCCAGGCGGCAGTGCGCGGCGGAACCGCGGCTTGGCAGTGTAAAACCGTGTGTCCTTTTGTTCACAAAGAACATGGACGCCATGTGGTTTTTGCCGTGTAATAAGCAACAAGGAGGCCCGATTATGAAATACAAAAATACCATCCTGAAGACGACTTTATCCGTTTCCAGTATTATCTCCATCCATTACTTTGACTACATGAGCGATTTTTCCTTCCCGGGCGAAAGCCATGATTTCTGGGAATTGCTCTGTGTGGATAAAGGGGAGATTGACGCCATGGCGGGGCAAGGGCGCCATACCTTAAAAAGGGGCAGCATCATTTTCCACCAGCCCAACGAGTTCCACAATGTGATTACCAATGGGCGCAGCGCCCCCAGCCTGGTGGTCATTGCTTTTGAGTGCCATTCCCCTTATATGGATGCCTTCCGGGGCCAGATACTGACGGTCCAGGAGACGGAGAGCGCCCTTTTGGCCCAGATTATCATTGAGGCCCGGCAGGCGTTTATCGGACGCCTGGATAACCCATACCAGGAAGAACTGGTCCGCAACACGGATTCCCCCGGTTTTGGGGCGGAACAGCTGATCCGCCATTATTTAGAGGAGCTTTTGATCCACCTGTACCGCCGCTATTTTGCCAACCCGCTTCCGGTTCCGGCCCAAAACCCGGGGCATCCCCGGCTGGGGAGGCCCAACGAAACGTATAACCGGATTGTCCGTTATATGGAAGAGCATGTCAACGAACAGCTGACCATTGAAACCATCTGCAAAAATACCCTGATAAGCCGTTCCCGCCTGCAAAAACTGTTTCAGGAGCAGCACGGCTGTGGGGTTATGGAATTTTTTAACCGGATGAAGATTGATACGGCCAAGGAGCTGATCCGGAGCAACCAGTTGAATTTCACCCAGATCTCTGACCGCCTGGGATATGGGTCCGTCCATTATTTTTCCAGGCAGTTTAAAAAAATCACCCATATGACCCCGTCGGAATATGCCTCGTCCATCCGGCTGCTTTCGGAAAACCGCCCCATATTTCAGGGGATGTGGCATCCGGAATAAGGGCCGCCCCTATGGGGCAGCCGTATATTTTTTAACGATTGCCGCCATGTCTGCCCATTTTTTCTCCATGTCGGCAACCAGGGCCAGCTGGGTGCGGCAGCGGTCCAGGTTGTGGCCTTCCCGGCTGACATGGAAGTATACGTCCCCCTCCAGATAATCGGTCAGGAACCGCATGCCACACTCTAAGGTCATCATCTTTGCCCCATAGGGGAGCATTTCGATTTCTGCCTCGGTCAGGCGGCCTTCACTCCCCTCCAAAAAGCCTTTGGTATAAACTTCGAAAAGGGGGAGGGATAAGGAAACTTTAGACAAATCTTTTTCGTCCTCTTCTGCCGTATTGGCGCCGAACCGGATGGAATCCCCATAGTCAAATATGGAGAACCCTGGCATGATGGTGTCCAAATCAATAATGCACAGGGCCTGCCCCGTGGCGTCGTCAATCATGATATTGTTAAGCTTGGTGTCGTTATGGCTTACCCGTAGGGGAAGTTTGCCTTGTTTTTGTAGGCGGATGGCCAGGCCCATTTCCTTTTCCCGTTCCTGGATGAAGCGGATCTCTTCCTGCACCAGGGCGGCCCTTCCCATCACGTCATGTTCCACGGCTTTTTGAAAGGTTAAAAACCGGGCCGGCGTATTGTGGAAATCAGGGATGGTTTCCGCCAGCTGGCCTGCCGGGAAGTCTGCCAAAAGGCATTGGAACCTTCCGAAGGCTTTTCCGCTCTGGTAAAAATCTTCCGGTTTTTCCACCAGGTTATAGCAGGTAGCCTGGGATATGAAGAGGTAGGCCCTCCAGTAATACCCTTGGCTGTCCCGGTAATAATCCTTCCCGTCCTTTGTGGGGACCAGGTTTAAGGTTTCCCGGTCCGGATCCCCATGGTTTTCTATAATCTGGCGGCGCAGGAATGAGGTTACCCCTTTCACGTTTCTCATGAGCCCTTCAATATCTTTAAAGACATCTTGGTTCATCTGCTGCAGGATATAGGAAAACTCTTGCCCGCCCTCCTGGCAGGCCAGGAGGTAGGTATGGTTGATATGCCCGCTTCCGTATGGTTCGCAGCTTTTTACCTGCCCTTTTATGGCAAAGGCATTGGCGGCTTCCAGCTTTTGTCCTCCGCTGTTATTCATGTCAGTCCTCCCACAATTTTTCCGGATAAAGCCCTTGTGCTTTTAGCTGGCGGATGGCCTGTACCACCGTTTCTTTATCCTCTTTATAGGTTACACCATACCACCGGTCTTTACTTTGCAGGACCGTTACCTCCGCTTTCCCTTCTTTTAAAATTTCATCTACCACGAAGGGCAGGAAGTATTCACATTTTAAGGGGTTGTCCGGAAGGGTTTTCTGTAAAAAAGAAGCAAAACGCTTGTCCAGCTCATCAAGGATACTGGCCGTAAAACCCCACAGGTTCATGGATACGACCGTGTCCCCTGCAAGGGTGGTCCAGGTGGCCCCGCCGTCTTCGGTATAGGCCCCGTTTTCCCCCCGTTTTTCAATATGGGTGCGTTCATGGATTTCCACAAGTTTCCCCTGCCCGTCTATGGAACAGACGCCCCTGGCAACGTATCCGTGCTCGGTCATCGTGTTGTTCAGATGATAGCCGACCATGGCATACTGGTATTTTTCCTGGTCTTCATAGGCAGTAAGGTGGCGGTACATTTCCTGGAATGCCTGTTTTCCGTAATAATCGTCGGCATTGATTACCGCGAAGGGGCCCTGGATGGCATCCCGGCAACATAAGATGGCATGTCCGGTACCCCAGGGTTTGACCCGCCCTTCCGGCACCAGGAAGCCTTTTGGAAGCTTGTCCAGCTCTTGGTATACATATTCGGCCTGCACATGCTGTTCCATGCGGCGCCCCACATTTTCTTTAAATTCTTTTTCTATGGCTTTTTTAATAATAAAGATGACTTTTTCAAATCCGGCTTCTTTGGCATCAAAAACGGAAAAGTCCATGATGATGTTCCCTTGCTCATCCACCGGGTCGATCTGTTTTAACCCTCCATAACGGCTCCCCATTCCGGCGGCCATAACCACCAGTGCCGGTTTCGATCCATTTCCCATAAGACTGCCTCCTTTTTAGACATTTTGCATCCTGAACGGATTGTATACATTGTAGTTTTGTAGAAAACACCATAAAGTTTCTGCTTTATACCGCTTGCTATAAGTATAACTGACCAACCATTGGAAAAGCAATAGGCAGGTGTTTATTTTGTTTGTACAATCACGCCTTTTATTTGCACAATCATATGGAACCGGGTAATGCTGCAACGGAAACGATTTTATAGTGCTTTCCCGGCACATATGGGCGGTATCGCCGGACTCTGATTTTAGGGAAATTGCCTGCCATGACAGGATATGGATGCCAATACCGTTTCCGGCGCCGGATATACATGGCCGCGGACAATCCAAAAGCCAAGCCGGGCCGGTTAATGGCCGACAATGCATGGGTCCCTCCATAAAGGTTTGGGCATTTTTGGCTTGCAGCCTTGCTTTTATCCGGTTTTGTAGCTATAATAGCCGATACAGCAACGGTACGGCCGACAGGGAAAAGGCAAATAATAACTTTTTAGGCCCTGTTAGGTGCATGATAGGAAACCGGATGTGAAAGCGGGGAAAGCCTTTCAGGAAGGCATTCAAAAGCCATGATACCCAGGCTTTTGCCTATGGAAGGGAGCTTTGGTGGGCGCCAATGAAAATTTTGGAAATTTTTATTATTTTGAATGGATTTGCCTGCCTCAATCGTATTTCTATTGAAACCGGAAAAACGATTAAAAACAGGAGATAATAAAATATGAAAAAACAGTTAGCAGGCGTTTTAACAGCAGCAGCGGTGTTTAGCTTTAGCGCTACCAGCGCATTCGGGGCAGGGCGGGGATGCCATTTCCAGGATAACAACCAAGACGGGGTTTGCGATTTTGTTTATACGGCTTGTGTTTTTGGGGATGAGGACCAAGACGGGGCCTGCGATTTTTGCGGTATGGGCTGCGATGACGAAAACTGGCATGGCATCCATTATACCGATGCCAATCAAAATGGCATCTGTGATTATTATGAGGATGGGACCTGCCCCCACGGCGGCTTAGGCGACGGCCGGGGCTATGGGGGCCATAAAAGCCATGGAAGGCATTGCCGATAGACGGATGGGGTTTCAGGATGCGAGACGAGCAGGAGGTAAACAGGGCTATTGAACAGTATTCCGATACGGTTCGACGGCTTTGTATGGTACATCTAAAAAATCATGCGGATACTGAGGACATATTTCAAACGGTTTTTCTGAAGTATGTCCTTAGTTCTGTTTCCTTTGAAAACGAGGAGCATGAGAAGGCTTGGTTTATCCGCGTCACAATCAACGCATGCAGGGATTTGCTGAAAAATTTTTTCCGCAGCCACACGGTATCCCTTGAGGAAGCAATGGAGCAGCCGGCGCCCTTGCAGCCAGACCACCGGGAAGTTTTGGAGGCCGTGCTTTCCCTTCCGGCTAAATACCGGGAGGTGGTATATCTGCATTTTTATGAAGGCTACACCGCCCCCCAGATCAGCCGGATCCTGGGGAAAAATGCCAATACGGTTTATACGCTCCTGACGCGTTCAAAGCAGATGCTGCGGGAGAAGCTGGGAGGTGACGGATATGGATGACAGGATAAAGGAAGCGTTTGGCCAGGTGCGGGCCGGGGAAGAACTAAAGGATAAGACCCGGGCATTTCTTGCCGGGAAAGCAGGAAACGGTACAAAAAGGAGGCTGGCGAGCTATCAGCCGCTTATTTTGGCGTCGGCTTGCCTGGTATTTGTGGCGTTTGGCGGCCGCTGGCTCTTTTTTACCCCTACGGCAAAAATCAGTATTGACATTAACCCTTCGATAGAATTGGGCATTAACCGGTTTGACCGGGTGGTAGTGGTAAAGGCCTACAATGATGATGGGAAAGAATTGGCAGATTCTTTGGATATTCGGTTTCTGGGATATGGGGAAGCGGTCAGGCGGATAGTGGAAAGCGACAGGGTTACGGCCCTTTTGTCCCAGGACGAGGTTATGGCAATTACGGTTATGGAATCGGGGGGCCCCCAGTCGGTCAGGATCCTGTCCGATATGGAATCCTGTGCAAAAGGGCATCCCAATACCTATTGTTATTCTGCCGATTCCAGGGCGGTTGCGGCTGCCCATGAACATGGGATGTCTTGCGGGAAGTACAGGGCTTTTTTGGAAGTGCAAAAGCTTTTCCCTGGCATTACGCCGGAAGAAATACAAGGCATGACCATGAGGCAGATCCAGGATTTAACAGACGGCATGGCAGGGGATGCAAAGGGACAGGAGGCGAAAGGGGAAGCCGAAGATGAGGCCGGGGGGCCGCCCCCTGGGCATAAGGGGCACGGGCATCATGGCGCCGGCAACGGACATGGCTATGGCAGGGGAGGCAATGGGAAGGGGCATTAGCCAAATCCGGGGAAGGAGTATTGAAAATCGGCTGATTCTATGGTATCCTTTTCCTGCCAGGCATTGGCAGCCGTATCCCTTGCCGGCCAAAGGGGCGCCGTTTGGAAGCCTTGCCTTGATACCGGCGTAGTGTGGGCAACGCAATGCTTTGGCGGCATAGGAGGTAGGTTATGGAAGACGAAAAAAGGGTTTTTCGCAGTGTGTGGCTGCTTTTATGCGGATTTTGCGTGGCGGCGGTGGCTGTATTGGTTTTATGCATGACCCACCGGATGGCCCTGCCGGATAACGTGGGGCGGCCCCTTTCCGGCCAGGAGGCGGCCCAGGTGGCCGGCAGGAACAGCCCCCTCATTGATTATATATACCTTTCCCCCAACGGGGATTTCCCCAGGGATAACGCCATTCAAAAAATCACCATCCACCACATGGCGGGGGATCTGGCATTGGAAGGCCTGGGGGCGGATTTTGCCCAGGAAGACCGGCGGGCTTCTTCCAATTATGCCATTGACAGCCAGGGCCGGGTGGCCCTTTACGTGGAGGAATGCAACCGGGCGTGGACTTCCAGCAGCCGGGAAAATGACGGGCAGGCTGTGACCATCGAGGTGGCCAACGACCAGGTTGGCGGCGACTGGCATGTAAGCGACGAGGCTTATGAGGCCCTGCTCGCCTTATGTACGGATATTTGCCGGCGCAATGGTATAAAATCCCTTCGTTTTACCGGCGATGCGTCTGGGAACCTGACTTTGCACAATATGTTTAACAGCCAAACCCAGTGCCCGGGGCCTTATTTGGAAAGCCGGATGGAGGAGATTGCCCAGGAAGTGAACCGGCGTCTGGGAAACGAAACTGCCTTTTAGAGGCAATCCCCTTTTTCCTTCCTGCCAAGCTCCGGCCATACTGTGGCCAGCATGGTGAAAAAGCAGGCCATCCCACCGGCGAAATTGGACACGGGCTCTGCCATAAAAATGCCGTTGACCCCTAGCCGGAACAGGTTAGGCAGGATTAAAATTAACGGGACCACAATGATAACCTTCCGGAAGATGGAAAAAAACACGGCGTTTTTGGATTTGCCCAAAGCGACGAAAACCGATTGCCCGGCAAACTGTAGGGACATCATAAAAAAGCCGAAATAATAAATCTGCATGGCCGGAACCCCTACGGCCACCAAATCCCCTTCATGATTAAAAATCCGGATAAAAAACTCAGGAAAACCATGGACCAGGCCCCACATAACGGTGGTGTAGGAAATGGATACCACAGACATAAAAAGGATTGCCTGCTTTACCCGTTTATATTGCCCGGCCCCGTAGTTATATCCCATAACCGGATGGGCGCTGTTGGTAAGGCCGCTGATGGGGAGGGAGATGACTTCGCGGACAGAATTGACCACGGTCATGACCCCCACGTACACGTCGCCGCCGAAACGCGCCAGGCTGGCGTTGTACATAATCTGGACAAGGCTGTTGGTAATAGACATGGTAAAGCCGGAAAGCCCCAGGCCTACAATAGATAGGATCCGCCATTTTTTTAAACGGAAGGCTTTTTTCCTTAGCTTTAAAATCGCTTTTTCGCTTGTGAGGAACCGGACGATCCACAAAGCGGAGAGCCCTTGGGAGAGGATGGTAGCCCAGGCGGCTCCCTGGACCCCCAGATCCAATAGAAAGATAAAAACAGGGTCCAGGACGATATTGGCAACGGCGCCTAACAGCACCGTGAGCATCCCGGTTTTCCCAAACCCTTGGGAATTGATAAAACTGTTCATGCCCAGGCCGATCATGACAAAAACGCTGCCAAGGAGGTAGATGGTTATGTAGGAGTCGGCATAGGGGATGGTGGCGTCTGAGGCGCCAAACAGATATAGCATGGGGCGCTTTAGCACCAGCCCAAGGATGGTCAGCGCCAGGCCGCAGATGATCATCATAATAAAGGAGTTTCCCATGATAGCCTCGGCTTCCTGGTCATTCCCTTTCCCACGCTGGATGGAACATAAGGGGGCGCCGCCCATGCCGAATAAATTGGCAAAGGCGATTACCATGGATATAATCGGCAGGCAAAGCCCCAGCCCGGTCAGGGCCATGGTGGCGTTTTGGGGGATGCGGCCAATATAAATCCGGTCTACAATATTATAAAGTACATTAATCAGCTGGGCAAGGGTCATGGGGAGCGCCAGCCTCAAGATGTTTTTTACGATGCTCCCCTGTGAGAAGTCGTTTTGATTATTGGTTTTTACAGAAGAAGCCATGGAAAGAAACCGCCTTTCTTTATTTAATTAACCTGTGACGTTGCCGGCATTTTGGGAACAGCCGGATTTGCTTTTTACAGATGCCGTGTAGGATCCTTTTCTTAACACTATTATACCCTTAGTTTTCCCTGCTTTGCAATATGGATCATGGCAAGGATGCAAAATTGGGGGCCTGCCTTTAAGTAGGCAAGGCACCCGGATTTCCAGCGCCGGATGCCGGCGGCTGGCAAGGCAGCAAAATGAGGCGTACCGGATGTATGCCTATGGATCCGGATGCCAGCCGCCAATATCCGGTATTTGGGCCATGCATCCCCTTGCCTGCGGAAGGGGCGGCAAGATAAAGGGGCGTTACCCTTGGGCAAAACCAGGCGGAAACGGAAACTTTGGAGGAAAGGGGCAAGAAAACCAGTTTACCATACCGGTTTGCAGCGGGAAAACGGGGGTGGATTAAGTGGGAGACGGGCAAAATGGAGGTAGCCATGGAAAATGAATACATAAAGCTGGTGCCGGCAGACCTGTCCCTTGGGGGGCAGCTGGTTGACTATTATAGGAGGAACCGGGAATTTTTAAAAGAATTTGAGCCGGAGCGGGACGAGGCTTTCTTTTTATTGGAGCATCAACTGGATATTTTAAGAAAAGAAATGGAGGACTGCAGGGAAAAGAAGGCATACCGTTTTTATATCCGGCCGGCCGGCCCAAGGGCCTGTTGCCGGGATATGATACCGTAACATGTGTGCGCACGCAATTAGTTTTGCCGGATAACCACAACTTTTGTACCAGGTTTTTCAGAAAACCGATCCTGTTCCAAATAAGGTTAAGCAAAATTTATTGAAATCGTTTGTGCGGTTGTGGCAAAATACCAGTGTTGAACAATTCAACAAACGGGAATTTGGAGGAAACGTATATGATTGATTTTACTGTGGATATATTTGAGGGATTGTTGATTTCTTTATTAATTTTTTATACAGACAAGATTATTGATAAATTTGCGAAAAAGAAACAAGTCAAAGAAGATTCGTTTATGGAGCGTGTGGCATGGAGGGAAAAATAACCCCCTTTTTGGAAAAGTGTTCCCACTGTCCATCTCCCGAAATTTGATGAATATTCATACATTTCTTAATTCTTCATGGGATATAAGCAACTGTACCTGAAAAACTACCTACTGAATATTGAGAAAATTAAGGTTGAGAATTGAAAAAGGCTGCCGTTTTGATTGGGTAGCCTTTTGGATTTTATTTGACTTATCGATTATTTATTTTCTCATTCAGATTCTTCTCTGTATTCAAAGACAAACCACTTTTCATTCATATAAATCTCTATTGTATCGTCTGCTCCATACTGATAACCAAATCCACTTCCAAAATTAGACTGATTATCTTCTGTTGGTATTTCAGTTCCATCGACAGTAGACGTTATTTCTCCATCCATATTTCCACAACGCCAGTCGATCGTGCTTTCTTTCCCTGTATCATAATATAATTTACCATCCACTCTTACCATAGGGATTCTGTCATACATTGCATCAGCTTCTTCCTGTTTGAGCATCAGCTCTTCATCCAAGTCCAGTCCCAGCATATTTCGTAAATTGCTTATGTATTCCGGGTCTTTCACCATATCATCCGTGACCATATAGCTGGAAATGGGATTCTGCCATGGAATCACAAAAATATCTCTGTCGTCTATGTCAAAGGCAGACAGAATCAATGCCATTTCCTCTGGTGAAGCACCTTTTAATGCCATTAACTCTTCCAAAGTTTTCTGACGGTTGGTTCCCTGCATCAGCCCAAAACGATAGTCATCCTCTGCCATCTGCCAAACATAAACCTCCAGCCCCTTGAAGGTTCCAAGCTCAAAGTATTCTGGGTATTTTTCACGCAATTTATCTATTTCAGGAGAGTTCCACTCATATTCTGATTCAAGACCATCGGAAATATGCGTGACATTAGCTTCTGAATTTGTGTTTTTTCCACATGCACACAATACAATTGAGACAAGACTGCATAAACAAACAATACGGTATAATTTCTTTTTCATGGCTATTCTCCTCAAAAATATATTTTATATCATACTATATTTTACCGCATATTACAATGCAGGGTAAATAGTCGGAATTGTTTCTGACTACTCCCCATCGTCTGACAGTCAAATAAGCCTACCAATTGATTGCTGATAGGCTTATCAAATAATCCCGCAATTTAAAATTCATAGAATATTAAAACCACCAAAACGTATTATTATACAATCCAAATGCATATTTATAGTCCGATTTTCAATGGGTACACAATTCCGAAAAGGGAGAAAAATAATTATAGCAGAAACGGAAAGGTTAATTTTAAGAAGATACAAAAAAGAAGATGTTCAAGATTTATTTGAATATTTATCGGATGAGGAAGTTGTGGGGAGATTCAAAACAGCCATAGGTGATATATGCGCTAAATGACTTCTTAATCACGAGATTTTCTCATGGTTAGTGAAGGGCACAGATAGCCCCGGCAAATTTGTAATAGATGGTAATGCGCTTTTCCTTACCCTTGCGGCAGCGCCCCATACCCGGCGTTTCATAAATCGTAATCCGGCCAATCAGTTCGTGAAGCATGAAGCGGTCGCGCTTCATCGCTGCGGCCTGTTTCTGCTGGTCAGCGCATTTCTGTGCCATGAGCCGCTGTGCGGCTTTTTCAGCGTCCTCGCTGAACAATTTTGCATTGCG
>CAJUDH010000024.1 GCA_910584845.1 uncultured Lachnospiraceae bacterium
AAGACACTCTTTCCCTACACGACGCTCTTCCGATCTTACTACTGGCAGCAGCGGCACCATTGTTCAGGCAGATTCTGTGGAAGCTTTAAAAGGCGCTGTCAATTTAGGCGCGGCCTCTAAAGTAAGCGGCCGGATTTATGGAGAAACTGGTGTTTCTCTCAATGAAAGCAAATGCGGCAGCATTTATGCAGAAGGCCCCGTTACTTTAAAAGGGAAAATCAATACCGGAAATATCACAGCAAAAGCTTTCACCACCAATAGCGAAACTTATGCTGATAAAATAAGCTGCACAACAGGAAGCATATCTGCATCCTCTGTTTTGAACTGTGATTCTTTGACAGCTTCCGGGGCGTTAACAGTACGCGGAAGGATTTCAGCCAAAGGAAAAGTAACAGGGAAACCCATTACCACCCCATCAGGCGGGATTATCCATGCAAGCTCCGTCAGCGGCATGGATAACGGGTATCGAGGAAAACTGACAATCATTACACCTTTTGGTTCCAATAAAACCGTTTATATTGAATTAAAGCTTTCAGGGGATACGGCAAAGGGCTTTGATGTGAAAACAGATAAAAACGGCAAAATCTATTTTGAAAATTTAGCCCCCGGAAATTATACGGTTTATGCCCAAAACGGCTCAAACGGGCGAAAAGATACTGTAAAAGTTCCCTCCAATGGAACAGCAACTTTAGATTTACGCTCCAGCGCCGGAACCAACAGCAGCGGCCAAACCACTGGCGGCAGCAGCTTTTTTGATGAGGACGAATTCTGGGAAGATGTTTCAGACAGCATCCGTTCAGCCAAAAAAGGCGATACTGTCCGGGTCAGCGCTTCTAAAGCAGATACGGTACCCACATGGATTTTGGAAGAGCTGAAAGACCGTCCAATTACGTTAAAATTAACCCATGGCCGGGATTCTGTAACCATCAACGGAAAAAATATGTATAAAATTCCCAGCAACCGGGTTTATTATCTTTTTGAAGATTTGGCCGATCTTTATGAATTCCCACCTGATCACAATGATATAGATGATGAGTTTCCGGTTGTGGACGATGATCCACTATTAGGAGAAAACACCCAAAAGCCAAATTCAAGCAGTTCTTCTGTGGCAACTCCGCCGCCTGCACCTGCGCCATCATTGCCCACAAATCCTGTTACACCGCCTCCGGCAGTGCCAGCCCCAGTTGTCCCGGGAATATCAGGAGGCGTATCCTCCGCAATCGATCCGGATGAAAGCTCAGATTTGGAAGATGATACTTCCAGTGATACAGAAATTTCTGAACCTGAAACTCCGGAAGATCCAGATGATTTAGAAGATCTGGAAAAACCGGAAGATCCTGAAGAACCAGATCAGCCGGTTGAAACGAAAAAATCGGTATCTGCTGTTCCGGTTATGATAGCAATTGGATTACTGATGTTGTCTTTAGGCGGAATTTCAATTGGATATGTTATCTATAAGCGGACACAAGAAAACAAAGACAGCAATGATTTGCCCTGAATGTAACGATTGATGAGATGATAGGAAGGAAAGGAAAAGTACCATGAAAAAGTTTTTGAAACGGCTTTTAGCCTTAACCGCGGCTTTGGCAGCTTTAACAGCCCTGGCAGCGCCTCAAGTTATGGCTGAAACCATCAATCCAGCAAAAGACCTGACATCCTTGTCAGGTGCTCCTATTGACAAAGACGGAAAACAATATGCCTCTGTGGATGCAACTGTAACGCCGGGTCAGACTGTTTATTTCCTTTTGCCAGGGAGTGCAGGCAAAATTTTAGGAAACGACCGGAATATCCGGCTGTCTGTAAGGAAAAACAGAAACAGCAAATATATCAACCGGATTTATTTGACAGAACGGTATTTGCCCCCCAGAACGAATAAAGATGATTATATCGTTCCAAGCGGCATAACAAATAACAACTATTACGCAACCAATGCGGTCAAAGCTTATGCCCGGCATCAATATGTAGCCGTAGAAATTAAAGATTACACAGGCTCCGAAGAAATCCGGCTGGATTTTGACTTGAATTTTACAGTCCGGCGGGATTCCACTACCGGATATGGATTTTCTTACGGCGTGGGCCGGACTGACCGGGTAGCCAACCCCAAAGATCCAAAAGCGGCAATTTGGATGGATAATCCGGCATTTATTGAAAATTCCAAATTTAAGGAAACTGGGGACCGGCTGACATTAAGCGGGCGGATTTATGTAGGCAACAAGCAGACCAATGGATATGATACCAGTGTAACCGTAGGCGGAGCAGGAAAAACCATAAAAATAGCTGCTTCTGACAGCAACTTTGTTTCTTTTGATACAAAATATGATACCATTGCAACCCTGGAATTCACAGGGAGCAGCAATCCGGAAAATTTCATTGCAAGGCTTTCCACAAAATGGACTTCCGGCCTTCTTTCCAAATTCCGCAATACAGATGCCGTAATTTGGCGCTTTACTCCAGCAAATATTGACTGTGACAGCCGGGCAAAATTAACCCTTAGCAATCCTTTTGATGAGGATCAAAATCCAAACCGCGTCTATATTTACACAGTCAATTCCAACGGTGTCCTTCAGGATGTGACCAATAAATTCACCTATGATGAAGACGAAGACGTTTATTATACCCGCACCAGAACCCTTGGGACCTATATTATTTCTGATAAAAAAGTAAACATCAGATAATAGAGAAACACGAAAAAGCCCGCTGAAAGATAATCTTTCAGCGGGCAACTATTTTTTATGGACAAAATGGATTTAAGGCTCTGATTCCTCGCCAATATCCAAGCCGCTGTTTCCTTTGCTGGCAATAATGACTTGCCCTTGAAGCGCGGCGCCTTCATCAATGGCGATAATGGCAGCTTTAATATTGCCTACCACCACAGCATTAGAGCGGACATAGACCTTATGAGAAGCGCTAATATCCCCTTTAACCTTGCCATCCAGGGTTACTTCCTGAGCGGACAAATTTCCAATCATAATGGAATCTTTATCCATAAATGTAAAGCCGGTTGCGTTTACATCTCCCTTTAATTCGCAGTGTTTTAATTCTACATCATTGCCGGACAAGTTTCCTATTACTTTTCCGTCGATCTCTAAATTTCCAGTAGCTGTCAAATTCCCTTTGATTTTTCCCATCATCCGGACATTTCCAGATACGGTTAATTCTCCGGTAATGATAGCACTTTCAGAAATCACAGTGATTTCGCCTTCTGCTTTTGGCTGTTCCGAATCCACATCCGGAATGGAAAAAGACAAAGACGGGGCAAAGGGAGAAGCTTTTGGTTCTGGTTTGACTTCCGGTTCATCATCAAACGCAGGGAATGCAAAAGCACCGCGTCCGCCCATGCCAAAAGCTTCTGAAGGGGCTTTGGGAGCGGGACGGGAAGCTGTCATAGAAGAAACTGGCTGCATGGGAGCCGGCTTTGGAGCTGGCGCTGGTGCAGGTGTTGGAGCCGGAGCAGCCATAGCAGGGGCAGCAACAGGAACCGGTGCTGGCGCCGGTGCAGGTGCTGGGGCTGCAACAGGTTCTTCTGGTTCGGGAGCTTCTTGAGAAAGGTTTTCTCCAGAAAGAGGCTCCTCTTCTTCCATATCATCTGTTTCTGGAAAATATCTCTTATTAAAGTACGATGAATACTTTTTCATAGTCCTGTACCTCCGGGAAAATGTGAACCCTCGGGCCTTGCTGGGGTTCCTTTTCATTTTTTTGTTTTTATCCGATTACGGGGATCGCTGACCCATACGGGCAGCCAGGAAAAGCGCTTCCGCCGGAAAACCGGTACTTGTGCTGTTTCCCGAGCAAAAACCGGAAACTTAAAAAAGGCCCCCCATAATTACATATATCATAACATAATTTATTCAAAGGAGCAATGAGGGTTTTCAGTTTGAATCAAAAAAAAGTCGTTTTTTGTCGTATTTGAATAAGGCAAATTTCTACGATTTCCCTGGATTACATAAAACTCTAATTTAACGAAATTGTAAATATTATCCATTTTAACCCGTATTTTTCCATAAAAAAGCTTTTTCTTGACCGTATCTCTGCTAAATGGTATTGTATAAGGGCTGATTTTTTGCCGGAAAGGAACTTCAATATGAACCCAGAACTTCTTTTTACCCCAGGGGACATCCTGTTGCCCCAAGATACCGATATGCGGAAATGGAGTGTCATTGCATGTGACCAATATACATCCCAGCCGGAATATTGGGATCAATTGGGGGATTATGTGGGGGACGCCCCTAGTACCCTGCATATGGTTTTTCCAGAAGCCTATTTAAACCAGGATGATGGAAAGCGGATTGCTTCCATTAACCATACCATGCAGGATTATTTGAAAAAGGGGCTGTTCCGGTCTTATCCTGACAGTTTCTTCTATGTAGAAAGAACCCTTACAGACGGAAGCATCCGGAAGGGCCTGATTGGGAAATTAGATCTGCTGGAATATGAATACAGCGAGAAAAGCCAGTCTTTAATCCGTCCCACTGAAAAAACAGTGGAAAGCCGTATTCCGCCCCGGGTAAAAATCCGGAAATATGCCCCTTTAGAACTGCCCCATATTATGGTACTGATCGACGATCCCGGAAAATCCGTTATAGAACCTGTTTCTGATGAATCCGGTAATTATGAAACCCTTTATGATTTTGACCTATGGGAAGGCGGCCATATTTGTGGAAAACGGATTCCAAAAGAAAAAAATCAATCCATCTGTGCTGCTTTTGGTTCCCTGTTTTCCCGGCATTGTGCCCAAGGAAACCCGGCAATTCTTGTAGGAGACGGCAATCATTCTCTGGCAACGGCAAAAGCCTGTTTTGAAAAACTGCGCCAGACCCTACCCAAAGAGCAATGGATAAACCATCCTGCCCGATGGGCTTTGGCGGAACTGGTCAATTTACAGGATGATGCTTTAAATTTTGAACCGGTTCATCGGGTCGTATTTGATACAGATCCGAAAGCCTTATTATATGATTTGCAGAATACGTTTCCTGTTGATGGACAAGGCTTCCCTTTACAGTGTATCATCCAGGGCCAGGAACAAACCATTCCAGTTGGATTCCCCGCCGGGATTCTTCCGATAGGGCCTTTACAGAAGTTTTTGGATACCTGGTTAAATACACATACTGGTGTTTTAGATTACATCCATGATGACGGGGCTTTGCGGGATCTGGCTTCCCGGCCCGGTTCCATTGGATTTCTGCTGCCGCCGATGGAAAAGAACGCTTTGCTCCCTACCGTACAGCAGGAAGGCTCTTTGCCCCGGAAAACCTTTTCTATGGGACATTCCTGCGAAAAACGCTATTATTTAGAGGCAAGGAAGATATTGCCTTAGAACCTGTCTGACAGAAAGGAGAACAAAAAATGCTTTTATCCCTGGAAGGCGCTTCCAAAATATTCGCAGACCGCGTTATTTTTCAGCGCACTTCCATTAAAATTGAAGAAGGCGACCGAATTGGCGTGGTAGGCGTCAATGGTGCTGGAAAAACAACTTTGCTCCGGGTTTTAACCGGGGAATTGCCCCTGGAAGAAGGCCAGCGAATGACAAAACGGGGGCTTACTCTAGGGTATCTGCGCCAAAACAGTGGTGTAACCCCTTCCAATACCATTTATGAGGAAATGCGCAGTGCGTATGCCCCTTTATTGGAGGCAAAAGCCCATATGGATTTAATTTCCAAGGAAATGGAAAAATCATCTTCCCAGGAAAACACCCCGTTAGCCGAAGAATATGCAAAATTAGAAGCCTATTTTTCATCTAACGACGGCTATAACATGGATGTGCATATTGAAACAGTCCTGCGCGGGATGGGATTTGGAGAGTGGGACCGGAATACGTTATGTGGTTCTTTGTCCGGTGGAGAAAAAACCCGGCTTTCCCTGGCAAAAATTCTGCTGCAAAAGCCGGATCTGCTGCTGTTGGACGAACCTACTAACTATTTGGATTTATCCGCTTTGGAATGGCTGGAACAGTACCTGACCTCTTTTAAAAATTCTTTGGTCGTAGTATCCCATGACCGGTATTTCTTGGATCAGATATGCAACCGTATTTGGGATGTTACCCAAGGCACCGTAAAAGCTTATCCCGGGAATTATTCTAAATATTTCCAGATAAGGGAAAATAACTACCAGGAACAGCTTAAAAACTATCAAAAAGAACAGGAAGAAATTGAAAAACTCAAAGATTATATTGCCCGGAATAAAGTGCGGGCTTCTACGGCGGCTATGGCGAAAAGCCGTGAAAAACAACTGGAAGCCCTGGAAAAAGAACGTGCTTCTCATCCACTTCCGCCGCCTTTGCTGCCTGTGCGGATTCGTTTCCGTTTTCAAGATGGCCCCGTAGAAAATGTTCTGGAAGTAAAAGATCTTTCCTTGCGGGCTGGGGGGCTTGCCCAGGGGCGGAAGCTTTTTGAGGGAGTCAATCTGAAAATATCCAGAGGGCAGCGGGTAGCAATATTGGGGAAAAATGGTGTGGGAAAATCTTCCTTATTGCGGGCTTTCATGGATCAGCATCCTTTAGAAAAGGGACAGTTCCGCTGGGGAATTGGAGTGCGTCCCTCCTGGTTTGAGCAGGAATCGGAGCATTTATGCGCATCCCATACGGTATTGGAGGAAATGCGTTCACGGTTCCCCAGGGCCGTGACACAGGATCTCCGGCAAACCTTAGCTTTTCTGCAATTTCGGGCAGAAGATATTGAAAAAGAAGTACGTTCCCTTTCCGGCGGAGAAAAAGCCCGTTTAAAATTAGCTATTATGATGTTTCAATCTCCAAATCTGCTATTGCTGGATGAACCTACCAATCATCTGGATTTGATGACAAGAGAAGCCTTAGACCAGGCTTTGGAGGAATTTGGAGAAGCTGGTGGAACGGTTCTGGCAATTACCCATGACCGTTATCTGTTGAACCGTATGCCCTGGAGAATATTGGAGCTTTACCCGGAAGGAATCCAGGAATATAATAATTATCAGGATTATTTACAGACAAGACAATCTTTTTCTGGCTTTGAAGAAAGAAAAACAGAAAAAATAAAAAAAGAAATCAAAGAAGATCCCCACCATAAAGGAAAAAAACAAAGAGCTTTAGATGCTTCCCGCCGAAAACGGTATGGAGATGTAGAACGGGAAATTTCCCAGTTAGAAGCTATGATTTCCCAGAAAGAAGCGGAGCTCTCCCCGGAAATTTACAGCGATTACCAGAAATTACAGGAAGCTTATGAAGAATTAAACCAGATGCGGCAGGATTTAGAAGCCCGTCTGGAAGAATGGGCAGATTTGGAAAGCGAGTTGAAAGAAGGATTATGATACAAAAAAGACAGCATTCTTGGATGGGAAAAACAGCCCGTTCCTTGTCCTTCTGGGGAGGTGCTGCCTCCTTTTCCCTGGGATTGCTTTCCCTTCCTTCCCTTGTTTTCAATCTTGGATCCGCAGCTTTATTGGCATTTGGCGGTACGGCAATGGCCCTGCCTATCCTTTGGGACCGGTTTGACGGCTGGGGACGGGTTCCCCGGCGCCTCCATGAAGTAAGCGACCACCGGCGTCCTCCCGTTCCTTCCTGGTGGAAAAAACTCCGGATTTCTTTGGCGGCATGTCTTGCGCTGGGAGCTGCTGTTGGGACAGGGCTTAGTATTGCAATGGCTGCGGCAATCTGGAATACACCGCCGGAAAACGCTACTGTAATTGTGTTGGGCTGCAAAGTTTATGGAAGCCAGCCTTCTCCCATGCTTCAGCGCAGGCTGAACACAGCCCTGAAATACTTAGAAGCCAACCCGGAAAGTGTTGTTGTTTGTTCCGGCGGTCAATCTGCCGGAGATCCTTACAGTGAAGCCAAGGTTATGGCCCAATATCTTTATGACCATAAAATTTCACAGGAACGGATTTTTCTGGAGGAAAAATCCACTTCCACAGCAGAAAACCTCACTTTTTCGGCTCAAATCATTCGGGATAATGGTTTACCTACTGAAATTGCATTAGCAACAGATGGCTTTCACCAGCTTCGGAGCCAGATTTTTTCACGAAAAAACGGGTTGAAACCCAGCGCATTGCCAGCATCCACTTCCTGGAATGTAATCCCCTGTTATTGGGTCCGGGAATGGCTGGGATTAGCAAAAGCATTATTTCAGTAATTTTTTTCCTGATATGGATAAAAAATACCGCAATCAACAGCTGTATTTTAGAATTATTGTGATATATTACAGAATATTTAGGAAAAGATTGACAAAAAACCTCGTGAATGTTATTCTGGACTTATTACCAGTTATAGGAATCTTTTTACGAGGAGGTGCATGGATCTATGACAATGACCCGGGAATCAGATTATGCAGTACGGATTATGCGAGCATTATCTCATGGAAGCCTTAAAACCGTAAAGGAAATTTGTGGTGAGGAAGCAATTCCAACACAATTCGCTTACAAAATCTTGAAAAAATTATCAAATGCCGGATTGATTCAAATTATCCGGGGGGCGGCTGGAGGCTATAAGCTGGATAAGGATCTGCATGACGTCAGCTTGTTGGACATTATGCACGCTATCGGCGAAAAAGGCGTAGTGAATGCCTGCATCCAGGACAATTACCAGTGTACTTGGCGCGAAAAATACCATAAGCCTTGCCAAGTCCATGAAGAACTTGTACGGATCCAAGGCACTCTGGATCATGAATTGGAACGCCATTCCATCCACGAAATTTTATATGGAGAATCCAAAGGGGAAACGCACTAAATATCCGGCGCTTCCCCTTTTTTTGTCCATTTTTTTAATTTAACGGTTCCATTTTTCACATAGTGCATTGATTTGGTCTGCAAAACGGGCTAAATCTTTATTGGCTCCGCCGCGGTTGTGCTCAATAACCACCATAAGCCGTTTTCCTGCCGCAATAAGGCGTCCAAAAACGCCAGTAGGCAGGCTGGAAGATTTCGTTTGCACCTCTGGACGCCGGATGCCGTCCCGGATCTTTACATTATGCAGCAGATCATATTCTTCTCCAAAATCCGGCGCTGTCACAGGGACATGGTACCGATCTGCAAGAATCTGGGAAAAGGTATCGCAAATAGATGCTTCTCCATGGACAACAAAAATATGCTCCGGCGGGTATGTGAAGGAATCCAGCCACCGCAGCAAACCAGGCTGATCCGCATGGCCGCTTAACCCTTCCAGCCTGACAACTTCTGCATTTACATCAATAGACTCCCCAAAAAGCTTAACAGAGGGGGCTCCTTCTACAATCAGACGGCCTGTTGTGCCGTGGGCCTGATAGCCTACAAAGACAATGGTACATTCTTCCCGCCAAAGGTTATGCTTTAAATGGTGTTTAATCCGCCCTGCTTCACACATGCCTGACGCGGAAATAATAACTTTCGGTGTAGTATCAAAATTGATATTTTTCGATTCTTCACTGGTAACAGCCGTGATTAAATTCGGAAATTGAATGGGATTGATTCCACGACGCAGCAGTTCTATCGCTTCAAAATCATAATTTTCCCGGTTCCTGTCAAAAATCTGGGTCGCTTCAATCGCAAGAGGGCTGTCCACATAAACCGGGAAATTGGGATGTCCCGTAATAATCTGCCGTTCTTTAATTTCCCGGAT
Source organism: uncultured Lachnospiraceae bacterium (assembly GCA_910584845.1). Taxonomy (GTDB): domain Bacteria; phylum Bacillota; class Clostridia; order Lachnospirales; family Lachnospiraceae; genus Brotaphodocola. The sequence goes on from CAJUDH010000024.1 coordinate 9,560, forward strand.
AAAATAAAGCAGCTCCTGGGTCCGCCCAACCGCAAAAGACGGAATAACAACATTCCCACCCCGGTCAAAAGTCCTTTGGATAATCTCTGCCAGGGCTTCACAATAGTCCGGCGGTTTCTGATGGGTACGGGTTCCATAAGTAGACTCAATTACAATATAATCTGCCCCCATCAGATAGCTTGGATCGTTGATCAAAGGCTGATTCAAATTTCCAACATCCCCGGAAAAAGCGATTTTCTTCGTAATTCCATTTTCAGTTACCCATACTTCAATAGAAGCACTTCCCATTAAATGACCTACATCTGTAAACCTTATGGAAATTCCTTCCTCAAGATGTACGGTTTTCCCATAAGAGCATGGCATAAATAAAGAAATCGCTTTTTCTGCGTCTTCCATTGTATACATTGGCTCAATGGGATCCCGGCCAGCTCTTTTTCCTTTCCGATTCTTCCATTCCGCTTCAAATTCCTGGATATGGGCCGAATCCCGCAGCATAATTGCACATAAATCCCCTGTTGCTTCTGTTGCACATACACTGCCCCGGAATCCATACTTTGCAAGCAAAGGAATTCTTCCAGAATGGTCAATATGGGCATGGGTTAATAAAACATAGTCAATTTCCCCCGGCGTAACCGGAAGCTCCTGACGTTCATATTCATCCGGGCCTTGCTGCATACCGCAGTCAATTAAGATTTTTTTCCCGCAGGCTTGAAGATAATGACAGCTTCCTGTCACTTCATGAGCCGCGCCAAGAAATGATAATTTCATATTTGGGCCTCCCGTCCATATTTCATCCGCAGTTCTTATCTGCCATACTCCCGTAAAAAATACAGCAGATTTTCCCTTGCTTTTACTTTCATTATAACATAAATCCAAAGGATTTTGGACATGAAAAAAGCTTTTATTTCCTATCTATTTGTAGGGTTAAAATTGTATAATTTATTAAACAATTTTATCAACAATATAGAATTTATATATAAAAAGTTTTCAACGATTTTACACCCCAAAAACCGCCTTTTTCTGTACTAAATCTCACATTTAAAAAAATCAGATCGTATCAAAACTCACCTTTAAACGTATCAAAACTCACCTTTAAACGTATCAAAACTCACATTTCAACGTATAAAAACTCACATTTCAACAGAAAAAACCCCGTGTTTATGCGGGTTTACGTGGTCCCTAAATATATATAAATATATATATATATATATAAATAGAAGGGCCATTTTTTAATCCCTCAAAAAAAAAGAATGGCAATCATGCTATAAACGTGATAAAAAATTGACAAGCTCATATAAAAATGATACAATGCCCTTATTCCATAAAAAATCCAAAGAAGGTGCTCCCATGCCAGCCAAAGATATAAAAAATACTCCCCAACGAAAAATGATGGAATTAAGAAATTACAAGGTTGTAAAATCAAATGACCTGATCCAAAAATCCCGTTTTAATCTTTCCTTACAAGAACAAAAAATTATATTATATCTAATCAGCAAAGTTAAACCAGAAGACACAGAACTGAAAGAATATATCTTTGAAATCCGGGACTTTTGTAAAATTTGTGGGATCGACCTTAATAACGGACAAAACTATAAAAACATCAAACAAACTCTAAAATCTTTAAGAGATAAAAGTATATGGATTACTCTGGAAGATGGATCAGAAACTACACTTTCATGGATCGATAAAATCACGATAAACAAAAACAATGGTTCTATCAAAATAAAAATAGACGACATGATGAAGCCTTACCTGATTCATCTCCAAAGGCATTTCACCTCTTATGAACTTCTTTATACCCTTGCTATGAGAAGCCAATACAGCATCCGTTTATATGAAATCCTGAAAAGTTATGCCTATAAGAAAAATAAAATATTCGATATAGAAGATTTAAAACGTACCCTTTCTGCCGAAAATTATACCCGCTTTCCAGATTTCAAAAGATATGTCCTTGATATAGCAGTACGTGAGATGAATGAATTTTCAGATTTAGCCATCGCATATGAACTCATCAAAGAAAGCCGCAGATATGCAAAAATCAACTTTTCTATCCAAATCAAAAAAAACATGCAGGACCGAATGCAAACATGGGCCAGAATTGACGAGATCATCAACCCAGAACAAATCTCATTGCTTGAAAAAACCTGCGGCGAAAAGATATAGAAAACAAAGTAAATCAATAAAATTTACCTTGCCAGCTATCCCGTTTTATAAATTCTTTGTCAACATCATTCAGTACGCAAAGCTTTTTCCGGCTCCATTGAGGTGCAATTAAAGTTTGTGCTTCCCCGTCCCCAGTCAATCTTCCAATAATCGTATCAGGCGGAAGAACTTCCAGCTGGCTGCAAACAGTCTGAATAAAAGCATCCCGTTCCATAGGAATATATTTTCCGTCTAAATACCAGCCGCTTAAAACAGTCCCCTTTTCTACATATAGCAGGTGCAGCTTGACAAGATAAGGGCGCAGCATACCTATTTTCCGGGCAGATTCTATCATCATATCCGGAGATTCTCCCGGCAATCCGTCAATCAGATGAATCCCTGTCAAAATTCCTCTTTTCTGCAACTTTTCATAGCCCAACAAAAAATCTTCCCAGGTATGGCACCGGTTAATACAAGCCCCTGTTTCATCATGTACAGTTTGCAGGCCCAACTCTACGGTAAAATAAGTTTTTTTAGAAAAATACTCCAATAGCTCACAGACCCCATCAGAAAGGCAGTCAGGCCGGGTTGCTATTGCAAGTCCTTCTATACCTTTTACAGCCAAAGCTTCGTTATAAAGGCATTTAAGCCGCTCTACGGGGGCATATGTGTTGGTGTGGGCTTGAAAATAGGCAATAAACCCCGCTTGGGGCCATTTTTTTTGCATCAAAGCCATTCCCTGGCGAAGCTGATCCGTTATAGAAAGCTCGGTATTTCCTTCTGGCGCTTTGCTGCCATTTAAACAATAAATGCAGCCTCCTGTTCCTTTTTTCCCATCCAGATTCGGACAGCTCATGCCGCCATCCAGACAAACCCGAGCCATTTTCTTTCCAAATTGTTTCCGCATAGCGTAATCATACGTATGATACCGCTTGTTGCTGTCTGAATATGGAAAATCATTTTGTTTCTTCATCTTTTCCTCCAAGAAATTTTTTGGTATTATTATAACATATTCGATTCTAAGGCGGCTAACAGGCCCATAAACAAGCTTTTCATTCAAAAACATAAAACTATCAACTTGAAATCAAAATGCCATTTAAGGCCGTTTTTCAAGCTTACAGAGGATTTTATAAATATATTAAAAAACACTCACTCCCGTTTTATTAACAAGAATGAGTGTTTTGACGCCATAAAATTAGAGTATTATGTAAGAGATTTTTTAGTATATGAATTATAGATAATATCAGAATAGGATTTTTGTAGATCTGTTTTGTAAATTACAGTATATGAATAGCTGTCAGGCGCGGGGATTTTGTACATTTTTAAAATTGCCCGGAAATACGATTGAACGTTGTAGTCCATTTGTTCCCGGTCATAAAGATTTATCTCGTCAGGCTCAATATACGCAAGACAAGGAACCATATCCGGAATTACCCCGATATAATCGATTTTTTCAGGATTGCCGGGAATTTCATAAGCAATTACAATATCCGAATCCAAACTATCAACTTGCTCCTGATCAATTTCAGTGGCTGATACTGATAAAGCGAATGTCAATAAAACTAATAAAGACATCGTTACAAATACAACAAATTTATTGAATAATTTTAAAGCCATGTCATCCTCCCATCATAATCAATTATTAGCTTATAAAAATAATTTTAGCCTTTTATTTTATAAATAACAATATCATTATTTTACAAAATAAGTTGTAAAAAATTGTTTATTAGAACATATTTATATGGTTTAAGGCTGTTCGTTAGAAGCTTTTTTTGATATGATTAGGTTATATTTAAAAATATTTTTTGCCTACTGCAAAAATAAAGGAGCTGTTTTATAATGCGTGAAGAACTGATTCAAACTGCATTGGGACAAAAAGAACCTGACTTAGTACTGAAAAATGCTAAGGTAATTAACGTTTTTTCCAAAGAAATACTAGACGGAAATATCGCAGTTTCTAACGGATATATTGCCGGAGTCGGTGATTACAGTCAAGGCAAAAAAATAATAGATTTAAAAGGCCGTTATGTTGCACCAGGTTTTTTAGACGCCCATTGTCATGTGGAATCTTCTATGGTGGTTCCATCCGTTTATTGTGCTGAAGCAGCCCGGAAAGGTGTTACAACCCTGATTACAGATCCTCATGAAATCGCAAATGTTTCCGGTGCTATGGGAATCCGTTTTATGTTGGATTCTTCCAAATCCTGTCCGATGAATTATTATGTTCAGCTTCCATCCTGCGTCCCAGCTACATCATTTGAGCACAACGGATCTCCTTTTACCTCAGAAAATATGCTTCCATTTCTGGAGGAGCCCCGTGTTTTAGGTCTTGGGGAGATGATGAATTATCCTGGCGTAGCAGGCTGCGATCCAGAAGTGATGAAAAAAATAGAGCTTTTCCGGAATCGTGTTGTGGACGGACATGCTCCAGAATTAAGAGGACGGGATTTACAGGCTTATGTAGCCGCCGGAATTGAAACGGACCATGAAAATGATGTTTATGGCCAGGCTTTAGAAAAATTGCGGGCCGGACTTGCTGTTTTAGTCCGGGAAGGTTCAGCGTGTAAAAACCTGCAAAATATTTTGGAAGGTGTTTTGCGGGATAAACTGGATACCACACGTATGGCTTTTTGCACAGATGATAAGCATTTGGCAGACATCCGGCAGGAAGGCTCTATCTTGCACTGTGTGAAATTAGCTGTTTCTATGGGGATGGAACCAGTTCAAGCCATTCAGATGGCTACAATCAATGGAGCAAAAATTTATGGTTTAAAAGATATTGGTGCAATCGCTCCCGGTTATCGAGCAGATATGGTCATATTAGACGATTTAGAACAATTCAATTTGTTTGATGTGTATAAAGATGGAATCCGGGTTTCGGAATATCCTGCCTTATCCAGTGATATGGAAAATTTAGAGGAAATTACAAAAACAGTAAATTTGCCGTCCTTGACAGAATCCAGTTTTTGCCTTCCACACCATAAAATCCAGCCTGTTATCACTTTGATAAAAGGGCAGGTTTCTACCAAAAAAAGTGAAATATCTGGAGAATTGGCCGCCGGATTGGTGTCCGCAGGCCGTTTGCGTAAAATTGCAGTCATTGAACGTCATCATGCTTCCGGAAATATTGGGGTAGGCTTAATTGAAGGCTACGGGCTATTTCATGGTGCAGTTGGTTCCACAGTCGCCCATGACAGCCATAATATGATTATCGTAGGAGATAATAACCAGGATATGCTGGCCGCCGCTAAGGAGCTGGAACGGGTACAAGGCGGATATACTTTAGCTGTAGATGGAAAAATTTTAGGGACCTTACCGCTTCCGGTAGGCGGTTTAATGAGCTTTATGCCTGCGGAAACATTTATCCCGGCATTAGATGAAATGATCAAAAAGGCGAGAGAAGCAGGTGTTTCTGATGGAATTGACCCATTTATTACATTAAGCTTTATGGCCCTTCCGGTTATTCCAGAGCTTCGTATAACGGATATGGGTGTATTTGATGTCACAAGTTTTCGTTTTATATAAGAAAATGCGCCGGATTTTCCGGCGCATTTTTATATCTTTAAGAATCAATTGATGGTGATAATTTGCTCTTCATTTAGTAAGCCCAGACGGGTTGGAGCAGGAGCTTCAGTAGTTGCCTGGGCGCCAGTGTTGCTGATTGTGATAATTTGTTCTTCATTCAGCAGGCCCAGGCGGGTTGGAGCAGGAGCTTCAGTAGTTGCCTGAGCGCCAGTGTTGCTGATTGTGATAATTTGTTCCTCATTCAGCAGGCCCAGGCGGGTTGGAGCAGGAGCTTCAGTAGTTGCCTGAGCGCCAGTGTTGCTGATTGTGATAATTTGTTCCTCATTCAGCAGGCCCAGGCGGGTTGGAGCAGGAGCTTCAGTAGTTGCTTGGGCACCAGTGTTGCTGATCGTGATAATTTGCTCTTCGTTCAGCAGGCCCAGACGGGTTGGTTCAGGAGCTTTTTTGGCTGCCCGGACGCCTGCATTATTGACTGTTATAATTTCTTCTTCATTCAATACGCCAAGAAGGGTTGATTTCGGCGCGGAGTTTACTACGGCAGAGGGAGAATATAGGGCGTGACCATTCAGCATGATTCCATTGACCTGTTTTCCGGCGATTTTAACGCCTCCCTGGCTCAACAAAGAAGAACCTTGCGTGGATAAAGCAACGCCTAAAGGAGAGGGGTTATAATTGATTGTCTTTACATCTTCGTAATCAACTGCAGATGTATCCGCAGATGCGACCTCGTCCCAGTAAAGCTTCGGATTGGTATTTGTTACACCTTTGCCGGAACCAACAATAAACTCATAAGCACAAATTCCATAAGGTTCCAGATTTGCTATGTAAAGATCCGTGCCGTTTGCTTTTCCTGTAAAAGTTAATGGCAGATATTCGCCATTGCTATTTTTAATCGTTTTTCCATCACTGGGACCTGTTACAGAAACAGCAGCCTGTTTACCTACTAAAAGAGATAAAGCTGCATTGGCGTTTTTAGCCCGGGCAGGCTGCAAAAGATGAAGCTCTACGGTTTCTCCAACTTTCATCCGGATTCTTCCAGCCAGATACATTTCCCGGATCTGGCTATCCGTTGCGCCAATCGCTTTAAAAAAGCTGTTGTATTTGGATAAATTTTCCTTTTTCAAAGAAACATTTTCTACAGCTTTTCCATTTGTTGTTTGCAAAAGCGATGTTTCCGCAGCATAAATAGGCAGAATCAACGCAGAGGCCATAATTGCGCCCGTAAAGACGGCTGTTAGCTGTTTTAGTACCTTTTTCATTGGATTATTCCACCTCTCGAATTTGATATAAAATTCTCGGCCTGACGGCTGCTTTATTGGATTGAAGAAAATTATCCAAATTGCTCCAATTCCGGCTTCATTCTAACACTACTTCACATATTTGTCAATTATCCAATATTTAACACATCTTAGCTTTATTTTTTGTATAAATCAGAAAATATAACGGGACACTTGACTGGAAACAATGGTTTTCTGTCCTTCAGGAGATAATGTGGAGCTTACCACATCTGCAGGAATACAAAAGCTTCCTACATGGTTAATTGCTAATTGAGGATTGGAAGTGTCCACAGTTTCCCATTTCCCGTCTAATTGAACACGGTTCCAGGCATGAGCAGTTCCAAACTGTTTTGTTGTTCCAAATACAACGACACAGGGAATGCCCGCTTTATCACATAAAAGTTTATAAGCCCGGGCAAAGCCTTGGCAAATCGCACTGCCACTTACTAATCCTGCATAAGCTGTCTGCTGATCATAAACGTTTTGACCGCTTTGATACCGCTGAAATCCTGCAAAATCATATTTTACATTTTGGGCAACATAATTGCTTAAAGCTTGTGCTTTTTCCCGTTCTGTCATCTCCGGTTTCGTTACGGAAGCCACAATAGAAGCTGCTTTTTGCTCCAAAGCTTTAAAATTAGCCTGGCGGCTTTCTGGACTGCTGTTGTTGTAAGTCAAATTTAAAGTAATGATACCGGAATTTTCGCTGGTGTAGCTATAATCAAAATGAGTAACATAATCTGTCAGCCCATTTTGAATATAGGCTTCAATGCAGGCCTGTCCCAATTCTTCAAATCTTGTTTCCATATCCTGACTTGAAAATAAATTCGTTGGGACAGATACAGAAGAAGGACTGGATGAAAATGCTTTATAGAGATACTGCACAAGAGGTGTTGAACCTGTAAATGCACCGGAATCCGGTGCTTCTGTATTTCCTTCAGTTGTCTGTTGTACAGCCTGCTTGGTCAAAGATTTTTTTAAAGCTGCTGATACTGCATCTTCGGCATAAACTGGGACAGAAGCTGCCATTGCCGCGGCCATAAGCCCAGCAATCCACCGTATTTTCATCAATAAACACCTCAATATTTTTTATCTAAAAAGCTTGTTGTCCCCCTCCATTTTCCACAAGCTTTTCTATTTTTTTATTAAATCATATGGTCCAATGAATGTCAACGGAAGGGAATTATGGCTGAATTTTTTTGAAATAAAGAAAGCCTTGTGATAAAATATATTGATAATATCCATTGACTGATTCTTGAAAGGTGTAGGTATTTATGACCAGATGCCCAAATTGTAATAAACCAGCAAAGGGGCGTATTTGTGGATACTGCGGCGCCTCTTTAGTGGAAGGGTACTTTCATCCTGCAACAAAAGCTACGGACCAGTATCCTACTGTTAATCCAGGCAGTTTAGCTGCGGCTGTTGTTGGTATTTTTGGCGGCCTGGTGTTATTAGTCGCTGCCGCATTCCAGGCAATTTCAGTTTATCCTCCAGGTTCTGCCCCCATTTATTTTCCTGATCTTTCCTGGTGGATACAACTGTTAGCAACTGTTTTTTGCGGGGCATTATTCTTTGTACAACAGATTGTCTTGCATGGGCTTCGGTTTTCTATGTTATTTGACGGGATTTGGTTGTATTTATCTGTTTTTGGACTGGGATTTGCTTTATTTGCTTCTTATCAAATCGGTTTAGAAACCTTTTTTGGAAGTTTTTTAACATCCGTTTTTTTCCTTACAGGATGTACTTTGTGTATGATTTCTTGTATGATCAGCATCATTTCATATCGGAAACCGGAATGAAAATTTTTGAAATAACGGAGTAAACTGTACGTATATAAAAGACAGTTTGCTCCGTTATATTTCTAATATATTAACGAATATATTAACTAATAGAATAGTTAATAATTAGAAAAGTATATTTCTATTACATAATATAATAATTAGTGAATATATTAGATAATTATTCAATTAACTGTTAGTTATTATATTAGAATATATATTAACGAATATATTAGAAATATATTAGCTATTATATTAGAAAATATATTAGTTAATTATTAGATTAACTGATATAAAATATATTAACGATTATATTTTTAATATAATCGTTAATATATTCGCTTTATACATTTTTAATTGTTAGTTAACAGATAACTAATAATTTGTGAATATAATAACTAATATAATAGCTATTATATTAGTTATTATATGTGATAATATATTCGATAAAATCTCCTTATATTCGCCTTGTTTTTTATGTTATATTTAAAAAAGTGCCCAGTATAAGCGTAAAAATTGGGCCACACGAAAGGAGGAACATCTCTATTATCATGAAAATAATTACATTTGGAACTTTAAAAGGCGGCGTTGGAAAAACAATGCTTTGCTTTAATATTGGCGGAATCCTAGCTCAAAACGGAAAAAAAGTACTTGTAATAGATAGCGACTTACAAGGAAATTTAACCAATAATATGGGCATAGATCGGACAAAATCAGATCTGTTTACCACCTATGATATTTACCGTTTGGACAACCCGCCGCCCCATCCGGAATCTTTAATTCTTTTCCATCCTATTGAAAAATTAGAAAATTTAGACATTATTCCCGGCTCAATATTTTTACATAAAGCGGAATTAAATGTAGCATCTGTTACCGGACGAGAACGGATATTATTAAATTATTTATCCGATTATGAGGACTTTTTTTCTAAATATGATTATATTTTAATTGACACAAACCCTAGCATGTCTATTGTCAATCAAAATGCTTTCCTTGTTTCAGAAGCAATACTTTTAATTTCTGATGTGTCTATGAACGCCGTAGAAGGTGCTCAGCTCTTTATTGCTTTATGGGAAAATGCTAGAAAACGTCTTCGTACAGCGGACAATATAAAGGGATTTATTATCAACGATTTTGACAACAGGAATAAATTATCCGCTGATTTTTTGGATTTCATTCATACAAGTCCGGAAACCGCTGATCTCCGGGAAATTTTACTGGATACCATTGTTCCGCGGAACGTCCGCTTAACAGAAAGTGAACTGGCTGCTATCCCAATTTCCCTTTATGATCCCCATTCCAAAGGGTATGAAGCAATTGCAGCTTTGACAGAAGAACTGCTGCGCAAACAAATTATCTAAGTCTGAAAGGATGTTTTTTTATGGAAAATAAATTTACAAAAGGCGTTTTGGAACGGCAGGAACGGGAATATAACAAGCAGTCCCCTGGACAGCCTTCTGTCTCGCAAAATGAATATATACCTGCCCAGTCTTCACCATCCGTTTTGGATTTGTCAGATTTATTTGATCGGGAAGCAGAACGGAAAGCAAAAAATAAAACTTTTTATTTGGATGATTCTGTTATTCAGGCCATTAAAAAAACAGCGTCAGACTATCATGTTACGGAAAGCAAACTGGTAAACGATATCCTTAAAAAAATCCTTTTTTCTCAAAACTAAAAAATAAAGCCCTTCACAAAATGTGAAAGGCTTTCATCTGAGAGCAGGTAACGGGAATCGAACCCGCGTTGTCTGCTTGGGAAGCAGAAGTGTTACCATTGCACCATACCTGCGTCAATCTTTGTTTATCTTTTCTATTATACAAATTTTCCCCATTGTTGTCAATATTTCTTGGGGAATCACTGTTCCTCTGGATATTTTCTAAAACCATTTCAGATGACAGACTGTCCAGAATCCGGTATAATAGAGAAAATCCAGAATGTTGGGGAGGCCCGTATGAGTAAATCCGTATCTGATCAGCTTATGGATATGCTGAGAACGATTGATGAAACCCAAAATTTTCTTAGAAAACGGTGCGCCTCCGGCCAGGCAGGCCAGTCTATGAGCCTGTTTGAAGATTTGGCTTCCTTATTGGCCCTTTTGGAAAGGCGCTACCGGAAGTCTGGCTATCTTCCAAAGGAAAGAATCCCTCTTTTAGATCCAAATGCAGACATTCTTTCGGCTGTCCGTTTTTTGGATGCCTTGGACCGCTGGAGCGCAAAAACCAAAGATAAAGTAAAACGCATTAAAATACGCCAGGAATTAGCCCGGGGCGGCATTATTGAGGCTGCTGTAAAAGAAGGGAAGCCCTTTGCCCAGCAGGCCGCTGAAATGGTACAGTTTGTCCGGCCTGGTTCCCCAGAGGAACGTGCCGAAGAAGATCCGGGCGTCAGCGTAGATTTCTCCCGTGAATCCGTAGCAAAGGCCAGGGCTGCTTATCATGCGGCTCCGCAGCCTGATTTCGAGGCAGAAAATCCGTATTTCGAGGAATCTATGCCGCCAGTCCAGTCCGATGCAGAGCCAGATCCTTTTTCTTGGCCGGAAGATGAAAATGCGCGTTTATTTGCCAGTATCCGTGCAAGGACCGGCATCCGGGCGCCGCAAACCAGGGATGATCAGGAAAACGAGGCAGAAGAAAACAGCAAAGACATGGAAAGAGAATTTCCGACTCGTGCTTCTGCATCCCGCTCCATGAGATCCAGAAAAAAAGCTTTTTCTCCTGCTCCGGATGATCCGATGGAATCACAGCCTATGGAAACGCAAGAACCAGGCCCCCGCCCCATGCGGGCAAGGCCCATGGAACCCCAAGAACCGGAAGCCCGCCCTATGCGGGCAAGGCCCATGGAACCCCAAGAACCGGAAGCCCGCCCCATGCGGGCAAGGCTCATGGAACCCCAAGAACCGGAAGCCCGCCCTATGCGGGCAAGGCCCATGGAACCCCAAGAACCGGAAGCCCGTCCTATGCGGGCAAGGCCCATGGAACCCCAAGAACCGGAAGCCCGTCCCATGCGGGCAAGGCCCATGAAATCTCAAGAGCCGGAAGATGATTTGATCGCTCCACAGCCACAGGAAAGGCGTCCTACGCGCCCGATAAGGCCCCAAAATCAAGAGGCCAGGCCTGCCAGAGAAAAAGTACAGGAAGGACGTCCAATGGCCTCTCCTGAGCGTCCTACGCCGATAGGAAATACAACAGCGCCTGCTGTGGGGAGAGGTGTTGCGATTGACAGGGATTTTCTCCGGATTGTCCATGATGTTCGCAACATGTCGGAGCAGGAATTGGAAAGAAAACTGATAGAAGGTTTCCCAAAACTTGAAAACCGCTACAAAATGGTTATTTGTGACCAGATGCGCCGCTATGGGTATTGGGGGAAGCTGGAACCGGAACGCAGTGAATATGAAGCGCTGCGCCGCAGGGCTCAGGAGCTTAGCCAGCATATGGATGAATATTCCTGGCTTTATGGGAAATTAGGGGACTACCGGTCCCGGAAAACCCTGCTGGCTATTTTAGATAACTGGTATTCCTACAATTTCAAAACCTTGGCCAACATGAAAGAAAAAATGTTCCCGACTTATCTGGATGCTGACTTGCTTCGCTGTACAGAGGAAGAAGTTTTTGTAGACTTAGGCGCTGGAATTGGAGATGTTACAAAAGCTTTTGCAGAATATGCCGGACATTGGAAGAAAATTTATTGCTATGAACCCAATCCGGGAAGCTTTTCTGCCCTGCGCAACCGCACAAAAGAATTGGGGCTTTTAGCACTCCGTCAATGTGCTGTTGGGGATAAAACAGGAAATGCTTTATTACAAGTTCCAAATGATGACCCGCTTTTGTCAAAAATAGATGACAATGGTATAGAAACAGATATGGTTCAAATTGATGAAGATATTGAAGAACCTGTCAGCATCATCAAAATGTGTTTGGAAGGCAGTGAACAGGCTGCGATCCGGGGCTGTTCCAACCATATCCACCAAGACCATCCCAAACTGATCCTTCGGGCGGATCATGGCGACAGCGATTTATGGCAGCTTCCACGGATGATAGAACGGCTTGATAAAAAATACCGCTTTTATTTACGGCATTATGGAGGCAATCTGGCTCCTATGGAATATATCCTTTATGCTGTCTGAATTACAGCCCGCTGAGACCGGCGGGCTGTTTTTATGGCTGTGCATGAATTTTTGTAAATTAAAGCACTGTTTTTATATAGCACTTGCCAATATTTTTTAAAAAATGGGGGATCTCTATGCTGAAACAACATCGGTTCCTGATACCTGTGATCCTTTTGATTGTCATTTTCTTTTCTTTCCTGCTTGGCTGGTGGCTTTCCCTGCCAAGAGGGGACGAGCTGCCCGCATCCATACGGATCGAGCCTTCCGAACGGGAGGAAAGCGGTGTTACAACCGGCTCCGCATTCTTGCTGACATCAGGATTTTCTCTCAAAGAAGATGCGCTCCGGTCTATTTTGGAGTTGGAACCCGCTTTGAACTATACCTTATCCGGCGGCGGGAAAGAATGGATTTTACAGCCGGTGATGCCCCTTCGTGAAAATATGGTCTATACCTTCCGAGTGAAAAATAATTCTGGAACCCCGGTTCAATCCTTCGCTTTCCAGACCAGAAGCGATTTATTAGTCAATGATGTATTTCCCAGAGATTCTGCCTATGTGGATATTGATACAGGCATTGAAATGCGTTTTAACCGGCCCGGTGTTGATATTTCAAAAGGATTCCAAATTCTTCCGCCTGTTTCCGGACGCTTTGAATCCCAGGATTATACCTGCCGGTTCATTCCGGATGTCCCTTTGGAGCATAACAGCATTTACCGGATTACATTGAGCAACTTATCTTCCACAGACGGTGCTGTCCTACAAACACCATTTACTTTTTCTTTCCAGACTTCGGAGGAAGAAGGCGCGGAAAGCTGGGATGACCTTTCGCTGGAACAGGCTTCCGCATCCTTTATCCCGGGGGATGAAATGCGCATACGCCTTTACGGAGGCGACCAGCAGGCAAAAGCTTCTTATACCATGACGCTGCATAAATACCCCGGCATCAATGCCTATGCCAATGCTTTACGGGAACGGGACAAATTTTACCAGGAGCAGTATGGTGTAAAAACGGTATACCATCTTTCTACGGATGGCCTGGATGAAGTGATGAATACAGAAGGACAGCTCATGGAAAATAATGGGGATTTATATGCCCCTTTGCCAGACAATCTTTCTGAAGGCTATTATATATTTACCTTGTCCGGAGAAGTTGCCGGAAAAGAACAATTTGCCCAGCAGATGATTCAAGTGGTCAATTTAGGGCTTTATATGCAGTCTGTGGGCGGAGATACCTTATTCTGGATGGGAGATCCCATCTCACAAGGCCCTGTCAAGGATGCGGTTGTAGAATTGGAAACTCTGTCCGGTGAAAAAATTTCCGGCAAAGCCAATGAAAATGGAGTTGCTTCTTTCAGCAATGGAGAAAGCAAAAATAGTTATGTGACAATTCTCCGTGACGGAACCCCGGTATGGTTTTCCGGCTCTAACCTCTCGGTTCCCCAGGAAGAACGGCCCTTGTCCTGGGACTACTATTCAGCCATTTATACGGACAGGGAAATTTACCTGCCCGGGGACCCCATCCATTTCTGGGGCGTTGTAAAGCCCCGAAATCATGCGCCGATGCCGGATTCCGTTTGGGTGAGCCTGGCTACTATGTGGCCCTCCAGTACACTTTCCGGAATGGAAGTGCAGGTAAAAGATGGTATATTCTCCGGCGTTTTGAATCCCGGTTCTTTGCGTACGGACCATTATCAGTTAAAAGTTGGGAATGGGGCTGATGGTGCTTATATAGAAAGCTCTCTTACCATCAGCGAATATACAAAGCCTGCTTATCAAATTTCCCTGTCTACGGATAAGGACTTTTATTACTACGGCGAAACGATTACTTTCTATGTTTCTGCAAAATATTATGACGGTACCCCTGCCGCTGGCGTAAAACTGACGGCAGACAGCTTTGAAGCAAATTTGAATGATTATCCCATTACTTTGGATCAGTCCGGAAAAGCTGAATTTAAAGCCGTTTTGAACCCGTCCCACCAGCAGGAGCCGGGACAGGTGGCTTCCTGGACACCAAATACCGTTTTCTGGTCTGTCAACAGTGCCGACGGGCAGCCTGTTAATTTATACCAGTCAGATACGTTCTTTGCTTTGCCTTCTAAAATCGCAGCCGAAATGACCTATGAAGGGGATGGACGTATTTCCATCCAAACCGCCGTTTTGGATGACACGAAATTAAAAGCCGCAGAAAAAGCCTGGATTATGGGTGAAAGCCAGTTCCAGCAGCTGCAAGGCGTTCCTGCTGATATTCCCATGACTTTGGTGGTTCATAAAGTCGTTTTCCACCAGATCCAGACCGGAAGCTGGTATGACTATGTCAATAAACGGAATGTGCCGGTTTATAAAAACCAGAGAGAAGAAACAGTTGAACGGAATATACAGGTATCTTCTGTTACAGGAAAAGCAGAAGTTACAGATTTGCCGTTTTCTGATTCCAGCGGAACCATTTACTGGTATGAACTGCGGTTTGCTGGAGGCGTTTATGGGGACGTTTGTGAAACAATAACCCCTGTTTCACCTTATCGCGATCCGGACTGGAAACAATACCAGTTTTTGAAAGATCCTTGGGGTATTGAGATCGCTCCTGGGGATTCTATGGAGATTGGCGTTTGGGAAAATGAACAAAAAATAGAAAATCCTTTGTTCCTCTATACCGTTGTACAAGATAAAATTTTAAATACCCAGGTATCCCAAGGGGATTCCACTTTTTCCATGGAAGAAAAACATTTACCCAATATCTGGCTGGCTGGTGCCTATTTTGACGGACATTCTATGCATGAAATCCAAAGTACCTGTGTGAAATATGATTACACGGACCGTACTTTGCAGGTAACTGCCGAACCGGATAAAACAGAATACCGGCCTGGCGAAACAATGAATGTAAAAATTTCCATAGCGGATCAAGACGGAAACCCGGTAAGCGGAAAAGCTGCTGTTGGTATCGTGGATGAATCTATTTTTGATTTGTCTTTCCAGGAAATTGATCTGGCTGGCCAGATTTATACGAACATTTATTATCCCAATATTATCCAAAGCATAGCAGCGGGCAATGGCGGGTTAAGCGATATTGACGTTCAGGACGACGCTTCCGCTGCTGGCGGAATGAACAACAGCATGAAAGAGGCTGCTTCCGCGGACAGATCCCCCATGAATACGGGCGGCGGCGGAATGGAGCTGGGCGCCAGTATCCGATCCCTGTTTTTGGATACGGCAGATTTCCAGACACTGGATGTTTCTGCGGCTGGTTCGGAGGTTTCCATCCAGTTGCCCGATAATGTAACTTCCTGGAGGATTACTGCGGCAGCAGTCACACCGGATTTAAAAGCCGGAAATGCAGTTTCTAACGCGGCTGCAACAATGCCATTTTATTTACAAACAATCCTGACAGAATCTTACTTGACCGGAGATGATATTGCTGTTTCCGCTTTGGCAGTCGGTACCGCTTTGGAACAGGGGAATGTCCGTTATACAGCTCAGTTATCAGGCGGAACCTTGGAAGAAACCCAAAAAGAACAGGAAACCCTTGTAGGAAACCGTGCTGTTTTTAACTTTGGAAAATTGCCGGCCGGAGCTTATCAGGTTACTTTATCGGCTCAGTATGGGGAATATCAGGACGCTGTAACCCTGCCGCTTTCCGTCACCGATACCGGATTACTTCTCCCATCCATTGAAACGGTTGAACTGTCAGCCCTTTCCGAAGTGAAAAGCGCGGCCTGGCCTGTGGAAATCATTGTAGCAGACAATGACGCCAAGCCGGTATTTGACGCATTATCCTGGCTGACGTCCCGTCATGGCCGCCGGACAGAGAATATTGTCGGATCTGTCAGGGGACTGGAACTTTATAACGAGCTGCGGCCTGAAGATCAGAGGGAGCCTGTTATTCGGGATAACCGTTTGGATTCCATCCAGGGCGATAACGGCGGTGTACGCATTTTGCCGGAATCCCAGGAAGACGCTGCCCTTACAGCACAAATCCTGATGGCTGCTCCGGAACTGATTCATCAGGGAAAAGCCATTAGCTTCCTCCATGATGTTTTGAAAAACCCTGCCGCACCCCAGGACGACCGCATTATGGCCTATGTTGGTCTGGCTGCGGCCAAAGAACCTGTTTTATTGGATTTGCGGCGGCTGTATGAGCAGGACGGAGCCGATATGAAGCCTTACCTGCGTTTATACACAGGAGCAGCTTTTGCCTGGCTGGGGGATTTTGAACGGGCCAACGAAATTTATGAATCTGTAAAAATCCTTCATTCCAACAGCGAAGCCCATGTAGATGACTCTGACGTTCGCGCTACTGCTGCGGCCCTTTTGCTGGCTTCAGACACCGGGAAAATGGAAGATGCGGCAGAATTTGCCCGGTATTTAACCGGAGGAAGCTGGGAAAGCGGCAAAGAAGGCTCCCTGCCGAATTTGGAACTGCTGGCATATGCCAAAAAAGCTTTTCCGAAAGAAACAAACGGTTCCCTGACCTATGAAGAAAATGGAAAAACGAAAGAAGTTGAGCTGAAAGACGGTGCTGCTTTCTTAACGCTGGATGAAAAAACCTTGCGTAATGGAAAATTCCGTTCCCAGTCTGGAAAATTGTCAGCGGCTGTAAAAGGCTTCCGTATGGGCTCCGGAGATGCTGTTGGGGATTTTGCATCTATTTCAAAGTCTTATGAGCCTCTATCCGGAAGTCTGACCCCTGGAAGCCAGGTTCAGGTAACGGTTACGGTCAAATTTAATGAAAATTCTCCTTACGGAACCTACACCTTGACAGACAGTATTCCTTCCGGCCTTCGCTGGCTTGGCGGAAGCCATATCGTTGCCCCGCAAAATGGTTCCATGTGGGTTTCCTTTGCCCAGGATGGACAGCGGATCACCGGAACGGTCCACCGTCCGGCACCCAATGGCCCGGATTTGCCGGTTCCGGTCCCCAGGGTGGAAAGCGCCTATGTCCGTTTCCTTCCGGCTCATGTAGAACCTGCGGAAAGTGATGATATAACGGATGAGTCAGAAGCTTCTTCCAGCGTATCCAAAACACCTCCTGACGTATCAGGAAATGCAGAAGGGAATTTGGAGCCGGACCCTGGTGAAATGACAGAAGAACCTCAGGAAAATGAAATTGTCCAAGAAGATGACACGGTAGAAGATGAAATTTATAATCCGGTTGATTTATCCGGTCATTTGAACCGTTACCAGCCCAATGATCCATCTGCACAGGAGCAGGAAGATCCCAACACCCTTGTATTTACCTACTACCTTAGCGCTGCACTTCCCGGCAGCTTCATCACAGAAAGCACATGGCTTTCCTGGGAAAATGACACGGTAAAAAGCGACCGTGGAACAATCAGCATTTCAGAATAACAAGCTGCAAATCAAGGCAGAGCGGTTATATTCAATTTTAAGGCCACTGACAGCCTCATAAACGTGGCTTTGACTTCGAACCGTAAAATTACACGTCAAAAATAAAAACGCGAAATAGGGCTAATTTTGCGGGTTTCAGAGCGTATTGAAAAAAGGCCTCCTGTTGATAACACAGGAGGCCTTTTTTGCGGTTATAAATTATCCTGAAATTCATGGGGGACTTGTTCCAGGCTTAAAGCCTGATCTCTGCGGTTATGTTTGGGAGGACGTGGATTTTTTCCTTTTTCCATTTTTCTCCGGTTCCGGTCCTGTTTGTCAAAAATCAGATACACAGTAGGGACCAGAATTAAAGTAAGCAAGGTGGAAATGGACAGCCCCCCAATCACAACGACAGCCATAGACTGCATCATTTCAACCTTTCCTCCAATGCCGGCGGCCATAGGAATCAAAGATAAAATTGTTGTTAATGTGGTCATCAGGATAGGGCGCAGACGGCTTTTCCCGGATGCAATCAAAGCATCCATAGGGGACATTCCCTGGGTTTTGCGCAGATAAGACGTATAATCGATCAATACGATGGCATTGTTTACTACAATCCCTACCAGCATAATCAGCCCGATTAAACTGGTCATGGAAATTGACATGCCGGTAACAGATAATGCCAGAAAAGCGCCTGTCATCGAAAACGGGACGGACAGCATCACCACTAAGGAAAAACGGCAGGATTCAAACTGGAAAGCCATTACAACAAAAACCAGGAAAATAGAAGTGGCTAAAGCATTACCAATGGCTCCAAATTCTGATTCCATCCGGCGCATGTTGCTCCCTTGGGAAACCGTGATCCCATCTAAATTCATTCCCTGGGCCTGGGCAATCAACTGTTGCGAAAGCTGGCTTGCAGAAACGCCGGACGCCGTTTGCCCTGTAACAGTGACAACATAATCTCCATCGATCCGTTGGATTTGGGATGGCTGGTTGGAATAAACCACTTGCGCCACGTCCGTCAAAGGCACTTCATTCTGTCCCACGGTCAGCATTAAACCGGAAAGATCGCTGATATCGTGAAACCGTTCCGGCGGATATTCGATTTTGATATCATATTCCGCATCCGCAGTCTGCAAAGAATCTGCATTCATGCCGGATAAAATATTCCTGACTTGGCTTACCACTGCGGAGGGTGTTAATCCCAAAGCGGCCGCTTGTACATGGTCTACTTTTAGGACCGCTTCCGGAGATCCGCTGCTTAAACTGCTGGTGGCTGAAGCAATTCCTTCGGTGGATGCCACTAAACTCCGTATTTGTTCAGCGGATTCCTTCAGGATGTCATAATTTTCACCGGTTAAACGAATTTCTACTTCATTGTTTCCGCCGAATGACATCCCACCGCGCTCTGAAACAGAAATGGAACAGTTCTCGATGTCAATGGTTTCTTTGCGGAGCATGGATACAAAATCTTGTGTTGTTCCCTGATAACTGTCATTCAAGTAAACAGACATACTGGCGCTTCCGCCGCCCCGGCTGGAAAGGGAATAGCTTTCCACTTCTTCATGGGATGAAACTACCTGTTCGATTTGCGTCATAATTTCATTGGTTTTGTCAATGGACAGCCCTGTTTTTGTTTCTACTGAAATATTGATCTGGCCTTGGTCCATGTTTGGCATCAGTTCCTGCTCCAAAGTCGTGTAAAGATAAACAGTGCATCCTAAAACACACAATGCAATGAAAATCACAATGATTTTATGAGTCAATGCAGCTTTCAGCAATTTTCCATAGCCGTTTTCTAACCGGCGCAAAGCACGGTTTACTTTAGAATTTTTCTTTTCTACTGGAGCAAGCTGCACAAAAAGCATAGGAACCATGGTCAATGCAGAAATTAAAGAGGCCAGCATGGAAAATACAATGGTAAATCCAACTTGTTTAAAAAGCTGCCCAGCCATGCCATCCATTAAGGCAATGGGCAGAAATACAACGATTGTTGTAACAGTAGATGCAACAACAGAAGCCGAAACCAGTTTTGCCCCTTCAATGGCACTGTCTGCATAAGTGCGTATTTCAGTCCGGTTTGTAAAGCAGCTTTCCAGCACAACTATGGAATTGTCTACCATCATGCCGATTCCAACAACCAGGCCGCCTAAACTCATTAAGTTGATTGTCATGCCAAAGACACTCATTAAGACCAAAGCCGCAAATACAGATAAAGGCATGGAAACCGCTACAATCATTGCGGCCCGCCAGTCCCCTAAAAATAGCAGCAGCACAAACATGGAAATTGCTAATCCCTGTAACAGGGAAGAAACAACATTCATGATATTTTCGTAAATCTGCTCGCCGCTGTTATTGGAAACCGTAATTGCAATCCCTAGTCCTGAAGCATTTAATTTTTCTACTTTTTCCGCAATTTCATTACATACCTCAATGGTATTTGCACTTTGATTTTTTGAAATGGAAATATTGATATTATCCATGCCATTGTAACGGCTGATGGAATTTTGTTCTTCTTCCACTAAAGAAACTGCCGCTATATCCGACAAATGGATAATATCTCCGGAAGAAAGTGAAATTGAAATATCTTCCAGGCTTTTTGGTGTAGAATAGCTTTCACTTGCTGTTAAAGAAAGGCTGACCTCACCCCGGTTGATATCTCCAATGGTAGATGTGAAATCCGCGGACATAACAGCGTTGGCAATATCGGACATGGAAAGCTTATATTGCTTCATGTTTTCCTCGTTCAAAAGGATTTGTACATATTTCCGGCTGCCGCCCATGGTTTCTACACTGGCAACGCCATTGATTTTTTCTAATTCCGGTACAATGGTTTCGTCAATATAGCTCATCAGCTTGTCGCTGCCTTCCCCCTGAATGGAAAGCTCCATGATGGTGGAAGAATCCATAGACATTTCCATTACGACAGGATCATCTGCGGAATCCGGCAGCCGGACCCGTTGTAAAGCTTCTTCGATGTCTTCCCGCTTTTCGCTGGTATCTACGGAATAATCAAATTCCAGCATTGTCATGGAACTTCCTTCTGAAGAACGGGAAGTCATAGAATCTACATCACTGATTTGAGAAAGGGCACTCTCAATAACATCTGTCACCAACTGATCCACTTCTTCCGGGGATGCGTCAGAGTAAGAAGTACGGACCATTAAAACAGGCATATTCATTTCCGGAGTCGATTCCATTTTCATGGAAAATACAGAAGAAATCCCGAATACAATCAGGGAAAGAACGCACATACAAAGACCAACCGGTCTTTTGACAGAAAATGAAGAAAGATTCATATATTTTGATTCCCCCAAAATCTAAAAAAATCTAAAAAAATACCGGGGAAGGCCCCCGGCATAAAGGCCAGCCCTATAAAGGCACGGCTTTAATTCTTTTTATTGAGCAGTCCGCTTCCGGATGAGGATTTTTCAATAATAGATTTTGCTATGGCATTGGATGCGGCGTTGCTGTTGCCTACATAAGCAGGGGAAAGATCTTTTGTTTTTGGTTCTTCCGGATAAGTCGGTTCTTCTGGCAGTTCTATGCCAAAATCCGGATCTTCTTCCTCCTCCATACTGTCATAAAGGATTTCAGAACGTTCTTCTTCAGATTCTTCCTGCAAGCTTTTATCTTCCAGTTCCTTTTCAGAATTTTTTATTTTGGTTTCTTTTGCTGGTTCTGATTTCGGATTGCTGGCGGCAGAAGCAGCAGGTTTTATACCAGGTGCGGAAGCTGCTGATTCGACAAGCTGCTGCATTCCTTCCGCCAATAACACATCCACATTGTCTGCTAAATCCGGATGCCAGGTTGTAATAATCAGGCTGGAAGAAGTGATTCCATCTTCTACAACAATTTCTGTTTCATTGGACATGCCTGTTTTTAAGTCGGCACGGTGGGCTTTTCCATCCGAATAAACAAAAACATAAGGCTGGTCCCCGTCGTAATAAACGTGGTCAATGGGGACCATAAGGGAATTTTCTGCTTTTGCTGTGGTAGCGGCAACTTTAACAGAAACGCCGGGAAGCAAATTGCAGCCTTCTTCTAAGTCTGCTTTGATGGGGAACAGCCCGGAGGAAGCATCTGCTTCTGTTTCAATTTCCGTGATTGTGGCCTGATAAGTTTCACTGCCTCTGGAAACGGTAATGTTATCCCCAATGTTTAAAGCTGCGGCCCCGTCAGAAGAAGCATTAAACGTAAGCTGAACACTGTCATCATTTTTTATGACAAAAGCTGCTGTGTTGGAATTGGCCATTCCATAAGGTTCCACATTGCAGGCCGTAATTTTTCCGCTGACCGGAGTAAAAACTTTTGTCTTGTCTAAATCCCTTTGTGCTGATTCCAAAGAAAGCAGGGAAGATTCTAAAGAAAGCTTGGAAGATTTTAATTGTGCTTCTGTAACAGCTTTCTGTTCCTGATAAGCATCTCCTGTGGCTAGTTCCATTTCCTGCTGTGCTTTTACCAAATCTTTATAAGCATTGTTTTTTGAAGTTGCAACAGAACTTTTGTAATCATCATAATCGTCTAATGCTTCTGAATATTGTTCTGCGTAATTGTTATAATCACTTCGTGCTTTTAAATATTCTTCATATTTGGCTTCTAAATCTTCCTGGCTGGCAGATCCCTTCATATGGTTGTATTCATCCAGCAATTCATCCATTGCAGTTTCCGCTTTATCTTTGCGTTCCATCAGGGAATCTATATTGTCATCTTCACTGTCAATTTCAGATTTATAATTTAAACGGGCTTGCCGGTAGCTTTGTTCTGCTTTTTCCAGACTGTTTTCTGCATTCAGGATTTTTGAAGTATAATCACTGCCTAATGTTTTATTGGCACTGGCAATAGAGCTTTCATAGCTGGCTACACTGCTGGCATAGGAGGCTTCAGCCCGTTCCAGTGCAAATTGCAGATCACTGGTATCCAGTTCCATGAGAAGATCTCCGGCTTTTATGTAATCGCCTTCATCATAATGCAGCTTTACAATTTTCCCATTGGTTTCCGGATAAATGGAAATCGTATCTGCTGCTTCTATTTTTCCGATAAATTCTGTCTGGCGCTCCATTTTTCCAATTGTCGGGTTTTCTAATTTGACTGTGATGATGCTGGCAGATTTCTCTGCCATCTGCATATTTCCGCCGCCAGGTCCCCCAGGGCCGCCGCCCATTCCGGCCGCCATGACCACAGTTGTTATGGCAATTGCAGCTACGCCTATCAGGATTGACCCAGCCGCAGTTTTTCTTTGTTTTTCATTCCATTCCATAAGGCTCCGCCTTTCCCATAGCTTGTATGTTTTGGGTATTGAGCCCATTTTATGAGGGAATTGTGTTGGAGCTGAAATAATTTTATGAATGAATTGAGAATAACATTGGCTCAGGAAAAAACAAGGTAGATTTTCTATTAAAAACAAAGTTTTTATCTTAGGAAAATTGAGTTATAAAAATTGCTTTAAGCCTGTTTTTTTCCACCGGTGTTGAAAAAATTTTTCCTATCTATCTATTTATTATTATTTATATTATTTATTATTATAATAAGGTATAGGCTGTTGATAAGTGACTTTTATAACATGGATAAGTGACTTTTATAACATTTAAAGGTGACTTTTATTCTATGTGGAAAATTTGGTAAAGTGACCTTTATAACATAAAAACAGCAAAAAAGGCCATTTTTAAATAAAGGGTGGTTGAAAATATTGACTGGTCACTTTTTTTCTGTTACTATGATTTTAGGGCTTTTTGATAGTGAAAATTGAGGGGAGGAGAGCCGTAAAATGCAGGATGAAAACAGGACGATCGAAGAGAAAAGAATATACAAAGTTGTAAAAAGTAACCAGCTTATACAAAATCTGAGAAATAAAACAGGGCATTTATCTTTACAGGAGCAAAGACTAATTTTATATCTTATTTCTCAAGTTAAACCGAGTGATACAGAATTTGCAAGGTTTGACTTAAGCTGTCAGGAGTTTTGTAAAATTTGTGGAATTACATGCACTGGAAAAAATTATGATTACATAAAACAGACCATCCAAAAATTGGCCGATCGTTCTTTTTGGATAGAAACCGGAGAAAAAGGGGAATCCCAGAATCTGGTTAGATGGATTTCAGATGCGGAAGTAACACAGCGTGGTCATGTGTCAATACAGATTCATCCGAAATTGCAGCCTTTTTTGTTACATCTGAAAGAATTTTATACCAGTTATCTTTTAGAATATATATTGCCTATGAAATCTCGGTATAGTGTGCTTTTGTATGAATTATTGAGAAGCTACGCAAATATACAAATTCATACTTTCGATGTAGAAGAATTAAAAGTGTTTCTTGGCGCAGAAAAATATGAAAGATGGGCTGATTTTCAAAGAAAAGTATTGGATATTGCAATGCGGGAGATTAACGATTTAAGCGATTTGGAAGTTGATTATCAAATTATAAAAGAAAGCCGCAGATTTGCAAAATTACGTTTCCGGATTCGTATTTTAGAACCAATCGAATTAAAAGATCGCGGCATTTTACGAAAACAAATATTAGATAATTAAAAAAAGATCGTTTTAAGGGCTGAAAAACTCTTAAAACGATCTTTTTTATAAAATAACCCGTAAAGCTAAATGGAGATTTTCAATTTCTACTTTTTCAGGTGCACCGCCAAACTCCCCATCCAAAGTCCATGGTGTTTCATTTTCACAGGATACAGTGAGATTTGAGGTGCGGAAACCCGTTATCAAAGGGGAAGAATAATCATGAAGCAATACAGCGTTGATTACTTGCTGCATTTCCGTTAAAGAATCCGGTTTCTGGATCAAAATAACTTCAAACATACCATCATTCATTGAAATTTGAGCGTCATCTAATAATTTCAGGCCGCCAACGGAAGAAGAATTGCTGATCATTCCAAATAAATAATCCCCCTGACAGGTTCCGCTGTCGTATTCGATAGAAGCCTGATAGCTTTTTAAGCTGGTCAGGCGTTTTAATCCTTCCAATACATATGCTGTTCTTCCAAATACATTTTTAGATTGCTGGGGAGTCTGGTAAGAAACCTCTGTAAACGCGCCAAAAGCGGCTACATAGGTAAAATATTGCTCGCCAAACCGGCCAATATCCACATCAACAGGGGAACCGGATAAAACAGCTTGAGCAGCTCCTTCTAAATCTTTGGAAATTCCAAGGCTGGAAGCAAAATCATTGACTGTTCCAGCAGGAAGATACCCCAAAGGAGGCCGCGGGTCTAATTTCATTAAGCCTGTTACGGTTTCATTTAAAGTTCCATCTCCACCGCAACAAACCACAAGATCTACACCATTCGCCCGGCGTTGGATAATTTCAGGGATTTCCCCGGCACGTGAAGTAGGGGAAACCAAAACATCATATCCAGCAGAGCTGAAAAGCTGTAAAATCCGGACTGCTTTCGAACGGATTTCACCTTTTCCGGCGTTTGGATTTAAAATAAAAAGCAAATTTTTGTAATTCATAGAAAAAGCCTCCTAAAAATGAAGCCGTTTTTTTACTTCCTCCACCATAGCCGTGCCTTGGAAAGCCCATAAAGCCCCTAATGATAAGATACTTCCTGCGGCACATAAAATGGAAGGGTAACGAACCTGAACCCAGTCTAAAAGTAAAAAAATAAGCGGGATTACCCCAAACAGGCTGTCAATAATCAAATAAACCATATATTCTGTTAAACGCCGGCCCATAGCCTTGGAAATAATGGCGACAGCAGCCATTGCCGTGATACATAAAGCTGGAATGACATAATCAACAGACCAGTGTTTCCAGCCGGTGCAGGCGTCCCAGGCCACAGAAAGCAGGGAAATCCATACAACAAGCCATAAAATATTCTTAGGAATATTATGTCTTCGGTATAAAGCATTCCCCAAACAGAACCACATACAAAGGACTGCACCGGCTACATACCAGGGGTAGCTATGGGATTCCGGCAAAAGGGCATCTACCGTCAAACAGATAACAACAACAGCAAAGGAAACAAAAAGAAAGCTGTGCAGAATCAGTTTCTGTATTTTCCAGGCTTTAGGAGATACATTGGGAAATAAGGAAGAATCTGGATCAGGTTCCCCGTAAAGAGGATTCTGGCACAATGGACAGCGCTTCCTGTCGCCACTCACATGTATTTTACAGTATTTGCAGAACAAAAGCCCTTCCATCTCCTTTGTTTTGTAGTTTTTAATCATTTGAAGAAATTACGATATCCGGGTCTAAAGCTGCAAAAGAACGGAAAAAGCCTTTTTGAATATCGCCTCCAACAAAAGGCGCTGTAAGACTTAATACAAGCCGATCCTGATAGCTGCATGCACAAAGCTGGATATGATCCGTACTCATAAATACATCAAAGCTATGGATATAAGGCGCCAGCTTTTCCGGCATGGTAATTCGTCCCAGATTGGAGATTCCTCCGGAAGTCATCCGGCGGGAATACTGGTTTGCAATGGATAACCCAATATCTTTAATAGGCAAAGGCAAAATCCGGATAAAAGACCGGTGCTCTAAAGCAGACATACGGTTCATTCTTTGAGCCATTTTTTCCTGGGTTAATTCCCGTTCAAAACAGCTTTGCACCGATTGCAGAACGGCTTCTTCTGGATCATTCCCGCTGGTAAAGCGATGGGAAACATGAAAAACAGCAAAAAAATTTCTTGCGGATTCCGAAGCAAAAAAATTGCGCAGGTTTACAGGCACTGTTAAAGTAACCGGCTTGCGAAGCTCCCGGACAGGCAGTACACCGGCAATCGCCCGCAAAAGCTGTACGCAAAGATAAGCTGTCATAGAGGAGTGAAGTTCTTTTACCCGCGCTAACACCCGTTTTACATCCATTTCTCCCTCAACGACGCGAATCCCAGGTAATCGTGAACCTTTTACATGAGCGGCCGAAATGGGGCGTTCCTGGGCTTGTGAGGCGGTTTCCTGGTAATATTTAGCGAAGCTGTCAATGCTTTTTTCTGTGGGAGAAGCTCCGTAGTCCAGAATCACTATATCTCCTAATTCCGGATGGCACAGGGTAAGATACCGGGCAACCAAAGTCCGCAGAAATTGAAGGGCACCTGTACCATCAGTCAAAACGTGGCAGACTTCTAAATTGATCCGTTTCCGGTACCAGCTTACATCAAATAAAAGACGGCGTTCCCCACGGGCATACAAAGGGGAACAAGGGGGACGGTCTTCTGGATGGACTTTAGGGGAAAGCCTGGGGGAAGGCTCCAGAAAATACCAAAACAATCCACGCCGTAATACACTATGGTAAATTGGAAAATTCTCAAGGACTTCGTCCAAAGCAATTTGCAGGAAATCAGGATTTACTTCTTCTGTCAGCTGGCAGGCAAAGCGGAAAACCTTCGGATCGCGCCGGCCCATAACAGATGCATATAATTTCGCGGCATTATCCAGCCGGGTCCATTCCGTATTAGAGTTTCTCAAAGAAAATCATCCGTTCAAAGGTTTTTCAGAAACCGATTGATCCGTCCATAAGTCATCCGAACAATCGGAACTCTCGGGGATAATGAAAAATATCCATGCAGGGCATTGGGAACCCGGAAACATTCCACTTGGTTTCCGGCGCGCCGTAATGCTGCGGCATAAGTTTCGCCTTCATCCCGTAATGGGTCATGTTCCGCAGAGAAAAGCAAGGTTGGCGGCTGGCGGGAAAGATCCCTGCAAAGTAAAGGGGCTACATAAGGATTATTTTTTTCCTCCTGGGGGGCGTAATAGGACATATAATCTTGCAGCCGTCTTGCCGTTAATAAATAGTTTTGTCCGTTTTCCCGCAGGGATGGGAAAGGGGAATTTTCTGAATAGTCATTCCATAATGCAGGGTAAAGCAAAATCTGTGCAGTAGGCAAGAAATCTCCTGTATCCCTGGCCCGTAAAGATACGGCAGCACATAGATTCGCGCCGGCGCTGTCCCCGATTAAAACAATATCCTGGCCGCGAATCCCCCATCGGGAAGGATGGGTATAGAAAGATTCCGTCACAGAATAACAGTCGTCCAGCCCGGCAGGAAAAGGATGCTCTGGAGCCAGGCGGTAGTCAACAGAAACCACGCAGCGTCTTGTGATCTGGGCCATAACCTGGCAAACCCGGGCATAGCTTTCCGTTCCTCCGCTTGTCCATCCGCCGCCGTGAAAGAAAAGCAGGACCCCTGAAGGGGCTACATCCTGAGGGAAAAAAAGATGAATTGGGATGCCGTTCCCAGCGGTAAGATTTCTCCAGCGGTTGGGATGGAATATGGCAGGCCGTCCTAAAGCAGCTTTCAGCCTTCGTTCCAAAAGGTAGTGATCCGTAAGCTGGTTTGCTACCTGAGAAGCCGCAGACAGGACAGCAAAAGCAATTTCTTCAAACAGCAAAAAAAAACCTCTTTTCTAAATTTATAGTATAACATAAGAGCAGGGGAATGAACAGGCTGTTGATTTGTATAAAAAATACAAACTTTGCAGTAATCAGGGAGGTTTGCGCCACTGATTGAGTGAAAAGAATTTGAGGAACGACTGCGAGGGGATATGAGATGATGAAAAAGAAACTGCTTACGGTTTTAATTTGTTCATTTGCACTGGCTTTTTGTATTTCCGGGCCTGTTCTTGGGGCAGAAGACCCGCCCCAAGGGGAGGGGTACCACGAAGGGGAAACGGAAGAAGGGAACAAAGAGAATACAGATTCCCCCAATCCCAATCCGGAGGATGAATCCAACAAGGAAACTGAAAATAACCAGGAAAACACAGATACAGACCATAAAACCGATTCCGGTGACAAGCAGGAAGGACAGGACCCAGATCAAAAGCCCGATCCCGACCCGGAACCGGAACAGCCCAAACCGGATGAAAAACCGGAAGGAATTTCAGTTGATCCGCAAACACAAAAAATGATTGTAGATATTTCCCTAATGAAAGTAGTCCAGATCCAAGGGAACAACATCAGTTTTTCCTATTTGGATGGCCGGGACTATAAGGGAAGTACAACTATCCCTGCTGCTGGCTGTATCTTCCGAAAAGCCCCTGGTACAGGGACATCTGTTACTTTTCTTTCCCCATCTGTCCCGATTTTATTGGAAGGGGCAAGCACAGGAACCCCTTACACCTATCAGGTAACAGGAAATTTAGAGAATGTTTCCTCTTTGCAAGTAAATGGAATTTTATGGTTCCCGCAAAGCGCTTCTTTTTCAGGAAATATTACCGCAAGTCGTGTTTCATCAAAAAATAAGCTTACGATAAAAAGCGGAAAAATTTCCCTTGGCGCCTTGGACGCGGCTGAAATTGCGGTAGAAGGCGGCGATTTAACCATACAGGACACTATCCAGACAACAGGCCCCCTTTCTATTACAGGCGGTACGGTATTATGCAAGGGAGCCATCCAGTCAAATGGAGCGATTCAGATTGCTTCTGAGGGATGGTCCGTAACAGCCCGCCAGATTACAGCCGGGGATCAGATTACCCTTTCCAAAAAAACTGGTGTAACAGCAAATGCACTTTCCGGTACGTCTTTAAATCTTACGGAAAACAGTTCTTTTTCCCTTTCCAAGGCAGATTCCGCCTTATATGGACAGGGAGTCCTTTCCGGTGATATATCCATTTCCGGCGGATCAATCCTTTCCGCTGACGGTGATATACAAGCGAGAAATATCACAATTTCATCTGGATCTTTTGTGAACAATCGCTCGTTAAGTGCCTCTGGGACGCTGTCTGTGCCAAATGGAGGCACACTCCAAGGAGGCGGAACCATTCAAACAAAGGACTTTTCTGACGGCGGAATTGTAAAGGCTTCAAACTTCACAGCAACAAACCTAATTCAGATAAAAAGTAACATGGAAGTGACAGGTACAATATCAGCCCCGGCCCTGACAGTGGAAGGAACTTTGAACGCAGGAAAGATCCAATCCAACCAGCTGAAAGCCCCTAAATCCCTGGCGATTCCCAATACAGAATTAGCAATCGGAACAGGCGGAATTGACGTACAAGGGGATTTCAAGGCGTCTGGCGGAAGCTGTTCCGGCCCAGTGACAGCGGCTTCTGTCACTTTCACAAAGCCATTTCAAGGGTCCAGCATCACCACATCCACAGGAGGCGTTACTGCCCAGCAGCTTACTTTAAGCGGAGCACTCCGGTCTAAAGATGGGATCAGTTTAAGCGGCCCATTCCGTGGAAAATCCATAATAGCAGAAAAAGGAAATATTACTACTGGCAGCAGCGGCACCATTGTTCAGGCAGATTCTGTGGAAGCTTTAA
>CAJUDH010000025.1 GCA_910584845.1 uncultured Lachnospiraceae bacterium
GGCTCTTCAGCGGCAACTCGTTTATCTTACCACTCTTTACCAGGTTTGTCAACACCTTTTTTTCTTTTTTTTAATTTCTTTTTTTCCGTTAGGCTTGTAAAATCTCTGTCCCCCAACGGATCTTTACTATACCACGTCTATAGAGGAATTGTCAAGGGATTTGTTTCATTTTTTTAAACAATTTTTTCCCAACACTAAATATGCTATTTTATCCTGTTTTCTTCTATATTTAGTGGTTTGTAAATCATGTTTTACCTCATCAATTTTAAAATTGATGTAATTGAATAAATAATAAGATCAATACTTACAATTCAAAGTAAGCTTTGCAAAATATTCCTGAACAGCCAATTGATCATATTATTGTGGTAAAGGTAAGAAAGCCATACGCTGGACTGGATTTGTTGCAAAGCTGCAACAGCCCAGGGCATATGGGAACACACGTCTACCAAGACACAACCTCCCCACAGCCATAAAAGCCCTTGCACGCCACCTAGTAATGCACCTGCAATTTGGTTGATCCCTGATAAAATTGGCAGCCTTGCCATCAGGTTCAGCCATCGGGATACCATACGGAGCAAAAAATATACCAAAATAAACAAGAGGGCAGAACCTATAAGGTTTAATGCCATATCTGTCAGATATGTCCCCATATAATCCAGAAATGTATCTACCCCAAGGATATGGTAAACTTCCTTGTTATTATTTTCAAGCAAAAGGTCCCTTATTTGCCCCGGAAGTTTTAATTGTTCTATTGCCGCCCTTTGTTGGGCAGGCATCTGTATGCCTGCCAGCTTCTCTTCCAGCCCCACGCCATTAATGATGGCATTTTTCAACAATTGCGGGATTTTTGTATGGCCTTTTAAATATAAAGTGATATAAGGGGTTGCCAAACGTACTAAAACTACGTTAACCACCAATCTCGCCAAAGCAACTGCGATCCGGACACACCCCCGGTAATGGCCATAAAGTACCATGGCCAATAGAAATATTCCGGCTGCAAACGACAGCCAATGTCCCAAGATCCACTCCATAAAACCCCTCTGCATTACCCTCCATGGACAAAAAGACACACGGAAGGCATTTATTGTTTATCAAACAATCCTTTTCCTCGGCAAACAGGGACGTAGGGAAAACTATAAAAGCCCCTTTACGTCCTGTTACCAATTCTCTATAAAATGTTCCAAAGCGGCCGCCACCCCGTCTTCATCGTTATTTCCTGTCACATAATCCGCCTTCGCTTTCAATGCGTCCACAGCGTTTCCCATGGCGACTCCGATTCCGGCTTCTTGTATCAGTGTCATATCATTTTCTCCATCGCCAAACCCCATCGTCTGTTTGGGGTCTATGCCTAAATAGGCGGCAAGGCGCAATAAAGCACCCCCTTTTGTAGCTCCCGGCGCATTGATTTCCAGATTATTGGGAAAGGACGAGCTAACGACTATATCCCCCCTGGCCAACAAAGCTTTCCTTGCCCGTCCCCTCTCTTCGGAATCATAGAAAAAATAATTGACTTTTTCTACGGGCCTTCCCAGCCTGGCAACCTCTGAAGGCAAATCTTCCACCGCCTTACGGGTTCTACGGATCATTTTCTGAAGTTCTGGCGATAAACCGTATTGATCCATATTCTCCATAAACCTTAACTCGCCGATCCCCTGGCCGTCTACATAAACGTCATACATGGTGGCAAAATCCCTTGCCAGCTCGAGGATTTCTTTCGCCTGTACCCAATGCATTTTCTCTTCACTCAACACCTGGTGCTTTTCCACATCCTCTACCATGGCGCCATTAACCGTAATCGCATAACGGATGCCAGGAAATTGCCGGATAAAATCCGGCATCCCGTTCCAAATGCGCCCGGTGCAGGGAACTACATAAATGCCCTTTTCCACACATTTCATCAATGCTTTTTCATTCCGCCTTGAAAGATCCTTTTGGCTATTCAAAAGCGTCCCATCCAAATCCAATGCAATCAATCGTATTTTCATCGTCAAATAAAATGTTCTTCCTTTAGGATTAATAAACCGTCTTTGTTATATTTGGAGGAAAAAATGCCTTTAATCGCTTTTCCTAGCGACGGCTTCTCTGCCCGGTCCGCTGCCTCTTCAATCAATGCCTCTGCGTTTGCCTTGGTAAGTTTAATGCCGTCTTCCTCCATTATCTCAATCCGTTCATACATAGCCAACATGCTCTTCCCGGTAATGCTGCAATCAATGCTGGTGGCGTACTGGCAAGCATATTGTGCAAACTCGTCAATATCCATTTCTTCATCCGGGCTGTCTGTGTCATCCGGCTGTAGGTCTAAATAAATGCCGTCCCCGTCCGGAGCCCTCATGGCCGTATCCCTTACAGGAATTACACGGCGTACCGGACGGTCGTCAACCTCTTGCTGCACCGGTGCTTCCCATGTATCCTCCCTATCGTCCGCCCTCCGATTCCCACCGGGTAAATACTTTTCCCCGGAGCCCTCCCTATACCCTGCCGTTTGAGGATATCCGTCTATGGTATCTTCCCCATAATCTTCCTCATAGGATACCCCTGATAAATAAGCACCAATGGTATCTTCTGGATAGGTTGCCTGTGAATCCTCTTGTTCCGGCAAATATGCCTCAACCGGTTCCTGGCCGTAAGCAGTGTCCGGCATGCTTTCCGGAACCTCCCCATCGTCCATAAATTCTTCTTCGCCAATATAAATAAACCATTCTGCCAGGGAAGGATGCATTTCCATCAGCATACCCATCTGTTTTGGATTATCAATCAAAATAACCCGCATTCCTGTCTTATCCTGGCTAATCAGCTGTACCAGTTCTTTTACTACGCCAGCTGCCATATCTCCGGCTTCCTCAACCATCAAGTCTTTCCCGGCCAATTTCCTGGCATTGGCCCTGACGCCCCTCCGGTTTAATTTGGAACCCGTGATTTTTGCAACAGGGTTTTTCACCCCCGTTTCCCGCCGGATCCGTTTTAACAGCTGTACGGCAACTTCCATCCCTTTTTCCGGCGTCCTTGCTTCTACCATAAGATGGTAGGCCGGGGCCGGTTCAGATATGGTTGGAGGTACTGTTTCTTTTGATTCCATTGCAGAAGAAAACATGCGTTCCAAATCCGGCATGGTAGGTTCCGGCTCCGCAGGCACAGGGGGTTCCAAAGCCTCATTTTCTTCTGGCAACGGGGCCGGCGGTATCGGCTGGCTTTTATTTCCTGTAACCGTTGGGCGGGAACGACGTATATCCCCTAATATACGCGTTTTCCCCAGTTCGTTTTCTTCTTCTACAGGTATATCCATACTCATCCTGGATAACTCTTTGGCCAGGTGTTCTTGGGCCTCCGCCTGTTTTACTTCTGCCTCCAACATTTCATTCTCAAAAGGGCCTTCTTGCGTGGCTTTTGTTTGCCGCAGGTAATCCCCGCCCTCAGGCTCTTCCTCCTCTGCTACCTGGGCCTCCTGTTCCTGGCCATAATCTTCATCAAGGGCTTCTTCCTCTTCAAAAGGATCTTCCATGGTATGCAGTTTTGCCTCATATTTTTCCCGGTTTTCTACCAGATCCATTTGATATTTGCTTAAAGATGCATACTTAACTTTCAGTTCCATGGCTTTATCCACATATTTACCAAGGCCAAACATTAACATAAGCTTATCACAAGTGTTGACGCATCGCTCCGCATCACCAGACTTATGGTATAGTTCTGCCAATTCATACAGCCACTTCTCATCCAGCTCCTCTGCCATATAACTTTCCAAAGAATGGATCATCTGTTCCGTCGGTGCATTCCTTTGTTTCAATATCATATATCGAAGCAGATGCTGGCGAGGGTCGTCACCCGCCAATTCGCAAAATTTCCGGTAATAAGCTTCTGCATCTTTTGCATTCCCTTCTTTCAGAGCCAGTTCCGTCAATTTATAGAGGAGCCGTTTTCCGATAGGGGCCCGTTCAAAAGCCATCAGCAGTATTTCCCTTGCTGTCCGGTAATCATTATTTTTCTCATATACCTGGGAAACCATAGATAACAAATTTGCATTATGCACCCGTTTCCAATCAATGGCATCCGTTATTTTTTTAGCTGTTTCAAAATCCTCCCTATTAACCAATTTCCGTATTTGCTCGACTTTGATATTGAACTCGTATTTATCCATCCCTTCGCACTCCTTTGTCTGCCGTAAACTATATTCATAGTTCGACACGCCCTTCCAACGCTCTTAACAAGGTTACCTCATCTATATATTCCAGATCGCCGCCCACCGGCACCCCACTGGCAATCCGGCTCACCCGGATCCCCGTCGGTTTAACCAGTTTACTTATATACATGGCCGTTGTCTCCCCTTCCAGGCTGGAGTTGGTAGCAATGATAACTTCCTTTACATCGCCCTGTAGCCGCTGCATCAATTCCTTTAATTTAATATCAGCTGGCCCGATCCCCAACATAGGGGAAATTGCCCCATGCAGCACATGGTAAACGCCTTCATACTTATCTGTTTTTTCATATGCGGCTAAATCCCTGGTATTTTCCACCACCATGATCGTTCCATGATCCCGCTTCCGACTGCTGCAAATCGGACATAGCTCCTGATCGGTCAAAGTAAAGCATTCTTTGCAGTAACGGATATTTGCTTTGGCCTGGACAATGGCGCCTGCCAGGCCTTCTACCTGTTCCTGCGGCATATTAATTATGTGAAATGCCAGGCGTTGTGCGGATTTGCTCCCCACACCAGGCAATTTCGACAGTTCTTCAATTAACTTGGTAATCTGACTGCTGTAATAATCCATTTTAGAATGGGAAACCTCCGCCTAAGCCACCGGTCAACTTTGCAATCGCCGCTGCCGAATCTTCTTCCATAGCACGCAGCGCCTCATTGGTTGCCGCCACAATCAAATCCTGCAGCATCTCAATATCATCCGGGTCTACTACTTCTTCTGATAATTGTACGGAAACCACTTCCTTTTTACCGGAAACGGTCACTGACACGGCTCCGCCGCCGGAAGACGCGGTATATTGCTTTTCTTCCAGTTCCTTGGTCGTCTCCTCCATCTGCCGCTGCATCCTTTGCGCCTGCTTCCGCAAATTATTCATACTGCCCGGCATCCCGCCGGGAAATCCACCACGTTTCGCCATTATGCTGCCCTCCTGTTCAATTTCAAAACCCAATGGGCTACTGCCCTTCCCTTATTGCCCAATCAATCTTCCACTGTTATCTCCATGTGGATAGCTTTTAATTCTTCATCGCTGACATATATGGTATTCATCCGCTCTCCGTTATCCCTCAAACGGACTTTAAAATAAATCTCTTTTCCGTAACGCTCTTTTACATAGGCCTCCAAGGCCCCCAACACGGTGGATCTGCTTCCGATGGCATAATTAGCCTGGCTGGAAAACACAACACACAAACATCCATCCCCGCTAGGCTCTACCACTGTTTCCCGGAATGCCGGACGGATAGATGTCCCCAAATCCCTGACAATTTTCCCCCAATCCTGGCGGATTAAATTCAAATCCTCCAGCTGGGCTTTGGGGATAGCCACCTCTACCTTTCCTGCACCCTTTTCGGCATCTTTCAAGTTTGCTTCATAAAGGCTTTTATCCCCCTCGTCCAGGTTTTCCAGCCTTTGGAGCAAATCCGGGCGGATGGGGGCCGGCATCCCCTCATCCATCCGCCTTTCCAATTCATCCATCCGTTGGATGAGGGAATCCAGATTATGCTCCATCTGCGGTTTTGTCAATTTAATTAACGCTACTTCAACCAAAACCCTTTTTTGCCCTGCATAGCGCAATTGGCCGGACAGCTCGGAAAAGACCCGGATAAACCTCATAAGGGTCTCTTTGTCAACCATATCCGTCTCTTCCCGAAGCTGCCTTAGATTATCTTCCGACATATCAAGCATGTCTTCTGCGTCTTCTGCTGTTTTAAGGATCAGCAAGTTCCTCAAATACCAGATAAAATCTGTGACAAACTGCCCCAAATCCCTTCCCTGGTATACCAGGCTTTCCAATTTTCGGATACATTCCGTAGTCTGTTGCGATAAAATAGCCCGAAGCATTTGGCTAAACACTGCCGAATCCACTGCACCTAACACTTCCAGTACATGGCCATAGGTCAAAAGCGTATCAAAATAAAATGCCACACATTGGTCAAGCAGGCTCAACGCGTCACGCATAGAGCCGTCCGCCGCCTTAGCGATATAGGCAAGCGCCTTATCTTCCGCCAAAATCTGCTCCTCAGCGGCCAATTCTTTCAACCTGGCGGTCAGCGTTTCCTGGGAAATCCGCCTGAAATCATATCTTTGGCAACGGGAAAGCACGGTGACGGGAATTTTATTGGCCTCTGTGGTAGCCAGGATAAATATTACATAAGAAGGAGGCTCTTCTAACGTTTTCAGTAATGCATTAAAGGCGCCTGTGGAAAGCATATGCACCTCGTCAATAATATACACCCGATATTTCCCCTCTGTAGGGGGGTATTGTACCTGATCCCGGATTTCGCGGATATTTTCCACACCGTTATTGGACGCAGCGTCAATCTCCACCACGTTCATGGACCTGCCGGCAGCGATCCCTTTGCAAATTTCACATTGGTTGCATGGGCTTGCGTCCACCGGATGTTCACAATTCACGGCCCTGGCAAATATTTTGGCTATGCTGGTCTTTCCCGTCCCCCTTGTCCCGCAGAACAGGTAAGCATGGCCAATACGGCCGGACACAATCTGGTTTTGCAACGTCTGTACAATATGATCCTGGCCTTTTACCTGTTGGAACGACGTTGGACGCCATTTCCGGTATAGCGCAGTATATGACATAATTATTCCGCTCCTTACCTACAAAACTCTGGAGCGTAGCCCTTTGCCGCCCCTTAGCCTATTTGTCGCCAAAACTGATTCCGATCATTTTGGCCTGTTTAATTATGGAACCGTCCGGATCTACGGTTTTTAACTTCCCGGCCACCTCGCTTAGGGGCACGGATGTGATTTCGTTATTTTTTACTGCTACCATATGGCCGAATTTCTTGGCTTTAATCAACCTGGCGGCTTCTGCCCCTAAACGGGTGGAAAGCACACGGTCATAAGGGCACGGCTCGCCGCCCCTTTGGGTGTGGCCGGGTACGGTTACCCGGACTTCCTGCCCGGTCTTTTCCGTAATCATCGCGCCAATCTCATAAGCCACAGACGGGTAGACCATCCCGTTTTTCTTTTTCTCTTTCAATTCTTTTTTGCTTAACGATGCATCTTCTTTTGAGATAGCCCCTTCCGCCACGGCCAATATGGAAAAACGGGAGCCTCTTTTCGTACGCTCATTAATGGCGTTGACAACCACATCCATATCATAGGGGATTTCCGGAATCAAAATAATATCCGCGCCTCCGGCCATACCGGCATGTAAAGTCAGCCATCCTACTTTGTGCCCCATGACTTCTACAATAAACACCCGGCCGTGGGAGGCTGCCGTAGTGTGGATGCAGTCGATCGCATTGGTAGCTATATTCACAGCGCTCTGGAAGCCAAAAGTCATATCTGTGCCCCACAAATCATTGTCGATGGTTTTGGGTAAAGACACTACATTCAGCCCTTCTTCAAAAAGCAGATTCGCCGTTTTCTGGCTGCCGTTCCCCCCAAGTACCACCAGGCAATCCAAACGCAATTTCCGATAAGTATGTTTCATGGACTCTACTTTATCCAAACCATACTCATCCGGAACCCGCATCAGTTTAAAAGGCTGCCGGGATGTGCCAAGGAGCGTCCCTCCCCTGGTCAGGATACCGGAAAAATCAGAGGATTTCATCATCCGGTAATCCGCGTAAATCAGCCCTTTATAGCCGTCTTCAAACCCGATGATCTCCACATTGTCGAACATCTTGTAAAGCGATTTGGCCACGCCGCGCATTGTTGCATTTAATGCTTGACAGTCGCCGCCACTGGTCAGCATTCCTACTCTCATAATAACCTCTCCTTTTCATAAAACATATTTAGGCTTATGGCCTACATTTCATGGCTATACTCCGCCCATTTTGATATTATAATATAATATGAAAATACGGGCAAGGGAAAATTTTCATTGACAATTTTTTTCTTTGTGTTAAAATGCAAGTATGCTTACATTTATACTATGGTGCTTTTCATAAGATTCAGGAAGGAGTTTCTAAAGCTATGCCCACTGACGATATTGGTTTTCGGATCCGCATGTTATCTAATTTGATCAACCGTAGGATCAACCAGATGATTGCAGAAGAAGAAACTTCTTTAACCGCACACCAAAGCTGGGTTTTGAATTATATCACCCACCATACCGGCCAGGAAATCATGCAGAGGGATATTGAAAAACAGTTTTCCATCCGCCGCTCCACTGCCAGCCATATGTTACAGCTTATGGAAAAAAATGGCTATATCTCCCGCGTCCCTGTCCCCAAAGATGCACGCATGAAAAAACTGGTGATTACAGAAAAGGGAATGGAAGCACAGGTACGCATGAATGACCGGATCCGCCGGTTTGAAAACATGCTTCAATCCGATATGCCCACGCAAGAACTTGAATATTTGAAACTGCTCCTTAAAAAATTAGAAAACAATATTTTATAAGGAGATATGCCTGTTATCTGCATACCGGCCGTTTTGTTTTTTCTGCTATTTCCAATCCCGTACATGCCAACAAAATTTGTTGGTATTTATTTTCTTATAATTGTAAGTATACGAACATAATGTCAAAGGAGGAAAACTTCATGAACACAAACAAATATCTTTTTGAAGAAGCGCCTGTCCCGAAAGCCGTAGCAACTATGGCCATCCCTACTATGATTTCTATGTTGGTGGTAGTCATTTACAATATGGCAGACACATTTTTTATCGGCCAGACCGGTGACCCCATGCAGGTAGCGGCCGTATCCCTGGCCACGCCTGTATTCATGGTTTTTATGGCTTTGGGTAATCTGTTCGGCATCGGGGGCAGCTCTGCTATCGCCAGGGCATTAGGCGAAAAAAAACCAGAACGTGCCCGGCAGATTTCTTCTTTCTGCTGTTATGGTTCCCTTGGGCTTGGCATGGCCATGGCGGCCGCCTTCCTTATTGGCATGGACTTTATTTTAAAGATGATTGGAGCCAGTGAAAATACCATTGGCTTTGCCCGGGAATATTTGAACTACATTTCTTTTGGCGGCCCTTTTATTATGTTTGGTACCGCTTTTGGCAATATTTTGCGAGGGGAGGGCGCCTCTAAAGAATCCATGGCCGGAAACCTGATTGGCACAGTAACCAACATTATCCTGGACCCTATTATGATTTTGGTTTTCGGATGGGGGGTGGCTGGGGCTGCCATTGCCACAGTGATTGGAAATATTGCCGCCAGTGCCTTTTATGTGGGATATTTCCTGAAAAGAAAATCCAGTTTGTCCATTCATTTCAAGGATTTCCGTATAAAGGACCGGATCGCCTTTAGTGTCACTGCCATTGGCATCCCTGCTTCCCTCAACAATATTTTAATGAGCTGTGCCAATATTATATTGAATTTGGCTTTGACCGGGTATGGGGATACCCCCGTAGCCGCCATGGGAGTAGCCATGAAATCAAATATGTTGGTAGTTTTGCTGCAGATTGGCCTTTGCGCCGGCATTCAGCCTTTGATTGGATATAATTACGGCGCCAAAAATAAAAAACGTTTGATGGAGATTTTCCGGTTTACCGGAATATGTGCCGTTTCCATGGGAACGGTTTTGACCATAGGCATGGTGATTGCCAGGCAGTTTTTAATCCAGGCCTTTATTGATAATCCGGACGTTATTGCTTATGGGATCCAAATGGTTATCGCCTTGCAGCTTTCCGGCCCGGCCATCGGAATTTTGTTTTTGTGTATTAATACCATCCAAGGCATGGGGAAGGCACTCCCTTCTCTGATTTTGACCATATGCCGGCAAGGGGTTGTCTTTATCCCTTCTGTATTCGTATTAAATAAATTGTTTGCTTTAGACGGGGTTATTTACGCACAGCCATTTGCAGACTATGTGTCCATTGCCCTTTCGGTAGTTTTGTGTTTGGGGCTTTTCCGAAAAATAGAAAATAATGATAAAAATATTCCATAGAAGAAAAGTTTCGCCGGCTTTTAAAAAACGGGCCCGGATATCAGTCGCTTCATATCCGGGCCCGTCCCTTTTCTATCTTACACTACTTATTTCCAAATATAAAAAATCCGTGCATCCCGCTTTGAATGTGGCTCACAGGCGTTACCCTGGCAGCTGGCTCGGTCCAGGCTGCCTCGCGGCACCCGGAGGATCTCATTTAGTGCTGCTGCATTCCTGCCCTGACACGGTTCATGAGGCTCCGCTGCGCAAGACCCAAACGTCAACGCTGCTCACCAGGGGCAGCCCTGCAAGAACGCACCCGAGGCGGAATATCACCCCTGCTAGAGCGGATTGCAGGTATAGGGCACCGCTATCTCCCCGGCTGCACGGAAACTTTTTAACAAATTAACCTTACCTTCCATATACCATCTTTTTGGCATTGGAAAATGTCTATTAAGTATAACCTAGGGAACAAGTTTTGTCAAGCTTCCATTTCCCGAATTAAATTTACCATCTCAAGGGCCCCCAAGGCGCAATCGTATCCCTTGTTTCCGGCCTTGCTTCCGGCACGTTCAATAGCCTGTTCTATATTCTCTGTAGTCAACACGCCAAACATCACGGGAATACCGTTTTCCAGGGAAACCGCGGCGATCCCCTTAGAAACTTCGTTACATACGTAATCATAATGGCTGGTGCTTCCTCGGATCACCACCCCTAAGCAGATAATGGCATCATATTTCCCAGTCTTTGCCATTTTTGATGCAATCAACGGAATTTCAAAAGCGCCCGGTACCCATGCCACGTGGATGTCTTCTTCTGAAACATTATGGCGCAGTAATCCATCTACAGCCCCCTCCAATAATTTTGACGTAATAAACGCATTAAAACGGGCTGCGATAATTCCGACTTTTATTTCTCCTGCTACTATTTTTCCTTCATACGTTTTCATATCCCTTCCTCATCCTTTCTAATTCTTTATTACAAAACAGGTATAACCGTTTGCAGCCGCTATCTTTTCATTTCTTAACATACTCAATACGTTAATATATGGCCCATACGTGCCTGCTTCGTTTTTAAATAACGCAAATCGTACCCGGTTGCCCTCATCTGGATCGGAACCCGTTCTATAATTTCCAGGCCGAACTCGGAAAGCTGATAAACTTTATCCGGGTTATTGGTTAAAAGCCGCATGCTTTTAACTCCTAAGTCCCGCAAAATCTGTGCCCCAATGTAATATTCCCGTGGATCCGCAGCAAAGCCCAAAGCCAAATTTGCATCCAAAGTGTCCATCCCCTGTTCCTGAAGTTCATAGGCACGCAATTTATTGATTAGCCCAATCCCCCGGCCTTCCTGCCGCATATAAAGCAGGATCCCCCGGCCTTCTTTTTCTATTTGTGTCATGGCTGCAGCAAATTGTTGCCCACAGTCGCAGCGAAGGGATCCGAAAGTATCCCCAGTCAAACATTCTGAATGCACACGGCACAATACATTTTCCCCGTTGCCGGTTTCCCCTTTTACCAAAGCCACGTGATGTTCCCCATTGAGGCGGTCTACATAGCCATATGCGGCAAAATCTCCGTATTTTGTCGGCATTTGGGTGACGGCTACCCGGTCAACCAGTTTTTCCCTGTACTTACGGTAATTTTTCAAATCCTGGATGGTGATGAACTTCATATTCCATTTTTCAGCCAATTTCGCCAATTCCGGTGTGCGCATCATGGTTCCGTCTTCCCTCATGATTTCACAGCAAAGCCCACATTCCTTTAATCCTGCCAAACGGCACAAATCCACTGTGGCTTCCGTATGGCCCTCCCGCTCCAACACCCCGCTTTTTTTAGCCAAAAGGGGAAACATATGGCCAGGACGGCGGAAATCTTCCGGCCTCGCCCCTTCTTCCACGCATTTCATGGCAGTTATGGAACGTTCCGCCGCAGAAATTCCGGTTGTAGTGGACACATGGTCAATGGACAACGTAAATGCTGTCTCATGGTTATCCGTATTATCCTGAACCATTTGAGGGATTTTCAATTTATTTACATATTCCTCAGACATAGGCATACAAATCAACCCTTTGCCATGGGTAGCCATGAAGTTGATATTATCCGTACTGGCAAATTCCGCCGCACAGATAAAATCACCTTCGTTTTCCCTTTCCGGGTCATCCGTCACCAGGATAATCTTCCCTTCCTTTAAGTCTGCCAGTGCCTCTTCTATTGTGTTAAATGAAAACATGTTTTCCTCCTTAAAACCCGTTACGGGATAAAAATTCTTTGGTAATTACGCTTTGCGGCTGCCTAAAACCCATAGGCTGCAAAAACTTTTCCACATACTTTCCAATTATATCCGTTTCTAAATTTACCAAATCCCCCCCTGACCTCTCCCTCAAAACGGTATGCTCCACCGTATGGGGGATAACAGAAACAGAAAATCCATCCGGCAGCACTTGGGCTACCGTAAGGCTGACCCCATCCACCGCAATGGAGCCTTTTTCCACAATATAGCGCAATACTGACGGTTCTGCCTGAACCGTGTACCAAATGGCAATGGCATCCCGCCGGATGCCTGTGACCTTTCCCACACCGTCCACATGGCCTGCGACTATATGCCCTCCAAACCTCCCGTTTGCCTCCATTGCCCGCTCCAAATTCACATGGCTCCCTTTTTTTAACCGGGAAAGGGACGAACGGTTTAGCGTCTCATGCATAACATCTGCCGAAAAACAGCCGGGGGGCAAAGCTTCCACCGTCAAACAAATACCGTTGACGGCAATGCTGTCCCCGATTTTTACCCCGTCCAATATCGTTTCTGCTTCAATTGTTAACCTGGCAAAGCTTTGCCTTTTTTGTATCTGCCCAACCGTACCGATTGCCTCAACGATTCCGGTAAACATTTATCCCATCTCGCTTTCTATAAGAAAATCTTCCCCCAGAGGGGTCACCTGGCAATTTTTTAAAAAAAACGCTACATCCGGATCCGCCACCCCAACCCCTTCTATGGGGGTCTTTGCAGCCTGCCCCCCAAACAACTTTGGTGCCACATAAACCTGGAGCTTTTGCACGATTCTGCTTTCTAGGGCAGACCAATTTAAAGCCCCTCCCCCCTCCAGTAAAATACTGTCAATGGCTTCTTGC
Source organism: uncultured Lachnospiraceae bacterium (assembly GCA_910584845.1). Classification (GTDB taxonomy): domain Bacteria; phylum Bacillota; class Clostridia; order Lachnospirales; family Lachnospiraceae; genus Brotaphodocola. Next base: position 13,165 of record CAJUDH010000025.1, read on the forward strand.
CCTAACCGCTCCACCAAATCAACCAGGTCTACCTGTCCGTTTTTTTCCTTTACCAGTAAAATACGGCATCCTTTCTGTTCATAGGCCCGCCATTTTTCCCTCTCCGTACAGCAAGTGGCCAAGATTGTAGGCGCCTCATGTGAAGTTATGATTACTTTCGCATCCGATGGGGTGCGGAGCATAGAATCACAGATAATGCGGATTGGGTTTTTCCCTCCATGGATGCGGCAAGTAAAAAGGGGGTCATCTGCAAGGACTGTACCTACGCCTGCCATGACCGCCGTATACCGATGGCGTTGCTGATGCACATGCTTCCTTGCCTCTTCTCCGGTGACCCAACGGGATGCGCCTGTATAGGCGGCTATCTTTCCGTCCATGGTCATGGCATATTTCATCACTACATATGGGCGCCCTGTCCGTATATAATGTAAAAATACTTCATTCAGTTTATCACATTCCTTTTTCCCAATATTTTCCGCCACTTCCACTCCATGTTCCCGTAACATATGGACCCCTTTTCCCGCAACCAATGGGTTAGGGTCCGTTGAGCCTACCACTACCCGGCGGATCCCTGCCTCTAAAATGGCCGTTACACAAGGCGGCTGCTTTCCATAATGGCAGCAGGGTTCCAAAGTGACATACATAGTGGCCCCTTCTGGCGATTCCCTGCAAGAGGATATGGCGTTTTGCTCTGCATGGGCCTGGCCATATTTTTCATGGTATCCCTGGCCGATTATGTTCCCATCCTTCACGATGACTGCCCCTACCATTGGGTTCGGGGCCGTCCACCCGCATCCCTTCTTTGCCAGCTGCAGGGCTAATTGCATATACCGGTAATCCTCCAATTTTTATACACCTCCAAACAAAAAATAAGCCCGGAACAAAAAATTCAGGGCTTATTTAACCATCGAAAATAAAAAATCCTCCCACGCCGGAAACCGTTTTCTTTAACGTGCATCCTGGCAGAACCTTATTATTTCATAGGGTTGGTTTCTTATGGAATAAAAAACCCTGGAATGTTTCGAACATCCCAGAGCAATTATTTTCATATAAAATGATACGGACATGCCGTAATCCATCTTCTTCTATCCCGACTATACGGTTGGCCTCGGAGTTTCACCGAATCATGCCTTACGGCTTGTGGGCTTTACCACCAATAGGGACTTTCACCCTGCCCTGAAGATTTTGTTTGTAACAGTGAAAAAACATCCACTGCCATTTTTATTCTGTTTTAGACAGTATAAGAAATTTTACGCTACTTGTCAAGAAAAATATCCGCCAGCCGGGCAAATTGCCCCAAATCCAAAGCCTCCCCCCGAACGGCAGCAGGAAGGCCCAGCCTCTCGATAGCGCCGGCAATCTGGCCTTTGGAAAAAGAAAGTTCAGGTGAATTGTTTAGCCCGTTCTGTAATGTTTTTCTGCGTTGGTTAAAAGAAGCCCGGATAATCTGGAACATCAGTTTTGGGTCTTGCACCTTTACCGGAGGCTGGCTATACCGGGTCAAACGGATCACTGCCGACCCTACTTTGGGCCTTGGGAGGAAACAATTAGGCGGCACATTGGCAACCAGGTAAGGTTTTGCATAATATTGTACTGCCAGGGATAAGGCCCCGTAATCTTTAGACCCCGGCCCTGCCTGCATCCGGCTGGCCACTTCTTTTTGCACCATTACGGTAATATTGTCCACAGGGATACCGCTCTCCAACAGCCCCATAATAATAGGGGTAGTGATATAGTAAGGGAGGTTTGCTACCACCTTGACAGGGCGCCCGCCATTGTATCGGCCAACCAGCTGGTTCATATCTATTTTGAGTATATCACCGTTGATAATATGGATGTTTTCATATCCCCTCAACGTTTCTTCCAAAATGGGGATTAAATTTTCATCAATCTCCACGGCGGCCACACATCGGGCGGACTCTGCCAGGTATTGGGTCATCGTGCCAATACCCGGCCCAATTTCCAGGACCATATCCTCCCCCGTAATTTGGGCAGCAGAAATAATCTTGTCCAGTACCCGGGTATCAATGAGAAAATTTTGCCCGAATTTCTTTTGAAAAACAAATTGATGTTTTTTTATAATATCTATGGTATTTTGTGGATTCCCTAACCTATACTCCATATAAGATCCGCCCATCCAGACGCCACCTTTCTGAGAATTGATTCTATTATATGCTTTTCTGGGCAATTTTTCAATGGTAACGGTTTAAAGGCATACATTTTTGTCATAGCCGTAAAGGGTATGTGCATAGAATAGGTACTAAAGGAGTGATAATATGTCTAATTATCGCAGGTTAATCTCATATATTTATGCATACGAGGGAGGAGTCAAAGGAAAAAATATCGGGTTTGCAAAAATAGAAGTACGAAACGGGCAATGCCGCATACAAGTAAACGTAAAAAAAGTTTTCCTTGGTGGCAGCGACATCGGTGTTTATTTGCTTTGCCCGGAAAAGAAAATACAAATAGGCCGAATTTTTATCCGAAACGGATGTGGTGAATTCCGCGCTAATGTGAATGCTATGAATGTGGAAAACAGTGGATATTCCATGGAGTATTGCTATGGCCTGTCTATTTTTGAACAAGACAATTCCTGGCGCTGTTATACTACCATATGGGAAGACGCTGTAATCCAGGCCGCTGAGATACAGTTGGCTGATGTAACGGCAGAAAAAGTAAAAGCCCAATCTTCCCAAGCCTTAGAACCCCATAGTTCCATATCGGAAGAAATCGAACAGGAATTGCGGCAGGAAGAACAAAAAAGGCTGGATGCCGTGCCCTGGCAAGAGCCAAATGAAAACAAAGAAAAATCAGAAACGGACAAAATCGAAGATACCCCAAAAGCCGAAACAGACGACAACACATCTGCACAAATAGAGGAAGAAAACCCGGCCGGCAACATAGAAGAAAAAACAGCCGGCATATCAGAAGGTCAGGATGACGGAAAACCTGTAGAAATGAAATCTGCCGGGGAAAGTAAATCCGGAAAAATATGGATTATAAATGACCGGAAACCACCCGAACCACCCATACCATCTGCAGAAGAAAATCCAACAACAAAGGATCCTTCCGGAAATAGGCCATCCATAGAATCTGCCGTACAAGAACTGCCGGCAGAAGAAGCCCCCATTTCCCAACAAACGGAAATGGAAACTTTGAACCAGGAAAGCCCAACCAAAACATCACCTCAAATGCCTAATCCAACAGAGGCATTTCCTCCGAAAGAAAATCTCACGGAAGAACTTCCGCCGGGGGAAAAAACCATAACCCAACCGCCAACCGGAGAATTAACGCCGGAAAAAGAAGAAATGCCTATGGATGACAAGCCCCGCCCACCAGAACCAGGGGACCCAGAACGGCTCAAAGAACTGGAAAGGCTGGAACAGGTAGAAAATATACATAGCAGCATTTGGAACCGGCTGCAACGCCGTTACCCCAAGGTATTGGCATTTGATTATACCAATGGCTGCGAAATTTTATCCATTAAACCCCAGGATATAGGTATTTTGCCAAGAGAAAACTGGATATACGGCAACAACAGTTTTTTGCTTCATGGATATTATAACTATCGCCACCTGATCCTGGCCAAACTGAATAACCCCCATGGGGAACCACGGTACCTGTTAGGGGTTCCGGGCCATTATTTCAGTAATGAAAAACATATGGCATCCATGTTTGGATTCCCTAACTTTGTCCTGGCAAAAAAACAGCCGGAAGAAGACGGGAGGTTTGGCTACTGGTATACAGACCTTCGGCTGTAACTTTATTTTTCCGTTGACCGGGCGACCCCTTTCCGTTATACTGTAGGATATAAAATCATTCCCTTATATACCCGGAAAGATGAATGAGGAACATTTATGGATGAAACCGCACCGCAGGAAAAATATATGAAAGAAGCCATCTGGCAGGCCAGAAAAGCTTCCGCTATTGGAGAAGTGCCCATTGGCTGTGTCATTGAATATCAAGGGAAAATTATCGGAAGGGGATACAACCGCCGCATGGTGGATAAGACAGTACTGGCCCATGCAGAAATAATCGCTATCCGTAAAGCCTGTAAGGCTATAGGGGACTGGCGGCTGGAGGGGTGTACCATCTATATTACCCTGGAACCTTGCCCGATGTGTGCCGGGGCCATTATCCAAGCCAGGATCCCTACTGTGGTCATTGGCTCCATGAACCCAAAAGCCGGATGCGCAGGTTCCGTAATAAACTTATTAGATGAAGATGGCTTTAACCATCAGGCAAAAATCCATATAGGCATGTTACAAGAAGAATGTTCCCAAATGTTATCAGGATTTTTTCGGGAACTGCGCAAAAAAAAGGCCAATAAAAAACAGGAATCCACTTCTATGGAGCCGTCTGATATAGCCTGCGCACCATTAACACAGAAGCAAGGGTAAAAAAAATCTCCAATATACTGCTGATAATCCCGGCAATCCACAATAAAAAGGCAGAAAAAAAAACAATACCGGCCAAGCCTGCCAGGTACGGCCGGTATTTTTTTCTATTTTGCCCATACAGTTTCCATATAAGCAAAAAAAGGCATACCATCAAGCAGGCAGCTGACAAAAAAGCAAAAACTACATGCAAAAATGATTTAAATGGCAGCTGTTCCGGCAAATAAGGGGTGACTACGGCACAGGCAAGAAGTACAATAGCCATAGGAAGCAGCCATGTACCGGACGGAGGATGGGCCATACGGAGAATAATTTTTTGCAGACAATAAAAAAAATAGACCCCCACCATCAACCCCCATAAAACAAACTCTTCCTCACGGCCAACAATGTTTCCGATAACAGAAAAATTGGTGGTAAACCAATTGCTGCCCTGTACAAATAAAACCGTATAAGCCGGGATTAAAATATAGGTTATAATCCAAAGAAACATAAATTACCTCCCAGAGAACCACTTCACCTATAAAGTTTGTTTTCCCCTAGCGTTTTTTATTCATAGATAACTCGATGGATTCTTTTCCCGTCATATGGCAAATTTCCATTTCCAGCATACAGAGTGGTTTCCATTCCCTATCAATCTCCTCTTTCCTCCCCGTAGCAGTATCCTCTGGCGTATATTTAACCGCCAATTTTTCAATCGCCTGGCGCTTTTTCGTTTCATCTTCTATTATCTGTATTTTCCCGAAAACAATCACGCTTCGAAAGTAAGTCGTATATTCTTCCGGAACGACCTGGTCTTGGCCAATAACGCAAAAGGATGCCTTCTCGTCCCTTTTAATAGCATCCAGCTTGTGTCCGGCTTTTGCACAATGAAAATAAATCTTCCCTCCGTCATACACATAGCTTAAAGGGACCGCATAAGGGTATCCGTCGTCACCAGACAGGGCCAATACCCCTGACGTACCTTCATACAAGATTTCCTTAACCTCTTCCATCGGCAATTCCTGCTTTTTTCTCCGCATTTCCCGAAACATAAATCCACCTCTTTCCTAAAAAAATAAACGCCTTATTCTCCATTCCTTCTATGGCCTAACGGAATGGGATAAGACGTAGCCCGGCGGCTATAGGTTGATTATAATTGGCCTTCCTGTAAAAGTCAAGTAGTCTTTCCTGGGCAATTAAATATAATTTTCGTCCAAGGGAAAAAGTAACCGGTTGCCATCCCAAAGGCAATCCATTATAATACTCCTGACCCCTGTCACCTCTTTTGCCAGAAAGCAATTTTCAGCCATACCTGACGTATTGTTGTATTGCCTTTGAATCAAACGTTAAAACAATATAAAATTAAGAAAGCGCAGGAAAAATATATGATATTTGACACCCATGCCCATTATGACAATAAAGCCTTTGATGAAGACCGGGAAACCCTGCTAAACAGCCTGGCAGAAAACGGGGTAGAATCTATAATCAATGTAGGGGCCAGCCTGCAAAGCGTAAAAAACACGTTGCAATTAATCCGGCAATATAGCTTTATTTATGGTTCTGTAGGCATCCATCCCAGTGAAGCCAAGGAATTAACCGATTCATGGATGGATTGGCTGGAAACTGCGGCAACAGAAGAAAAAGTGGTGGCTATCGGAGAAATCGGATTGGATTATTATTGGAAAGAACCAGAGCCGCAACTGCAAAAATACTGGTTTATCCGGCAGCTTGGCCTGGCCAGAAAAGTAAATTTACCTGTTATTATCCACAGCCGGGATGCGGCAAAAGATACCCTGGACATCCTTAAAAATGAAAAAGCCGGGGAAATAGGAGGTGTTGTCCACTGTTTTTCCTATGGCGTAGAAATGGCAAGAGAATATCTGAATCTGGGGTTTTATCTGGGCATTGGCGGCGTCCTGACCTTCCAAAACGGAAAAAAACTGAAAGATGTCGTCCGCTACATGCCCCTAAGCCGTATCCTACTAGAAACGGACTGCCCTTATCTGTCGCCGGTACCTTTCCGGGGAAAAAGGAATTCTTCCCTTTATCTGCCTTATGTGGTGGAAGCCATAAGCCAGATTAAAAACATTCCCCCGGAAGAAGTGATTGCCGCCACCAATCAAAATGCAAGGAAAATGATCCGGAATATACCATACAATAACAGCATATGCGCCGGATAAAACAGGTAATACCTGTACTTTCCCCTGTTTTCCCCCTGCTTCCCATTATAACAAAAAATCAACAAAAATGCCGCTGCCATCCCCAAAAAGTAACGACCGCTCCCTAAGGTGGAAAAAAACCAGATAAACCCCATAATGCATTGCTTCACCCGGTCCTGGCGGAATTGATAAAACAGCGCAATCAGCACCACCCCAACTAAGTCATAATCCGCCTTTAACATCCAAGCTAAAAAAGAACCGGCCCCTAATATCCCTAGGCAGAGGAAAAAAGTAAGTGATTGATTCCTATTGGTTTTCCTGTTTACCAGATCCAATGACTTTATCGTTAACAGCCCGATGAGCAATGTAAAAAATACATTTTGCATTTCCCATAAAAATTTCCAGTCACAAAGCGATACAAACCGTCGGGGAAACACCATCAAATCAAAAGGTATTTCTGAAATGGCGGCAAATATCCCTAACCTTAACGCGTATTTACGCCAATCCCTGGTGTGTAAAAAGCCTTCTACCAATAGAAAAGCATAAATGGGAAATGCCAACCGCCCTATGCAGCGCATCCCATAATAAATCAACCTCCATATATGGTAACGGTAAGCGTCCGCGGAAATTGCCGGCAGCAGCCCATACCCCAATAACAAAAATGCTGTATGGTCAATCAACATACTAATAACGGCAATCAGTTTTAACTGATTGCCGTTCAAACCCCTTGCACCCAAGCCCATTCGATTCAAAGGGGTTTGGTTTTCCTGTCCGGGCAAAACGGAATTCATTTTACAGATACATTTTTCCCCTGACATCAGCAAATCTCAGCCCCTGCCGGCATATCTTTCTCCGGCACCATCAAAGATAAATTGTCGTCTGCATCCTCTGCACATAAAAGCATCCCTTCTGACAAAACCCCCGCCAGCTTGGCTGGTTTTAAATTTACAACCACCATAACCTTTTTCCCTACCATTTCTTCCGGCGTATAGAAGGATTTGATGCCACTGACGATTTGCCTCACCTGGCTGCCGATTTTTACTTTCGAACACAAAAGCTTCCGGGATTTAGGCACTGCTTCACAGGCAATAATTTCACCAACTTGAAACTGAAGCTTTGCAAAATCATCATAAGTAACCTCTGGTTTCGCCTCTACATCCAAGACAGGCTCCGCCTTCTCCTCTGCGGCTGCTTCTCCAACAGCGGCTTCCCGGGCTTTTTCGTCCATAGCTTCCACTTTCTCCATAACCTTTTTCAGGTCCATGCGTGCAAACAATATCTCTGGTTTTTCCACGACTTTGTTTCCGGAAGGATATTTTCCAAAAATACCGATTTCTTCAAAGCCCCTCTTGCCTGTATTTAATTGGGCTAAAATCTTTTCTGATGTTTCCGGCATAAATGAGGACAACAAGGATGCGCCGATCGTAACCGATTCTGCCAAATTATAAAGTACCGTAGCCAGGCGCTCCTGGCTGGCTTCCTCTTTGGCCAACACCCAAGGCATGGTTTCGTCAATATATTTATTACAGCGGCGGAAAATATTAAAAATTTCACCGATTGCATCTGCCACCCGAAGTTCGTCCATCCGGGCCACGGTTTTCTTTACAGATTCTAACACCACGGCTTTCAGGTCTTCGTCCACCTCTGCCCCGGCCCCCTTGTCATATACCTGGCCTCCAAAATATTGGTTAATCATGGAAATCGTGCGTTTTACCAGATTCCCTAAAATATTGGCTAAATCGGAATTTAACCGTTCTACCATCAACTCCCAGGAAATCACACCGTCATTCTCAAAGGGCATCTCATGCAGCACAAAATAACGGACTGCGTCTACACCGAAGAAATCCACCAATGTATCCGCATACAACACATTCCCTCTGGACTTCCCCATTTTCCCTTCACCCCGTAAAAGCCAAGGATGGCCAAATACCTGCTTTGGAAGGGGCAAATCCAACGCCATCAAAAAGATAGGCCAGTAAATCGTATGGAAACGGATAATATCTTTGCCGATCAAATGGAGGTCTGCAGGCCAATATTTTTCAAACAGGGGCCCATGACCCCCATCACAGTCATAACCCAAACCGGTTATATAATTGGTCAACGCATCCAGCCAAACATAAGTCACATGTTTGGGGTCAAAACTTACCGGAATACTCCAAGTAAAAGAAGTGCGGGATACACACAAATCCTGCAGGCCTGGCAACAGGAAATTATTCATCATCTCGTTTTTTCGTGATACCGGCTGGATAAATTCAGGGTGGCTATTAATATGCTCGATTAACCGGTCTGCATATTTGCTCATCTTAAAGAAATAAGCCTCCTCTTTGGCCGGCTGCACATCCCGTCCGCAATCGGGGCATTTTCCATCCACCAACTGGGAAGGCGTCCAAAAAGACTCGCAAGGGGTACAATAAAGCCCTTCATAATGGCCTTTATAAATATCCCCTTGATCATATAATTTTTTAAAGATCTTTTGTACCTGGGCCTCGTGGCCTTTATCTGTGGTCCGGATAAATTTATCATAAGACGTATTCATCAAATCCCATATGCCTTTGATTTGGCCTGCTACTTTATCCACAAACTCCTGCGGGGCCACCCCGGCCTCTTTGGCCTTTTGCTCAATTTTCTGTCCATGCTCATCGGTTCCGGTCTGAAAACGCACATCATATCCTTGCTCCCTCCGAAACCGGGCAATGCTGTCCGCCAACACGATCTCATAAGTATTGCCGATATGAGGTTTTCCTGACGTATAAGCAATGGCCGTAGTAATATAATATGGCTTTTTTCCTTTACAATTTTTTTCCTGACACATGAGTCATACCTCCTAAACTAAGTGGACTAAAATTAATCAAACTATAACACATTCCGGAAAAAAACACAAGGAATCTCCCATCCATTACTGTAAGCAATACAAACTGCGGAAAATCATCCCCCAAAAATCCTACTCATAAGTTGTATTTTAAAAGAATATAGTATAATATAGTAAATTGAAAGGAATCCTATCATTTATCTGCTTTTTTATCAATAACAACCAGGAGGATACCCTATGGATAGGTTGCAAAAATCACAAAAGAAAAAACGGCGTCTTGGCCTAGTAAGCCTTTCACTGGCTATCTCGCTTTTTAGCGTACCCTTGTTAGGGGGATGTTCACCTAAAACCGAAGATCCCCAACTTACAACCGCTGCCCCTTTCCAAGAAGAAACCGGACATACTTACGAGCAATTTGAAGAAAAACAACTGGAAGCCCAAAAAGAATTTGACCTGAAAATGGAAGAAATTTTCCGAAACGAAGTCAGCGGCAGCCAAATCGACCTGCATTTTATGCTGAAAGACCCGTCTGCCTTTGGTATTTCCCAGTGCCAAAACTTGTATAGCCCCATCAGTATAGAAGCTATGGAAGAATCCCGCAAAGACCAGCAGGAGTTGAGGGAATTGTTAGACTCTTTTGACCCGGCGTTGCTCACGGAAGATCAAAAGCTTACTCAAAGGATCTTGCAAAGCCTCCTTCGGACAGAAAAGATGGGGGAAGGCCTGGAATTATATAATCAGCCTTTAGCCGTTACTATAGGTATTCAGGCCCAGCTCCCGATTTTGTTGTCCGAATACATATTTTATCAAAAACAAGATGTGGAAGACTATTTGAAGCTTTTAGCCGGCATTGATGAATATTATAGCCAAATCATGGATTTTCAACGTAAAAAAGCAGAGGCGGGCCTAATGATGAGCGACTCTGTCTTGGATCATGTTATTGAGTCCTGCGAAGGATATTTATTGGTACCCGGCGATAATTTTATGGTTGAGACCTTTAACACCCGGTTGGATAACTTGCCGGAATTGACAGAAGAAGAAAAAACAGCCTACCGCCAAAAAAACGAAGCGTTGCTAGAAAGTGATTTTGTCCCTGCCTATCAGCTGTTAATTGACGGATTAAATGAATTGAGGGGAACCGGAACCAACGAAAAAGGGCTATCCCAATTCCCCAATGGAAAAGAATATTATGAATATTTGGCTTATTCTGCCACCGGCACTTCCTATTCTTCCATTGACGATATGCTAAAAGCTATGGAAAAGACTATGGTCGACCAGTTAACGGCTACTTCCAACCTGTTACGTTCCCATCCGGAACTAATAGAGGAAATTGACACTTACAGCTACCGGCAGACAGAACCGGAAGGTATTATGGAAGAATTAAAAGCCCTGGCCCCTAACGAATTTCCACCTTTGGCCCAGTGTAATTATACCCTTAAATCTGTACCGAAATCCTTGGAGCTTTCTCTAAGCCCCGCTTTTTATCTGGTATCGCCTTTGGATGATTACCAGGAAAATGTGATTTTTATTAATGAAAACCCACGGTATGCCTCGAATCAACTTTACAATACCCTCGCCCATGAAGGTTATCCTGGCCATTTATATCAAAATGTATATTTCCATACCCATTGTGATTCTAACCTCCGCAAATTGTTATCTTTCAAAGGCTATAGCGAAGGATGGGCATCCTATGTGGAGCATTTGTCTTATACCATGGACAATGGCCTAAAACCGGAAATGGGCCAGTTGCTGGCCGCTAATTCACTGGCAACTTTAGGCATCCATGCATGTCTGGATGTCTATATCAATTATATGGGCTGGGATAAAGAACAGGTGAGGGAATATCTAAAATACTATTATGAACAGCCAGACGAAGTGGTAGACTCTCTTTATTCCGCTATGATCGAAAATCCGGCCAATTATTTATCCTACTATGTAGGATGCATGGAATTTCTAAATATGCGGGAAACGGCGCGACAGGAACTGGGAGACGACTTTGACCCCATAGCGTTCCACACCTTCCTGTTAAATTTCGGGGATTCCCCTTTTGACGTTATTCAGGCCTATTTCACTACTTGGTTATCTGAACAAAAACAACATCTTTCTTAGCCACAGACAAAGGGCCGCTGGTAAGCGGCCCTTTAGTTAAATCTATTTTCTTTATTTACCGGCATCCACCATGGTTAAATTCTCTGCCACCACTTCCCCATTTACTTGGATCGTCATATAACTCACCTGCAGATTTTCCAAAAACGTATTGGCTACTGCCTGCAATAGCAGTTTGTTGCTGGTATCGGGAAACTGGCTCAAATTCAATGTCCCATATTCTTTTGCCTCCCCTGCATCTCCTTCCACAGCCTTTGCCACTCCCGGGCCGACCTCCTGGCTGGACGGCGCCCCTTCCGCTTCATATTGGAGGACTTTTGTGCCTTCCTCTAATACGCCATATTGGATCAGCAAATCTGCCAAAGCCTGAGGCGTCAATTCTTCCACGGCATCCATGGTGCCTTCCAATTTGGAGCCGTCTTCGCTGACACTATAAATGGAAACCACATCTAAGATTGGCGCCGTGGGATCCGGATTTTTTTCTGTATTCACCCCAGAGCCTTGGGTCTGTTTTACTTCTCCTGTCCTGTTTTTCTCCGGCGTTGGGGTACATGCCACCAGCGATAGTATCAATATAACCCCTAACATGCACATGATTTTCCTCTTCATAATGATAAATTCCTCCTTTAGCTCTCCTGAAATCTACGAAACCACCGGTCCAGCTTCGCCAGTGATTTCACCAGCGCTTCCGTCTCTTCTTTCGTCAGGTCTCTCAAGATCTCGTCGATCATATGGCGGTGGAATTCCTCATGGTGCCGATATGCACGTTTTCCTTTCTCTGAAAGAGAAATATAGACTACCCGTCGGTCTTCTTTTCCTCTCTCCCGATTTACATATCCCTTTTTGACAAGGCTGTTCATGGCAATGGTCAACGTTCCTACTGTTACAGAAAGCAATTTTGCGATGGTGGACATATTCCTTGGTTCTTCCAGTCCGACCGCCTCAATTACATGCATGTCATTGTTTGTGATATCACAGTATTCCGAATTAATGATGGCTTGTTCTTCTAAATCCATCACATCCCGGAATAGCTTTACCAATGCACTGTTCAGCGTTTCATAAGTATCCACTGATTTCCCTCACTTTTTGGGAAGACAAAAGCTTCCCACTGATTATACATGATTTTCCCCACCCAGGCAACCTTCTATTCCTTAGAAAATTCTTACAAGGTTGTGTCTATTTTGTGAAAAAAGAGTTTTTGCCTAAGCAGCAAGAAATATGCTTACCCCAATCCCCACAGCCGTGGCCAACAGCGCCCCTGGCAATACATAACGGGTTTTTGTTATGCGGACGGAACCAAAATATATGCTAATACAGTAAAACACGGTTTCCGTGGAACTCATAATCACGGAAGCCGCCATTCCTAAAAACGAATCTGGCCCATAACGGGAAAAAATGTCCAATGCCAGCCCGGTGGCAGCAGAATTCGAAACCATGCGGATTAAGACTAAAGGGATCAATGGTGCCGGTATACCAATCCAGGATGCCGGCACTGCCAACCAGCTGCCCAAAGCATCCAGAAAACCGGACGCCCGCAACACCCCCACTGCCGTCATTAAACCGATAAGGGTAGGCAACACATCTGCCACGGTTTTTATCCCTTCTTTCGCCCCTGCCAAAAAATCCTCAAACACGGGCCTGTTAGATAAAATACCAAAGCCTACCACATAACTGACAATCAACGGTATCAACATACGGGACATCCATTGGATCATTCCCCCATCACCTTCCTTCCCCTGTTTTTCCTATCCATGCATTTACAAAATACCACTGCCGTTAAAGTAGAACAGGCCGTGGCTGCTAACGCCGGCCCCAGAACCCCTAAAGGGTCCATCGACCCATACTGGTTCCGGTAAGCAATCATATTGATAGGAACTAATTGCAAAGAAGAAATATTGATGATTAAAAATGTACACATAGGATCCGTGGCTATGTGGCGGTTGGAAGGTTCCTCCCTTCCCTGTTGTAACGCTTTCATAGCCGCAAGGCCGGCCGGGGTGGCTGCCATACCCAGCCCTAACATATTAGCCACCATATTCACGGCAATCGGCTGCCGGGCCGGATGGCCTTTCTCCAATTTCGGGTAAAGGAAATCCAGCAATGGCCCCATCTTACCCGCCAGCCAGTCGATCAGCCCTGCCTGGCTCCCCACTTTCAGTATACCACACCAGAAAGACATGATCCCTAGCATTGTAAGCCCTAATTCCACTGCTTCCCCGGCAGAATCCACCAGTCCCTGGGCCACCACTTCCAATTCACCGTTGGCTGCCCCCCAACACATTCCTGCCAGAATCATAAACCCCCATAGATAGTTTAGCATCTATCCAGCCTTTTTTTCTTTTGTTTCAATCTATGGACAGGATTCTGTGATTATTCCAAATAAATCTTCGATTACTTGATTTACCGTTTCAATCCGGTTTGCCCGATATGCATTGCTGCCGCAAAACAAAAGCCCATGGTCCAAATCTCCTTCTGCCGCATTGGATAAAGCTTTCGTTATACAATACGGGATGTTCTTCGGGTCGCAATGTTCCAGACATTGATAGCAATGGTCAATTTTCGCCTTTTTTCCGGCTGCGTTATCTAAAAAAACATTGCGGATTGCCCGTCCAGGCATACCAACCGGGCTTTTGGTGATAACAATATCTTCCTGTTTTGCATCAATATATGCCTGTTTATAACACATAGGCGCATCACATTCTACCGTAGTCACAAAACGGGTTGCCACTTGTACCCCGTCAGCCCCTAACTCTCCTATGGCATGGTCCACATCATCATGGGTATAGATTCCTCCGGCAATTACCACAGGGATCGGACGCCCATACTTTTCTTCAAACTGTTTTGCCACTTTTATAATATCTCGGATTTCTTGATCATAAGCCGCCTGGTCATAAGTATCTGGCACATTTGGCGTATCGGCGCCATATTGGGCCAGCTGTTCCCGGGAAAACCCTAAATGCCCGCCCGCCAAGGGCCCTTCGATTACCAATAGGTCCGGGGCCTGTTTGTATTTTCTGTCCCATAACCGGCAAATAACCATAGCCGATTTCGCAGTAGAAACAATAGGTGCAATTTTTGTGCGTACCGTTTCGCCGGCTTTCGCAGCTATTTGTTTTGCTTCCTCCAGATAACCCGGCAAATCTACCGGAAGGCCGGCCCCGGAAATTATAATATCGGCTCCTGCCTTTATGGCCTCTTTTACATATTGGGCATAATTTCTGGTAGCTACCATAATGTTAAACCCGATTATTCCCTTAGGTGCAATGGCCCGGGCTTTTTTTAATTCTTCCCGAATAGCCCGCATATTAGCCCCCATAGGGTCCTTTAAAAAATTCGGATCCCGAAAACCGATTTGCGCAGTAGAAATAATACCAATCCCGCCAGCCTTTGCCACAGCCCCAGCCAAAGAAGAAAGGCTGATCCCCACGCCCATTCCACCCTGGATAACTGGATATTTCGCAATCTGGTCCCTAACCGTCAGTGGTTTTATATTTCCCATTTTTGCCTCCCATGATCCATCTTACCGTTTAATCCTATTGTAAAAATCTACATAGCCAACCAGCTAATTAGAAATTCCTTTCTAATTTTATATATTTCGGAAACGCCTATACCTTTGCTCGATAATCTCTTCCTCGCCTAACCCTTGATAGCGGGCTAGGAAATCCTGGATTTTCCCTTTTAAATTATCTGCTAAAACATTCAGGTTTTTTTCGGAAGCCGGTTCTTTCTCCGGAATAACCTGTTCAATCAATTTACGCCCATAAAGGTCTGCAGCCGTGATTTTCATTACCCTTGCTGCATCTGGTGCCTTCTTACTGTCTTTCCACAAAATAGAAGCAAATCCTTCCGGTGATAAAATGGAATAAATAGAATTTTCCAACATCCAGACTTCATTTGCCACTGCCATAGCCAATGCCCCTCCGCTGCCCCCTTCTCCAATGACGATAGAAAGCACAGGGACACGAAGGGAAGCCATTTCAAACAAATTCCGGGCAATTGCTTCGCCCTGTCCACGCTCTTCGGCTTCTAACCCACAAAAGGCCCCTGGCGTATCCACAAAACAGATAACCGGGCGTCCAAAGGTATCTGCCTGTTTCATAAGCCGCAATGCCTTGCGGTAACCTTCCGGGGAAGGCATACCAAAATTACATTTAATATTATCTTTGGTATTTTTCCCCTTTTCTTGGCCAATTACTGTCACCGGGATTCCACGGAATGTGGCGATGCCGCCCACAATAGCCCCATCATCGCCAAAATACCGGTCCCCATGGAATTCCATAAAATCATCAAAAATTGTTTCTATATAATCCATAGCAACGGGCCTTCCGGCAGACCGGGAAAGCTGCACCGTATCCCAGGCAGTCTTTTCTTCGGCTGGCACATTTTTACCACTGTCTCCGTTTTTATGGGAGCTTTCCCCTGATTTGTGGGGCTTTGACATATTGTTTCCGTCAAATCCAAAAGCATTTCCGGAAATTAATGGCTCTTTGGCCGGAACTGCCTTGTAGTCCGCCGAACGGAAACCATTCGCTTCCTGGTTTGCTTCCATATGCCCTTTTTCTTTTTTATTGTGGATTTTCAGAATTTGTGCCAGCACTTCTTTTTGCTCGCTGCGTTTCACAATTTTATCCACAAAACCGTGCTCTAATAGAAATTCCGCCCGTTGAAACCCTTCCGGCAATTTCTGGCGAATCGTCTGCTCAATGACGCGGGGGCCTGCAAATCCAATCAAAGCATTCGGTTCTGCCAAAATAATGTCACCCAACATGGCAAAACTGGCTGTCACTCCCCCGGTAGTAGGATCCGTTAAGACACTGATAAATAGTTGCCCTGCCTCATGGTGCCTTTTTAACGCGGCAGATGTTTTGGCCATTTGCATCAGGGACACAATCCCTTCCTGCATCCTGGCGCCTCCGGAACAGGCAAAAATAATAACCGGAAGCTTTTCCTTTGTCGCCCTTTCTACCATTTGGGTGATTTTTTCCCCTACCACATGGCCCATACTACTCATTAAAAACCGGGCATCACAGACGCCGATAGCCGTATCCTGGCCATAAATCCGCCCTTTTCCGGTAACAATAGCCTCATTCAGCTTTGTCTTTTCCTTTGTTGCCTGCACTTTCCGTTCATATCCTGGAAAATTCAGAGGATTGGAAAATTCCATATCTTTATTCCATTCCTCAAAAGTCCCTGAGTCAATCAACATTTCAATCCGGCGATAGGCATGGACACGGAAATATCCCCCGCACTGGGGACAGACATAAAAGTTGTTATTTACGTCTTCCACATAGATGGGGCGGTTACATTTATTGCATTTGCGCCAAAGCCCCTTGGGTATACTAGGCTCATCTTCCTTTTTCTGTGGGTTATATTTGGTATTAATAACCGTATATGTCTTTTTAAACATATTTTTCAGCATAATAAAAATATTTCCTTTTCTTTGTTATCTTGATTCAGCAACAGATTCACTTACAATACTCGGGAAAATAAGTTTGAATAAAATGAGTATCCGTATCACCAGCCTCATAAGCAGAATGGCATAAGATCTCAAACTGAAAATCCAAATTGGTTTCAACCCCTTCGATAATCAATTCGCCTAACGCACTACGCATTTTGGCAATAGCCTCTTCCCTATCTTTTCCATGGACAATCAATTTCATCAACATAGAATCATAATTGGCAGGAATCCGGTAGTCGTTATAAATATGGGTGTCTACCCGTATTCCGTTACCGCCCGGCGTATGGACATTGGTAATTACGCCAGGGCATGGCATAAAGTTTTTCACAGGGTTTTCTGCATTTATGCGGCATTCAATGGCATGGCCTTGCAAATGGATATCTTCTTGGCAAAATCCCAAAGGTTCCCCCGCTGCCACTCGAATTTGTTCTTTAATCAAATCCAGGCCGCTTACCATTTCCGTCACCGGATGTTCCACTTGAATCCGGGTATTCATTTCCATAAAATAAAAATTTTTGTCCTTATCTAACAAAAATTCAATGGTCCCCGCATTTTCGTATCCTACGGCCTTTGCCGCCTTCACTGCAGTCTCCCCCATTTTTTTCCGTAGCTCATGGGAAATCGCCACAGACGGCGACTCTTCCACCACTTTCTGATGGCGGCGTTGGATGGAACAATCCCGTTCCCCCAAATGCACTACATTGCCATATTTATCTCCTAAAATCTGAAACTCAATATGGCGAGGTTTTTCAATATAACGTTCCAAATACATGGTATCATCAGAAAACCCTTTTACAGACTCCATTTGGGCATCCCGGAAATTCATATCAAAATCCTCTGGCCCGCGGGAAATCCTCATTCCTTTTCCACCGCCCCCGGAAGATGCCTTTATCATCACCGGAAATCCTATGGATTGTGCCAGCTTCAAGGCTTCTTCTGCCGAATATACTGGCTCTTTTCCTCCGGGCACAACCGGTACGCCTGCTTCTATCATAGTCTTTCGGGCCTCTGATTTGTTTCCCATGCGGTTAATAATGGAAGCAGAAGGGCCAATAAAAGTTATATTGCATTTTTCACACAATTCAGCAAATTTAGCGTTTTCTGAAAGAAAACCAAAACCGGGATGGATGGCTTCCGCTTTCATTGCGACAGTGGCCGACAATATCTGTTCCATATTCAGATAACTTTTCCCTGACGGCGCCGGGCCAATGCAAATTGCCTCGTCCGCCAGCAAAGTATGCAGGCTTTCCCTGTCTGCCTCTGAATAGACGGCTACTGTTTTTATCCCCATCTCCCTGCATGCCCGAATAATCCTTACTGCTATTTCGCCCCGATTGGCGATTAGTATTTTTTCAAACATAGAAATACCTCTTGGCTAACCTTTTTCTGCATTGTTTATAATCCATATTCAAACCAGGAATCACTGGCTGTATGCCTCTGGCGCTGTCAACTTTCCTTACATGCTTTAGCCAATCATAAAAGTCAATTCTGCTGACACAGCTACTTTTCCATCTTTATTGTAAGCCACTGCTTTTCCAATGCCCATAGGTCCTTTTTGCCGGATAATCTCACATTCCAGCTTAAGGTAATCCCCAGGCACTACCTTTTGCTTAAACTTTGCATTGTTGATAGAGGCAAAATAAGCTGTTTTCCCTTTATTCCCTTCTACGCTAAGTATAGCAACTGCACCTACCTGAGCCAATGCCTCCACCATTAATACTCCAGGCATTACCGGCTCTTGGGGGAAATGGCCTGCAAACTGAGGTTCATTATAAGTAATGGATTTATAACCTACCGCCCGCACTCCCGGCTCTAGCTCCTCTATACTGTCAATTAGTAAAAACGGGTGCCTGTGGGGAATAATTTCCTGGATTTCTTTCACTCCTAATTTCATTTTTTCCTCCATTCTGTGCATGTTCCACAACACAAACGAGTATAGGTGAAATATATTTCTTCCACCCTTTCCTCCATTCCTTATTGTGTCACAAGTCAACGGATGCGGAACAAAGGCTGTCCAAATTCCACTACTTCTTCATTTTCTACCAGAATAGCTTCTACTACGCCTTCATATTCGCTCTCTATTTCGTTCATCAGTTTCATAGCTTCGATAATGCCCAAGACCTGCCCTTTTTTAACTGTATCCCCTACATGGACAAATGGCTCTGCATCCGGAGAAGATGCACAGTAAAAAGTCCCTACCAAAGGTGACGCCACAACCCGGTCAGACCCAATATCTACCGTTGCCATGCTTTGTGTTTTCTTTGATTCTTCCGGAACGGTAAAATTCCCTGACGGTATTGGCGGCAATGTGGGGCCATAATCATATACTGCTTTATTCAGTATTAGTTTCTGCCCGTCGTTCTCATAAGTAAGGCTGCTTAAGCCATTTTTTGACACTGCCTCAATTAATTTTACAATTTCATCAATTGTCATTGCCATTTCCTCCCAAATCGTAATACATTGTGTAATGGTAATTAATTTCACAAAAAATTAACACCAAATATATTTGTCACTCTACAAATTTCCGTACAAGCAAAGTAGCATTATGGCCGCCGAAACCTAAAGAATTGCTGATGGCACAATTTACATCCATTGCCATGCCTTTCCCTTTTGTATAATCCAGGCCGCACTCTGGGTCATCTATTTCAAGGCCTGCGGTAACATGGACAAAACCTTCCTCTATCGATTTTATACATGCAATAAATTCCACGGCCCCGGCAGCCCCAAGCAGATGCCCTACCATAGATTTGGTAGAATTGATTTTCACTTTTTCTGCATGTGGACCAAATGCCAATTTAATTGCCTTTGTTTCAAATAAATCGTTATGATGGGTCGCCGTCCCGTGTGCATTGATATAATCTACATCCTCTGGCTTCATTTTCGCATCTGCAATAGCTAACTCCATAGCTTTAGCAGCCCCCGCCCCGTCTTCAGCTGGAGAGGTGATGTGGTAAGCGTCACTGGTCGCACCATAGCCAGCCAGCTCCCCATAAATTTTTGCCCCTCTCGCCTGGGCATGTTCTAAAGATTCCAATATCACGATTCCGGCCCCTTCCCCCATAACAAAGCCATTCCTTTCTTTATCAAAGGGGATGGAAGCCCTCAAAGGATCTTCTGAAGTGCTTAATGCTGTTAAGGCGGCAAAACCAGACACGCCGATGGGCGTAATGCTGGATTCTGTGCCTCCGGCCACCATCACATCTGCTTCTCCATACTGGATCGAGCGGAAAGCCTCCCCAATACTCTGGGTACCTGTAGCGCAAGCTGTAACCACATTAATGCTTTTGCCTTTTAACCCAAATTGAATTGATACATTTCCTGCCGCCATATTGCTAATCATCAGCGGTACCAATAAAGGGTTGACCCGGCTTGGTCCCTTTTCCAATAATTTTTTATATTCCCGTTCTACCGATTGCAGGCTACCAATTCCGGACCCTACACTAATCCCGATTCGATAAGGATCTTCCTGTGCCAAATCCAAACCTGCGTCCTCCAGGGCTTCTTTCGTAGCGGCAACCGCAAATTGGCAAAATTGTTCCATCCTTTTTGCCGCTTTTGCATCCATATAATCTTTGGGATTAAAATCTTTTACCTGTGCAGCTAATTTAGCTTTATAATCCGTAGTGTCAAAGTAGGTAATGGGGCCAATCCCCACTTTCCCTTCCTTTAGGCCATTCCAATATTCTTCCACGCTGTTGCCAATGGGGGTAATGGCACCCAGGCCCGTTACAACCACTCTTCTACTCATAATTTCCTCCATTCTGTGCATGCCCTGCGGCATAACCTTTATTTCTAATGGCCTAAACCGCCTTTTGGGGATGCTGCTGTTTTTTACATGGCCATTCCACCATCTACACAGATAACCTGGCCAGTAATATATCCTGCTTCGTCAGATGCTAAAAAAGCCACCGTGTTAGCAATATCCTTGGTGGATCCAAAATGTTTCATGGGGATTTGTTCTGTTGCAGTATTTTTTACTGCATCTGGAAGTACCTGTGTCATTTCTGTATCAATAAACCCTGGAGCTACTGCATTTGAGGTAATCCCCCGGCTGGCCAATTCTCTGGCAACCGACTTGGTAAGCCCGATAATACCTGCCTTAGACGCACAATAATTTGCTTGGCCTGCATTTCCCATAACTCCGGAAACGGAAGAAACATTGATAATCCTTCCGGATTTCTGTTTTAACATTTGACGGGAAATATGTTTAATACAATTAAATGCCCCTTTTAAATTTGTACTGACCACTGCGTCAAAGTCTTCCTCGCTCATTTTCATCAGCAAATTATCCCGGGTAATTCCCGCGTTATTTACCAGGATATCAACCCTTCCATATTTTTTTGCCACATAAGCCATTAATTCGGATGCCTTTTCATAATCCGAAACATTACATTGGATTGCTTCCCCCCTGCCGCCAGCTTCCTGGATTTCTCTCACCACATCTTCTGCTTTGGATGCAGAGCCATTATAATTGACTATGACAACGGCACCTTTCGCCGCCAAAGTCAAGGCAATCTCTTTTCCTATTCCCCGGCTAGCGCCAGTTACTACCGCTATTTTATCAGTCAACATTGATTTTCCCTCCATATTTTTAGCCGTTGGATAAGGCTTTTGCTACCTTATCCACATCTTCAAGCTTTTCTATATTATAAACCTTCACAGTCCGGTTAATTTTCCTCATAAACCCAGCCAAAGTTTTGCCTGGCCCAATTTCAATAAAAGTGTCTACGCCGTCTTCTATCATGGCCTCTACGCTTTGCTGCCATTTAACCGAAGAAGACACCTGTGTTTTCAACAATGGCTTTATTTCTTTTGCATCTGTGACATACTCTGCCGTAACGTTGGCTACATAAGGAATAACTGGAGTATGTACTTCCACATTTTCCAACACCTTGGCTAATTTTTCCCCTGCCCCTGTCAGCATCTGTGAATGGAAAGGCCCGCTGACATTTAACATTACCGTGCGTTTTGCACCGGCTTCTGCCAATTTTTCACAAGCCTCTTTAACTGCTCCTGCCTCCCCGGAAATAACAATTTGGCCTGGACAATTGTAATTGGCAATCTGTACCGTATCCATGGGAGCAATTACCTGCTCAATAGAAGATGCATCTAAAGCCAAAACAGCTGCCATAGCCCCTTGCCCTACGGGGACTTCTTTTTGCATCAAAATCCCCCTTTGCCTTACCGTAGCAATGGCATCTGATTCACTGATGGCGCCAGCTGCATAAAGGGCACAATATTCACCCAAACTCAATCCTGCAGCAACATCTGGTTTTACCCCTTTTTCAGTTAAAACTTTAGTCATGGCAATGCTGGTAGTCACCATGGCCGCCTGGGTATATTCTGTAATATCCAAACGGTCATTTTTTACAAAACATAATTCTGGCACAGAAAACCCTAACAATTCGCTGGCTAAATCAAACACTTGTTTTCCGGATTGGGTCCCTTCATAAAAATCTTGCCCCATGCCACAAACCTGCGCCCCCTGGCCGGGATAAATAAATGCAATTTTTCCCATGACTTACACCCCTTTTCCAACATTCAGCAGTGTTTCTGCCTGTGCCATAATTTCCTCAATAATTTCTTTACAAGTTTGCTCCTTGCTAACCATACCGGCAATCTGTCCAGCCATCACAGTGCCCATGGTTACATCCCCTTCTTGTACCGCTTTACGTAAAGCGCCCAAAGTCAGGTATTCCAATTCTTCAAAACTTTTCCCTTCATTTTCCAACTTTACATATTCCCTGGTCATCTGGTTTCTCAGGCAACGGACCGGATGCCCATGGCTTCTTCCTGTTACGGATGAGTCGATATCCTTTGCCTTCAATACACGGTCTTTATAATTCTGATGGACAATACATTCTTTTGCTACCAAGAAACGGGTACCCATTTGTACAGCCTCTGCCCCCAACATAAAGGATGCTGCCAAACCTCTTCCATCACCGATACCGCCGGCTGCAATAACCGGGATAGATACTGTATCCACCACTTGGGGCACTAAAGTCATAGTAGTTGCCTCTCCAATATGCCCCCCCGATTCGGTACCCTCTGCAACTACTGCGTCGGCCCCGTATTTTTCCATACGTTTTGCCAATGCTACGGAAGCAACCACAGGGATTACCCGAATTCCTGCGCTTTTCCACAGATCCATATATTTTTCTGGATTGCCGGCTCCGGTAGTTACAACTTTAACGCCTTCCTCCACTACCACTTTCGCCACGTCGTCAGCATATGGACTCATCAGCATGACATTAACACCAAAGGGTTTTTCCGTTACTTCCTTCACTTTGCGGATATAATCACGGATAACCTCCCCTGGCGCATTTGCACCGCCAATCAGGCCCAGTCCTCCGGCTTCCGAGACTGCTGCCGCCAAATGGTTTTCTGCCACCCAGGCCATTCCCCCCTGGATAATCGGATATTTAACCCCTAAGAGTTCAGTAATTCTTGTCTTCATCATTTCCTCCAACTGCGTTTACCTATTTTTATTTGCAAAAGTTGATTCCGGTAGGCGTAAAAGGTGCAGGGCCTTAAGCCTCTACACCTTTCTCCTTCAGATAATTTATCACATCACCAACGGTCAACAGGTTTTGCAAGTCATCCGAAGGGATTTCAATGGAATACTCGTCTTCTAAAGCCATAACCAATTCAAATAAATCCAAAGAATCCGCGCCTAAATCTTCTTTAAAAGAAGATGCCTCTGTAATGGTATCGGCATCAACACTCAACTGCTCTGCAATAATTTCTACAATTTTCTCTAACATGTTTTTTTCTCCTTTTTTGTTTAAATTTAATTATATGAAAAATGGCAGGATAAATCACCATTTTTGTTCCTGTCACCACTCCATTACGGCGGCCCCCCAAGTCATCCCGGCTCCAAAACCGGCTAATACCAGTTTGTCCCCTTGTTTCAATTTTCCTTCTTGATTTAACTCGTCTAAAAGCAAGGGCACTGACGCTGCGGAAGTATTGCCATACCGGTCCATATTCATTGGAAATTTTTCCAGAGGTTGCCGTAACCGTTTGGCAGCTGCTTCTACAATCCGGTAATTGGCCTGGTGAAGAATAAAATATTTTATCTCCTCAACATCCATATTAGCGCCGGCAAGTACTTGGCTAACACATTCAGGAACTTTCTTTACGGCAAATTTAAACACTTCCTGGCCATTCATGTGCAAATACCCTAATTCCGGCACGTTTCCGTTAAAATGATTTCCTCCTGTCCGGGCTACGCAGGATAATATCGACCCCTTTGACCCGTCAGACCCCATCACCATATGCCGTATTCCTGTCTCTGAGGCCTGTACCACAGCTGCCCCAGCTCCGTCTCCAAATAGTACACAAGTACCCCGGTCGGTCCAATCTACCAGTTTACTTAAATGGTCTGCACCAATAACTAAAGCTGTCCGGTAAATTCCGGTTTGAATAAAAGAATTGACAACATTAAGGCCAAACAAAAATCCAGAACACGCGGCAATAATATCAAAAGCTACTGCTTTTTCTGCACCCAATGCGGCCTGTACTTCACAAGCCCCAGCCGGGCAACAATTATCTGCAGTAGTAGTGGCCAAAACAATAATATCTATATCGTCTACATGAACCCCGGCATTTTCCATTGCCTTTTTAGCGGCCTCTGTAGCCATATAGCTGGTACCCTCTTCTAAAGATATCCTCCTCTCACGGATTCCTGTACGGCTTACAATCCATTCATCGCTAGTTTCTACAATTTTTGATAAATCATCATTTGTTACAATCTGTGCCGGTGCGTAAGAACCGGTTCCAATGATTTTGCTTGTCATGTTCTACTTCCTGCCCTAATTTATTTTTATTTTCAAATGTTTTGACACTCAAACTATTTACAGATATTCTATAAGAGAAACTATAATTTGTCAAGACTAAAATCTGTTATTTAAATAAAAAAGCGAAAAACCTTTTTAAGATTTTTCGCTTTTTGAATATGAGCGTGCGGGGATTCGAACCCCGGACAACTTGATTAAAAGTCAAGTGCTCTACCGCCTGAGCTACACGCCCATAATGCCTTGGACCGGAATCGAACCAGTGACACGAGGATTTTCAGTCCTCTGCTCT
>CAJUDH010000026.1 GCA_910584845.1 uncultured Lachnospiraceae bacterium
AAACACTTTTAGCAGCATTACGCATATCATAATAGCGTAAAGTTACCTTAACATCACTACGGTTTACGGTATTATCCACCTTGCCTACAGAAGATGCCGGCATAACTGCATCATCATATTGCCAGCCGGAAGCCGTAGCCGGAGCACGAGCACGGGAAGTATTGGAAGGCGTTGCCGGGGACGCACGGGCGGGGAAAACAAGAAGCACCGCCAAGGCCATAACCAAGGCAAACGTCGATATAGCATTTTTTTTCATAAAAAAAACCCCCTTGTTGAAATAAGGAAGCAACTGTAATATAATATTAACTTATAACCCAAAAAGCGGCCTCCAACTATTCGTTAAAGTATTCTTTCGCGAATAATTAGAAGCCGCCCTACTATTGCAGTGAAATGCCCCCACCCTTTGGTTGGCCTGGTTTTGGTACAATCGTGCCAGGCTATGCAACGGTACCCCTATTGCCCGCCTGGCCTATATGCGCGCTACGCCCGTGCCGGGTAATACCCACCCATGCCGGGCGGGCGCAACGCCGAAAAATGGCCCTAAACGAAGCTTTTCCAACCTGCAACATTTACATGCCGTACGGGCTCAAGTATCGCGGCTGCAAAGATAAGGGAATATTTTGGGGGACAAATACCGTTACGGGCTGGTTAGCGCCGTGACCGGGCTTGTTGTCAATCGAATTCACCCCTCCCTTGCAGGTACCTTATTGTGCATTTTGCCCGGGGCCTTCCAATACGGCGTTAGGCTGGCCGGATGGCTGCCCCGACGGATGTGTGCCAGGTCCGCCACCATCCCCTGCCGGAACATCTGCCCCTCCAGGCCCGCTTACCGGGCCGTTGTTTTTTTCGTCAGGCAGATTCCCGCCAGGTGGGTTTCCCCCAGGCCCAGGATTGGTTTCCGGGATTTGGTTTTCTTCAATGGATGTAGGTTCATTGTTTTCTGAGGGTGCTGTTGTCAACGGAGGGGCATCCTCATTTTCAGAATCCTCATTTTCAACAGGTTCGGGCATTTCTTCGGGACTTTCTTTTGAGGGTTCATTTTGGCCATCTTCCGGATCGCTGCCTTTGGATTCGATAGGATCCCCTTGCGGATCACTACTACTGCCTTCCGGCGGCTTCTGCCCGTTTTGCGTAGCCTTTTCTGCCGTATCCGGGTTATTGCCCATATTGCCCTCTGCGCCTACGTTTTTACCGCTTTCTGTGTCCTTACCAGGTTCGTAAAGGCCGCTGTCTTCTGCAATTTTTTTGCTGATGTTTTTTACCGTCCATGAAGGGGTGAACTGTGTATCGTCATATAAAAAGGCATGGAGCTGAATCACATTGCTTTCTAATGTAGTGGGGATCACACAGTCTTTTTTGCCAATGTTCATTTCTGAATGGGAAAAAGGGAACCCTGAGGTCTGGCCTATGTAATACTTTTTGACGTCTTTTGCCATAACTAACACATCATCCACTCCTACACTAGTGGAAATTTGCGGAAATACCGTTCCTACCAGAATCCGTAACGTATTAAAATCTGCCTGTTTTGCTTTTTCCATGGCAAGGCCCAATACTTTTCTTTGGCGTTCCGTCCGGTTAAAATCTGTGTCCATAAGGCGCAGCCTGGCATAAGCCACAGCCTGTACCCCGTCTAAATGGTTCATCCCGCCATGTTCCAAATGTGTGGAAGCAACGCCGGTAGATTCTACGGTTTCTGTGATAAAAGAATTAATATAGGCAAATTCTTTTTCCGTAATTTCTAAATCAATACCGCCGAGGATATTAATGGCTTCGGCAATAGATTTCCAGTTAAATGTGGCATAATCTTCTATGTGCAAGTCCAAATTTTCTTTTAGGGCTTCTCCGGCCTGTTCACGGCCCCCCAGTAAATAAGCCGCGTTTATCTTGTTATAATTCCCTTCCTGGTCTATTTTTAGGTACGTATCGCGAAAGACCGAAGCCAGGCGGATTTCCCCGGTCTTCCTGTTTATGCTGCAAAGGATCTGTACGTCTGCCAAAGCCCCTTTGCCAACGTTGCCGTCACGGGAATCCACACCATAGACAGCAATCGTCCAATAGCCATCTTCCCGGCTCTTTTTAAACAAGAACAATCCGCCTACAAGCGCTACGAAAAACAGGATCCACATACAAAATTTTGTTTTTCTGTGTTTCCTTTTCTTATGTACATATCCACGGGTATTTTTACGTCTGTGCGGCATATTTAAATCCTCAATTTCAAAATCATCTTCTTTTTCATAGGCTTTTGCACGCCTGTGCCCTTGTGGCCTGGAAACCGGCGTAGTATGCTGAGGGTTTTTCTTCCGCTGTGCCCTTGCGTACATCCGGTCTATTTCATCTTCATAAGAACCTTCTCTGTTTTTCATGATTTCCTCCATCTTGTGCGGTTTTTGGAATGGTACGCCGCTAAACAGTAACACTATATCACAAATGAAAAAGGAAAAACAGAGATAAGTTTTAAAATTTTCTTTAAAAATATCACAGATTTATAAAGAAATAAGAAAGAAAGCGGGAATTGACGAATTTCTTGTCATAAGCTATAATAGGTCAAATACCTTGCGGAAAGCCATAAGAATTAAATATGCATTAATTTAGAGGAGAGAAAATTATGTGTGGAATAATCGGATATACAGGGCCATTGGAAGCCCAGAAAATTTTACTGGAAGGTTTAGCCGGTTTGGAATACAGGGGCTATGACAGTGCCGGCATCGCCCTTTGCATGGAGGATTCCCATATTTATTTGGCAAAAAAGGCGGGAAAGGTAAAAAATTTAAAAGAATATTGCGAGCAGCAGGTTACCATATCTTCCCACAGTGGCATTGGCCATACCCGCTGGGCCACCCATGGGGGCGTCAGCGATATGAACGCCCATCCCCACCGTGCCGGTAAGGTAACATTGATCCACAACGGGATTATTGAAAATTACCATGCCTTAACAGAACAATTCCATGTTCAAGATAAATTGGTATCACAAACGGACAGCGAGGTGGCGGCACATATTTTGGATCAATTATATGAAAACGACCCCCTGGTAGCCATCCGGAAACTTGCTTCCTTATTGGAAGGCTCATATGGATTTTGTATCATGTTTGAAGACCAGCCTGGGGCAATTTATGCCATCCGCAACGTAAGCCCCCTGGTAGCCGCCGCGACCCATTCCGGTTCCCTTATTGCTTCTGATTTGACGGCCCTGATCCCCTATACCCGGGAATATTTCGTTGTGCCGGAACAGCGTATCGTAAAGCTTACCCCTTATAAAGTCCATGTATATAATTTAGATGATACTTTTAGCAAAAATTATCCGGAGATCATGACGGTTAACTGGAATATGGATGCCGCCATGAAAAACGGCTTTCCCCATTTTATGTTAAAAGAAATCCATGAACAGCCAGAAGCCATGCAAAATACGATACTGCCCCGGGTCAACAAAGGGGTTCCCGATTTCAGCGACGACGGCATTCCGGACGAAATTTTTGAAAACTGCAACCAAGTACAGATTATTGCCTGTGGTACTGCCATGCATGCAGGTATGGTAGCCAGGGCTATCCTTCAGCCAGTACTGCGCATTCCCATTTCCGTATCAGTCGCTTCCGAATTCCGGTACGAAGAACCGCTTATTGATAAAAATACTTTGGCTATCATTATATCCCAATCAGGCGAGACCATTGACACATTAGCGGCGTTACGCCTGGCACATCAGTGCGGATCCACTACATTGGCTGTAGTGAATGTGAAAGGGTCTACCATAGCCAGGGAAAGCGATTACGTGTTTTATACCCACGCAGGCCCGGAAATAGCCGTAGCCAGTACCAAGGCATACTCGGTACAGTTGGCGGCCCTTTATATGATCGGGTGCCGTATGGCGCTGGTAAGGGGGAAATATACCAAACAAGATGCCTGCGGATTCCTGGCACAACTGTTGGATGCCATCCCCGCTATGGAAACGATTATTGGCCGTAAAGAACAAATCAAAAAGGCTGCTGCCCATATTATCCAAAGCCCGGACGCTTTTTTTATTGGCCGTGGGCTGGATTATGCATTTTCACTGGAAGGCGCCTTAAAACTAAAGGAAATTTCCTATATCCATTCGGAAGCCTATGCTGCAGGGGAATTAAAACATGGTACAATCGCTTTAATTTCGGATCATGTGCCAGTGATCGCAATTGCCACCCAACAACACGTATATGCGAAAACAATTTCCAATATCCGGGAGGTGAAAGCAAGAGGCGCATTTATTATATTGTTGGTTAAAGAAAATGCTGTTGTGGACAGTGAGTTGGCAGATATTCAGCTTCGGATTCCAAATGTGGGCGATCCTTTTACTGTTTTTCCCATTGCCGTCGCGCTTCAGCTTATTGCTTACTATGCATCTTTGGCCAAAAATTTAAATGTGGACCAGCCAAGGAACCTGGCTAAATCGGTTACGGTAGAATAGCCCGTAAGACAGGGATGCATGGTATGGAGGCCAGATAAAACATTTGTTGACATAACATTTTTATGTCATCTTAAAACGAACCCGGAATGCTACCGGCGTTCTGCCACATGGTTTCAGGCACTGTCTGCCCGGAAACGTTTTGGCTTGTTAAATGGGCTGTGCAGCCAGTGCACAGCCCATCAAAAAATTTCCCTTCATTGGAACTCTTCTGCATCCATGATTTTACCATCCCTCCAAATCCGTTCCAAATCATAGAAGAGACGGTCTTCTTTACAGAATACATGGACAATAATATCACGATAATCCATCAAAATCCAATTGCCGCTTTGATAACCCTCAATCTGTTTTGGCGAATGGCCGGCTCTCCCCAAAACCTCTTCCACATTATCCGTCATAGCCTGAACCTGTTTGGCGTTGGCGCCGCTCGCAATGATAAAATAATCAGCCAACACGGATACCTCACGGATATCAATGATCCGGATGTCTTCTCCCTTTTTATCCGCCAACGCCTGAATAGCCAATGTTACCATTTCCTTCGATTGATCCATCTGCCTTCTCTCCTTTCCCCGTTTGAGTCGGTTACTTATACTTTTGATGTGATCCGAAAA
Organism: uncultured Lachnospiraceae bacterium; assembly: GCA_910584845.1. GTDB lineage: Bacteria > Bacillota > Clostridia > Lachnospirales > Lachnospiraceae > Brotaphodocola. Next base: position 5,041 of record CAJUDH010000026.1, read on the forward strand.
CTTTTCTGACGTGTAAGTTCTTCAAAAAAATCATAGGCCTGTTGTGTTAAAGGGTCAATACTGGTATTCTTCCGTTTCAAATACGTCAATGTCCCCGCCAGGATTTCATACATGGCCTGATCCAGATCCTGGTATGCTAAATGGCGCATTTGTCCTAGGTTGGATGCCTTTGCCCGCCGGGGTTCAATATAATCGGCGATATAAAGAATTTTATCCAGCATGCCCATCCACGGTTTACCTGTGGTATGGCAACGGATAGCCGAAAGGATTTCCTCATCATGAATACCGAACTTATGTTCTGCCATCCACGCGCCATATTTGGCATGGATGACTGCCGGAGCCTTTAGCTCCCCTTCGGTTAAAGTAATATTGTGCTTATGGCATTTGACAATCAGCTCATTGTCCCCATACCTCTTGGCACAGTCATGAAGCAGCCCTGCCAGCTCGGCCCTGTGCAAGTCATACCCGTATCGCATGGCCAATGCCATGCAGGTATAAGATACGCTCAAAGAGTGTTCATAACGCATAGGGTCCAATTTGGATTTCAATTGTTTACGATAGGTGATAACCTGTTCGTCAATCGTGATCATGTCTCTCGCTCCTGGTTCAAGTCTTCATCGAATGATTGTAAACACTTCTGTTGCTTCCTAATAAAAATACTTTTTAAGGCCCGGTTTGGTAGAGCCCATGAGATACAATATACTCTTCTACACATTTTGGCACATAAGAAAGTATCTTTTTTCCACTGGCTTCCATTTTTCGCAGCTCTCCGGAAGATATATCCACCTCTTGGCAATGGAGCAGACGTACATCTGCATGATATTGCTGTTTCAAATATGCGATTTGCCCTTCTATGGGACGGTGGGATTTCTCGTACTCCCGGTTGGCTACCAACACAATAGCCCTCTCCAAAACTTCAGCCGGATGGTACCATTTTTCAATTTGATAAAGGGAATCTGCTCCAACAATAAAGTAAAAACGATGTTTGGGATATTCTTGGTGCAGCAGTTGTAATGTCTGGGCCGTATATGTGTTTCCGGGACGCTGTATTTCAAAATCAGAACAATAAAAAAAAGGGAATTTTTTAATGGCCAGCTGAACCATCGCAACGCGGTCTTTCACATCCGTCACTTTATGGTCTTTTTTGTGTGGCGGCGTTCCCGACGGCATAAACCATATTTGATCCAGCTTGTATTCTTCATATGCTTGTTTTCCCAAAAGGAGGTGGCCGTTATGAATCGGGTCAAAAGTGCCTCCCATGATTCCGATTTCAGCCATGGCGCCACACCTCCTAACTTGGCAATTGGATTTTGCGCTTCTTCTCCTCTTTCGCCTGCTTGTACAACACGATTTTCCTTCCGATCACCTGCACTACCTCAGCATGGGTACGTTCTGCCAAGGTCTGGGCCATAGCCCGTCCGTCTTCCAGGCAATTTTTTAATATAGTAATTTTAACCAATTCCCGTGCTTCCAGGGCTTCGCTGACAGCGGAAGTTACCTCTGGCGTCAGGCCGGCTTTTCCAATCTGAAAAATTGGTTCCGTAGTCATGGCTATCCCTTTCAGGTAGGACCTTTGTTTACTTGTCATATCCATCTCCCCTTATTTGTAATAGTCAAATGCCAGCCCATACATGCGCACCGTGTCGCCTTCCTGAATGCCGGCTGCCTCCAAGTCGTCTAATATCCCGTTTTCTTTCAGGAATTTTTGGAAAAATTGGAACCCTTTTTCTGATTCCAGGTTCGTATAGCCAAGCATCTTTTCGATTCTGGGGCCCTCCACTACAAAAACCCCATCTTCGCCCTGCTCTACGGTGTAAGGTAAATTTCGGTCGCCTGCATATATGATTTCAAATTCTTTCGGAAAAATAATGGGCTCCGGATCTACCGTGCTTAACAATTCATACACCGAATACAGCAATTCCCGCACCCCTTTTCCTGTCACTGCAGAGATAGGAAATACACGGATCCCCATAGGCTCAAATTCTTTGCATAGTTTTTCTACCGGGTTTTCGTCCCCCGGATAAACGGTATCCATTTTATTGGCGGCAATCACCATAGGACGTTTTAACAGGGCAGGATTATAACTTTCCAGTTCGGCATGGATTGTCCGGATATCGGCTACAGGATCCCTCCCTTCCGTGCCTGCGGCATCCACCACATGGATTAACACCTTCGTGCGTTCAATATGGCGCAAAAAATCATGCCCCAGCCCGATCCCCTGGGAGGCGCCTTCAATTAATCCCGGAATATCCGCCATTACAAAACCGGCGCTTCCATCTAAGTCTACAACGCCGAGATGGGGGGTCAAGGTAGTGAAATGGTAATTGGCGATCTTTGGCTGGGCATTGGATACCCGGGAAAGCAACGTGGACTTGCCGACATTGGGAAACCCCACCAGGCCCACGTCCGCAATCACCTTCAATTCCAACTGTACCCACATTTCATGGCCCGGTTGGCCTGGCTGGGCATATTTGGGGGCCTGCATGGTAGCCGTGGCAAAATTCATGTTGCCCAGCCCTCCTTTGCCTCCACGCAGGATCACTTCCCTCCGGTTGCTACCGGACATATCCGCGATTACCTTGCCGCTTTCGAAATCTTTAATAACCGTCCCCTCCGGGACTTTGACAACCAGGCTTTCCCCATTAGCGCCATGGCAGCGTTTTTTTCTGCCGGGTTCCCCGTCCCGTGCCACATATTTGCGCACATGGCGGAAATCCGTCAATGTGTTGAGGCCAGAATCTACTTCAAAAATAATATCGCCGCCTCGTCCGCCGTCTCCTCCGTCCGGACCGCCTGCAGGTACATACAATTCCCGGCGGAAGCTTACGTGGCCGTCTCCTCCTTTGCCGGATTTAATAAAAACTTTTGCCCTGTCTGCAAACATTTATGATACCTGTCCTTTCCATCAATACCCCATCCATGCCAGGACCGGCCCGTCCATCCGCCGGATATTGTCCTGATAGCCGTTTGGCAACAATGGTGGAAAAAAGGCTTCATACCTGGTGTCAGTATGAAGCCCGTCAGCCAAATTACTCATTGATTGTTTTCGGGTAAACAGAAACCTGCTTTCTGTCTCTGCCCTTTCTCTCAAATCTCACAATGCCGTCCGCTCTGGCATACAAAGTATCATCGCCGCCCCGGCCTACGTTCAGGCCTGGATGGATTTTTGTCCCCCGCTGCCGGTAAAGGATATTGCCGGCTAAAACGAACTGGCCGTCCGCCCTTTTGGCACCAAGCCTCTTAGACTCGGAATCCCTGCCGTTTTTCGTGGAACCGACGCCCTTTTTGTGAGCGAATAACTGAAGGTTCATCTGAAACATGGCTTACACCTCCTTAAAGCAGATTTTTATATAAGGTTCTCCATAAGCTTCCTCAATATTCAAAAGCCCGAATACCAAGGAATTTATAAGGAGAGTTGCTTTTGTACTGATACGGTTTTGAAACCGGAAACGGAACACGCCGTCTTTTTCTTTTATTCTGACAGCAAACCGGTCATGGGTAAAATGCTCTATGCTATTTACCGTATTTAATGTCAAAGCCGATACGGCAGCACATACCAGCTCCTGCCCCTCTATCGGGTTTTCGGCAAAGCCCGCATGCCCTGACATGCCAATCCCTACATAACGGTGCCTGGAATTGACCAATACCGTCACATTAATCATAATTATAAGCTGATCTTTTCAATTTTGACTTGGGTATAGAGCTGTCTGTGGCCGTTTTTCTTGTGATAGCCGGTTTTTCTCTTATACTTGTACACAATGACTTTTTTTGCCTTGCCTTCTTTCACGACAGTCCCGGATACGGTTGCCCCCGCTACGGTCGGGCATCCGACGGTTAACTCCCCATCGCTTACTGCAAGGACCTGGTCAAACGTAACGGCGCTTCCGGCATCTAAACCCAGCTTTTCTACCATAATGATATCGCCTTCCGCTACTTTGTACTGTTTACCACCTGTTGCAATAATCGCGTACATATAGCACCTCCTATTATCATTACTCGCCAGCTATGGTGCCCGGATCAAACAGAAGACAGCTAAAGCATTCCATCCTTTCCAGAACTTATCAACCTCACTGTGCGGCATACTTGTTTATCATAACATGGCAAATGCAGGATGTCAATTGTTTTTTAATGCTTTATAATAGGTTTTGCATTATCCTTTCGTAGCGGCCAACTGCTCCCACAAAGGTTTCTTCCCCTTTTTCCGCGTCAACTCCACCAGGTTTAACTGGGTCATGTCCACAACGGTGGTTTTTACCGGGTCTTGAAGGGCATAGCAGCGTAAAGCTTCCATCAAGGCTTCTTTATCCTCTTCTTCTTTCATATCAATAAAATCCACCATAATAATCCCGGACAAATTCCGCAGGCGCAGCTGCCTGCAAATTTCCTGTGCCGCTTCCAGATTGATCATGCGGATTGTTTCCCTCACATTTTTTTTGCCGGAATACTTACCTGTGTTAACATCAATGACCACCATAGCTTCGGTCGGTTCGATAACCAGATAACCGCCGGATTTAAGCCATACCCTTTTCTGGCAAGCCTGTTCCGTAACGGTTTTCAGGGAATAAAGGGCGGGCAGTGAAACAAAGGGGTCTTCGTAATAGCGCAATTCCCCCATGCCCTCTGACGGGTACCTGTTTAAATATTCTTTTATGGTTTCAAAAACACTTTTTTCATCGGTGAGGATTTCATCTAAGGTCCCCTTATAACACCCCTTCAATGTTTTTAAATACTCCGGTTCTGCCTGGTAAATGGGGGTGGCGCCTGTCCGGTATGCGGCGGTTTTTAAAACTTGTCGGCTGGCCTCCATCAAATAACGGATTTCTTCCAGAAGGGCCTGATCCATTTCATAGCCGTTGGTACGGACAATAACACCTGCTTTTTGGCACAGGAGCGCGTCTAAATCGGGGCGTAGGCGCTCTTTCCAGTTTTTGTCATGGATTTTGTTGGAAAAGCCTATTGTTTTTTTCCCCATAGTCAGCACGGCATATTTGCCGGTAAAATTGAGGTTGGAGGCCAATACCGGATCTTTACTTTTGGTAGCCTCTTTGATAACTTGGACAATGATTTCGTCCCCGTTTTTTAGCTTTTGGGAAGGTACTTCGTTTTCAGGGAACCCATTTGCATACAAGGATACCGGGTTATCATCCAAACTGTAATATCCGGTTTTGCCTTCCCCAAAATCCACAAAGGCTGAATTTAGATTTTTTACAATGCGTTTAATTTTTCCAACGTAAATATTCCCCAATGTGGAACTTTCTTCTTCTAACCCTAATTCCAGGATCCGGCCATCGGAATATAAGGCGGTCAAAAGGTTCCCTTTCCAACGGGTGATAATTAACTTATTCAATGTCTTCTCCAAACTGTTCCAACGGGCAAAAATCGGGTTTTCCGGCTTTTGCCTGGTTTGCATAAACTTCATTCCTGTGGATTAACAAGGCAAATTCCCCCAATTGGCTGCCGCGGCTTTCCAGATATGCGCCTATGGCGGTTTCCGGTTTTAAGTTTGCCATACTGCCTGTGGCCAGGCGCAGATGGATTTCCCCTTCCTTCCCATCCCATCCATAAATCCATGGGCGTATATCCATTACCTTTTCCCCCTTTTTCGTCTTTTTATGGACGAATATGGAGCCCTGGTTTAAAAAGCCTGGCCATCCGGAAGCAAAATCCTCCCAACGCTGCGGCCCGTACCCCTCCCGGAACCGCACCAAATAATCGGCGGCGGCTACTATGGACATGGCGTTTTTCGCCGTGTCGGGAAGGCGCCGGTAGCTTAGTACTTCCACCCCCGGGACCATAACCTGATTTAACCTTTTTAGCATTTCAACCGAAGGGTCCGTAGACAATACCTCTATGTCCATATATTCCCCGCTGCTGGTTACCCCTACCCCCAAAGGGGACGCAAAGGACATAACCATGTGGGGGCTAAAGCCCCCGCTGTAGCGGATGTCTACGTTAGCCCTGCGCATGGCTTTTTGAAAATACCGCATCATGTCTAAATGCCCGACAAATTTCATTGCGCCTTCTTTTGAGAATTTAATTCGAATTTTCAAAACAGACACCCCCCTCAAATATCCGTGCGCCGCAACCGGAACATTGCTGCCGGCAGTTGGGCGTTGCCTTCCCTTGTAAGGCATTTTGCCATTCCCGTTTTAAAAATTCTTTCGACACGCCTGCGTCAATAAAATCCCAGGGGAACACTTCGTCTAATTCCCGGTTACGGGTGGTATAAAAGCTGATGTCCACCCCGCAAGCCCGAAAAGCTTCCATCCAGATGTCATTGCGAAAATATTCTGACCAAGAATCATAAATCGCCCCCCTGCGGTAAGCTTCTTCAATTACGGCAGCCACTTTCCGGTCCCCACGGGCCAGCACGCCTTCCAATATGGTGACATCCGCATCATGGTAACTGTATTTCATGCTTTTTTTATTCTTCATTTCCTTAAATTTATCTTTCACTTGATAAGCCCGCCCTAAAAACTCTTCCCCGGTGCACATCGGGGCCCATTGGAATGGGGTAAACGGTTTGGGCACGAAAAAGGATGAGCTGGCGTTGACTTGTACCCTTCCTTTACGTTCTTCCTTGGGGATTTCGTCAAAAAAGGTTTCCACCACCTTTTCAGACAGCAAGGCGATCCCTTCCCGGTCTTCCTTTGTCTCAGTAGGCAGCCCCAGCATAAAATACAGCTTCACCCGGGTCCATCCGCCGTGAAAAGCTTCGGCAGCGCCTTTTAGGATCATCTCTTCTGTCAGCCCCTTGTTGATAACGTCCCGCAGACGTTGAGTGCCGGCTTCCGGGGCAAAAGTCAGGCTGCTCTTTTTTACATCCTGCACTTTACTCATCACATCCAGGGAAAAAGCGTCAATCCTTAAAGAAGGCAAGGAAATATTGACCCCTTTCCCCTGAAACTCATCAATCAAGAAATCTACCAGCTCTTTCAGGCGGGAATAGTCGCTGGAGCTTAAAGAGCTTAAGGAAATTTCTTCATGCCCCGTACTGTTAAGCATTTGGCGGGCATAGTGCTTTAAATATTCCAGGCTGTGTTCCCGCAAAGGGCGATAAACATTCCCCGCCTGGCAAAAACGGCATCCCCGGATACAGCCCCTTTGGATTTCTAAGACCACACGGTCTTGGGTTACCTGGATAAATGGGGCAATTGGGTTCTCGATATAAGGGGCGCTGTCCAAATCCACTACCAGTTCCTTGACAATTTTTTCCGGAACCCCTTCTTGATTCGGAAAGAACGCGGCAATGGTGCCGTCTGGCTGGTAAGCCACATCATAAAAAGCCGGGGCATAGATCCCGGGGATACCGGCAGCCATAGCCAGGAAATCTTTTCGGCTCCCCCCCTTTCGGCGCGTTTCTTTATACAAATCAAATAAACGGCCATATTGGGTCTCGCCTTCCCCGATATAAAATAAATCAAAAAAGGCGGCTAAAGGTTCCGGGTTATAGGTGCAAGGGCCGCCGCCGATCACAATCGGGTCATCTTCTTCCCGGCATTCTGCCCGCAAAGGGATGCCGCTTAATTCCAACACTTGAAGGATATTGGTATAGCACATCTCATACTGGATGGTAATGCCCAGAAAATCAAAATTTTTCACCGGTTCCTGGGATTCCAGGGCAAACAGGGGGATATGTTTATCCCGCAAAACCCGATCTAAGTCCATCCATGGAGAAAACACCCTTTCGCAGTAAACGTCGTCCCGGTGGTTAAACATATCATAGAGGATTTGCATCCCTTGATGGGACATGCCGATTTCATACACGTCCGGGAAACACATGGCAAAACGGATGTCCACCTGGGACGGATCTTTGACGCACATGTTCACCTCGCCGCCGATGTAGCGGGCGGGCTGCTGGATGCTTAGTAAAATTTCATCAGATAAGGCTAGTTTTCTCATAATTTTTCCTTGTTATTTGTTTATGTTGCACAAAATTTTAAACTCATTTTGCACTGTAGCTAAGTGGTTATTTTTTAGGATTTTCTGCAAATCAGATCCCTATCAGAGCCGTAAATCAAGCTCTGGAAATGAGGTAGATTTCTAAAATTACAACAATTTTATTTTTGTGATGAAATGCGGAAGGAACAGCTTTCAACCCTGGCTTTCCGTACAAAACAATACAAAACAGCATATTTTGCCCGATTCCATACAAAATATCAATCTGGATAATTATACGGCATTTTCCTATGGGTGGCAAGGTTTTTTTCTGGATTCGTGACCTGCTGTCATCATATTCGGCGGGCGCTCTTGCCTCTTCAATGAGACGGGTGAACCTTAAGGGGCCGCCAGGATATTCAATGATGCACGTTTTGGCAGAGGCTGCCGGTAGAGCAGCCCCAAAATGGTTTTATTTTGATCACATGAATAAGTTTTTCAATAAAACACATTAATCAAACGCCCAAAACAATAAAATCGAACAGAATTTCCAGTAGGCCAGATGATAATATTTCATCTGTCACGGAATATTCTGTCCGATTTTATTTATCTATATTTTTTCTATCTAATCCTGCATCTCTTTATCATCAGAATGGCCCAATACCAACCATCTGCAGGACAACTAATATGATTGCACCAATAACAATCCATATCCACAGCAAACCTTTAAAGAACTTAAACCACTGGCCAAAGGTCACATTTCCTGCTTCCAAAAAGCCCACAAGGCCGCTGTTATAGGGAAGTACAAAGTTCGTAAAACTGTCACCAAATGTATATGTAACGCTCAATAACTGCTGATTAATCCCAAGCACCTTGCAAACCGGTCCCAGAATCGGCAGGAGAAGGGGCATCTTTCCATTTAGCGAAGGAACAAACAGATTTACGATAGCAACAGCAATCATAATTCCTATCGGCGCAAGGATTACCGGCCAGGAACCCAGTCCTTTACACAGATAATAGATAATGGTATTAATGATATTTCCGCTGGAAAGAATATTGGTCACGGATGTAGCCATGCCAATAATCATATAGGTACTGGTAAGAGCTTTTACGCCAACGACAAAACCTTTGGAAATTTCCGTAAGATTGGCTTTACCAATCAATCCGCAGACGACTCCCATTACAAAGAAAATTGCTGCAATTTCGTAATTCCCCCAGTTAAAAGAAAGTCCGCCGTAAATCATCAGCGCAAACAATCCTGCCATAATTATCATTACAAGCGTATGTCCTGCGGTAACTTTAGGGTACTCTGTTACTTCAAATGCCGAAATCTGCTTTCTTCGCTCCTCGCTCATATCGGCAACTACACTGACGGAAGGATCTTTTTTCACCTTCTCCGCATAGCGAATAAGATAAAGTATGGTTATCAGGTAGTAGATCATCATAATAGCAAACCGATATTGTACACCTGAATAGGCAGGCAGTCCCAGCATACTCTGTGCTGCCGCTGTTCCGGGAGCGATCGGCGCTCCAATCGCCCCAACCACCGTTGCCAGAAGCACCATGGCTGTACCGGTAAAATCATCATATCCCAGAGCAAGCGCCAGGGCAATACACATGGGCGTAAAAGGAATAAATACATGGGGAATGACTGCACAGGATAAAAAGGTAAAAATCAAAAAGACAATCCTTCCGGCTTTAATCGAAGTAATCTGATATTCGCTTAAATGATGGAGCAGCGGGTAGGTTTCATTTTTGGTTATGTTTTTCAGTTCAATGGTATTGTTGTCCAGATTCTCCAGTAAACCCGTAATTTCCAGACAATCTCCCTGATCAATCGTTCCATAGTCTGCTTCATTCTTAAATTCCAGAGGCATAATGCCGAAATTTGCCAGGTTCTGGCTGTGGATTCTTGCAAAGGAAACGGCAATAACCGCTTTAATTCCCAGATATTTCGGCCCAAGTGCTGCATGTTCCCTGCTGGAACCCTGGCCATAATTCTTTCCTGCCACAATAAATCCGCCCTGTTTTTCTTTGCAGCGGCTGGCAAATGAGGCGTCAATTCCACTGAATACATACTCGGATATTGCAGGAATATTAGAACGATATGCCACAATCTCCGGAAGAGCCGGGATAATATGATCCGTGGAAATATTATCCTCAACTTTAATTACCGCTTCTCCTCTGATAACATCCGCCAGTTCAGAAAATTCAGGAAGACCTTTGATATTCGGTCCTTTAATGACTTCCACCGCCGAACCGTCTTCTGCCGGAGCAAGAATCATGCGGTCATCAATATGATATTGTTCTGGTTCCCGGTAATCCTTTAACGCTTCAGACGCCTCTTCTGCTGTAGAAAGCGTTCCCTTCAGGGCGGTCATTGCTGCGGTTTCCGGGCTGACCAGATAAACTTTTGCATCTTTCGTCCCTGAACGTCCTTCAAAGTTCCGGTTATTTGTGCGGACGGAAATTCCGCCGGAACACGGTGACTGCCCTGCCCCTCCGCATGGTCCGCAGGTAAGTTCAAGAACCCTGGCTCCTGCATCAACAATATCATTCAGCCATCCTTCCTCGGTTAACATATGCAGTACCTGCCGGGAAGCAATGCTGACGCTGAAGCTGACGTCGGGATGAACCTGTTTTCCTTTCAGGATTTTGGCAACATTAACCATATCATGGTAGTTGGCATTCGTACAGGAGCCCACCCATACCTGATTAACTTTCATCTCTTTTAAATCCGTTACCGGCACAACACGATCCGGCATATGGGGCTGGGCAACAAGCGGTTCAAGCGTACTTTAATCAATTTCTATGCACTCATCATAATCGCAGCCTTCTCCTGTTTTTAGTTCAACAAAACACTCTTCCCTGTTTTCTGCTTTCAGGAAATGCCTTGTCTGCTCATCGGACGGGAATACGGAAGTCGTAAGGCCAAGTTCTGCTCCCATATTGCAGATAGTTGCCCGCTGAGGTACAGTAAGGGTTTCCACTCCTGGTCCGCTGTACTCAAAAACCTTTCCTACACCCCCCTTTACGGAGCAGCGCCGAAGCAGCTCAAGTATACACCATATAGATTTTTGTATAAGGGAGAATGGTTGGAGTGCTTCCCAGCCAGACAGCTAAAGTATCCAGATACAGCAGCCCCCCAATTTCAATAAAGCATCCTAGCAGCAGTGAAGAGAAAAATCCTGTTGAAACAATAATAGAAGCAGCATCGATCTCCTGCTGTCCAAGTTTCCGTCCCAGAATACTCCCGCTCCCCTGACCAAATAGAAATGAAAGGAGAATTTATTAATGAACCATTATGTGTATGTAGGCTCCCGTACCAGCCGTGAACGTAATGCACACGGAAATGGAATTGAAGTCTATCAAACAAACTACAGCACCGGCCAGTGGACACACATCCAGACCGTAGACGGACTTGAAAATCCATCCTACCTGTGCATGGATAAAACCAGAAATTACCTCTATGCTGTTCATGGCGATAAAACCAGTGCAAGCGCCTTTTCCATTGACCGCAACAGTGGCAAACTTCAGCTCTTAAATACGGTTGAAATCCATGGACAAAATCCCGTTTACCTGCTCCCGGATAAGACAAATACGTACATTCTGATTGCCTGCCTTGGAACAGAAAATATCGTTGCAGTAAGCAGAAATGCGGATGGCACACTGGGCGACGTTGTTTACAATTATCATTTACCCGGTGCCAAAGAGGGGAAAAACTCCTGCCCTCATCAGATTTTTTATGATAAAGAGGAGAAATATTTAATTGTATCCGCAAAAGGCGGACGTGATATTACCACCGGCGCAAAACATGGAATTAATGCTTTTACCTTTTCACCAGAAAAAGGGTTTACAGACGTTTACAAATTAGGCGGAAGAAACCTGGATGAATGCCGTCATGTTGCCATTCACCCAAATAACCGTTTCGTCTATCAGGTCAATGAACGCCGTAATGTGGTTCTCTCCTGTCTTCTGGATAATGAAACCGGTAAATTAACCCCTTTTCAGACTTCTCAGACTTTACCGGACAACTGTGCAGATCCAAAATTAATTCTTGCCAGCGGAATTGACATTACAAAAGACGGAAAATATCTCTATGTATCCAACCGTGGCCACGACAGCATTGCGCTTTATCATATAGATCCGTCAAGCGGCAGACTGCAGCCTGCCGGCTTTGTTCCCACTATGGGAGATTTCCCTCGTTTCCTTGGACTGGATCCAGAATCACGTTTCCTTTATGCTGCTAACGAACGCAGTGATACCATTGTTCAGTTTGAAGTAAATCCTGACGGAAGCTTAACTTATACCGGCAATACCATAGAAACCGGAAGCCCTGTATGTATCTTGTTTGGAGAATTTTAAGCTTACCAGATCTGTTCATTTTCCACTGGAATTTCTAAAAAACAACGATAGGAAATTATATTTTCCATTCCATAGAGTAAACAAATATTGCTTTTAATAAAGAACTCATAACGACTATTCATGGGGTTATTGCACATAATAAAAATCTCATACAATAACCCCACCAATATTTGATTTCAACAAAAATGCTCCCATCAAGGAAATCTTTTATTACCCAAGGACTTTCTTCATACCATCCTGTGTCCATATTATAGTTATAGGCTAAACCAGTCCATCCCTGTGCGTCTGGACACATTAACTTCATTATTTGATCAAAATAATCTTCCCACATTATGAGAATTTCATTATTATCTCCTTTTCTGTAAATTAACTGGATCTCTGGTTCTCCTTCAAATCCATCATAATATTTTTTATTAACTAATTCCATCTGATTCCCTTCTATGGTGCTTGCCAATGTCCATTTTTGCTTGTATTTATACTTTTACTTTTGCATTTGATGGAATTTGTATAGGTGTTTGTTTTGATAAATCAGATATTTTGTCTAACCTATAGAACGCTGATTGTTTCTGGCGGGAAAATGTGCTATACTTGGGTTAACAAACTAACCGGCAAATCGGAATCGGAAGGTCTGAATTATATGAATATCTCCTTGATAGACGAATATGTATATTTGGTTTTGCTCGATAATAGCTGGACAGAAAAAAGGGATTTTCTTTTAGCGGATAGCTGGATAGAAAAAATAGAACAAGAAAGTAGTATTTCATGTTTCGAGTATGCAAGAAAAATTTTACATTTATTTGGCGGTATGAAATTTCGAGAGTTCTCACCAAAATCTGGTCAATATTTTTGGGGGAAATGTAATGGTGAGGTCAATCGTTTAGAAAAATGGTATTTGCATCCTTTGGAGCGATTGAATCATTTAAGCGAAAGAAAATCAATTGGCACCTATACCGGAGCAACTTTTACTTTTGATGCGTGGGCTGCTTTTTTAAACTTTGAAATCGTAATTGATTTGAAAACGGCAGAGCAAGTGATCGGTGAAAAACTATTTCCCATAGGGACTGTTGAACCAGACGGAATAACCTGTGCCGCTGAAAGCGGAAACATTTACACGCTATTTGACGACAGTATTTTCTTATCAGGTAATTGTATAGAAAACTATTTGAATATGTTGTTTATCTACGAACGAAACCCCAAACGGCTAATGTAAGAGAACCATTTCCGTTTATCCGGCAGATAGAAAGCTAAAACAGAGTGGTGGGTCAGGTGTTGACTTGCGAAAAAAATACCACCATCCTTTGCCAGTCTGGATAGTCGGAACGGAATCGGATGTGTATTGTTTTCAGCAGGAAAATGTACTATATTTATAACCGGAAAATCAAAAATTGTGATTTTGAAAGGAAAGGTGATTTATTATGGAAGAAATTATTAGAAAGCGTGAAGTCCCATCTATGCCAGAGGGCATTCAAATTCAAATGGCCAGCCGAGGTGCGCTCCCCAGCCAGACAATCCAAGATATTTCAGAGTTAGGTATCCGGGAGATTGTGGAAAATGTCCGTACCGGAAAATATCACAGCGTAATGATGGCCCCAGATGAGGATAACGAGGAAGGCTTTTTGATGATGGAATCCTCTCCTGACCTGATTTTTTTGCAAATCTGGGACGCTGAAACGGATACTGCTTGGGCTTGCTTTGACCCAGAACTTTTAGAATCTAATGAAGAAGCCCCCATTACGCCGAGCGATGGACAGTCCGTTTTCCCTTTGAAATGCACTATGCGGGATCGAGAGTTGGCGGCAAAATGCGTTGAATGGTATGCTCACACATGTGAGCCATATCCTGGTATGGACTGGCTGAAGGACACCATGGAATAAAACAACTTCCAGTTTGTAGGGCAAAGGAAAAATTCAAAACAGAAGCGGCGGGTCAGGTATTGGCTATCCCGCCGCCTTGTCTTTTACCGCCCTATATCCTGCGCTCTGCAGAGTTGCTGTCCCTGCCGCAAGATACGGTAAACGATCTTTCGGCATTCCATATTCCCCATGTATAACCGCATTTACAATACCCGTTCCATCGTTTCTTCACTACTACAAATATCTCAATTCTACTCATCCTTAACTCCATATAACGGCACACTTTCTGCAACCATAGATAAGGATTCATCCGGCTGAAATTGATATATGACATTATTTGATTGAAAATGGATCGCCGGAAGCTTTCTTAAAATTTTCTGCCTGCGCCATCACTTTTTCAAATATTTCTTCATCCCATTCAGGCGGATAGCCATTTTGATAAAGGAGAAATATCAAAGAATGCCTTTTCCTCATATGAAATGCCCAACCTTTCAAAAGGTATTTTATCCTCTTGCAAATCCTGAAAAATATTCAGCAATTTGTCAGATAAATTATCCACAAAATCTGCTACCTATAATTCATTGATTGTTTTGGTTATTGGCATGCTGTGAATCCGTTTTACCGGAATCGTTCCTGTTATTGTTCTGCCATTCAAAATAAATCTGATACAGTTTCACATAATACGCAAACGCTTCCACAAGCTGTGGCTCTACTGTTTTTTCTGAAAGGATCTTCTTTGCCGCACCTACAATATTTTCAAATTCCTCTTTTGTAATACAGCTGCTCTCCGGAAAATGATGCTGTCCCCACCATAAGGATTCAAGCTGCTCCCGAAAATAAAGCTGAACTGTCTGCGAATCACATTTTTCATGCATATAGGCACACTTCAAAATGGAATAAAAATCATGTTCCAGCATTGGATCGTGTGGATTATAACAATTTCCAAAAATCTGGTACGCCCACCGCATCTGCGGCATTTTATTCTTCTCGCATTCACGCCCTAAGTAGCTGTCAAGCAGTTCTGCTATCTGAAACGGCAGATGACGCCTGGGCAGACTATCACCTGGAAATTTCATCTCATCTAAGTATTCCCTGCAAAATTGGAACAAAACAGCGTCTGCGTCTATATCCTCAATTAGTGGCATGCCGAAGTTCTCCAATCTGTTAACAGGAATAATCCTGCTCTAATTCCTCCTGTGTGGGGTTCTGATTTGCTGCTCCATTCTACCCCGGCACCCATCATGTCGTATATACCCTCTTCATGTATCGTGACAACACCGCCGTTTACCACATCTAGATACACCAGATACCCATATACCTTTCCAAACTCAATAAACCCTGCCTCCAAAAAGCAAGGGCAATAATCCTGCGTTTTCTGTTCTTGTTGGAGATTTTTCAAAAATTCTGCCCTACTGTTTCCCTGGATATTATGGTTACCAGCTATCCCAATAACTTGGCTTTGTTGGATCAAATTCATCCTCCCAATAACGGTATAAGTCATATATTCGGTTCTTGTCACGGCCTTTTCCGGATTTTATCATACATACGAACACTGTCTGGCTGGGAGGAAAATACTTCAGCTTGCTTTTCAACTTCATTATCACAGGTTTATTGACAAAGAGTTCCCGCTTCGGCCTCGCAAAATGCCCCCAATACAGTTGAGGATAATATTTTATGACCACTTCCCCAAGATAGATAGAAATGTCCAGCGCAAGAGACAGCGTTTCGTCTGTATATTTCATGATTATTTTTCGTATATTCTCCTCCACCCACTTCGGATATTTGGAAACACTATACTCGATTTCTTTCTTGGTCTTGGGAATCTGTTTGATTTTTGTTTCATACCAATCCCATAATGGGATTAGTGATTCCGGTGAATAGTCAAAGGGCTGGCTTTCCGGACGATCCTCCTTCATATATTCCCAGAGCATAGCAATCCGGTTAGGGATTTCATTCTTATACCACAAAAATATTCCTTAGCCCGTTTGGGTGTCAATTCAAAAAAGGCGTAATTATCAAAAAACTGCCGGGCAGCGATTTTATTATGATTAGCAAAATCGAAAGGTGCAGTCATTAAGGAATAGCTCATGAACAATCAGCCTCCTTTTCCAAACATTTTTATTTTCTCCGCCAGACACCAAACAGGCTTTTCTTGTAATGCTTCAGCGCCTCCGTTGCCGGCTCATAATTCCCCGCCGCTTTCAGATACCCCACGCCCTTTTCAATATCCTCCCGCACACCAATCCCTTCGGCATACATCATCCCCAGCCCATAGCTTTTATAGGGCGTATCCTGGCTTTTCTCCAGAAATGCTTTTCCCCGTGCCGGGTTCTGCTGGCAGCCGCGCCCCAACAGATAACAGATTCCCAGAAGATCGTACTTGACATATTCCGATTCCTCATCCCTCTCCAGCCACTGAACCGCCCGCGCATAGTCAGTTTCCGTCCCCCAGCCGTGGAAATACAAGCGTCCCAGCTGGCGGCAGGCATAGCTGTCATTGCCATAGCTGGCGGTTTTTTCGTAGCACTCCAAGGCATAGGGCAGACTGCGCTCCACCGCCTTGCCGTTCCAATAAATATCCCCTATGATATGCCAGCTCCAGAGATGTCCTGCCTCTGCCGCTTTCAGCGCCCAGGGAAGAGCTTCTTTATCGTTATCCTCTGTATAGGCCAGATAATGGGCATAGGCATACATCCACTCCGGGTAGCCCCGTTCTGCGCCCTGGCGCATAATGGGAACTTCCTTTCCCGGCTCTGGCGGAATATATTCTCCCCGCCCATACTGGTAATACTGGCCGTAATTCCGCCCCGCCAGTATCATGCCGCCGGAAAATGATTTCTCAAACCAGGGGAGGCACTGTTTTATTTGCAAGCGTTTCCATTCGTTCCAGGCTCCCTTATTTGCGAAGTTACTTTCCTTTTGATCTTCGATCTCTATGATGTCCAGAAAATAATAGGTGTTCCCAATCATGTACTGGCAGAATGCGCATCCGTTCTCGGCTTTTTCATAGATTACATCCCATGCTTCTTTTATGCTCTCAAAAGGCATAATCTCCCGTAGCTCCGGTGTCAGCATATCCATACGCAGCGCCCCCAGAACCGCAGCGGCGCTGCCCAGGGAGATTGCCTGATGGAGCATGGCATAAGCCGCCGCCTCGTTTTCTTCAAAGGGATGGTATTCCCAGCTGTAACAGGAGCCGGAAAAACAACGGGAGAGGATATAGCAGGCATCCCCATCGTCTTCCTTTGCCGCAAGCAATAATGCGTCCGCCGCCGCTGTTGCCTTGTCGTTATCACAGCAATAATAAAGATCCTCAATGGCCTTATCCACTACATCGCTAAAATACTTACCCATGTTTCTTTTTTCCCTTTCTGTTTGTTTTTTCTATCTGGCTGGTAATATCAGCCCAACCGCTCATTTCTTCAAAAACACCGGAATTCAAATAATTGACCAGCCAGAATTTCACCTGCGTCACGGTTCCTTCTTTCGCCAGAAACCTGGTATCCCCTTTTCCCGTGTTATTGGTACACCAGATCACCATCAGGTCATTTTGAACGCCGGGGAAGAGATCGATTCCCCGCGTTCCCCATTCCAGGAATACCTTTGTGTATGTTCCTTCATGGATGCCGTCAATGGCCAGTTCCACATCCCTGGCAGAGAAAAATGTGTGTTCATCATGCCAGCTCTCTCCAAAAATCACCAGAAGCTGACGCCAATTCCGCATTTGGCCTTTCTGTTCTCTTTGAAGCTGCTGCCAGAAAGATTTTATGTGTTCCTCCGTCTGACGGGTATCCATTTCGCTCTTCCCCGCCGTAATATCCTCCGTATTTGTCAAAGCATCGGTTGTGTTAAAATTGGCAATTGGCTCTGTTGTTTCATCTTTATCTTCTGGGCTGTCTTCTTCGCCTGGACAGATGCTGCCTTCCTCCCATCCGGTGTCCTCTTCCTCGCAGTTCTCATCTTCATCATCATATTCGTTCCATAAAGACGCATTCTCCATTTTATTCCATCCCGAAAGATCAGCGCTGCCAGTCAGGAGTTTTTCAAACCAGTCCTTCGCCTCGTCAAACTCTACGCTTTTATGGTACGATTCATATCCGCCCTTAGATTCGTCCAAAAATACTGTTAATCCAAAGAGTTGGTGATACATGCAGAAAATCTGGCTTATATTCCCAGTCTCCTGTACGGCAAAAGGCGGCAGGATCTGGAGTTTGAAAACGCCCCCTTTATCACTTCCCATCAGGCTTTCCATCTGTTTTTGTAAAACCTCCGCCGTAACATTGGATGTCCTGTTTCCGGATGTGTCCGTAAGGATAAACTGGCTGTCCGGTGCCTGATCCGTTTTTTTATCCGGCCCCACCAGATCACGCACCCCGTCCCATATTCCCAGCAAGCCAAAGCCCGCCATGCCAAGCCCGATCAGAAGGCGGACAATGCCAACCCCTTCCTTTATTTCAGCAAGACCTATGGCTACCAGACCAAAACCTAGAAATGCAGCATAGCCTCCCAATATAAGCGGCATTAGCCGTAGCCGTTTTCCTGTTCTGTTCTTTTTTCTCATAATGTACTCATACCTTGCTAACCTTTTTTCAAGCTGCTTTTGAATCATGAACTAAAATGCTAACAGCTTTGCAGCATATTCTTCCGGTAGAAGCGCATACTGGCGATATTCTTCCCGGAGAGCCGGATACTGCTCCGATGTAGCAGACAGCGCAGCTTTCAGCCCATTTTGAATGCGTTCTATAAATTGCCGGAACAGCGGTGTCTGGTAAACCTGTTCCTGTGCGTTCATTACGTCTGATGCTTTATTGGATGGGAGCGGCGTATTGGTAAGATCAATAAAGGCATCCGCCAGCATATTCAGCATTTCCTCCATTTCCGCAAAATCCACGTCCTGTTCATATTCCTCATATTCTTCAAAATCCAGCCTCCCACCGCTGATTGCAACCACTTCCATCAAAAGAACAGAAAGCCATGTGAGTATCTGCCATTCACAGGTGCTTCCCCAGGGAAGATCTACATATTTTTCGTAAAATTCCTCCTGTGCGTCGGTTATTTCTTCCCCTACATTATAATTGAGAGTAGCAGCATAAAGGTTATTGGCAAAATCCTGAAAATCAGATGCTGCTTTTTTACCTTCCAGATAATCCCAAAGTACGTCAAGCGCCTCCTGACAAACATCCGAAACCGTCCTGCCCCTGTCTGCCAGGCCCTGGCGAAGCGTATGTATATATGGTTCCAGAATTAAGAGATTCCCCAAAAGCCGTAAATGGCTGCTGCTGTCCGCAAAGGCATCCTCAGCCATATCCTGAAAGCCCATGATCCAGTTGGCTGCCTTTGGCCCGTTCAGTGATGAAAAATCTGTATTAAGCGTATATTTCATAAGTTCCTCCTTGCCCTGTTTCTTTCTGTTCACATAAACAACAGATATTTATGCAATTTCTAGTAATGGTCAAAAGACAATTTTATATTTTTTTCAATTTTTCTTAAGGTGCCTGTTCCGGCAGGATTGGCAGTTAATAAAGTCAGTGCAATGTCACCATCCAGTAAGACCAGCAAAGATTTTAAATCCTTACTGACATACGCCATTAAAATATGTGTGTTCATTTCAAGTAATTCTGTATGGCTGGAGAGTGGCGTGAATATTTGCAGGATATTTCCTGCTTTTTCCTGCAGGTAGGCAGGATCGCTGTGTAATGTTTCACTTCTAAAGTAGAAAGCAGAGTTATTGGATTCCTGAGCGATTATCTCTGCCCATTCGCAAAGTGAGTGTATTGCTGAATATAGGCAATATGCATCTAATGAGTTACAAATTCTTGGAGATTTCATCATTTTATATGGAACAATATTGGAATTTTCCGCCTCCTCCCAATATTGTAAATATGCCTGAACCGCCTTTTTCTTGCCATCCTCGTCACCAACTTCATTACAGGCATCAAATTCATCTTCAAATACGCAGGACTCGCCTTCCATATCATTTTCACTCCAATAATATAGTGAATTGGGTGTATCACTATCACATATTCCTATGATAACGTCAGACTCCGGCGAAGCAAAAAAACCCAGGTAGCCATTATCCCAACGTAATAATTCAAGTGGCCGGAGTTGGTAAGAATTTATGAGCAGATCTCCCATCATAATATATAATGTTCTGATTGGAGCCGGTAATTTAAAATGCAGACGTCTCTCTACAGCCTGTATTTCTTCTTCTGAATAACACCGTTTGGTACCTGTATATTCCTGCTTAACAAAATCCCGCAATATCGTAAGTTCATTTTTTAAAGAATACATTTGATTTTCGCAATCTGCATAGTCATTGATTTTATTTTCATTTGGCATATCAATCCGTTTTAATGAATCTGTCTGTTTCATGGATTTTCCCTCCACAAATTCTTGTTTTGTTTATTTCTTGGTAAGCTGGAATCTTTATCAATATTTCTGCGTTTCTTTTGATCTGGGAGGCTTCTCCTTCTTGTTTGCCAGCAGGTATATTGATCTTCCACTTTTCAAACATCCTTTCTATCCAAAATGCTTTCCTCGCATCCATAAATCACATCAATAACAAAATTTTTTTGACTTACCAAAAATAAATCCTTCCAGACCTGCTATAATTTCCCTCAACCCGCCAACTGTAAGAAAAGTTTCACTTATCATTATGTTTTCTAATTTATGCCTGGAGTTTTCCCTTTCATAAGTCAATTTACTTGCTAAAATCCTTATATTTACTCCATCACGGACTGCAAAAACAAAACAGTTACAATCTGATAATGCGGCTGGGGTTATATTAAAACAATCATTATTATCGTTATGAATATCTTCTGGAAAAGTAATATCGTAAATTTCTGCAAAAGCCTGTTGTGGAGGCAGGGTATATAACCGTTTGTCTGTTGTAAGGTTCCTTAACTTCTGTCTCAAATATTCAATCTCACTTTCAAGAGTGGCTGTTACAACCTCTTTAGGATAAATGTCACCATTTACACAAAAAAGCAGAACTCCATTACAAAACTTGTCATCTATATTCCATTCATTGATTACCCCACTCAGGATAGCAAATTTATAAGGATCTCCTATTATCATTGTCTGCCCGTTTTCCTTTCTGCCAACTTTACAAAATGCATTTCACACATCCTGACATCCTGTTATGGATAGAAACAGGGTAGGGCATCCTGCGCCGGTTCCTGCAGGTAGCTCTTTACATGAGCAAATATCTTCTTTGTTTCCGGTAGCATGAACTTCTCGGATTCCCTCTGTAGCAAATACCAGCTGCGGAGATATTCTAAAACGGTTACTTGCAACAGGTTTCTGACTTCCTGATCTTCACTTACAGCCATATCCTCTAAAAAAGAAAATACCTTTTCTATCTTAATGTTATCTTGGCGCTCATCCACCAGTAAGTGTCCAATATAGTCACAGAAACAGCGGTCAAAATAGACCGTCTGGCCTCCGGTTTCCTGGCCTTTGAACGTATCCTTGATCCATGCTATTTCTTCTGCATAATTTTTGCTTATTTCCGGAAATTCCTTTAATAAATCATTCACGATCCCAAGATAAAAATACATATGGATTGCCCCTCTGTTAGAATATACTGTAATTTTTTCCGTGTAAGATTACATCCAATATATTATCCCATGCAAAAAACTTTTCTTTTTATCCTGCTTACTTTTATTTCCTTTCAAAATAAGATCCTGCTCCCAGTCTGCCGGAATATCCTGTATCATTCCAAACTTTTTGAGTGTGAATTTTCCCTTTCTGTACTCAAAAACAACATCAAACTGCGTATTTACTTCTGTTCCCCAATACTCAAGAATCACATGGGAAGCGTCAATGAAAATAAGCTCCAGGTCAAAAGGAAACCGGCTTTCTCCACTGTGCAGCCTGTCAAATTTCTGGACGGTATTGTCCAGTTCACAAATATTTCGGGCAATAAAAGCAATAAAAGGTTTCAGGCTTTCAAATTCCTCTTTATGTCCCTCTAAATCCACCACAATATCATAATTTTCTTCACTTGAAATATAAACTTCCGAGCCGTTCACAATTTGCAGCTTTTCCGGATTGGTTATGAATTTCTCAATGTCATGGTATCGGTTATACACTTTTCACCCCTCAAAATGTTTATAAAATCCCAAATCACATCTTTATCCCATAAGACGCCATATATCCCTTTAACCTCTCCATATCTTCCAGATAGGAATCCACCTTTGCCAGCGTTTTGAACTCCCTGTCATACAGCACAATCCAGCCCATGCTTCTGGAAACAGAGGACACATCCCTTACCGAAAATTCTGTGGCCCGCCCGAACCGGGAAACTACACGCATCTGTTCCCCGTCTACTTCCAACCCGTTTATCTTTCCCATTCGTAAATAGACAATACCCATCCCCATCACAGCCAGTTCAAGGAAAATGATGGCTGTCCGTTCTGCCATAGTCAGAGCAGAGAAGTCGAGCGCCAGGAAAAGAGCCACTCCAATCAACAGGAGAAACCACCCAATCCCCGTAAATCCAATCCGGGTAGAGCGTTTCAGGCGGAGGGTGAATTGCTGCGGAAAAACAGAAGGCTTCACCGATTCCGGCTCAGGGTTGGCCTTATCTGGGGAATGCCATCCGGCAGGCACATTAACTATGGGAATCTCCCTTTGGAGCAGCCAGAGGAACATCAAATCTGCGTGTTCCATACTGCCTGCAAACTTAGCTAATACCTGATAATTCTTATCATAGAGTACATTACAGCCATTCCCCGGCCCCAGCACCACTCCGGCAACATCATGGATGGAAAACACACGGTCTTTCCGGAGCCGTCTCCGCCATCGGAGGCTGCTGCCCTCCACGATGATCCGGGTTCCCGGTGCAAAGCGGCTATGTATGGCAAAGTACGCTGGCGGGTTGACAGCGGGAAGTTTTTCCGGAAGCAGGTTGTAGGAATACCCATTCCCACCTGCGTATGCGATATGCCAGGGGCCTCTTTTCCAGTCTGCATAAGCCAGCAAACTTTTTCTGGTAAGGAAAAAGCCAATCATCCCCAGACCTGCACACAAAAGCAGCAATTCCCATATCTCCCCCCAAAGTCTGCCCCAATCCGCCGCCGTGAATGGAGCCGGAGAAACGAAAACAGGCAAAAGAGCCATCAGCACTCCCCAGAGGACGCTGGCCGATACCGTACAGACTCCCACGGTGACATAGGCAGCAGTTTTTGAACGCCGCCCATGGAACAGACGGTAGAACCACCCGATCACCAGCCCCGCAAAAAGCTGGAGCATGATACCGGAACTTTCCATCTGGCACAGGGAGCATAACAACATCACCAGGATGCAGACAATCATCCCGATGACACTTCCTAAAATGCCACACAGGATGCTTCCCTGTAATTCAGATCCGGATTCATTGTGAGATGTATTGTAATCGATTGACATCTAACAGCCCCCTAGTTGTCTTGCCAGTACACGATGAAAATACCTGCATTATCCTGCCCCCACCTGCTCCTCAAATATTCCAGTTTACATCACACCATGAGATAAAATTTCAAACTCAATCTCATCATCCTGTGAAGCGATTTCCGCAACCAGGTCAAGGCTCATATAATCTTCTTCCTGTCCGCTTTCAATTCCAGTCAACCCAACCTGGATAAAAATGTTATAATACTTTGTAATTTCATCGCTGTCCAGAGGGAGATCGTTTTCTTGCCGTTCATTTCCTTTATAGCTTACATTTCTATATTGTCCATTTTTGATATGGTAAGGACGATGATTGTGATCCCGGTAAGTGAAACCGTAACTCTCGTACACAACATAATAATTCCCCGTAAAATAGCGGATATCGGGAAAACTGTCAATTTCCGAGGCCAAGTCTTCGCTGTCTTCATCCAGATAATTACTGAAAATGATTTCTTCAATCTGCTCCAGCATTTCCTTTCGCCTCCCTGCAAGAAACTGATATACCTCTTGTGGAAAACCATCATCAATAGAAATTCGGGGCTTTATCTTCAATTCAAAATTCGCATAGTCATTATCTATGTTTTCTTTCTCAAAGACAATCAAGTTTGGTCTTTTTACTTCCTTTTTCTTTTTGAACTTATCAAAAATTCCCATGATTCAATCTCCTTTGTTTTTAGTATGGTGATTACTTGGGCAAATAACCAGAGCTGCCGCAGGTCTTACAAACCTTTCCCACATCCACCTTTAAAAGCGGAAGTTTTTTAAGGAGCAGCCCCTTTCCCTGACAGTCCGGACAGATCATGCAGTCTCCTTCCGGCTTTGGCGGTGTGGAACCCGGATGTGCTTCACGGTATTTTTGATACTGCTCAAATACCCGTTCCGCATCCCTCTTAAATTCTTCCTGTGTCTTTACGCCGATCCGGTACAGCACTCCCGTCTGCTCCAGTGTTTTTTCAAAATCTTTATAGCCTTTTGAAAGACGGTTCAGAGGGATTTTTCTCTGCCGCCCATTCTCCTGGATATAGAAAACGTATCCGCCGCCTGCCCGTTCAACCTGCATCCGGTTCCCCGGTATTTCCGCCCACCGGAACCGATACCCTTCTTTGCGTGAGTAGTGAAAGATCACATTTTCCATATCATATTCCACCCAGACCAGCCCTAAATAAAAAGTACGGTAAATAGCAAAGGCAACAAGGCCGCCAAACATGGGGACCCCTGCCAGAAAGAGCAGCCTTTCTTCCTGTGTTGCATGGGGATAGAGGAATGTTATGTAAAAGCAGATACCCGTCAGCGGAATGAAGAAAACCGCAAAAACCAGGAATGTAATAATTTTTGAAAACAGTCCTATGGTACATTTTTTCATATTTGCATCCTTTCACTATTACTTACAGTTTTAGACCGATACGAAAGACGCAATCCTTCAAAAGGTTTTCCAAGAGAAAAGTCTTTTGGGGCTATAAGAAACTGGATCGTCTCACTTGCCGGGAGCGGCACATCATATTTTTTCATCATTTCCTCTGCCACGTCTATGAAATGGACGCATCCGGATCATAGGCAACTGTATCAGGTGCCCATTCGCAGACCATTGTATCATTGTATAAATACTCTCCATCAAAGCACTCACAAGAATCATTTTTGTGCCGGACTGTGTATAGAGGTTCTGGATCTCTCTTACAATCCCACCCCAAAAGCCTCTATCTAAAAGCTGCCCTATTTTATCCATGTAGTTCAGCCTCCGTCTTTGTTATTTCTGCTTCTACTTCCGAAAGGGATTTCTGCACTTCCTGATTTTTGATTTTTGGCTGAATACCTTTCAGCAGGGCAAGACACTCCTGATTCCGTTGCATTTCTTTCAGCAAGTAGATTTTATGTACCGAAATATAATCATTCAGGGGAATACCACCATATACAAGCATAATGCCGGTATCGTTTTTTATCTTGGCCTCACACTGTTCCATCTCTTTCATATAGTCCTCTGCGCTGCCCCCGGACTTCCAGGCTGCATATGCCGTGTTCCACTGTGATACTACTTTCCGCTGGTGCAGATATACCCAGACGAGATTTATCAGAAACCATGTACCACAGACTGCGGCCATAAAGCCCAGAGTGAATTGCCAGCTTAATGTTACGCCAACCCAGCCCAGCCACAGCATCTCCGTCAGTGAAATAAAGAAAAAGAAGATTGTTTTATGATGCCTTTTCAAATTAAACTGGTTGATCTCCACAAGGAAGAATATTAGCGTCGCAAAAGCTATCACTACCAGAAAAGGCCGATACTCCTGATCTTTCTCCGGGTCAAACGCTGTTCCCAATGAAACCATGATGACTCCGATCAAAAAATTCCTGATAATTTTCCCTTTGTTTTTCAAGTAATCTTACCTCTTATATTAAATTTTTGCTGTGTCGTTCTACCACAACTCACAGCATATTTCTAGTTAGCATGTCCAACTTCATCTTATATACTTTCCTAATCTTTGTAACAGCCCCCTTTGCAGCACCATAAAGAAACTACCATGATTCCAACCAGAATCAATCAATACAAGTCCCTCTTCATCTTTAATCTTTACCTTCGGCTTTCATTTGTCTGGCCCCATTGACCGCATCTCTATCATATCACATAGGAGCAGAGAAAAAAAGTCCATAGCGGATCTTTGAACAGCCTTTGTAAAGGAACCTCTTTTCCTCTATCGTGATCTCTCGACTGTGGGGATAAGATCAACAGCAAAAAATGCAGGAGGCGCAATGCCTCCCGCACTTGATTGCACATGGATTGTGCATTCGTCTTCCTGCCCGTTGCTGTCCCGCACGGTGATCTTCCCATCCCGCATACGCAGGCTGTCAGACCTGCCCTCCTCATCAATCTATCATTAGCCATTGCATTAGTGGGAACCACTTTTGCCTTTTCTCCCTCATACATAATTGCCAATGGTTGGCTAATCTCTGGCGTTCCACCAATCACAACTACAGATGACTCATCACTGAGATCCTCCTGCGCCATTTCCTTTTTGATATAATTTTTATAGTCATCTTCTTTTCCGCTTCCCCATGCAACCTTTACAATCAAGAAAAAAGTGTTAAGACAAAACTCTGTCATACCACTTCCATTTCCTATAAATTACTATTTACTTCCATTCGCAGGATAAATATTCCCCACCGCCGTTCCATACTAGTGCTGAAGATATTCCTCCGCTTTCTCCATTACATACTTTTTTTAATCTTTCTGAAGCATATTTATATACCTTTTTGTTTAATTCAATTCCAATATAGTTTCTTCCAAATTTGTGAGCAACCGCTACTGTTGTGCCGGAACCCATAAAGCAATCTAGCACCAAATCGTTTTCATTTGTAGCTATTTGCATAATTCTATATATCAGCTGCTCTGGCTTCGGTGTATCAAATACATCTTCATCATATATTTCTAAAGCCAAAAGTTCTTGCTTGGCCTCTTTGGTTGAACCGGCAAATTCAACATTCCAAAGGGTTTCCGGAACCATACCAAGCTTTGAAACATCCAGTATTTTTTTTAATCTTGGAACTCCGTTGCCATCACTTCCGAACCAAATATTATTATTCTTAATCTCTTCTTGCATCCTCTCCTCATTGTAAATCCAACATCTTCCTTTCGGTGGCTTATGCTTCTTGCCTGTTGGCGAAACAATAGTATAGAACTGAGATTTAACGGCATGTCCAGCTTGGACTGATAATGTAACCGATTGCCAGGACCCTCTAGTATCATTGTCCGGATTTTTATATCTATCCAATAACTTTTGAGTTGCAGGCAGTAAATTCCTTTTCTTTTTAAATTTATTTATATCTTTTGCATATACAAGAACATACTCGTGATTGTTAGAAAATATTCTTCTATTTTCCCGTGTATTTCTTTTTTGCCAAACTATTGTAGATACAAAGTTCTCTCTACCGAAAATTTCATCGCAACATACTTTTAAATATGCCATTTCGGAGTCATCAATAGATATCCATATACTTCCTTCAGCACTCAAAAACTCTCTTAATTCTATGATAGTTGTGCGCATCTCTTCTAACCAATCGTCATGATTCTTAGTATCTTTATAAAACTTAAAATCATCACCTCTATTATACGGTGGATCAATATATATCAAGCTAACTTGATGCTCATATGTATCCTTAATGTCTTTTAATACCTTTTGATTGTCTCCCAGTATTAAAACACGTGGATTTAATATCTTCTTCTCAAGAAACGATTTTTTTGCTATTCTCACTGCTAAATTCACCTTCTGCATATAACTAATCTTTCTGCTTCGTAGTTAATTTCGTAATTATTATCCTGCCTATTAAACCTACTATGCATAAACTGTCCCGGTGATACTACCGACACATTTTTGTAATACTTCTGAGCAATACTTATAATATCTTCAATTGAAAGCAATCTCGGTGTAGCTCCACTATTTGCATCAAATGGAGAATATGAAAGTACAATTGAAGCTCGAGCTTTGCTTGCATACATGAATAAATCGTCAAATGCCCGTGGCGCTTTGCTCTTAATACAAAAAGGAGATTGGTGTCTATCGTTTCGATAAATTGCTCTACTTAATCCACCTTTCCCATTAGGAAATGTAGTCGATATTTGTGGATTATCGTGCAAGCAAATAGTCTCAAGAATATGATAATAACGGCTATAATGGTATCGCGTATAAGGCGGATCGGCATAAATAACCTCTACATGACCAGGCTGCAATCTTTTCAAAACTTCTATATAGTCATCACAGATTATTTCAAAATCATGCGTATTTCGCGGTAATTCTATATAGTATTGCATCCATTTTTCAAATTGTTCAAAAACATCTAATTCTCTATCAGACAAAATTTTTTTTGCCAGATTCTTTTTTAAAGAACCATCTTTATTTCTTACTTTTAATGGCTGAGCAAATTGCTTTCCAATAGTATTTACCACGTCAGTTGTAGCACCCATAAGTGCTGCCAACATTGCATTCTTAACCCTTTCATTTTGTGCAAAGGCATATGAAGAAATTGCATCAATATCAATAGCTTGTTTAAAAGAAAAGTACAATCCTCCATAATAACGCGTGATAATTGAATCCAAAGATTGTAAATCTATTCCCTTGGTGTCTTTAACCATAGCAAAAGCTTTTTCAAGAGAAGGGGAAAGATCCGTTTCACTATAAGGCAGATTATTTAAGTAGGCATACAAAGATCCTTTTTCAATAACCTCATAGATTGGCTCCAACTCCCTGGATAATAATGAGTCTCTACACTCGTCCTCATAAACAAGAATAGGCTTGTAAACTATCAAGTTGGTTCTTCTTGGTTCGGATTCTTTTATTCTGGCTATAATTCTTTTATAATCGAAATCTTTTGGCAATCCCAACAAACGTGCTTCACAGTACACTTTTGAATAGTTTTGAATATCTACTGCTAATACGTCATACTGTTTAAGCAAATACTCAGATACTACTCCTGAGCCACAAAACAAATCACATATTCTTCCATTTCCATGGGTAAGCTCATCTATATATTTCTTGATTGGAGTTAACATACGAGCTTTACTGCCTAGATAATGGACTGTCTTAACACTTGTATCCATATTTAAACTTTCCAGAGCCCAAGGCTTGGAGTGCTTGGTTTAATGGTGCTTACATCTGTGATAAATCTAGCAATGCCAGACACACCATTGGCTCTTTTCCATAATTTTACAAAACTATCTACTTCGAAGTATCTTGAATCTCCCGGCATCAGTAATTCATAAAGGAACGATCTTGTAGATGCCTCCGAGAAAACAACATAAGGTCTGTTCGTTCCGCTCGGATAAGGAAGTCCACTAGCCGCACTTATTTCAAACCGCCAATTGTGGCTAGCTACCGAAACACTTGGTCTTGATTCTGTAGCCCCCAATGTCCCTGCTGAATCAACGTTCTTCAGAAGAATCCTATAGGTACCACTAGTACCCCGAGGCGTAGCTCCAAAATAGTTTTGAAAAGATGCTTTATCAAAATTAATCTGCTTCCATCTAGTGCTTGCTTTTGGAATTTCAGCCACCAAAATTCTGTCTGTAGTAGAAACTGTCCAAACTGGGCTAATTGTTGGTGCAACTACTACTGGTTCTACGGTAGGAATCGGTGTTGCTATTATGGCTGATGACTTTTTAGGTTTAGTCTTTCTAAGCATAGACACAGTAACAGGCTTGCGTACAGATGTAGTTTGGGGCTGGGTTTTATACAACGCCAATAGTGAAGAATCCGGAGCAACCATCTTTCCTGCCGAAGATTTAGGTGCCGAAAATGATTTTGCTTTTTTTGCAGCACTTAGATTAACGGCATGATCAATAATCGGATCATTAATATCAAATATAAGATTATTATTGATCGAATAATCTAACCAATCCTGCCAGTCAATTTTAAGCTTTGTGAAGTCTGTATTATGTAACTCATTATATGAATACATTTCGATGTTATGATACAACCCACGCTCAGTCAAATTGCCCGATCCAATAATAGACAGGCCACCTGCCGTTGTTTCAAACCAAGTAATCTTAGGATGAAATAAATACTTTTTTGAATCATGAACATAACCGTATACAGTTAAATTATGGTAAAGTTTGCAATATGCTCTTAACCTTGTAACCGCCTTCGGATCAGTAATTGAATCAGTACCGACAACCAACTCATACTTATGAGTTTTAATGTAATCGCTAAAGTCTGGATCACCCAAAAACAAATCAATTCCATTCTCTTCTGCAAATGCAAAAGCTCCAGCTCCGTCTTGCCCCTTATTACATGCGTCAATCAGCGCTTCTCCAAGCCTCATACTTGCTGCATAGGTGGGGTCTTGAATCATCAATTTCATGTCTGTACCTCCATAATTATACCTTAATTGTTACTTATAGTCAACAGTTATATTCCCTTAAAGAAATCACCAAAAGAAACATTCAGAGCATTTACTATCTTCTCTAAACTTTTAAGTGAAATATTTCTTTTCCCCAATTCAGCTCCTGCTAAATACGTTCTATCTAGTTCAGCTTTTAAAGCAAGCTTTTCTTGACTCAATCCCTGCTCGTTGCGAAGTTGTTTAATTCGCTGTCCTACTTTTTCAGCAATCATAGAAAATACCTCCACATATCATTATCCATCACGTTACTTATAAGTCAACGGACTATTAGTAACACTTGCTGTTTTAAGATGACTTTTTTCATCACTTCTCTTGACTGCTCTCCCTTTGCCCCAGATATCCTTCTCAGCTTATGGTATTTAACACGTGATTTTGACATTGTATAGGTCTTGTCGATATCCGTTTTGCCTATGCACTGAAAGACCTCTGGGAACTCGGTAACTAATGCGTCAAGTTTTTTCATAACAGCTTTATCACGGGTGTAAACTGTCGCATGCGGATCCTCTGCATTGAAATTGATTACAGTCTCCTGCTCATATTGTGTTAGCCTAATGTAATTTCTGTTCGTCGCACCCGAGATTTGCCTCCACCTTTCTTCATATCCCAGCTCACGATGGGCACCTTTGGTCTTGGTTGTATCCTTCCCACTACTTGAGCAGATTAGGGATGTTCAACATTAGCAACGTGCGCCTTCAGGCGCACCGAAAAAAGGCGTCCATCATAGAAGATGTAACGCCCTTTGGCTAATATGTTATTCAAATTTATGTACAAAGCAGTTTTCTGCTGTTATGCCGCTTTCTGCTGTTGTCTCTGTGTTACATTTCCATCTTCCAATGGTCAGTTTCTCTTTCTATTTCCGCAATCTGTTCCGAATTAAGAAATCCTCTTATTTTTCATCTCTTACCGATCTTTCGATGTTAAATGTATAGGTTATTGTCTCCTTGATGATCCCGCCAAGGAGGTCTTTGAGGGCATCCTAGATGTCTTCAGCGGATTGGATGCCGTACCCTTCCAAAAGCTGGTTGATGATATTTCATTTTCCTTCTGTCATCTGTACTCTGTGTACCGGTTCCTTTTCTCTTGCCATAATAAAAAGCCTCCTATGATTTTTTATTTTATCATAGAAGACCTTTCAAAACACTATTTACAGAAAAAATTTCACAATCGGGGGTGCGGACATTTTCTTGAACTGGCTAAGCAGCTAGGCCAAGGCCCCTCCTGTACTCCAACGGGCTCATGTTTCCAAGGGATACCTTTATCCGCTTTTCGTT
>CAJUDH010000027.1 GCA_910584845.1 uncultured Lachnospiraceae bacterium
CCCCCGACCCACGGCTTAGAAGGCCGTTGCTCTATCCAGCTGAGCTACAGACTCAAAATATCCTATAAGCTCCGCCACTTGGCGACGGATTACATTTTACCATAATATAGTACAAAAAGCAAGCACTTTTTCACATAGGGGCCAAATTTTTTTGCCCCTATGTGTTGCCTGCCGTTTTGGTTATTCACTTCCATCCAATTCCTGTTCCTGCGCTTTTTGAATATCCGGAAATGCCGACAGCATCGGCTCTGTATTGATCCCCCGAATACGGCGGTCTACATAATTCTTGGTTATTTCGCAGACAATTGGAGACAGTGCCAACACGCCGATCAAGTTAGGGATGGCCATCAGCCCGTTAAACGTATCTGACAAATCCCAGGCCAATTCCAGGCTCATGGTAGCGCCGCACAAAATAAATACGATAAAAATCACCTGATAGACAATGATTGCCCCAGAACCAAACAAATATTCAAACGCCTTGGACCCATAGTGGCTCCACCCCAAAACCGTTGAAAAAGCAAACAGCAAAATGGCAACCGCAATAAACATGGGGCCCCATTGGCCAAACACTTTGGCAAAAGCCTCCCCAACCAAAGCGGAACCTTCTGCCTGGCTGATTACCACACCAGTATCCAAATCCACCAGGCCGGAAGTCAGAACCGTCAAAGCAGTCAAGCTGCATACCACAATGGTGTCGGCAAACACCTCAAAAATCCCCCACATCCCCTGGCGGACCGGCTCCCTTACATTAGAGCTGGAGTGGACCATAACGGAAGAGCCAAGGCCGGCTTCATTGGAAAACACACCACGTTTCATGCCCCAGGTAACAGCCATCTTAATCCCCGATCCGACAATGCCGCCGCCTACTGCCTTCATGGCAAATGCCCCTTTAAAAATGGAAGCAAAGGCAGGGATGACCTGCCCTGCATTCCTGATACACAGGATAAGGGAACCTACAATATAAAAGATTGCCATAAAAGGTACCAGCATTTCCGTTACAGAAGCAATACGTTTGATCCCCCCCAAAACCACCAGCCCCGCCAGGATCATCAGCAAAATGCCGCTTACCACGTTTGGAATGCCAAAAGCTGCCTTCATGTTTCCGGCAATGGAATTGATTTGGCTCATATTTCCGATCCCAAAAGAAGCCAGCAGGCAAAATACGGAAAAAAGCACGGCCAATACTGCCCCAACCGGTTTCATGCCCCTTTTTGCCCCGAGCCCGTCCCGCAAATAGTACATGGCGCCTCCGCTCCACTCGCCCTTATTGCTCTTTCTGCGGTAATAAATGCCCAGCACATTCTCTGAATAATTTGTCATCATTCCGAAGAATGCCACGATCCACATCCAAAAGATTGCCCCCGGGCCGCCAAACAGCAATGCCGAAGACACGCCTACAATGTTGCCGGTTCCGATGGTAGCGGCCAAAGCCGTACACAAGGACTGAAATTGGGTGATTGATTTGTCCTCTTTGCCTGTATGGGCAGTAATGTGCTTATCTGTAAAAATGCTCCCTAATGTATGTTTCATCCAATACCCGAAATGGGATATTTGAAACACTTTCGTCAGGCATGTCATCAAAATGCCGGTCCCTACTAAAAGGACCAGCATGGGGAGCCCCCAGACAAAGCCATTGACCTTTCCGTTAATGCCCGTAATCAATTCCAACATAATTTTCCTCCTCATAGCAGCCACAAATACCCGTTTCTATTATTTGCCGGCCAGGCCCTTGCTATCCCCGGGGTGGCAGCCGCCTTTTGTGTAACGCGCCATCCCGCCCGGAAGGGTTTTTATGCATAGGCACTTTGCTTTGCAGTACAAAAAAAGCAGGAAGGAACAAACCGTTCCACCTGCCCCATTGCAAATGACCGACAAAAAAGCGGGTGATGGGAATCGAACCCACGTATCCAGCTTGGAAGGCTGGTGTTCTACCATTGAACTACACCCGCTTATAAATAACAATATTAAAGTTTTGAAACACCGGTGTTTCAATCGGGGTGACAGGATTCGAACCTGCGGCTTCCTGGTCCCAAACCAGGCGCTCTAGCCAAACTGAGCCACACCCCGGAACATGGAATGCTGTCATCCTGCATCACCAACGACCCTGACCGACGCAAAGCCTATTATATAACAATCATTCCACTTTGTCAACAAAAAATTTTCCAAAAAATTGCTTCCACTTCCTCTTCTTTTTTCCCTTTTTATCCGCTTTTTCCCCGGCAAAATGCGCATGGCGTGCATTTTGCCGGGCGCTAGGAAATGAAGTGCTGCTCATAGCACACGCTTCCATCCTCCTTAATATACATCATCATATAAGAAGGCTTACGGCCTTCCTGGCGGGGATAGGAGAGGCTTCCCGGATTCAGCAAAGTCACATTGCCGCGTTTCCCCAAATAAGGCCGATGGGTATGCCCATACATGGCAATGTCGCAGCCCCGTTCCTCCGCTTCCTGGTACAGCCATTCCGGACCCAAAGATACATTGTAGTAATGCCCGTGGGTCAGCAAAATGCGGTGCCCTTCCACCTCCAGTTCGACCTCCCGCTCCAGGGTGGAAAAAAAGTCGTTATTCCCCATGACGATTTGCAGCTGGCAGCCTTCATCTACCCAATCCCCGATTTCCAGCTCGCTCCCCTCGATGTCCCCCAAATGGATC
The DNA here is from genome assembly GCA_910584845.1 of uncultured Lachnospiraceae bacterium. Taxonomy (GTDB): domain Bacteria; phylum Bacillota; class Clostridia; order Lachnospirales; family Lachnospiraceae; genus Brotaphodocola. The sequence goes on from CAJUDH010000027.1 coordinate 2,656, forward strand.
AGCATATCAAAGGGCGCCTGTTCTTTTATTACCTGTTTTAAATGGTCGTCTTTGCGATGGGTATCACTCACAATTAAAATTTTCATTCGGATTCCTCCCCAAGAATTTTCCTCAATTCCTGTTTCATCGCTTCCAAAGCCTTCCCCCTATGGCTGATCCGGTTTTTCTGTTCCATGGTCAGTTGTGCGGACGTAACCCCGTATTCCGGAACCATTAAAATCGGGTCGTAGCCAAACCCCCCGTCCCCTGCCGGCTCCCGGGCAATCACGCCTTCCATGGCGGCTTCCGTATGCACAACTCGGCCGTCCGGCAAAACCGCTGCAATATTGCAGATAAACCGCGCCGACCGCTCCTGCCCCCGGGCCTTTTCCAGCCGTTCCAAAATAGCCTGGTTTTTCAGGGAATACGGCGTATCTTCCCCCATATAACGGGCCGAATAAATCCCAGGCTCCCCGCCCAAGTAATCCACGACCAGCCCGGAATCGTCAGCCAATACAATATCCCCCGTACATTCCCAAACGGCCCTCGCTTTGATTTCCGCATTTTCCCCAAAAGTTTCCCCGTTTTCCACGATCTTTGGGTCTGCGCCTGCTTCTTCCATTGATAGGATTTCACATCCCAAATCCCCCAAGATCAGGCGTATCTCCCTCATTTTCCCTGCGTTGCCCGTGGCAAAAATAATCCTGTGCTTCATCTTCCACTCCTTTATCTTAGCGAATATACGCGTAGGCTTTCAGGCAAATATTACATTCCTGGCCTTCCTCTACCCGTTCCCAACGTTTCCCCCCAGGGCTGATATAGCCCTCGCCGTCGCTTAAATCAATTTTGCTTTTACCGTCCTTAGCATTGTACTCAATGGCAATGGGATGGACCGTCCCCGGGGTGGCCAGCCGGACCATCACGGCAAAGCGTTCGCCGGCTTTTATGTCCACCGGCTCATCCAAAGGGATGGTATAATACCCGGCCTGTTTTAAACAGCCTTCAGCCAACGGTTTCCCTTTGGCCTGAAGCATCCGTTCCGGATTCTCTGGGACTTGTCCCATGGCGTACACCTGGTACTCCGTGTCCCTCCCCGTTGCATAAAACCCTACCGCGGCCACTTGCCCGTCGTCCCTTGCGGTATATACATTGGCCGCCCATGCCGTATCCTCCCCATATCCCAGCTGCCCGATCCATCCGCACAAATCGCTTTGGTATAGGGAATCGTAGTTGCCTACCTCTTCCACTCCACTGTAAACAATGTTCGTCTTTCCTAAATTCCCGTCATAATAAGATACATAGAAAAAACCGTCTTCACCAAATTCACGCCCCCAGCTGTTTTGGCATAAAAAAGCGCCATCCTCCGGAACCGGCGTTAAAAACGACTCTTTCGGGAAATTGTCGTCCCAGCCCACAATTACCACATCATGGTTGGGTGATGTGTCATGAGGGTAGCAATAAGCCTTCTTCTCCCGGTTATAGTATTCCGACTCGCTCTGCTCATTTTGCAAGGTAGTATAAAGGGAACTTTGCACGCCTCCACACGCCAGTACAGCCCGTTTGATTTCTTCTTGGTCCCCCCCTGACAAAATCCGGATTTCCTGTACATGCTTCACCGGCTCCAGCCCTTCGGGGGAAACCCCGTCCCCATAAACATCCTGCTCTTCGGTCACAGGCCCCCTCCAGGACAGCAAATAGGCCATGGACATCGTATATTCACCGCCATTTTCCTGGCCTAAAATAAAATTGGGATCATGAGACATATGATCCTCCGAAAAATCCCAAGCCTCCTCTGGCAGCAATACGTTTTCCAACGCAAGCAAAGAAGCAAAAGCCCAACAAGTCCCCAGCTCCCCTTGGTCTTGTACCGGGGCTACCCGCCCTTCTTCCCTGGCGTCATAGCGGGCGGGCAGCGGAAAATGGCTGTCTTCCAAAATCCGGTTGATCTTTTGTTGCCGGCTTTCCTGCTGTGCCTGCCCTTCCCCTTGGCCGCGCTTTGCCGGCCCTTTTGGTGCCTGGCTATCTTCCTGCAGCCTTTGTTGGGCAGTGGCAGCCTGGCTTTCGGCTACAGCCTCCCCTTCCTGGCTGTCAGGGGGCTTCCCCGGCCTTTGGCCCCGGGGGAAGCTGCACCCCCACAACAGGCAAAAGGCCAGGCCTGCCATACCTAACTTCAAACATTTCCGGTTAACCACTGGCATTGTCCGCTTTCCGCCTCGGCGGCTTAGGCCCCATAAACTGATAAAAATAGGCCTTCATCATCCCGTTATAAATCTTCCTGTTTTTATCCGCCTTGCGCCCCATATATTTTTCCACATCTTCATAAGCCGTAATAATATAGGCGGACCAGGCATCCAACGCCTGATACCGCTGGCCCAGCTGGGTATAGATGGCCGGCAGGCCGCTTTTTTCCTCCATGCGTTCCCCATAGGGCGGGTTTGTAATCAAAAAGCCATACTTTTTCGGATGGCTCAATTCCCCCACCGGCCGCCGCTGGAAATGGATCAGCTGCCCCACCCCGGCGGCTTCCGCATTTGCCCTGGCAGCCTTAACAATATCCCCGTCTGCATCATACCCCTGTATGTCCACGGAAACCTCCAGGTTCTGCCGGCTGGCCGCTTCATCCATGGCCTGGTACCAATATTTACGGGAAATAAGCCCTCCCCAGCCCTCCGCTATAAAAGAACGGTTTGTTCCGGGGGCCATATTAGCGGCAATCATGGCTGCCTCTATGGGAAATGTACCGCTCCCGCAAAACGGGTCCACTAAAATCCGGTCCCTTTTCCACGGGGTCAATAAAATCAACGCCGCCGCCAGTGTTTCCTCTATAGGCGCCTTGCTGGCCAGCTTCCGGTAGCCCCGTTTGTGCAGGGATTCCCCGGTGGTGTCCAGCCCAACCGTCACTTGATCCTTGTACAAAAACACCCTTAAGGGAAAACTGCTGCCGGTCTCCGGAACCACTTCCATGCCATATGCTTTCTTCATCCGCTCAACCATGGCCTTTTTCATAATTGACTGGATATCGGTAGGGCTAAACAGCCTGCTTTTCACAGAACCCGCCTTTTTCACCCAAAATTTCCCTTCCGGGGGAATCCATTTTTCCCAGGCGACCGCCTTGGTCTCCTGGAACAGCTCTTCAAACGTAACCGCCCGGAAACTGCCTACTTTGATCAAAACCCGCTCCGCGGTCCGCAAAAAAATATTAGCCCTGCAAACAGCCGCCGCGTCCCCCCAAAAGGAAACCCGGCCGTCTTCCACCTGGGATATTTCATATCCCAGATCTTGAATTTCCCTTTTCAGCACGGCCTCCAAGCCAAAATGGCAGGGCGCCAACAATTCCAATGTTCGTTCCGACATAAATCACCTTTCTCTTGACATTATGAAAAAACCGTCTTTGCCACCACATTGCCTTCAAAATCCAGAACCCGGAACTCCCGGCCTTCCAAGATGGCGTAAGTAGGCGGATTCCCCCCCTTCGGCAAAGATACGGAACCAGGGTTCAATACATAAAAAGGGCCCTGGGCTTTTGCCATGGGAACATGGGTGTGGCCATAAACCAACACGTCCCCTTTTTTCATAGGCGGCATATGATTTTCATGGTACACATGGCCATGGGTGGCATAAAAAGCCCGCCCGTTAAGCTCCAGTATTGCATACTCCGCCATCACCGGAAATTCCAGCACCATCTGGTCCACCTCTGCCTCGCAGTTGCCCCGGACGGCATAGACCTCTTCCTTTAACTGGTTAAGCATCCCTATAACTTCTTTGGGCGCATACTCCCTGGGCAAGTCGTTACGGGGGCCATGGTACAATAAGTCACCCAACAAAACCAATCGGCCTGCACCGCTTTTTTTGTACTGCTCCACCAGTTTTCGGCAATAAAACGCCGAACCGTGAATATCAGACGCAAACATAAATTTCATATTCCCCCTCCTTCGCCCGCTTTCCGTGGCTGCCCCTTCCACGGCCCTCTCCTTAGCAATACTATTTTAAAGCCTGCTCATACCATTGTCAACGACAGCCTTCCAAAATTTCAAATTTTTATGTGTTATCCTCCGTCCCCTTGGCAGGCAAAGGCTTACCACTCAATCCTCCCCCTGTATGCCTCTATCCCCCCATAGACATCTGCTGCCTGATACCCGCAGCGGGCCAGCTGCCTGGCCGCCAACATGCTGCGGGGGCCCCGGTAACAGTACAATACGATTAACTGGTCCCTGGGCAGTTCACCCACCCGGTTCCACAGCTCCTCGTCCGGGATGTTCACCGCCCCCGGTATATGGCCCCGCATAAAGGAATCCCAGTCCCGCAAGTCAACCAGATAAATCCATCGGCCCTCTTCCAGATACTGTTCCAATTGTGCCGCACTGATTACATACCACATATCATTGTCGCCTATCTTGTCTCTTTTACCATTATTATATGTAAAAAGCCGCCCCTTGTCCCGGGACGGCCTTTTCTTCTTGCCTTTTTATTACTGTTTTGGCCTTTCGGCCATGCCTTGCAACACGTTTCCAACCAGATCCGCCAAACCAGGTTAGCGGTTGTTATTCTGGCTGCTGTTGCGGCTGCTGTTCTGGTTGCTGTTGCGGCTGGAATCCTGGCTGCTGTTGCGGTTGTTATTCTGGCTGCTGTTGCGGCTGCTGTTCTGGCTGTTGTTCTGATTGTTGTTTTGATTGTTGTTGTGGCAATTCCTGCTGTTGTCCATATCGTTATAATTGTCTTTCATGGTTCTACCTCCTGGTTCATCCATTAAATTTGTTACATGGGTAGTATGGCTATTCCGCCACAGATTATTCGCAAATACTTGATTTTTTATTTTCAGGGGACGCCCCCTCTGCCGCCCTGCCATTCAAAATTCTTCCAACCGCAGTATTTGACTTGCTTTTTGTATGCACATTTAGTATAATTAAAAAGAAGAAAATAAATTCCCCTTAAATTATTTTCTTCAGCCTTATTAATTATTTATACTCCCAAAAAAGCCAGGCGGCTCTCCCGTCTGGCTTTTGCTGTCGTTGTTGTTATGAAAGCCCCGCCCCAAAAGGCATTTTTTCCGGCACGCTTCCTGTGCCAAAATGCGAAAGGCTTTACCCCTATGTACGAAAATACCTTTAACCCAAAACGCTTATGATCTTCACCGGCGTACGGTAATTCCAATTTGAAATCTTGATCCCTGTCCGATGTGTGGACGCATGGACAATTTGCCCGTCCCCAATATACATAGCCACATGGTTAATCCGGGACCCGTTTCCATAAAAAATCAAATCCCCTGGCTGCATCTGGCTGGCACTGATTGCCGTCCCCTGGGTAGCCTGGCTACTGGAAGAACGGTTCATGGAAACGCCGGCGCCATACTGCATAACATATTTCACAAACCCGGAACAGTCAGCCCCGGTATGGGGGTCATTCCCACCGGTACGGTATGGGTTCCCTACAAACTGGAGGGCGTAGGACACTAAATTTTTGCGGCGGTTGTTCATGGCTTCTGCCGCTTCCGCAGCCATTCTTGCCTCTTCTTCCGCTTTTGCCTTCGCCTGGGCCGCTGCCTGGATTGCTAGGTCCGGGCCGTTTTCTTCATCGGTAATTTCATCCTCATTGGCAACTTCTACAATCGGGGATGCAATGCCGTCCCCGGTATCTTCCTCATCCTCTTCTGTTTCGGAAGCCTCCGCTGATTGGGCCGCTATTGGCTCCGCATAAGACACCATTGGCGCTTCCCACATCATTACGCCGGCAGACATCATAGCAGCAACAAGGTACCATCCATATTTTTTCATGTTTTCCTCCATTCTACGCAGGTGTTATGGCCTGACAGGGATCGGTGAAATGTCCTTTACTACACTTATTCTATAAATTTTAAAATTCGATTTCAAAATGTTACATATTTGTTAAATCTTATTACGGATTCATTATACATTTAAAACATTTATCCGTCAACCCTTAAATGGAAAATTTTTAAATAAAAAACGCAAAAAATGCCCCGGCAGGTCCTTTCTCACTGCCGGGACATTTTTTCAAATATCCAGATTACAAATATAATTAAAATGGCGAAAGGGATGAAAGGGATAATCAAAGCCAAAAACCCTCCGATTACCATAAGGGCCAATGCGAGGGCCATGGCTACTGCTGCCAGCAATAGCGCCTTCCCATACCATCTACGGAAATAAAAACCGGGGCCTTGCCCTTCTTGCCGGGATCCGGTTTCCTGTTCCCGGTAGCTGCCGCCGTACTCCTCATAGGCGCCCTGCCCTCCGCCCGGTGTGGCGTCTATAATGGACTTGGCGATTAACCGGGCATCCCCCAGCTCCTCCACAACTTGGTATTCGGTCCGTCCCTTCTCGATTTCCGACCGGATGTACCCGTCGTAATATTGCAAATGGGACCTGACGGCTTCCGGTGGCACCTCTCCGGAAAGCGCCGCCCTTAGCCCCCGTAAAAACCCTTCTTTTCCCTTCTCCATTTTTAAGCCTCCGATCTTTGTTCCCGGATGTCGCCACATCGGTAAGCCGCCACCAGTTCTTTCAAGTCGGCAATCTTTTCCCTCAATTCCACGCCCCTGTCCGTGTCTGAAACCATTACTCGTTTCTTCATCTTTTCCACAATGGAAACCTTTGGCGTATTCTCTTTTTGGGGCTCAAAAGTCTTATGTTCTGCCAAAGCCAAATGATGGGAATTGTAAATTAACGTGTAACCGGCAATCCCCGTGTGCCTCTGGTATGCTTTGGAAAGCCCCCCGTCAATAATAAACAGCTTGCCGTCTGCCTTTACCGGCGTTTCCCCATCTTTAATCTTCACCGGCACATGGCCGTTAATAATATGGGTGCCCTCTCCGAACAGCCCGAAATCCGCCAAAATTTTATTGCAGACTTCAACTTGCTGGCTTAACTGATAATATGGGTTCATCCGTTCTTTATGGGTAGATTTGTCTTCGACAAAATAATTTTCAAAAGTGGCCATCCGGTCTTTGCCAAACACGGGGGACTTTGCCCCGCACCACAAATACCACATAAAATCCCTGGCTTTCTCTTTCTGTGGATCCCCTTCTTTCAAAAAATACGCTTTATGGATTTCTTCAGCAATAAAATCCATCAAGGCTTTCCCGGATAGCATTTTCCCGTCACAGTTCATTTCTTCAAAGCTCCCGTCTTCTTTCATGGGGATGCATCCGTGGTACAGCAAGTTGCCGTTATAGCATTTATAAAGGGTGCCGTTGGAATACAGAAACCGGATATGCTTATGGAGTAAATTGCTGTGTTTAAAGGAAAGCGTAAGCGTATACAGCAAGTCCTGTTCCTCGCCGCTTAACTTCAGCGGGTCTGCCGGGTCAACCGTCGGGAAATTGTTATCCAGCAAAGGATATTCTCTGCCCTTTATGGACACGGTACCTTTTTTATAGTCCACGGCCTCCAAAAGCAGGCGGCCGTCCATCTCATATTCCGGATGGCGTTTGATAATTTGGCCTTCCACTTTAAATTGGATTACGGCAATGGCTTTGTGCATCTTTGCCACCAGGCCCGGGTCAACCACATCATAAATATTCTCGTCTAAGATTTTAGGCGTAAACAGGGCACAGGGGTCGTCTTTGTATACGCGGGCGGCAAACATAGATAAAGGCCGCAGGTTAATGCCATATCCATCCTCCAGCACATCAAAGCTATTATAGCTGATGGCAATCCGCAACACATTGCACACACAGGCTTCATTGCCTGTGGAAGCGCCCATCCAGGAAACGTCATGGTTGCCCCATTGGATATCCACGTCATGGAACTGCATCAGTTCATCCATAATAATGTCTGCCCTGGGCCCCCGGTCAAATATATCGCCAATAATGTGTAAACTGTCTATGGTCAGGTTCTGGATCAATTCACACAAGGCAATGATAAACGCGTCCCCCACCTGGGTTTCAATGACTGAGCGGATAATCTCTTCATAATATATCCGTTTATTGTCATCGTTATAATCCACATGCAGCAATTCGTCAATCACATAGGCAAATTCCTTCGGCATCTTCTTCCTCACCTTAGACCGGGTATATTTGGAAGACACTTCCCTGCAAATCTGTACCAGGCGATAGATGGTAATTCTCCGCCAGTCTTCCATATCTCTTCCGTCTTTAACCATCTTGTCCAGGTTTTGAACCGGATAATAGATCAAATTTGCCAGCTCCACCTGCTCGTCCTCAGGAATAATATGCCCGAACGTATCCCGGATCTTTTCCCGGATAATGCCGGAAGCACTGCGCAGCAAATGGATAAATGCCCTATATTCCCCATGAAGGTCGCTGAAAAAATATTCCGTCCCTTTGGGAAGCTGGCATATGGCCATAAGATTAATGATCTCACTGGATGCCGACTTTAAATTCGGATATTCCTGCGCCAATAGTTTCAAATAAGCTAAGTCCCTCATATCTTCCTCCCATATCCATTATCAGCATAATTTCCTTCTCCAGTAAATAATTGTATCACAGATTCCCGCGGTTCCACAATGGATTTCCATCAATTTTTCTCTTTTTTCGCCGAAAACCACTTGCCAAATATCCTTTTTTCGCTTATAATAACTGTCATGGAGATATAGCTCAGCTGGGAGAGCATCTGCTTGACGTGTAGAGGGTCGTAGGTTCGAGTCCTATTGTCTCCAGTTAAGTATGGCCCTGTGATTCGGCAGGGCCTTTTTTTGTTCCATAGGAAAGCACATCCTATGAAGCAAAAACGCCCCATGGGGATGCACATTGCTTTATACGGCAAACCGCAGGCACTAACGGGAAAACTTAAAGCATGCCGGCTATCCCCAGGCAACGCCGCCGGCGTTTGCCCCTTCCGTTTTCAAAAACATATAGGAGGTCCTCAATATGGAACAATTATACGTATTTGGCACCGGCAATGCCGCCGTAACCCGTTATTACAATACCTGCTTTGCTATCCGTGATGGCCAACGCTATTTCATGGTAGACGCCGGCGGCGGCAATGGCATTTTGCGGATCCTAGAGGAAATGGAAGTAGATTTAGGGCAAATCCACGATATTTTTATTACCCACGAACATACCGACCACCTGCTGGGCATTGTCTGGATGATCCGCTTCATTGCCACCCGTATTAAAAATGGGGCCTACGAGGGCGACCTGGCCGTATATTGCCATGAAGGCCTGGCCCCCTCCATTGATACGATCTGCCGCCTTACCCTCCAAAGCGGATTGTGCCAACTGATTGGCAGGCGAATCCACCTGGTTCCGGTTCATGACGGCGAAACTTTACACCTATTGGACTATGACGTAACATTCTTTGACATCCATTCTACCAAAGCGAAACAATATGGATTTAGCACCGTCCTGAAAAACGGCCGGCGGTTAACCTGCGCCGGGGACGAACCCTACAACCCTGTCTGTAAGCCTTATGTGGAAGGCAGCAGCTGGCTGCTCCATGAAGCTTTCTGCCTGTACCAGGAGCGGGAACGGTTTAAGCCTTACGAAAAACACCACAGCACGGTTAAAGAAGCCTGCGAGCTGGCACAGGGGCTGAATATCCCCAACCTGGTATTATGGCACACGGAAGATATATCCTATGGCCAAAGAAAAGAACGTTATTTAGCCGAAGGCAAACTATATTATCACGGCAACCTCTATGTGCCTGATGATATGGAAATTATAAACTTATAAGCAAAATTGGAAAGGTGGACATATTCTTCTATTCCTCCCGCATATATAATTATGCCAATATATGTTCATGCACATCAAACCTCCGGAAAAGCAACACGCATATGCCGCCCATGATTCCCGTTTGGGGCCGGATGGAACACGAAATTCCGGAAAAGCATTTTCTGGCACACTTTACAAAGGGGTCTGGCGTGCATATAGAAAAGGGAGGTCATTTGATGAAAGTGAAGCAAAACAGCCCCAGCCCCCAGCCCCTCTTGTCGAAAGGCGCATCTGTGTTTATTCTGGCAGAGCTGGTGGCCCTTGCCATCCTTACCAGCATGCTGTTTCCCCAGGCCGCCCCGCCCCCTATGCGGGAAGCCGTAACTTCCAGCACAAAAGCCAGCGATTCGAACGCCGGCCATTTCATTAAATGGGTAGACTTCAATGTAACCGCAGATGCTATGCGGCAGGCATTACGGCTTGATGTAGACAGCTACGGGCAGGATGTCCATCCAAACTGGCTGGAACTGCTGGCCTATCTGGGGGCGCGTTATGGCGGTGATTTTTCCCGTTTCCGCCCTGACCATATGGATGATTTGGTAAAAAAATTGCAGGAAGGCGCCACCATGGAGTCCCTCACTGCCGACATGAAATATTATCCTTACTACCTGGAGGCCTACAGCGCCGTTCTGGGCGGAATGGTTGGCACTTATGATATTCAGATTCCAGATGAGGCTGCCGGTGAACCAATCTGGGTCACCAAATATGGCCTGAAAGCTTTCTCCCCCATCGCCAAAAACTATCCTTATCAAGACTTTGATGATTTCGGCGTTTCCCGCAGCTATGGTTTTAAACGGCAACACCTGGGCCACGACCTTATGGGGCAGGTAGGGACTCCCGTAATTGCAGTAGAATCCGGCTATGTAGAGGCCATGGGATGGAACCAATATGGCGGCTGGCGGCTGGGCATCCGAAGCTTTGACCAAAAACGGTACTATTATTACGCCCATCTTCGGAAAAACTACCCTTACCATAAAACCCTCAAAGAAGGCAGCTATGTCCAGGCCGGGGACGTTATCGGATATTTAGGGAGAACCGGATACAGCCGGACAGAAAATACCAACAACATTAATGAGCCCCACCTCCATTTCGGGATGCAGTTAATTTTTGACGAATCGCAAAAAGAGGGGAATAACGAAATCTGGATTGACTGTTATGAATTAGTAAAATTCCTCGCCATGAACCGGTCTGAAACCGTCAAGAACCAGGAAACCAAGGAATATTACCGGGTATACCAAATGAAAGACCCCGCCATTCCTGGCGGGGCCGTTAGCCAATCGCTCCACTAACCGGCATAATGCCAACGAATGGAACCCAATACCTTTAATCGTTTTTCAGCCGTCCATCCGAATCTAGCAGATAGCCGTCCGGGGTGGTGCCACCCTTTAGCATCTTCCCGGACCCTTCCATGCAATAATACTTTTCGCCCTTCCACTCAACCCATCCGGTTTGCATAACCCCGTCTTCATTAAAGAAATACCATTCGTTATTAATTTCTTCCCAGTCGTTCTTGGTGCAGGACCCATCTTCGTGTATATATTTCCATTGGCCGTTTTCTTCTTTCCAGTCCCCCCGCATGGGCACCCCCGCCGTACTGCCGCTCCGGATCGACTGGGCCATTTCCTCGCTCACCGTAATCGGCTCCGACTCCATCCAGCCCCCCTTCTTCTCCGGGTTTGCTTTATTTACAGCACGCACTTTCACCTGATAAGAACCTGGCTTATTCATCAAGGAGGTATAATCATAAAAGAGTTGATCCGTGCTTTGATAAGTAGCCCCTATCCCGCTGCCATTGCGGTATAGGCGAAGTTCATAGCTTCCGGCCCCCCGTATTTCCCCCCATTGGGCATAACCTGTGCTGCCTAAGGTGACTTCCGTCTCATCCCCCATCATCTCTGACATGGGGGGCAGCTTCACCCGAAGCGCAAACGTCTCACCGGAATCCTGTTTGGCGGCCTGGACATAAGTAGCGCCGTTTACCTTTACCGCAGAAGCTTTCGTAAGGGAAAAATAATATCCCTCGTCGGCACGCAGATATATGGTAATCTCCGGTACATCCTCCTCCATCCATTCAAAGCCGAAATTTTCAATCTCATAATAATCGTAGGTATAATTCTTCCCTTTAACCTCGACCTCAATGTTTTCGTCTCCGTATTTAGAGCCCAATTCAATTTCTGCCTCAATCCGCACGGCAACCGTAGTAATCTTCTTCCTTTTTGCTGCATAGGAGGGGGCCATCATCCCCATTACCAGCGCCGCCGTCAATGCCACCCCACATATTCTTTTCCATTTATTCATACATCTGTCCCTCCGACCTATCCTATATCCTATTACAACCGGACAAATTTATTGTTACATTCTTAGTGTTATTACTACTTTTACTGTATAAAAAAAATCCTGTTTTGTCAAGTACACTCCTGCATTCGTAAGGAATTATTAGGAAAAAGCCCCTAAGGGGTAAAGCCGAGTATGGTCTCCGACACGCCTGAAGTTTAAAAATGCCTGGGGCTTATCGGCTTTTCCGATAAGTCCCAGGCATTTTTTGCCCCTTGGGGCTATTATTTCGCATAGTCTGTGGCTCGAGATTCGCGAATCACGTTAACCTTAATCTGGCCTGGATAATCCAGCTCATTCTCAATACGCTTGGAAATATCACGAGCCATCAAGATCATATCGTCGTCGCTCACTTGCTCCGGTATTACCATAATGCGGACCTCGCGGCCAGCTTGTATGGCAAAAGATTTATCCACCCCTTTAAAAGAGTTGGTAATCTCTTCCAGTTGTTTCAACCTGTTCGTATATGTCTCCAGAGTCTCCCGCCTGGCACCCGGCCGTGCTGCCGAAATCGTATCGGCGGCCTGGACAATGCAGGCAATCAGGCTCTGCGGTTCAACATCGCCATGATGGGATTCCACAGAATTAATTACTATGGCCGATTCTTTATATTTTCTGCACAAATCGGCGCCTAGCTGTACATGGGACCCTTCCATTTCATGGTCAATGGACTTACCAATGTCATGTAACAAACCGGCACGTTTTGTCATACGGACATCCACGCCGACCTCAGCCGCCAAAAGGCCGGCAAGCTGAGCAACTTCAATGGAATGCTTTAACGCATTCTGCCCATAGCTTGTTCGAAATTTCATTTTTCCTAACAATTTTACCAGCTCCGGGTGAATGCCATGAATACCCACTTCCAAGGTTGCGGCTTCGCCGTCCTCCCTCATATTCGCTTCCACTTCTTTTTGTGCTTTCTCTACCATCTCTTCGATCCTGGCGGGATGGATACGCCCGTCCACAATCAAACGTTCCAAAGCAATCCTGGCGACCTCCCTACGGATCGGGTCAAACCCGGACAATACCACGGCTTCCGGAGTGTCATCAATAATCAGTTCAACCCCTGTCATCGTCTCCAAAGTACGTATATTCCGGCCTTCACGCCCAATAATGCGCCCTTTCATCTCATCGCCTGGAAGCTGTACCACGGAAACCGTCGTTTCTGCTACATGGTCGGCCGCACACCGTTGGATGGCCGTGACCACATAGTCTTTGGCCTTTTTATCGGCCTCCTCCCTCGCCCTGCTTTCCAAGTCTTTTACCATCTTGGCCGTATCATGCTTCACTTCTGCCTCTACAAATTTCAGCAGGTATTCTTTCGCCTGTTCGGTAGTCAGCCCGGATATTCTTTCCAGTTCCCGCATACCTTTCTCATACAAGGCTTCTGTTTCCGCATGCCGCTTGTTCAAGGCTTCCTCGCGGGCCGCTATGCCAGCCTCCCGCTTTTCCATATTCTCCGCTTTCTTGTCTAAATTCTCTTCCTTGCTTAAAACACGTCTCTCATAACGCTGAAGCTCCGCCCTTCTTTCTTTTGTCTCTTTATCCAGCTCATTCTTAGTCTTTAGCGACTCTTCCTTCGCTTCCAGGAGAGCTTCTCGCTTCTTTGTCTCTGCCGTCTTTAGCGCTTCATCTATTATTTCCCTGGCTTTTTCCTCTGCGGTCCCAACCTTGCTCTCATAAGTTTTGATCCGGTGGTTAATCGCAAGTTTCCAGATAATAAACGCCACAACAATCAGTACAACCACAAAAATTACCAGCATTGTACCTATTAACGTTGCTGTTCTTGACACAGGAGCACCTCCTTATTTAGTTTTCATTGTACATTTCACAACACTACAATTCTAAACCGTTTTGTGCACTATGTCAAGTATAATGTGGCAAAACCATGGCGGATGCCCCCCACAAAACCACGGGTGCACCTGGCCTGTAGGCTTTGCCAAATGGCTTGTTATACCGGCCCCGGCAGCTTAGCCAATTTCTTTCCGGAACCCCGCCTGTAGCGGCGGCCGGCTGGAAGCAGCCGCCGCTGCCCCCACCCCTTTCCCTTTGCGGGCCGAATATCCGTTTCCCGCAGCCTATGGCATTAAGGGGCCAACGGGGTGGGAACGGCTAAATCCCGGGGGGATCCGGTTGAAGTTCCGGAAATTGTGCCTCTGTACCCCACACCGTCCCCATCACTTTATAAATTTTCTCGGAAGGATACCCTTTCCGGTATAAACCGGCTGCTACCTTCCGGTATTGCTTCCACTCTGCCTTATGGCCGGGGGCGCACCCCTTTTTTCTGATCCATGCCAGAATCTGCGCCTCTTCGTCCACAGGTATGCAGGCAAACCCCTCGTCAATCCACTGGGCGTCAATCCCTTTTTGCTCTAGCTGCATGCGGATCTGGCGGATACTTTTTTGGGCGGAATGGCTACGGATATATCTTTTTGCATATTCTGCATCGTCCACATACCGGTATTCCTCCAAAAAGGATAAAGCGTCGTCAATTTCCTCCGGCAAGTACCCCTTCTCCTTCAACTTTTTGCGGAGCTCTTGGGCAGTCCGGTCTGACCGCTCCAGCATAAAAAGGGCGCAATCCTTTGCGGGCCTTTCCTTTTTCCCTTGTTTCGCCACCGGGCTTAAGGCTTTTCCATCAATCATTGTTTTCCGGGCCTTTCTCCGCATCGGCCTCCTGTGGCGCCGGGCTGCCAGGCACCACCACGTCGCCCGATAGCCCGTAACGCTCCCTGACTTTTGCCTCCACTTCTGCGCAAACCGCCGGGTTGTTCTTCAGATAAATCTTGGCATTCTCACGCCCCTGGCCGATCTTGGCGCCGTTATATGCATACCAGGCGCCGCTTTTGTCAATAATGTTCTCTTTGGCCGCCAAATCCAAAATATCCCCTTCCCGGGAAATGCCCTGGCCAAACATAATATCAAACTCCGCTTCCCTGAAAGGCGGGGCAATCTTGTTCTTTACTACTTTTACGCATACATGGTTGCCGACCACTTCGCCGCCCTGCTTCAGCGCCTCCTTCCGCCGCACGTCCAGCCGTACGGAAGCATAAAACTTCAATGCCCGGCCCCCGGTGGTGGTTTCCGGGTTCCCGAACATAACCCCCACCTTTTCACGGAGCTGGTTAATAAAAATTACGGAGCAGTTGGACTTGCTGATAACGCCAGTCAATTTACGCAAGGCTTGGGACATAAGCCTGGCCTGAAGCCCCACATGGCTGTCGCCCATCTCGCCGTCGATCTCCGCTTTGGGCACCAGAGCCGCTACCGAGTCCACAATCACAATATCCACTGCGCCGGAGCGGACCATGGTCTCGGTAATCTCCAAAGCCTGCTCCCCGTTGTCCGGCTGGGAAATATAGAGGTTGTCAATATCCACGCCAATATTTTTGGCATACACCGGGTCCAGCGCATGCTCCGCGTCGATAAACCCTGCAATGCCGCCCCTTTTCTGCACCTCAGCCACCATGTGGAGGGCAACCGTCGTCTTTCCGCTGGACTCAGGCCCGTAAATCTCAATCACCCGGCCCTTGGGCACGCCGCCCAGGCCCAGGGCAATATCCAGGCTCAGGGATCCGGTAGGGACAGTCTCAATATTCATATGGGCTTTGGTGTCCCCCAATTTCATAATGGAACCTTTCCCATAAGACTTTTCGATCTGGGTAATAGCCGCGCTTAACGCCTTTAGTTTGTCATCCTTATTCATGTTATCCTCCAAAGCGAACAAATGTTCTTTTTCTGTTTTCATCATAGTACATAATTATCGAAATGTCAACTGTTTTTTCTGTAAATATTACACTTTGCCAAAGACGGCCCATAACCGCCATGCAGGCAACCGTATGGAACTTGCTTGGCACACGCCCGCTCAAAAAGCCGTCCCATACCTGCCATGCAGGCAACCGTACGGAAACCGCTTGGTACCCGCCCCCCCAAGCCGTCCCATATCCGCCATAATGTAGAAGGGCGCTTTATAAAGGCCCCGGCGGGTAGGCTCATACCCAATGGCAGCCGCCGGAGGCAAAACAGGCCGGAGGCAAAACAGATGCCCGGCACCGCCGTGAAATCCCATGGCTTTTACCCCCACTTTGGCTTTTATGCCAGCCCCGGCCCCCTATAACTTTTGACATAAAACGGGCCGTTCCTGCCGGTGCCGGGGCATTCCTGAAAATCTACCTTCGGCAGCCCCCCACCCACTTCTCATGTTATTTCCCCTGATTTCATTCAATACATCCCCACTACATCGCTATTTTTTAAGCCAAATCCCTATCCCCCCCAATACAGCCTATACGCCACATCCGTTTAAAAGGAGGCCTGGCCTGCCCGGCTAATACCCGCAATGGGCCACAAACAGCCTTACCCCACCCAAATAAAAAGCACATAGGAAAAATATACGGAACCCGCGCAAAACTGCGCCTTGATAAACCGGAACCACTACGGAAGCCTTGCCAGGGGGAATCCCCTATAACGATTGTGTTTAGTATAACGGACTTGCCGGCCCCTGTCAAGATATATTTTCTTTCGTGGTACGGCCTGCTGCAAAGGGCCATACGTTTCCGGTAGCCCCGTGGTATTTTTATGTTGCACCGCCCTTCTTATAGAAGTCGATGGTTTTGCGCCTTTTGGCTTTAACTTTGGACGCTGCCAAACAGGTGCCGTTAAAGCCTGGCTGCCGACCCACAGCCACCGGAATCCGGAATCCGTCCCTGCAGCTTTACCCCGGCTACGCCAAAGGGGTGCCTGCCGGGCATCGGCACCTGGTTGCCCCGTATCCGCGGCCCGGTGCATCCGGCTATGCCGTCCTGGCACCCGGCAATGTTTCCACAAAAAAAAGCCCCGTGCCGTGATGGGCAGCACAAGGGGCTTTTCTTCAGGAATTGGGGAACCAAAAGGATTCGAAATCCAAACATGTAACTCATTTGTTGAATTTAGTATACCATACCCATCCGTAAAATACTTGTATAATGTTTAAATAGATTATGAAGAAATTCTTAAACTTATTTTCCAAAATTAGCCCATCCCCGCCGTCAATTTGCTTTCTTTGACGAATACCCTAATAGTAAACCGAAGAAAGCAACAGGGATTTTTCGTGAAACAGGCAAAAATTGAAATTCATGGAACCGGTACCGGGGAAATTTCCGGTAAAGGCATCGGCGTCGCCGTGCTAGACACGGGATGCTTCCCCCATGAAGATCTGGATTATAGAATCGCCGCATTTTGCGATATTATTCAGAAACGCCCCATGCCTTACGATGACAACGGCCACGGCACCCATGTGTGCGGCATCATCGGAAGCAGCGGATACGCCAGCGGCTGGCAATACCGCGGCATGGCGCCAGGATGCCACCTGATCCCCATAAAAGTACTGGACCGCAAAGGGAACGGGTATGCTTCCGATGTGCTGCTAGGGCTGCGGTGGATCCGGGAACACCAAAAACATTATAACATCCGCATTGTTAATATTTCCGTAGGCTCCCTATCCCGCAGGAACATGAGCGAAAATTCCGCTTTGGTCCGCGGCGTCAACGAAACTTGGGACGCCGGCCTGGTAGTCGTCGTGGCCGCCGGCAACATGGGCCCCAAAAGCGGCACCATAACCACCCCGGGCATCAGCCGCAAAGTGATCACCGTAGGCTGTTGCGACGACCACAAAGAAGTCAACGTCATGGGCAACCGGATGGTTGACTATTCCGGACGCGGGCCAACCATGTCCTGCGTATGCAAACCGGACATTGTGGCGCCGGGGGCTTCCATCACCAGCTGTTCCAACCAGCCTGGAAAATACGCCTGCAAAAGCGGAACCTCCATGGCAACGCCGCTGGTTTCCGGGGCCATTGCCCTTTTGTTGGAAAAATATCCAGGCATGAATAACCGGGACGTCAAGCTGCATTTGCGGGAACGGGCCATCGACATCGGCCTCCCCAAAAACCAGCAGGGATGGGGGAAGCTGGATGTCCAAAACCTGTTAAAGTAACCTCTTTTACCGGGCGCCGCCCGACGGCGGGAAAATGTAAACTGCCCGGGCCAGGCAGGTATTAAGACAGCTTGTGGATAAACAGCCCGCTTCTTAATTTAGGCTCAAACCAGGTAGATTTGGGCGGCATCAGCAATCCCGCGTCCGCCACGGCAAACAGCTCCTGCATCGAAGTAGGGTACATGGCAAAGGCCACCGCCCCGTCCCCCCTGTCTACCAGCCGTTCCAGCTCCCCCATCCCCCGGATCCCGCCTACAAACTGAATCCTCCCGTCTGTCCTGGGGTCCTGGATGCCTAATACCGGGGCCAAAAGCACATCCTGTAAAATCGACACATCCAGGGCCTCTACCAGGCCGTCCGGAATATATTCCGGCCTGACGGCAAGCCCATACCATCGCCCGTCAAAATACATCTCCATGTGATGGCGGGCTTTGGGGCCTTTCGCCTCCCGGCAGGGCTCAATGGCAAACCTTTGGGCTACCGCCTCCAGGAAAGCCTCCTTCCCGTAACCATTCAGGCCTTTCACCACCCGGTTATAAGGCAGCACCATAAGCTGGTCATCCGGAAACAGCACAGACAAAAAATAATTGAATGGCTCCTCCCCCGTATACCCCGGACGCCCGGCCCTGCGCTTCAGCCCCACTTTCACCGCCGAGGCCGCCCGGTGATGGCCGTCCGCTATATAAATCGGCCCGATTTCCGAAAAACGCCTGTGGATACACGAAGCAGCCAACCCGTCCGCCACTTTCCATACCTGATGGCGGATGCCGTCCTTTGCCACAAAATCATAAAGGGGCGCCCCCATACAGGCTTCCTCCACAATCCGGTTCAATTCATGGTCTGAACGGTAGGCCAGGAAAATCGGCCCTGTATGGGCGTTGGTTACGTCTACATGGCAGATCCTGTCCTGTTCCTTTTCTTCCCGGGTATTTTCATGTTTTTTAATTATGCCGTTTACATAATCGTCCAAGGAAGCGCAGGCTACAATGCCCGCCTGCCCCCTTCCGTCCATAGTGAGCTTATAAATATAATAGCATTCCGAACCGTCGGCAAGAAAAACCCCTTTTTGCTGCCATTCTTCCAGCATGTCCCTGGCTTTCTCATAAACCCGCGGGTCGTGAAGGTCCACATCATCGGCAAACTGGGTTTCCGCCCGGTCAATGGCCAAAAACGAACCTGGGTTCCCCTCCACTTCCTGCTTTGCTTCTTTCCGGCTGTAAACGTCATAAGGAAGCGCCGCCACAGTTGACGCCGCTTCCTTGCTGGGACGGATGCACCGGAATGGCCTAATATCCGCCATACTTGTTCTCCTTTTGCCCTTTTGTTATTGAATCACCCGTACCCGCAAAATGCCTTCCACGGATGCCAGCTTTTGGATAACCTGGTCATCCGGCCTTTTGTCCAGGTCCATCAAGGTATAAGCAAATTTCCCTTTGCTTTTGTTGGTCATATCGGAAATATTAATCCCGTTGGCCGCCATCGTCCCTGTTGCCTGCCCGATCATGTTAGGCACGTTCAGGTGCATGACCGCCACCCGGCTGGCCATTTTGCACACGCCCATATCGCAGGACGGGAAGTTGACGGAATTGCGGATATTCCCGTTTTCCAAATAATCCATCATCTCCATAACCGCCATCTTCGCGCAATTGTCTTCCGACTCCTCGGTAGACGCGCCCAGGTGCGGGATTACAATGGCATTGGGCATGGCGGCAGACTTAACATTGGGGAAATCCGTCACGTATCTCCTGACTTTCCCGGAATCCAGGGCTTTTGCCATATCATCCTCATTCACCAGCAAATCTCTGGCAAAATTAAGGACCACCACGCCGTCTTTCATCTTCTCGATCGTCGACGCGTCAACCATACCCTTGGTTGCGTCCATCAGCGGCACATGGATGGTAATAAAGTCGCATTCCTGATAAATCGTTTCCACATTGGTAATATGCTTCACGTCCCGGGACAGCATCCAGGCCGCATTAACGGAAATATACGGGTCATACCCATAAACCTCCATCCCCAGGGAAGCGGCTGCGTTGGCTACCTCCGCGCCGATGGCTCCCAGGCCGATAACACCCAGCTTTTTCCCTTTGATTTCGCCGCCGGCAAATGCCTTTTTATTTTTTTCTACGGATTTGGCAATATCGGCGTCGTCTTTATTGTCCTTACACCAGGCAATGCCGCCCACAATATCCCGGGAAGCCAGCAAAAGGCCGGCCAGCACCAGTTCCTTCACGCCGTTGGCATTGGCGCCAGGGGTATTAAATACCACAATACCCTTCTGGGCGCAGTCATCCAAGGGGATATTATTCACCCCGGCCCCGGCCCTGGCGATAGCCAGCAGGGAAGGGGAAAACGCCGCCTCATGCAGGGAGGCGCTCCTTACCAGGATGCCTTCTGCCTCCTGCATATCATCCGTCAAAATATAATCCCCGGTCAGAAAACCAAGGCCATATTGGGAAATTGCGTTTAAACAATGGATCTTTTTCATGCCTGATGTGCCTCCTCAAATTTTTTCATAAATTCTACCAGCTTCTCCACGCCTTCCATAGGCATGGCATTATAAATGCTGGCCCTCATACCGCCTACGCTCCTGTGCCCTTTCAGGTTCACAAAACCGGCGGCAGAGGCTTCCTTAATGAACTGGGCATCTAAATCCGGATCGCCGGTTACGAAGGGGGCATTCATCAGGGAGCGGTCTTCTTTCACCACCGTCCCTTTAAAAAGTTTACTCTCGTCAAGGAAATCGTACAGTACCTTTGCCTTCCTTTCATTGTACTCTTTCATTGCCTTCAGCCCGCCCTTTGCCTTCAGCCATTTAAACACCTTCCCACAGATGTAGATTCCATATGCGGGCGGGGTATTGTACAGGGAGCCGGCGTCGGCATGGGTCTTATACTGGCACATGGTGGGGGTACCCGGCAGCACGTCATCCGTTATCAAATCTTCCCGGATAATGACGATTACCACGCCGGCAGGGCCGATATTTTTCTGCACGCCGCCATAAATCACGCCATATTTAGACACGTCCACCGGCTCGGAAAGGAAACAGGAGGAAACGTCAGCCACCAGGGTTTTCCCCTTGGTATCGGGAAGGGTTTTAAACTTCGTCCCGTAAATAGTATTGTTCTCGCAAATGTACACATAATCCGCATCGTCGTCAATGGCCAAGTCCGAACAGTCCGGAATATAGCTGAACGTTTTGTCTTCGCTGGAAGCCACAGCTACGGCTTTGCCGTATTTTTGCGCTTCCTTAAAAGCCTTCTTGGCCCACTGGCCTGTGATGATGTAATCCGCCACGCCGTTTTTCATTAAGTTCTGCGGAATCATGGAAAACTGCAGGTGCGCACCTCCTTGCAAAAACAGCACCTTGTAGTTATCCGGAATGCCCATCAGCTCCCGAAGGTCGGCCTCGGCTTCTTGGATAATGGTTTCAAAAGCCTTTGAACGGTGGCTCATCTCCATTACGGACATGCCAGTGCCTTTATAATCCAGCATCTCCGCAGCCGCCTCTTGCAAGACCTCTTCCGGCAATACGGCGGGGCCTGCCGAAAAATTGTAAACTCTTCCCATTGTTTTTTCCTCCTGATCTAAATGAAATTGTAGGGGTATGTTTATTGCAATCGCTCAATTATTGCCAGCCGATATTATTGGATCTTCAAATCGGTCTCGTCAAACGCATCTTGGATCGGCGCCCCCGGCGATACCATAGGGTACACCTTATCGTCGCAATTCACTTGGCAGTCGACCACCACCGGGGCGTTTAAGGCCATAGCCTCTTCCAGCGCCGCCTGAAGCTCATCCTTGCTGCTGACCCGGAATGCTTTCGCCCCCATGGCTTCTGCCAGCTTTACAAAATCCACCGCGTCATTTAACACCGTATGCGAATAACGTTTGCCGTAGAACAACGTCTGCCACTGGCGGACCATACCCAAAACATGGTTGTTGACCACCACCTGGATGACCGGGATGTTGTAGCGTACGGCTGTGGCGACCTCATTCATGTTCATGCGGAAACATCCGTCGCCGGCAATGTTAAACACCGGCTTATCCGGCTGGCCTATATCTTTGCATCCCAGCTTCGCACCCAAGGCCGCCCCCAGGCCGTATCCCATGGTCCCCAGGCCGCCGGAAGTCAACAGTGTCCTGGGTTTACTGTATTTATAATACTGGGCCGCCCACATCTGGTGCTGGCCTACTTCCGTGACAATCACCGCGTCACCTTTTGTCATATTATAAATGGATTCCACGATGTAAGGCCCGGTAAGCACATTTTTATCATAACGCAGCGGATACATGTCTTTCATCCGCTCCACATGGTTCACCCATTCGTCATGGTTCACCGGGTCCAGGCGGGCGTTCAGCTTGCGCAGAACCACCTTTAAATCGCCGACAATACTGGCATGGGTACGGATATTTTTGTTGATCTCTGCCGGGTCCACGTCAATCTGAAGGATTTTGGCGTCCTTTGCAAATTTGGAAGCGTTGCCAGTTACCCGGTCACTAAAACGGGCTCCGGCTACAATTAACAAATCGCATTCCGTAATGCCATAATTAGAAGTCTTTGTCCCATGCATGCCAACCATGCCGGTATATAACTCGTCTGTGCCGTCAAAAGCACCTTTTCCCATAAGGGAATCCGCCACCGGGGCCTGGATCCGATGGGCCAGGGTACGCAGCTCCTCCGAAGCGTCCGCCAGCACCGCACCGCCGCCCACAAAGATAAACGGCTTGCGGGAATTGCGGATCAGTTCCAACGCCGTATCCAGGTCTTCCTCCCGGATAGCATCCGTCTGCCGGGTGATGGGCTCCGGGGCCATAGGGGTGTATTCACAAGAATCCGCCGTAACGTTCTTGGTAATGTCAATAAGCACCGGTCCCGGACGGCCGCTTTGGGCAATGGTAAACGCCCGCCGGACCACGTCAGCCAATTTGTTGATGTCTTTGACAATAAAGTTATATTTTGTAATGGGCATGGTCACCCCCAAAATATCAATTTCCTGGAAGCTGTCCTTGCCCAGCAGGTTCACGCCTACATTGCAGGTGATCGCGACAATCGGGATCGAATCCATGTAAGCGGTAGCAATGCCGGTTACCAGGTTCGTGGCGCCGGGGCCGGAAGTGGCAAGGCATACGCCTACCTTTCCTGTAGCCCTGGCATAGCCGTCGGCCGCATGGGCCGCGCCCTGTTCGTGGGATGTCAGCACATGGGTAATCTCGTTCTGATGTTTATAGAGGGCGTCATAAATGTTTAAAATGGAGCCACCCGGATATCCGAAAACGGTTTTTACGCCTTGTTCCTTCAGGCACTCAATCACAATCTCAGAGCCATTCAGCACTTTTGGCCCGGCTGCCGTTTCCGGGGATTGTTTATCTATAGGCTTGGTTTCTGACATTATCAAAACTCCCTTTCTAATCTTGGTAAAGATTTTATCAGTTATCTTTCAGGACCGCCCCCCGGTCAGCGCTGGTAACCAGCTGGGCATAGCGCTTTAAGTAGCCGGAAACTTCTTTTGCCTTCGGGGTCCATTTGGCCCGCCTCCTGGCAAGCTCCTCGTCGGAAACCTTCACTTCAATGGAATTGGCGTTAATATCAATGGCGATCCTGTCCCCTTCTTCCACCAGGCCGATGGGTCCGCCGGCTGCGGCCTCCGGGCATACGTGGCCGATAGAAGCCCCCCGGGAAGCGCCGCTGAAACGGCCGTCGGTGATCAGGGCAACGCTAGACCCCAGCCCCATGCCGGCAATGGCAGATGTGGGGTTAAGCATCTCACGCATACCGGGGCCGCCCTTGGGCCCTTCGTAACGGATCACCACTACGTCCCCCGCTACGATCTTTCCCCCTTTAATGGCGTCAATGGCCTCTTCCTCGCTGTCAAACACCCTGGCCGGCCCTTCATGCTTCAACATTTCCGCAACTACGGCGGAACGTTTTACCACACAGGAATCCGGGGCCAGGTTCCCCCGCAGCACGGCAATGCCCCCAGTCGGGGAATAGGGGTTTTCCACGGTGCGGATCACTTCCGGATTTTTATTTTCACAGCCCTTAATGTTTTCCCCTACCGCTTTTCCTGTCACCGTCATACAATCCAGATCCAGCAAACCCAGTTTGCTGATCTCCTTCATCACGGCATAGACCCCGCCTGCCTCGTTCAAATCTTCCATATAAGTGGGGCCTGCCGGGGCCAGATGGCACAAGTTAGGGGTCTTGGCGCTGATCTCGTTGGCAATGTCCACATTCAGCTCCACACCTGCTTCATGGGCAATCGCCGGCAGGTGCAGCATGCTGTTGGTGCTGCAGCCCAACGCCATATCCATGGTCAGGGCATTTCGAAAAGCCGCTTCCGTCATAATGTCACGGGGGCAGATATTCTTTTCCACCAGGCCCATCACTGCCATCCCTGCATGCTTGGCCAAGCGGATACGTTCCGAATAGACGGCAGGGATAGTGCCGTTGCCTTGAAGGCCCATACCCAGCACTTCTGTCAGGCAATTCATGCTGTTGGCCGTGTACATACCGGAACAGGAACCGCAAGTGGGGCATACCCGGTTGGCAAAATCCTCCACATCCTCTTCCGTCATGGTGCCGGCGGCATAAGCCCCCACTGCCTCGAACATGCTAGAAAGGCTCTTCTTCTCCCCTTTCACCCGGCCGGCCAGCATGGGGCCGCCGCTGACAAACACGGTGGGGATATTCAGGCGGGCCGCTGCCATCAAAAGGCCCGGCACGTTTTTATCGCAATTGGGGACCATAACCAGGCCGTCAAACTGATGGGCCAGGGCCATGCATTCCGTGGAATCGGCAATCAAATCCCGGGTCACCAGGGAATACTTCATGCCTACGTGGCCCATGGCAATCCCATCGCACACGGCGATGGCCGGAAACACGATGGGGGTGCCCCCTGCCATGGCAACGCCCTGTTTGACTGCTTCCACTATTTTGTCCAGGTTCATATGGCCCGGTACAATTTCATTATAGGAGCTGACCACGCCGATCAACGGCCGCGCCAGTTCTTCCTCTGTCAGCCCCAGCGCCCGGAACAATGACCTGGCCGGCGCCTGCTGCATTCCTGATTTCGCATTGTCGCTTCTCATTTTTCCTCCATTCTGTGCGCGTTTTCCAACACAGGCCGGTATCGGCGCCCTATTTGCCTACCACCCTTTCCCGTCCTGCGCGCACTTCCCAATATTGTATGCCCGCTTTATTGGGTACACAGGTATCGGTGAACGTTTTTTCACCCTTACCCCTTTTTACTTCCTGCCGGCGCATTGCCCCTTTAACGGCTTTAGGCGGACGGCCCTTTTATACGCCCGGCAATGAAGCTCCCCATCTGGGCAGTCCCTATTTCCTTTCCGCCGACCGACATAATGTCTTTCGTGCGGTATCCTTCGGACAGCACTTGCTGTACCGCCGCCTCAACGGCGTCTGCCTCTTTGTCCAAATCAAAGGAATAGCGCAGCATCATAGCTGCCGAAAGGATCGTGGCAATGGGATTGGCCACGTCTTTGCCGGCAATATCCGGCGCGGAGCCGTGGCTGGGCTCATACATGCCAAACTTTGCCTCATTCAGGCTGGCAGATGGCAGCATGCCAATGGATCCGGTAATCATACTGGCTTCGTCAGACAAAATATCGCCAAACATATTCTCCGTCAATACCACGTCAAACTGCCCGGGATCCATAACCAGCTGCATTGCGCAGTTGTCCACCAGCATATGTGCAAGCTTCACCTCTGGATAGCCCTTGGCCACCTCCTCCACGACTTTCCTCCACAGGCGGGAAGAATCCAAAACATTGGCCTTATCTACGCTGACCACCTGCCCGCGCCGCTTCCCGGCGATCTCGAAAGCCTTAACGGCGATCCGGCGTATCTCGTTTTCATTGTAAGTCAGGGTATCCGTCGCCTGCATCACGCCATCCACCATTTTTGTATGCCGCTCCCCGAAATAGAGCCCACCGGTAAGTTCCCTCATAATCACCAGGTCAAAACCGCCGCCAATAATCTCCTTTTTCAAAGGGCAGGCATCTGCCAGTTCCTGGTACAAGTATGCCGGGCGGATGTTGGCAAACAGGTTAAGGCCCTTGCGGATGGCTAAAAGGCCTGCTTCCGGCCTTAAATCCGGGGCCACGTCATACCAGCGGGAATTCCCCACATCGCCCCCTACGGCGCCCAGCAAAACGGCATCGCTTTGGCGGGCCGCCTCCAGGGCCTCATCGGTCAGAGGCACGCCATAGGCGTCAATGGAGCAGCCCCCCATCAAAATCTCCGTGTACTGGAAAGAATGCCCAAATGCGCTTCCTACCTTATCTAATACCTTACATGCTTCCCGGACAATCTCCGGACCGATTCCGTCCCCGGGAATCGTAACGATTTTACCAACCATGCTTTCCTTCCCCTTCCCTCCGTTCTTCACAGGCCCGCCGAAAAGGCGCCCCTGATGCCCGGCGCCGTAAACGCCCATGGGCACGAAGCTGCCATCCTACCTGGCAGCCACGCAGTTCCTTACATATTATCGCATTTGATTCCTTTTTTCAACATTTGACGGGGAATTTATTTAGAAAATATATACGAGATTGGAATTTATTCTATAACCTGGAGTTATTTGTGGCATTCAGCCACATAGCTTCTTGCAATAAGCAAATAGGGTTCCATTGGCAGCCCCCGCAAATCCCACTTCGTTTATGGGCCTTCAAGACCTTGCTGCCAACTTTATCGGAAAATTCTTTCCATGTCAATACGGCGCCCGGCTGCAAACCACACAGCTCTAACACCTGGTTGTCGTAACCGGCCACCTGCCCCGGCTTATGGCACTGCCCTTCCTGGTTGTTCGGGCAGTAAAGGCAGACCTGGTCTGTATCGTTGACGACCCGGATCCAAGGGTTCCCTTCCAGCTGCCTCTTTATCTTTTCCATGTGGCCCACAAATTCATGGCTATAGCCTTTTCCCTCAAAAAAAGCAAAGCACATGCCATGATGTGCCCGGATCGTAAAAACCGCTTCCATATTCTGCATCCCTTTCAAAAGACATATTTCAGACCCTGCCTTGCCCGGGCGCCTTTCGCTGTACCTGCCGGCAAAAGCGCCCACGGCAAAGGAGCTGCATATCCGCCTTTGGAGGCGCCACAGCAAAGGGCCGTCCCCTTTGCCGGCAAAAGGCAACGGCGGCTACAGGCGTATGGCTTTCTCCAGCCTTTTCGTAACCACCAGGGCCAGCCCTATTTTTAGGAGGTCCGGAATTAAATAAGGGATAACGCACATCCCCAGCGCCGCCCCCAGTCCGATGGCCCCCGATTTCCTGGCATAAACTACCATAAACCAGGCAGTTCCAAACAGATAGCAGACTGCCAGGGCCAATACCATGGAAACCGCCAGCACCCAAACCTTTTTCCCGGGGATTTTTTCCATAGCCCACATAACCATCATAGAAAAAATGTATCCGATTATGTATCCTCCGGTAGTTCCGAAAAGCACGCCGGCCCCGCCACTGAACCCGGCAAATACCGGCACGCCCACAGCCCCCATCAGTATATAGACCAGGAGGGCCACCGTCCCCCGTTTCCCCCCAAGCACCCCGCCTGTCAGGCATAAACCAAAAGTCTGCATGGTAAACGGGATGGCCGTGGGAATGGAAATCCAGGAACAAATGGCCATCAATACGGCAAATACCGCAATATAAGCCATATCATAGGTTTTACTTTTTGCCGCTGCCGCCGTCGTCATATCATATCCCTCCTGATTTTTCCTTAATTTCATTTTTGTACAAGGGGAATATAACATTTTTATTTCCAATTGTCAACCATAATTTCTTTTTTGGTTTACAATTGTCCGGAGCCTTTTTCTGACCGGTAACTTAAATTATGCAGGAACGGTTTCGCTGATACAAAACAGCGGCTTCCTCATGCATCCGCTTCCCCGCCCCGATGGGGAAACCTACTTTTTATAACTCGTCTTCCCCCACCAATTCATCATATTCTTGTTCATCCAGCAGCTCGTCAAAAGCATCGGCTACCAATTCATATTCGTCGTCGTCCTCAATATTCTCCAGGCTTGGGTTCCCTTTCCCGTCTTCTGAGTAACGGTACAGGTAAACCTCGCCCTCTTCAAACTCATCCCCGTCCATGGGAAGCAAGGCAATATATTCCCTCTGGCCTGCTTCAAAAATGGTCAGAACCACACATTCCAGCTCGCTGCCGTCATCCAGGTTCAGCGTGACGGTTACCTCTTCCTGCTCCATTTCCTGATCTACCTTAGTCTTTTCTCCCATCTCTTTGGCTCCTTTTTATCTGTGAAATTTTCTATCCTCTATGGACAAGGAATCGGTGGCGCACTCCCCTTCGCCCCGGGCGCCCTTATCCGAAAAAGGCAACATGCTATAGGGACACTTTATCAAATTGCCATTACAAAATCAAGATAATTTTCCGTTTTTTCCAAAAAATGTTACCTTCTTTTAATATTCAACCCCTTCCCTTGCCGCCACCCCCCGGGTAAAGGGATGTTTCACCATCTGAATTTCCGACACATAATCGGCCAACGTTAAAAGCCTTTTTGAAGGCCCGCGCCCAGTCATGGCCACCTCTAAATTTTCCGGACGGCGCTCCAGGAAAGAGGCAACGTCTGCCTCCCTCACCATGCCATAGTTGCAGGCCGCCATAATTTCATCCAGGATCAGCACATCATAGCCCCCTTCCCGGACCTTCTCGCAGGCTTTCTCAAAATAGCCCTGGTACCAGGCGGCCGCCTCGGCTTTTTGCCCCGGGGACATCTGGGAAACAAAACCAAACTCCCGGCCACAAGGTTCCACCTCTATCCCCGGGACATGGCGCAATGCCGATACCTCCCCGGAATCCTCGGTTTTTAAAAACCGGACCATCAACACCTTCTTGCCCCGGCCCGCCGCCCGGAGGGCCAGCCCTAAAGAAGCCGAAGTCTTGCCTTTCCCGTCACCACAATAAATATGGACACACCCCATATTCCCCCTCCTTCCATCCATTCCATATATTATACTTTATTTGCCCGGCAATGGGAATCCCCCAATGCGGTGGGGCCGGCAGCATAAACACGGCAAAGCTATCTATCGCAAAAGGTACCTCTATTACCTTAACCGTAGCCGGCTCCAGCCGGAAACCGTAGGGGGCCTGCCCGCTCATGTGGAAGCCTTTATGTTCATATTGGGCCCCTTTCCTACCAGGTGTTCCGCGGCAAGCTGGCTGCGGCCGGGATGACACCGGGTGGGCAAGTGTATGGGCAACGGGCCTATGGGGAGCTTCTGGGGTATCCTCAAGCGGGGGCCTTACTATGGCAGGAAACCCACCGGCCGGGAGCAGTTGGTCCCGATGGTCCGGGGGCATATCGCTTACTACAATTCCAGCCGCCCCCAGCGCCGGCTGGGCGTCCATACGCCTATGGAGGCCTATGCACAATACCGCGCTGCCTGACAAATGCCTGTGCTGTACGACAGTACATAACACCCGCCGGAATACGTTGTGGCTTTTTCATAATTTGTTTATTTTATTTCCCAGTCTGCTTGACGGAGGCAGTTTACAATTTCCAAACCGCCGAAAGGCTACTGTATTTTGTTTGGGCGCACATCTATTCAGCTACCAAAACAACGGTTTTTTTATTTTTCCGTTGGGTAGCAATCAATCATGCTGTTTATCATCTTCACCAGCGTGTTCATGTTCCGTTCTTCCTCCGGCCCCTCAAATACGATATAGGCCCGCCAGCGCGCAGTAAAGGTGGGTTTCCGCCTTCGTCCAGAAGGGATCCCCCTCCTTGCCCTCCCCTTTGGTGTTGGCAATCAGGCTGTTGACGAATTTTAAAACGCCGCTCTCCGTCTTGATGTAGGCAAGGGAATTGTAGTGCATGGACTTTGATAAGTCTATACTGTTGAACACACGGATCTTGTGGCCCTTCCTCTTTTGGAGGAAATGGCCGCACTGGGCGAGGATCCCGCCCTTCGGGTCCACCACCACATACGAGGTATGGGCTTGTAAAAGCTGGGGAGTGAGCCAGAACCTTGTCTTGCCGAAGCCAGATAAGCCGATCATGCAGGCGTTCAGATTCCTGGCATTGGCCGGAATCTTTGGCCGGGTGTTCATGGTCAGGAACTCGCTTCCGGTCAGTATCACGTTGTTCTCAAATTTAGGGGCTGCAAAGGGCTTTATGTCTTTTTCCGTCCCCATGAAGCGTTTTGTCAAGTAGATTTCCGCGTCTGCAACGCCTTAAAAATCAATCCTTTTCAAGCCCTATTGCGTAACATTCCATTCTGTTCTTTGGAAGAGGTCGGGGCGCAGGGGCAGAGCCACCGCAAAATCTACCGACAGCAGCAGTGCAGACGGTTTTGCCGTTAGAATGAAGCAGGCGAAAGCGGGGGCAAAGTTGTAAAATCCTGTCCCCTGTTTTCGACGGCGCAATAGCACGGCAAAATCCAGACGGCCAAGGGTTTAAGGGTGAAGATTTTCGCCGAAAATACTACCTGTCCCTTGACGGGCTGGATAGGTGGAAGGGACGGAAATTGCCTGTTGTTTTGGGCGTGGGATTATGGTAAACTTTAAGACATAAGGCAACCTATTTTAAGTGGTTAGCCTTAGATAATCCCCCTTAGAAAAGAGGAAGTACATGCCCGAACTAATGAAAGACAGATATTATAATTACAATACAATTCACAAACTTGCTATGTGTATAAACTCCGTATATCCAACCTTTCCGGCTGATGATTTTATTGCTGACATTATGGACGAATCATGGGATACGTTAGAATTAAAAGCCCGTATGCGGCGCATTACTATCAATTTAGGAAAATATCTGCCTCCTGATTACGAATATGCCCTCAGTATTCTGGACAAGGCTATTGCGCATTATCCCGTTGGCATTGTGGATTCCGGTCTGCTTTACTTCCCCGACTTCGTTGAAGTGTATGGTCAAGATGAGTGCTATTGGGATTTATCAATAGCTGCGTTGGAACGGTATACGCAGTATTCAACAGCTGAATTTGCAGTAAGGCCATTTATTATCAAGCATGAAGCCAGAATGATGGCGCAGATGGCTGCTTGGGCGGAAAATGACAATGATCATGTGCGGCGGCTTGCCACCGAGGGTTGCCGTCCGGCGCTACCTTGGGGGCAGGCATTGACCAGTTTCAAAAAAGACCCGTCGCCAGTTCTCCAAATTTTAGAAAGGCTAAAAGTCGACACATCGCTGTATGTTCGCAAAAGTGTGGCAAACAACCTAAACGATATTTCAAAAACCCATCCCTATTTAATAGTAGAACTTGCAAAGGATTGGTACGGTAAAAACAAGCATACCGATTGGATTGTAAAGCACGGATGCAGGACACTTCTTAAAAAGGGCAACCGGGATGTACTGGGTATTTTCGGGTTTGCAGATGTTGACTGCGTGAATATTGATAACTTCTCGTTAGATGCCGCATCTGTTTGCGTTGGGGGAAATATAACTTTTTCTTTTCAAATTGAAGCCAAAAAGGAAACTAAAATACGGCTAGAATATGGCATTGATTATGTGAAAGCAAACGGCAA
Organism: uncultured Lachnospiraceae bacterium; assembly: GCA_910584845.1. Classification (GTDB taxonomy): domain Bacteria; phylum Bacillota; class Clostridia; order Lachnospirales; family Lachnospiraceae; genus Brotaphodocola. Next base: position 34,157 of record CAJUDH010000027.1, read on the forward strand.
GCGTTCCCGTAAAATATTTAAAATATCTGAGTCTTTATTTAAGGGAAAACAAAAAAAGTCTTATAGCAAAACACATTCCTTTGCAGACACAAATTCAAAGAGACATTATCCCGGCATACATTCGATTACGCTGATTGTGAATGGTGTCGAGTGGGGTACATTGAATTTTGAGGTATCAGCTATTTAATGCCAAACAAAAATCGGCAGTAAGGTAGTATTCTATCCCGCCACACTGCCTTTCAGTGTTCCATGTCCTGCGCCCTGCGGAGTTGCCGTTCCCGCTGTTCCTGCCGCAAGATACGATAAACGCTCTTTCTGATTTTCTCAGCTTCTTTCACTTCCTCGTATTATAAAGTAGTAGTGTTTATAGTCCCTCTCCAAGGACTGTA
>CAJUDH010000028.1 GCA_910584845.1 uncultured Lachnospiraceae bacterium
TTCCCGTTTCATCAAATGCAGTAAACGGCATTAGAGATTCAACAAAACAAAATTCTTTTTGCGTTATAGGGTAATTACCAAGTATGCCTGCTGTCCATTGATAAAATGCTTTTCCATCTTGACACCACGATAATATCGTATCTACATCCGAAGCTTTATATGGCCTTATTCTAATCATACATTTTTCCTCAACAAATTTTGATTCATGCTTCCCATTATACAGGGCAGCCCGCTAAAAATCACCCGTTATTCCCCCTAAAACCCCTTCTCATTTAGCGTAAACAAAGCCTTCCACAGCCCCTTATCGGACGTATCTTTCACTAGCACTTCCTTACCTCAACCAACATCTCCGTCCGCTTCGTCTCCAGCGTCTCCGTATCAAAATAGCCCACCCAATCTTCTCCTTCTGCTTAAACCTCGTCATCACTTTCAGCCACTTCGGAGAAACCAAAAATTTATCATAGATGTTAATTCCGCCACATTGTCCTCTTTCACCATACTTGTAACCGCTGATTATTTCGTTTATTAACGATCTGGCAAAGTAGGGTTTAATCGTATAAAGCTTCCCACGTTTCTGAATTCATTGCCTTAAAGCACATTTCAATCTGCTCTCTGTTATTTTTTTCTTCTGCAAGGCGAGGTAATTCATCCATATTAAAATAATCAAAACCTGTAGTTTCAATATTGGAAATGAACTCACCGCCTATCACTTCACATTGCATGAATATTTTGCATACTTTATAGGCATAAATGGGCCGGTTATGCTTTTCCCTGTCCTGGACTGCAATTATCCGCTTCACTCTGATATCCAGCCCCGCTTCTTCTTTTACTTCCTTTATCGTGTTTTCCTCAACGGAAACATTCACGTCTACCCAGCCGCCGGGCAATGCCCATGTACCATTTGCTTCATGTACAAGCAATATCTTTCCATCTTTAAATATAGCCGCCCGCGTATCTATTTTAGGCGTTTGGTATCCCACATCACTGCAGAATAAATCTTTTACCTTTTCAAGTGGTATCCCTGACGGATAATGGATCATCTCTGCTGATATTTCTCTGATACGCTCATATCTTTCCAGTTCATATTTATCTTTGCAATAGAATAACCCTGCCTGTGCCAAACTTTGAAGTTCAACTGCCCATTGTAGCCATTTTTCATTCTTCTCCATAAGATGATGAATCCTTTCAAATTCCTGTTTTATCACGGACACTTCCAGCCTTTTCCCACCACCCATTATAACAGAAAAAGGCCGCCGTATCAATCCGATTTCAGAACCGGTCCATATCTGCCTGCGTCCCAACCTCACAGTACCAATGCCTCAACCCCTTAGAGATATACGCCTCCAGGTCAAACACACTGTCATTTAGAAGCTTATCCGGCACTTTCAGCATCGTTGCCGCCTTGTAGGCCCCAATGGAACCAGCTCGAAAGAATGCCATGCAGGTGAGGACGGATTCCGAGGGCGGGTATCTGGTGCCGGACGAGTTTGAGCATACGCTGGTGGCGTCTTTGGAGAAGGAGAACTTTTTTCCGCAGTATCGCCACGGCGATCCGGACTTCCAACGGGAACCGGAAGATCCTGGTGGCTGCCACAAAGGGGACGGATTCCTGGATTGACGAGGAAAGGGCTTACCTGGAGCCAGATCATCCTCCACATCATAGAAATTCTTCTGGCCATGGCATTCCAGAACGTCCTCCGGTACTTATCCGAAGCCCTCCCCTTCCCCTCTCCGCCGTTAAGATTGTTGTTCAGCTTATTCGTGATCGGCTCAAAAACAGGCTCATTCAGCTTTGCGTCAATCGCCGCCGGCCGCTCCAGCCACTCAATCTCCTTTCCAAATCCACAACCTCCTGCCCTATCTTCTCATGGGCATCCGTATCCTCCGCAGATAACAGCCCGTCCTCTCCTCTCCTGCTGTCCAGAAAAGCCTTCGCTGCCTCCCATGCCTTCACACGCTTCTCCTTCAACTTCCAAACCTTATTCATCTCCATACCTCCATTTATCAGTTTTTTTAAACATCCCAAATCTACACTTCCGGCCTGCACACAGCCTCAATCCCTCACTGCCGTCTTCCCGGCTCCCAGGGTTCCCGAACTGCCGCAGCCCATAACCACTCCCCCAAAATCACTGCCGCAAACGCTTTCCCTTCCCAATGGAAAAACATTCCAAAAAAAGGCTGAGAATGCCTCCCCAGCACTTTCAGCCTTTTTTGTGAACTTACAGTCAAATAGCCCACTGCAAGCAGCTGGATATTTGACCCTTGCGGCATTCACCAAATGCTCGTGCAAACACGGCACTTGGCTTATTGCCCGCGGAAATAAATTTTGGCAATAAAATCCTGTCTTGGATTCTATGATATAATCCAGCTTCCGCTCCTAAAACGATTCCAAATATCGCTGGAGCATATCCGCAAACTGTCCAATATGTATCCCATCCACAAAAGAATGATGCGCCTGGACAGATACAGGCATGACAATCCTACCATCCTTCTCATAATATTTTCCCCAGTCAAACAAAGGCGTCGCGTTATCCTTTTTTCCGGAATTGGTATGTGAGATATGCGTATAGGTAATCCAGGGCATAGGTGAACACTGGAACACATCATTTCCAAGGGGGCCAATAAAATATTCCTTCTGCCCCCTGGCCGTCTTTCCCGCTGCTTCCACATATTCCTGAATACTGCCCCGAAGCGGCACATTAACCACTTTGAACAGCCCTGTATCCTGATTCAGATAAGTAAACGCAGTATCAATATGGTCAAAAAGAACCACCTTCCCGTCCAGGAAACGATACCGGAATGCTTCGATCTCATTCGCGCATTTACATACCGCATACACAAACGCCAGCGTAAAAGAAAGGTTCTGCACCTTTACTTTCCGCCGGAAATTTGTGACATCCGCCTCAAATGTTACACAGAAAGCAGGCTCCACGCTTTCCCTAAAGACCATGCAGTGTATGGCCCTCCCCCAGTTTTTTTCGTCTATCACCTGATAGGTATTCATTACAGATCCCCCCTTTTATCGCTTTAGCGCCAATCATGCTTTTGTTCCGGTCAAGGGCATTGATTAAGTCCATTCCTTCCTCTGCCAGTTCAAAATCAAACCGTTCTGTATTTTCTTTGATATGGTCGGGATTGCTTGAACCTGGTATGACAACTACGCCCTTTTGTAAATTCCAACGTAAAATAACCTGTGCTGATAATTTCCCATATGATGTGGTAATTTCAGAAATAACATCATTTCCTAAAAGATCTGCCGTATATCCCCTGCCGCCCAGAGGATACCACCCTTGTACTAGGATACCAAGGCTTTAGATATAAGGGATAACATCCTTTTCCTGGTAATAGGGGTGTATTTCATTCTGTACTAGTGCGGTCGTAATTGTAACCTGCGGTAAAAATTCTTCCAGTTCCTCGATATACCAGTTGGATAAACCTATGGAACGGCTTTCCCATCTGATACCGCTGCTTCCATAGCGTGATAAGCGTCTACATCATTGCTGACGGGGTGGTGGAGAAGCAGAAGGCCGATACAATTTTGTTACTGAGCCAGTTCTGTAACCTTCTTCACTGCTAAATGCCCCAGCTTATCCGATGCAAACTCTACTACCCAGGGTTCGCTCACAAAAATAACAAATGTAAAAAGCGTCAGCGCAGTTCCATTCATTTTTGAAGAAATGTTTACGATAAATTCCAGGTTTGCAAGTAATGCTGAAAAGACAAGGAATGATCCAAAAAGTATGTAAATGGCGTTATAAAATTTAAACCATCTTTCAAAAATTCCCCTCACTGTGTCAAGCCGCACAATATAATCCACTATATCACCATACTCTTTTTGAATCCGCCTATCCTCATCTGACTCCCCATCTTTGGACATCTTATAAATGGTTTTCCTCCACATTTCATCATTAGCTGCTTTTGCCCGCTCTAGATCCAGATTCTGAAACAGCGAGTTTCTGATATGCCCTATGACTTCTAATACCGTGAACAGGAAAAGAGGAAGAACAATCGCATCAGCTATATGCTTAAAATAAGCTATCGGATTAAACAGGCTGGCTGCTCCTATGCATAGTATTGCCACAGCCATAATTACGGAAAACCATTTATCATTCTTCATTTTTTCCTCCTTAATTAAGATGTAATTCTTTATGTAAATCATTGTGTAGCTATATCAGTGAAGCAATTTCCGGCATCAGCACATTCTTAAATTCGTCAATCATCGCTTTCCTGAACTTGAATTTAGGAAGGACATCATTATGTTCTTCCTTATAGGCTGCGTAATCCGCACTGTCCTTCAATTTATTTTCATTTGCAAGTTCACCATCCCTAAAATGAAAGGCTTCATACTTAACATCTTCAAAATCCAGATACCATTTTTCAGCATATTTTCTGACTTCTGTATCAATAGCGGCACAACGCATCTGATTAATAATAACAGAAATATCCTGTCCCAAGAATCTTTCTTTTTCTTTTTCAATCTCATCCACAACCTGCGTAAGCAATACACCCAGCTTTGGATTATCACTTGCAAATTCTTTTATAATTTCTCTAATGGCCCTTATTCTGGTTTCAAATTCAGCCTTATCAAAATCATCTTGCGACTGGTCCAAGGACTCCACAACACCCCGTAGCAATTCTACAATATACTCAAAATCAATCCTTAGTTTGCTGTAGGCCACCAAATCATAGTCATCCCATACAGGTTCTTCATCCGGGTTCGGGCAATTATCCGGTTTTTTTAACTCTTCCATCACATTTTTATACATTGCTGCATAATTTTCATATTCCTCTTCAGAAAAGCCGAACTCGTCCAATATATGTGGTTCATATACAGAAAATGATTTTAGGTGTGCAAAATCATGATCTAGGGCCCTGAAAAGATTTACAAATGCCTTTTTCTGTTTGCGTGACAGACCTGCTATATCCGCGAATGTTTGTGCCAGATTGCGGATTGTTTTAAGAGATATGGAAAAAGATGCCTTCACATCATCCCAATCCTCTGCAATGGGATTTCCCCCGCCTCCGCGCGAATATAACCTCAAAGCTTCGTTGATTGCATCTTTATACTCTTTCGGAGCCTGGAATGTTACAATCTGCCCATACTGCTTATTGGTATCAAACAATCGGTTAGTTCGGGAAAATGCCTGAATAATATTTTGCGGAGCCATAGGTTGTCTATCCATAAACAAAATAGAAAGGCACGGCGCATCAAACCCTGTTAAAAGTCTATCAACGACGATAACCAAATCAAGCTGCTGGCTCCGGTCCATATATTTCTTCTCTTTTCTGGCCAGCCGCTCATTAAGATTATTGTTGTAAGCATTAATAGCATCAATCTTGTAACTGCTTCCAAACATCTCATTGTAATCTATCAACGATTTCTTCATTTTATCTTGATTGACAGTGGAGGCTTCATCGTTTTCCGACAATGAATAGGTTATGGCAAATTTCGGAAAATCAGGTAAAGCCTTATGTATGTCATCACTAATCTTCAGCTCGTCATTACCTTCTTTCACTTTTTTGAGTAGATCATAATACTTCTGTGCCATTGCGATGGAACTGGTCGTCAATATTGCCTCATAGGTTCTGCCCCTTCCATTTTTCATGCCAAATTTGTCATAGGACTGATTCAGAATGACATTCAAGACTTTCCGCATATGCCCCTCGGTCTCATACACCATTTTTGTATCCTCGGCACTTAAATCCTTAGCCCCAAGATTCTCAACCATGAATCCTAAGACCGCTTCATCATGGATTGCCTCTTTAATGGTATAGCTATGTAGACACTCTCCATATAACTGCTCCGTGGTCTGTGCCAGATCACCTTTCTGTTCATAACTGTTCTCATCAAAAATGGGTGTCCCCGTAAAACCATACCATAATGAATTGGTGAAAAACTTTTCAAGGTCTCTTTTGGTTTGTGGCGTTACAGCCCTGTGGCATTCATCAACAACAAAAGCGACCTTTAATGCCTTAATTTTATCATACCGCTTAGTCCCTTCCTGTAGACGCCGATTTACCATAATCTGCATTTTTTGACGAGTGGTTACTATCATCTGGCGATTGTCATCCGACATCTTTTTGATAAGGGAATCGGCATAGTCCGTATCATCCACGTCAATCGTATCATTTTCCGCGTATGACTGAAACGCCATTTTAGTCTGCATATCAAGATCTTTCCTATCAATGAGGAATACCGTTTTCTCAATTGCCGGAATGTCCATCAGCAGATTTCTTGTAGCTTTGTAGGAAGTCATTGTTTTCCCGGAACCTGTTGTATGCCAGATAAATCCAGATTTTCCCCGCTTCGATGCTGCCCGCATTGCTTCAATCGCATGAATCTGATATGGACGCAGTATCAAAAGTTTCCTTTTATCGTTATCAAGAACTGTATATCTGGTAATCATCTCATGCGCTTCAGGAATTTTAAGAACAGCCCTGGCAAACTCAATATAATCACAGACAGGATAATTTTCTTTATCAAGCCATCCTGTGATAAATTTTTTGTTCAGTTCCGTATCTCTCGCAGCAGAAAAATACTTTGTATCTACAGCATTGCTTACAACAAACATCTGAACGTTTGAAAAAATACCATGGAATTTATCCTCTGCAATATACTTCTTAATCTGGCGGTAGGCGTCCATATAGGAATGCTCTTTGTTTTTAAGTTCAATATGGATGAAAGGAATACCATTAATAAGGAGCGTTACGTCAAAACGCCTATCCCTGTCATCCTCTGCATCATCAGACTTAAAAGCCTGGTATTGATTGATAACCTCGTACACACTTGATCCGCCAGCCACATGCTCATTATTCATTACTACAAGATGCAAGGTTTCATTCCCACGCTGGACATGGACATATACCTTGCCATTTTCTCCTACCATCCATTTCCCGGCATCATAGAATGAAGCATGAGATAAATCATTCTTTATCTTTGCAAACTCGGAATCGCTAAGAGGAACATCATTAAGTTTCGCTTTATTATTCTGTTCCAAGATATATTTAAAATTATTCCATAGCTGGTCCTCTGTTCTGATATCCGGTCTGTAGGTCCATTGAGACTCATCACAGCAAAGCTGGTCTATTAATCTCTTTTCCATTACGGATTCTAATTCTGCCATAAGCTAGCCTTTCTGTGGAAACATATTCTGTAGCATAAACTTCTTTACTTCTTTTAACTTATCACACTTACGCTGGTGAAGGTTGATGAGGTGGTCGAGGCGGGCAAAATAGGCTCCTATCTTCTCTTGTTCCTCATATGTTGGAAAGGATACAGGAATGATTGAAAGAGCCGGAAATTGTACTCTTTGTTTTTCTTTTAAGGAACCAGTTGCAAAAGTCTTATATAAAGAAACTGCTTGTGGGCTTTTTAACCATGTATTAATGTAGTAAGAATCATAGCCTTCATTAGCAATCATAGTTGTATAATAGCCCGAAACTGCAACACTTTTAGCCATTCCATTGTATCCGACCGCTCCCAATGTCATGTTCATTGGATTATAAACAATATCGCCTGGTCGAACTTCTTTGAAATTAGTATCCTTCTTCACAAGAAATTCTCTATTATATCTTTCAGATTTCGGAGTTAGTCCATCCTCAACAGTTAAGCTCCATAACTCTATTACTTCATCGTTTGGATTAACAAAAATAGCGGTCTGTTCAAACACTTCCCCCAACTTACGCTGTTCCCAAGCATCAGTAAATCCTGCAAATCGAATTTCCGGATTTTTCTTACCATTCCGGGGGAACATTTTTTGCAACATATATCTCTTCAGTTCTTTTGTCTCATCACATTTATGCTGGTGAAGGGTGATGAGGTGGTCGAGGTTGCGGAAGAAGGTGCCGATTTGCTCCTGCTCCTCCAATAATTTAGGGTACTGAATTTCCGTATCCTGTAAGGCTGATTTTGAAATTGAAGTTACCTTTATGCCCTGCATAAGGGGCAGAAGCTGTCTGTGATAAGCATCCGAGTTCAAATAGTATCCGAGGTATCCAGAGGCAAAGTTAAACAGTGGTCGGCAGGGGATAGTATGTAGCCCTGCGATAACTTTTTCATCACTCAAACCCGCTATTTCGCTGCATTTTCCGACTGTTTCATCCTCAGCGGTGTCGGCAATAACGATATCTCCATTTTGTAGAAATGAGCTTCTGTACTTTGCTACAATCGACTCGTCTACTATCATGGGGAGAAGCTCCTTCTGCACATCTAAAACTTCACCAAACTTGACCAAAACATCTCCGTAATGGACATTCTTCGCAACACCATTTTCTAAAGATAGCTCCGCTCTTGAAAGGGTATTATTCTGTAAGTTGTAAAGTGTTTCCCCCAGCTTACGCTGTTCCCAAGCATCCGCAAATCCCTTAAATCTTATCTTCGGTGTATCTGCCACAATCACACCTCCTTGAGAACACTGATAAATTCTTCAACAGCATCCTTTGTTTCCGTATTTGTAAAAGTTAATTCCTCAAGCATCTCCAGCAAAGCGCCATTTCCCTCTTTGATGGCTCTGTTTGTCTCCCTTATAGATGCAAAAAGCTGCCGGAGATCCACTTCTGGTTCTTCCTCACTGGTATCTACATATCTTGGAATATTCAGGTTATAGTCGTTTGCCTTGATATCCTCAAATGATGCAAGATAAGCCACCTTATCAACTGGTTTTCTGGCAGTATACAATTCCAGCACTCTGTCAATGTGTTCCTCGCGCATGACATTCTGCTTCTTTTCCTTTTCATACATCTTGGAAGCATCAATAAACAATACATCTCGGCCTTCTCTGTGCTTTTTCAATACTACAATACAGGTTGGAATAGAAGTATTATAAAACATATTTGACGGAAGCCCAATGACAGCATAGATCGACCCATTCATGAGGAGTGTCTCCCTGATCGCCCCTTCTGCCGCTCCTCTGAATAAAACGCCGTGGGGAAGGACAATCGCCATCGTACCTGTCTGCTTTAGATGGTAGAACCCATGTAATAAAAAGGCATAATCCGCTTTTGACTTAGGGGCCAGTTTACCCCCATAATCCATAAACCGCTCATCCTGTTTGAATCCCTCTGCGGCAGACCAATTCGCCGAATAAGGGGGATTCATCGTTACAACATCAAACTCTGTCTCTTCATCTGTCGGCCAATCAGCATCAAGGGTATCCCCATTACGCAAGTGCTGGTTTTCAGGCAGGACTCCATGCAGGAACATATTCATGCGTGCCAGATTATAGGTTGACGGCATAAGTTCCTGTCCATAGTATTTAATATAATCCGGCTCTTTAGAATAATTTCTACAGCTAAGCATCAACGATCCGGATCCCATACATGGATCATATACCTGTAATCCCTTTTTCCCTTCCTGACCGGATATGGCAATCCTGCAAAGGATCTGCGCAGGGCCATGTGGCGTATAAAATTCTCCAGCCTTTTTACCTGTCTCAGACGCAAATTGACCAATCAGATACTCATATGCGTTACCAAGGACATCTCCTTCCGTATGGATAATGTCCACACCATCCAATACCTTGATGACTTCCGCAATTGTGGCACTCTGCTTCTGATCACCAGTGCCAAGCCGGTTCGAATAGAGGTCTACATCTGCAAATAGGCCGTTGAATAATTCGTCAGATTCCTCTATACGGTTAAAAGCAGCCTGCAGTTTTTCTCTGTTAAAAGAATTATTTTTAGCAGCATTTAACATACTTATATATGTCATGTCAGGATCAAGCGTATAATGCTTTGATTCTTTTATTTCACTCAGCAATTCTTCAGCATCATCTGATTTCATTGCATCCTCATACATACACTGTGCTTCTTCAAGACTATCTGGATTTTTGTCTTTAATGAGGTCATAGACTTTTGCCAAATATGAATCTGATAAATATTTATAGAAAACCAATCCTAAAAGATACGTTTTGTACTCATTTGCATCCATTTTCCCTCTAAGTACATCTGCACCGCTCCACAATACCTGCAATAAATCTTTCCCTTCAGCCATAACTAATCTTCCTCCATCCTGCGTATCAATGCCATCGTAAATTTTCTTACATCCTCTGCCTGCTTTACCATTAAATCATTTTGTATAATAGACTGTCTGTAAAAATTTCCTATTGTCCTTTGTTTTTCCATATCCGGTAAAATAATTTTTAGTTCTCCAATAGTTTTTATATTCAGTTTCTTGACACTCAAGGTTGTCCCCTGATGGTACATTTCTATCTGCTGCTCAAAACCTTTTCCTTCGTTAAACTGATAACAAAAATACCAAGGATAAATTTTTCTAGTATCAAAATCACATCTTAAAAAATTTGATGTAATACACTTTGCTTCTGTCTATTCCGATATCAGAGAACATTTGGATTTTATCAAATTAATAATACAACCTATACCCTCTTTCGTTGAATGAATGCAGTGCAGATCATTCTCAAAATCCTCCGGGGTATATAATTCATCGGCCTGCTCTCTTATTCGTGTAGGGTTTTTACCTAATGTAAATTGTTTAATCTCATTTAAAGGTATTGTTTCCATTAGGCCTCCTTTTTGTAATTTAGTTAAATTACAATATAGCAATATCCCTTTTCGCAGTATTTGTCAATATGTAATTTAATTAAATTACACATTTTTTTCTGTACTCATTATGCATTGGAGTGCCCATACATATTTTCTATAAGGCTGATAATATCTCCCCCGTCCTGCTGCCAATATCCACACGATTAAAGGATTATCTCACATTTCAAACTAGCATGAGCGATAATCCTCTCTTCCTTTTTACTCCTATAGATTACAAACAATGCTTAATATCCACAGAAGTTTTGTCCACTATGATATTGTTTCTTGCCTTCGATATGTCGGAGGCGGGAAAGGTGGGGGGCCCAAGGGGCCGCTAATATACATTGCCTTCAGAATATTATGGAAAACTGCAATCAATCCATCATATAGAAAAATATACTGTTACGGATAATCTGCACCCGTTTGTCCCGGAAATACCGGGCACAGAATTTTTGAGGACGAATTTTGTGCATGAGCTGAGATCGGCAATCATACCGCCAAAGGATATCCGCACAGGGGACAAAATTGTGATGTCGAATCGTGTGTGGGCGCAGCTTGACATGCTCCTTACATCAGATACGATTACAGAGGCAATGGACAGGGCAGCAGTACCTATTGTATTTTCTGATAATATCCAAATATGTAATGCCAGCAGTTTCCGATTCTCCTTCTGATGTTGTGATTTTCACTGCGCCCAGGCCAAGCGATACAACATATACCCAATTCGTATCCTTATTCTGAGTAGTCATTATCCTCTTAATATACCTCTCCAATTCCCCAAGAATGTAGTTCTGTTTGCCAGCAGTCTTTATCCGCAGTCCCCCTGCGAGGTCACATATCACCATCCATGGAAGGTGCAGCACTGTAATCCTCTGTATTGCTGGCAGCCGCTTTTTTGCATACATCTCCATGCACTCTGACGTGGACACAATTGCTTTCATTTTAGCAGGGCTTCTGACAACCCCCTCCCTTTTCGAATACCGTTTTAACTGTGACTCGCCCGCAAGAATCCAACCCCGTTTTGCTTCGATGATGATATAGAACTTTTGGTTGTCGGTGATCTCCAGGTCGGTGATGCCCTGCCCTTTTCAAATTCCTGGTACCGTATCACGGCATTGTCCGCATCCACATTTACATGAAACAGATACTCAATGACCTTCTCCAGCAGATTAGGAGACTTCACAAAAGCCCATGCTATGCTATTGGTTCTATCATTTTCCTTGTCGCATATAAGGTCAAAAATCGTCTCGACCTTTTCGTTGTATGCAAATAATTCTGCCATTAATCCCACTCCTTGGAAGCAAACTACCTGACCAATAAAACATATCAAGATAAAGTATCTGCTTGATGATGCTTTCCGATAAAGACACCGGTTTTTTTACCAAATCCCGCACAAAATCAAATGCCTCTTTATGCCCGGCTGCCTCCATATGGCCTTTTAACGGTTTCCTGCCAATCGTCAGGCCACGCAAAACCATATCCGTCTCACGCAGGGTCAGTGTATTTCCTTCAATTGCATTTGAATTATAGGTATACTCAATAATAAATCCCTCTGTCAGACGTTCCACTTCCCCTTCGTCAGCGGGCATCTGGTATCCCATTCACATTTCTTCCTGCCTATAGCTGCCAGTAAACTTTCTGCTGCCTTAAACCGTCCATCCGCCGGTTTTCCTGTATCTACCGGAATCATCCAGAGGCGTCCTTCACGAATGACGCCTGAAACCTTCCCTTCCGCGCACAATATGCGCGCACATGTCTATCTGAAATCTCCCATTTCTCTGCGGCTTGTTTTACTGTCATATACATAAAGAGTACACCTCGCTTTTCAAAACAGTATACTTCATTTTCGGAATAGTATCAATCTTATAGGAATAATATTCTCCAAATTTCGGAACAAAAAAGACTCGAAAGTATAGTTCTGCTTTCGAATCTTGATTTCTATATATAAAGATGATTTAAATTCCTATCGTTAAAATGTGCACCTAAACTCATGCTTGGGTGCATTGTATTCGTGAGCTTCATCTCCCCAGAATTGATAGCCCATCAAGAACAGCAGCGCCACTGACATAGCAGCATCAACGGCCCCTTTCCGTTTTCTGTTCCTATTTCCGCCCACCACCTCTCTTATTTCAAAGAACCATAGGACGTATCATCCACTGCTTCCAGCCATTCGTTAGAAACCTCTGTACCGGAAACTTCAACCGCCAGATGCGAAAACCAGCTATCCGGTGCAGCGCCATGCCAGTGTTTCACTCCAGCCGGGATATTGATTACATCTCCAGGGTTTAATTCCTGTGCTTCTTTGCCCCATTCCTGATAATAACCACGCCCGCCTACACAAATTAGAATCTGCCCGCCGCCAGAAGTAGCATGATGGATATGCCAGTTGTTCCGGCATCCCGGTTCAAACGTAACATTAAAAATCCCCACCTGTTCCGTGGAAAGCGGCGCAAGATAACTCTGTCCGATGAAATACTGCGCAAAACCGCTGTTCGGTTCTCCAATCGGAAACAGCATATTCCTCTCATGGGTTTCCCTTTCATCTTCCGTCGGTGATCCTTTCGTCCAGACATCCTTCGCCATCTTAAAAGCCGCCCATGCCTTCGGCCATCCTGCGTAAAATGCTGCATGAGTTAAAATCTCCGCGATTTCCTCTTTTGTAATCCCGTTGTTCTTTGCACTCATCAGATGATACTGGAAGGACGAATCCACTAGCCCCTGCGCCATTAAAGATACCACCGTCACAAGGGAACGGTCCCTTAGGGAGAGCTTTTCCTCCCTGTTCCACACCTCTCCAAATAATACGTCATCGTTTAACTGTGCGAATTTTGGGGCAAAATCCCCAAGCTGATCTCTGCCTGCTGTCTGCTTTACCATAATTTTATCCTCCATTTTCTGCTCATTTCTTACCTGTGTTATATTTTCTGGTTTCTGGTAGACCATACATGGTAACCTCCTACTCTGCAAACCCAAGTCCGCTCAACCAGTCCGCCACTGCGTCTTTGGGATTTGCCGCCTGAGAGCTTCCTAAAGAAAGCCCGTCCAAAACCTCCGCATCCGGTTCCATGCTTTCGGTTGTATGGATCGTATTGGAAAATCCGCTGCCGCCGCTGATAACAGACGGAATCATTTTCTTACCGGACAAATCGTAATCGTCCAGAAAGCTGTAAAGGGTCATCGGCATATCTCCCCACCCGTTGGGAAAGCCAAGATACATCCTGGATTCCCACAGGCCGCCAGTGCAAACGTCAACATACACGCCGTCATAACCGCGGATAATTTTTTCTTCATGCTCTACTTCCTCCTTTGTTTGATTCCCGGATCCTGTGACGAAGATAATCCATCCGGTCCAACTGCATTTCTCTGAAATGAATTTCATCAAGAGTAGCGCTGCGCCTTTTATTCAACATATCAAGCCTTTGCGCCGCGGTACTTTCCCCTTCCAGTAACAGGCGCATATAGCTTTCTACTTCGTCATTCAGAAAGCCGATGCCATGCAGCGTCATAATCATACTCAGCCGTTCTATATCTTGATCGTCATACTGCCATGCACCCATAGCCTTTTTTACGGCGCCGCATAATCCCCAGCTCTCATACTCGCGTAGAATATCAAGGGGGACATTGTAACGCGTGCTTGCTTCATCCATCGTCATTTGTAAGCTCCTTTCCACAGATAATGAATACGAATCCTGCTTTGCAGAACCCTCCGCCTGCAGCGGGCCGCTCTGGCGGCATTTTACCTTTCCGCCGCACACATATTACACTTAGCGAAGCATAGAACATCTAGCGAGGTTCTTTCGGGCTTAGTGTGAAAGCTCACCCTTGTGGTGTATTCTTGCGAGCTTAGTGTAATAGCGTACACAGCAGCGCGATCCTGCCGGGGGGCTTTTTATATCATAGGCTAGTTCGGGCGACTTTCCTATAATATAAAAAATGCAGGTGTCCTCTTTGAACACCTACATTTTAATTCAATTTCCAAGAAATGTCTAATACCTACATTGAATCTCTTATAATGCTTAAAAAGCATTTTTAAGAACACTCATAAATTGGGAAGTAGCCACTCCAAGCGTCTGATTCTTTTTCCAGACTAATACCGAACCCGTTTCTAATATTGGATTAAGTGGAATAAAGCATAAGTCCTCATAAAAAGCTACACCAAGATCAAAACATAGTGCAATGCCAACCCCACGTTCCACCATAGCCGCAGCATTTAAAATCAAATTATAGGTAGCCGCAATTTGAAGCCCCTCATAATAGTCCCCAAACCAGCTGGCCAATTCATTTTTTACCAACTCCCGTTTTACCATAATGAGAGGCTCACCTGTTAAGTCCTCAGGATGGATCGATTCCTTCGCTGCCAATTCAGAATCTTTCCTTACCAAGATACCCCATTTTTCTTTCTGTGGCATACGGATAAATTCATACTTCCCGACATCCACCGGTTCCATAAGAAGCCCTATATCTAAAATCCCTTTCTCAATCCGTTCTTTAATATCATCTGCGATTGCGCTGTGAATACTAAACTGCACAAGGGGATATTTGCGCTGGAATTTTCTGATCTGTTCCGAAAGAAAGAGCATACCTTTCGTTTCTCCACATCCGATTGCAATTTCACCTGACAGCACATCTTCCTTATGGGAAAGCTCCTGAATTGTCTTATGGGACAAGGAAACGATTTCCTGCGCCCGGCGCTTTAAAAGCATACCGTCCTCGGTTAAAATAATACTATGTTTGCTTCTATGAAACAATTTTACCCCTAATTCTTCTTCAAGCTGCATGAGCTGCCGGGAAAGTGTCGGCTGTGTAAGATGTAATAGCGCTGCGGCCTTTGTAATATTTTCTTCTCTGGCAACCATCAGAAAGTATTTCAAAACTCTTAATTCCATAATTTTTGCCTCCTTAATTCCCCAAAATAGTATAGCGGATTTTATCCTTATTTTCAACATATTATAACGTAAGAAATGCCTTTCAGTAATTCTATAAAATAAGTAATTTGGAGCTTGCTTTCACACCCAAAATGTGTAAGCTGTCAATCACAAGGCAAGCAGCCAGTGCAAAGCATATCAAAACAAAAGGTGGAAAACATTATGCTTGCTTTGCATATGGCAGGTGGGCTTTTTGCTTTGTTATAGAAACGATTGGCTTAATGACATTGAATGATATCCCTTTACTTTTCCGGGCATTACACCGTAGGAATTTGGAAAAATGTATGGACGTTGCCGAAATACACCATAACATCACATACACCGTTCTTTGCAGATGCTACAGGAAGAATTGGGGATGTTTTATTTGGACAACCTGGGCTTGTGCCTTATAGACCATTGCCAGGGCGGCCAGCGGGGAGCCGGAAGTATAAAAATCAATTTCATTTTTCGGAAAAAGGATGTATAATAAAAGCACACAATAAATTAGAATTTTAAAAAGGGGTACAGATGAAAGAATATATAACAAATCGGGTACATGAATTATACTGGGAAAAGGACATGAATTGTGCCAGGACAACACTCCTCTGTTTGAGTGAATTATTTGAAGTTGCCATTGAACCGCAAATCATGTGGTCTGCGGTCGGATTGCATGGTGCAGGCGGGTACAGAGCGCAATGTGGCCTGGTTGAAGGTACGCTGATGTTTATAGGAATTTATTTTCATAGATTGGGAAAAACAGAATCGGAAATGGTATCTGCTTGTTATAACTTTGCGTCTGCTTTTGATCAAACATTTCATTCACTCAGGTGTTTTGAATTGCGTCCAACCGGTTTTTCAGAAAATAATCCACCCCATATGTGTGAAAATTTAACTTGTAGGGCAATCGAATTTGCATATCAGCATATTTTAGAAATATCGAAACCGTAAACAATGCCAGTTTGTAAAACAATGGGCATAAAACGGAATAGCCGTTGTCCATAACCGACAGCCACTTCCCATTTTGATCGGCAATGCGTAGGTACGGGAAATACGGTCCTGTTTCCGTATTCTGGTTTGGTGTAAGCCTTTCCGACTGTTCAACAGGATGTGTTGCTGTATAGGGCCGCACATGTAAAACAATCAGCACATGATTGCCAATCGTTATTTTGCTGCAGTCTACGAATGTGCAATTCATATTTACGGAAACATTGTCTCCCGCATAAATATTTCTCCCATAATCGCAGATAAAACGGAATCCCGGCTGATACATTTGTGCCAGTTTTTCCAAACAATTGTTTTCGAATACTTATCCCTTGCTAAAAAGCGGCAGGCCTTTTCATAAAAGGAAGCTGCCGCTTTACCGTCTTTTTTTAGAACCTGTTTTATAATAGGGATGGCCATTGCAAGGTTCTTTCCAAAATGGTGTAGCATGGTGTAGTGAGCACCGGATTGAGCCAAAACTCCATTGATTTTACAAGCTTTTTTAAGGCTTTTCCAGGTATTGCCATGGCATACAAGTACAAATCAAAAGCAGGAAAATTCAGATGTTATCCTGTGCCATTTAAAGTTTCTAGCTTTTTGTATCCCTTGTCCCACAAAGGATAACGCTTTTGGAATAGTTGACATGGAAAAAATAAACAAGTATTATAAAGTTGACATAATGTATCATGTTTTATATGGTATCTCGTTATGGAAAGGGGAGGCAATGCAGGAAAGCCGGTTATTTAAGATTGTGTACTACTTACTGGAAAAAGGGAAAGCTACTGCCCCGGAATTGGCGGAAAAGTTTGAAGTATCGGTAAGGACAATTTATAGGGATATTGACGCCTTAAGCGGGGCAGGTATTCCCATTTATACAGAAGCAGGCAGGAATGGGGGCATTCATTTAATGGATGATTTTGTCCTGGACAAAACCGTGCTATCTGAGGAGGAAAAGCAGGAAATCCTCGTGGCATTGCAGAGTATCAACATCACGCAGAACACTGGCGGCAGCCAAACATTGCAGAAACTGGCGGCTATGTTCCACCTGGAGTCGGGCAATTGGCTGGAAGTGGATTTTTCCAGATGGGGAAGCAAAGGGTTTGACAATGAGAAATTTGAATTATTGAAATCGGCCGTCATCCACAACAGCAAAGTAAAAATCCATTATGCAAACTCTTATGGGGTTATAGGCGAACGGGTCGTACATCCATATAAACTGGTATATAAAGCCAACGCGTGGTATTTAAAAGCGTTTTGTACAAAGAAGCAAGATCTGCGGATTTTCAAATTAAACCGTATTATAAATTTAGAAAATTTAAATGAAACCTTTCAACACCGCCATTTTCCGGAACCGGCCCACGCACCCAAGGAAAAATATCATCCGATAACGCTTCGTTTTCCCAAAGAAATGGCATACCGTGTTTATGATGAGTTTGAGAAAACGCAAATTCAGCAACAAGAAAATGGTGATCTGGTCGCTTCTGCAGAAATGCCGGAGGATGCATGGCTGATAGGATACCTGCTATCGTTTGGGGCACAGGTAGAAATCCTTTCGCCCACTTATTTAAAAGGGGCTATAGCAAAACAGGCAAAATTAATTTATGAAAAAAATAAACCTTGACAATAGACGTCAGGTTATGTGTGGTACATTAAATGCAATAGCTGTGTAGCTATATATAAACTTGAACTATAAGGAAAAGATGGAGGTAAGGAAAATGGACGAAATGGACCGGAAATTTTGCCAATGTTGCGGTATGCCTATGGGGAATACTGATAAGCTGTATGGAACCAATACCGACGGCAGCAAAAATACGGAATATTGCAAGTATTGTTTTGAAAACGGTGAATTTACTTTTAAAGGTACCATGGAAGAAATGATTGAGGTATGCGTGCCCAATATGGTTGCCGCCAACCCCAATATGAAAGAGGACGAGGCAAGAAAAATTATGCTTGAATGGTTTCCCACATTAAAGCATTGGAAGAAATAAAAATGAGGTTAGATAACGTAACTTTTAGAAAACACATAGGCCTAAGATTTTTATTAACAGCAGGCCAACCGAATGAATATCACCGTTTTTAGATGAAAGTATGAGGGTTGGAATCGGCCTGGGTGCCTAATAACGGCCGACATTGCCTGTCCCTGGATACTGCCGTCAGATGCCAGTACAAATAGAAAAGAGGATTGAAGGCTTTCCCCATTCAATCCTCTTAATTTGCTGTTTTTTATTTAACGGTTAATTGTTTTTCGTTTAATGGTTACTTACGCCACCTGATTTTTCGATGCAAACTTCTTATAATGCAACAAACATGAGCCATAAATTGCCTCACTTCCCTAATATACATGATACGATGCGGTGCATCCCCGCACATTTTCAAGGGCGCTGCCCCGATTTACCCCATCCCCATCTTATTATATTTCAGATTATGGACGGATACAAGTGATAGGGAAATCAAATATATTGCCGGCCCTTGGTTTTATACCGGGAATTTTGCAGATGCCGATATACAGGCCCTATGGCCGTTGGTATCATTATGGCCCACCGGTTACCGGAAATTTAATACCCACTGGTTTTCTGTCTGATAATAAATAAGCCAAGCCCTTATGCCCCGGCCTTCCACCTCTAAAGTACAATCGTATTCTATGGAAGGGATCCCCGCATATGTTTTTTTCTCCTGGGAATGGACGGTAATCTCCCGGATCATTCGCACTTCGCCGTCTTCATCCTGTAGTTTTAACATTAAAGGCATGATTTTACCGGTACTGGTAAACCAGCACTCACATGCAACCTTCTTCTGGACCCCCCGGACAGGCCCCCCCTCCCCTTTCCGGAAATTTGTGCCCATTCCAAACATCATGGTTTTAACCTCCCCGCTTTTCCCGTGATACCCCGCCGCCCATATGGTCTATGGGCTGTCCTAAAAATGTGGCGCGCATTACAGCGTCTGCCCCAAAACCATTTCTTATGGCATCTATGGTTTTATCCAGGCAGAAAAGCTTCCCGTAGTCAACCTCATCAAAAAAGCAGCTTTGCCGGTACATCCCACCTTTCTTTATGCCGGCCGTATGCACGCCCAAATGCCGGACAGGGCGGCCATTCCACAGTTCCCGGAACAATCCGCAGGCAGCCTGGTAAAGTTCCAAGGTCAGGCTCGTAGGCGTGTACAACGCTTTTTGATGTGAGGCATGGGAAAAATCACAATACCGGACCCCTACGGAAACTACCCCTGCCTGGACATGGTCCGTCCGCAGGCGGCGTGCCAATGTCTCGCAAAGGGCCAGCAATACCTTGTCTGCCGCCTCCATGTCTGTTACGTCATAAGGGGTGGTCATACTGTTACCGTAACCTTTATTGGCCGCTGGCTGCGCCAATACGGGGGAAAAGTCAAGCCCGTTGGCAAATCCCCAGAGGGTTTCCCCCTGTTTTTTGAAGGCCCTCTTCAGCCAGGCCGGGTCGGCGGCTGCCAGATCCCCTATGGTACGGATACCCATAGAAAACAGTTTTTCGGCGGTGGCTTTTCCTACAAAAAACAGGTCGGACACCGGAAGGGGCCACATTTTTTCCGGGACTTCTTTTGGGTACAGGGTATGGACCTGATCCGGCTTTTGGAAATCCGAGGCCATCTTTGCAAGCAGCTTATTGCTGGAAACCCCTATGTTTACCGTAAACCCCAACGTTTCCCGGATCCGCTTTTTCACCTGTGCCGCTACTTCTTTTGGCTCCCCAAACAGATGGCAGCTGGCACTCATATCCACAAAGGCTTCGTCTATGCTATAAGGCTCCACCACATCCGAATAGCCCCTAAGTGTTTCCATAAGCGCGGCAGAACATTTTTCATACAACCCATAATTTGGGGGGACTAGTACCAGGCCGGGGCATTTCCTTTTTGCCTCCCAAATGGCCTCGCCCGTTTTTACCCCATATTGTTTCGCAGGGATAGACTTTGCCAATATGATCCCGCGGCGCAGGGCAATATCCCCGCCTACGGCGGCAATATCCTCCCTTAAATCTTGCTGCCCCCCCTTATGGGCCAAACGGTAAACAGCCTCCCAGGAAAGGAAGGCTGAATTTACGTCTACATGGAAAATAATTTTATCCAAACGTACGTTCACCTCCTGTGGGTTCATTTTAACAAACGTACGTTCTTATTACAACCGGTAATTTATGGATAACCTCTGCTTGGCCTTGACGGGGCGCCCATGCTAAATACTTTAGAACAGGCAAAGCTGTTCATAATCTGACTTTCGCCCCAGCAGGCATGGGACTTTATGGAGGATCCCTTCTGCCTGCCTGTCATTCAGGATCCATGGGGCCACTTCCCCTTGTTCAAGGATCAGGGGCATACGGCCATGGACGGGCTTCACAGAAGCGTTTGCCCCGGTAGTAAGGATTACAAAATGCGCCCCGTCTTCATACTGCCTGCAGCATCCGGCCATAAACAGCACAGGGGCGTCTTTCCGGTAAAACGTGCTTTTTTCCTTCCGGCGGTTCCACTCATAAAACCACGCGGCGGGGACCACAATACGGCTATGGCGGATACTGTCACCAAAAAGGGGCTTTTCCCCTGCTGTTTCACATCGGGCATTAAAGATTACCTGTTTCCCCTGAAACCCGGGAAAACCCCATTTTTGCCAGCTGCAATGTACGGCCCCTCCTTTCCCTGCCAGGACAGGGGCCATCTGCGTAGGGCAGACCTCTTTTGCGGAAATCATTTGAAGCGCCATTATGGACTCTTGCCTTAATGCCCTATCCGCCTGCCGGACCAGTTTTTCAATCTCCCTTGCTGTTTCGTCATCCACATAATATCTGCCACACATAAGCCTCTCCTGAACATCCCTTCCACCGCCCCTGCCGGTAATATCATCGAAAACCGCCCATCCTTTCCTTGCAGGCATTACGGCTGGATTTTTTTCAATTGCTTCCACACCCTTCCTAAGGGGGATGGACGGTGGTTTCCTATATTTTTCCCTGTTTCTATTCTACTATACCGCTTGCCTGGCCACAAGGGCTTTAATAAAATTCGGCACAAAAGCCTTCCTTGCGCCGCCTTCTTTCCATGCCGGGCTTTGTTGGTTTTAGCCTAAAACTGGGCGGCCCTTTCTTGCCTGCGGGGAATATCCATGGCCGGTTTCAATCGGGGCTAAATTTCATGCGCCGGAAAGGCTACGCACTTACGTCCACATGCCCTCCGGCTGCCAGGGCGGCCCCCACCGTTTCCCCTGCCTTATCATAAACGATATTTTGGGCGCCTTCCACGGCGCCTGGGCAAGCCTGCCCCCCGTTTTCCGGATGGCTTTTTCCTTCTTCGCTAATCTCAGAGGTATCCAAATCGGCATTTTCTTGTTTTTCTGGCTTGATCTGCCCCGTTTGCCCCGCATTTTGATTTTTAGCAAGCTCCTCCTGCCGCAATTTTTCTTGCTCTTTTGCTTCTTCCGCCTCCAGCTTCATCCCCTGGCTGGTTTTTTCACCATATTTTTCTGCCTGTTCTGCCAGCCCGGCTGCATAGCCCAAAGCCCTCTGCATTTTTTCGGTGTCCCCTTTCCGCTCAGCCTCTTTCGCCACGTTCATAGGGGTAGACATCATGTTAATGCTGGCGCTGGCCCCTGCCAGCCCTTCCATTGTTTTTGCGTTCATACTGTGACCTCCTTGCTTTTATATGCCCTTTTGCTGTTACAGAAACATAGGTTTCCTGTTTGCTGTTTCGGCATATTTAAAAAAGAACCTAAAGCCATTGGCACATAAAGCCGCTTTGCTGTCATATACGGCCGGGAAAAGGTAATATAAAACGGATAAAAGGATTGAAATCCGGCAGGATTTCCGATATACTCTATTTAGATTTGGATTTGGATTTGCCAATCGGGGATTGGGCAAAGACAACAATAAGGAAAGGAAAAAGGGGACCGATGGAAAGGGAGCGTCAGTGGTTATATGTGTTGTCAGGGGCTTTTTTATTGGCAGGGTTAGTTTTTTTCGGGGTATCCGTCCCGTTTCCGTTGTGTATGGTAATCATATCCGGAACGGCCCTGCTTAGCGCAGGCGTTTTTATGAAGGGGAAAACGCGGGGTGCCCGCCTGTGTATCCACATAGGCATTTGCCTATGTATGGGCCTAATGGGCTATTGGCTGATAAGGAAATTATGGTTGCTGGCAAAAATGGTATTGGGGTTGGAAGGCCTTTCCTTCGATTTATCTTTAACTGCCAGGATTGTTTTACCCGTCGGTCAGGAGATTTGTTATGTAGGGATGTGCATCTGCCTGATCCTGTTGATCCACCTGGGCTGGTGTAAGTTTACCGGAACCTTTTTGGCCGGGAGTTATTTGCTTTTAAGGCTAACTTCCAACTACTGGTACTTATGGCCGCTGGTCCAATTAGGCCTTTCCCGGGCCGGCCTTATTTTTATCCTGCGGGAAACATGCCACTTTTTTTATTGTGTGGGTATGGGGCTATTATTCCATTGCACATGGCCAAGAGAAAAAAAGGCGGCCGATGGCATGGCAGGAAACCCGCGCCCCAAAAACCAGTGGAACCTATGGCTGGCCGTTTCCGGTATCCTCTATACGGTTTTAGCCCTAATCGGAATCGGCGCCTCGTCCTTGCTCCTGACTAATATATGGTTAGACGGAACCTTGATTTTTTTAGCGGCATGTGCCTTGATGGATAACCTCTTTTACCTGTTTGTCGGGCTTTATGCCCTTTTCTATGGGAGGGAAATAGAAAAAGGGAAAAATTTTGTTATTTTAGGCTGGATATTATTGGTTATGGCAATCGTAATGTCCATTGCAGGAGGCTTTACCACAATCCTATTTGTCTTAAGCGGGCTTTTCCGGGCCGCTATTGCTGTAGTTTACCTGAAAGGCGGAAGAAAATCCCAAATGTTAGCATCGGAAAATACGCCTTAATGTTAAGATAACGGCAACAAGACTGATATGGTAAATACATAGTTTTCCACCTCAATATGCACGGCCCCGTTATAATTGGCCACAGCCGATTTAATGTTCCCCAGCCCCAGCCCATGGCCTTTGGGGCTTTCCTTCCTGCTCCCGCAAATTTCCTGCCGGCCCTCCAAGTCCGTACGGTTTCTCACCTCCAGGAAAAGGCATTTCTTAATTGCCCCCATATGCACATGGATAAATGGCTGGCCCACCTGTTTTTTCACTGCTCTTTTTTCCTGTGCCCTCTCACAGGCTTCCAGCGCATTGTCCAGGATATTCCCTACGATAATGCACAGGTCCACTTCTTTTACGGGACATCCTTCCGGAAGCCTTGCGTCGCACTGCCAGCAAACCCCCCTTTCTTTCGCCTGCTGCCTTTTATGGTATAGGAGGGCATCCATTGCCAGGCTTCCGGTGACTTCGTCCCCGGCCTCTATGCCCCCTGCCACGGACATCTCCCTTACGTAGCCTTTGGCCGCCTCCCACTTTTGGTTCTGTATCAGGTTCCCCAAAACGACCATGTGGTTTTTCATGTCATGCCTTAGGCGTTCCATCTGGCTATACTGCCCTTCCATCATCTCATAATATGCCACCTGGCACCGGTAGTGCTCCCTGGCCCTTTCTTCCCGGTCAATCCGGTCTGCCCCCAATACGAAAAATACCGTTGCAGCCATAGCAAGCCCGGTAAATATACACATGGCGCTATGGCTGAAAAGTTGGTTTTCATACAGCCCGTATGTTCCCCAATCGTGGACCATGATCCCGTTGGCGGCCGCCCAGTTGGCCATATCCGTTACAAGGACGATACATAAAACGGGGATTGCCAGGTAAAGGTACCAGCCTTTCCTTTTCCCGTTAAAAACAGGTGCAAACCATTTTGATAAGAAACAAATGGCAGCGGCCCCTAACCCATAGGTTAGAAACTGGACGGCCCGTTCGGCCCGTCCCCCCATAAAATCAACCGGATGGCTGCCTGTCTGGAGGCGGGTCAGGAACAGCCCCAGGCAGGAGAAAAAAGAACTGCCAAAATTCCATGCCAATTCCGTTATCGCTGCCAAAACTACTGCCGCTAAAAGCTTTTTTTCTTTTTCCCCCTGAAAAACTGCCGTAGCCAGGCCCAAAAGTGCTGCATGTCGGCATATGGCAGAAAGGATATAAGGGGCATGGTTCCTTTCCAGGAAGAAGGCCATGATCCCATAGCTGCAAAAAAGAAGCCCTGCAAAGGTTGCTTGTCTGGATGTTTTCCCCTGTAACTGTTTTTTTAAGAAACAGGAAGCGCACCAGGCATACGCCCCATTATATGCCAGGGCCAAAGAAACATCCAAACTTTTGGCCGCCCCATTCATAAAATCCCCCCGTTCTTCCTCATATAAGCAAGGATTTCCTGGCAAAAAGCCTCATACCTGCGTTTGGCAATGGGGACGCTCCCCCCGTTTTCAAGAAGGGCTTCTTGCCTGTTATAAGCTTCTACATACTTTAAATTAAGCAAATAGCTTTTGTGGCAGCGGAAAAACCCTTTTCCCATTAACTGTTTCTCCAAAACGCCAATCTGCCCGTAATAAGTAAAGGTGCCTCTTTCTTCACAGACGTCTACTTGCCTTCCTTTAACCTCAAAATACCGGACCGAGTTTAAAAATATTTTCCTCTTCTGCCGTTCCCGGCTGGCCACAATATAGTCTTGGGAAACGTGCTGCCCTTTCTCCACCGCACGTTTTAATACATGTTTTAATTTCTCGTCATCCACCGGCTTTACCAGATAATGGAAGGCTTCCACATCATAAGCGTCAAATACATACCTGCGGCTGGAAGACAGGAAAATCAATGTCTTTTCAAAGGAAAGCTCCCTGCAACGCCTGGCCGTCTCTATGCCGTCCATTTCCCTCATCAGGATATCCAGGAAAATAAAGTCAAACCGTTCCGGGCACTTTAACAGTTCTTTCCCGCTGCCGAACTGCTCGACGCTGCAAGGGATCCCCATTTCCTCCATAAAACCCTGAATCTTTGCCGATATATTGAAACGCTCCAAAAGTTCATCGTCACAAACCGCAATTGCCACCATGGTTTCACCTTCTTTCTTCCCAGGGGCCTTTGCCGCCATGGCAAAGCCTGTCTTCGTTCTATATCGGCAAAAGGAGATAAAAATTATAAGTTATGTTATGAATGGGCAGAAATTTGCTATGAACGGGCTGCCAGTACATATTTATGATTTCAACAGGAAGTGGTTTTTATGAAATTCCAGCAGGCCATCCTTGCGCATCTTACTTAATTCCAGAGATAAGCCGCTTCGTTCAACAGAAAGGTAGTCCGCTAATTGCTGCCGGGTAAAAGGGATGTCAAATTCGGCGCTGCTGTGGCGCCGCGCTTCTGCCGAAAGGTAAGAAAGTAGTTTTGCCCGCGTGGTCCGCTGACCTAAATGCGTGATTTTTTCATTAAAAAGCAGGTTCTTGCCCGCTAAGCCGGCCAACAGGTTTTGTATCATCCGGCTGTGGTGTGTACAGGAGGACGGGCACATGGACAGGATCCGTTTTACATTTAAGAACATTACCGTGGCCTTAGATTGTGCAACCACATTGACATTTAAGGCAGCGCCCGGGACGCAGGCAAACGTCTCCCCAAAACATTGCCCTTGCCCTATGGAAGACAAGATATTGCGGTTTCCCCAGAAATCTTCCTGGATAATAAAAGCATTCCCCAAAACCATCAGCCCAAGGGACTCCACGGTACTGCCGGCACGCAGGATATAGCCCCCTTTGGAAAAATTTGTGGTTTTGGCGTCAAGGCATCCCAACATCCCGTCCAGTTCCTTTTCTTCTATCCCCGAAAAAAGGGGGCAGCCATAGATGGCAGAAGAAATAAAAGTCATTTTTTGCTCCTTTGTTGAATATTCAACGGACTTATTGAAAGGATTGTATTATACTTTACCTGTAAAATCAAGGCTATCCATAAAGGATCCATAAATATGGCATAAAATATGCAAAATTATAACCGAGGAGGAACCAGATGTTTCGGAAAATTATCGAAATTGACGAAAAGGAATGTAACGGATGCGGCGCATGTGCCAAGGCATGCCATGAAGGGGCCATCGTCATGGTTGACGGAAAAGCCAAACTGATCCGGGATGATTATTGTGACGGGTTAGGGGATTGCCTGCCCACTTGCCCTACCGGGGCCATCTCTTTCGTGGAACGTGAAGCCGCCGCCTATGACCAACAGGCCGTTATGCAAAATAAGCAAAAACCGGACTCGAAAACGGCACAGCCATCGGGCGGCCTTGGCTTTGCAGGCAAAACCATAGGGGCGCCTGGTGGCAAAACGCCACAGGAAGCATCCCTACCCGTTTTGCAAAGCCGGCTTTCCCAGTGGCCGGTGCAAATCAAGCTCGCCCCTGTAAACGCCCCTTACTTTCAAGGGGCAAAGATGCTGGTTGCCGCCAGCTGCACGGCTTATGCCTATGGCAATTTTCATGAAGAATTTATGAAAAACCATATCACACTGATAGGCTGCCCTAAACTGGACGGGGTGGATTACTCCGAAAAGCTTACAAAGGTCATCCAATCCAATGAGATTAAAAGCGTGGCCATTGTCCGCATGGAAGTCCCCTGCTGCGGCGGGTTGGAAATTGCCGTGAAAACAGCCTTAAAAAACAGCGGGAAATCCATTCCGTGTCAAGTGGCAACGGTCTCCACAAGTGGGGGGCTCCTGGATTAAAAAAGATCCGGCGCCTCCCCCTATCCGGCCATTGACAAATACCAGAAACATGAATATAATAAAAATTCACGGTTGATTGGCGGCACCGCTGCCAGGCGCCGAAAAACAGTACTTGGGATGTGCGCCTTTTTACCTAGTTTTTACTTAGTAAAAGGATATTGCATTTCCTATGCATCATTAAAAAACGAAACCAGAAGTCAGGTTGGGGGAGGTTTGTGCATGAAAACAAAGGCACTGAAGGCGGCATGGCCCCATACATTGCCGATTTGCGTCGGGTTCCTGTTTTTAGGGATGTCCTATGGCTTCCTTATGAGGAGCAAAGGTTTTTCCTTCCTCTATCCTATGCTCATGAGCCTATTTATTTTTGCCGGCTCTATGGAATTTGTCACCGTCAGCCTTCTGTTGTCGGCATTTAACCCGGCCTATGCTTTTTTTCTGGCGCTTATGGTTAATGCACGCCATTTGTTTTACGGTATTTCCATGTTGGGCAAATATAAAAACATCGGCTGGAAAAAGGCCTATTTGGCCTATGGCCTCTGTGACGAATCTTTTACTATTAACTGCACCGTGGAGCCCCCTCCTGGGGTGGACAAAGGGTGGTTCTATTTTTTTGTCACCTTGTTAAACCAAATCTATTGGGTATCCGGGGCCACCCTAGGCGCTCTTTTGGGGTATGTGGCCCATTTTGACGCCACAGGCATTGAATTCGTCATGACGGCATTGTTTGTCGTCATGTTCATGAACCAGTGGGGAGAAACCACCCAGCACCGCCCTGCCCTCACCGGGCTTGCATGCTCCCTGCTTTCCCTGCTGCTTTTCGGGGCTGAAACGTTTATCCTTCCGGCAATGGCGCTGATTGTACTCTGCCTCTCCCTAAACAGAATCGAAATAAAAGGAGCAAAAAAACCATGACTACATTGCAAAAGTGCATAACGGTTGTTGCCGTTGTCCTGGGGACCGCGCTTACAAGGTTCCTGCCGTTCTTTTTGTTTCCGGAAGGCAAAACGCCCCCCAAATATATTTCCTATCTGGGGAGCGTATTGCCTTATGCCGTAATCGGGTTTTTAGTGGTATACAGCCTGAAAGATGTAGCTGTTTCCCCATTCCATGGGCTTCCCGAAATCATATCCATCTTATTTATCGCCGTCTTACATAAATGGCGGAAAAATACCCTGCTAAGTATCGGGGCCGGTACCGCCCTCTATATGTACCTGGTGCAGGTATGGTTCCGGTAATTTGCCTGGTGCGTGTTTCAAAATTGCTTTCTGCCAGGGATATGCCACAATCGGTAACTAACTAAGAAAACCGTAGGAATTAACAAAGGGGCAGGCTGCCCTGGTACGGATAACCGTAATACAAGGCAGCCTGCGCATTTTACCATATAAAATTCCGGATCCGTTCCGATATAGCGCCTGGATCCGTCACTGCACCAAAAACACTTCCTGCTTAGCCAACCCATGGGAAAGGGCTTTTTCATGGGAATCATAATAAATATCAATGATATTCCCCTTAACAGCCGACCCGATGTCCTCCACCGTATAAATAATACTGCCAATCCGCACTTTACTCCCCAAAGGAAGGATCGACAAGTCCGCAGCAATTGTATGGTTGGATTGGGGGACCGCGCCTGAATAGGTAAGCCGGTTGCCGCCGCTGCATTTTTCGCAATTACAGTAGCCGCTGGTGGTGAAAATGCCAAGCGCCTTTTCCTTCGAGGCAGGCGAAGATACCTGCACCGCAGCCTCCGTTAAAGCGTCTGCCGTTTTGGGCGCCGGTTTTGCGGTGCCGGAAGCCCCCTTGCTGTAATCCACAGGATCACCTAATATGTAGAATTTCTCGTCTTTTACGGTATATGCCTTTATCTTAAAATCATTTCCGCTAAACTTCGACCAATCCACTTTCACGGAAAAGCCATGCCATCCGTCCTTTAAATCTATGGCCAAATCTTCTCGGTATACATCCGCTTTTGCATGAAGATATTGGATTGGCTCTGATTTCCCCGGCTGAAAAATGTGAAGCTCAACCTGCTGGACGTCATTGGTATCATCCGGGTTCCAGGCCCAGCCGGAAATCGACGTGGAATCCACCTTGGTAATTTTTCCCTTGGCAGGGGCCGCACTTGACGAAAAGGTTGTAGCAACCACCATAGTAAAAAACGTGATTGCAAACATGCATTGTTTGAAACGATCTTTCCTCATTTTACAATACCTCCTGGCAATCTGACCGTAATTGTTACAATCTAATTGTCATTATATTACAAAACTGTTAAATAGTCAAGGCTGTACCAAAAACCTGTCAAAATCCGTGATGGGAAAGGGGCTTTTCCCAGGTATCCCGGGGGCTCAGCCCCCCTTTATTCCATAACAACACACATTTCTAGGCCTGCTTCCTTGGTATGTTTTGCTTGGGTGCATCCCCTCCTGCTTAAAACCACATGTTTCAAACAGCCTCCGGGACGGTATATTATGTTCCAGGATGTTACCATAAATATAACTTAAGCCAAGTTCGCCAAAAGCATAGGAAACCAACGTATTTACGGCGTCCCGTCCATATCCATTGCCACGGGCAGACTTCAAAAGTTTGATATGGATTTCCGCCGTTTTGTTTTCAAAATCCATATGGGATAAAAAAATAATTCCAAGGCCGGCTTGTGGATCCCTTTTGTCTGCAATGATGTTCCGCATGCTGCCTGCCGTATGCGGCAGGGGGCTTAAACATCCCTTTTTGCGCCTGCAGGATAAGGGGCAGGCATAGCCCTTTATAACTTTTTGGGCCTTTTGGTCTTCCATCAAAATCTGCAGCATATCGTTATCTTGCCCTTCCATGGCCCGCAGGACCACTTTATCCCCTACTATCTTCATATGGCCCTCCCGCTGACCGTAATATGTTCAGACATATTCTATGTATAGGGTTACTGCCCCATATGTCAAGTAAATATTTCCTTTTCCATCCGGATATGTTATAATAAAAAACCGCCTTCTATGGGCAATCGGGCACACAGAAGGTAAAGCTTAGGAGGATGCCAATGGAACAGGAGGGGGATTTATGGGGACCAGGAAAAAAACCTTAAAAAAATATCGGATACTGCCGTTTGTTTTGCTTTGGGCCCTCTCTGCCTGCGGGAAAAGTGAAGCCCCGCCCATAAACGTTGCAGATTCCCTGGAAATAATAAAATCTACGGCGGACACCGAGCGGAATGGGCTGGAAACATTGCGCAAATCCCCTTCAGTAACCACGGCAACCATCGAAGACACGTTTGGGCGTGCCGGCGGCAGGCCGGACCAATATGCCATTGACCTTGAACATGCAACCGCCTCTGTTTGTATTGCCGGCCAGGAGGAAGAGGTATGCCCACTGGATGACGCACAGGTTGAAGGTTTACGGCGCCTTCTTTCAGAATACGCACTTACGGTCTATGACGGGGCCCCCTACTGGCCTACCGGAGATTACTGTACGATGGAACTGCTATTCTATTTTTCGGTTTACCACGACGGGGGGACATACCAGGAAAATGGCGCAACCCGTTATCCGGACGGTTGGGCGGAATTTATAGAAAACATGAAAGGGCTGATCTTTTCGGAACATATTGTGGAACCGGCCCCCCCGCCCCCAGCCCAGCCGGCCCCTCCGCCCTCAGCTTAGCCGAACCCTCCGCCTCAGCTTAGCCGGGGGCGGAATCGGTATTTTTAAAACAGCCTGCCATGGCGAAATACACCTGGCGCGGCCATTGGCCCATTCAAAGCTACATTGTATTCAGGCCTGCATCTTCGGCCGATGAAAGTTGCCCCGCCCTTTTTTTCCACCCCTTGCGATAAAAAGAAACGGAAAGCGCCATAGCGGTTATCCACCCGGCCGGCCATGCGCACCATATGCCCAGAGGGCTTTTTGTCAAACCGGACAGCACAAAAGCCAAAAGCACCCGTAAAATCAAGTCCGTAAAGGTAGCGGCCATAAATTGCCACATGGCGCTTATGCCGCGGAGGACGCCGTCTGCCACCAATTTAGCGGAAACCGCAAAGTAAAAGGGGGACAGGATCCATAAAAACTGCATACCTGCCGCCAATGCGTCCACAGAACCCTTTTCCATAAACAGGAGCAAAAGATATTTCCCCCCTGCCACATAAAGCATACAAAAGGGGATGCACAAATACCATACCATCTTCAGCCCTTTGCAGAACCCTTCCCGGATCCGCCCGTATTTTCGGGCGCCAAGGTTTTGGGCTGAAAAATTTGAAATTCCGTTCCCTATGGTAGTAAATGATGTGATCACCAGGTTATTCAGCTTTACGGCGGCACAATAGCCTGCCATAACCGACGGGCCAAACCCGTTGACAACGCTTTGTATCATAATATTTCCCACAGAGATAAAACTTTGCTGCAAAATGCTTGGAACGGCGACAGCCATAATTCTCTTCAGGATCCCCCAGTCAAAAAGCGGCGGTTTTTCCGGAACCTGGATTTTCCTTAACCTTGCCCATACTGTAGCCGCCGCCAAAATACAACTGATCCCCTGGCATAAAAACGTTGCCCACGCAACCCCTGCCACCCCCATACCAAATGCTTTTACAAACAGGACATCCACGGCAATATTCGATGTGGAAGACACGGCTAAAAAATAAAAAGGTGTTTTAGAGTCGCCCAACGCAGAGAAAATCCCGGTCGCAATATTATAGAAAAAGACAAAGGGCAATCCCCATACATAAATATCCAGATATAGTTTAGAATCAAAAAATACTTCGTTTGGCGTCCTGATCCAATTGAGCATAGGTCCACACCCCAAAATGCCGCCTGCCATTAGCAAGGCACATAAAACGGCGCTGAAAATGCAGGCGGTGGACACCGCTGTTTTCAGCCGGGAATATTGTTTTGCGCCAAATAGCTGGGAAACCGTGACCGAACATCCGATATTACAGCCAAAAGCAAAGGCAATAAAGATCAAGGTGATTTCGTAACTGTTCCCCACAGCCGCCAACGCATTTTCACCAATGCATTTACCCGCCACCAGGCTGTCCGCAATATTGTAAAGCTGCTGGAAAACAATACTGCCAAACAAAGGCAGGCAAAACTGCCATAATACGGTTTCCGGTTTCCCCACAGTCAAATCCTTATTCATAATATTTTCCTCTCCCCTTTTAATTTACATACTTCCGGATTTGTATTATAATACCATTCTATACATATAACAAATATATAATAAATATTGGAGATATATAAAATATATATGAATATTGATTTCGAACATTATAAAATATTTTATTATGTGG
>CAJUDH010000029.1 GCA_910584845.1 uncultured Lachnospiraceae bacterium
ACGATCCCGCAGAGTACAACTACTATTACATGCAGTCCAACGGTAAAGCCTACAAAGCCCCCGACAGCAGCAGTTCCACAAAGTTTAGAACCATTGACGGCAAGAGGTATGCCTTTGACAACGAAGGTAAGATGCTGTATGGCTGGGTCGACGGAGATAGCGGGAGGCTGACCGGCGACGATGGATGGGCCAGTCCTACAGACAGCGACGCAGAAACTGATAAAAAAGTATATTATCTTGGCAACTGGGACGATGGTTCCATGAAAACAGGCTGGCAGAAAATCACCGTTTACGATGAGAAAGAAGAAGAGGATATGGACTATTGGTTCTGGTTCAAATCCAACGGTGTAAAATTTACGGCTAAAGAGGGAAGCGGAGTTAAGGCAGACAAGAGCATTAACAAAACCAAATATGGCTTTGACGAGCGTGGCGTTATGGTTTATCAGTGGACCAACGTTGCTACGGATTCCGATGCTGTTGCATCTGTTAGCTCATGGCAGTATTTCAGCGATCCGGAGAGCGGCGCCCGCGTATCCAAAGGCTGGTTCCGGGTGGTTGCCCCGTTGGATGCCAACGACAATACCTTCCAGGATTATGGCGGCACTTTTGCAGCAGGCGATGCTGACGACGAAAACGAAAGATGGTATTACGCCGATGACGGTGAGCTGTATGAAGGCGAAATCAAAAAGATCAAAGGTAAATATTATGCCTTCTATCCGGATGGGCATGACAAAGCCGGCGCGATGCTGAGCGGCCTGGTGCTTTTGGAAATGGATGGAAAGGCTATCACCAGCGTTATTGATGACGGCGTGGATTCCGATGAATTAAACGACCTAATGGATGGCAAGTATAAGATTCCTGACGGCGTAGACAGCGACAACGTGTTCATGTACTATTTTGGCGACGATGAGCTGTCTGACGGTGCAATGAAGACAGGAAGCACCACCATCAATATTGATGGCGATTCCTATCAGTTTATGTTCAGCAAGACCGGTGGAGCCGAAAGCAAGGGCAGGGGCATTAATGGTATCAACGACAAGAAGTATGTTTATAAATATGGCTTGAAGTTGAAAGCATCTACCGATGACAAATACCGTGTGGTATATGTGGATGACGAAACCGTCGAGACGGTTGACCGATCCGAACTGCGCAGCAAGGCTACTCTTGTTGGAACCAACAAAGGCGGTGATCCGGTGAAATTTGTTGGTAAAGCCGGCGAAGGATGGAAGGCAGAATACAAACTGCTGAATACCTCTGGCGCAATCGTGCAGCGCAAAAGCGCTGCGAAAGACGGCGATGATTGGTACTTCTATGTAAAGGAGAAGAATATTATTGCCTATGTCAACACCAAAGACCTGAAGAGCGAAGGCAATATGGACGTTAATTTCGATAAGTGGAACAACTGGAAATTAAATGGGTCATTTGATCCTTTCACGAATTAAGAGTAATCCTGTAAAAAGATAAGGATAGTATGTCCTTAAACAAATCTTTCAAAGCAATTTAGTGATACCCCCACTGCATCCAAGGATGTT
The DNA here is from genome assembly GCA_910584845.1 of uncultured Lachnospiraceae bacterium. Taxonomy (GTDB): domain Bacteria; phylum Bacillota; class Clostridia; order Lachnospirales; family Lachnospiraceae; genus Brotaphodocola. Next base: position 1,533 of record CAJUDH010000029.1, read on the forward strand.
TTAACGCAAGATGTAGTGGGGTATCTATTTCTATTTTTATAAAAATATCCTTTCCCTTGATTCAATCCCTTTTCTTTTTAGCATTTTTCCCTGAATTTTTTTATGCACTATTACGGATAAATTTCAGAAATGCCAAACTTCAGACGGGAAACCTTTTATTGAAGCAAAGGTTTTCTATATACAGGAAAAAATGAATAGGCGGGAGGCAATGATTGATTTGCCTAAAAAGATAGTGAAAAACCGCTATGAATCTGATATAATAAATACAGGCATATCAAAGCCCATTCCGGCGCGGAAAGGGGAAAAATAAAACCGTCAAAAGACAGGATAATAAAAACCACATTTTGTATTTGGGGGAGAGCCAGAAAGAAGAGATATACTCACAAATATGCAATACTTTTAGTAAAGTAAATTGATCTATGCTGGAAAGTTAGTAGCCACGGACAAGCCCCTTGCCGGGAAGCGTGACAAGGTTATCATACGGCTGGGATGGGGCTTGGATTGCCGAACTCTGCGGATTGCCGGAAAACGGCCATGACTTTAAAAATGGGGTAATCAATGTAGGCCACCCACCATTACAGAGGGCAGAAATAGGCTACTATATAGAGGGACCCAAAACGCAAAGCGCTATCAAACAAATTCTAATGGCAAAAAGTGTATGAAGTGTGGAGCGCGTGCTGAAGAACTACAAGGGAGCAAAGCTGGCCGTTATTGTCGATTACAGCAATTTCTTTTTCTTCAACCGGGACGGTTGCCAAAAACGGCGACTGACTATGATGGTATGTTTCGGGGGGGCGAAGAAGTACAATAAAACTATGAGGAAGCTTTACCTAAAGTAATAACATCCTACGCCATACGTTCTGCACCAACTTAGCCAATGCGGGATGAGCCCGTAAGCATTACAGCTTATCATGGCATATTTCAACATTACTATGATGCTGGATCATTATGTACACGCAACTTTCGCTTCTGCAAAGGATGAAATGGAAGGGCTGATTGCTGCATATCCATAGACCGATTTGCTATTTTTTGCTACTGCTCAGAGGGAAAGCCTACAGGGTTATGAGGGGACATGTGAACTTCTCCCCATATCTGATATGCTGAAAAACCCGGGAATACAGGCCATTCCGACATATAAAGATTTCTAAAGAGATAATCTAAATTTACCAATAATTTTCTATATAAAATATTAGGAGCAAATAAAAAGTTTTCATTTAACTTATCAAAGGAGACGCCAATGAAAAGTTTTGGTTTATGGTACAAAGCAACAGAAGAAACCAATATAGAATCTACTTGTTTAGAATTGCATGTTAATCTTTGGAATATAAATAAAACCCCTGGCATCAATAAGGCGGATGCCATAACCCCTTTTATTGATTTTGGTTTTCGGATTAAAAATTTTAGAAACTTGGATGAGTTGAGATTTTTGATTCCGTTTACCTTTGAAGATATTGATTTAGAAGATTTGTTTGATAAAATGAAAGAACCCGACTCTGCCCGCTTGATTTTTAATGATAATAATTGTAATACCGCGTCTATTTCTAATACTTATTGCATTAAGGATTTAGGAGAAAATAGCGACCAACTATTATTAATGCAAATCAAGAAAGGGAAACAGTTTACAGATGATATACAATTAGAAGAAAAGTTTGAAGAGGAAGAGGGATTTAAAATATGTTCCGTTCGGTTTGACAAAATTAAAGCAAATTCTGATTTTGATGCATATAATAATGTATATTTTCGTTTTCGAATTAATGCTGCTGATTTGAAAAAAATATTATTTTGCAACCTGGAAAAGAAAAATTATTATTTAGAAAGTGGATTCGAAACTACCCAAATTATTGACCTTAAAATTAACAAAGAACGAAATCTTCCACATGATATTTGTGACAGTTTAAAAGGAGAAAAATTTAATTTTATGCGCTTGCACAAAATCCATTTTTTTGTTATGGATTCTGCAAACAATAATGTAACTACCCTAGGAAATGATTTTATAGAATGCCGTAAATTGGAAGAAAAAGAATGGATTTCCTATTTAGATCATAAGTATATAACAAAAGATGTATTAGTTTATCACTGGAAAGAAACAGAAAACAATAATGAATCTATAAAAGAATATAGTAAATTGGTAAAAATCACGATGGCAACTACCAGATGGGAGCTAATAATCATATATTTAGGCATTGTAGTTTTGCTTAGCATTGTTGGCAATTGCCTCTTTACATGGCTGGCCCATTCTAACCTAGGGGATTTTTTAAGGCTTTATTAATAAATAGATAAGGGGAAATAGAATGAAGAAAATGTCTAATTGTTTGCAATATGTTCATTTTTCAGACCTTTCTCCGTCAGAGCAAAACTTATATCGGATAAAATTATATTCTTTTTTACGCCGATTAGTATTAGAATATCATAATTTTAATAAATGGTACCAAAAATTATTTACGGATGATGGTACGTTGAATGCTGACCGGGAAATTATTTTATGCCAAATTAAAGATGAAATAGCCGGAATTATTATTTTAAAAAGGCAAACGGACGAACGGAAAATTTGTACTTTGCGGGTAGCTAAAAAGTTTCAAAATCAAGGAATTGCCTCCCGCTTAGTTGAGCTTGGATTTGAATGGTTAGAAGATGAAAAACCATTAATAACTGTACATAAAGCAAAGATTCAACAATTTGAACCATTGTTCAAAAAATATGGTTTTCAAATCGAACAGCAAATGCGCAATTATTATCAGGTCTTTAGTACGGAACTGGTGTACAATGGCGCTTTGCCGGACAAGAAAATTTTCTTTAACCATATTGAGCTAAACGATATTCAGCGAATTACATATACTTTAATAAAAAATAATTGTTATAGCTTAAATCGGGTAGTTAATGAATGTATGATGCTTTGGTGGAATAAAGTGCGGAGTATATGACTTATGGTGTTTGTTGCAGGGATAGATTCTTTAGAAAAAATAGAATTTTGCCAAAAGGCAAAAGCTTTATATGGGATTCAAAGTTTTAATTTTGACTATCAAGCAGGGGGATTATGCCATACTTCAGAGTTTTATAGAAATATGGTGGGAGGTTATCCGTTTTTTCTTAAAGGTAATTTCTGCTATCTTGGACAAAACCAAGAAATTATATCTGTTGATGGACCGTTAATTGTTGACTTAAAGCCAGAACGGATTATTATAATAAAAGATGCTTCTGATAACAATATTATGAAACAAAAATTATGGAAAAACATTCAAGATCAAGAAGTTAATTATGGGAAAATGGTTGGGAAAGCACTTGATATTGAAGTACATATCGTTAAGGGTTCATGGATCTATTCCAACGATGCAAGGAACCTTTTTACCCCGAAATCCCTATTATTGCCGATCCATTCCGTTTATGCCGACAAAATATTTGCAGGAAGCAAAAAATATGAATATCGAAAAAGGCTGTGTAAGGGGTTTATTAAAAAAATCTATATTTACGAGACAGCACCCGTAAAAAAAATAACCGGTGAAGTAGATGTCTTACGGAAATTACGGGATAAAAAAGAAAGCCTTTGGGAGCTTACCCACCATGCGGGAGGGATTGGCTTGGAAGCCTATAACCAATATTTTAACCGTGGAATCCATGCATGTGCATATGAGCTTGGAAATGCAAGAAAATATAGGCAGCCGCGGCGGCTGGAAGAATTTGGGATCACTTATCCCCCACAAGGGGCCGTATATGTAAACCAGGAATTTTAACTTTATTGTATATTGCCAGCAACCCTCTATGGCGGTTTTGAGGGCCATAGAGGATTGCCAAGAAAAAGAAGTTTGTTGCAGGATGGGCAATAATAAGTTAACCTATCATCCACTGGTTTACATTATAAATTTTCGAACAAACAGCATCCATAATTATTTTCTCTTTTGCCAATTGCCCCTGATAAAAGGGGATTTTTTCCGGTTGGCCTTCCAATTCCGGTGATACCATACACAATTGATAGCCCATTTTTTTTAGTTCCTGGAAACTATTTTGGTCAATTGGCAGGCGGGTAAAACAATCAACCCACACCCATTTCACTTTTCCGGCCATATTCCGTATGGTGTCTAACCCTTCCCATTCTGAAAACCGTAGTGCGATATTGCTTTCGCCCATATGGGTAAGCGATTGAATCATAGGGAAGCTGGAATCAAGAAAAAAGTATTTTCGAATATCATATTGTTTTAGCAGCTCCAAAACTTTATATTCAATCCGCTCACTTTTTATATTGAGGATCATGGTGCCATGATGGTAATGTTTTAAATACTCTTCGAAGTCATCCCCTGCTTCAAACGGATTATGGGATATGTAGATTCGGCCATTCAAGCCATCCCGCAAATCCAATTCCACCCCATAACAGCCATCCAGTGCATCCAGTTCTTTTATTGTATTAATCCTATGCGCAATAAATTCCATTATCGAATCCCCGCCTTTTTCATTTTTTTGCTGAAAGAAACCGTCCGTTTAATAAATTTCCACTTAGCTGCAACCCCTGTATTCCAATGGGAAGTCCCATGAATCCTCGGCGGAAAAGAGACGGAAAACCGTATGACCTTAAGTTTCCATAACCGGGCCATATATAAAGCATAAAGGTCTAAGGCAAAATCATATGGCGGATTTTTCCATTTATTAAAAAATGCCCTTGAAAAAATGTTAGGCTGTGCGTTTACATCATAAAGCCTTTTCTTTAAATATAGAGTTTCAAATATCCCCATCCCCATTGTAAAAAATTGGTCTATAAGGCCCCTCCCTTTCCGGTTCCCTTTTATATAAAGTTTCCGGTTCCAATTGTTGCTATGTAACAGATGGTATGCTTTGACCACGTCTGCGGGATCTGTCTGCATATCCGCATGGGTCCAACCGATGAATGTCCCCTTGGCCTGTTGCAGGCCTTGGAGAATACCATATCCATAGCCCTGGTTTACCGGTACCCGGACTGCCCTGGCAAAAGGGTAGGCCGGCAGAAGTTTAACCAGCAATCCTGGTGTGCCATCTGTAGAACCGTTGTCAACCAGTACCACTTCCATGTCTTCCCCTTTTATGGCCTTTTGAAATTTTTCCAATATAAGAGGAATATTTTCCTCTTCATTATAACAAGGAATAATAATTGATAAATGCATATGGCTATCCCCTCTTTTTCACAAAAACAAAATATTTTTGCCCTAAAAAATTTAAAATCGTGCTAATGCCTGTGGCACAGAAAAAGCCTGCTATGGTTATGGGAAACGCAGCTAAAACTAGTTTATTTGTTATAGAATTTACCATTGCCGTACAAGAATACAGAACCACATACCGGACAATTTCCCCTTTGGAAAATTTTTTGCATTCAAATGTCCAAAGCTTATTGATCAGGAACCCTACCAATGAGCCACAGATAAAAGAAACGGCCTTTGCCGCGTCTAGGTGTAAGCCTAAAATCTGAAGTATTTGATAAGCAATAAAATCTACAGCGACTGCGCTTCCGCCGCCAAAAAGGAAACGCACCAGTTCTTTTTTTCTTATTTTATCTACAGCCATTGAGGTACCCCTTTACTTCCTTTAACGAGGGGCAGGTTTGATAAGGCCCACTTTTTTCTGCATGAAGCCATATGGCTTTCATTCCCGCCCTTTCAGGCCCCACCACATCTTTTTCCAAATCATCCCCAATAAAAATGGCTTCTTTAGGGGTGGCTTTTAATTTTTTTAATATAGCCTGGTACATAATTTCAGCCGGTTTTTCTGCCCCCACTTCCTCACTGCTGACAAAAGCATTTATCTCATTGGCGATCCCCAATTTTCGGATTTTCCTATGTTGGATATGGGAAGTTAAATCCGTACAAACCCCTACTTTCATGTGGTTGGTTTTGCAATGCCGCAAAAGTTCTTCTGCCCCGTCGCGAAGGCATATATTCCCTAAGAAATGCCCCCAATAGCATTCATACATATCCAGGGCCAATCCCAAAGGCGGCGCTTGCAAATATTCTAATGTTTTCTGGCAATAGAGCAGGCGGTTATGGCTTGCAGCGGTATCCCCCAACCGGATTTTGGTTTCTTTTCTCGCCCAGTTAAATGCTTCATAAAACAGGTTTTTGGGAATACCCAGGCGTTCCTGCATAAACAAGGACAAGGCGTTTATCGAAGATTGATTTAATGATTGATAATCATATAAAGTGTCGTCAAGGTCAAAAATAACTGCTTTTAACATACAAAATTTACCCCCCCCCCGCGCATTTTTTCACCAATAAGCATCAGCAACAGGATTGCCAATATACCATGCAAGTCATCTAACCCTTCCAACGGATGGTTGATGATTTCATCCAAATGAGGGACCGTCTGTTCCGCAATGGAGGAAATCGGTAGGATTGACTGTTCCAGGTTTGTGCTTTCGAAAATGACGGATTGCTTTTCCAAATCTGCGTTATAGTCATATTCTACATGGATCCCGTGGTTCTCTACGATTTGAATAAAGTCCTCCAAGTCCAATTCCATGTTTACGGTAACTTTCAGGCTAAGCTTTACCGTATGGACGTCAACCAGGCAATCCTTCAGGTGCTTATCAAAATAGGTAACAACCAGGTCAGCATGTTTTCTTTGTGGGTAAATATATTTTTCTGCATCCGGAAGCCTAGAAGATATTTGTTCCAGGATTTTTTCCTTGCTATATCCCCGGTTTGCCACGTCCCTCTGGATCTTCCAATAACGCCTCAAATTTTCATCAATATCCATATAAATTTTTAAATCTAAACTGTTACGGATCTGCGGCAAATATAAGGCATGGAGCCCACATAACAAGATAAATGGCTTGGGCCGGATTTTACTTTGTTTCGTAAATCGCCCTGTACTATGGTCATAGTCCACCCGTAATACGCTTTGGCCGGATTTTAAAGTGGCCAGGTCCCGGGCCTGGCGGTATAGGAAATTTGACTTAGGGTTCAGGTGGGTAAAATGCTTCCACATAGCGTTGCCCCGTTCCCATTTGTGGTCCCCGTCCCCTTCAATAAACAATAGGTTCTTTTGGCCAAAAACCTGTTCCGCCATGGAAATAAAGGTGCTTTTCCCGCTCCCACTGTCCCCGGACACCCCAATGGTAAAAGGCATGTTTCTCCTTTTATATAAAGAATTGCTGGCAATTCCTGACTGGTACATCATATAGATGGAATAAGACAAGACTGCCTCCAAGACAGTAAATAGCCCGTTCCTGGCCAAAGGGGCGTCTGCCTTAATCCAATCTAAGCTTTTGTCAAGGTAGTACAAATCCACATAGGAAGTATGATGTGCGAACACAAAATAAAATAGATAGGAAAGATTCAAAAACAGGTAAATAACCAAATTCCGGTATCGGTCAGAACGTATGTCAATAAAATAGATCGTAATAAACGGGATAATCCACACATACCAGCCGGGCATAGGCGGGATCAATACAAGAAATATGGAAAATAGGATCCCACAAAAACTATATAAAAGATCCCGGTTTATCTTGGCAATGGTAAATACATGGAGATAAATCAAAATTACTGCTAAAACCGGAATATAGATTTTTACACTGGAAAAATCTATCGTTATCTTTGTTAAAATTGCCTGTTCATGATTGAGAAGCACGTTATGGAGGAACCCCTTCCCCCAAAAGGGAAGGACACAAACAAAGGCCAATGCAAAAGGGGTGGCGGTATAAAGGAAAGCCTTTTTCCACCCATCGCGTTTCCCTATAAAAAAGAATAAAATGGGGATAGCCGCCAATATATGAAATTTACAGGCGATAGAGGAGGCTAAAAACAATATGTATTTTATTCCATTATGGCCTTTGGGAGAAACTAAATAGGATATAGCCCCCAGAAACAAAGCGGTCGGTATAATATCCAGTTGCCCGTGCATGTAAGTGGAATAAATGATAATTGGCGAGGCAAAATATAAAACTCCTATATACTTACGTTTCCCTGGGAACAGTTTCATAAGATAATACATCCCCAGGCAGTCAAACACAAGGTTGGGAAGTTTAAATAATATGTTTTTAAGCAGTAAAACCTTTCCTGCTAGAAGAGAAAGCGCCCCGCCTACGCACTCTATAGCAAGCATAACAGGAGGGTATGGGAATAGCCCAGGTTCCTGATAAAAATATTCATATGGGTTAAACCAATTCCCAGCATATCCCTGCCCTAAAAAACCATTGACGAACCGCATAAACATCAAATTTTGATAATCCGATGAAAAAAGGCCCATTAATATGATTTTAAAGACCAGTACACTGACCATAAAGAAATGAAACACGGATATGTGATATTTTTTCCCAATTTGAATTCCTTTGATCATTCTGCCAAATACCTTTTATCCTGGACAAACCGTTTCCAATATCGTATTGTTTGCATATATTCCTCGTAATCTTTTGGGGTTCCCCATCCGATATAACGTTGAACTTCAAATACCTTTGCCCGGTAGCCCAAATCCAGCACATGTTTGACTACCTGGTCTACATAAAATTCCCCATTAACCCGGTCATTTTCAGAAATCATTTTTTCTGCAGCCTGGATAAAGATGTCTGCCTTGCGGAACCAAAAAGTTGCCACAACAGCATGGTCGTTCATGGGGGTATCTGAAATAGCCTTTTTTATGGATACCCCGGTAATGTTATGGCCGGAGTCGGTTATCATCCATCCATAAGCGTTGGGATTGGCTAAAACCGTTTCTTGGTTCCTATAAGTAAATACAATGCAATCCGCGTCCTTTTTCCTTTCTTCAAACACATCCGGATCTAGTACCATTCCGTTGTCACAGCCGGCAATCAGCAATTCCTGATGGGGGGCGATAGAGCCTTTTGCCAATAAGCAAGTACATGCCTGGCCGTCCGTCAGGTGGTCAACAGTAATAAATTTCCCGTTGGGCAATTCGTTATGGATGGCGTTTTCGACCCCATCCCTTTTATGGAAATCCCGGTCAATAAAAACCACATTGGAGCCGTCTTGGCATATTCCGGGCAAATCTAAGGCGGCGCATACCACCATGGGGAGCGGTTTTCCTGAGCGCCGGTCAATAACTGGCAAGGCTGGCTTATGGATCTGGTATCCTTGTTCCTGGAACCGTTTCCCTTCGCCGGCCATGGGTATGATTATGTTCATCTTTTGTCAAACCTCCTTACCATATCTGTCCAAAACAGATACTCTTTTAGGTCTTCCGGCGTACCCCATTGGCAAAATTGTTCCACATTGGCAGGGGCCCATACCTGTAGCCCATCCTGAACCATAAAATTGTAAGGAAGGCTGGCATAGTATTCACCATTGAGGGCTTTCCCGCTGTCCACCAGGCGTTGGCAGTACCGTTTTAATAATTCCCCGGTACGAAAATAGTAAACCCCTGGGGAGTGCCTTGCTTTTGTTTTATCTGCTTCAAAGGAATACTTTTCCCGGATCTCTAATAAGTTTTCTTCTTTGTCTACCAGACAGGAAGCATATACATTTTTCGCGGGAAGGAGATGGGGATGAAAGCCTGTATAACAGGGGATGCAGCCGTCACATCCCCTTTCCCGCACATTTTCCTTGAAGGAAGCCCAATCCCAATACATATAGAAATCGCAATAATTAATGATACATGGTTCCATGTCCGGAATCTGCCCTGCCGCCCTTAGTACGTCATAAACAGGCCCTTTTTTCATCCACTCTTTTATCGCGTAAACCTCAGCAGACGGGGAGATTTCTAATAGTGCCTTTTTCATCCCGGGAATTTTTTCCAGATGCTCCTGGCGGCAGACAAACAGGATATTGGATTCTCCCGGATACATCCCGTCCAGGATCCATTGAAGGATGCTTTTACCCTGCACTTTGATAAACGGCTTTAATTCCTGATAACCGGCTGCTACAAATCGAGAGCCATACCCTGTCATTGGTATAATGATTTTCATGTTATTCCCCTTTTTCCTTTTATGTTATCTTTTGCCGGTATTTTTCTGCGTCCCAATTTAAAAGAAAGCTTTGTTCTTCTGAAGAAAGTATTTCTAAACTTTGGCCTTGGTTAAGTAAAAAGACTTGTGCGGAAAAAGCCAAAACACTCTCGATTTCCCGCGCCTTTTTTATACTTTCCCCACGGATAAACAAATCTTTTCCATAGGAGATTAGAATAGGTTCTCCATAACAAGATAAGAAATTTTGCAACGATTCCCTTCCGGAAATTTGTTCATAATCCATAGGATGCTTTCCGCAAAAAACAACGCAATCCGGGCACATCTGATAATCCCAAAGGGAGTAGCCACATGCTTGGTAAGCATCCAATATAATTTTATTTTCTGCCTTGACTACTAGTTTTTTATCGCCGATTCCCCAACCTTGCAGGTTTTTATATATCTCAAAACCATGGCGGTACGCCTGGCAATCCATCCCAACCCTGTCTTCAATGGTTTTGTTCGTTTCCTCGCTAATTTGGATTACTTCCTCTGCCGAATCCCCGCTGATCACCACTCCATGGTTCTTTAAGAAAATCCGGTGGATTTCCCGCTTTTTCCTGTTCATTTCCCGTAAATAAGAACGGTAGTAAACTTGAGCCAATTTTAATCCGGGCGTGGCATAATCCACACATAGGGCATCCGGAAAAATCCCTTGTAGTTCTTCCATCCCCCCTTGTCTTGACGCAAGCACATTGACAGCAACCGAATGGGTATGTAAAGTCACCCGGCCGGTAATGGCATGCAAATAGGTTTCAATTGACGGGCGCCTCCCGGCTAGAAGCGTTTCCTCTAATATTTTTGTTTTCTCATCCGGGAATTTTTGGCTGGCAAGGGTATCCATATACTGCCGAATGGCTTGATAATCAACGATGGAGTAACCGTCTTTTTCTGTTATATCTGCCATTTGAATACCGGATGCTTTAATTACCATCCTGTTGCCATCCAGTTTTTCAGAGGAATTTCCTCCTCCGGCCTGAACCAGGTCCTCCCGCATGCCTGCGTATTTGGATATTTGGATAAAATCTTTCATAGCCCCTCCTTTTTGGCCCTCAAGATGCCCCATAATCATTTTCCGGTATCCAAGATATAAATGTATAAACCATGGGGGATATTACTAAAGTACCTACTGCCATATTCCACTTCTGTATGGGTATCCTGTTCATAACAGTCCACGGCATACCTCATTATGCTTTCTTGATCCGTAAAAATATCGCCTGCCAGATCCGGAAACTCTTCCCCTATTTGTGCAATCCTTGCCTGGCCTATTTGGCTAATGGCCTTTCCCACACCAAGCACCATCACATACCGGGACTTTGCAGGCTCTTCCTTTACATATGCACTCATATGCAGTTGTGGATTTCCAGTTCTATGGTAGAAGGGAAAATCCATTAATTGCGGGTCAAAACCGTAATAAGCAATGATGCCTTTCGGCTGATATTTTTCGATGTATTCTTCTGCTATGCCAGATAAGAGCAGGTTATGCCTTAAGGGGATTTCTGTTACGGTAGACTGTAAATAGGCCCCGGCCATTAAAAACCCCCATACCGCAAGTAACCATGTATACCTTTTCTTCCCCAAAGAAAGGCACCACTCTATCCCATAACAAAGCACCAATAAAACAAGGGGATAAAAAATAAGCGTATGCCTGGATGGCGAAAAGGTTAATTTCTTCATTAAAACCAACCCAATAAATTCCAACGCAATCAAATCTAAATACAAGGCCAGCCATTTGTTTTTCCGGTGTATATGGACAAGGCCAAACAGGCAGGCCGCCCCCAAAATAATGGTTAAAATTTTCGTCCAGGCATTAAACTGGTTTGATACGAAAAAAACATGTAGGTAGGTATAGGCGTTATCTACAAACCATTTTATGGTTTTTACAGAAATCAAATCATGGATATTTGTGTATTCAAAGGGGAATAGGAACCTCCCATTTATTCCGGCATTCCAATTGACGCCTCTCTCTAACAGCCCCTTGTCAAGAAACGTACATATAAGGGGCAACGATAACAGCCCACTAACTACCCCAGAACATACTAAACGGATTTTATCTTTTTTATTTGCCTGTACAAACATACTAAAGTACAAGGAAGCCAAAATAATGACGCTATGGTATTGGCTGTAAAAGGCGGACACGGAAAGGGTTATAAGCCAAGGCATAGAAAAGGCCTTTCCCCCACAAAAACCCTGAAAATATATCGTCAAAGCCAATACGGCCAATACTCCAATTTCGTAGGGCTCAGCCTGTGCCGAGTAAATAATATTTTCCCAGGATGATGCAATAATAGCAACTGCAATTACAAGGATAGGCTTCTTAAAATCGGAATAAGAAAAAGACTTTTTTATCAATGAATAAGTTAAGAGGATGGAGGCAGACCCGGCTAGAAAAGAGGGGAAACGCCCTAATGCAATATTAAAAATATACGGGAAAGATGGGTTCACCAATATTTTAGAAAAAAACACCTGCAAAGGGGCATAGGTCCATCCATATTCTAAGAAATTTATAAAAGGCTTCTGTTCCGACGACAGCCTGACCAGGCAATTGATAAAGCCGACGTCATCGTAATGGGTAAAATGGAAAAATACCCAATAAAGCCGAAATAGGATGCCCGCAATTATAATTAAGGTGAGTATATAGCGGTATAAGGGCTTGGTATTCATGATAATCTCCATTCATTAAATCATACTAAAATCTGGAAGGGGCAGCAGCAACCGTGTAAAAGCCATCAAAAATAAAATTCTGGAATGTACTAGGATCCATTGTTTGAAATATACACCTATATAAGGGCGCATACTAATAAACTAAATTCCTTTGCATTCGGAACAAGATACCTTATAGGCCAATCTGCCCGATATACATACCTAACTATCAAGTACCCATAATGATATCAAAGCCCATGGACTTTGGCATTTTCTAAGCTATTTATCACGATGGCTTCCGAATCCTGTTGCCAATTGGAAAACCACTCATTGGAGATTAATCCAAATGCCTTGGAATATGCTTAGGTGAACCTGCAGCATTAAACCAGGAAACATAATCAAATGCGTCATAGTATTTTTTATAAGTAAACCTATTTTTATAGGCAGAGCATATCCCCACACAGTCCTGCCCCTCAAATCCTGGTATGTAATAGGCGGATTTAATTTCCTTATATTTTTTACTGCAAAAAACAATTTTATGTGGATACTTTAACTGGTCAAATTTTAGCAAATCCTCGTAGGTGCATCCATCCCTATCTGAAAATAAGATATAAATATGATTCTTATCTATACGTTGTTTCCGTTTATCCCAAAGGTTTGCCGCTTCTTCTGCTGTTGCGTAATGCTGAAAATATATTTTGATATCATCTAGTATACCTACAGGATAATTACCCCCCCCACATTTTCTGGAATAAACTTTAAGTCGCAATTCAAATAATGTTCCATATTTTCACAAAATTTCAAAAAATCTTTGGGGGGTAGCCACAAATTAACAAATGGGGAATTGAACCTTAAGTGCAAATCGCTTAAAATACATCCCCCATTGCAATTGCTTGAAATAAGAGTAATATCTGTATGGTGCAACCGTTTCCTATTATATAAATTATAATATTTTCTAAAAAAAGAATTTATTATGCTCATAATGGTTCATGCCACCTTCAAACCCTTTCATAATTTTATAAAAAGGTTTTATCCGCCCTTTTTACTAATTATTCTTGGGAACCCTGCAATTTGCCCCGTAAATTATGCAAAGTTTCATTAATTAATGTTGACGAAGTCCCCTTATAATAAGGGAAATAGATGATTTTTACATTGACTTTCCTAAACTGTTCTTCATAATCATTCCATTTTTCTGTATCGTACCAGTCATCCCCAACAAACATAATATCAAATTTTATTTTTTTCCAAGCTTCAAATTTATCCATACTGTCTTGCGGGATTGCGGCATCCACAAATTTTATGTTCCGGACAATTTCCAAACGCTCTTCAAATGGGATGACAGCCTGTTTATGCTTATAGGACACCAATTCATCTGTGGTAACACCAACTACCAGTTTATCACAAAGGGATTTGGCATTTTTTAGCATATTTAAATGGCCGATATGGAACAAATCAAAAACCCCTGTCGTATAACCAATAACCATAGCCTTTCCATAGCCCCTTTCTGCTAATAATATTTTGCCTATTTAATACCGCCATTCTCGTTCAAAATATATCCGGCGGAACTGTTCCACATTTAAGAACATCCATAAAATCTGCCCCGCACGTTTTTGCTTCCCGCTGTCCAGGATAAATTCCTGTAGATGTTTTTGGTTAAGCCAGTAGGCGCCTTTTAAACTAACCTCAGCCTGGTTCATAAGTTTTTGCTTCCAGTCATTTAAAGGGACAGGGAACCCCATTTTAATGCGGTCAACAATTTCATTTGGGATCCAGTTTCGGGCAACTTCCCGTAACAGGTATTTGGGGGTGTCCCTCTTTTCGCTGTAGTCATCCGCAATTTCATACTGTGCGCCTATCTTGTCTTTGGCAGAATTCCAATGCAATTTTAGGCCATAGGGTATTTCTTTATAAGAAAACTCAACCAAAGTATGGTCTAAAAATGGAACCCTGGCCTCAACCCCTGCCAGCATAGTTGTGGTATCTACCCTTTGCAGCAGGCCTTTTACATGGTAATTGTGAAAAAAGCGGAATACGTTTTCTTCATTTGGGCATCCCTCAAACTCTTTCCTTACTTTAAAGTCAAATTTATCCCGTAACTCATGGGAAGTTGTTAAATACATATTTCTGATTTCCCTTGGGACATATTCGTATTTTTCGATAAAATAGGTATAAAAATCCACTTCAGGTTTTATATTTGCATAGTCAAAGGGGGAACGGAAAATCTTACCATATCCTCCCATCAACTCATCTGCGCCCTCCCCTGATAAAACTACGGTTATATCCTTTTTCAGCACCTTTGACATTTTTGCCAAAAGCAATTCATTGGGAACCCCCAAAGGTGCATCTTTGTATGTGATAACTTCATTCATAGTGCCAAAATAATCGGCATCCTCCATAAGAATGGCATGGTGGTTTGTATGGTATTGTTCTGCGACTAATTTTGCATAGGGGAATTCGTTTAATGTTTGAAAACCAATGGTATAAGTATTTAGTGCCCCTTTCGTTTTTGTAGCCGCTATGGCTGAAATTAAGCTGGAGTCAATGCCTCCACTTAAATAGGTCCCCAAAGGCACGTCTGAAATTAGCCGGTAATCAATGGCCCTTTCGACCCTCCTGCCAAATTCTTCTAGTAAAGAATGTTCGTCATAACTTATCGAAGTATTGAATTGGCTTGGCAATTCCCAGTATTTGAAAGTTTTGAATGATAGCTGTGAATCAATCCTGGCATAATGGCCAGGTTCTAACTGATATATATTTTTAAAAAAGGTAAAAGGCGCCCTGACATACCGGTGCCCTAAATATTCATCAATTGCAGCTTCATTAAATTCGGCTTTTACGAAACCGCTATTTAAAATACCCTTGACCTCTGAAGAAAAAATAAAATTTTCGCTATCCATATAATAATAGAATGGCTTTATCCCCAAACGGTCCCTGGCAATCCAAAGTTCGTGGTTGTGTTTGTCATATAAGGCGATTGCAAACATCCCATTGCTTTTCGATAAAAATTTTTCGATACCGTATTGTTCCACATATGCTAAAATAACTTCCGTGTCGGATGTTGTATTAAACTGGTAAGAAACATCGTTAGACAATTCTTTATAATTATAGATTTCCCCATTAAAAACAATGGTCCATCTTCCAGAAGC
This sequence comes from uncultured Lachnospiraceae bacterium, assembly GCA_910584845.1. GTDB lineage: Bacteria > Bacillota > Clostridia > Lachnospirales > Lachnospiraceae > Brotaphodocola. The sequence goes on from CAJUDH010000029.1 coordinate 17,232, forward strand.
GCCCTGCATTGGCTGTGATGCACGCTTATCAACATCAAGGATTGATAAGCGGCAATGTCCAAAAACAGAATTTGTGGTTAGCGGTACTACCCCGTTGGAATCAGGCCCCCGGTGGTTAATGCTAACATTCATTTTTTGTATCCTTTTGTCCAAGCCTTTTGCTTGACGTGAAAAAACGATTCCATTTATTCCACACATATCATTCTTCCTCCTAAAACACCGCTATATTACTTCGCTGTTTCCCTTTCAAAAAAATCCCCTTTATTTTTTGCAAAAATATATAGCCGGTATAAAAGGATATTAAATTCAGCGATCACCATCAGTATAGTTACTGTGTAAACATTCATTTTCTTTGCAATAAATAAAAACACCATAAACAGTATATGGAAGGCGGTCGAAAAGTAGATAGAGCGGTTCGCATATTTTGAGAGCCCCATAGCCCCCAACACAGGAAAGCCAAAAACATAACTCGGTAAAGTAATCACTGCAACCGGCAGCATAATCCGAAGGATGGTTCCGCTTTCATAAAAATCCTCCCCAAATAAAAGGGAACAAAATTGTGGGGAGATGATAAACATTACAACTGTAAATAATAGGATCACTGGCATCATAAATAACATTAATTTTTTTACCATCTTAAAGTCTTTGCTTTTAATAAGGTAAGGATATAAGCTGTCAGCAATTGGAGATAGTGCGCTTTTTCCGGTAAACATCAATTTATCAGCGGCAGCATAATATCCAACCACAATTCCAGATGGATCCAAAAAACCTAAAATAAGGGTATTCATTGCCGTATAAACCGTCGAAACAATGCGGGATGCAAAAAATGACGTGGAACGCCTCAAGGTTGCTTTTATCTGGCATAAAGAAACTTTTGTAAAATGGATATGAAACCTTTTATTAATATCAATCCAGGACCAGAGGACGGCAACCAGATTGCCAATCGCTAAAGAAATAGGGACGATCAAGTAATCCGATGGTTTTTTCAATAAGGCGAATATTAAAATGGTAAAAATAAACTTTACGCCCACAGTCCGGATTGTAATAAGCTTCATCCTTTCCAGGCCCCGGTAAATATAATCTGGTAAAAAAGCGTAGATACTGGCGTTTAATAAATATGCGAAATATAACAACCAATCGGTTGAGAATTTTGGAATAAAGCAGATGATGCGTAAAATAATAATGGAAGCAAATACTAACATGAATTTAATAGCCGTAACAGCAGAAAAAATCCGGTTTAGGTATCCGGCATCATCCTGGTTGGAAGCTACATCTTCTGTTGCAGAAAGGATAAATCCATAGTCTAAAAGCAATTGGAAATAAGTGGTAAGTGCGGTAGCCATGCCAAGTTTCCCAAAAAAACCAGGGCCTAATATTCTGGTTTGATAGGGTACGGTTATAAAGTTAAATAGGTAATTGGAAAACTGCAGGCAATAAAGCATGATTGTGTTAGAATAAAAGCGGTTTGTTTTTTTTATGGTTGATATTTTCATTAAAAATTGCCCTTTTCCATGATTTCGATGATTCTGGAAGCAATGCGGGAAGCTGCCCCTCCGGGTTCCAGGATGCCTAACTGCCGGCAAAAATCCATCACATATTTTTGATAAAAGCTAATGTTAAATGCCCCTATCACTTCCACCAGCTCGTCCATAGTTTCAGCTTTTGGAAATGGGAGTTTTTCATATTCAAAATAAAATCCACGGTCATTTATATAAGAAGCCCGATCTGCCGCATAAAGGAAAACCGGCATCTGGATGCTGGCAGCTTCAAACATTGTGCTGGAGTAATCCGTAATTAGCATAGTGCTGACACGTAAAAGTTCATACATATCATCATAAGAAGACGCATCTATCAACCAATCGCAATAGGTAATTTTGAGGGTTTCCACTTCTTTTTTGCCGATATTTGGATGGAGGCGCACTAAAATAACCCATTCCCCCCCCCACTGGTTTTCAAGGGTAGAACGCAAAAGGGGATAATCTAAAGAATAGCAGGAAATATTATGGTCATCCCGGAAAGTAGGGGCATAGAGGAGGATTTTTTTATTTTCACTTATTTGCAGCTTTTGGTAAATACTTTTAGTCAATAGCGGGTCTTCTTTTTTTAACATATCAAGCCGGGGAGAGCCTGCTTTCCAAACTTCTCCGGTATACCAAAACCGGTTTGTAAAAAGCTTAACACCGAAATCGGAATTGGCAATTACCAAATCGGCCATAGTGGAATCATGTTTTGCCAACTTTACATAATCAGGGCCCAAAGCATCTTCGGCATCTTTTTCTATTTTCTTTAGCATGGGATCCCCATGCCATGTTTGCATATAGTATTGTTGTTTCCTTTTTGCCACATAGATGTTTTTTCTAGCATTATCAACCCAAATTTTAGAAGTTGCTAAATGATAAAAGTAAGAAATAGACAGATAACGGACGGGTTTCACAAAGTCTGGGAAATTGTCCTCTTCCCCCTTTTTGACGGCCCAATAAAATCTATAGATTTTGCCTTTTTCTTTGAGGGAAAGTATAATTGCTTTTCCGTTATCACCAAATCCCCTTCCATAATAACTAACAAAAAATATTTTGTGTTGATCTATGGGAAATATTTGAAAAAACCGGATTAAACAATTCAATAATGTCCTTCGGAACTTTACAATTAAAAATTGCATATCATTCATTGGTAATCCTCTGCGATATTTATTAGAAACGGAAATTAAAGTAAAAATGGTAAACCTGCGCAAGGAAGCCATATATAGTTATATTAATATACCCTGCGTATATTAAAAGAATCATTCCCCCTTTTTTATGGGTATGTTGTATTACATAAAAAAATATAATAGGAAACAGCATCAAAGTAACTATGGAAAAACGGAAATATGTTGGGACAGGTATGTACATACTAACAAGGGTCAACAAAATACTGATTTCCGTGTAAGCAAATAGATCCAAATATTCTTGATTCCATTTTTGGACTTTATGATAAGTGGTAACGGATAGGGATAATAAAACAATAAAAATAAGAAAAAAGATTAGTTTTTTTGAGCTTTCAAATCCGCTGTCCTTTACTTTTTCTATCCACTCTGTATCATAAAAGATAAAAAAATAGCGGTATGCTTTGTCAATAAGGGCATAAAGGAACGGTATTTTTACAAATAAAAAACGGACTAAAAATAGTTTTGATATAATAAGGGGGGCAGACAAAATAGTAGCGATAGATAACAGGCGAAACCTCTTATATAAGGGGAGGCTGATCCGGACTAAGATAAATACTACAGCTGTAAGATGCAAACCACATGGCAGCAGGTATAAAAGCAAAGTGATGGCATTCCGCTTTTTTTTAAACAAATCCCTGTAAGCGGCCAAAGTTACAATGGCGAATGCCATAACGTTCCTCACATTGCTTGCAATGGCGTCAAATTGCAATAATGCGACTGCTAATATTACATATTGTACCAATATAGAATTTTTTATGTTTAAAGTTTTTGCCGAATCGCAAATAATCCAAAAGGCAATCGCGTAAACGGTAAGTATGGACATGGTTGGTATTAATGCCAAAAGCCCTGTCTTCCCAGCAACCCAGAATAGCATAATAATAAATTTCTGGTCATATTCCGTATTGGCAAATAATAAAGACGGGGGCTGTTTTGCATAGTCCAAGGACCATGCATAATAGCGGGACAGGTCGCCATCGGTAATAGGGTGCATAGAAAATGCGACAATAACCAACAATCCAAGCAAAATCATAAGGCATGTGAAAACCGGGTTGGAATACCTGGGGGATTTTACTTTTTTAGTTAGAATATTTGATTCTAATTTTAACATATCAATATAGAAACCCCTTTTTTATAGACTCATTCTAATTAATTTCGCTTGTTTTTAGACCTAAATTTAATAGCAATTTTTGTAAATATCCACCAAATCAAAGGAATAGCATCACTTCGATTATATAAAAATAAACAGTTGGCTTGCCGCAGTTCTTTTATCTATTGTAGCAAACTTACTTGTTTTGATAATACCCTATATTTAAAATCCGTAGTTTCCACCATGGCATTAAAACCTTTGGGAACCTTTTTCAAGTATTGTGATGGATCCTTTTGAGAAACCATAGATTTTGACCATATTAACGGCAAATTCATACCAGCACATGTTGATGCATAACTCCAGGCAGAATTGCGAAAATTAATTTCCATAAAATAATAATTATGATCCTTATCAATGATAAACTCTATATCAAAAACACCTTCATATTTTATTATGCTAATAATTTTTTCTATCTGTGATAGCAATTGTTTATTTGTAAAATTAAAGACATTCATCCACGGACTATACGCCCCTGGAACTAAGTACTTATAGTTTGTTCCGATTCCAATAAATACATTTTTTCCATGCTTAGTAGCCAAACCTTCCAGACATAATTCATTTATTTTTTCTATATATTTTTGTAAAATGATAATATTGCCTTTGATTTTTTTATACGCTTTTTTTAACTCTTCCTTCGAATTACAAATAAATACATCTTCTTTCCATGCACCGGAATTTGGCGAAATAGCTTTGGTTATAATGGGATATTCTAAATCATTTGGTATTTCTCCTTTTTTCACGATTTGTAAATCAGGAACTTTAAAGCCACAATCTTTTGCAAGAGAGCTAACATTATATTTATCCATGAAATATGTTATTCTTCCCTTTTCACCTGCATTAAAAAAGAAAAATTTATTAACCAATTCATCATAATGATAATCTAAATAGCTCATGATTTTATCATCAGAAGTATATAGAAATGGCTTTTTAGCGTTTTTATTTCCGTATAAATCCAAAAGTAGTTGATATCCGTTTTCAATCGAATCAACTTTATGCAATTTCTTTATATATTTACTTTTAGATGCGATAATAGGATAACTTTTTACAATTATCACATAAGGTCTAAATCCGTATTCACCTAGGCTCCGTATAAGCCCAATTGGGTTATAATGTTCATGGCAAAAGATGATATGTTTTCTTTCACTTAATTTCATAATATTTTATGCCCCCATAAATTTACTTTGAAACTTATTTGAACCTAAGAGGCTTAATCTTCCCCATCTAAATATTGTACATGGATTAGGCCATTTGAGTCTTCATATGCTGTTTTTGGAAGTTCATATCCTTTATGCCATTTTTGCCGTGTAGAAAGCTTATATCCGGTCGAAATATCATAATATCCTTTTTCATTTTTGCTACCAACAGTCCCTTGATATAAAGTGCATTTTCCTATATCTGTCATTAAACTAAACATAGGTTTGCTTCTTCCTGGTATTTCCCCTGAGGAAGTTAGTTGCTTTGCAAATTCCAAAAAACGAGCCAGAGTCATACGATATTTATGACTACCAATAATAGGTACTGGATGAAAAAGATAATGAGATTCTATATCTAAATACCGTAATTTATCATATAGTGATATTAAACTATCCATATTATCATTAACGCCCTTGAGCAAAACATTTTGGGCATATGTTTTTACTCCAACTTCCTGGATAGCCTTAATACAGGAGGTTGCCTCTGGCTGTAACTCTATGGTGTGATTAATCTGCATTCCGAGTTCAAATTTTACATTTTTTCTATGCTTTTCAAAAAAATCAAGCAAATTTGTGGTAACTTTGTCTGGGCTTTGAACCGGCAACCGGCTTCCAATGCGTATTACACATATGTTTGGTGCATAATGTATAATCCTTTCTGTAAGCGCCATTAATTGCTTTGACGCCAATAAAGGATCCCCTCCAGTTAATAATATTTCTTGTAAATATGGATCATTAGCCATTACCTTTGCTAAATAATCCATGTCAGATTCTTGCATAATATCAAGTTCATAATTCTGCCTTAAACAGTACCTGCAATGGGCCACGCAGGCAAGGGTAATGTCTACGGTTGCTTGTCTTTTATATAAGCGTTCCATAAACCGTAAACTTGTATTAGCATTATATCCCGCTTCATAATGTTTGCTGTTATGTTCTTCGGTTGTATGTTGTTCTTCAGAAGTGCAAATGTATTGATAAAATAATGCCTCATATTCATTGCTCTCTTTCCCAAATGTATCCTCAATCCGATTCATTAATTCCTTTAAATATGGAGATATTAATTCTGGAAAAGTGTTTTGGTTTAACATAGTAAAATTATCCTCCCAAATGTATTATTTCTGTACAATTTAAGTATGGCTTTCAAAATATTACTGTAGAAAGTTATAAAGATATATTTATTTTTAATTTTTTTATTGTATATAAAATGCCTTTTTCTTTTAAATACATATAAAATCTATATGATTTGCTCCGTTTGTTTTGTATAAAAATAAAAAATTTTTCTAATCTTTGCAAACCTCTTATATGTTGTATTTGAAAGGCATTACATCTTTTAATTAGAACTTTATCATAAACATTTTTATTGTTCTTAATAAACGTGGTAACTTCTATTATAGAATCGTTTCCATTAATATAAAGAATTCCATTTCTGATATTAGAACGCCCTTTTGTTACTACACTTTGTATCTCCTTGCAAGAACCATATTGATAAAAAGAAAGTGGCAGTTTATTTTCTCTATTTGATATTCTGTATGTATAAACAAAGTCATCATGTATTAATGTTTTGATGAAACAGGGGAATATGGTTTCGGGATGTATGTTTGAATAAAATTCACATTCTGCAATACCGTAATTGCATCCTTGCGCAGATAAGATCTGTATCACACAACTGGTAACCTTAGACTGTTTTAATATTTCTATATCCAAAGGACAGCCATTCTGTAATAAAGGGCCGGCTTCCATAGTAAAACCAGTATTAAACGAAATTCTTAATTTTTCAATATTACTATCATTATTAATATTACCATAAATTCTAATTAATGATATTTCCTGACCGTGTTCCCATTGAAAACGCACGGTTTTGTTATTATCATTTTCATCGGGCTTCCATAAATAATCAGAAGGTATCATCTCCTTTTCCATGATTTCCTTTGTATTGAACAAGCAAAAATCATTCAAATATTCTGCTCTCCCTGAAGAAACAGAAATTGATGCTGCATAAGATAAACTGTCGGTTCTCCTCTGCCAATAAATATCGTCTCCATTGATGATCCTGTCTGCATGGCTAAGCCCATATTGCGATGTATATTCCTGTAAAGCTTTCCCTAATTTGTTCCTTCTTAGTAAAATGGATGTTGCACTTTTCGCTGCAGGCAAACGTACCCTGTCTTTCCATAGATACATGGATGTGCCGATAAAATCATAATGATATTTTTTTGTGTTGACTATGGGACGTTGCGTGGATCGGATATTATCTGCGAAAAAATCTGGTTTCGAAAAATAAGCTAAACAATAAGCAAATTTTTTTAAAATCATAGGTTTATATTTATTGCCTGGCCGTGACAAAATTTCACCCATAACGGTGTCAAACACAATGGCTAACATGCGATGGTCCGGATGCTCATCATTATCCACACAAAAAATAAGGTCTGCTTTCATATCCAATATCACTGATTTTAGATCGCGGGCATAATTGCGTGAATGATACGGACTATGAACCCCTCTTTTTTGATAAGAATAATCGACGTGATTTCCAACGCCATATGTCTCTAAATGTCCACTTGGAGATTTAACCGTATTTACTCGTGCATGAAACAAATGCTGTGGATAAGAAAAGGAGGTATCCCCGTATCCTAAAAGAATTATATTTTTAGGCGGGATTCCTAAAATTTTTAGTGCATTTTGAGCTTCTTTCATTCTTACTTCAGGATCTAATTCATAGTCCCCATTGGTCGTATAAACCACATATATTTCTGCTCCCATATGTAACAGGTTTAAAATGGTATGTCCTGCCACATTGATTTCATCATCTTGGTGTGGCACAATAACCAACGCTTTTCGCATTGTTAAATCTGCATTATAAAATGAATTATCAAATTGTTCCTTTTTAGTCAAGATACCGTTCCTTTTGTTAAAGTATATTTTTATTTCCTTGCCCATAAAACTAATTGCTTATACAATGAAGGGCAAATTCTAAGGATATTAACTAGAAATATATATTTAACATCCCACCCCCTCCCCCCTATGTGTTTTTTTCGTAGAGACTTCACAATTTTTTTCATTTCTTGTTCAAATTCTAAATCTTGGCCCGCAGCCACATACATATTATAAATGGCAATTTCTGTCCTCATATGGTAATAACTAAGTTCCTTTTTATATAAAGGGGCAGATTTGCCTAAATAAATTTCGATTTCTTTTGGGATTTTTCGCATTTTAAAGTGTTCTGCCGAAAGCTTGCCATGCATAATCCCTGCTTGATTAACCCTGTAAAAATAAATACAATTATTGACGCATACCACTTTGTCTGCCTTCCAACATAATTTATATGTGGTCCGCGCATCTTCATTTAATTGCCCCACAGGGAACCTAATATCATCAAATAGTTCCATTTTATATAATTTACTCCACGACATATCTTTTATATCATGTTTCACTAAATGGTTCCGAAGGGCACTATCACCAGAGCGAAATATAAGGTTCCTTTTTTTCTGCTTTTTACTCAAATTTTTAACATTAGAAGTTTCTTCCCCTTGCACAATATCTGCCTGATATAGCACGGCAGCATTCAACAATACCTCCAGGTACTTATCACACACATAGTCGTCGCTGTCAATAAATGTAATATATTCCCCGGTGGCAATATCAACCCCCGCATTTCTTGCATCAGATAGCCCGCCGTTTTTCTTATGGACCACAACGATCCGCTTATCCTTTTTCGCATAATTATCGCAAATGGTTCCACAGGTATCTGGCGACCCGTCGTCAACTAAAATAAGTTCAAAATGTGGATATGTCTGATTTAAAATGCTTTCTATACATGCATCAATATATTTTTCCACTTTATATACGGGGACTACAATACTTATCCGCGGCCTGTAACCTTTCATTGGCTTCCTCTTTTCTGCCTTACCCGTTTATATATCTCCTCAAAGGTACGCTTTGAATTGTTGGCATCATAAATAGGGAAATATTCCTTATGCGCCCCCTCATACTGGCTGCCAACAGAGAACCCTTCTTCCACCATGTCCTGTATATGGCCCAGCAAGCTGTTTATGTCGTTGCCCCATTTCGAAAACGGGTTTTCTTTATAGGAAAAGTACCCTTCGGGGTATTGGTGGGCCCTATAGGTATCCTCATCAAACTGGTAAAAAACCACCGGCTTCTTCATATAAATAAAGTCAAAAAAAATGCTGGAATAGTCTGTGACCAGCGCCCTGGCCTCCTTGACCAGTTCCGGCAACTGGTAGCTTCCCTTATCTGCTATAATAACCCGGCCTGACCTGCATGCCCTTTGGAACAGGTGTACATACCGCTGCATCTGTGGGTGCAGGTAAAAAATAAAGGTGATATGATTGCATTCTGCAATTTCAGTTAGCCTTTCATGGTTAATCACCTCTGCCCAATGCCGGAAATAGTTGGATTCTTCAAATTTGTCAGTGCCTTCAAATTCCAGCATCCTTGGGTCTTTGGGGAAAAGCCAGTCGCGCCATGTAGGCATGACCAATACGAACCTGCCGCTATTTGGCGTACCGCCATGGAGGAGGTCGTGGCGGCATTGCCCCCCAACATAGGCCACGTGGCCTTCTGGGTACCCATACTGGCTTTTCACATAAAGGTACTCCGGCCACGCCCCGCAGCAGAACAGGCGGAATTTTGTAGAACGGTAATGCATAAATGGGCAGTCATTTATAATAGTCCCATGCTGCAAAAAGAATATTTTGTTGTTCATCAGGTTTAATTTCCTGAATAGAAACCCGCACAGGGTATTGGGGCCATTGTTTTTTTGGGAGCTGATATTCGCCTGGCATGCCAAATAATAAGCCCAATGCCTGAAGGAGCCAAACGGTATTACATTGCCAGCATATGGCTTTACTTTTTCATAGTCTTCTGCCGTTTTGTCTATGGCATAATAGCACGCAACCTTCTTTTGGCCTTCCATGCAATATTTAAAAAAGGCAAAGCCGTTGTCCCTGGCTTCATCTTTACGTTCACATACCAGCCATATATCCCGTTTTTTATACCTTAGCCAGCAGGCATATATGGCTGCTGCCGGAAGGTATGCCAGCGTTAAAATATCCGATATTTTAAGGATTGCCAGCTTGGGCCCCAGGCGTTTTTTAATATTTGACATAAACATATAAGGTTTTATTTTATAAAATATCAAGGCTATGTTTGAAAGCTGCCTTGTGCCAGATGGGTACCATACCCCGTAGGGATGGGGCCTGGAAGGGCCCCGCCCCAATGGGGTATTTAATTGAAACAGCCACGTTATGCCCTATTGGGCACACTATAAAACCAATGCAAGGATATGTTTTAATGCAGCAATGGTGGTAGGGATAAGCCTAAAATTTCCCTGGTGCTTAAAGCAGCCGGTAAAGCCCCCCACAGATGGGAGGCAGCTGCCCCCCCACATCTGCCACCTAAAGCCGCCCCCGGAGCACCCTGCCGTACAAAAGCTTCCTGGCCCATACCGGCGCCAGCCCACCGGCTACCCTTACCGCACAGTTCCCCAGGTACTCCCTGCGCGTTATGAACCCGGAGCCCAGCATCCGCCCCTCCAGGTCCAGCACCCCCCTTACGTACCCGAGCCCGCCCCTGCGGGCATGCATCCCGTTGCCTACCCGGGCATGCACCAGCACCTCGCCGATGTTGCATGCCCGGTAGCCCTTCTGCAGCATCCTCACCCACAGGTAGTAGTCCTCCGCCAGCCCCACGTCCACGTAGCCCCCGGCCCCCTCCACCGCGCCCTTTTTATACATCACCGCCATGTGGTTCATCGGGTTCCTCCGCCTGGCAAACGTTAGGATCTCCCCATGGCTGCGCGGCACATGGCGGATGCAGGACACCCCACCGGCTTCCGTCTCGAATTCGGCTATGTCCCCGCTGCACAACGCCAGCCCCGGGTCCTTTTCGAATGCCCCCAGCTGCAGCCGGCACCTCCCGGGCAGCGCTATGTCGTCGCTGTCCATCCGCGCCACCAGCCCGTACCGGCAGCGCTCCAGCCCTTCGTTCAGCGCCCCGGCCAGCCCACGGTTCTCCTCCAGGCGCACCACCTGGAACAGCCCCGGGTACCCCGACTCAAAGGACGAGACCGCCTGGTCTAGCCCTGCCGTCAGCGGCCCGTCGCACACCAGCACAAAGTCGCTGGGGGGCACCGTCTGGCCAAGCATGCTCTGCACGGCCGGCACCAGGTACTCCGCCGACTCCTTTTTATATACGGACATCAATACCGAATATCCCGGGTACATTGCCCTACCCCCTCCCCGGGCCCCGCGGCCCCTGCGGCATCATCCAGCCGGCCGTCAACCCC
>CAJUDH010000030.1 GCA_910584845.1 uncultured Lachnospiraceae bacterium
TTGTCATAGGAAAGCAAAAGGAGGTTTGCTACTTACTTCAAAAAAAGGATTCTGATAGTTATGAAATCGCAAGGAAAAAGGAAGCTCTTAGCAGACGGGGGTATCTGGTCGTTACCATTATCGAGGGCAATCAGGCAATGGAAAATGGATTGCGGGATGTGGTCCGCAACCATTTTCGCTAACGGGCGACAACATTGTGTTATCCTGCCTATATGGTAAAATATCCACGAAAGTCAAAAGCAGTGCGGAAAAAGACGAATAGAAAGCTGCGTTGTGCTCGCACATAAGCAGTTTTCTATTTGTCTTTTTCCATAGGGCCGGAAGGCCCGTGAGCGAACGGGAGCGACAGCGGACGTGAGCAGCACTGCGAACTCATGGTAAAATATTAGACAGAAAACAAGATAAGGAGGACGATTTTTATGATGACAGCAATCCATACTCCCACAATGATAGACGGTTATGTCCGCCTCTCCAGAGACGATAATAAGAGAAATTATTCCTCTATCGAAAACCAGAAACTGATTATCCAGAAATACGCAGAAGAAAACAATATGATTGTACGCCATATCTACGAGGACGACGGCATTTCCGGTTATTCCTTCAACCGTCCCCAGTTTCAGAACATGATGGCCAATCTCGGCTCCATAGATGTAATCGTGGCGAAAGACCTTTCTCGAATCGGACGGCACAATGCGAAGGTACTTCTTTTTCTCGAAGAAATGGAAGAACAGGGAAAGCGTGTGATTTTGATTGATGACAATTATGATTCGCTCTACTCTGATGATGATATTATAGGAATCAAAACATGGGATAATGAACGCCATGTAAAGAACACAAGCCGAAAGGTAAAACGAATCAAGAAAATGGAGCAGGAAAACGGCACCTTAAAATGCGCTCCCCCATTCGGCTACACCAGGCACCCACTGAACAAGCAGATGGTTTTAATTGATGAAGCCGCCGCCGCCATCCTGAACCTTGAAAAAGACCTTTATCTGGAAGGAAACGGCATACGAAAGATTGCGGAAATCCTTTCAGACCGGGGCGTCCCTACGCCTACCATGCTGCAAAAGGAGCGCTACGAGGCTTTGGGGCTGCCCTATCACCGGGAAGTTGCCTATATGTGGAGTTACGGTATGGTGAAAGATACTCTCTTTAATGATTATCATAACGGCGTACTCCGAACCCACAAAAGAGAGAGAATGACCATCAATGGAAAAGACAAAAAGATTTCCAGAGATCAGCAATATGTTTTCCCGGACCACCACCCGAAAATATTTGATGACGATACCATGAAGCTGCTCTTTGAGGTGAAGGACAGCCGCCATCACAGCCAGTACCGGGGCCAGAGGAAACACATCAACCTCTTTTCCGGGTGTCTGTACTGTAAGGACTGCGGCATGAAGCTGACTGCAATCAACCGCCCGAACCGTGGAAAATATTATGTGTGCGGCACCTACAACAAAAAGGGAAAGCAGTTTTGTGAACATGCCCATCTGGTGACAGAAGAAACCCTGATGGACGCTTTGATTAAATACCTCACCCTTTGCCGTGACTCTCTGGCAGACATCATACAGAATTTCGACCTGTCAAATTTAAAGGCTCCTACTTACTCCGCAGACGACAGCCTGCAGAGACTGGAGAACGAGCTGGAAAAAATCAAGAAAGAGCTGAAAACACTGATTACCCAAAAGGTAAAGGAACTCACGACAAATCCGGGGATGGCGGAAATTATCAATGAAACATATGCCTCTTTACAGACCGAAAAAATGGAGCGTATCTCTGTCATTGAAAAAACGCTGCAAGATTTGACGAAGGAGCCCCATATCCCCGCTGTGGCAATCAAACCGGGCCTTCAAACCGCACTGGATATTCTGAATGAAGTGTTGGAGCAAAAAAGTCTGACCCGGACGGACATTGAGGTTCTCGTTGAAAAAATCATTGTAGATAAAGACGGAAATGTTGACATCTATTTGAAACACGGTCTTGGCAATCTGGCGGCCTACGATTTCAAAGCCGACAAGGAAAATCTGAAGCTCACCATGATGATAGAGGCAATCCGGCTTCTGGAAAAGGACGAGACAGGTTTTACCTCTGTAAAATTCCTGGCGGAGAGCCTGAAAGCTATGGGATATCCCATGCACAAGAAAAAGTTTGCCACCTACATGGAGCATTTGCTTGACCTAGGGCTGGTGGAAAAGACAGGAATCTACCATTATCCATACAGAATCGTGGCTTCCAGAGAGAAATTGACGAGTGTGGAAAAAATGTTCATCATGCTAGGGCAGACTGGCGGTATGCCCCAGATGGTCTTCGAGTATATTTTAAAGAAAAACGGCATTGACCCCAAAACCGACCTGGCCATTGACCAAAGCATTAGCTTCGGCCTTACCGCCGCCGCCTTTACCAGTGACGATTCTGATTACACAGTTGAATTTGAACCCTTTGCAACCAGCCTGGAACTGGAAGGCAACGGCTACGTTGTCGCTTCCCTGGGCACCGATTCCGGCTATGTGCCCTATACGGCCTATTGTGCAAAAAAGAGCTACCTTAAGGCCCACCCGGATGTAGTCCAAAAATTCACCAACGCCCTCCAAAAAGGCATGGATTACGTCAATTCCCATTCTGCCGAAGAAATTGCCAAAGCCATTCAGCCCCAATTTCAAGAGACCCCTCTGGAAAACATTATTACGATTGTAGAACGCTACCAATCCCAGGATACCTGGAAAAATGACGTAGTTTTTGAAGAAGACAGTTTCCAGCTGCTTCAGAATATCCTGGAAGAAGCCGGTGAACTCCCCTCCCGGGTTCCATATAAAGACCTGGTTACCACCGATTTTGCCAAAAAGGCAAAAGAAGGGAAATAGAATAAAATAAAAAGCATTGCCTGCCCCATAGGAGTAACAGGCAATGCTTTTTTATAAAAGGCTTTCTTCCGGGGCTATGCCCCGATCCCTCTATGTGGGGGATGGCTTTGCACCTGCCAGGTTATCCTGGATGCCTTTTTCTTCTTCCATGGTTTCGCCCCCTTCTTCCTTAGGCCGGGCCTGCATCAGCCATGCCCGGACTGCCTTGGCGAAATACTCCTTATACCCCGCTTTCTTTACTGTCCCATCCGCATAGACCTCCACTTCCCCCAGCACCTTGCCATTTAACTCGTACCGCAAAACCCCTACCCTGTCCCCGGCCTCCACCGGGGCCTCTATGGCTTCCGGAACCATCAGCTTTTTTTCGATGGCCTGGAAGTCTTCCCCGCTAAGGCTAAGATAAGAAAAGCCGCCCCGGTACCGCAACGGTACCTTTGCCTCTACCCCATTGTCCACAGGCATGAAAGGCAGCGGCGGCATTTCCCGATCCTCATAAAGCCGGCAATTGGCATATCCGTAATTTAATAACGTCTGTGCGTCGGCAAACCTGGCCTTATAATCCGGCGCTGCCATAATCGACGCTATCAGGCGTACCCCATCCTTTTCCGCCGTGGCGGACAGGCAATATTTGGCCAGGGAAGTAGAGCCGGTTTTCAATCCGGTCACCTCAAAATTTGTCGCCATTTTCAGCAGCTTGTTGGTATTGGCCAAGCCAAACTCTGACGTCCCTTGTTTCGTCACATGGGTAATATTTTCCATCCAGATGGTAGAATAGTTGTGGACCTGTGGGTACTTTACAATCAGCTCCCGTGACATGGCCGCAATATCCCGGGCCGTAGTCACATGTGCCGGCGACTCTGTTAGACCACAGCAATCCTCAAAATGGGTATTGGCCATCCCCAGCCCTGCGGCCCGTTCATTCATCATTTTTACAAATTCCCCCTCTGTCCCGGCTATGTATTCGGCCATGGCCACCGACGCGTCGTTACCGGAAGCCACCACAATACACTTAATCAACGTTTCTACCGTTTGTGTCTCGCCTTCCTCTGGTTGTGTAAAACTAACACGTAAAATCGTATTTTCCATCATTCACCCATTCCAGTCAAACCGCCACCGGATCTTCCATACTGCCCTGCCATATATATAAATTCCATTGATTAACTCTTGGGGCCGGTTGCCGGAAAACAGGTTTCCTTTCTGCCCCCTTCCCCCTTGCCCGGCTTTGGCCCTCTGGCCCGTTTTCCCTTTTCCGCCCTGTGGCCCCCCCTCTTCATTCCCTTCACCATCCTGTGTCCCCTGCCCTTCTTCCCCCTCTGTACGCCCCTCTTGTTTGCCTTCTCCCCTCCCTTTATCCTCCTGCCCCTTCCCCCACGCCCCCCATCCCTTTTCCAGCTTATCTTTTTCTGCCCGTATTTTCCTCTCTTCCTCCAAAAACAAATCCCGCCTTTCCACATAGGTTTCCCACTCTATATCCCCTTCCAGCATCTTTTCATACAAACGTGCCCTCCTCTCGGAAATGCCCCTGCATGCCCGGCTGTAAGCCTCCCACTTTATCCTTGCCTGTTTTTCCCCCTCTGCCCGGTTGCCCCCTCCCCATTCTTCCTCTTTTTTCCCCTGCCCCCCTGCCCCTTTCCCAGTACCCCGTTTACCTATCCCCGCTTTCCCTGCCCCCCCTTTTATGCTGTCTGCCATCTTTTGCCCTTGCCCCTGGCTTTGCGCCCCCTTTTCCCCCTTTTCTTCTTTCCCTATCCTTTTCCCTAAAAATATTTCCTCATAAACCCCTGCGATACTCTGCACCACATCCGCTAGTTCCCCCTCAGCAATGCGCCCCGCCATGCAGGAAAACTTCTCCGTACGTTCCCCTGTCCTGCAACGGTAGCCCCAATCCCCTTTCTTTTCGTGGGCCATGGCGTACCCGCACACCCCGCAGCGGACTTTTCCCTGAAAAGCCCCCTCCCCTTTCCCCCTTGCCTTAATGCGCCCACACTTTTTCAGCATGTCCTGGGCCTTTTGAAATTCCTCTTCTGTCACAATGGGCTCATGGCATCCAGAAACAGCCACCCACTTTTCCCTCCCGTTTTTCTTCCCTCTATAGTCCCCTACGTCCTGGCGGCTCCTCTTCCCATACACCACGGTACCCAAATACCGTTCATCCCGCAAAATCCGAGTAATGGAACTAAGGTCCCACAAACGCTCCCCGTGTATCCCTTCCCACCAAGGATGGCTATGCCCTTGCCTTTGTTTTAAAGCACTGGGCGTTGGGGTCCCTTCCCCGTTTAACAGCCTGGCGATTTCTTTTACGGTGAACCCGGCTCCGGCCATCAAAAAAATACGCCGCACGATTTCCGCCCCTTCCATTTCCACAATCAAATGGTTTTTATTCTTTTTATCCTTTTCATATCCGATTGGTGCAAAAGCACTCAAATAATCCCCTTTTTGCGCCCTGGCCCGCCTCCCGGTTTTTTCCTTTTCCGATATGTCACGGCTATACCATCCATAAACGATATTGCGGAAAGCCATTTCCATCCCTTTAGCCGCCCCCGTGTCCCGGCTGCTGTCATAGCCGTCGTTTACCGAAATAAACCGGATCCCCAAAAAAGGGAAAATTTGTTCCACATAATCGCTGACAGTCAAGTAATCCCGTCCGAACCGGGAAAAATCCTTAACTATAATACAATTTACCTTCCCCTCCCCGGCCTTTTGCAAAAGCGCTTCCATGGCCGGCCTGCGGAAATTTGTCCCTGAATAGCCATCGTCGCACCACTCTTGCACAGCACACCCGCAAAACTCCTTTTCCCCCTCAACAAAAGCCCTCAATAGCCCTCTTTGGTTCACGATGCTTCCGCTCTCCCGTTTGTCCCCCGACTTCACTTCCCCGTCCTCTTTTGAGACACGCATATATAGCGCAATCACATAGCCCTCTTTCTTGCTTTCCTTCTTCTCCATACTCTCCCCCTATTCCACATACTTTCCTTTTCCTCCATGCCCTACCTGATCCCCCCCCCTTCTTCATGCCTTCCCGCTTCCCCTTGCCCTACCTGATCCCCCGCTTCTTCATGCCTTCCCGCTTCCCCTTGCCCTACCTGATCCCCCCGCTTCTTCATGCCTTCCCGCTTCCCCTTGCCCTTTTCCGATTCATGCCCTGCCCGATTTCTCCCCGCTTCATCTTACTTTCCCGCTCCACCATCCCTTCCTTTTTTTCATGCCCTCCCTTTCCCATCCTCTTCAACCTTTAACCAACAGGCGCCTGGATCAAGCAACTTTTTAACGGGATCCTGCCCCACCGGCTTCTCCGCCTGCCCCGGGCCGCTTTCGCGGCACACCCCCTTACGGTGCAGCGTGGCCTTGCCGGAGGGCCCTTCAATCGGAAATGATGCCCCCGCCTTTTTGCCATATGCAAGGGCCAAAACATCATGTTATGTAAAGTAAACTTCCCCATAAGGCAAAAAGCCCCCCACAGCACTATATATGCTGTGGGGGGCTCCCATTCCTTAATTTCTATGGCTTTCCCTTATCCTATTGATACTCTGCCACATCAATCCATCTCATCAGGAAATCTTTCTGTTCTTCTTTCTTCTTGGTCATCTGGGCGGCAGCCACGATGGGCAGCCAACGGTTCACATACTGGCGGGCCGTATCGCTCTTTTCGCAGAACAGCTTCATATAGAGGTCTGCCTTCTTCTGGTTTTCCAGGCAGAACAATAAATATGTCATGGCTGCATCGGCAGAAGCGTTGCCCTGGGCAGCGTGGGCCCAGTCAATGATCCACCACTTGCCTTCCCCGTCCACAATAATATTGCTGGGGTTAAAATCTCCATGGCACAGCTTGGTATGCCTTGGCATGCTCTCCAAGCGGGTAGCCAGCTCATAACGGACGGTAGCGCTAATGTCTTTTAAGCTGTTGATCTGATCCATCAATTTGTGGCGCAGCCTCTTGATGGTAGCAATCTTTTGTCCATGTACCTTTAACTGCAAATCCACAAACTTTTCCATATATTCTTCCAGCTTATCCGGCGCCTCTTCCATCAGCTCAGCCAAAGTTTTGCCTTCGATCCTTTTACGGACCAGGCACCAGCCTTCCGGAGTCTCGGATACCGATACCAGGGAAGGTACATTCAGGCTGGTGTTCTGGACCACCAGGGCTTCGTTACGGGCTTCGTTTAAAACATCCGCCGCAGTGTAGCGTTCATCAAATACTTTGATAATTTGATTCTCGGTTGCGTAAATGGTCTTGTGAGGCCTAGTAAAAATAACCTTCTTGTTTTCTTCCATTACTTTATTTCCTCCTTAATCTTATGATGCGCTTGGGAACCCTCCTTCGCACCTGGTTTCGCAGCGGGTTTTCTGCCGGCTGCATCCCGGCCGCCTGGACCAAAAGCCGCTTCTCAAAACCAATTGCAAAGGGGCCCCAAAAGCACATATCCATAGCCGGCCAAAAGCCGCCTTCCTTTTTAGCATATACATAGGCTTTATTACTGCCATGCCAAAAATCAGGCTATCGGTTTATTTCCCATAATAAGCCCTTAAATACATCTCTTTAATCTCGCTCATCAACGGATACCTAGGATTGGCGCCTGTACACTGGTCATCAAAAGCGTCTTCCACCATCTGGTCCAGGTTATCCAGGAATTTCTGCTCGTCAATGCCGTAATCCTTAATGCATTTCTTAATGCCTACCCGCTCTTTCAGTTCATTGATCTTCTGGATAAACAGCTCCAAGGTTTCCTCATCGTCCTTGCCGCACACGCCGCAGAAATGGGCGCACTCTGCGTAACGGGCCAAGGTATGGGGATATTGATACTGGGAGAAGGTGCCCATCTTAGGCGGAACCTCAACCGCATTAAACCGCAAAACTTCACAGATCAGCAAAGCGTTGGCCACGCCATGGGGAAGGTGATGGTAAGCGCCCAGTTTGTGCGCCATGGAATGGCATACGCCCAGGAACGCATTGGCAAAGGCCATACCAGCCAGGCAGGAAGCGTCCGCCATTTTTTCCCTGGCTACCGGGTCGCTGGCCCCATTCTCATAAGCCCTGGGCAGATAGTCAAACACGCCCTTCATAGCCTTAAGCGCCAAGCCATCCGTATAATCCGTAGCCATAATAGAAGCATAAGCCTCCAAGGCATGGGTCAGGGCATCTACGCCGGAAGCACTGGTCAGGCCCTTCGGCTGCTCCATCATATTGTCTGCGTCGATAATCGCCATATTAGGAAGCAATTCATAATCGGCCAACGGATACTTGGTCCCCGTCCGGTCATCGGTAATAACGGCAAAAGGAGTCACCTCAGAACCGGTGCCGGAAGAAGTGGGGATCGCCACGAAATAAGCCTTTTCCCCCATTTTCGGGAAGGTATAGACCCTTTTGCGGATATCCATAAAGCGCATGGCCAGGTCTAAGAAATCCACCTCTGGATGCTCATACAGCACCCACATGATCTTGCCTGCGTCCATGGCAGAGCCGCCGCCCAGGGCAATGATGCAGTCCGGCTCAAACGCGGCCATGGCCTTTGCCCCTGCAAGGGCGGAAGACAGGTTTGGATCCGGTGCCACTTCAAAGAAACAGGTATGCTGGATCCCCATCTGATCCAATTTTTCTTCAATAGGCTTTACATAGCCATTCTTATACAAGAAGGAATCCGTAACAATAAAGCATTTCTTTTTGCCCATCACGGTTCCCAACTCATCCAACGCTACCGGCATGCAGCCCTTCTTGAAGTAAACCTTCTGAGGCGCCCTGAACCACAACATATTTTCTCTCCTCTCAGCCACGGTTTTAATATTGATCAAATGCTTTACGCCCACATTTTCGGAAACCGAGTTTCCGCCCCAGGAGCCGCAGCCCAAAGTCAGGGAAGGGATCAGCTTAAAGTTGTACAAATCGCCGATGCCGCCATGGGAGGAAGGAGTGTTGATTACGATCCGGCAGGTCTTCATAGCCGCTGCATGTTTCAGGATCTTTTCTTTCTGGGACGGATGGATGTACAAGGAAGCCGTGTGTCCATAGCCGCCGTCAGCCACCAGCCGCTCCGCCTTGGCAATCGCCTCGTCGAAATCCTTGGCATGGTACATAGCCAGTACCGGCGACAATTTCTCATGGGCAAATTCCTCTGAAATGTCAACGGACTCTACCTCGCCAATCAAAATCTTGGTAGATTCCGGAACATCCACGCCGGAAAGTTTAGCAATAGTAAATGCAGACTGCCCTACAATTTTAGCATTTAACGCGCCGTTAATCAAAATGGTATGGCGCACCTTGTCCAGTTCGTCGCCTTTCAGGAAATAGCAGCCCCTGTATTGGAACTCTTCCCTTACTTCGTCATAAATATCGCCTACCACAGTCACCGACTGCTCAGAAGCGCAAATCATGCCGTTGTCGAAAGTTTTGGAATGGATGACAGAGTTCACCGCCAGCTTAATATCGGCAGTATCGTCAATAATCACCGGCGTATTGCCCGCACCCACGCCCAGTGCAGGTTTGCCTGAAGAATAGGCAGCCTTAACCATGCCGGGGCCGCCGGTAGCCAGAATAATATCAGAATCCCTCATCACTTCGTTGGTCAGCTCCAAGCTGGGCACGTCAATCCAACTGATGATATTTTTGGGGGCGCCTGCCGCAACGGCTGCGTCCAAAACAATCTTAGCCGCCTCAATGGTGCAGTTCTTTGCACGGGGATGGGGGCTTATGATAATTGCGTTTCTGGTCTTTAAACAAATCAAAGTCTTAAAAATAGCGGTAGAAGTGGGGTTTGTAGTCGGAATGACGGCAGCCACCAGGCCAATCGGCTCTGCGATTTTCTTGATACCGTAGGCAAGGTCTTCTTCAACCACACCACAAGTCTTGGTATTCCTGTAGGTATTGTAAATATATTCAGAGGCATAATGATTCTTGATCACCTTGTCCTCCACGATACCCATGCCGGTTTCCTTCACTGCCATCTTGGCCAAGGGGATCCTCGCCTTATTTGCCGCCATAGCCGCCGCAAAAAAGATTTTGTCCACCTGCTCCTGGGTATAGGTAGCAAAAATCTTCTGGGCTTTCCGCATTTCCTTCATGCGGGCCTGCAGTGCATCCACGTTATCAATGAGGCCCTGCTCCGGTACTGCTTCGTTGGTCAATGTTGCCATCCTTTTTTCCTCCTGTCTTAAATGGGATAATCAATGCCGTATTAACGTTAAAAAATTAACGTTAATTTTTTAACGATCTTATTATACATCTTTTTCTCTGATCTGTCAATGGGGTATTTCTTTTTTTCTTCCAATCAAAATATAAAATTTATGCTGCTTTTTCATGATATTTTATGTAATATTCCCAAAAACAGGGGAACTCCCCCATAAAGCCACAACATCCTGTGCCTGTCCCCTTCCTGCAAGGAAAATCTCCCTCCAAAAAAGGGAAAGGCGGGCCCATTGGCGTGCGCCTTTGATATTCCCCTGCCATAGCAAACCACTTTGGCGCAGCCGTCCCTTTTGCCGCTGCACAGCCCTGCAAAGGGGCATGTATCAGGCACGCCCCCTATCACAGCCCCAGTCATCCATTTACGCCCTATTATATCTGCATCCTCCAAGAATACCTGAGAGCCGCCCATAGATTTGGCATAGGCACTGGTCACCACCTGGTCATCCATCTTGATTTTCCCCGAATCAATGGCGTCAAAAATTAATATCAAAGTCATAATTTTGGTAATGCTGGCAGGGCTACGCTGTTTGTCGGCATTTTTCTCATAAATGACCTGGCCGGTGGAAGCCTCCATAAGTAAAGCGCTGGGGGCGGAAATCTCCGGCCCTTCCGGCGTTTCCATGGCAACCTCCTCTTCCAGCCCCGTTTCTACCGACACCGGGGCTGCCTCGGCCCCGTCCCCGTCCTCCACAGCCCAAACCCTTTGCCCAAAACCGCAGATCCCCGGCTGCGCCATGGACAATAACATCCCGGTTCCCAACGCAATCAATATCTTTTTCATGTCATCCCTCTGTTTTTTCTTCTCTATATTTAATGTATGGCTATTTTCCGCAATCTATGTTATATTAATCTGGTAGGCATCTTAAGCCGCCTGGCGCCTTTGCCGCCACGGCATTTTTATGCCGCCGCCATAACAGTTATCGCCTCAGGATATGGAAAAAGCCAAAGGCGGCCTTTTTCCGGTTAACCAGGCTACTGGGCATAATTTCTTGTATACAATAGCGTGTTTATATCTCATCCCCATCGTGGACGGGTACATCCCATATTGCAGCATACCATAGGGCATCCATCCTCCGGCATATGTTTCGGCGTAGCGGTAGCTACTGCAAAAAGGCAATACAGCCGACGTATGAACCGCCAAAGAAATTTTCCGTAATATAAAGCCCAGCCGTCCAGGTACGGGCCAGTTGAAATACCAGGATAAAACGCGCTTTAGAAAATAGCCAGATACTAATTGAAACTTATGAGAACAGGGAGTTTACAGACATGTACGAATATAATCACCGTTATTATAAAAAGAAACGGCGCCACCCTTTCCGGCGCTTCTTCCTCATTGCCAGCTGTTTGGCAGCCGTCGGCGCAGGCAGCGTCAGCGCCGTATTTTTCAGCAAAAAATATTTGATCCCCCCGGAAGGCCAAAAAGACGTTTCCATCGTTATCGACCAGGATGAATCCGGATCCGTCCCTTTCCCGGCCAACGGCGCCGACAGCCCGCAGCCCGAAGTAGTCATCTCGGATTCCCCCGTAGGCAAGCTCCTTGCCCAGGCCGGCGATTTGGCCTCGGGATACGATTATGACGCTGCCATCGCCCTTCTCCAGTCGGACAGCCAATATGCCCTGGACCCGGCGGTACAGGCGGCTGTTGCCGGTTATGAGGCCACCAAAGCCACGTTGGTGGAGGCGAAGATAAGCGATATTACCCACGTGTTTTTCCATTCCATCGTCATGGACAACAGCAAAGCCTTTGATGGCGACAGCGATTCCAAAGGCTACAATCAAGTAATGACTACTGCCAGTGAATTCGAAAAAATCCTGCAGATCATGTATGACAAAGGATATGTGTTAGTGCGCCTTCATGACATGGCCTATGAAGTTGCCGACGAAAACGGAAACATGGTTATGAAGCCTGGCTCCATCCTGCTTCCCGAGGGGAAAACCCCTTTCGTCATGTCCCAGGACGACGTGTGCTACTACCCTTACATGAACGACGACGGGTTTGCCACCCGCATCATTGTGGGCGAAGACGGGAAACCTACTTGTGAGATGAAAGTGGATGACGATACCACCCTTGTGGGCTCTTATGACCTCGTCCCCCTTTTAGAAGACTTTATCCAAACCCATCCCGGTTTTTCTTACAAAGGGGCCCGGGCCGTCATTGCATTAACTGGTTATGAAGGCATCTTCGGCTATCGGACAGCCGAGAAATATGCAGGCTCCCCCACCTATGAACAAGAACGGCAGGAAGCGGCCCGTGTCGCCCAATGCCTTAGGGACAACGGCTGGGAACTTGCTTCCCACAGCTGGGGCCACCTGAACCTGGGGACAGTAGAGATAGAAAGGTTCTATGCCGACACAGACAACTGGAAAGCACAAGTGGAAAGCCTCATCGGCCCTACTGACATTATCCTGTACCCCTTTGGCGCCGACATCAATGACTGGCGGCCTTATACGGCTGAAAATGAGCGGTTTGTCTATCTGTACCAGGCAGGTTTCCGCTATTTTTGCAACGTGGACTCCAACACCCATTGGGTACAGTTCGGGGAAAATTATATCCGCCAGGGGCGCCGGAACCTGGACGGTTACCGGATGTGGAAAGACATTGTGGCAGAAAGCGAAGGCAAGGAAAGGAAGTTGGCCGACCTTTTCCGTGCGGAAGATGTCTTTGACCCAGACCGGCCCACCCCGGTACCGGAAATGGAATGACCCACTTATGCTAGGGGCGTGCCTGCCCCCTCTGCCAGAAAAGCCCCAGGCAAGGCATACACGCTAAAACCACCGGAACCGGGCGGCGGGAACGCCCTTTTTGCCATACCCCCGGCGTTTACAGGCTATGAATGGGCCTCTTCCCGCACCATGTATGTGCTGTAGCCGTAATTGCGCAGGGTCTGCTCCATCCGGGCCGCATTATCCAGATTCAAAAACGCGCCGGCACGCACTTTGTAGACCCCGTCATCAGCTACGACAAAAGCCGGGAACCCCTGGATTTGCAATTGCTGCAGCTGCTGGTTTGCCGCTGCCCGGTCAGGGAAAGCCCCCACCTGGATTTGGTAATACGCCGGTTCCTTGTTTTCCTGGCCGATGGTTTTCAAAACCCCGTCTGCAATGGCCTGGGCCACGGCCTGGAAGTTTGTGTCGAAAAATTGATTGTCCGCCGGATTGTCAATAAACCCGGCTTCCACCAAAACAGCCGGCATCTGTGTTTTACGCAGCACGATAATCCCCGGGCGCTCGCTTATGCCCAAATTGGCCAGTCCCACGCTTTGCAGCGAACGGTTAATGTTTTCTGCCATCAGCGCAGGTACCCCGGAATTTTCGTATACCAGGCTCAAGGCCCCGGACGCCGTCCCCGGCGTGGGCATGGCGTTGCGGTGGATGGACACGAAATAATCGGCGTCGGAACGGTTTGCGATCTGGGCTTTTTCCAATGGCGACTGATAAATGTCCGTCACCCGGGTATACATGACATCCACGCCATTTTTGCTTAGGATCTGCCCGACTGCCAATGCCAGCCGCAGATTGTCGTTTTTTTCCGTACGGCCTTCAAAAATGGCCCCCGGCTCCTGTCCGCCATGGCCAGCATCAATAATCACTTTTCTTGCTTCCTCCAAAATAAAAACTCCTTCCACATACTGCTCTATAAATTACAGTATGCAAAAGGAGCCTGTTTGGCAACCTCTCATGCCGTTTCGTCAAACTCCGGCAGCCGGATCTCCCCGTGGAACACCTCTACCGCCGGCCCGGCCATAAACACGTGCCCGCTTTCCCTGTCCCATTGGATGGACAGCTTTCCGCCTTTGAGCCATACCTCCACCGCGTCTTCCGTCAGGCCCAGCATTGCGCCGGCCACCACGCTGGCGGCGGCCCCGGTGCCGCAGGCCATGGTTTCGCCGCTTCCCCGTTCCCAGACCCGCATCTGGATATGTTGCCGGTCAATTATGCGGATAAATTCCGTATTCACCCGGTCCGGGAACCTGGGATGGCATTCAAAAGCCGGGCCGACCTTTTCTAAATCCAGCCCGTCTACCTCGCCGCAAAAATAAACGGCATGGGGGTTCCCCACATCAATACCTACAAACTCCCTCTCCTGGCCGGCCACCACGATTTGTTCCGGTAGGCGGCTAGTCAATTTCGGCACGCCCATATCCACGTTGGCCCAAACCACTTGGCCGTCCTCCACCTGCATATCCAGTTCTTTGACCCCGCCCCCAGTCTCCACCAGGATCCTCGGCCGGTCTACGATACCATGTTCATAAGCATATTTGCCTACACAGCGGATTCCGTTGCCGCACATGGCGCCTTCACTCCCGTCTTCGTTAAACATACGCATCCGGCAATCGGCAACCGTTGAAGGGCAAATCAAAATCAGCCCGTCCGAACCTATGCCAAAATGCCGGTCGCTCACCAGGCGGGCCACCGCCGCCGGGTTGGCAACTGCCTCTTCAAAACAATTCACGTATATGTAATCATTGCCGATACCATGCATTTTTGTGAATTTCATTTCCGTCTCCCATTTTGTATTCTGATTTAAAGGATCAGGCTAATCACCATCTGGGCCGTCTCAATTAAATTCGTCCCGCTATCCATGCTGCATTTTTGAATATACCGGTGGGCCTCCTCCTCGCTCATTCCATTCCTTTCCATGAGCAGCCTTTTCGCCTGGCCAATTAGTTTTTTTTCCCCTTCGTCCCGTTGCCTGGGCTGCTGCTGCCGCCACTTTCGGCTCCTGGTTAAAGCCTGGGACATCATCTCCACCGTAGAAACCAAGTCGTGGACTTTCAGGGGCATAGGCAGGCAAACCACATTCTCGGGCATGCGGGAGTCCCACCTGCTGGGCGAGGAAACTACCAGCAGGGAAAAGCCCGGGGCCAAATTTTCATGAAGCCCCGCATACAGCATATCCTTAAGCCGGTAGCCGCAGACAATGAGGCCGTCGCTTAAACCTTCTGCCTGGGCCAATACGGAAGCCCCGGAATTGCAGACAGCCACCACCGAAAATCCGCTTCGCGTCAGTATGTTTTTAATGTTCCGGGCATCCTCCGGCTTTGAGAAAGCCACAATTACATTAACCAATCCCCTCACCTCCAAGCCGATGTCCTTGATGGCCCATCCGAAAAACCTGCTTTTCGGATTAAAACTTGTATAAATACTCCCCAACCTCCCAGTCGGTGACTTCCGCACGGAATTTTTTCCACTCGGCCTCCTTTGCCGCCAAATATTTGGTAAAGATATGTTCCCCCAGTAACCCTTTTACAAATCCGCTCTCCGCATAGATTTCAAGCGCCTCCCCCAAAGTTTCCGGCAGCCATCCGATCCCGCGTTTTTTCAGCTCATCATAGGACATGGCGTAAATGTTGTCGTCTACGCTGGCCGGCGGCTCCAAATGCCTTTTGATCCCGTCCAGGCCGGCGGCCAGGCAGGCGGCCAGCGCCAGATAAGGGTTTACCGCCGAATCCGGGCAACGCAGCTCGATCCGGGTGCTGCCCCCACGGTTTGAGGGGATCCGGATCAAAGGGCTGCGGTTAGAGGAAGCCGACCAAGCGATATAAACCGGCGCATCATAGCCGGGGACCAGGCGTTTATAGGAATTGACCAGCGGGTTAGTCAGGACCGTAATTTCCTTAATATGTTCCAAAATACCGGCCATAAACTGATAAGCCGCCCGGCTCAGCCCCAGGCGGTCAGACGGGTCTACAAACATGTTTTGGCCATCCCGATCCGCCAGGGACATATTAATATGCATCCCGGAACCATTGACCCCTGCTTTCGGTTTCGGCATAAAAGTAGCATGGAGCCCATGCCGCCGTGCAATCGTCTTGACCGCCATTTTAAAGGTCATAATATTGTCTGCCGTGCTTAAAGCATCCCCATACTGCAAATCAATTTCATGCTGGGAAGGGGCGATCTCATGATGGGAGGCCGCAACTTCAAACCCCATAGCCTCCAAATTCAACACAATATCCCGGCGCACGTTTTCCGCCATATCAATAGGGGCCACGTCAAAATACCCGGCCATCTCATGGGGTTTCGTAGTGGGTTTCCCTTCTTCGTCTGTATGAAACAAGAAAAATTCACATTCCGGCCCCACAAGGAAAGTATAACCCATATCTGCCGCTTCTTTCAATACCCTTTTCAACACAAATCGGGGGTCGCCCTCAAAAGGCTCGCCGTTAGGCCGGTACACGTCACAGACAAAGCGGGCCACTTTCCCTTGCTGGGGCCTCCAGGGGAAAATTTCAAAGGTGTCTAAATCCGGGTACAAAAACATGTCCGACTCTTCTACCCGCACAAACCCTTCGATAGCCGACCCGTCAAACATGCACCGGTTGTCTAACGCCTTTCCCAATTGGCTGGACGTGATGGCAACATTTTTCAGCATGCCAAAAATATCCGTAAATTGGAGGCGGATAAACTCCACATCTTCTTCCTGCACCATGCGCAGGATATCTTCTTTACCATATTTGCTCATGGCTTTTCTCCCTTTCTTTCCTGGCTTCCTTTTCGGCGCGCCACATACAGGCGCTTTCACCCGCGCCCACAAAAACCTGCCGGTTTACCCACGCTGCCGCATTGCCAGGCACCCATTGCCGGAACCCGCGCATCGCCGGCCGTCATAGGCAAACACAAAAACAAGGATGCCAAAAAGGCCAATGACGTTAAAATGGCCTTTATGCAACACCCTTGTTCCACCGCTTGATCATATCAGTTTGATGTATATTTGTCAAGAACTTCCGCCGGCAAAGAAAACTTCCGCTGCCGGCGGGAAAGGCCCCCGGCGGGGCCTGCCGCTTTAGGCCCCGTTACCGTAATAGCCCGCCGGGGAGGGCACGGTTCACTCGGAAGCAAACAGGACAATTTTTTGCGCCGTATTGGATTCGCCGCTCCAAATCAGGCAAACGCTGGATTCCTCCACATCCCCTAAGGTTACCAGGTTCCGGGTCAGGTACGGGGAAATCTGGCAATCCGCAGGCACCGGATAGACGTCCCCATCCACTGTAGTCAAGGTCCAATCCCCGTTTTCCTGCTGCTTCATCTCTTTTACTTTCACATAATCCGGAACCTTATAATCTGCCGGAACCTGGCAAAGCACCAGCTCTGCCGTAGTCTGCGGGGGCAGGCTCATAGTCATGGCCGGGCCGATATAGGCATAGATGGTTTCCCCTGCCTGGATATCCCCCAAATCTACCGGATACCCGTTTACCGCATCCAGCACGCGGGTATGTTCCGGGTCTATATGCAAAACCACTTCCCCTTTGCTGGAGTATTGCGACTGGTTATCCATGCGGATCATCCCTTTTTCCGCATCCAGCACCGGCCCCCAGATCCGGATAGACGTCGCCCCGATACCGGAATCCTCTCCGCTTTCCCCTTCCGGGGCACCGCTGCCAGGCTCTTGCGCCTTCTGGTCCTCTGGCCTTTGAGATTCTTGCTGTGCCTGCCCTCCCCCCAACAAAATAACCGGGGACTGGGCCTGGGCCAACCCTATGCCGCCAAAAACCAACACTCCGGTACAACAGGCCGCCAGCAGTATTTCTTTATTCCTTTTCTTCATCACTAATCCTCTTTCTATTTTTATTTCGATTTTGAGTCTTCATTCTACCACAACTTTAGCAGCTTTTCCATAGATTTCATAATTTCTACCATAAATGTAAGAATTGATTCATTATTATCCAAAAACTTAAGAATTTTGTCCCGAATCTGACAGAATTTACATCCTCCTAAAGCGAGAGGGCCCCTATGCCATACTTGACGGTCCCGTATGTTTTCTTTCTGTTATCCCCAGGCCCCTTCGTATTTCCAGTGGAAACGGACCCCATGTCCCGGCGGAAAAAACGGCCGGAAACCCCTGTGGGCTTAGCCCCAAAGGACCATCGGTTTTTGCCCAGGGCCGCCCCTTTTCCGGCCGATTTATGGGGACGGCGAGACAACCGCTTCCGGGGCCCCGTCCCCGTCACAGGTCCGGCTGTTGCCCCCTGTGTGCCCCCCACTTACATCCCGTCATTTCCATATCGGTAAAGGTTGCCCGGAAAGAGGAATCTTCCGGGGAACAGGCATATACCCCAAACGAAACCTTTCCGTCCCCCTTGTGCATATGGCAGATCCTCATCTGCCTAAACTCCACCCCGTCGTCGGAACATTCGATACAATAATCGTTTTTCCTCCGGCTAAAACGGTACCACATGGATTTTACAGAAGCGGCGACCCTTGTGGTTGCCCAGTCCGAATATCCGTGGTTTGTCACCACGCTTCCTAGGTGCTGATACTCTTCATTTTCATACTCAACGGAAGCCTTCAGCCAATTTTCGCTATCTAAGTACATCACTATGCCACATTGGTCAAAGCGGCAGTGGCTATCCGGAAAATGCGCCCTTACCACAAAACTAAAATATTTTTCTTCTGTCTCCATCTGGAACACAGGCGCATTGTCATTTTGAAAATGATAATATGTCCTCTGCCATAAATCTGTGTGGGGCTTTGTCACAATTTCCACTTTTCCGTCCCCTGCCTGATAATCCCCGGGTTCCCTGATCCACTTAAATTTTGTTAAGTCCATAAAACCTACCCCTTTCTCCTCCTTTTTGTGTGGGCCGGCAAAACGCAAAAACCAGCGCCGCAGAAATCCATAAGTATATTCTTTAATATAGCAGCAAACTACCACATTTGCAATCCAAAAGCCAAAGCTAAAGTATTTGACGGAGCACCCCGTTTTCCGCAGCGTTTTTCAAATGGATGGCAATGCCGTCAACGGCCCCTGTAAGGTATTCTGACAGCCCTTCACAATTTCCGTAGTATTTCCCAGCCAATGTTATCGCCGAACCTTTTAACAAATTTAGCACCGTATCCCGGTCCGCCCCCATGAGCATTTCCTGCATATGCAAATAATCCCCTTCCTCTAAACCAGGCCCGGATATTGGCTTCCTTGTCAAAATACGCCCTATAAGCGACTGAAAAACAACTTCGCAGAGATTGTCTTCCATGTCTTTATATTCCCGGTTATATTTTGATAATGTACGGATTACATAACCGCCGGGGAACCGGCCTAAGAATTTCTGTTCCAGGCGGACGCATAGGAGAAACTCGTAAACTTTATCAACCCCCGAAAGCCGGGAAATATCTTTTAGCACCGGGTAGCCCAATTCCAAAATGGTATTTTGTGGTTCCATCCGTATGTCATACCATTTAAAAAATTCCGGCAGGCCACGAGCCAATATATGATTAAGGCAAGTATTCCCATAATGGGAAAATTGTGGCAATATCTCCTGGTATAAGCCCCAAGCTTTTTTAACTTTCTCCCCGACATGCGCCAGCCCTATTTCATACGCTTTTTGTGGAGGTAACCCTTCCAAAGGAACCACCGAAGTTTGGGCAAAAGACTCCGCTTCACGGATACAATACAAAACGGCACCCATCAACTGCTCTGCCTTTTTATAAGTCAGGGACGTGCTTTCATTTGCCGTATATTTTTCCGCTAACTTCCCCACAACCGGCACCAATTCCTCTAATTCATAATCCATACCCGTTACCTCCAGCAAAGTTCTTTTAATGTCTCCAGATATAATTCATAATCCCATCTTTTTACGTCATCAAATTTAGAATATTCCCCATAGCCGCCCGTACCTTTATATCCGTCATAGCCAGACCGGATTGCCTGTGCGAAATTTGCAAGGCATGTGCTTTCCAGGTATTCCAAATCACCAAAACATAAGTGCTCAAATTGGCCTTTCATCAAATGGAGCAGTTCGTCGTCGGTAATTTCATCTTCCATTTCATTTTTATACTGATAAAATATTTCCTGTAGCCGGACAATTGTGTGAACATAATTATTTTGGTCAATATAATCCGAATCACAAAATTCATAAATAATCTTAGGTACGATACCTTCTCCAAATTCAACCCTTTGCTGTTCCCGCAAAGCATTTTTCCGTTCTTCTAAAATCAATTCTGCATCTTGTTCGGTTAAAACAAGCCCATATTGCCCTGTAACTTGATTCGTCCCCACTACTTTGTCCAAATGGTTTTGCTGAAGCAAAACAAGCCAATTTTTGTCCATAAGCATCCCTCCCTTTTTATATTGGAAGGTGATTATAACATGGTATAAAAGCCATTGCCAGTCTTGTATTCCTTCCTATTTCGTGGTATTATTATAGTGGCAAAAAGGAGCGGCTATCGCCGCCCCTTTTTGCTTTTTCCACATTTATGATAGTAGGCTGGCCTCCTGGCTTTAGCAGTTGGCCATTGTTTTTCCAATGCCTGCCAGCCCTTCAAAATCTTTAATAAAATCTTCCACTGCCGCCGTAATCGCCGTATTTTTTACCAGCCCTTCGATCACGTCCGGCGCTACCGTAGAGGCGCCAACCCCATATTCACACAATTCCAAAAGCTGTTGGGAATTTTTAAAGCTGGCGGCCAGCACCTCTGTTTTTAGCCCGTTGTTCCTAAAAATATCATGGATATGTTTTGCTACCTGAATACCATTGTACCCCATATTGTCAATGCGGTTAATATAGGGGGCCGCATAGGATGCACCGCATTTGGCTGCCAGGAAAGCCTGCATCGGCGTATAAACAGCCGTAGCGGTAATCAAAATACCTTCTGCGTGAAGTTTTTTCATCGCCTTAAACCCTTCCGGGAGGGACGGGACCTTTACAAACGTATTCCCCCCCAGCTCTGACGTAATTCGCCTCGCCTCTTCTACCATCCCTTTTGCGTCCCGGGAAACAGCCTGCACGTGCAGTTGTGCACCGTCCCCGATAAACCGGCGGATCTCCTTTAACACATCATAGGGGGCCCTCCCGCTTTCCGCAAGGATCGTAGGGTTTGTCGTTACCCCGTCTACCGGGTAAAATTCATAAACCCTCTTAATCCGGTCCATATGGGCATCATCAATAATCAGCTTCATTCTGCTCTCCTTTCATTTCCCCGGCCCTATGGCCATGACGGCGTCCCTGCCGCGCCTTACAGCGCCTGTTCGGTCCTTCCGATAATGTCATCCTGGGTCTTCTTTGACAATACATTGAAAAACGCACTGTAGCCTGCCACCCGGACAATCAGGTCTTTGTGTTTCTCCGGATGCTTTTGGGCGTCCAGCAGGGTTTCTCTGGATACAATATTATATTGCACATGGTATCCGTGAAGCCGGTTAAAAAACGCGCGGATCAGCATTTCCAGCTTCTGCTTGTTTTCTTCTGTCGAAAGCATCTGGGGCGTCATTTTCTGATTCAGCAGCACACCTCCGGTGATCTTTTCCGTAGGCAGTTTGGAAACCGATTTCAACACCGCCGTAGGCCCGTTTTTATCCGCGTTATGGGCAGGGCTGCACCCTTCCGCCAGCGGTTCATAGGCATTCCGTCCGTCTGGCGTCGCCATAGTCCCCATCCCCTGGCCCACGTTGGCGCTGATGGAAGAAGTCCCCCCATAACGGATCCCGCCAATGGGGCCCCTTTGGTAACGGGTATTGGGATACTTTCTAATCTCATCTAGGTAAGAATCGTACGCCTCTACCACAAGCCGGTCCACATAGTCGTCGTCATTCCCGTATTTTGGCGCGCCGTCTCTTAGCAATTGCTGAATTCTCTGGTTTTCGGGAGACCGGAAGTCATCCAGGAGCGCGTCCCAAAGCTGCTGCCTTGTGACCTTCTTTTCTTCATACACAAGTTTTTTTATTGCCGCCAGGGAATCTGCCATGTTTGCGACCCCTACCTGGAGCCCGGATATAAAGTCATAGACAGCACCGCCTTCTTTGATGGTTTTTCCACGTCCGATACAGTCGTCGGTAAGCGTGGAACACAATATATCCGGCACATCCCTTTCGGAAGCCTTATCAATGGCATTTTCAACAATAACACTGTAACGGGCCATCTCACGGACGGTCCGGTCCCATGCCTTTAAAAGGTCCCCATAGGTTTCCATATCGGTAAAATGGCCCCATCCTTTCGTGAAACGCCTGCCGCTGGTTAAATCCACGCCATTGTTCATGGCACATAACAGGACCCTGGGGAAGTTGATATAAGACATACCGGTGCAGCGGTATCCCCATTTCCCGGGGACAGCGGTCTCCACGCAGCCGATAGCGCTGTAATTATAGGCGTCTTCCTCTTTGACCCCCCAGTTTATGAAAGACGGGACAATGACCTCGTCATTATTAAAAGCAGGCATCCCGAACCCCAGCTTCATAACCTCAATACATTCATCGAAGAAATGTTTATCCATACCTGCATGGTAGCGGACGGTCAGGTTCGGCTGTGTCAGCCTGGTCTGGGCCACGGACTGGAGGACTAAAAAGCTCAGTCCGTTTACTGCGTCCTTTTTCTCAACCGTCTGCCCCCCTATGGTAACATTCTGGTACATGGGGGATCCGGCAGAACTTAGCGTATGGGACTGGGAACGGACCTTGTTGACCGTCAGCGTTTTGATCCACAGGCAGGTCAAAAGCTCCAACGCCTCCTCTTTTGTAATCTCCCCCCCTTGGAGGTCCTTCATGTAGTATGGGTACATATACTGGTCGAACCTTCCATAACTTAAAGAGTGGCCGTTGGACTCAATCTGCAGGATCAGTTGGATAAACCATACCGACTGTACGGCTTCTTTAAACGAGGTGGCCGGCTCATAAGGGACCTTTTTACAGATCCTGCTTATTTCCGTAAGCTCTTCCCTCCTCTTTGGGTCCTGCTCCTTTTCCGCCAGTTGCGCCGCCAGCTTACTGTAACGGAGGGCAAATCCATGGACCGCTTCTATAACGGTCAAAACCGCTTTATAAAATATATTTTTGTCAATATCCTCGGGCCTTGCCAGGTCAAGGGCCCCTTTTTGTTCCCTGGCCCTTTTTTCGTACCCTTGAAGCCCTTCCGATAAAAGCCTCCCATAGTTCACAGCCAGATGGGCATCACCGGCATTTAACTTACCTTCCATCCCAAATACGCCGGTCTCCATAAACACGCTGACCTCATCCGGAAGCAGCGCCTCGCCTCTGACACGGAGGTTGTTGTTTTCCCAAAAGGGCGCAACCTCACGAAGCTGCCTTTTTGTATCCTCTGTTATGTAAAAAACATCCCCGTCACGTTGTTCAAAAAGATCCAGCTCGTTTAATATAAATTCCATGGTGTACTCCGGAAAAACGGGCGCGTTCCTGTTTTTTGTCGCCTGGTTCCCGGCAAGCAGGGACTTATCTTCAATATAGACCGTCATCCCTTCCAAAATCTTTTTCAACATGTTCGCCCGCGCCATCACACGGGGCTGATGTAAGTTTTCTTTATAAGCCTCCGTCGCCAATATGGCCCTTTGTGCGTCAATATAAGGCTTTTCATTCAAAACCTCCTCACGAAAGGCCTCCATGCGGCCGGTCAACGAGCCAAAATGTGCCTTATTTTCCATATTTTCGCTCTCCTTTTTATGTTCACAATTATTTTTTATTTCGATTGTAATTAGAATATAACATATTAAATTATTCTTGTCAATTAACGTTATTCAAAAATATTTATAGTTTCATTCGAAATTTTTTGTTTGACATATTATAGGCCTGTGCTATAATAGAGGCAAGGGCGTTAAATCCGCGCGGTCCGGTTATGGCCGTCTAAATGTTTTTGCCAAAGGCTTTTACAAAAACCCAGGCGAGCAAGGGTCCTGTATAGGCACGTTGGCCATTCGCCCGGCGGGCGTGGCACCGAAAGGCCACTGAATCGCCGTGGCCCATATAGGCCCATTGGCCATATGCCCGGCGGGCGTGGCCCCGAAAGGCAAATAGGGAAACATAAGTTTCCCAAAAAAGACGCACACGCAGCCATAGATGGAAAGAGAGGTCCCTACATGAAAAAAGCAGACCGCAGCCAAACAGGTATCCTGTTTGATATACAAAAATTCAGTGTTAACGACGGGCCCGGAATCCGTACCGTAGTATTTTTCAAAGGCTGCCCCCTCCGTTGCCGCTGGTGTTCCAACCCCGAAAGCCAGCTTCCCAAGGCCCAGGTATTTTGGGACGCAAAAAAATGCGCCGGGTGTTTCCACTGTGCAGCCATATGCCCGGCCAACGCCGTTTCCTTGCAGGAAGGCCGGATCCACATCAGCCATCTACTATGTAACGGCTGCGGCCGGTGCACATGGGAATGCCCCGGAAAAGCCCTGGAAATAGGAGGCAAGATAAAAACCGTACAGGAAGTGGTCGACATTGTGCTGCAAGACCAGGTATTTTATGAAGAAGGCGGGGGTATTACCTTATCCGGAGGCGAGTTCCTCTCCCAGCCCGGCTTTGCCATGGAACTGCTCCTTGCCGCAAAAGAAGAAGGGCTCCATACCTGTTGCGAAACAACCGGATTCGCCCGGCCGGAAATCTTTAAAAAGGTTGCCCCTTTTATAGATTATATCCTTTTTGACATGAAGCATTGGAATGACGAAAAACACCGGGCCGGCACAGGGGTGTCCAACCAATTGCCCCTTGCCAATATGAAACAGGCAATTGAACTGCAAAAAGAAATCCTGCCACGAATCCCGGTTATCCCCGGATTTAACGACTCCCTGCAGGACGCTGCCAAATTCGCAGATACCCTCCGACAACTTCGCCTTGCCAAATGCCAGCTGCTTTTATTCCACCAGTTCGGGGAACACAAATACCGATTGCTGGGCCAGCCCTACGGTTACACGGACGTCCCATCCCTGCACCGGGAAGATTTGGAAGAATATCAAAAGGCCTTTCTTGACCATGGGATTGAAGCTTTCTTTTGATTCCGAATTATTTTCTTTCATTCATAAGCATTTTTCTTGAAAATGCAATTTTTTATGGTATACTGGAGGGGAATAAGGAGGTAGGCTGTGAAAAACAGGACAAACAAGATCCTGGAACTGCTCATCCAGGAGAACAAAATCGAAGTGTCGCTCCTTGCAGAAAAGCTCTCTGTTTCCCAGGTTACGGTCCGTAAAGACCTGGACGCTTTAGAAAGCCAGGGGATTATTAAACGGGAACACGGCTTTGCCCTGCTGCGAAGCCAAAATGACATCAATGGCAGGATCGCCTATCATTATAAAGAAAAACAGAAAATCGCCTGGAAAGCTTCCCAACTAGTCCACGACGGGGACACCATAATGATCGAAAACGGAAGCTGCTGTGCCCTTCTGGCCGATACTTTGACCGGAAATAAAAAAGATCTTTCCATTATTACAAACAGTGCGTTTATCGCCGGCTACATCCGTGGGAAATCCAACTTCCAGGTGGTGTTGTTAGGAGGGATCTACCAGCAGGATTCCCAGGTTATGGTGGGCCCAATGATCCGCCAATGCGTAGAAAACTTTTTCGTGGACCTATTTTTCATCGGCACCGATGGGTATAACCCGAAAGCCGGCTTCACGAATCAAGACCAAATGCGGGCCCAGGCTGTCCGGGATATGGCACGCCAGGCTAACCAGGTCATCGTATTGACCGAGAGCGATAAATTCTCTAAGCATGGCATTGTCCCGTTAAACCTGAAAGGGCAGGTGAAAAGGGTAATTACAGATACGGATATACCCGACCCTATAAGGGCAGAATTGAACAGCAAAGACGTGCTTGTTACAGTCTCTTAAAATACCCGGCCAGATCCGGCTGACGGCCGGTTTACCGGTAGTGCAGGGCAAAAAGCTGGCAGTGGACAAGGCTATGAAAAAGCCCGGATTGCCACCAATGCCGGCGGCGTTCCCGCCCGCTTTCTGCATGGACGGCCATCCCATTGAAACCGGACCATTACCGGAAAATAATCCCCGGGGCGGCCGTCCCCTGAAATCCGGACGTGTGGGACTTTTTATGCTGACGGATCAACGTTTCCCTATAATTTTATCAATCAACCCAAAATCCACGGCTTCTGTTGCTGTCATATAATTATCGCGTTCGGTCGCAAGGGTTATTTCCTCCATGCTTTTCCCGGTATTTTTCGCCAAAATAGCGTTTAGGCGCCCTTTGCTTTT
This sequence comes from uncultured Lachnospiraceae bacterium, assembly GCA_910584845.1. GTDB lineage: Bacteria > Bacillota > Clostridia > Lachnospirales > Lachnospiraceae > Brotaphodocola. Next base: position 25,966 of record CAJUDH010000030.1, read on the forward strand.
TTGTATGTGGTCGGATGTGATTTTTATATCTGTTGCCTGCCCTTGAATACCATTCCCCTGAATCGCCGGCTGGTGGATCATGATTTCTGCATTTGGCAAAGCGATACGTTTCCCTTTCGTACCACCGGCTAATAAAAACGCCCCAAAACTGGCAGCAAGGCCAATACAAATCGTTGAAACATCACATTTTATATATTGCATTGTATCATATATCGCAAAACCAGCCGATACGGAACCGCCTGGGCTATTGATATACAACTGAATATCCTTTTCCGGGTCCTGTGCTTCTAAAAACAGCATTTGGGCAATAACCAGGCTGGCTGATGCATCACTTACTGCTTCCCCCAAAAAAACAATCCGGTCGGACAGTAACCGTGAAAAAATATCATAACTCCTTTCCCCACGGCTGGTTTGTTCAACAACGGTAGGAATTGTACTCATGCGGCAGCCTCCTTAGTTCCTGCAATAAATTTATAGCCGGAGATAGAAGAAAGGCACATGGAAATCTTGTTTTGTTTTGGTGTAAAAACCCCAATAGCCCTATAAACTTTGGGTGGATAGGAATATGCTTGTTTAAAAGCAAATGAAAATGACTGCTGTGTATCATACCCGGCTTCATATGCAATTTGCATTATCGGTTTATCTGTTTTAACCAGCTTTTCAGCGGCAACCGTAAGCCTGCGGTTTTGTAGATATTTATACATGGTAATTCCTGTATACCCTGTAAAAATACGGTTCAGATAGAATTTGGAATAACCAATGTTTTTTGATATATGGTCTAAGCTGATTTCATTCTCTAAATTCCCCTCGATATAATTTATAACTTCCTTTATAACTTCCTTTTGGCCATTCATTGGAAATCCTCCTTGCACTTTTGCCTATTATAACAAGTTTTGACGTATATGTTTTAATAAAAAGTGCGGTCTTGTCGCCAAATATAAAAAATGAAGCCTTTTTAACCATATTCGGAAGGAAATAGGATCTGTATCGCCGGCATTGTGGGAATGTGTATAACCGGCGGTGTTATGAAGCAGCACGGGGCCCTGTTTGCAGGGCATGGGAGGCCTGTACATTTGCCCTCCCTGCGCTGCGGGCAGGTTGCCGCTCTTTTTCGTTTGTGTCTGTGTGATGCCCCTCCGTACGTTTGCCCTCCCCTGCACTGCGGGCAGGTTACCCTGGCAGATGACTTTTATATACCGTTCCATAACGCCGCTTTTTCATTGCCCCCTTTCCGGGAAAGCGGCCCTACGGCTTAAAGTTTGAAGTATAATGCATATAGTTACATATGAGTACTGAATTTACACGCACCTAACAATCCTTTAAACCGGAATCCGACTTACACTTTTATTTCGTATCCAAACTCATGTAATACAAAACCATCATCGAATACTTCATCATAAACTCCATTAACCTTTAAAAAATTATTTTTATGATAAAGCTGAATAGCAGGCCATTTATATCCACTACAAAAAGCCTTAGATATTCGGCACCTAATGTTCTTACGATTTCCTTTGCCTTAGCAATCATTAAACTACTGATTCCCTTTTTGGAATGTTTACACCGAAACGGTCAAGATACATGGCTTTCGCATGCTTATCATTCCATTCGGGTCAGTAACGATATATGAAGTTGGAAAATCTTTTGAACTGCACTGCATGAGCGACGGTTTCACAAAGAACCGGGTCTTGCCGCTGCCGGAACCGCCGATTACAAGGATATTTTTGTTTCTTGCGTATTTCGGCTGCTTCGGGCGGCTGTTCATGGTGAGCCGTTCCGTCTGCGTAAGCGGGATATTGTTCTCAAATACCGGGGCTGTGTACGGCTTTATATCGTCGGTGGTTCCCCATGAAGCGTTTTGTCTAGTGCTTTTTTGAGTTATTGACGCCAAACTTTTCAACGCGGCAGGAAACGGGCAGGAAGAACGGGCGTAAAACGCTCCTGTGGACGGTTAGAAGCCGTTTTCGTGGGTAGACCCTTGCCCTATGGATTTTCATGTCTGCAACACCTTAAAAATCAAGCCTTTTCAAGCTCTACTGCGTAACATTCCATTCTGTTCTTTGGGAGAGGTCGGGGTGCGGGGGCAGGATTGTTAAATCCTGTTCCCCGTTTTCGGCGGCGAAATGGCAACGGCAAAAATCCAGACGG
>CAJUDH010000031.1 GCA_910584845.1 uncultured Lachnospiraceae bacterium
CTCCTTTCCTGCCCTTAGTATACCCTGATTTGATGTAAAATTCAACAGCATATTTTACAACAGTATTTTAGTGAGCGCCCCATATAGATTTTGAGAGGCTCCCGGTCTTGGCCTGTCCTTCTTCTGGCAAAGTGAGTAAATGCAGTTATGCTATGAGACGGAAACAACCTTTTCCTCATATTTAAAAACCTTTAAATCCGGGGCTTTCCGGCTTGTCCACTCATAAATCCCTTTGATGTGTTCCCAAGTACCATCGTGGCTGGGCATACCGCCGGCCCGGCCCCCCAACACTTTGGCGCCCTTTAGCTTATCCCAGGAAAATTGGCTGTCAGGCTGGCGGGCCACCAGGAAATTGCCGGCCCGTTGGGTCAACTGGGCGAAATTCACGGCATAATCTTCGGCCCCGCCGGCGTAAGTATAAATGCTGGCTTCGGGCCCCATGAACCCGATGTCTGCGTCTCCGGAAACCAGGGCAGTCATAACCTTGTCGGCTCCGGCGCCGTTGACAAGGGTCAGCTCCAGCCCTTCCTCTTCAAAATATCCAAGTTCAATCGCGGCGTACTGGGGGGCATAGAAGATGGAGTGGGCCACTTCGTTTAATGTGACCGGGGTTAAGCCGGCGCTTTTTGGGTTTGCCTGGCATCCGGCCAGGAAGGATGTGGCTAGCGCTGTGGAGAGAAGCAAGGCCAATGTTTTTTTCATAAATCCTCCTTAAAAAGTGCTAATACTACATAGTATTGAGAAAAACAGAAAATGCCACATGATATACTTGAAAAATAGCAGCTACGCTGATATGATAAAGAAAACCCAAATAGCGGTTGGAAATAAAAATTGACAGTTGATCGGTTTATATAAAAGGGCTGTTAAGGGCTGAAGAAAACAGGGGTCAGGGAAGGCCGCTAAGCCCAGTGGAGGAAAACCGGTGAAAAAGGAGAAAAATCAACATGAACTTTAAAGAATTTATTGAACTGGCAGACCAAAAAACATCGCTGATGGATAAGGAAGAGCTTCAAATTTTTATCCATAGCATTGCCCGCAAAGTTTATGAAGGGAACCGGGAGGATTTTATAAAATTTTTGGAGGAAGCCCGGATCGGCGATCAGGCAGACGGGCAACTGGCTGCCGGTAAAATAGAGGAACAGGAGATTGAGGACGAGTTTAACCGCCTCAAAGGCCTGCTGGACCAGGTGGAGGAAGGCGAACTGTACCTTCAGGCCGAGGGGTATGAGGACAATTCCAGCGGATACTGGAATGGGGACCTGATGTGGGACTATGAAGACCCCCATGGGGTGCATCAGGTATATGAGGATGGGTGTGCATTGCTGCGCCATTGCGTCAATTATGGATTTTACCGGAAAGCAATGGAACTATTTGACCTGATGATGGACACGGAAGTGACCGTGGAAAACAACTGGGATGTGTTTTCTTTGGGCATTGAGGAGATGGTGGAGGAAGAAATTTTATCCATAGATTTGGAAGAATTGGCCCTTCATGTGCTATATGCCACTTACCATGTCACCGCGCCGGAAAAACGGGCAAAAGAGCTGTACCAATATTTTTCCATTTCCTTTTTCCGCAATGTCAGGCTGGAAGGGATGCTGGGCTTGGGAAGGGAGGAGCTGGACCGGATATCCGAGTTTTGGGAAGACTGGATCAGCCTGTTGACAGACACCAGCGGCGACGTGGCAGGCAGGCTTTTGAAAGAGGCGGTAAGATACCAGAGCGAGGAAAATGATGCCATGCTGAACGTGGCCCGGCGGGCCTATCAGAGCCATCCGTCCTTATATATGGATGTGATGAAAAGCCTGGAGGCTGCCCGGGATAACCAACGGTTGATGGAGGTGGGCCTGGAAGCCTTAGGGAAGGTCGGAAAAGATTACGTGATCCGCAGCGAGATTGCTTTAAAGGCGGCGGAAGCCGCCATCCGGCTGGGGGAAGAGGCTTGTGCGGAAAATTGCCGATTGGAGGCATTCCGTTCCTGTACTACACCGGTCAATTATTTTCGGATTATGAATGAGAACGGGGATCCGGAGAAATATAAAGGCCCGGCCCAGGAGATTATCCTGTCGGTAAGGCGCAGCGATATGCCAGGCTATGCCATGTCAAAAGAGCTGATGGAAAATCAAATATCAGGCAACACCGTAGGGATCCTGCGGTTTTTAAGCGGCAGTTTTGACTATGCCGCGGAGCAGTGCCGCAAGGTGGATGGCTCTTTGGGCTGGTCGGGGACTTTTGTTAAATGCGGTTTGGATTTGTTTTTGCTGCTGCTGCTGAAAGAGAAGCATTTGCAGCAGGGATGTTCCCGGGTGGCGGACGATTTGATTGGCTATATGCGGTTTGAAGGTTACCGGTATTTTCAGGGGACCAAATATAAAGAAGAGCATCAAGAGCGGGGGGTAGCTTTACCTAGGGAAAAGGACTTGTTCTGGAAATGCTTTAGCCATTGGAAATCTTTATATGCTTTATCGGAGGACCAGGTAGCGGAATACCTTTCTATTTTGGAAAAACGGATCGACGGGCGGGTGAGGGCTATCGTCGCCGGACAGCACAGGAAAGAATATGAAAACGCCGCCATGCTGGTAGCCGCCCTGGGGGAGGTGAAGGAATCCCTGGGTGAGAAATTTGCCAAGGAAAAGATTTTGCAAAAATACCGGGAAGAATTTCCAAGGCATTCTTCTTTCCATGGGGCACTGAGGGCCAATGGGATGCGGGACAGCAGGAAAGGCAAAAGGAAGAATTTAGAAGATATTAAACTGGATGATTTTGGCCAATAGAAGTGGAAGCCAAAGAAAAAGCCCGTATCTTTCCGTCAAGGGATACGGGCTTTCACCTGGCTTATTTTTTTATGTCGATGATAGAAGAGGCATCATTGCCGAAGGGCGTTTGGGCATAAGCGGCCCGGGCCCGGGCATACCTCACTTTACGGGCTTGTGGGGTCCATTCCGCAGCGGCCCGGGTTTTGGGCGTTTCGGAAAGCGTTTTTTTCGCTTTGTCAATGTCGGCCCCCGATGTCTTGGCATCATCGCTTTTGGGCGTTTCGGCACTATCCGGGCTGTCCCCGCCTGTTTGGCCGCCGGCCAGGTTTTCCGGTCCGGAAACGTCCGTTTCCACGGGGCCCTTTTCCGCAGGGGATTTTTCTGGGGCGTCGGGTTTTTCTTTCTTCTGTTCGGCTTCTTTTGCCTCTTTTAGATCTTTTTCCGCCTTCCTTTGTTCGGCTTCTGTGGGGAGCTTGGCGTATTCGCCGCTCTCTGTAAATTTTTTCATGGTGTCGGCGGAGGCATTGGTCAGGCGCAATTCCTGTTTAATCAGCTCCAGCTTTTTGCCGCCGGGGATATTGGGGTTGTTCTTAACTTCATTGACCCTGTCTAAAGATGCCGCCATTTGGGAGGCTTTCACCCGCTGTACTTCTTCCTTGGTTTTACAGCTTTTCAGCCGCTGTTCATAGGCTTTCCGTTCCATCTCGATGGATTTGGCTTTTTTGTAGGTTTCCGGGTCATTTTTGCGCAAGTATTCCATTTCCGCGGAAGTGAGGCTTTTGCCTGCGTTCATTTTCAGCTCAATCCTGGCAAGGGTTTGTTTGGAGTCTTCGTCCATGAGGCTGCCCGTTCCTTCGGTTTGTTTTTGCAGCCATTCCTCTATGGACTTGGTTCCGTCTGAAGAGTAATCGCCGGACGCTTTTTTCCGTTCCCATTTCATCTGCATTTTCATGTTCTGGGTGTAGGTGTTTAGCGAGCCGACCATCATCAAGTTCATCATGTGGACACCTCCTTTTAGCTTGGAGTGTTCTTCCGGCTAAAAATATCTATGATAAAATATATCGGCTGCCCGGAAGGGAAACTTAAGGGGAAAAGCGGTTCTGCGAAAGAAAAACCGACTGCAAAGATCTGTATTTTATATGAAAGGGGGTGGCCGGCGGCGTCAACGGGCGTACGGCCAGTAGCCTCATCCCGTTTCCTTGCCTGCCATAAAACCCCGGTACTTGGCCGGCCTTTGTAAAATAGGATTCATGGGGATAAAAGGAAAAGGGATAAATTGGAAATTGGTTTAAAATATGTATGGGAAAAATATACTTTCTTTCACTTACGAATTATGATATAATATAAAAACAAAAACATACATAATATTTTAACTCAAATAATTAAGGGGGATTTAAGATGGATAGGGCTTATACGCCGGGGGGCGGGAACAACAGGAAATACAAAAGGATCGGGTTAAAAATCGGCGGGGTAGTGGTTATCTTGCAGATGTTTTCTGTCCTGCTGGTAATGCTGGTTTGTATTTTTATGTACAATTCCCTGATTACAAAAATGCAGAAAGTCCGTTGTACCAATGGCACAAATATGTTGGCCTATGAACTGGGCCGGGTATCGGCAGACGAGGATATGAATCTGCTGCTGGACGGCTTAAAGAGCCGCATGGGATGCGAATTTACTATTTTTGAGGGGGATACCCGCGCCTACAGCACGGTGGTCCAGGATGGCCAGCGGGTAGTGGGCACCCGCTTGTCTTCCGATTTGAACGCCATAGTGCTCCAACAAGGGAGGTCCTATGTGGGGGAGGCGAGCATCCAAGGGGAGAAGTTTTTGTGTTCTTATGTCCCCACAAAAGGGGAAGACGGAACGGTCAATGGGCTGATATTCGCCGGGATTTCCAGGACGGAGGCCAGGCAGGAAGTGGCTGTTGTGGTGGTTCTGGCTATTTTAGCGACTTTTGCCACCATTGTCTTCGGTATGGTATTCCTGACGGCATACCTGAAAAAGCAGATTTCAAATCCTTTGGGTGAAATTACGCGGGTGGCCGGGCGGCTGGAGAAAGGCGATTTAGGCCTGGCAAATAACGAGGAGATCCGGGTCAACGTTTCCTCCAACGATGAGATCGGCATGTTGGGGCAGATGTTTGAAGATACCATCCGGCGGCTGCGTTCTTATATCGGCGAGATTTCCAGCGTGTTGGGGTCTATGGCCGGCGGCAATATGACGCAAAGCGCCAGCCAGGATTATTTGGGGGATTTCCAGTCCATTAAAAAGTCCCTGGACAGCATCCAGGCCGCTTTAAACAGCGCTATGGGGCAAATTGCCAGCAGCGCCGACCAGGTATCTTCCGGGGCCGACCAGGTATCTAGCAGCGCACAGGCTTTGGCCCAGGGCGCGACGGAACAGGCCAGCTCCATTGAAGAGGTTTCTGCTACCATGATGGATATTTCCCAGAACGCCAAAAAGACGTCCGCGGCTGCTGAGGAGGCCGGGGAGTATGTCAACCAGGCAGGTTCCCACCTTGGGGTCAGCATAGAGTTTGTCAAGGAACTGAATGTGGCCATGGAAAATATTTCCGGTTCTTCCAAGAAGATCGGCACGATTATTTCAACCATTGAGGACATTGCTTTTCAGATTAACATCCTTGCCTTAAACGCTGCCGTGGAAGCAGCCAGGGCAGGTTCTGCAGGCAAAGGCTTTGCCGTGGTGGCCGATGAAGTAAGCAATTTGGCTTCCAAATCGGATGAGGCGGCAAAGGCTACCAAAAAACTCATTGAAAGCTCCATTGCCGCTGTTACGGAGGGTGGGCAGATTGTGGACAAAGTTACGGAAGCTTTGGACCAGACCAGCCAGAGTGCAGGCCATGTGACTTCCCAGATGGCTATCGTGGTGGAAGCGGTAGAAAAGCAGACGGCTGCACTTTCCCAGGTTACCGACGGGATTGACCAGATTTCTTCCGTAGTCCAGACGAATTCCGCCACCAGCCAGGAATGTGCCGCCGCCAGCGAGGAGCTGTCTTCCCAGGCTAATCTGCTTAAAAATTTAATGCGTTCTTTCAAACTGAGGGATATGCGTTAGGGTTTGCTGCATCCGGCAAAGGGGCGGATTTCCCGGCATAGGGGATAACCGGCCTTGCCAGGGCAGGGGGCCGCGGTTAAAAAATATGGGGCAAAACGGGCGGTTCCAACTCCATGCCGGGAAGCAGGCAGGGCTTAAGTTGCCAGACGAAGCCATAAAATTTTGGCGTATATGCGCCATATGGGATATAACGGAAGGCTGCTACCTGCCCGCCGATGTGCACCTGGATGTTCCATGTGGAGAAGCCCGGAAGGCCAAAACAAAGGGAAGGCTACCTTGCCGGGAAACGGAATAAAGAGAAAACAAAAGGGTATGCCAGAAAGGGGTCCTGTTTAGCAGGCCCCCTTTTCATTTCATTTAGGAAGGTACGTCCTAGAAAATAAAAAACGGCAGGACGCACGGTGGCCGCAGGGGGGCGCCGAAAAATAGCCCCTGCAGGCAGCCCTGTATGGCAGGGCCCTTTTTATTTATGAAGGGAATTGACAGGAAGGCAAAAAAAGCCTATTATCAAAGGCATAGACACGTATGCAATAAGGAGGCTGGTATGGTAAAAGGCTTTTTGCCACTATTTTTGATTGCGGCGTATCTGGTATATGGATTGCCCGCCGGACAGGGCTTTTCCGTAACCGGAGGGACCGGGGCCCAGGGGAATAGCCGGCATGGGGCCGGGGAAATTTATGAAAAAGAAACGGTTTCGCCAGATAAGGTTACCCTTTCTTTTGCCGGGGATATCAGCTTTGCCGAAGGGTATGCCAACATGGGATATTACCATAGGCATGGGGATGATATTTCCCAGTGCGTCGCGCCGGAATTGATCGCCCGGATGGACGGGGCAGACATTATGATGGTTAATAACGAATTCGCTTACAGTAAACGGGGGGCGCCTTTGGCAGGTAAAACGTTTACTTTCCGGGCCAGCCCGGAAACAGCGGGGAATTTGGGGAAATTGTCGGTGGATATTGTGTCTTTGGCAAACAACCATGTGTATGATTATGGGGAGGAGGCTTTTTTGGATACCCTGGATACTTTGGAACAATACAATATTCCTTATGTGGGGGCCGGCAGAAACCGGGAAGAGGCAAAAAAGATTGTCTATTTTTGCGCCAACGGGATGAAGATTGCCTATGTTGGGGCCACCCAGGTGGAACGGTCTTATGTATTTACCAAGGAGGCGACAGATACTGCGCCAGGGGTTTTGCGCACGTACGACCCGGAGGTTTTTTTGGAGGTAATCCAAAAGGCAAAAGAAACCAGTGATTTTGTGGTGGTTTATGTCCACTGGGGAACCGAAGGGTCCAGCCGATTTGAGGAGGATCAACAGCTGCTGGGCCATCAATATATTGATGCCGGCGCAGATTTGGTTATTGGCGACCATCCCCATTGCCTGCAAGGGGTAGAATATTATAAAGGGGCCCCTATTTTTTATAGTTTAGGCAACTTCTGGTTTAACAGCAAAACCCAAAGCACCGGGCTGGCGGAGGTGGATATTTCTTCAAAAGGCATACAGGAATTCCGTTTTGTGCCTTGCCTGCAGCACGGGTGCAGGACGGACCTGGTTGGGGATCCGGCGAAAAAACAACAGATGTTTTATTACTTGGAAAGCATCTCTGCCAATGCAGAGATAGACGAAAACGGGGTAATCCGGGAGAAAGGCGTTGTTAAGCATGCAAAAGAGGAAGCTAAACCATTTTAGCCTTGCACAAATATGCCGTTCGGGCCAGTGTTTCCGTATGGACCCGATCGGAGACGGACGTTATCGGGTTATAGCAGGGGACCAGTATTTGGAAATCAGCCAAAAAGGGGACGAATGCATTTTCTTCTGTACCCAGGAAGCTTTTGAAAGTTTTTGGAAACGGTATTTTGATTTGGGGACAGACTATTCGGCCTTTTTGGCCCGGATTGACCCAGAGGATACGTATTTACGTGAGGCCGCGGCATTTGGCTCCGGTATCCGGATCCTTCGCCAGGATTTGTGGGAGATGACGGTTTCCTTCCTGATTTCCCAGAGGAACCATATAGTGCGGATCAAAAGGTGCATCCAGAATATCTGTGAGGCTTATGGAAAACGGCAGGTAGGCGTGGGAGGTGCCATGTATTACGCTTTCCCCCGCCCGGAGGATTTGGCGGGGCTGGAAGAAGACGGGCTGTTAGGCTGTAACTTAGGCTACCGCAGCAAATATGTAGTCCGGGCCGCCAGGGACGTGGTTTCGGGCAAAGTGGATTTTGATAAAATAGGAAGGATGCCCTATGAAGAGGCCAGGGGAAAATTAATGGAGCTTTATGGGGCCGGTAGGAAGGTGGCGGACTGTATTTGCCTGTTTGCGCTGCATCAACTGGAATCGTTTCCTGTGGATACCCATATCAGCCAGGCTTTGGGGCGGTACTATCCGGCAGGCTTTCCTCAAAACCGCTACAAAGGCATGCAGGGCGTGCTGCAGCAGTATATTTTTTATTATGAGTTGGAGAAGCCCTGCCGGTGACAAGCCGGTTTTTGTGGCTGGCAGAATGTCCTATGAAATCAGGCTGAGGGGCTTTGAGGGTACATTGCGATTCGTAAGGAGGTTATCCGGATGGTTCAAAAGATATGTCCAATATGCGACCAGGCTATGAGGTCTGCGCATTATTGTAAAAATTGCAGGAAGTGGGTACGCCACCCCTATGTGCGGGATGTAGGCTATTATTTAAATGAACGTCATCCGGACTATGAGAAAGGCTGCCATTATCATAATAGCCCGGAGTTTTCAAAAGACGGGGGCTGGCCGGGGCCGGAAACCCCTACAGGAGGATGGAAGCTGCGGGACGGGGCCGTGGAAGGGCCAGGGAAAAAAACAGATATGGACTGGGTGGCTATTGTTGCCGCCCTGATAATTGTGGCCAGCATCAGTACCTTGAAATTGGGGATGGATGCTGTTGGCCAATGGGGGAAATCAAGGGGTGGGGCGGAAGGTTTTGCGGGAAGGCAGGAAGCAGGGGAAGATTTTGAAGGCCCGGAGGGCTATGATGGTGAGTGGGGGTATGGAGACGGCTGGGACTACGGCGGCGAGGGGGGATATGGAGACGGCTGGGGCTACGGCGGCGAGTGGGGGTATGGAGACGGCTGGGGCTACGGCGGCGAGTGGGGGTATGGAGACGGCTGGGGCTACGGCGGCGAGTGGGATTATTATGATGATTGGGAATGGGAATATGACGGGGAATTTGATGGCTACAAGGAGATGAAGCAATGAAGATAAAAGAGATTCTCGCAAAAAAGGAGCCTATGTTATCGTTTGAGGTTTTTCCTCCGAAAACGGGGGATCATTATGAGACGGTAGAAAAGGCGGCGGTTGAAATATCCAGGCTAAAGCCGGCTTTTATGAGCGTGACTTATGGGGCGGGCGGAGGGACCAGCCAATATACAGTGGACATTGCCTCTGCCGTACAGGCGCAGGGGGTAACGCCTTTGGCCCATTTAACCTGTGTGTCTTCTACCAGGGAAAAAGTGCGGTCGGTGCTGGAAGAATTAAAGCGGCGGAAAATAGAAAATGTGCTTGCTTTGCGGGGGGATATCCCCCAGGACGGGAAAGTGGAAAAGGATTACCGGTACGCCTCGGAATTGATTGGGGAGATCCGGAAAAACGGCGATTTTTGTATTGGGGCCGCCTGTTATCCGGAAGGCCATGTGGAATCGGCAAATAAAGAAGCGGATATTCATTATTTGAAAGAAAAGGTAGAGGCAGGCTGCGATTTCGTTACCACACAAATGTTTTTTGACAACAATATTTTATATAATTACTTATACCGGATCCGGGAAGCCGGGGTCACGGTACCTGTGGTTGCCGGGATTATGCCGGTAACCAGCGCCGCCCAAATCGGAAGGATATGCCGTATGTCCGGAACTTATCTGCCGTCGCGTTTCAAAGCCATTGTAGACCGGTTCGGCCAGAACCCCGCTGCTATGAAACAGGCCGGGATTGCTTATGCCACGGAACAGATCATAGATTTGGTGGCCAATGGGGTCAATGGGATCCATGTATATTCTATGAACAAACCAGACGTGGCGGCCCGGATCCGGGAGAACCTGTCGGAGATTTTACGGTGACGGCCATAGGCGGGATGGAAAAATGGCTGGAAACCGGAGAAGGCTTTCCCTGGAACCGGAATGAGGTCTTGCGGTATCTGGGTTATCGGGGCCAGGAAATCCCGGGAAATGTAGAGGCGTTGATAGAAGAGTGCCAGCAGGAACTGGAACGGGCGGCCCAGGCAAAATCCACCTGGAAAGAATATCCGTTGGAAATCCGGGGCCATGTGCTGGACATGTGGTGCCTGCAGGTTAAAAGCATGGGCTTGGAACGGAATTTAAAGGACTGCCAAAAAGTCCTTTTGTTTGGGGCTACTTTGGGAAGTGGGGTAGACTTGCTTTTGCGCCGGTATGGGCGGCTGCAGATGAGTAAAGCAGTGGTGGTCCAGGCGGCTTCGGCAGCGATGCTGGAAACTTATTGCGACTGGCGCAATGAGGCTTTAAAGAGGGAGTACCGGGAGAAAGGGTGGTATATGCGCCCCCGGTTCAGCCCCGGCTATGGGGACTTCCCCCTGGAATGCCAAAAAAGGGTGACGGCAGCCCTGGAGCTGGACCGGCGGATCGGGGTTACGCTGACCGGCAGCCTTTTGATGGCCCCTTCCAAGTCGGTGACAGCGGTGATGGGCCTTAGCAAAAAGCCAAGGATCTGCAGTGTACAGGGATGCGAAGCATGTGGAAAGGCGGACTGCGAATACCGGAGGCAGCCATAGAAGGCCAAAGGGCTATCCGGCGAGAGGGCGGCAAAGGAGGCAGATATGGATATCAGAAAAGCGATGGAAGAACGGATACTATTTTGTGACGGCGGCATGGGGAGCCTGTTGCAGGCCAAGGGGCTTAAGCCCGGGGAACTTCCGGGTACATGGAACATAACCCATCCAGAGGCATTGGTGGAAATCCATAAAGCTTATCTGGATGCGGGGGCAGACATTTTAACGACCAATACCTTTGGCGTAGACGCGCTGAAATATCCGGGGCAGACCGGATTTTCCGTGGAGGAGGCTGTGCAGGCGGCGGTGCGCAACGGGCGGGAGGCCATCCGCCAAAGCGGGAAAAAGGCATGGACCGCCCTGGACATAGGGCCTACAGGAAAACTTTTAAAACCGTTGGGGGATTTGGACTTTGAAGATGCGGTCCGCCTGTTTGGCCAGGTTGCCGCTGCCGGGGCCAGGGAGGGGGCCGACTTGGTCCTTATTGAAACCATGAGCGACAGTTATGAGGCAAAGGCGGCGGTGCTGGGGGTAAAAGAAAACTGTAGCCTTCCGGTATTTGTGACCGTGACATTTGACGAGAAGGGGAAGTTGCTGACCGGCGGGAACCCTGCTTCGGTTGTTGCCCTGCTGGAGGGCTTAGGGGTAGACGCCCTGGGGATGAACTGTGGATTGGGCCCCGTACAGATGAAAGGGATTTTGGAAGAAGTCCTGCGCTATGCGTCGATGCCGGTAATCGTCAACCCCAATGCAGGGCTGCCCCGCAGCGAAGGCGGGAAGACCATGTACGATATTGACCCGGATACTTTCGCGGCCTGGATGGAGGAAATTGCACGGATGGGGGCCAGGGTTGTGGGGGGATGCTGCGGCACCACGCCAGACCATATCCGGCGGACCGTGGAACGCTGCCGGGGGATAAAACATGGGCCGGTGGAAAAAAAGAAGAGGACCCTGGTCTCTTCTTTTGCGCAGGCAGTGGAAATCGGCCGGGATCCCGTGGTAATCGGGGAGCGGGTCAACCCAACCGGGAAGCCAAAATTAAAACAGGCTTTGCGCAGCCATGACCTGGAGTATCTTTTGCGGGAGGCAGCCACGCAGCAGGACCATGGGGCCCATGTGCTGGACGTTAACGTGGGGTTGCCGGAGATCGACGAGCCATCTATGATGGAAGAGGTGGTGAAGGAACTGCAAAGCGTCGTGGACTTGCCGTTGCAGATCGACACATCCAACCTGGAGGCCATGGAGCGGGCTATGCGGGTATATAATGGAAAACCTATGGTCAATTCGGTCAATGGCAAAGAAGAGTCCATGAGGGGCATATTCCCCTTAATAAAAAAATACGGAGGCGTGGTGGTCGCCCTGGCCCTGGATGAGGCCGGAATCCCGGAAACGGCAGACGGGCGTATTGCGGTTGCGAAAAAGATTTACGATACGGCGGCGGAGTATGGCATCGGGCCGGAGGATATTGTGGTCGACACGTTATGTATGGCCATCAGCTCGGACAGCCAGGGCGCTTTAACGACGCTGGAGGCGGTACGCCGGATAAAAAGGGAGCTGGGCGCAAAGACCATCCTGGGGGTTTCCAACATCTCTTTTGGGCTTCCCATGCGGGAGAATGTGAATGCGACGTTTTTTGCCATGGCATTGCAAAATGGGCTGGATGCCGCTATTATGAACCCCAATTCTGACGGGATGATGCGGGTGTACCATAGCTTTCGGGCTTTGACGGCTTTGGACAGCCGATGTGGGGATTATATCCAGGCATATGCACAGGAAGCGGACAGGAAGAAAAGCGGCCTTTCAGAAAAGGGAAACGCCGGGAAGAAAGATCCGGAAAAAGGGGAGGCCTCTTTATTGGCAGAAAGTATTGAGAGGGGGCTAAAAGACCAGGCAGCCCGGGCAGTCCGGACGCTTTTGGCTGCCCGGGGCCCTATGGACCTGATAAACCAAGAAATGATCCCGGCTTTGGATCGGGTAGGCAAAGGTTTTGAGGCAGGCACGGTTTTCCTGCCACAGCTTTTGATGAGTGCGGAGGCGGCCAAGGCGGCTTTTGAGGTGGTCAAGGAAACCATGCGGGCAGCCGGCGGGGCGCAAAAGAAAAAGGGGGATATTATCCTGGCGACCGTCGAAGGGGATATTCATGACATAGGAAAAAATATTGTGAAAGTACTTTTGGAAAATTACGGTTATGAGGTGCTGGACTTAGGGAAGGATGTGCCGCCGGAACAGATTTTGGAAGTAGCTGTAAAACGGCAGGTAAAGCTGGTGGGGTTAAGCGCCCTGATGACCACTACGGTCCCGAGTATGGAAAAAACCATTGGCCTGCTGCGCAAGGAGGCCCCATGGACGAAAATAATGGTTGGGGGCGCCGTCCTGACAAAAGAATATGCCGATTCTATGGGGGCGGACCAGTATTGCCGGGACGCTATGGCGTCAGTCAATTACGCAGAAAAAGTTTTTGGAAATTAAGGCTTGTATTTCCGCATATCCTTCGGTAGAATAGTAATAGGCTGAATTGGGATTCTCTCGGGCAAGGGAGAAGAACATGAATACATGGATAAAGGATTATGGAAAACGGCTTGCATTGGCCATATTCATCCTGGCAGCAGGATGCGCATATAGCTGCGGCTGGCGGCAGGAAAGCTGGCAGTTTTCTCAGGTTCAGGGGACACAAGAGGATCCGGAAGGGGCGCAAGCCGGGGAAGAAGGCGGGGCGCCCGGGGGCCATTCGGGGGCGCCGGACAGCTCCGGCGCCGACGGTTTGCGCCCAGAACCAGATGCACAAAGGGAAATGCCACCTTGTTATGTGCATGTCTGCGGGGAAGTAAAACGTCCGGGGGTATATGAGCTAAAAGAAGGGCAGCGGGTTTATGAAGCAGTCCATTTAGCCGGCGGATTTACGGACCAGGCGGCAGAAAGCTATCTGAATTTGGCGCAGCCGGTAGAGGATGGCATGAAGCTGGAAGTCCCCAACCGGGATCAGGCGCCGGAACCCGAATGGCCAAAGCCGGGCGAAAGCCCCAAAACCCAGGCCAAGGTGAACTTAAACAAAGCTTCCAAAGAGGAATTGATGGCCCTTAGGGGAATCGGGGAAGCAAAAGCAGAGGATATTATCCGTTATCGGGAAGAGCAGGGCGGATTTAACTGTATTGAAGACATTATGAACATTTCAGGGATCAAAGACGCTGCTTTTCAAAAGATAAAGGAGGAGATTACGGTTTGACGTAGCCGCCTGGCAACGGCCAAAACGGAGGCCAAAAGTGCGCCGGCATTCCCGGACGCTAGCGCAAGGGCCCGGCAAGCGTGGTTCTTTATTTTGGGATATTTGGCGGAAGGCATGGTCAGGGTCAGCTGCAAAAGTAATTTTGCGGCTGATCCTGAAAGCGTGTGTGTTAAATGCTTTCTGCCATTTTATGGCATAGCCTGACAGGGGGAGAGGTAGGAGAGGATCAATGGCAAAAATTTTAGTGGTAGACGATGAGAAATTGATTGTAAAAGGCATCCGCTTCAGCCTGGAACAAGACGGTATGGAAGTGGACTGCGCTTACGACGGCGAGGAGGCTATTGACCTGGCCAAGAAAAAAGAATATGATGTGGTATTGCTGGATATTATGTTGCCTAAGCATGATGGTTTCCAGGTATGCCAGGCGATCCGGGAATTTTCCGAGATGCCCATTATTATGTTGACAGCCAAGGGCGGAGACATGGATAAGATCCTTGGCCTGGAATATGGCGCGGATGACTACGTTACGAAACCATTTAATATTTTGGAGCTAAAAGCCAGGATTAAAGCCATTATACGGCGCAATTCCCGTAAATCCAGGCAGAAAGGCCAACACGAGGACCGGACGGTTACCGTGGGCGAGTTGAAATTGGACCGGGAAGGCCGGCGGGTATTTATCAGTGGAAAGGAGATTAACCTTACGGCCAAGGAGTTTGACCTTTTGGAGCTTTTGGCGTGCAACCCCAATAAGGTATACAGCCGGGAATCCCTGCTCAACCTGGTATGGGGCAACAAGGCGTCGGAGTCCGGGGACGTGCGGACCGTGGATGTGCATGTGCGCCGGCTTCGGGAAAAGATCGAACCCAGCCCCAGCGACCCCAGGTATGTACATACCAAATGGGGCGTGGGGTATTATTTCCGTACGGCTGAGTGAAGGGCGGCGCATCAGCGGTTAAGCCCATGTGATGCAACGTTGCAGGCGGAAACGGGGCAAATAGCCGGCCAGGCTATCATGGCGTATCCGTTTTATCAAGGAGGCATGGATGAAAAAGAAAACAGCAGAAGGGCAATGGTGGCGGCGGTTAGACAATACGGCGAAAATTTTTCCGGTTATTGCCAGCGAGGCTATGAGCCAGGTATTCCGGGTTTCCGTGACGCTGAAAGAACCTATAAAGCCAGAGGTGCTGCAGCAGGCCCTGGAAGATATCCTGCCCCATATCCGCAATTTCCGGGTAAGGCTGCGCAGAGGGATATTCTGGTATTATTTTGAGGAGAATAAAAGGGTTCCCCAGGTACAGAGGGAATCTACCTATCCTTGCCGGTATATTGACCCCCATGGAAACCGGAAGTTTTTGTTTCGGGTCACTTATTACGAGCGTAGGATAAACCTGGAAGTGTTCCATGCTTTGACGGACGGCCTGGGGGCGGTGAACATGTTAAAAGACCTGACAAGCCGCTACCTGCAGCTGATCCGCGGCGAGGACGGCATTTGGAGGGAAGAGGACGATAAAAGCCCGGAAAGCCAGGTTTTTACGGTAGAGGACAGTTACCTGGAAAATTACCGGGACATACCCCGGCGTAAATATAGCTCCCGCCCGGCATACCGGCTGGAAGGCAATTACTTGCCTTTGGGGACCGGCCAGGTACTCCACGGCTATGTGCAGGTGGAAGAGCTGAAGGGCGTGTGCCATAGGCATGGGGTCAGCATTACCAAATATCTGGCGGCGGCCCTTATCTGGTCTATTTGGAAAGAGTACCTGAAGGGCAAGCCGTGGGAACAGCCCATCGTATTGAATTTGCCCATTAATTTGCGGGCATTTTTTGCATCGGAAACCATGGCCAATTTTTTTGCAGTGACCATGATTGGATACCGCTTCCGGGATCCTTCCACAAGCTTTGAGTCCCTTTTGGCCAAGGTTTCCAGCCAAATGGACAAAAAAACGGACCGGAAACGGCTGGAAGAATGTATTTCCTACAATGTGTCCCGGGAAAAGAAATGGTATTTGAGGCTGATCCCCCTGGTTTTAAAACGGATAGCGGTGAATATCGTTTTTTGGCTGAAGGATAAGGCCTATACGATGACGCTGTCGAATGTAGGTGTGATCCAGGTAGATCCAGAAGACCAAAAAGACGTTGAAAGGTTCCACATCATGATCGGTGTGTCACGCCGGCAGCCGATGAAATGTACCATCTGTTCTTTCGGACAGGAAATGGTAATTACCTTTACTTCGGTCTTTTCGGACGGCCATTTGCAGAGGCGGTTTTTCGACAAGCTAAGGGAAGACGGCATCCATGTGCGTTTAGAGGGGAACGAGCCGTCTTGGGCGAGGAAACGGGATATGTACCCCCATATCCGTAAAATTTTGATTTTGCAAAAAGGCGGGGAGGCCAAAGCATCCCGCATGGTAAAACAGGTGGAGAAAACCGGAGGCCAGGTAGCTTTGGGGTTAAAAGGCTATTTAAACGGCAGTAAGGACTGGAAAGAGGAACTGCGGCGGCGGTTTCATGTCTGATGGGGGCGTTTTTACATGGATAAGGTAAGTTTACGGGGAAAATTGATGGGGGATATGATTAAAGTTATAATGGATTCTACCATGGGGCACCGGTTTCAAACGGGGGAGATCCGTAAAAACCCGGTGGAGCCGGCGTGGGCCTGCCCGGAGGGCTATGAGTATGAACTGGTGGAGGCAGGGCAGTTTACCATGGAGTACCTTAGGCCGTTTCAGGTCAGCACGGGAAGGGTGGTTTTGCAGCTGCATGGCGGCGGGTATATTGGGCCTATGAGGAATATATACCGGGATTTCGCTGTTTGCTATTCTCAAAAAAGCATGGGTGGCGACGTGCTGACCATTGACTACCGGGTTGCGCCGGAACATCCGTATCCGGCGGCCCTGGAAGATGCAATAGAGGCATACAGGTGGCTTTTGGAAGAGAAAAAATATGCACCGGACAAGATTGTAGTGGCCGGAGACTCGGCAGGCGGCGGCCTGGCGTTATCTCTGGCTTTATATTTGCGGGACCACAGGATTCCCATGCCGGCCGGGATTGTCACCATGTCGCCCTGGACGGACCTGACTTGTAGTGGCGAGAGCCATAAGACTAATTTTTTAAATGACCCCCAATTTGGAAATACTACGGACAGCATGTTGTATAACTGCCCTTATATCGGGGATGCAGACCCGACGGACCCCTACCTCTCCCCTATGTTTGGGGAGTATGGGAAAATGCCGCCCATGCTTATGCAGGTAGGCGGTAATGAGGTGTTGCTTAGCGACACATTGGTGGTAGCGGATAAAGTCCGGGCTGCTTGCGGGAAGCTGCGCGTGTCGGTTTATGACGGGATGTTCCATGTGTTCCAAATGGCCTTGCGCCTGATTCCGGAAAGCCAGGAGGCCTGGAACGAGGTAGGGGCCTTCTTGCAGATTATTTACGGAATCCGCCGGAAGCCGGAGGGGAAGGTCGTAAGGCGGGTAAAATCCGGCAGGAAGAAGTGACGGGCGGAAATAGCCTGGACATGGCTGCAAAAGGGCAGGCACGGGAACGGGAGATAACGGAAAAACATATATGAAGATAACATTGGTCGCGGTGGGGAAAATAAAAGAAAAGTTTTTTTCTGACGCTATTGCCGAATACAGCAAACGGTTGAGCCGCTATTGCAGGCTGGAGGTTATCCAGGTGGCGGATGAAAAGATTCCGGACCGGGCAGGGGAGGCGGAGGAAAATAAGGTCAAAAATCAGGAGGGGGAACGTATTTTAGCCCATTTGAAAGAAGGGGCTTACGTCGTTGCCTTGGCGATTGAGGGAGAGGCCTTAAGCTCCAGGCAGCTGGCAAAAAAGATCGAAAGTTTGGGGATCAGCGGCCAAAGCCAGATCATATTTATTATTGGCGGTTCCCTGGGGCTTTCCCCCAAAGTGTTGGCCCGGGCGGATTACCAGTTAAGCTTTTCGGCTATGACGTTCCCCCATCCATTGATGCGGGTGATTTTACTGGAACAGATTTACCGCAGTTACCGGATTATCGCAGGGGAACCCTATCATAAGTAAAGGCGAAAGGGAACGGATGTTCTTGGGAATAAAAGAGAATAAGAGTTATATTTTTAACCCCTTGGAGTTTGAGGCTTCCATGGGGTTTTACTGTTCGTGGCAATAAGGTCCTTACAACGTAGGTTTTATTGCAGAGTCTGTGTTTCTTCTGGCGGGATATATTCTATCAAATCAGTCAGATTACACTCTAATACATAGCACAGGCGTTTGAGAATGTCAATATCCAGACGTTGTATCTTGTTATCCCTGTAATTTCTTAATTGTGTTCTCTGCATTTCTGTGCGAAAGGATAACTGATTGAGAGAAATGGGAAAAATGTGCCGCAGATTATCCTGCAAGGGAACTGGGTGGAGCGAGCATTGATGCTTTGAGATTGGCTGCAGCGTGTCTGTGGAGTGTTACCAGAATAAGCTGGTTATCCTGAAGGATTAAAAAGGAAAAAATGGCG
>CAJUDH010000032.1 GCA_910584845.1 uncultured Lachnospiraceae bacterium
GAATCCTTATCAGGAGAACTCAAATTCCATAGACACAAAATTATTTACGCCCTCGATGGCAATGCCATATTTTGTAGAACCCCCATATTTTACAACAGCCCTTATGATACATACCTGCCGGTTTTCCCATGCCAAAGAATTTGGAGGATGTTATAGCTTCTGGAATTTATAAACCCAATTCCAGAAAACCTTGACCACCGGTAATGTGGATATTTGCTTTTGCCTCAATCGCCGCCCGTAAAATTGGGCGGGTATTCATATCAATCAGGCCCCCTTTTCCTGTATATGGACCATTGCTTTATGATTTAAATAATTGCCTGTCTAACCAATCAGAAATCGAATTATCTTTTTTTATACTAAAACGTTCCAGCCGTTTAATGATTTTCTTTGTGAAAAAGGACTCTCCCCAATAAAAAACCAATCCTAAAACAATACATATGACGATACTTGCCAATAATTCATAGCGGCGCCTTTCTATTTTTTCGTATATGTTACTTGCATAAAATTTATAATAAACCATTTGGACTAAAAATATATTATAAGACGCCCTGCCGAGCATTTCCAAAACAGTACACCGAAAATCGAGCTTTATTAGCATTGTTAAAATCGGCAGAACATATAAACCAGCAATCCAGCATGTGCTTGTCCAATATGTGATAAATACAGGGGGATGGTTTTTGTAAACAAATAATATTATAAAACTTGCTCCTATGGCTAAAGATACGATCCCCCAGAAAGCCGAAAAATTTTTTTCACGGTTTTGGTATAAAAAGCAGCCAAATGCAATTAACATAAGGTATCGGAACAACAGCAATCGATAAAAAGATTCATTCATACCATAAGAATATTGAAGTATTTCGAAAATAGCATTGGCTAACAGGCAAAAAACAAAGCCTAAGGTATGGTTTCTTTTGATTACAAAATAGACTATAGGAAATACAAAAACAAACTGGATCATAATAGGGTAATAATAACTTCCTGGCCCCCATCCTCCGCTAAGGAAACAGGTAAAGATGTTTATATATGAGAATGAACCATTGAAAAGAAGATTACCCTCCATGCATATTTCAATAAAAACCTCTAAAATATAGATAATAGAGAACGGGATGGTAAACCGCAATAGCTTTTTTATCAAAAAGCGAAACGAATATATGTCAGCCAGGCATTGAATCTGATTTTGTTTATAAGATGCCGCATTAGCATAACCCGATATAACCATAAAAACCGGAACAGCCATGTCAATCCAAAAAGGAAATAGCAAAGAGGAACGTTCTGATTCCTGCCAATCGTAATGTGTTATAATGACAAACAGGATACAAACCCCTTTAATGATATCTAACATGTGATTTCGAAACGTGGACTTTACCTCCATTTTACCTATGCCTTTTCTCTTTATTGGACATAATGCCCCCTTAGGGCTATATCCACAGAGGGTAAATATATCTGCTACCCCATTATTTTATTATATTATTTAATAGAATCAAAACCAAATATTACCTTGTTTAATATAAAGATACAACCAAAATTTGTTTGAAAAGATTAATCTTTGTATCAATATACCACAATATAAAGCAAATAGCTATATAATTATATTTCGATTCTATTAATAATTCATTTCAAAATATTGTTTTTCTATGGTAGACAGACCATACCAGGTAAATCCCCAGCAGGATGCCAATAGCCCACCTTACGGCGGCCAACCCGCTTAAAAGATAGTAAAACGCACAAAATAGGGCTACCGTCAGGGCACCTTTGGCTACGGGCCGGTAGGAAAGGGGGTATTTTTCACCTTTCCAGGTTGTAACGATAAATGTATGCATGGATGCCAAAGCTATATAGCTTAATAGCGTAGCAGCGGCAGCCCCATACATCCCGTATGGCGGGATCAAGATAGCATTGAAAACGATATTCGTAAGGGCAGCGATAATGGTGCCTGCCGCTACAATCCTGGGCTTGGCATGGTATAGCTCATAGTTTACGGCAAACTGGTAAAAGAATGTGCAATAGGCAACCAGGACAAAAACCGGGATAATAGGCATCCCAGCCCAATACTCGCTGCCGGTAAAGGCTTTGGCAAACTCCCGGGATACCATTAAAAAGCCACAGCATAATATAGTAAATATTTGTACATAGTTAGAAACCTTACTGTTTAAAACAGAAAATGCCTTCCGGCTTAGGTCATCATATAAGAATGGGCACCAGGAATTGTTAAGTGCTGATAACAAGACGGATAATATGCCGGAAAAGCTATAAAAAAAACTATAAACCCCTATTTCTACATCCCCGATGGAATACATCTGCATCATAATACGGTCAGACTGGCTAAGCACTTGATGGGAAAGCGTATGGAAAACCATAGGGACCCCAAAGGCTAAACTATACTTCCAATATATGGGGTTATAGCCGCATTTCTTTTCGCGGAAAAGGAAAACCCAGATAAAAGCAGCCAGGGATATTTGGGGCAACGCAGCCCCCAATACCCGGGCATAATACAGGTGTTCTTTAGGCCCGCCCCAATTTAAAAGGAGGAAAATGGAGAGGGATGTTGTGAGAATTAAAGTAGCCAGGGAAAGGGACATATTGCGCGCAGCATGCTTCTCATATACCCATGACAGGTTTGCAAAGTTTAATACATATTGGGCAAAGGATTCCAGTATTAAAAAAATAAACGGCAGGGCCGGGTATCCCAGCGCCTTCCTTAAAGGGGCATTGAATGTAAGCAATACAGCCGTTATAATAATGCAGATAACGCTCCCTTCTACCAAGGTGCTGGAACGGAACCCATAGTAATCCCCATCAAACCTATAATACCCGGCCCCTAGCCCTGCTTTAACATTCAGCCCCATTATGCATACCAGGATAGCCAGCCAGGAAGTGTAAATGGAGTAAAGCCCAAATTGCCCGGCCCCTAACAGCCGGGTAAAGGCTGGCATGGTAATAAACGCTACGCCGCTGCTTATTACGGTACTTAAAAAATTGTAAAATGTTTGGGAGTTTGTGCTGTCTGGTTTAGGCAGGAACATTTAGCACCCCTTTCCTTGGCCGGTTTTAACCGCTATATCATTTCCCAAGTTAAAACCGTGTCCTCATCGACATTTTGTGATAATTTGCGCCCTATAATAATGTCCGCATATTTTGGGGGGATACCAGTGCCCGGGCGCTTTGCCATCAAATCTGCCCCTTTAATTTCATCACCCTTTTTCATATCCCGTGTAAAAACCAAAGACCGCCTTGCTTCCCTCCTTGAAGTCACCTCGCAGTCCAGCACTGTTTTTTCCCCATCCCCTAAAACCGTATCAATCCACCGGAAATTGGCAATGGCCTTTTTAAAGTCTTCCGGATCCCCGGCATGGTAATGGTCGTTCCCAGGGAGGGATTTGTTTAATGTAAAATGCTTTTCTATAACTTGTGCGCCAAGCAGGTAGGCGGCGGCAAGGGTCGCCATAGTACTGTCCGGCGCGACATGGTCGCTATACCCTACTTTAAGGTCCGGGAAGCAAAGCTTTAGGGTCCGGATCGTATTCAAGTTGGCATTTTCCGGGAGGGTAGGGTAAGAAAGGACACAATGCAGGAGTATAATGTCATTGCAGCCGGCCCCTTTCAACGCCCGGATCGCTTCGTCAACCTCTGACAAATAAGCGGCGCCTACAGAAACGGCTACTTTTTTGCCCTTTGCCCCAATATGCTTAATAAATGGGATATTGGTCAGGTCAGAGGATGAAATCTTATAGAAGTCAACCATGGGCTCCAAATAGTCTGCCGACGCGTAGTCAAATGGCGTTGAAGTAAAGTCCATGCCCTTTGAATGGGTATAGCTGCATAGCTCTTTATATTCCATTTCCCCAAAATGGTCAAACTTTTGAAAAAGCTCATACTGTGTTTTCGTCGGCTCTTTTGTTGTATCCCAATACGCCGGCGAATGCTTGGAAACGATAGTGCCTGCTTTGTAGGATTGAAATTTCGCGCAGTCAACCCCGGCTTCTGCTGCCTGGTCAATATAAAGCTTGGCGGCCTCTAAAGGGGGGATACCCAGCTCCTTTGCAGTGTCATAAAAATTTACCCCCATTTCGGCAATTAAATAAGGCTTATTCACTTTTTTTCTCCTTTTTGGTATAGTTTGTTGTCAGGTCCAACCTTTGGCACGTGCCTTTCCCTCCTGCTTATAAGTCCTTGATTAACCCGGTGACCCTTTTCCGCCCATTCCGCAGATCATGGCTTAAAAGCATGTCTTGGAAACGTTGCCTTGCTTCTTTTGACAGGTTAAGGTACATCCTTAAATTGCTTTCAATAAGTTCATCGGTAGGCGCCATTCCAATGTACGTAAAACCGTTTTCATTACTGACAAACCCATGCTTTTCTTCCCTTTTATTTTGCGCCATCGCAATCGAGGGGATACCTAAAATGGCCAGTTCATATCCGGTCCTCCCCCTTGAAGTTACGCCAATATCGCAGCCGGACATCAGCCCGGGCATATCCGTTACATCGTAAAGCACCTGGATATTACTATACTTATTGTACCCTAAAAGCTCCTCCACATTGTTTTTTGCCCTGCCCAGCACCACGGTAAAATCATAGTTTTTGTAGTCCTGCTTGGAGATAATGTCCAGCAGCCGGTCAGAATAATTTTGTGGGTCAGCCCCGCCAAAAGATATAAATACGCGTTTGACATGTTCCTTTATTTCAATTGGTTTATAAAACATAAACAATTTGCTGGCAATATAATATTTCTCACCGGAATAGATATGGGGGTATGGGCACCCATGGTAAAGCGCATTAAAAACAGCGTCTGCTTTCACAGCCCCTTCGCCATCGTCTTCAAAGTTGATTATCTTAGCGTTTGGCAGGACGGAGCGGAGCCCTATCATGTAGTCAAGGGTCGTAGTAAGGATGTCATTGATAAATATGGTATACGGATTCCCCCTGCACCTCTCAAAAAGCTCCGCTATACTGTTAACGGGGATTAACCGGTGGGTTGTATTTCCAAATAGCGCCGGGGCCGTCTGGTTAATGTCATAATAAATATCCGGCTTGACATAAAATTCGTCGGCCAATTCCAATGCCCGGTATATATGGCCAATGCCACGCCTATTATTCCCGTTTACATAAATGGCAACTTTTTCCTGTTCAAGGATAGCCGCCGCATTCTTTAGATCCTCAAAAGTGTCCACATCTATGGACTCATCTGCAGGCAGTTCATATATGTCAACCTTTTTTCCGATCCGGGTATCCGGCGTTATAACGGAAGACCTGCTTATCATAAATGCCCCAGTTTCTTTGTAATGGGGGGGCAGGTACTGCCGGTTTAGCCGCTTCCCATAATTGGGGACCTTTTCCCCCTCTTTTTCGCCCCAGGAAAGGTGGGGGTCATTTATGGCGGAAATCAGGGTGTCCAGGTTCCTGCTTATGGCATAGCCGATCGCCTGGTCTAAAGTATTGGGGCACAATGTGGGGGAAGTCGGCTGCATGGTAATGACGTAGTCCCAAGCCCCGTTTTGGGGGATGGCGTCATAAATAACAGCATCTAATGTTATTTGGTCGCCACATAGCCGCCCGTCACGCCAATGGACTTTAACCCCCATCTGCTTTGCTATAACCTGGACTTCATAAGAATCGGTAGATACAATAATATCTGTAATATAGCGCGATTTTTTTGCATTGTTGATAGCATAATAGACCAATGGATGGCCTGCAACAATCCGGATATTTTTATTGGGGATACCTTTTGACCCTGAGCGGGCGGGAATAATTGACAAAATATTGTTTTTCATTTGTCATATCTCCTAAGTGTTTTTCTATTGAATGGAATCATTTTTATTGTTTTTTGTTGTGGAATCATTAGAACTATTGCCCAAAGGGCAAACCACTTCAATGTAAATAGTGAATGCATAAACATGGCATTTATTATATAAGGATAAATGTATTCATAATTCTCCTTGCTCATATGATTTGAAATAAATTTTGACATGATCACCAAATATGTAATTGCGGGAATTATTCCTATTCTCAGCATTAAATTTATAATGCTGTTATGGGGTTGAACAAGCCGTGCACCCAAATAGAATTTTGTGGAAGCGGTAGCAAATTCATCTACTTGCAAAAATTCACGTAACCCTTTCCCATAACCACCAAATAATAAGTGGTTTGGCTGACGGATCAAATCGCAAAATTTGATATTTGCTACAAATCGAATTAGGTTAGAGCGGTCATTAAGCCCAGCCCTATACTCTACTTGGCCTAAAGGCGCTACAATAAATACCCAAATATAGCTTAAAATAATGGTTGCGACAAATGTGATAAGCAGAAAGTAAAAAATATGATTGGTTTTTGTTATGTGAATTGCTTTATTAAAAAAATATTTGGTAAATTTAATAGAATAGAATAAAGTTATTAATAAATAATAGCTGCGGCTTCTTGTCAAAATTAATCCATATAAAATTCCTAAAAGAATTCCGAAAAACCTTTTTTTCTTATTAGAGTACATAAAAAAGAGGAAGATGAAAATGCCAGTAAAGTTCTCATCTTCATCAATAAAATTAGGGCTTGTTTTATTGATCAGGCTATATGCCATGGAAATAGTAATAATTAAAGCTATAATAATATAAAAAATATCTATTTTCCCTCTAGTTGAAATAAATTTATATATATGATTATAATCTAACAAATATATTACAACTAATACAGAAAAATACATTAACATATAGATCTGTAGATGCCCTGTAGTGATAGAACCAACAATCGCACAAAACCCAATGATAAGAACCCCCAGGATTCCTATTAGTGGAATGACAAATTTAGTGGAATTACTTGGTTGCCGTACTGCAATCAGCATACCAAAACAAGTAAATAAAAAATAATAGATAACACTATGGCGAAAATAGAAAAAAAATAGAAATAATAATATTATAGAAAAAAATTCTGCTAATTTTACTTGATATGTTTTCATAATTTTTCCTATATAAAACCGCAATAAGACCAACAATAATATTTATTGAATTAATAGTTCATTATTTACTACAGTATTGTTTCTTGTGCAATACCTAATATCATAATCCAATTCATCAAAGGTGGCAGGTTTTCTTATTTTAGACTTGTCTTTATATATTTTATCGAGGGATTTAGTCAGTTGATCAAAACGCATTTTATCCTCTTTTTTTAATAGTTTACCTAAAAGATTATACGTAAAAATAATATATGGTTCTTTATCAAAAATAATTTTAGGGGTCAACTGCGCGGTAGAACATCTTCCGATTAACACGGTGCTATCATGAACTTCATTAACACATATTAATTCCCATGCAGTTCTTTTTTTGTCAATAATAAACCCTGGAATTTCTTTACAATTTTGTCCAGGATGGAACCTTGCTACACATTGCGTGTGTTCTATGATAGTTTTTGAAATTTCATTTTCTATTTGTATACTTTTTTCTATATTATAAAAATAAGGCTGCCCTAAATATATAAAATTACATTTGGAATAAGGGTTATTATATTCCAATTCAAATATTTTTTTACAAAAATTAACGAATTTAGCATCATCATTAATGCGAGGTAATGGCTGTATATCTTTTGTCAACGAACTATTACAAAAATCAATGTTATTTACAAATAATTGTTTTGGCTTTAATGCATTATAATCCCGGCCCAATAAACGATATGCTATTTGATGTTTTTTATCAATTAACCGTTCAAGCATATTTCCGCTATAGCTTCCGGTTCCATCATCAAAATAGATAACATCCGCACCAGGATTTGACCAGACCATAAGTGTCATAAAATGGGCAGGTGCACTAATGTAAATAAAATCATACCTCTTTTCAGATAAGTCAATTTTATCTTTAATCATACTTAAAACATGTTTTTCAGGGTTAATTAACTCCCGTACTCTATTTAATTTATGTTTAAACCTATGATCAAAATTTCTTGGATACACATACCGATAAACATTATGAAATAGGCCGGACTTTTTGATATTTTTTATAACAATATCTGCATCTGGGAATTCTTCACCTATAAATATATCATTTTGATTTTTATTGTAATTGTGATACACAATATTTAAACAATTAATTATTTGAAATTGTGTATCACATATAAATGCATTATTCATTTTTATCCTTTAAAATCCTGTGAAATAAAAGAGATTGCCATAAAAAAATAAATATACATAATAATTGAAATGGATGTTTCAATTATTATGTATAAATTTATATTTAGAATATTTTGTAGCTCTCCCATATAGACAATTATGAAGCCTCATTCCAATAATAAGGCGAATTATTTTTGATATTGCTTCACCACACCCCTAAATTTATCCATAAAGTCTTTCATTATGCCCATAGGCGCGACATTAATTCGGAAATAAGGGTTATTCCCGCCTTCAAAGAGGCGGAACAAATATCCATTTTCTTCCATGGCTTTTTTTATGGCAAAAGCATCACAATTTTCCACTCTCATGTAAATGAAATTTGTGTCTGATAAAAATGGGTAAATGCCATCTATTTTACACAGCTCTTTATAAAACCATTGTTTAACAGTGGCAATTTCCTTTTTTATTTTTTCATAATATTCTTCATCTTCTATAGCAACAGCTGCAACTCGCCGGGTAATGGAAGGAAGCCTAAGGAGTGGGAGATCCAGCCAAAGTGTTTTTAAGGCTTTTTTACTGGCAATGCCATATCCTAACCGCATACCGGCCAACCCATAAAATTTAGAAAATGTCCTGGTAAACACTACATTATCATAGTGATTAATAAAATAATTTATGTCGATCTCATTATCCTCAAATCCATAATAGGCTTGATCAACAAGGATCAAAGATCCTGGATTGCGTTTTATGACCAATTCTAAATCATTTGGGTAAATGAGGTTCCCTGACGGCATGGCTGGAGTTGTAATAATGATTAACTTAGGGCAATAAGAAGATGCTTTGCTAAGAATATCATTTACATCATGGTAACATTTTTCTTTACCTTCCAGAAAATTATAAAAAATCTTTTTTCCAAATTTATAATCTACAACGCCAGGATAATAGCTCCAAAAAGGCTTTGGAAGTAATACTATATCATCTTCTGAAACCATAATATTCATAATGCTCTTTATCAGTTCCGATGCGCTGTTATGCAAATATAGATTTTCATATGGTATCTGAAATTTTTTAGAAATAACTTCGATTAAATCATCTCTTTTTTTAGAATCATATAAATATAGGTCTTCAGATGAGACATTTTTGAATACTTCTAAACATTTAGGAGACGGCCCCCAAAGGTTCTCATTAAAATGAAGCCTTCCTGTCTTATTCTCCGTTAAAACGCCGGCATACCTCGTTATCCCTTCATATTTCTGATATAAATTATTTTCCATAGTGGTTCGGAAAAAAGAGTAAAAGTTTGCATCAAATTCTTCACATTCTTTTAATGTGTCAAATTCATAGATAATGCCATCTTTCATTTTTTTTGCAGTAATAGGCAAGTCACTTAAATGTTTTATATGGAAATCATCAATCAACATATTGCCTACATCAGGCTTATTGTAATCACACGTCAGCAATTCAATAAATTTTTTTGAAAAAGGGCGACTCCAGTAATTTGCACCTATGGTAAAATATTGGCGATTCCCTCCTCTTGCAATTTTTGTGATATATCCACTTTCATCTTCCCATATGCAATACTCGTCGGCATATTCCTGGGTGTAATTGCATAAGTAAAAAGCTTCATATACATATTTTTCAAAAACATTTTCACTATAATAATTATCAGCACAACAAATATAAGAATTGCCAAGGTAATTTCTGGCTGCATAAAGGGAGGAAACATTGTTTTTGTGGTTGTATTCCTCATTAATTACGAGTTTTACGCCATATTTCTTTTCTAAATAAAAAAAGGCATCTGCCATATATCCGACAATGACAATAATTTCTTTTATTCCTGCTTCTTGTAACTGCCGGATTTCCCTTTCAATAAGCACTTCTCCTTTAAGGACAAACAATCCCTTTGGTAAAACTTTGGAAAGCGGCAAACATCGTTTGGATTCCCCTGCAGCCATTATAATTGCATTATCTACTTTATATGGTTCCAGTTGCTGTAGTATTTGGGCAGAGGCATTTCCTGATTTGTATGTAGAATACATTTCTTCAAATTCCGCTTTATTCATAAATGTGAAGGCCCTTTCGATTTAATTATATTTTGTCTTTTTACCATGCGGTTTGTTCGCCCTTAATTTTCCCAATAGGTCAAAATAATACGCCGTTCCCGTATGGGATCAAATTCTACAAGAAAAACTTCCTGCCATTTTCCAATTTGCATTTTACCATTTTCAATGGGAATATTCGTACTAACATCAAAAAATAATTGCCTCATATGCGCAAAACCGTTAATCCTTTCATTAACAGGAACATCCCTTATTTCGATTCTGTCATGAAGCCAGTGGCCGTCGACCGGAAAAATCTGATCAAAATAATTATTTACATCTGCCAGTAAAAGTAGTTCCCCCTCCATAATTTTAATAGCACAAGTGGTATGTGCTACAAACACATTTAAAATTCCATTTCCTTTTTGATCCTTTATAAAATCTTGGATATAGTTTCCCAGTGAAGTGAATTGTTTTTCAGTTAAAATGCTTAATTCTTTTCTTTTCATAGTTTCCTCCTACTACAATATATTTATGGTTAATATTCCTAACATCTAACTTCCGGAATATCCGGTTACTATGGCAACAAAGGGGGCAGGCCTGTCTCCAGGCTGCCAGCTCTTGGTTGAAATCGGAGATATGGCGCGTTTTACCCACAAGGGTGCCATTACAGTATTTGTCGAAACAGGTTCTGGTGTAAATGATTTCCGAGAATTATTTACAGAAAAGCGTACATTCTTCTAAACACGGTTCGCCAGTGTTACGGAAAGCCCGGTTTCAGGCCATGGATGTACGGATCAAGATAAACCGTATGATGCGGTATATCTGTTTATAGACAGGAAACGCGCACAAGGCAAGCCATATTACGTCTACATGGCCGCTGGTGACAGTAAGTTTTTGTGTTTACTATGGAAGGGTGAAGGAATACCTTGCCACTCTTTCCATGTCAAACTAACTACCTCATATCTTTCTTTCAGACTGGCATACTCTGGCGGCCTTATTTGGATGCACCATTTTCAACCCTTATAAAATTTTCAAAGTTATTTAAAATTTAGCTTGACTTTTTTGCAGGCTATTCCTTTTACCTCCTAATATATCTTTTATATTTTTTACATTTACATCAATATTTTCCCCATAGGGAAATTCACCTTCTATGGCCATTTCCACTACTTCTGCAAAGTCTATGGGATTTAAAAGGGTTGTCTGATCCTCATCTGGAAATAAACGGTTGCGCATTTTGGTACTCGAGCGTCCAGGAGAAATACAGATAGCTTTAATCCCTTCCATTGCCCAACATTTAGTGGCCATAATTACTGCAGCTTTGGTAGCACAATAGGAACTCCATCCATTACCGTGTGGTGAACTTCCTGCAGAAGAACCGATATTAATAATCAATGCTTCCGGATTATGTTTCAATGTTTCCATCGCACATAAAAAAACCCCTGTTAAGTTTGTGTTGATGGAAGCTTCCTCATTGTCGGAACTATCCTCCTGAAGTATGACAGGATTGATATATCCTGCATTATTAATTAACACATCAACTTGGTTTGATTTAAAAAAATTATCTATGGACATGAAATCCAACACATTCAACTCATTTTTTCCAGGATTTGTTATTTTATATTTTGTATTTTTGGATAAATGGTTTTTTATTGCTATAGCTATATCCCCTTTTCCGCCAGTTATAACAATGTTTTTCATAAATTCCCCGCTTCCTATTACTTATTATTAATTTTGTTTTATGTGTTTACAAATCAGTTTTACCAGCTGCTTTGTAGCTGTCCCGGTTTCAAAACTTCCGGATTCATTGTGATGATATTTCAACTGTTCTAAATAGATTTTTTCATCAAAGTTTATAATATTTTGGATTAATTCATTGCTATTATGGGCAATCGGGTAGGGCCATTTTTCAATAGGGATATAGAACCCTCTTGAGCGGCTATATTCTTCTATATCGTCCGATAAAATAAAACAAGGACGGCCTGTTAAAGAGAAATCCCACATTAAAGAAGAGTAGTCAGATATAACAATATCTGCCACATATAGTAATTCTTGCATATCGGGATAACTGCTAAAATTTATGACACAATTACAAGTTGTTTCTTGTCGAATGTTTTTTAGTTTAGGATGAAATCGTTGAGCTAAAATCCAATCTCCTCCCCATCTTTTCTCTAATGCTGACAAGATAGCTTCATAAGTAAGGTCTGTGCTGGCAGCGGTTCGGTTTAACAAAACTTTATTATCCTTATTCCGAAAAGTTGGTGCATATAAAGCAATTTTTTTATTGCTTTGTATGCCATAAAAAGAATAAACTTTTTGTTTTATATTTAATCCTTTTTGAAACATCATATCATTTCTTGGTGATCCGATATTTAAGCATTTATCTCTAGGGAATAATAGGGCTTTACATTCCTTTTTAGTAAAAATATCGCAGGAAGATAGAATATAATGGGTCTTATTTGCGCTTATCCTCATATCATATGAAAATAAAAGGTTATGGCTTGTATCAATACCTGTTTTCTTATACGGTCCTCCTCCATGCCATGTGTTTATAACCAGCTGATTTTTGCGTAAAGGAAGATATGATATTCCACCGACATTGGTCACTAAAACATGGCTAGTTAATAGATAATAAAAAGTAAAGATTGTTTTGGGGCCAGGAATTATGATTTTAGTATCTGAATGGCGAATCTCTTTTTTATTTTTTAATGGAAACACAATTTCAAACTTATTCGGATGGCGTTTTATTAGATATTCACATATATACTTTAAATTATCCCCATAAGAGTAAGACAAATCATTAATCAAAGAAATTCGGTTTTTTTTAATCGGAAATATCCACATAACATGTAATACGAAGTTCAGTAAAAATTTAATAATTAACCGTAAAACTTCATTAATCTCTTCCATGGTAGCTTCTCCTAAAATTGTGCAATGTTAAGGTGACTGATATTGGAAATCCATTAATGATAGTGCTAAAGAAAGTTGCCGTTCAAAAGCCTCTTTACTAAAAAGATTTTCAAAAAGAGAGTATGCATGTTTACTTAAATCATTGATGTTTTTTTCTGACATAGCTTCAAAGATATTTTGATTTTCTACAATATTAATACCTGCATCATATTCCTTAATTAAGTTCCAAGTATCTCCCTTTATATTATTGATGATAGGGAGTCCAAGTTGAAAATAGCTTACCGATTTCATAGTTAATCCTACTTCTACAGTACTTTTCATCATGTTAATCCCCCAATGACATTTTGCTGCTATTCGGGAAATTTTTTCGGCATCATAAATATATCCATAAAAGTTATATGGGATATTGGAAGATGCTAAAAATTGTAGTAATTCGTGTCGTTTTTCCCCATCACCAACAATGTGTATTATTATTTTTCGACATTTTTTAATTTCATTTAGAAATCGGATAATTCCGTCCATATCAATAATATTATTTATGGAACCCAAATAAAAGAATTTTATAACATCTTGTGTGTTCTTTTCTACAAACTGATATTTATATTTAGTTTCATTTTCTTGGGCCCAGTAGACAGTCTGATATGGAAAATTTTTAGAGCAGAGATTTAATTTTTTTTGGTATAAATCACATTCTGTTATTATCAGATCCGCATACTTCAAATTTTGATCCCTTAATTGTTTCCATAAAAGAAATGGCCCCCAATTTTTTATTTTGCCGCAAGGTAACGACTCTGGCCATAAGTCAACAATATCTATAATAAATGGGATACTATATTTTTTTTTGAACCTAGCCGCGAAGAAAGCCAAAGAGTTAGCAGGAACCATTACATAAACCAATTCTGGCGAGTAAATTGATGCGAATGATAAGGCTTTTCTTGAAAATTCAAAATGGGAAAATAATCGCATAAAGGATAAATTTTTCTTATATGCTTTGGTTTTGACTAAAAGTATCTTTTCTGGCAAATCTTTTCGATAATATTTCCCACGATGTATAAAGTCTGTGCTGATAATTAAAACCGTTTTTCCATAATTTTCGAAATACTTTTGTATACATTTTGCACGAGGCTCATTGGATGCAAAACATGTTATTATGACAATATCTACATGTTTCATATAGTTATTTTTCTCCATTGTTTTCAAATGCTGCAGTTATTTGCCCTGCGGCAACCCCTTCCGTACTCTCCCTCATAAACAGGATCTTTACCGTCTGAACCATCAATTTGAGGTCCAGCATCAGAGAATAATTCTGTATGTAGTGCAAGTCCAGCTTCAGCTTGTCATAAGGCGTAGTATTGTACTTCCCGAAAATCTGGGCGTATCCTGTAAGGCCCGCCTTCACCCGAAGGCGGTAGCGGAATTCCGGCATTTCACTCTCGTACTGCCTGGCAATTTCCGGCCGTTCCGGCCGTGGCCCCACAATGCTCATATCCCCTTTCAGGATATTGAAGAGCTGAGGCAGTTCGTCCAGCCTTACTTTACGGATGAAGCTTCCCACAGGTGTAACACGGCTGTCCCCATTGCTGGCCAGGCGCGCCACACCATCCTTTTCCGCATCAACGCGCATGCTCCGGAACTTGTATACGTAAAATTCCTGCCCATGGATAGTCAGCCTTTTTTGCTTGTACAGGACGGGCCCGCCGTCCTGTAGCTTCACGGCTACTGCCGTCGCCAATATTAAAGGCAATGAAACCAGACAGGCAGCCCCGGCAAAGGCAATATCCATAGACCTTTTAAACAAAGCCTGTTCTATGGACATTTGGCCGTTCCTGGCCATAATCAGCGGAGTATCAAACAGGTTGATGTCCTCTGCGCTCCTCACCAGGATGTCGGAAATCTTTGGCGTCATGTATACCCGCTTGTTTTCACTATAGCAGTGTTTTAATATCTGGTTACGTATGGCAGACGGCACGTCGCAGATTACCACTGCCTCATACCCCCGGGCCATTTGCCGGATCGCTTCCAGCCCTGCATCCACGTGTACCATCTTTTGGATCCGGTAACGGTCCTTGCGGCAGTTCATTTTGTCCATAAGTGCCAGGGATGGCCGGTTGCCATATACCAAAAGCATTTGGCGTGGGGGGAAAAGCTTCTCAAAAAGCCGGTTAGCCAGAAAAGCCCACAAGCAGGCGGCTACTGCCTGTGCAGCAAGCATTACCAGGAAAGGGATCGGGTTTAGGAACCTTTTTGCCAATAGGGCTATCTGTAAATAGGTAAACGCGTTGACTAGGGCAACGGAGAGCATCTGGGAGTAAAGGACGTTCCCCCGCTCCAGGTAGCCGACTTTAAGCCCACCGTACATCCGGGAAAAAAATAGCAGCATCAGGCCGTATACCGCAGCCATAAGCCAGTCGCCTTTGCGGAAAAAAGGTGTGCCGGCTGCCTGGGAGAAATAGCCGTTCCAGGCCACCCAGTAAACCCCTATTTCCGCAGCCAAAATGGCCGCGGCGGTAAAAAAGCGGATAGGCCGCTTGTATTGTTCATAATTTTTCATTGGCAATTAACCCCCTTTTCGCCACAGGACTTATAGGTGGCGGAACTTCCGGGGCGGATGGGGTTATACCCTTTAATACCATTTAGGGCATGGTATTAAAGGGATAATTAGAACCCAAGTCGCCTTGGGCTTTCGATAACCGCCCTTATAGGAACCAAAAGTAAACCTTGTTAAAAGTGGGAGAAATC
>CAJUDH010000033.1 GCA_910584845.1 uncultured Lachnospiraceae bacterium
TTCTTACGCAAAAATTTTGCCATTTTGCGTCAAAAATCATTGATAAGTGGCCTAACAACTGTTGTTTCTGTGCCAGGGCTTCTGTATTTGTCGGGTCAAGTTTTAATAATTTATTGACCTCTTTCAATTCCTCCTGTGTTCCCCGTACATCCTTATTCACATTAGAAAGGGCTTCCGTTAGCTTTGTTGTATTTCCGCCAATCTCAATCGTGATCCCTTTTATATTATTTGCCACAATTTACCCCCCTTTCTTTTGGAAATTTTCCCGTATTGCCTTTCTGTCCGGCTTCGTCTGTTCAATTCTCCAACAATTGCGAAGATATTCCCGTCCCTCTTCCGTCCGGCTGTTTTCGTAGATCATTGCCTCCCTCATCAAAAACAAATAGGTGTCTATTGGCAATTCCTGCACCTGGGCAATGTTTAAATGGCAATAGTCCATTACCAGTTTTTCCCCGCGGGTTTTTAATGTATATGGAATATCCCTTTCGCCCTCTTCCCTGGGGTAAAAGGGCATCTTTAGTTTGGGTCCGTCTTTAATTCATCCATGAACGTTATGTAAGCATTCAAAATTGCAATACATTCCTCAATGTCATAATTTTCCAAATCAGCCGCCCGGATCGGCTTTTTCGGTTTTTTAGGGTTGGGGTTTTCCAGGTTATTATTGAGTATTTCCGCAATAAGTGCATGCAATGAATCAATAACCCCTGCTGCCCGGATTTCACTTTCGTCTATTTCTGCGATCTCCTGGAAATCCTGTATTTTTTCAAATGTGGCTTTTGATGGCATACGCACCATGATTTTTTTCCCGGGTGTCTTCCCGTTTTCGTCTTCTGTGTCTTTGAACGTAAAAGGCCAATAAGTATGCTTGATTTTGTTACAATTAAAGGCTACTACTGCCATTCTTTCCCCCTCACTCGTTTTGAGCACCGGAAACGATGCCCTATTCGTCATGCAGTTTTTAAGGTACTAATTTATCTGAAGTGCATTTCTGCAATTCATTCAAAAAAATTTATTTTAGGCCTTGACTTTTAATAGTTAGACTTTCTTAAATGGATAGCCACCCGGGGAAATCCCTGGATGGCTCTTTTGCTACTGTCCGGAGGGTCCTTCCATACTTTCCGTTCCGCCTGCTTCTTCTGCCCCGGCCATTTCCTCTTCATAGAGGATCAACGTACCCTCGCTGTCCTGGGGCGCCGCCTTAAATTCAGCGTCAATTACTGTTTCTTTGTCCTTTGCAAACGCAAAAGAAAATCCGGCCTGGTTGTTGCCAACGATAGTAACCCGAATATCCCCATCTGTTTCATCCTTATGTACAAAATGAATCACATACTTTTTTCCCGTAGCGTTTCCAACGCCTCCGATCTTTACCGTGCGGGTCTTTTTCTGTTTGTCCTCTTCAAGCCTTGCAGTTTCGCAAAGCCTTTCCAGGGTTTTCCCGCACCAGGTCATTATCCCGGATTTCATGGTTGCTTCTTCTTCCGTCAAGATGGTTTTTGACACTTTTCCCATATCGTCTTTGGCTTCATAGTATGACGGTTTATAGGCCACTTCTGCCCCACCCTGGATAAGCCCCAAAAGGTTTTCCTCCTTTTCAATTTCCGTATTTTCGGGGATTTTCTTTGTCTTGCTGTCAAACTCGGTAACGTACAAATAGCCGCTCCCTAAAACAATTCTTTCGCCATCCATTACTTTTTTACCCCTTTCATTTTCTGGATCAGCCCATTTACTTCCCAAGCAGATTGCACCATATTTTCGCTTTCAATCGGTGCAATATATTTTTCCGTTTCCACATCAAAAAAGACTTTTTCTTCCACAATCCCTTCCAAATCTTCCCGGCCAAGTGCAAATTGATCCGTGTATAATTCCAAGGAAAAATCCGTTTCTTTGATATTGTTCTTTACATCTGCCCCGCGCTTCTTTTGGTGTGGAATCAGATATACCAAATATGGCGGTGGCGGCACCGGGGATTCCTCGGTTTCCTCAAACGCCATATTGGCAATAGGTAATCCCACCGCTTTTGCCCGTTCAATCAGCCTTTCAACCGTTACCATATGCCGCACTCTCCACCTTTCTTGTTAGGTTTTCAATTGCCCGTATTTCAACTGGCTTTATATGCTGTATGGGTGCCACCCTGCCGCCGCCCCTCTTTGCGTGGCCATGCTCCAAAAGGTGTGTAAGCTGATAATCCGTTTTATTGTGGATTATTTTTACCTTTGAATATTTCCCAGTGTAGCCCTTTTTTGTAGCCCACCCCTTTGCGTAATCTCCCGTAAATTTCGGACTGTTTGTTTTCATTTCCTTTGCAGCTGCCTTAGTTTCTTCATCAATGGCTTTCATAACTGCTCCTGTCAATTCTTCCGAATAATCCGCAATCGCTGCGGCAAGTTCATTGGCAAGGCTTTCAATTTTTACGGAATCCGCCACTATTTCTTCCCCGTCCTTTCACTTGCGTAAAGTTCGATTTTCCCGTTTGGCTTTGGGCCGTATGTCCTGTAAATGTCATAGCGGGTCCCCTCGATCTCAATAAATGGATGTTCGTTATATTCAAACCCCCACACATCTGCCCGGAAAGACGGCTTGTACCCGTTCTGTCCTGCAATATTGAATTCATCCCGCCCCACCGGATAACAGTCCGCAAAGACTTCCGTTTCTAAAAATTCTGCCTGGTTCTTCTTTTTAATCAGTTTCGCAACTTTTCCTTCTATGGAATCCGCCCCCTTTGATTTTTGTTAGCATCATGTCATAAGATGCCATAAGGGAATCCCGGTTTTCCGGGCTGCCAAAATTAGCACTTGCATACAGCAATACGGCTTCCACAAGCAAAGGATTTCTGATATTATTTAAGTAACTTTCGTGAACCCCCGCCCTGGACAAATCGGCCAGGGCAACTTCTATAAGCTGCCCCAGGTCATCATCCAGTTTGTCGGTTGACATTTTCCGCACCCGCAATTTTGCTTTTTCAATCAGTTCTTTTTTTGTCATGCCCTGGCCGCCTTTCCCGGTTTATGCGCCTGCTTCTGCCTTATTCTTTACACGGATAAAGCCGTTTTTAGCAACCACGTTCCCGCCCATAAATACAGATGCTTTATAGGCGATCTGCCCCTGTTTGAATTTGTATTCTGTGGACTTCTGTGCATCAATATCCGAAAAAATTGCTACCTCATAATTGCTAAGCGGGCCGTAGGCCATGCAATATGCCCCCGGCGTTGCCCCGATTTCTCCGCAAGCAGAATTGATGATATAAGGCACTTCGTCAATGGTTCCCGTGTTCCCATGGTTTACGATTGTGTAAACCTTCCGGCCCTGTTTGTCCCTCAATTTTGCAAACTTTTTCAAATCCTTTTTATTGAGAATCAAAACGGCTATGTCTTCCACATCTTCATCCCCGCCGTATGAATAGATGATTTCATCCAAGGTTCCATCATCAACGGCAGTAATGCTTTCAATGTCTGTAGAACGGTCTATAATATCATCCGCCGTTTTCTCCGGGTTGTAGAAAATCCCCCGAAATTTCCCGGTCCCACCTGGCCCTATCAAAATCTGCCTGGAAGCGTATCGCTTGATGGAACGCACAACGGATTCTTCAATAACCCCATCATAATCCGCATCCGGCAATTTCTGCATTTCCTCTGGCTCTTCCGCATATGCCGTGATTTTTTCCCGGACAATATCGGAATATCCAAACGTGGGTTCGGATGTATTGTAATCCGCATTTTCCGCCGTACTTCCTGCGCCGTCACCGTAAGACTTCACAAAAGGGCGCTGATAGCTTTCCCCGCCCGGAAGCGGGACGGTATGCACCCGGTCAATGAGGGAAGAAACATTGTTGAAAGTTGGGGCAATATCCGGGCTTGTGTGCTTCGGCATCACAACGCCTGTGGTGGTTGTAAGTGCGTTCATGGGTTTTGCCAGTGACTTCGCCTTATATCTGACGCTTTTTCCATCCTTTAACGCTTTGCCGGATTTCGTGCGGGCCTGGTTCTTCAGTTCGTCCCCTTCTTCCCCCTCTCCCGTTACGGGTTCTGGATCCTCGGTTCCATCCTGTATCATTCCGGCCAATGCTTCCCGGTTTGCTATGTCTGCCAGTATACCGGAAATCTCTTTGGCTTCATCCATAATTTTTTGTAACTCTTCCCCCGCCTTTGCCTGGGCTTCCTTGTTGAGTGCCACCATGCGGGCTTTTAGGTCCTTTTTGGACATTTTCATTAACTCTTCTCTTGTCATACTTTTTCTCCTTTCGGTGCTAAATTGCCATTGCGGCAATTGCAATCTTTGCAATATCGTTTCGCTTTTCCTGGTCTTTTTCTTTCAGGGCTTTCTCCTGTGCCCGTTTCCGGGCCAGTATTTCTTCCGGGATGGATTTACAGGATTTCCTTGTTTCCTCGGTAATTGCTGCAGCAATCCCTTTTTCTTCTCCGATCTCCACATTGAAATATTCCGCTGCTTCCTGCCCGTTTAACCACGTTTCCGCCGCCAACATTTCCTTGATGGTGTCAATAGAAACGCCCTCCCTCAAATGCCCTTCATAGATATTCAGAATCCCAGCTTCCACAGCTTCCAAATCATCCGCCATTTTCCGCAAATCATCCGAATTTCCCACACAACTTGCCCACGGCTTATGGATCATCAAGAATGCATTTGACGGAATAACAACCCGATCCCCGGCAAAGGCAATCACGGATGCAATGGATCCGGCCAACGCATCCACAAAGACTGTTTTCTTTCCGTTGTGGCGTTTTAACATGTTGTAAATGGCTATTCCTGCAAACACGGAACCGCCACCGGAATTGATATAAATGTTTAGGTCTTTCCCCTGGTGTTCTGCCAGGAAGTTTTTTACCGCATCCGGGTATTGGTCTTCATCCTGCCACGCTCCCCACCAATCTGAAACTATGTCCCCGTAAAAATACAGGTCTGCACTTGTGGCCGTTTCATTCTTGAATGTAAAGAGCCTTTTAAAAAGTTTGTCCAATCCCCGTCCCCCCTTTCTTTTTGGTCTGAATATAGGCAATATAGATGGCTTCCCTTGCTTTGCTTTCCGCTTCCTGGTTTTCCTCCCCGCCGGAACCGCCCCCGTCACTTCCAACCTGGTATTGGCTTTGATCCCCGGCCTTTACATAATTAAGGGAAACCATCCTTACATCCCCGTCCTCAATTGGTTCATAATAAAGCAATTCACGGTATTCATTTATTGTTATTGCCCCCCTGTCGAACATTTCCCCACCGATAGTAGAACGGGTTTGCAAAGTGGCATATTGTAGGCGGTTTGCCGTGAATATGACCTTGTTTCCGAATGCGATTTCCCTTTCTGTCAGCAGTTTAAACATACATTCAAGCGAGAGTTGAATTGCAATTGGTTCAATCACATTTTCATAAAATGCGTTCCACTCGCTTTCACTGAATGTTGATGTTAGGATTTTTTCATTTGTGCCATAATAGCGGTAAATGTTTTCACGCAAAAACCCGATCTGTGCGGTTGGGAATGACGGTACCGACTGCTTTAATTCCTTGAATTCATATGTGTTGTCAAGTGCCGCAAGCCCTCCGGCGTTAGAAGCGTTCATGTATGCTTCCATGAATTCTTTGGTTTTCCTTTTCAGTTCTTCATCATCCGCAAAATTGTTGTATTTCAGATAGCCGCCTAGTGTGCCTGAATTTTTAACAAGGTTTTTTATCATTTCCCCGGATGTCTCTATAAGGTCAAGCGGGCTTTTCAACTGCAAGTCTGGTGGTGTCCCCATGAATCTTTTTTTGTTAAACCTTGCCTTGATGTGTATAACCATCTGATAAGGTATGGTGTAATATTTCCCGTCAAATTCCCAACGGAAACGGAAAAGGATATTGTTGTTATCATCAACAAATATCCGGAAATCCTTTGTTTGAATGGGCTGTATGCTTTTTACCCTTGTGAAATCCTCATTGTAAAAAATCACGGAAAAGGAATTGGATGTATAAACCAGGTCTGATGCAATACGGTACAAGAAATCATAGGTTGACATTTCTGGGCATGGCCTTAATGCCAAAAGGCGGGCCAAGCTGTCATTTTTTATAACCATCCCTTTTTCGTCATAGCGCATAACCTGGGGCTTTAGTTTCCCCACGTTCTTTGCAATGGCATCCGCAATGGCTCCTACTATGTCGCTATCCTGCAATGTCCCCGTTGGCATATATTCCCCACGGCTGAAAAAAAGTGGCCTATATTTCACACGGAATACATTCATAACATTTGCAATTATCCCCGTATCATTTACCCCCTTTCCGCCAAAAATAGGCTCATGGCTTTACCCGCAATCCCATTGTAAATATTTCATTACTTCGATTCTGACCCGTTTTATCCTGCTGCCAGATGCTTCCCCTTTTATGCTGCCTGATTTAATAATTTGCTGCCAATCTCTGCATGGTACTTGTCTTTTACTGTCAAGGCATCAAATACCGACATTGCCCCGTCAATCCTCAACCGTTTTTCCAGCTTTACGGGCTTCATGCGTGAATCATTTATATTTATATCCACCGCCACGTTGAGAAGATGTGATTCTAAAAGTGCGTTATTCCCTATATCATACTTTCCATCTTTCAAATCCCCCTCAAATTCCCGCAATATTGGCGTTAAGTTTGTTCCCTGGTACACATCATCCATATGGAATCCGGCCATTGCCATTTCATCCACCAGATCATGCGCCATGTACTTATCATAACCGACTTTCAAAGGGCGGATTTTATATATTTTTACAAG
Source organism: uncultured Lachnospiraceae bacterium (assembly GCA_910584845.1). GTDB lineage: Bacteria > Bacillota > Clostridia > Lachnospirales > Lachnospiraceae > Brotaphodocola. The sequence goes on from CAJUDH010000033.1 coordinate 6,734, forward strand.
GTCAATAAACCACTGGTATACATCTTTATAATCCACTTTATTTTCCCCGGATATTTGCAGGAACCCTTTATCTTTATACAGGTTATAAGGCACATTGTCTTCGTCTACAGCTTCCGAAAACCTCTTTTTTGGCATAAAGAATTTTGTGATTATATGGTTTTTCCCATTCCTGTAAATCACAATGCTTGCGGCGGTAAGGTCCGTTGTCCTGGAAAGGTCTATCCCCCCCACGCAATAACATCCCCGGAAATCTTCAAGTGTAAAATGGATATTGCTAAAGGATTTATGCACATCTATGTAATCCAACCAGGCAATCGAGTTATTTTGCTTGATGTTGCAATATTTCATTAAGAATTCTGCCTTTTTGGGCAGCGAACCTTTTGCAATGGCAATCTGTTCTTCGTAAAATGCCACCGAAATGGACACGCCCAAATTTGGGTTGGATTTCTTCAACTCTTCCAGGTTGTCCCACTTTTCCACATCATCAATGATATACAGAAACGGCAAAATCCTTTTTTCCCTGGAATTCCCTTTTAAGAAAGAGGTTGAACGGGCCATAAGTTCATCATATGCCCCGCCATTTATCTTTCCTGCGGTGGATATGGACAAAAGCAAGGGTTGCTTTCTTGCGCCCATTGCGGATGCCATAACCTCGTATTGGTCTATCCCCTGTTGTCCATACCACGCTTCCATTTCGTCCCCGACTACCATTTGCGGGTTGAAACCGTCCGATTTTTTGGAATTGAAAGCGATCTTTTTGATGGACGTATTGTATTCTTTTATATAAATATCAGACTGCCGCTTTTTCGTTATGCAATCCAGTTCATCATCACTTTGTACAATCTGATAAAAAGCATCATAAACCAAATTTGCCTGATCCAGTTTCGGGGCCAGGAAATAAATCTTTGCGCCATACTCGCCGTCAATATAGGCCATGTATGCGGATATTGCGGCGGCAAAAAGGGATTTTCCGTTTTTCCGTGCCACCACAATAAAAACTTCCCGGAATTGCCTATATCCCGTTGACGGGTCCATAATTCCGAATATGGCGGAAACAATTGCTTTCTGCCACAATTCTAACTTCAACAAATCGTTGCGGCCCTCTGAATGATGGCAAAAATTTTCTATGAATTTTATTGCCTTATTGGCCTTTTTTTCGTTGAATGTCCATTGCCCGTTCTGTAATCCCTCTACCAAAATTTGATAGATAATTTTTATCCATTTACCAACTGTTACCTGGCCTTTTTGTATGGCTTCCCAATACGCAAAGATATAATTTCCCATTCACCTATTCTTCCCTAAGTGATGCCAGCCTGCTTATATTTTTCTTTTCTTTGGGCGGTAAATAATCAATCAGCGTATGGATTATTTGGGTATACTGACGGGAATATTTTTCGTAAATTTGGGCGGATGGGTGGGCCTTAATAAATTTTTGTGAAGCGTTCACGGTTTCCGCTGTCAACCCCTCTTTTTTCAATTCTGCCTTGCATTGCAGACATGCGATTTTCAAAAAGGCAGCTTCTTCAATCAGCGATTTTAAAATGTTTTTCTTGTCCTCATCATCAATGCCGGAAAACATGGTTTCAAATTTTGCAATCTCCTTTTTTATCCTGGCATCTGTCAGCATCTTTGGCCTTTTTGGATGTTTCTTCTCGGAAGTTTTTGCATCTTCTCCCATAATTTACCCCCCTCTATGCGCGTGCGGCCCTCAGCGTTTTTTTGAGGTATCTCCCTCGGTTCTTTTCGGCCTTTTAAAAATCACCCCCCTGGGGGGGATATTTCCCCCGGCGGAAGCAAAGAGCCGTCCTCTGCAAATGTATAGCGTGTATTTTCTTTCCGTTTATGTTCCTTGTTGTGGCAATCTTCACACAGCAATTCAAGGTTGCTAAAGGAAAATGTAATGCGTGGGTCATTTATATTTTTAGGTGTGATATGTTTCTTGTGGTGTACAACCTTTCCCGGTACAAATTCCCCGGATGCCTTGCATCTTTCACACAATCCATTTACCCGTTGGATATATGCAAGCCTTGTTTTCTTCCAGGCTTCAGACGTATAGAAAAGCTTTGCATATTCTTTCATGGCTTCATCCCCTTTCAAGGTTAATATATTATAAGCGGATCCTTAATTCTGACCCGCTTTCTTTCCTGCCGCTATTGGTGCCTGTATCAATGTTCCACATCCTTCTTTCCTTTCTTCGCCTGCTGCCGCCGTGGCTTCATTCCTGCCGCCCGGTTCTTTTGGCGGAACCATTCCCAGGTTATCCGCTACGGCCAATATAAATTCGTTTCGGTAATCGTAGAATTGCCGCCGCCCGCAATATGTTTCCCCTATGTACTCATAAGGTGTGGAAAGCACAATGGACTTGTATATTTTTTCCTGTACCTGCCGCCTGATGGTTGGGCTTGTGATATTCCCGCATGATGAAGCCAGGGCATCCGCAATGGCTCTGGCTGCCAGTACATCAAATTCTGATTCCTTATGGTACCGGATTCTCTTTTTTCTTTTCTCGTTGCCTTGTATCAAACGCTTTGCAACATCCTTTATATCTTCATCCATTTTGGAAACGCCCACCAATGCCTCCCCCAATCCTGTATTATTCTTCAAAACTTGCCTTTACCATTTCGGTGCGTTCCACCTTAATTGAACCTTTTGCCATCCTGGAAACCCTTGCCTTTATGCCCTGCCCTACGTCTATCGTTATGCCTTTCATGGCCTTTTCCTCTATGGCATCCACGGCACGGGACATGATATTAACCACACCCTGGTCTATGGGTTTTTCCGCTGTGCTGCTAAATAGCTCTTCAATGCGGCTCTTGGCTTTCTGTACCCGTTCCTTGCTTTCTGCATACTTCTTGGCTTCCTCACACTGGCATCTGCACGTCACCGCTTCGTTTACTTCATCCTGGCACCATCCTATCATGGTATGGACAACGCCGCCCTGGCCACAAAAGTGGCAATATCCCGTCTGGCTCTCCACACCCTCCGGCATTTCCCGGCCCTCTTCCTGCCCCATCCCCTCCAAATCCCCTCCTGGTATCGCATGGCCGCCATCCGTCTTTTTCTTCATCGCCGCTCCCCCCTTTCCTTTCCCTGGCCATAGGCATCCATGGCAACGGTAAGGACCGCCGCCGACTGCTCCACGGTCAACTGTTTTCCCGCTACCAGAAATGCCAGGTTCTTGTTTATGGTTTCCAAGGTATCTCCCAGCGTCATGTTCTTTAGCGGCTTCCCGGTGGAGAGGCCTACAATGGCCTTTATTATCGGCGCCTTGAAATAACCTTCCACCGCTGCCATGTTGGCGTTTATGGTGCTTTCCGCCCGTGTCGGCATATGCCGTTCACACCTCCGGCAATCCCCCCGGCAGAACATACGCCCCATAGGCACGCCGCCACATTTCCCGTCAATCCACAGGGCCTTCAGACACTTGGCAAGCTGCACCTTTCCTGGTTCCTGCAAATAGTCCAGGATTTCCGCCTTTGCTTCCTCCGCCCCATGGCATACTGCTGTCTTATAGCCCTGCTGCCGCAGCCCGGCCATAAATGCTTCCTGCTCCGGCGTTGCTTTGTTCCGCCCATACTTCATTTCCAGATAAAGGCCATGGAAATTATGGCTTGCTACTGGCAAGCACACATCCGGCACACCGCTTTTCAGCCCCATGGCCTTTAATACTGCACCATTTGCCCTCTTCCCCTCGTTTGGGACGTGGTACATAAGGGAAAGGCACGGCAGGGCATGTGTATTGTTCCTGGCCCACACGAAAAGGGCCATCTGCTCCGTGGTTTCCCCTTTCTTCATGTTCTGCATCCTCACTTTCCTAACCTCCTATTCCTCCTCAATGGCATATTCCCGTTTACGCCGCTTTAGGTCCTCCAACATCCTTTCCAGGATGCCCATTTCCTCTTCATTCAGCCAGGTATAATATTTTTCAATCATCTTTATGGCGTGGAGTTTCCGGGCGTTTTCCTTTTCCTCTTCGGTTGTGTCGGTATCCGACACATTTGCTTCCCTGGTATCCCCTTCCTTGGCCTTACGGTGCTTTTTTTCTTCGGCCATGGCCCTTATTTCCTCCGCACCCATGCCGCCCTTGTCCTCGGAAGCCTTCGCAATCTCTTTTTGTGTCCCCTTGTCCGCCCTGGATGCTTCCATTGCCGCCGTAATTCCCATGTTGCCTTTCTGGAACTGTTCTTTCACTTCCAGCGTGGCATTCTGCTCTATGGTGTTAAGGGTCCTTATCTTCGGCACGCTCTCCCCCATCACCGCCGCCACATAGTCCCGGACCCTTTTCCCGGATTCCAGGGCAAGTAAGCCCCCTTTCCGTGCCTGGGTCAATACCTCTTTCCAGTCCGCCGCCTGGGTCATAAGGTCATAGTCCGACATTTTGCGGTTGAACGTGTTGCCGATTAAAAGCGCAATCCTAAATTCTATTTCCGTCATATCCTTGTAGCGGCATGGGACGGTTTCAAATTCTTCTTTCCCCTCCGCCACAAGTATTTTGATGCCGCCAAGGCGGCGGTGGCCGGAAACAAGCCAGTATTCCCCATTCACACGCCCCATTACAAGGGGCTGCTGCAACCCGTCCATTTCAATGCCCGTGGCTATTTCCTGCAATTCGTCCATGCTGTATTTGTTATGCTTTGTCACGATAATGTCCCGGTAATCCAGACTGATTTCCCGGTAATCCTTGTTTTCCCCTGCTTCCGCCCTGGTTGTGGCATTCACAACATCCAGAATATTAAACCCCATCCCTTACCCCCTTTCCCCCGCTGCCAGGTGCCCAAATTTCTGCACATACTCCGCCACAAAGGCTTTATAATCCTGGGCGGCTCCGCTACGTACACTGTAGCGTGCTGGTGTCTGGTGGTAAAATGTGGCATCCTTAGCCTTTGTGGAATGTCTAATTTTCTGGATGAAAACGGGGCATCCGCTCTTTGCCCTCAACCAACTTTCCGCCGCTTCGCTTGTGTCCGACTTCTCATAGTCCGTAATAAGCACCCCAGCAATCCTGGCCTTTCGGTTCAATGCCTTAACCTGGTTTATCTGCCCTACCAGTTCTTCCAGGCCGTCCAACGAATAGGCATCCAGGCACACGGGAATGATGATTTCATGGGTTGCCACCATGGCGTTTATGACGTTCATCCCCAGGTCTGGCGGATTGTCTATGATGCAATAGTCATATTGTCCAGACACTTCCCCCAGGGCGGTTTTATATCGGCCATGCTGTGCATGGTTCTGGTCTGCCTTCACGGCAAGTTCCGCCAACTCCATGAAATAGTTACATGGTATTACATCCAGCCTTTCGTTTGCGGCAATCCCAGTAATCCTCCGAATAGTGCTTTCCTCCATGTGGCCAGTCCGCATAATCTGGCACGCTTCCGCTTCCTGATCCCGGTTGTATACCTCAAACATACGGGAAGCATTCCCCTGCTTGTCATTGTCAAACAACAATACCCTGCTGCCAGGCCGCTTTCTTCCCTTGTCCCCCTCCGCCAACAGTTCCGCCATAGAAACGGCGGTGGTGGTCTTGGCACACCCACCCTTTAAGTTGATGATTGATACAACTTTCATTTTTTCGGTTTCTCCTTCCCTTTGCCCCGCTTTTTAATCATACGGGCATATATGTAAAAGGCAGCCACTTTATCATTGTGCATTACTTCCGCATCCAGGAACGTGTAACCAGGGTACGCCTTTTCCATCTGCTCTTTTAATTTCTCATAATCCCTAACCATGCTATTTATTTTTGGCCTGCTGAATTTCCCATAACTCCTGGTTGGTGCATCCGGCTTTTGTAAGTTCTTTGACGGGCACCAACGCTTTGTACCGTGTGGGTTTTGGGAAATATATGTTGCTATTCCCGTAATCAGAAAATCATCATCCGGCTTTATTCTCCGGGTATTCTTTCTTTCACAATTCTTCCATAGTTCCTCCAGTTCATCACGGTCCACCCCGTCCCCAGTCATAATGATGTGAAAGTGCGGCCTGGTTTTCTCCCCCCCATATGCTAATATGTAAATATATTTTATGTTTTCTTTCCCGGCTTTCCGGCGGCGGTAATTTATCCGTGCAATGAAGTTCTTTATATCCTTCTTGGCCGCTTCTATGTCCTGCGGCATATGGCCATCATCCCACCCAAAAGTTGCCCATATGTCCCCTTTACCAAAATTTATATTGACAAGGCGTATAAGGTAACGGCGGGCGTTCTTATCGTTAAGGTTTTTTTGTGACGGTTTGGTTTCCCTCTTCTTTGCTGTCTTTGGCATATCTGCTTTATCTTTGAATGATGGATAAACCATAGATTCCACCATTTCAGTACCACTTTTTTCATTCCTGGATTTTATGGTTGTGGTCCGATACAGACAATCCACTTTTCTATCCTGCATCAACCTTTCTAACTCCCATTCTTCCATTGTATTAATCTGCTTTTGGTATGCCTCTTCGTAATCGTAATTATCGTAGGTCTTTCCCATGTCTTCCCGCCTTTATCTATATAAAAATCCCTTTCCCTCATTTGTTAATACCCATTACAAGGACGGGAAAAGGGTTCCCGTTTTCAAATTCATGCGGATCCTATGGCTTAATGCTGCTTTGCGTCCATGTACTCTGCTGCTGAACGGATGGCGCACGCCGCCCCTGCCTCCAGGGCTGCCAATATGGCTGCAACTGAAATAACAGTTCTAATAATTATTTCTAATCCTATATATTGCAAATATTTATTATTAAATACTACATATTGTGTTATCATGTTTTTGTTAAGTTCCAAAACACGGGTTGTATAGGCCCCCGCCTTTCAACCCGTGTTTTTATGCTTTACTTTTACTAGCCCTTGCTTCCTGCACCACCCCACAGCGTTTTCCAGAACCGCATTTGCACGGCTTGTCCAAAATATAACTTTATGGCCTGCCGCCTGGATGCACTTTATAAATGCCACCGTGTTTTGTTGGGTGCAATAATTCCCTGGAACCTGGCCTGTGCAAGTGTCCCGTCAAAATCAATTACATAAACCAGCTATTATCCCGCCATCCTTTCCGCCTGCTGCCCCGCCGCCATCATTGAAACGTCAAGGGAAGTTTTTCTAATTGCTGCCCTCAAATCAGCATCTGTGAAAATCCCCATCTTTTCCAGTTCCGCTTTTAATGCTTCCGTTTTACTCATAATCGTTTCCCCCGTTCTCTGTCTTGTCTGAAGGGCTTAAATCATACTTTAGAATCATTGCGGCAGTTTGTATTGCTTCTACCGCCACAGCCATAGCCTTGGTATGTATATCTTCTATTGTGTTAAAGCCTTTGATGGATGGTGGTGTACCTTTCCCCCGCGCATCATCCTCCGCTCCCCTATCTTTGAATTTTTGTTGCAAAATGAAATAAAGGTTCTACATCAATTTCCATTTCTTCCCGGTTTTTATAAATCATCAAAGAAAACCATTCCTGGCCCTCTTCATCCGTGAAACGGTTGGCGAACTTCTCAAACCCAAAACGGGAATTTATCCTGGCCCCATCCACCACGTTTGACAGCTTCGCAATCTCACGGCTGCCCAAAGCCACGCCCTCTTTGTGGTACTGCTGCCACTTTCGGAATGTTTCTTTGAGATATTCCAGAAAATCCGGCTCCACCACTCCATTGATAGGCGTATAGCTTTTATACTTTGTTTCCGCCGCCCTTAATCTGTCCATCCTCTTTTCCCCGCTTTCTAATCCTTTAATGTAAGCTGCTCCCGTGATACCCCGGTTATATAGGCATACTGGCCGCAATGTGGGCACTTCTCCGTTTTTATCGTTACGCCTTTCCCTCTGACAACTCCCGTAATCGTGACCGTTGCCCCGGCTCCAATCCCGTTTCCGCCTTTATCCTTTGTATCACTTTTTATGGTTGCCTTTCTTCCTAAAAGGCCTTTTCCTTTATAGCTTTTCGGAATCATTCCATCCCCTCCGTCAAATTATGATTTTGTAATATAAGGTCATCTGTAAATCAGAAAAACGGAAATCCGGCGTTTTCTCCGGCTCCATTGGCGGCATCAGTCCCCGGTCTTTCC
>CAJUDH010000034.1:0-10456 GCA_910584845.1 uncultured Lachnospiraceae bacterium
AAAAATATTGTATTCTGGGTGAAGAATGGAAGTGCAAAGAATTGATTATGGAAAATAAATAAATTCCCGTTTGGCTATGGTTAAGCCGGTCACGGCAAGGCAATGTATCCAGCTGCTGCCGATGATTGTGAAGGATAAACCGGAGTTAAAAAATGATATTTATTCGGCACTGCAAAAGGCGGATATATCTTTTTATGAGGACTGTATGCGGCCGTTAGTTTATAAGGACATTCAAAAGTCGTTGAAAGAGATAAGAAGTTATAGACAGATACAAATTTGGTTTTTAGCGGGAGTAAATCCTGCTGAAAATAGAAAAAGCAAAGATAAAAACGCAACGTGCATCTTTGAGATGTGCCAGAGCCGGTAGGTAGCCCGGCCGTCCTGATGGTATCAGGGTAAGTAACCTGCCCTCCTGGGTTGTCCGTTCTTTGTTCATAACACATTTAAGGAGGGTTTCGTTATGGACAGAGGAAAGGCAGGTTTGACGGTATTTTTTGAGGGGCCGTTCTGGGTTGGCGTGTTTGAGCGTGTTGAGGACGGGAAACTTTCGGTATGCCGGGTGGTTTTGGGGAGTGAACCCAAGGACTATGAGATTTTGGGGTTTATCCTTAAAAATTATTATGGCTTGAAGTTTAGCCCGGCTGTGAAGGCGGCCGTGAAGGACGGCAGGGTGAACCCGAAGCGGAGGCTAAGGGAGGCCGGGAGGCAAACCCTGCAAGCCGGGCTAGGTACAAGGTCCCAACAGGCGTTACAGTTGCAGAGGAAAGAGAGGAGGACGGAGCGCCGGCAGGCTGGCAAGGAGCAGAAAGAGGCCAGGAAGCAGCGGATGTTTAAGCTGAAACAGCAGAAACGGAAGGAAAAGCACAGGGGCAGATAGGCTTTTAAGTTTCAGGTATAATTGTATCAATGGGCATCAGCCAGGAATGGCTGGTGCTTTTTCAAGTAGCTGAAAGTGCTGATAATTTAAACAGAGGGAGAAAATCGGGGGGTTTTGATACGGAGACGCTAAAGATGAAGGAGCCGGGGATGTTTGTTGAGGGGTATAAGGCAGTGCTGGTTAAGGATACATCTTTTAAGGGGCTTTGGAAGGTATCGTTTACATTAATGGAGTTTAGGAGAAATAACAGATGCTTTTTGGCGGAATATCCTATATAATGGTGGGAAGGAGACGAAAATTGTTATTATGAAAGGAGCACATTATAGAAGAATTAAAATCTATTATGGAGAAGTTCGTTGTATCGGGATGGGGTTTAATATCTGTTCCGGCACAGCAATGGTTGGACGGAAAATTTGATAGGGATGCATTCATATCAACGGTTAAACAGGCAGATAAGGAATGCGGAAGCTGCGGCTGTGAGATGGATCCGCTTTATAAAAGGGCTTTGGAATTGATTTAAAAGTATTTTCAATTCATTTTTTGTTGAAGATAGTGGGCCTTTGGCGGATAAGACAGAGGAAAGAGGTGGCGTGTGATGAGCGATATAATGGAATTTGGGAGCAGAGATGAATTTAGAAAATGGCTCTATGATAATTGCCTTTCAAGTGCCGGTATTTGGATTTTGTTTGGCAAGGCTGGCGGACCGAAAACAATTAAAGCGGGAGAAGCGCTGGAAGAAGCGCTCTGCTTTGGATGGATTGACGGTCAGATGGAAAAGATTGACGACAAAACCTATAAAAAGTATTTTTCGATGCGTAGGGAAAAAAGCAAGTGGTCGGACAAAAACAAGGAATTAGCCAAAAGGCTTGAAGTGCAGGGCCGTATGACGGATTATGGCAGAAAGAAAATAGCAGATGCCAAAAAGAACGGACAATGGGATGCGGTAAATCCGCTGGCAGTTATTACAGAAGAGCAGATAGCGCGGCTTTCTGCGATATTGGAAAGCTATGAACCTGCCTACACAAATTTTCAGGCGATGTCCTTATCCGTGAAGAAGACTTATACACGGGCGTTTTTTGATGCAAAGACAGACGCCGGACGGGAAAAGCGGATTGCGTGGATGGTGGATAGACTTAATAAAAATCTAAAACCCATGTAACCAGTACATGTGTTTATGATAAAAAGTATTTTGAAAAATTCTTTTTTAAGGAAATTATGATTGTTTTTAGGAAGGGCATCCGTCTGAAAAGGCTGGTGTTTTTGCGTGGGAGGCAATGTTTTCATATATCCGATAAGTGAGGCGTTCCTGCGGGCGGTGTAGGAGAATACCCGGAGGTATGATTGGACGGGAAAGACCAGGAGGCAGTTGTGTGGGAATATCCTGAATAATTTGTCTATGGTGAATTATGTGCCTTTTGATTCCAGCACCATAGGGAACCCGGCTTTGGATCTGGGGGACGTGCTGACTTTTTCGGGAGGGCAGGTGGACGGGGCGCAGATGACCTGTATCACGCCTTTCCGGTATACATCGGAGGGGGCAGGGCCTGAAATGTGTGGGGAAGAACCCGCGGCTGGCACAGGCGAAGCCTAAGAATGACAAGAATATTTCCAGGCTTTTGAACCCCTTAAAAAAGGAACAAGAGATACAGAAAGACCTTGACGACGGGATAGGCACAATCAGAAAGAGAATGACCGTCTGCGAGCTTTACACGAAGCGGAACCGCCACCGGGGGAATGTAAGGCATAACACCACAAAAGGGCGCGAACGGCTGATGGAGCTGCTGGAAGCGGATAAACTTGGTTTCTGCCCCATTGGCAGTATGAAGCTGTTCGACGCGAAAGAATAGGCGTTGCGCATGAAAGAAAAGGGAATTTCTACAAGATTCATAAGCAACGGCAAGGATGATGTGTAAACGGATACGGAAGCTAAAAACTTTGTCCGGCAGGGCAGGAGATAGCTACACGTTATTCCTGCCTTTTAAACCAAAATATATTGTTATCATAATAATTATAAAAACCGTTTTTGTTAATGATTATCCACATTTTATTTCTCAAATATCCTGCTTAAGAAAAGATAAACAAACAAGAAATGCAAATAAAAAGAAAGAATATCTGAAGAAAATAAAAGAAAATATGAAAAAGAAAAGTGATTATTTAAAAGTGGCATATTGGGTATTTCTATGTGTATTTATTTTAACAGGATGCCAAAATAATTACAATGTAGAAGAAAATATTTTTATAGAAAATGAAAGAGAAGAACTAGAAGATGAGAAAATAGGGGAACCGAAAGCGGAATTAGACAGTGTTCCCATAGAGGCAGATAGTGAAGATCCGACTGAGGATATACCGATAAAACCGGAGGTTGTTGACGCAGATTGGTCGGAATATTTTCATGGGATAAATGGAACCGCAGTCATATATGATGTGGCTCACAGACGGTATACCATGTATAATAGCGATCTAGCATTGACGAGAAGATCACCATGTTCCACATTCAAGATCATCTCTTCCCTGATTGCTCTGGAAAACGGAATCCTTGAGCCGGAGGATTCTACACGAACATGGAGCGGTGAAATATTCTGGAATGAGGATTGGAATCGAGATATTGATTTTACGGAAGCATTTCGGGCTTCTTGTGTATGGTATTACAGGCAAGTCATAGATGATATTGGAAAAGATATGATGAAAAAGGAGTTGAATAAACTTCACTATGGCAATTGTGATATTTCTGATTGGGACGGGCAATTGAATACTAACAATAATCATCGGGCATTGACCGGTTTTTGGATTGAATCGTCTTTAATGATTTCACCAAAAGAGCAAGTGGAGGTATTGGAACGTATTTTTGGCGAAAACTCAGATTATTCAAAAGAAACACAGAATGAATTAAAGCAGGTTATGTTGGTTTCAGGACAAAACAAAGCTGACATTTTGATATATGGAAAAACCGGAATGGGAAAAGCGGAGGGTGTTGTTGTTGATGCATGGTTTACAGGATTTGCGGAAGGTGCAAAAGGGAATATATACTTTTGTGTGCATCTTGGAAAAACCGACGGTAAGAATATATCTGGCTCGTCGGCAAGGGAAATAGCAATTGAGATTGTGTCAGATTTTCTTTCCCGATAATTTTTTCAACAAAGCAAGGCTATATGATATATCAAAATGTTGTACTGTACGCGAGAATAGATTTTATTATATACATTCTATCTAAACCAATATTGTACCGTTTGTGTTTTATTCTATAATTATTTTGGTAAAAGATAAGGATGTATATAGAATATATCCATGATTATAGGGGAAATAGAAATGGGTATTTTGCAGTACAGTATTCCATTTTGATGAACAAATAGTATGAAAAATTCATATTAACTTTAAGAAAAGGATATATAATTCAATAGTAAATTAAAGCTTAAGGAAGATAACCTATGAATGATAATAAATCGGCATTTGATTCGAGTGATTATGATGGGAAAATCAAACAAACCTTGCCATATTACGAGCAATTTTATAAACAAATTTAGGAAAATCTGTTTATTTGGAAAAGTGGAAAAGGTAGCAAATAGAACAAGGAAAAAGTTTTGCAAAAAGCCAGGAACATATTAATCGGTATGGAAAAGATTACTTTCCGATTTCATTATCAGAGAATATAGAACTAATGCGAAGTTGTGGATTTAAAGCTGTTGAGATATTATGGATTTTAAATATGCAAGTTGGCCTTTGGGGAATCAAATAGCTTCCAATTTATAGAACTATAATCAGAAAAATCGAAGAAATATCTATACATGTAAGACCGCATATAAAAATATGGAACCGAAAAAATATTTCCTGTTTTTTGCGCTTATATATGATATATTAGAATTATTAGGATTCTGATATATAAAGAAGATAGAAATAAATTTTCTCTTTGTCTTGTTGGATATTTACTATCAAAATAAGCCGTATTTGCTAAAACTAATTTTACATATTAGTTTAAATAAATCTCTATCTCAGAAAAATTTTATTTAAATATTATAATAATTCACACGGCTATTGCCCACACTATGCTATAGTAAGAAAAATTTAAAGTTGACAAATTAGATAGGCTTAGCGATTACAGGGGAAAAACATATGGAAAGGAGGGTAGTGCATGAAAGCTGTAGCGCTTACATGTGTCTCTAAGATATTTCCTGGCGGAAAAAAGGCTATAGATTCGGTCAGTATCCATCTGGATGAAGGAGAAGTTTTTGGATTTTTGGGGCCGAATGGGGCCGGGAAAACCACGACAGTAAAACTGCTCAATGGAATGCTTACGCCTACAGGAGGAAAATGTCATGTATTTGGTATCAACCCGTCTATGGAACCAGAAAAGGTTCATGCCCTTTCTGGCGTCATGACGGAACATGCACAAATGTATGACTCCTTGACAGGGCTGCAAAACCTGGTGTTTTACGGGGCTGTATTTGGCCTAAGTGCGGCCATAAGCGTAAAAAGGGGAAAGGCACTTCTAAAACAGCTGGAGTTGGAAGATGCTATGGATCAAAAGCTTACCACTTATTCCACCGGTATGAGGCAGCGCCTTTCCCTGGCCAGGGCGCTGCTTCATGAGCCCAAAATCTTATTTTTGGATGAGCCAACTTCCGGTCTGGACCCGGAAGGCGCGAGGAACGTCCATGCCATGATACGCAAACTGGCACAAGAAAAAGGGATCACAGTTTTTCTTTGTACCCATCAGCTGCGCTACGCCCAGGAGATTTGTACCCGTTATGGCCTGATGGATCAGGGCCGTTTGCTGGCAGCAGGAACTTTGGAGGATTTGCGGGGCCAAGCATATTCTCACGGACAGCCCTCCCTGCAGCCCCCGGAACCCGGCTTGTCCCAGAAGCCTTTACACTACAACACATATCCGGGGATTACCATAAAAATTGAGGCGGACGGCATTCCGGAGGCGTTTTCTTATAAAAAGGTAGGCTCCATGGCCTTTGAAGTCAAGGCAAGATCCTATGAAGAGATACCGGCAATTGTCCAAAGGATTGTGGAAGCAGGAAACAAGGTCTATCATGTCTCGTCTAACCAGTTATCTTTGGAAGATATCTATTTCATTTTAACTGAGAACCAGAAAAAGGAGAAAAATGGCTTGTGAATATGCCGATGGCTGCTATCATCAAAAAAGATTTAGGAGGAATCACATCCAACAAACGGATGTTTTATACGTTACTCATTGTCCCCATGGTAATGACAGTGGTTCTGCCCACGGTTTTTATTTTTATTCCATACTTTGTGCCAGAAGAGGAAGAAGGGTTTTTGAAAATGGTAGAAATGCTGCCTCATTTAGAATTGGATGAAAGTATGCATAAAAGTATTATCCGTATGGTTTTGAATTATATCCTACCGGTATTTTTCCTGATTATCCCTATTATGTCTTCTTCCGTGATGTCTGCTTCCTCTTTTGTAGGGGAGAAAGAGAAGCGGACACTAGAAACCCTTTTGTACAGCCCATTGCCGCTGAAGCAGATATTCATGGCAAAAGTGGCGGCATCTTTATGGTTGAGCATGTCGGTATCTGCAATTTCTTTTCTGGTTATGTCCATAGTTTTGGAAGTAGAAACCTTGTTGACAACCGGCAGCTTTATAATGCCAGATGGAAAATGGCTGATTGTCATGTTATTAGTTTCACCAGCGGTGTCCCTGATCGCCATTACCCTGACAGTCCGGGCATCCGCCAAGGCTAAAAGCGTAGAAGATGCCCAACAAGGGGCAGTTTTTTTGCTGTTGCCTGTGATATTTTTGGTAGCAGGACAATTTACGGGGATCCTGTTGGTGGATACATGGATCCTGGTTCTTGTGGGAGGGTTATGTGCTTTATTAGGGCTATGGCTACTTAAAAAGTCTATGGGCAGTTTCCAATATGAAACATTATTAAAATAAAAGATAGATTCACAAAAAGGCCGTAAAAATGGGGTTATCCACTCCGTTTTTACGGCCTTTAATTTTATAAGTACGATTCCTTTAAGGTATGTCAAGAAAATCAAATAATCCATATGCAGTGGGGGCATTTACATCCATCAGGCCCTTGGCCTGCAAACCACGAAAGGGTACAAGCTCATAGGTTGCCTCAATGCAAAGGGTATGGGGATATTTGTCCAAACACATAGGATGGCCTGGCATTGCTTGCGGTACAAAAACGTTTGAAATTTGATGTATTAGCAAACCCGGAAAACGAATTTATTTTCCTTGCATATAATTTATTATGGCCAATGTGCCATTGTTTTATATCTAATATTATGAGGTGGTTTCAATTGAATAATTTTAATGCGAATTGGATGTTTAATCCGCCAAACCTGTTTGGCATGAGGGCTCCCAACAAGGAGGGCAATCGAAACACACCCCAGCCTCCCACTGGTTTTATGAGCGGGGAAAATACTGCCATACCAAGCCAGATTCCGCATACAAGTGCCACAGGGCAGAAGGGATGCAACCTTCCCTGCCCTTGTGGACCTGAAACCATGGAACCAAGAGAAGTACCTGGGCCACAAGGGCCAAGAGGGGAACCAGGGCCGCCTGGCTGCCCTGGTGAGCGGGGGGAAGCCGGCCCACAGGGGGTCACCGGGCCACAGGGGCCGCAAGGAGTTACCGGGCCGCAAGGGCCAAGGGGAGAGCCCGGGGCACGCGGACCGGCAGGCCCCCCTGGTTATCCGCAAAATAGTATATTTGCATCGTTTTTAAGCCAGGGCCTTACTATGCCGGAGAGGGCCATCCTTCCACTCAAAATAGAAATACCAGATATAACCCAAAATATCTCTCTTTGCGATAACGGTACTGTCGCGCTGGCCCCGGGCTACTATGTTATTAGTTATTATGTTTCCACCGTAATGAACCAGCATAGTTTCATAAAAGTTACTCCATTATTAAATAACTGTGAGCAGGATGCCTATGCCTCATACGCAGAAGCGGTTAAGCAAGAGGAAATACTGGCAATATCAAGATATTTTATTGTCGGGGTTCCCGCCAGTTCCACCTTATCCTTTGCTTGGCATTCTTCAGCGGAGGCTTCCAAAATCAGCATGGACCTGACTATATTAAAACTTTATCGACAATAGGTCAAAGAAGTGGGGGGAGAGGATATGCCTACAATAAGCCTTTGCATGATTGTTAAAAATGAAGAGGTGCATATTGCCCGCTGCCTTGGCAGTGTGGCAGGACTCGTAGAGGAAATTATAATCGTAGATACCGGCTCCACTGACCGGACCGTAGAAATAGCGTCCGATTATACAACAAAAGTTTATTCATACCCATGGAAGGATGACTTCTCTGATGCCAGGAACTATTCTTTTTCCCAAGCATCTATGGACTACTGTATGTGGATGGATGCCGATGATATTCTAGAGGAAACTGAAAAGGATAAATTTTTACATTTAAAACAATCCCTGCCGCCGGATATTGATATTGTAATGATGAAATATAATACTTCTTTTGATGAAGCCGGTAAGCCTACCTTTTCTTATTTCAGGGAAAGATGGATCCGGAATTGCCCCCAATACCGCTGGATTGGTGCAGTCCATGAAGTAATCCCGCCAAACGGCAAGGCAATATATTCTGATATTGCAATCTGCCACAAAAAAATAGGCGCCGCGGATCCGGACCGGAATTTGAGGATATACCAGAAAATGGCCTCAGACGGAAAGCAATTGGAACCGAGGCAGCAATATTATTACGGGCGGGAATTATACTACCATAAGCAATACAAAAAGGCTATTTCTGTGTTGGAAGAGTTTTTACTCTCAGCAGACGGATGGGTTGAAAATAAAATAGAGGCATGTTCGATTTGCGCCAGCTGCTATTATCAGATAGGCCAGGAACAATCTGCCCTGGCTACCCTTTTACGCAGCATGAGCTTTGACCTGCCCAGAGCAGAATTGTGTTGTGAAATCGGGAAACATTTTCTGGAACATGGAAACTTGCATCATGCGATCTATTGGTATGAAACAGCATTGAATGTGCCTAAGAATGAACATTCCGGTGGTTTTACCTTGCCTGATTGTTATGATTATGTACCGTTTTTACAATTATGTGTATGCTATGACAAATTAGGGGATCGGAAAAAGGCAAAGGAATACAATGAAAAGGCCGGAGCCTGTAAACCTTATTCCCAATCATATCTTTACAACAAACGGTATTTTGACAGCTTGTAAATGTCCCGGAGTGTGATTACACACTCCGGTTGGCTATAAAAATATTCTACTGGGTGTTTTCTGCTGTTTTTTGGGACAAGAGAGTAGCAATGATTTTAAAGCCGCATAAAATATTTGTAGAAAAAAGTATTAATAAGTACTTTTTCAAAACAATCAGGAAGGATGTATTTGGGATGAATCAAAATAATTTATATAATTGCTGTCAAAATCAATGCCATCCCCATTGCTGTGAACGTGGGCCCGTAGGCCCTAAGGGGGATCAAGGGCCTATGGGGCCTGCGGGAATGAAAGGGGATACCGGTTGCCCCGGCCCGAAAGGCGACAGAGGGGAACAAGGCCTTATGGGGCCTCAAGGGGTTCCCGGCGCCCCTGGCGCAAGAGGCCCAAGGGGGAATACAGGCCCAGTAGGGCCTACGGGAAACACCGGGCCAAGAGGTTGTGCGGGCCCGAGAGGTTACGCAGGCCCTCAGGGTATTCAAGGTATCCAGGGGGTTCGAGGTGACATCGGCCCAAAAGGCGACCCTGGCTGTGAAGGCCCTAAGGGAGATATGGGACCAATAGGGCCCGCGGGCCCTGCGGGCCCCATTGGCCCCGTCGGACCTCAAGGGGATATGGGACCTCAGGGCCCCAGAGGCATTCCGGGGCCCACGGGGGCAACCGGCCCAACCGGCTCTATGGGGCCTCAGGGTGTGACAGGCCCCCAGGGTATTCAAGGGGCAACGGGGCCGGTAGGGCCCCAGGGGCCAAAAGGCTGTCCGGGAGATGAAGGCCCCACGGGGGCGACCGGGCCCACCGGGCCCACCGGGGCAACCGGGGCCGACGGGGCAACAGGGCCTACCGGGGCGACAGGAGCCGACGGGGCAACGGGACCCACCGGGGCAACCGGGGCCGACGGGGCGACCGGGGCAACCGGGGCAACCGGGGCGACGGGGCCCACCGGGGCCGACGGGGCGACCGGGGCAACCGGGGCAACCGGGGCAACCGGGGCTGACGGGGCAACGGGGCCCACCGGGGCAACTGGGGCTGACGGGGCAACGGGGCCCACCGGAGCGACAGGAGCCGACGGGGCGACGGGACCTACCGGGGCAACCGGGGCCGACGGAGCGACGGGGCCCACCGGGGCGACGGGAGCCGACGGGGAAACGGGGCCTACCGGGGCGACGGGAGCCGACGGGGCAACGGGGCCTACCGGGGCGACGGGAGCCGACGGGGCAACGGGGCCCACCGGGGCGACGGGAGCCGATGGGGCGACGGGGCCCACCGGGGCGACGGGAGCCGACGGGGTGACCGGGCCTACCGGGGCAACGGGAGCCGACGGGGCGACGGGGCCCACCGGGGCGACGGGAGCCGATGGGGTGACCGGGCCTACCGGAGCAACAGGGGCAACCGGGGCGACGGGGCCCACCGGGGC
>CAJUDH010000034.1:10556-13802 GCA_910584845.1 uncultured Lachnospiraceae bacterium
CGGGCCTACCGGAGCAACAGGGGCAACCGGGGCGACGGGGCCCACCGGGGCGACGGGACCTACCGGGGCGACCGGGCCCACCGGGGCGACGGGATCCACCGGGGCAACCGGGGCTGACGGGACGACCGGGCCCACGGGGGCAACCGGCGCTACGGGGATTGCAGGCACAGGAGCGATAATTCCTTTTGCATCAGGGCTGCCAATTTCTCTGACGACAATCATCGGAGGACTTGCAGGGCTTCCTGCCTTTATTGGCTTTGGAAGCAGTGTGCAAGGGCTTACGATTTTGGGGTCTACAATTAATATCACAAATGCCAGTGGGACACTTTCTAACTTCGCATTTCAGGTTCCACGTGATGGTACCATTACCTCATTTAGTGCATTTTTCAGTACAACAGCGGCGCTTTCCTTAGTAGGTTCTACGGTTACTGTAAACGCGCAGATCTACCAATCCGCAACACCAAACAATGTATTTGCCCCGATTGCAGGAACATTGGTCAACCTGGCGCCATCACTATCCGGAGTCATATCCGTTGGGACATTATTAAACGGTGCACTTACAGGACTTAATATTCCAGTCACGGCTCAAACACGGCTTATGTTAGTATTTTCCGCAACAGCCAGTGGATTATCTCTGGTTAATACTGTTGTAGGATATGCAAGCGCCGGTTTAAGCATCAATTAACAAGCCGGCCTTAGGACAACATTATTTTACAGGAGATGGCTCCTTTTGCAGTTGATACATTCTAAACAAATTTAGAAAAGGGCAGAAACAGGGATCGAAGACCGGAAAAGAACAGGATAAAAGCGAGGTATATATGATAAATAACCGTTGACAAGCAGTTGAAAATTTTTCCTTTACTTGATATAAGCGTAGCCGACAAGCCTGTAACATTACAGCTTGTCGGCTTTCCACTTTTTCGCTTATCTGACTTCCGGTTTCCTATATTTCTATTTCTTTTTCCGTTTCTTTTGACCATTTTTCATACAACTTTTATTAAAATCTATGATGCCGCCACGAAAATCGCGGTCATGTCAAATATCCTGCTCCAAACTATTGCTTCAAGGCTTCCTCTTGGATAAACCGCGCCGTACCGTGCAGTCTATGGAAGCAAACTATAGATTTCTATTTCTACTTGTAACCGTTTCCGGCAAGGCCGTTAACACTCTGGAAAATACAAAAGCAATAGGGGGAGCAATACACCAAGCCTGAAAATTCCCCTGTTGGCCTGCCCATTTGGGAGGGCGGCGTTAATTGCCCTTGTTTCTGCACCTATTGATTGTAATATATTTTTGTGGTTGGTTGTGATATAATTAAGATCAACAGATTAGAGATATAAAAGGAGATAAACCCATGAAAAAATTAGACGAAGAAGTGGAAAAGATAATGATTGAACGATTTGGAAAAGATACTGTTATAGCCTTGGCAACAATAGAAAACGGCATACCCTATGTACGATATGTAAATGCCTATTATGAGAATGGCACATTTTATCTTATTACATATGCACTTTCAAATAAAATCAAACATATAGAAAATAATTCTACCATTGCAATCGCTGGTGAGTGGTTTTCAGCACATGGAAAGGGGATAAATTTAGGTTATTTCGGAAAAAAAGAAAATCAAATGATTGCTGAAAAACTGAAAAAAGCCTTTGCTGAATGGATTGACAATGGACATAATAATTTTGATGATGAAAATACCATAATTTTATGTATTGAATTAACAGATGGGCGATTACTTTCACATGGTACAAGATATGAATTTTAGACATTGATTTCCATGCCCAACGAAAAATAAAGGCGAAATAAGAGATTATAAAAACAGGGCGAAACAATCCAAAAGTGCGCGACTGATGCCTACCGCTCCCGGTGTCAACAGGGCTTCCCCATAAGCAGCATGGCCCCCTATGGCTTCAAGCTGGAGCCCGCCACGATCCCAATATCCGCATGAAAATGATGATCCCGGGTTCCGCCACGGCGAATACCATCCGCATAATGTTCGCCGGGCCCATCTACCGCCGGACCGGTGCCGGCTAAACTTACGATCGGACATCGGCGCGGAAAGCGGTGGCATCGCCAATCCCTGCCGTCAATTCCTTGTCATACACCAATATTCCCTCCTGAGCGAAGTACCAGGCAATGTTCTCCGGACAACGTGGATGGCCCCGGCAAGCACATTTCCAAAAGCGGCCCACCAACAAGCGCTGTTTGCCTCATTTGCGCAAGACACTGTAGAAAGCCCCAACTGTGTTATTTCAAATTGCATCATCGGAATTTTCGTCATTGACCAGGCGTCGAGGAAAATATTGGTCAATGAACCCCCTTTTTAAGAAAAATCATTGCAACAGGAAATGAAGCATACAATAATCTGACGAAAACGAACTTGTACCGCCCCCGGCTTTTCGTACTTCGGAAGATTTTGGTCCAAAAGCGGAAGGATAGACAACCGTAAAAGAATGTGCTATACTTAATTTCTAATAAACTGCTTACCAGTACATATAAATTTTACATTTTGTTTTAGGCGGCCATCATGATTGAAATTATAGAAATATCTAAGGAAGCAACCGATTACAACTCGTTTGAGGATTTCTATGAAACATACAAAACTGCGATAGCAGAGTCCTATGAACAATATATCGGACACGGCCATATTTGGTGCTGGAGCCTTGTTGGCAATATAGTGCCGGAACATGAATATGGTGAGGAACGTGAAATAAAATACGGCACAAAACATTTTTCTCGCGGGACAAAAGTATTTATTGCACCAACCCAATGGGGTGATGGTTATGAAAAAATCGTTGTAATTGGTTTGCCCCGATATGGACATAAATATATTGAAGTTATTACAAAATCTAAATATATTGAAAATTATCGGATGAAAAAGGTTTATAAGCCTGCTATCTTAAAGCGTATGTGTTTATCCCGATACCGTTGGTGGGGCGATACTGAAAATGACAGGAAAAGAATCATCGAATATCTCGAATTTGTTTCTTCCGAGAAAGTGAAAAAACAAATAAATTTTTAGGAGGATGTGTAGTGGAATTTGGAAATTTCCAGTTTGTAAAATAAGCGAATAGCACTAAAGGCAGCGGGGCTTTGCCTACTGTCTTTTTTTATAGAGGGAGGACGTGCTACCACGGCCACGACCTACATCCGGCCCGATAAGCAGACGACGGGGCTGGGGAGATGGGGGTGCGGACAAAAATCTGGACTTCCACGGACTCCGAAAGGAGCTGGAACACT
>CAJUDH010000035.1 GCA_910584845.1 uncultured Lachnospiraceae bacterium
ACGGATTTTTAAGGCGGGGATGAATGGATAAAAGGGGCATGTGCCGCGGGGGTGCACGGCACATGCTTTATGTTAAAGGAATATGCAGAAATAACCTTCCACTTTAATAAAATTATTTCTAGTCGATACCTAAAAATTAATATCATAAAAAATTTTAGGGATAAAGTTGAAAGAAACAGAATCCTCCAAAAACTGTTTTGTTATAAGATAATATTGATTGCAAGAGTCTTTTTGATAATAAGGGTTCGTGATACTTTCTATTTTATTTTTCAAACACATACGAATCGATTTGCTGATTAATGGGGCGGAACATGCGACATCCATAACACTGTTTCCCCGTACACGCCCTTTTTGCCGGTCTCCGATATTGATGGTCCTCACTCCTAAGCTTGGGGCTTCTATAATTCCGGACGATGAATTTCCAATTAAAAACGCGCTATTTTTTACCAGATAATGATAGGCATCTGTATGCAAATTTTCATAATATAAATCTTCTTTATATTTTTCCACATATTGTTTTACTGCCTGGCGAATTTCATGGGAATAGGTATCGGCATTAGCACCTAAAAAGACATATCGAATATTCCGGTTATGGTCCAGCGCTTTTAATAATTCCTGAATTTGGTAGAAAGGGTTAATGTTTGAAAGTGTTTCCGGATGAAACAAAACTACAGCATATGATTTGGGCTGTAGATCTTTTATCATATCCGGAACTTGAGATTCATCAATATCCATGCAGTTTTCTGCACCTAATGCCCCTAAATGATAAACATTTTTTGGATTTTCCCCCAATTGGATGACCCTATGTCTATATTCTTGTGTTGCAGTAATATGGAACCTGCTCATCTTCGTAATAGAATGGCGGATGAACTCGTCATAATTGGCAAAGGTAGCTTCTCCTCCATGTAGGTGAAGTATGGGGATCTTCTGCATAGAAGCCGCCAGTGCGACAGATAAAATTTCATATCGGTCACCTAACAGGATCAGTAAATCATATTTTTGAGCTTCAAAGAGGCTGCCAAACTTATCTAAGGCAACGGACATTACATGGAGGATCCCTGCATTGCTGGTAGTATCTATTGGAAGTTCTATTTTAGCCCCAATTACAAATTTGTCATTTACAATTAAGTCCACCTGATGGCCATATTCCTTGCTTAGCAAAGCGCCCGTTACCAGAATTTCCAGATCTATGTCCTCATCTTGATTCAGCTTTTCCAGGTAATGCCTTACAATCCCATAATCAGCCCGGGATCCCGTAGCATATGCAATCCTATATTTCCCCATCTGTCTGTTTTCCTCATTTAAATAGTTTTCCTGTTGGCCTTATTTTTACGTCCCATACAGATTTTTGCCAGTTCATAGTCCAATTCTGTATCAATATCAACTGAGTCAAAACGGGACATTTTATAGGCCATACTTCTAGATCCAAAGAAATGCCTACGTTCGATGTACGGATTTGGCTTACCTATATATATGGCCCCGTTAGGGCTGAACTCTTTATAAGCCTGCCTTTTATAATTTGAAAAATCTGCATCAAAGTATTTAAGGCTGTTGTCATTATCTATAGGCTTAACCAGCATTCCTGCATGTTCGGCCTCCTTTACTGAGACAAGGAAATCAAACCTGTCAAAATGGCCTTCAAATAAAGCCAAGGCTTCCTTTATGTGTTTTGCATCCCTCATGGGTGAAGTCGGCTGAAGGAGTACAAAATAGTCGAAAGCTTCCCCTAGCCTTACGATCAAGTCTTTAATAACGGCATAGGTTGAGGCATCATCGTTCGATAAACCCTCGCCCCGATACATAATTTCTGCACCATACATTTGGGCAATGCCCCCATATTCTCCGGAGTCTGTGCTTACAATAACCCGTTGAAAGCTTTGAACCTCTAACGCCGCTTCAATGGAATAGGCCATTAACGGCTTTCCCCATAGGTTTATGATATTTTTATCTTTTAACCCTTTTGACCCGGATCTTGCCGGTATGATAGCTATTTTTTTCATATATGTGCCCTTCTGCTAATTGTGTGGATCAAGTGCTTTTCAAAAGGGGCCTATCTTTTATAAAAAAGAAGCCGCCCGCTTTCCATATATCCTTGCTTAAGGCATCTACTATGCCTGATTTTCAATCCCTGATAATTCGATTAGCTGATCTGGCTGGAAAGCCTTTTCTGCCACTCTTCCCAGGACTTGGTGCCATTGCATAGGGCTGATGCCATTTCCCGGCCTTTTACAGGTAAGGTTTTCAAGGGTGAAAGTTTCGCCTTCTGCAATTGCCTTTTTCGCAACGATTGATTTCCGGGCAACAATTTTGTTCTTCCGTTCCGAATCCGTGACCATTTTTTCTCCGTTTCCCATCATGGCTTCTAGCTGCCGGATGCCCGTTACAAGGGCTTTTAATTCTTTTGGCGTGGCAGATGCCCTGTGGTCTGGTCCAGGCATATCTTTGTCTAAAGTAAAATGTTTTTCAACCAAAGAAACGCCGAGGGCAGCGGCCCCTATCGATGCAACATACCCTACGGAGTGGTCTGAGAATCCAATTTGGAATTCCGGGAAATGCTTTTTAAGTTTATTGATAGCAAGCAGGTTTACATCCTTGTCCGGCGTAGGGTATTCGGTATTACAATGGAGAATTGTAATATCTTTGGGTTTCATTCCGCCTTTTGTCAATAGGTTAATGCAAGTTTCGATTTCCTCTATTGTAGCCATTCCTGTTGACAGGATGATTTTCTTGCCTGGACAGCAAAGGGAGGCGATCCTCTCAAGGTATGGCAAATTGGTTATTTCTCCAGATGGGATTTTCCACAAATTTTGACCTGTGGATTCCAAAAAATCAATGGATCCGGAATCAAAAGGTGTGGAAAAAACACCAAGGCCCAGAGAAGCCGCATATTCCTTAAGTTCCAGAAAATCTTCCTGTGGCAGTTCCAGCTTTGCGGTCATTTCCAGCTGTGTATCTTCCGTTCCTGTAGACTTTTTTTGATATTCTGCTTTAGGTGCGTATATAGAGATTAAATCCTCTGCCTTAAATGTTTGAAATTTCACGGCGTCAACACCGCAATTTTTTGCTTCCAAAACCATCTTCCTGGCAATCATTTTATCACCATTATGATTACAGCCGATTTCAGCTACAATATACGTTCTCCCCATATGCCTTATCCCTCCCCTTAATGATTCCTACCCTAACATAGCCCCTTCTTTGATAACCTGTGCAGGGACACCTACTGCCGTAACGCCGCTTCCGATATTTTTCGTTACCACCGAACCTGCGCCGATAGTGGACCAATTGCCAATGGAAATTTGGCCGATTGTAACCGAACAACTGCCAATAAAACTTCCTTCTCCAATTTTAACGTCCCCATTAACCACAGAATTTGTAGAAAGGTTCACATGGTCGGAAACAGTGCAGCCATGCTCTACTAAAGATTTTGTATTTATTATACAGTTATTGCCAACCGTGGCATTGCTATTAATGATAGCCATCTTCCCGACAAAACATCCGTTTCCGATCTTGGCCTGTGGCGATACGATTGCCGACTTATCGACAACATTGATTACCCTATAGTTGTTTTTTTCCAGCCTGTCATACCAGGCTTTCCTCCTTTGGTTATTTCCAATGGATATAAAATATACATACCGCTCAGGATGCCCCAATCCATTCAAACCTCTTGCCAATATAGGGTATCCCAAATGCAGGGGGTTGTCCGAAAATTCATCTAGGAAGCCTGAAATCTCATAATTATATATATCCACGGAATCTAAAACGGACTTCGCATATCCTCCGGCGCCTATAATAATCAGTTTTTCCATTATGTTTTCTTACTTTCCGTTTCTTGTATTATATTTAGGTTATTTAGGAAAAACCTATAAACCGTCTTCTGTTTTTACATTAGCGAATACACAGAACCGTTATAAAATTTATCTAACACTTTTCCAAATGTTTCGGATACTTTTCTTTCCACATACGTATTATTCCTCCCCGTATTTATGGATTTCAAAAAGGCAACCAGTTCATACCGGATCCCTTCTCCATCCAATTGATAAAAATATCTCTTATTATGTGTCGGATCCTCATATCGGATTTCAAAATAATCGGTATTCCACCAAGGGGCGGGAACATAAATATACCCTTCTGTCCCCGAAATAATTAATTCCCCTTCGGATTTTACCCCCCTTCCTACTTTAACCGAAGCAACCGCCTTTTTATATACAAAATCCATCTTTGTAAAAAGGTCATATTTACAGGCTTTATCATGGAAGAAACTTGCCAGCCTTACTTTTTCATAATCTGTTCCAAGAAGCTGGAATACCGGGAGCATCCCCGTGGGTCCCCATGCACATATGCTGTTCCAGGCACCAGACGATTCCGGGTCATTCAAATCTACATTCCGCATACTTGTGCATGTGCTGTCAACGGACACAATCCGGCCTATTTTACCGCTTTTTAATAACAATAAAAGCCGGTTATATGCCATACCATATGCAGTCTTGATCGCATCCATAAGGATCAGGCCCTGTCTGTCTGCTATCTTGTATAACTCCCTGATTTCTTGTTTCCTTAGTGCTATGGGGGATTCACAAAGGACATGCTTCCCGTGTTCCAAGGCCTTTTTTACCTGTGTATAATGTTCAGAAGGATGTGATATGATATAGAAAGCGTCACTCATTTCCATCAGCTCTTCCAGTGTGTTTGTAGCCGGCGCAGCATTAAATATCCCGTGTAATAATTGTTTATTTGATGTACATACCCCGGAAACTTCTGCACCATTTACAAATTTACACTCCTTATAATATTTTTCCAGGATTTGAGGTTCATTGCCCCCCACCAGCCCGATTCTGACTTTTCTGCTTTCGGCGCGGAGCTCTGTGCTTGAAATCCCATGTGTCCTATCCAGATACACTACTCTACAGTACTCCCGAAGGTAATCGAATTTCCCTGCCCAGTCCGAACCGACCGTAAAAATATCAATATCATACCGTTTAAGGTCATCTATTTTCTGGCCCTCGTATTCCTCGATTATGACCTGGTCTGCTAAGCCGGTAGCTTTAACAGCCTCAATGCGTTCGGTTAATGACTGCTGTACATTGATCTTTCCCCGGGCTTTATCAAAATCATCTGAAGTCACCCCTACGATTAAAAAATCCCCAAGGGCTTTTGCCCGTTCTAAAAGGTGTATATGGCCATAATGGAGCATATCGTAGGTTCCGTATGTAATAACTTTTGTCATTATGCCCTCCACACAAACATGCCTTCTCTTCTAAATTTTCCAATACTAAGCCTGGTCCAATTCCAAAAAAACAGTCAAAAATGGTTCCATCGCCTTTTTAGAACCGACAGAAATCCTAAGATATTCTTTTAGTAAGGGGTCACCATAAGAATGGACAAGGATTTTCTTTTCTGCCTGGAGTTTTTTTGATAGAATTGTTGCGTCAGATTGTGGTTTAACGAGAATAAAATTACCGTTACAATCCCGGCATTGGTATCCATGATCCCTTAAACAGGTAAGTATATAATGTTTGCCCTCCACTTCCTCTTGAATCAAATGGGTTATAATATCCGGGCGGCCGAGGATCTTTTCTCCAAACAATAAAGCGATCGAATTTACGTCAAAAGTTAATTTGATGTTTTTTATATACTGGATGATTTGGGGGTTACTTATGATTACACCCAACCGGCAGGCAGCCAAAGAAAATAATTTGGAAAAAGTCCTGAGGATAACCACATTTTGTTCCGACAATGTATAGCCAATAAATGTTTTTTCATAAAAATAATGATAGGCTTCGTCTATAATAACCAGGGCCCCGACATCTTTTGCCTTTTTAATAACTTTATTTAGTTCATCCTCCGTATACACATTACCAATAGGGTTGTTGGGATTGAGTAAGACAATAATATCGGTATTGTAACTAATTGTAGAAATAATTTTATCCATATTAACCGTAAGGTTATCTTCATACCTGACAGGAATATGCTTTAATCCAAGGATAGAACAATTAACCCCATACATTTCAAAGGTAGGGGAAACGGTAACAACTTCTTTTCCAGGTTCACAGAACGTTTCCAATAAATATCGGATTGCCATATCAGACCCGTTAGTTGCTACAACGTTTTCATAATTTACGCCAATGTAATCCGCATATTGATTGATAAACTTATCTGGTTCCGGGTAAGTAGAAAGAAATTCGGGTGTAATTTCCCGCAGGACTGAATTTACAAAATCTTCTGGTAGGCCTTCTGGATTTTCATTCATATCATAACGATTATATCCATACCGCCCCTGCATAGGAAAAATGCGTTTCGTGTTTTTGACATTTTTATTTACATAATAATTCATAAGATCCCCTTTCTCCACATTTGTGAATTTTTATTACTTTTGTTATTTAAATTTTGAATGGTTGTCAATAGTCGCCTTCCTTTCGCAATAAACGTTTGATTTTATCCTTTTTTGCGAAAAATAAAAAGGTAATGCTTAATACTACGGACAAAAATATAATATATCTGATTAAAATATGGCTGTATAATAATAGAATCAGTGGCTGCTCTAAAATCGAAGCCAATATCATAAAAAATACAATCTTATCATTATAAATATTTTTATATCCAATAATCCGAACAAAGGAATAATGAACCAGAAATAAAATAATATAGCCAATTAACGTTGTGTATGCAGCTATCCAATATCCGTAAATAGGCAAAAGAATAAAATTTAAACCTATATTTACACTGGCAGCAATAGCGGTCCCCATAGCAATTGCCCACGTCTTTCTTGAATATTGTTCAATATTTACATAAAGGCAGTAGGCAAACTGCAATACTGCGCTAACTAAAAGGGGGATAATAATAGATTTACTATTTGAATATTGAGGCCCACCCAGGATCCATAGTAGTTCTGGGCCAATAAGCATTACGAGTTGAACTGACAAGAAAAAGATGAGGCAATAAGGGTATGTTATTTTGTTAATATCTTTTTCTTCATTGTTTTCTAATTTATCAAATATCCACGGGCTAACGGCATTATTTAAAGATGTCAAAAAGAGGGTTGCGATGCTCATACAATTGCATGCAATTGTATAAGTTGCAGTAAATTCATTTCCACATAAATTGGTAATCATGATCCTGTCAGATGCACTTAATATATAATTAGCCAAAAGGTGAGGGACAAATGGCCATGAATATAGAAGAGCGTATTTACAGTAACTTAGGCGGAAACACCTCCCTTTTATTATAAAATAACCATAAATTATAATATTTAAAAAGATAAGTGGGAACAGGTAGCCAATCACACGTCCTTTCAACTTATCTTCCATGAATAAAACAAGCAGTACAGAAACGGCAGTAGTCAGAAAAGTGGATGTGATCCCCACGGCAACATTCGCCTTATACTGATACAAAACAGTTTGTTTTATTTGGAAAACTTCCAAAGCGGGTTGGACTAATAAATAAGAGAACATTAAATGGATATAAAACCTGTCTACGGAAAATATCTTTTCAAATATTGGAAGGTTAAGATATATGAAAAAGTAAAAGCCAGCCGTAATAATGGTTCCAAATAATAAGATGGATGAACAATATGCGTCCAGTTGTTGCGGATAATCTAATCTGGCCCTGTTGACAGAAGCATATAAGTTAAAAGAAACAATCACCATTAATAAATGGAGCCATGTTGTGTAATTGCTATAATCGCCAAACTGGCTTTTATCCATTAATCGGGCAAATATAGGTACAGTGAGAAAAACCATTCCTTTTATCATGAAATTACTAATGGTGTACCATATGCCTGAGAAAACCACTTTATTAGCCGATTTCATTTCTCATTCACTTCTTTCAAAACTGGCTTTTTATTTTTTTGTTCGGAAAAGAAACTGTAAAAAACAAAATAGTAAAAAAGGAATTCTGTAAAAAAGGCAAACCCTAATTGATCCGTAGTTGCCCGAAATAAGAATGTGGCCATTAACAATATAATTAGATATTCTTTCTTTTTATAGCATGAATATAATGAATGGGCTAATCCGCCTGCCACTATTAAAGAGAATGGCAATCCATAGGTGGTATGCATTTGTAAAAAGCTGTTATGGAGATTATATTCATAGTGTTCAAATATTTCGATGCCTTCAAGGGGATTCCCCAGTAATAGGTTTGTTAAAGACCCATAGGTTAAACCAAAGTATTGTTTCCAGATTAATGACCGTCCCTGGCTTTTGATACCCATAGTTTTAAACCTGCTAAAACCTATATTTACTATATTGGTTTGCCCCACAATAAATAAGAATATAATAAATGCCACCCCTAAAAAATAAGCGTTTATAAATTTTTGTTTAGAATTAGGCGAATATAACCAATAATTAATATATAAAATTCCTGACACCAATATTAAAGAAGAAAAAATCCCGCTTCTACCTACCGCCAAAAAGGATACCACCATATAGATTAAAGCAGGAGTGAAAGGGATTTTAGAACATGCTTTTTTGGCTGTTGCAAAATAATATAAGCAAAGTAATGCTAACAATAATACAGAAAAATAATTTCTGGAAAGCCGTAAAAAGTAATCGTTAGGATCAATTTTACTATTTAAAAGAATAAGGATAAACCATGCCGATACCCCATAAAAAAAACTTTTGATTACAATGTGGGGAGGCGGATATTCAAGTGCCAATATGGCAATGATTACATAGGATATTGTTTTTAAATATAGGGAAAAATTAATATTTTGTGTATGTATTCCGGAACTGATACCCGATACTATGGTAAGTAGGCAAAATAAACCTATTAAATAATGCTTTATTTTAATTTTGGGAACACAGAAATATTTTATCCCACCAAAAATTGCAATACTAATATAAATCATATTGCATATTAATATGGGGATTTTATGGGAATAATATAATAAAAAGGATGCAATAAAAAGAAGAGGGATCCATGTTGAAAAATATTTATAGTTGTGTTTGGCATTCATCATTTTCTTCCTTCAAATGGTTTAAAATGAAAAATAATTCCTCTTGTGTTTCCGGTATATAAAAATTATCACCTTGATATAATTTTTTCGCTCTTTCAAAAAAATTACAAATAAAATTGTTTGGTTTAATAAAATCGTCCTGGAAGATTTTATATAAAATGATAACCGTAGGTTCTTTGTTGAAGATTATTTTAGGTGTAACCGTTGCTGTAGAAAACACAGATAACAAAATTTTGTTGTTTATATCTGAATTTGCAATTATAATTTCGAATGGAACTTCAGAATAATCATAATATTTAACATTAAGTTCATTTTTAGATTTATCAGAAGGGTGCTTTTTTATAACTAATTCAAATTTTTCAAAATGTGCTACTTGTTTTATTAATGCTTCATATTTTCTTTTCCCGGTTTCTGTAAAACAATCCTTATAGGGGAAATCCATTAAGATCAACGGTTCTTTTAACTCAAAATATTTTTGATATTCATATACTCTATTATAAATATCTAATTCTTTTGAAAAATCTATGGATGGAATTCCATAGGCTTTCCCATATTTAGGGTCATTATAGTGAATGTATAATTCCGGTATATACAACAATTTATCAAAAACAACCCTACTTGCATCCTTTTTAAAAATTATCCTTCTTAATATTTTATCGCCCAACCGATGGATTTGCTCCATGTTATCTAAATAGCTTCCGACCCCTTCATCATACATAAGAAATCGGGTGTTCGAATTGTTTTTTTGTATAAAAAAAAATCTGGTTAAGCGTTCAATTAAGCTCCCGGTACAAAATAGCATAATATCATATTTATATGGCAACAAAAAGGAAGAAACTATTTTTTGATATTTTATATAGCATAAAAAGCTATTAACGTATTGGGAGTTTGAAAATTTCAAAATTTTTTTTGCGTTAATAAGGATAACATGTTGAAAGATTTTTTCTTCCTCTATTTTTGATGCCAAAAGACGGCAATTTTTATATATCCCTTCATCTATGATATACAAATCCGCAAATAATTTTTTTGAAACCGTCAAATGCATCGCGTTTAAGATTTGAAACTTTGTACTGGCAAATATACATATGTGATTATCCATAACTAATTGACCCTCAATTTAAGTATTCCTTTTCATAGTTGAACATTTTTTTGGTGTATATAATAAAAACTAAGACAAAACCCATAATGTAATATAGGGAATACATAATTAAAAATATATCAATTTTATTTATCAGAACAGCAATAATTAAAAACATCAATTCATCGCCGCCAATTCCAAATTCATAGTCTATATATAGAGAAAGCTTTTTTATAAAAGAAAAATGGTTATCATTAGAATAGAATCCGCTATTCTCAACAGCTATGCCATCTGCCCCAATCCTTTTATATTCCATCTGCATCATAGAATTTGAATATTTTTGATAAATGAGGCGGCTAAAAATATCACAGATCCCGGCTAAGGAGGCAATAAAAATCAAATAGATCCGGTATTGGCCAAATAGTCCTGTGGTATGATAAGCAGCCATTCCAACACCAGGCATTATAAACGCAGAAATGGTATACCCGCCAACAGCATCAAAAAATTCCCCAGCCAGAGAAGTCTTTTTTAAACAACGTGCTATATTTCCGTCAACACAATCTAAAACGCTCCAGATATTAAGGATAAAAACCCCCATCCAAATAAACAGCAATTGATCAAAGCATAAAAGTATACATCCGATTGTGGCGACAATGCAGGATAACAAAGAGACTTTATTTGGTGTCCAATTGTGGTTGATAAAGAAATAGGTTATATAAAAAGACGTCCTTCGCAAAAAAACCCTTCCCCAAAAAGGTTCTTTTTTTGCTTTGGATTCAGGAAATGATTTTTTAATGTCCTCTACAGTATATTTCATTGTGAAAAATAGCCTCCGATTTTTTATGAATCGCTTTATATTTATATATAGATAACTTGGCAGTTAATGGATTTCAAATACATCCTCGCACCTGGTTACATAAAGTGGTATTATTGATCTGTGGCGCTTATTGGTAAAATCAAAGCTTTATCGTAAATAGATTTCATAGATTTTATAATGTTCTTTTCGTCGAAACGTTTTAACCGTCTGTAATTTGTTTGAACCTCTCCATCCATTTTTCTTTCCAAGGCATGGCGCAAACATTTACAAAGAGATTCCTTGCTATGAGGATTAAACAAAGAATCCGGATTTTTTATTAGGTCTGTATTGCCACGGATATTCGAACATATAACAGGGGTTTTAGCGGCAATGGCCTCCATTAATGCCACAGACAGCCCTTCTTGTAATGACGGGAAAACAAATAGGTCAGATGCCTGGCACAATTCCCCAATATCTTCTCGATAGCCAATTAAATGTACATTCTTTTCCAAATTTAATTTTTGTATCAGGCCAGAAAGATATGCTTCTTTTTCACCTTTCCCACAAATAAAATATTGTATATTATGGTTATTGATATTTTTTATGGCTTTTATTACAAGTTCATGGTTTTTTCTGGGGATTAATTCACCGACAGATAAAAGCATAATATCTGTCGGCAATACTCCCAAAGCTTTTCTTTTTTCACTTTTATTTATATGGGTATCCGAAAATTTTGATATATTAATCCCCACTCCCGGAAGATATTCAATTTGCCGGGCATGAAATTTCTTTTTGGCAAGAAAATAATCTTCTTGGTTAATGGTAATAAGTATGTCTGTAAAATAAGATAAAATTTTTTCGGCTGCGTAATAAAAAAGCCAATTTTTTATCGGTGCCCCTTTATAAAAATGAAATCCATGGGCTGTGTAGATAATCGGGGCAACCCGGTTAATATGTGCTGTTATCCGGGCTAATACACCCCCCATAGGGGTATGGCAATGTATCAATGAATATTTTTCTATTTTCATCAAATGGTATAACTGGAAAAAGGCTTTTATATTTTTGAATTTAAAAGGCTTCCTTTCAAAATCAATTTGATGTTGTATAATACCGGTATTATTTAGCCGTTGATTATCGTAGCCATAAGCAGGTGTAGTATAATTGGCGGCATAATGTATTTCGTATCCCATATTTTGAAGGATCCTCACATTTTGCATTTCAAATTGAGGGACAAACCCGCTTACAGTTGTTACAAGCAATGCTTTTTTTGTAATATTTTCTTTGTTAGACATTTTAGCCCTTTTCCTTTATTATTGAATAAATATTCATAATCAGGTATGTTTTAAGTTTTTAGCCGTTTGGCCACTAGACATATGGAGAATTGACAAATTCAATTTTTAGTCGAAAGTCTGCTTCCGCTGCAGGTGGCAGCCCCCCTCCCCGGGCCCCGCGGCCCCTGCGGCATCATCCAGCC
>CAJUDH010000036.1 GCA_910584845.1 uncultured Lachnospiraceae bacterium
GGTAAGGCACAGGACTTTGACTCCTGCATCTCGTTGGTTCGAATCCAACTAGCCCAGTTTGGAAGCCATAAGGATCGGCGTATGCCGCGCCTTTTGGCTTATTTATTTTCGGAAAATCTATTTTGCATATCTTTTCACATTTTTATCAAAATCCTAACACATTTTTCCATTAAAATTTAGAGTACTGGCAGGATAACATTTCGCCGGATGGTTTGTTTGGTTTTTTCGCCTGCCTTGGAATGTAAATGGGGCGGGTCCGGATCAGGAGGGGATAGGATGGTGCAGGAAATTTCTAAATACGACGAGAAAAAATATTTGGTCACAAAAGGGCAGTATCAGGAATTGGTCAGCCGTATGATTACGCGGGTAAAGCCGGGGCCGTATGGGAAATACCTGGCATGTAACGTATACTTTGCCCCTTCACGGGGCCAAACCGAAAATCTTTTTTTGGAAGAAGGGCCGGTTTGTAAAGAAAAATTGAGGTTGCGCAGCTATGGGGTCCCAAAGGAAAAGGATACGGTATACATAGAATTAAAAAGGGGATATGACGGCAGGGTATATAAGCGGAGGGTTCCGATGAAATACGGCGATGCCAAGAAATATTTGTATTATGGAATACGACCTGGCGGAGGCAGGCAGACGTTGGGGGAAATGGATCCTACATTGCGGTTTTATCAGATATGCCCCATACGATATGTGGCGTATAACCGGATTGCTTTTTGTGGAAAAGAGGAACCAGGATTAAGGCTAACCTTTGATTTTGACATCCGCGCCCGGAAATATGAATTGGAACTGGGGATGGGCAGCTATGGGGATATGATTTTGGAAGAGGGTTTTGTTTTAATGAAAGTGAAAACACCGGACCCCGTGCCTAAATGGTTGAGTACGCTGTTTTCAGAATTGGGGGTTGATCCGGTTTCTTGTTTTAAATCAGGCATTTGCTGCCAGGGGTATATGGCGGGAGGGGGAGGTGGGCCTGTACATAACCGTAATCATTTGGCAATGGGGGCAGTTGTAGATTTTAAGGGGATTTCGGCTTAAAACGGGATATGGATACTTTTGCCTGCTGAATTGGTATGGAAAAAGCCAAAAGGGCGGGCATCCGAAGGGGAATCAAAAGGAGAAAGATTCCCCTGAAGAGGGGTATCCCGTGGAAAATGCCGATGGTTATGGGATAATTTCCTTCATTAATTCCAGCAATTGGGAAAGGTCCATGGGCTTTGCCATATGCGCGTTCATGCCGCTTTCCAACGACTTTTTTTTATCTTCGTCAAAAGCATTGGCAGACAAGGCAATAATGGGGATATTGGCTAACCGGGGGTCATCCAGGTTCCGGATGGTCTGGGCAGCTAAATGGCCATCCATAACCGGCATTTGGATATCCATAAGGATTAGCGTGTATTCACCGGGTTTTGACTGCATAACCTTTTCAACGGCAATACGGCCGTTTTCGGCAATTTCCACTTCAAAGCCGGCATCTTCCAGCAGTTCTTGTTCGATTTCAAGGTTCAGTTCGTTGTCTTCTACGAGTAAAATTTTGGGCTGTTTGGACAGGTTGCCCGGCAGCCATAAAGCCCGGCCGGTGTGCGGTTCCGCCTGTTCCTGCATGCGGAGGCTAAGGCTGACTGTAAAGCGGCTGCCCTGGCCCACAGTGCTTTGCACCTGTATGGTGCCGCCAATCAAGTCTACGATGCTTTTTGTAATGGTCAGGCCCAGGCCTATGCCTTGCACATTGCTCAAAGTAGTATTTTTCTGCCGTTCAAATGGTTCAAAAATGTGGTTTAAAAATTCCGCACTGATTCCTATGCCGTTGTCTTCAACTATAATCTGAAAAGAAGCATAATCGCCGGAAGGCTTTTTGGATTCACGGAAGATAGCCCTGACCAGGCCTCCGGGGCTGGTATATTTTATGGCGTTATCGATTAAATATAAGAGGATTTGTTGTAGCTTATGAGGGTCGCCATACACGTTTGGGTGCTCGACACCTTCGAATTTCAAGTCGAAAACCATGCCCTTTTTTTTAATCTGCGGAAGCACAAACGTCTGGATTTCCTGTGCCAGTTCCAGTAAATTGCAGGGGGCTTCCCGGATTTGGATGTTGCCGGCCTCGGCCCTTGACAGCTCCAATACATTATTGACCAAAGTAAGGAGGAACTGGCCGGAAGAGGAGATTTGTTCCAAACAATTCTTTATTTTTTCCGGATCGTCAATATGGTTTTGGGCAAGGGACGTGAAGCCTAAAATAGCATTTAGGGGGGTGCGGATATCATGGGACATGTTAGCCAGGAAGGTGTTTTTGGCTATATTAGCTAACTTTGCCTGCTTCAGGGCAGATTCCAATACTTTTTGGCGTTCCATTTCATGCCGGATATCGTCATCAATATTCCGATAGCCTATGATAATCTGGGAAATATGTGTTGGATCCCCTACATTGGCCACGCGCAGCTGCCGATATTCCGTTTTTTTGTCTTTTACGGCACGGTAATTTACATGGAATGTCTGGCTTTGGGGCAGCCGTTTGCGGATGTAGCCGGGGCAGCTGGCAGTAGCTACCCGTTCCCGGTCTTCCGGGCAAACTAGGGATTGGATATAGCGGGCGTTATATCCGGTGAAATCATAAGTTTGGCCGTCCTGGCCCAGCAATTCTTCCAGCCAGCTGTTGACCCGGTAAGCTTTGATTTGGTTCAAATCCAGGTTGGCATAAAAAATTGCTTCATAATCTACGCTGAGGCCTTCAATCACTTCTAACCGTTGGAGCTGTTCCTGGTTGATAGCCATCAACTCTTTGTTAAATGCGTTAATTTGGTTTTGCAGCTTTTCTTCTGCCAGTTTTTTCTCAGAAAGGATCGAATCCCTTTCCCGTAACATGCGCTCTTTTTTTTCGGTAGCATCCCCTGCAAATACATAGAAAAAATCCCCTACGCCGTCAATTTGGAGGAAATGCCCGTAATCTTCAATCCAGCGGATGGTGCCGTCCTTTCGGATGATGCGGTATTCCACGTAATCCAGGTCATATTGGCTGTGGGCGATCTGTTCCCAGATACTCTTTTCCACTTGGTCCAGGTCGTCGGGATGCACGACGCCTTGAAAGGAGTTGCCTGTCAATTCCCGGAATTCTTTTATGGTTTCACAGCCGAACATGCGGATTAATGCGTGGTTGGCATAAATAATTTCCTCCTGGCCGTCAGCCCTGTAGATGAAAAACCCCCCAGGCATTTCATCGGTAAGTTTGCGGATTTGTTGGATAAATTGTGTATCCGGTCCCTTTTGCAGGGGATCCGGTCCGGACGCCGGACCGGTCTGCGGCATACGGCATAGATCGGGGGACTCTGTGTCAGGGGCATTCATTATGGCTAAAAGATATTCTGAGAAACTTTGGTCGTTGGTCATATAGACACCTCCCCCGTTATAGTTTATCGTAAAACTGCCCTTAGCGGACAAGGGATACGCGGTTTTCACCGCAGGTTTGCGATTCTGCCACATTATTGCCGCTTGGCGTACGTCCGGCACGCTTTCTCCCGGCGCATTGCATATTCCAAAACCTGCGTGGCAAAACCCCTTCAGGCCCCGGCACCGGATTTGGATGGCCGGCAAGGCAACGGCAGACGTAAGCCAAGCGGCGGTAATGCCGCCAGCCGCCAAAAGGCGGCGCCTGGGGCGTATGTTTTTCCCACCAGGGTAAGCGCTGCCAATATAGATAATGTAAACTTCCAATGCAATCATAGCATATCCTCGGTTTTGCGACAAGAGTTATTTTGCGGAACAAATTTGCCGTTTAACCGATAGCCGGCCCCTTTTGCCGGCCGGATAAGCCTGATTGCAGAGGCGGGGGGTATTATGGTATAATCTCGGCAGGGATGATACCAGCGCCGGGCGCTGCCTACCGGGAGGGGCAAAGCCCAGGACAGGCCGTGTACATCGCCCGGAAGGGGCGGATCCTGGATCAAAGGGACCGGAAAGGCCCTGGCAACGGTTAAACCATTTAAGCGGGGGCAGATTTCTATGAAAAAGATATGGGGATATTACCTAAGGCCTTTTTACCTGCGGATGGCAGGTGGGTTTGCAATTAAATTTTTGGGCACATGGATGGATTTGCTTTTGCCATGGACGTTGGCTCATATGATTGATACCGTAATCCCAGCAAAGGAAAAGGGCCAGATTTTGCCTTGGGGTATATTTATGTTGGGCTGTTCGGTTCTGGCAGTGGTTTTTAATGTCTTAGCGAACCGGATGGCTTCCCAGGTGGCCAGCAGCGCGATTTATGTAATAAGGAAAGATTTATTTGAAAAAATCATGTATTTGTCAAACCGGCAATCCGATGAGCTGACGCAGCCGTCCTTGATTTCCCGGCTTACTTCCGATACTTATAACGTCCATCAGATGATAGGGCGCATGCAGCGGCTGGGGGTAAGGGCGCCAATCCTTCTGATAGGCGGGGTCGCCATGACCATGATGTTGGATCGGGTTTTGTCTTGCGTATTGCTGGCCACCCTTCCGTTTTTAACGGCGGTAGTTTTGCTGGTGTCAAGAAAAAGCGTCCCTTTGTTTACCGGGCTACAGGAAAGTACAGATAGGTTTGTACGGCTGGTGAGGGAAGATATTGCAGGGATACGGGTTATAAAAGCCCTGTCAAAAGAGGGGTATGAACAGGAACGGTTTGACCAGGCAAACCGTGAGGTGGCAAAGAGGGAACGCAAAGCCACCATGCTTGCCGCCGTTACAAACCCGTCCATGAATATTTTGCTGAACATGGGGCTGGTTGCGGTCGTTTGTGTAGGTGCGGTACAGGTGGATCGGGGCTTTTCGGAAACGGGGAAGATTTTGGCTTTTATGACCTATTTCACGATTATCCTCAATGCGTTGCTATCCATTTCCCGCATGTTTATGGTCTTTTCAAAGGCAGCAGCTTCCGCGGGCCGGATTGTCGAGGTGCTGGAACTGGAAGACGAGCGGGATCTGGAACGGGCCAAAGTGGGGCAAGGCGAAAAGGAAACCTGGCACAAAGGGGCGGGGCAAAGAAGCCTGCAGCAGCCAAGCCCCCATGTGGAGTTTGAAAACGTATCTTTTTCTTATAATGGGACGTCAAATAATTTGGAAAATATTAGTTTTTCTTTAGGCCGGGGAGAAGTCCTGGGGATTATCGGGGCTACAGGCTCCGGAAAATCTACGATAGCCCAACTGCTGATGCGGTTTTATGATGTGGACAAGGGAGCCATAAAGATAGACGGCCAGGATCTGCGTTCTATGGATTTGCAAAGTTTACGGACCCGGTTTGGTGTGGTGCTTCAAAATGACATGTTATTTGGAGGAGGCATTTATGAGAACATTGATATGGGGAGGGGGCTGGCAAACGAACAGGTTTGGGAGGCTATCGGCTATGCCAGGGCAAAAGGCTTTGTAGAAGAAAAGGGTGGCCTTGGGGCGAAGCTGGATATTCGGGGCGCCAATTTAAGCGGCGGGCAAAGGCAAAGGCTGCTTATCGCCCGGGCATTGGCAGCCGGCCCGGATATTCTGATCCTGGACGATTCTTCCAGTGCTTTGGATTACAAGACAGACGCAGAATTGAGGAAAGGCCTGCGGGAACGTTACCCCAATACCACGTGCGTGGTGATTGCCCAGAGGATAAGTTCGGTAATGGGTGCATGCCATATCCTGGTGCTGGAGGACGGAAAGGCTGTGGGATACGGGACCCATAGGGAGCTAATGGAGTCTTGCGCCATTTACCGGGAAATCAGCCAATCCCAGACCGGGTGCGGGGCATAAAAGGCTACCCATGAAATCCGGCGGATAAGATTTACGGGAATGGGGCTTGCCAATTTTAGGGCATTCGGAACGGGCGTATTTAAACCATAAGGGAGGTGAAGGCAGGATGGCTTTCCGGGGGAGGACAGACGGCGTAGATACGGGGGGGTCAACGTTTCGTTATCTGCAAAAGCAAAGATACACGCTGGTGCGGCTGGGCTGCTACATGATGCGGTACCGGGGGCTTTTGGCGCTGGCGTTGGCAATGACGGCGGCCAGCAATGTTTTTGCCCTAATGGGGCCGCTGCTGTCTGGCTATGCAGTGGATGCCATTGAACCCGGGCCAGGGCAAGTGGATTTGGGGCGGGCATTTTATTATGCCGGTTGGATGGCAATCTTTTATGTGGTTTCCGCCCTGCTTTCTTATGGGCTGTCGGCCCTGATGATTGTAGTCGGCCGGAAGGTAGCCTATGAAATGCGGCGGGACTTATTTGAACGGATGCTGTCGCTGCCGGTAGGGTATTTTGACAGGCATGAAACCGGGGACATCCTTAGCCGGATTTCTTATGACATTGACACCATCAATGGATCCCTGTCCCATGACTTGATCCAGATGTTGACTACCGTCATAACGGTGGCAGGGGCGCTGCTGATGATGGTAATGATTTCGCCTTGGCTGGTGCTGGTATTTTTGTTTACCGTACCACTGTCGGCCGGCATTACCCGGTTTATTACCAACAAAACCCGGCCTCTTTTCCGCAAGCGCTCAGCCAGCCTGGGGCGGCTCAATGGTTTTGTGGAGGAAACGATTACCGGCAGGAAAGCCATTAAAGCTTATTGTGGTGAAAACAATGTGATTTCCGATTTTGAGGAAAAGAACCGGGATGCAGTAAAAGGCTATTATAAAGCAGAATATTACGGAAGCACCGTAGGGCCTATGGTGAATTTCATCAATAACCTTTCCTTGTCCCTGATTAGCGTATTCGGTGCGTTTTTGTATTTGTCCGGTAAGATGGGGGTCGGGCAAATATCCTCTTTTGTGTTGTATTCCCGAAAATTTTCAGGCCCTATTAACGAGATGGCCAACATGGCCAGCGACCTGCAGTCTGCCGTAGCGGCGGCAGAAAGGGTTTTTGCGCTGATGGACGAGCTGCCGGAAGAGTCAGGCGGGGAAGGGGCACAAGAGGCCGGTAGGGCGGGGGCAGGGGACGGAGGGCCGATGCAGGGGGAAGTACAGATGCAGGGCGTGAATTTTGGCTATGAGCCGGGCCAGGTGATTTTGCATGATTTTTCCCTTCATGTTGGTTCCGGGCAGCTGATTGCCATTGTAGGCCCTACCGGTGCAGGAAAGACGACACTGATCAATTTGCTGATGCGGTTTTACGACCCGCAGTCTGGGGAAATCCTGGTAGACGGGAAGAAGGCCCGGGAGATTCAGCGGAAAAGTTTGCGTAGTTCCTATGCCATGGTGCTGCAGGATACTTGGCTGTTTCACGGGACGATTTATGAGAATCTGGCTTATGGGATGGCAGGGGTATCCGGCTACAGGAAAGGGGACGGATTTTTCCAGGGAATTGGACAAGACCTTGTGGTGGAAGCCGCCAAAGCAGCCCATATCCATACTTTTATTATGCAACAGCCCAATGGCTATGGCACGGTATTAAGGGAAGGCGGCGCCAATATATCCCAGGGGCAAAAACAATTGCTTACCATTGCCCGGGCTATGCTGCAGGAGAGCCCTATGTTGATTTTGGATGAGGCCACATCCAATGTGGATACCCGCACGGAAATCCAAATCCAGCAAGCGGTGCGCCGCCTGACGGACGGCAAGACTTGTTTTGTCATTGCCCACCGCCTGTCTACCATCCGGAACGCGGACCGGATCCTGGTGGTAAACCATGGGGGGGTGGTGGAACAGGGGACCCATGATGAACTGATCGCGGAAAAAGGGCTGTACTATGAAATGTATCAGGCACAGGGTTCGTGACGGATGCCATGCACAGATGGGCTTTCTTTTGGATATATTAGTTTGAAAAGGTTACCGGAGGCATTTATGTCCCAGTATGCACCGATTACCGGGAGGATCTTACAGATAGACGGGCAAAGCGCCGGCTATGAACAGGCCGGCTGCGGCATGACGCTGATGATAGACACCATGGACCAGGGGATTGTGAATATGAACCTGGATGGCTCTACGTATGTTTTGCATAACCGGCGCCTGAACGCGGGGGATTTCGTCACTTGTTTTTACTCCCTTTTTGCGCCTGTACCGCTGATTTTTCCGCCGGTTTACCGCGCGGTTGCTATTGCCCATACAGATGAGGGGAGCCATGCTGTTTTAGATGTATTTACCCAAAGTTACCAAGGCGGCCATTTAATCAATTCGGACCACTCGCTTGTCTTGAACGTGTCGGGCCGTACGTCCCGAATCCTTCCTAACGGGCAGTTTTTTGGAGGCTCTTTGTCAGGGAAGCTTCTTTTGGCAACATATGGCACCACTACGCGCAGCATCCCCGCGCAGGCAACGCCGGATGTGGTGGTGGTATTTTGCGGGGGTACCCTTTGAGGGTTTGGCCAGTCGATAACGAAATCGGATGGTGAGGAGAGGATGGGCGCTTGCGCCACGCCTTCTGCCATGCAAGGCTATACTATGGAATGATCCCTATAGAGATGATACCGCAGAGATGATACCGGCGCCGATGTTTTGCCCCGCCAGGCGGGGCAAAACACTGGCTGGACGATGTAAGCCCTAGAGGCGTGGAACGGGCCGGGGTGCTTTGGCCGGTTTATCGGCTGTCTGGGATTATGGCCGGCGTTTTACCCGCATCTTCGGGAGAAAATCACCAGGAATGTGGCGGTTGGCTTCAAGTCTGGCCTTTTGAACACGAGAAAATGTACAAGCCGATTTGGAAGAAGCCGAAGGAAGCGGATCCGAAATCCATGGGCAAAAGAAAGTCTTTCTGGCGCAGAATGTGTCAACCGGATATTATATTGATAACGGGAGGGATGGATTATGAAGCATGAACGCTCACCTACAGTCTTTTCAGCTTCCGTCAGAAGAATGGCCTGATCCCAACCGCAGGGCACGGATTGGCTTCAACACGTTTCTGGGAAGGGGTGCGGAAAATGAGAGGCTCTATCAGGAACAGACAGGGCAGGAGTATGAAAATTTTCTTACAGATTTTAGGAGGTAGCCGACATGGAATCAAATAAAATAACAATAGACCCAATCTTGCTTACTTACGTTGCCCAGGCCCTCGGCAGGGTGCCAGAGAACCTTTACGACTTCCAGAAAATAAAGAGTCTGGCCTGCGGCGGCCGCCCGGCCGGTCAGAGTCAGGCCGACCCCTTTCATGATCCGGTTCCGGAGCGGATTGAGATCGTCAGGGGAGACTTTAGTGTGGTTGGGAAAATGTCACGGCTGAAAAAGCTGGCCATTTCCGCCATGCAGGTGAATGATTTCTCGTTTTTAATGACATGCACCGCTCTGGAAAGCCTGGAGATTTCCGCCTGCGGAGTGGTTGACTGCGCGTTTCTCGGGAATCTGAAAAATTT
Source organism: uncultured Lachnospiraceae bacterium (assembly GCA_910584845.1). Lineage (GTDB taxonomy): Bacteria > Bacillota > Clostridia > Lachnospirales > Lachnospiraceae > Brotaphodocola. The sequence continues at coordinate 9,298 of CAJUDH010000036.1, forward strand.
AAAAAGCCTTAGCCTGCTTAGATGCCCGGAACTTTTACATATGGAGGATATCTTAAAGCTGTTCCGCCTGACCCGGCTCTCGCTGGAAGGCAGCAGGATCTCGGATGCCAGCTGCTTTTTGGATTGCAGGATCAAAGAGGTCTGTTTGCCGGAACATTGCCTGAAGACAAAGCAGCCGGAAAAGAAAGCGGTATCCAAAGCAAAAAAGGCAGATGGACAGCCCTGCATGGGAGTGCCTTTTAAAGCAGCCGGCCGGAAGGAAGGGCAGCATCCCTATACGCTTCAGCAGTTTGATTCCATTCTATGGGAAAATTACAGGGGGGCTTATGGGGATGTGAGGGAATACCTGGTTATTCTGATGGGGGAGAGGGAAGACGCCCCTGAAACCTTTAAGCTGCGCCGTCTGGACAATGGGCCAAAGACAAATTATGAGCTGGCCTTTGACAATCTCTGTGAAAACCTGTGGCACCAGATGAGCTTTTACCCCGCTACCTGGCTGGCTGTCCCCTATCTGGCCAGGCTGATGGAAGGCTGGGAAAAGGAGGACGATGCCGGGTGGCTGTTTCAGGGGATACTGGCGGCCGGGAGCTGCCTGGCCACGGACGTCTATGGCGACAGGCCGGGAGAGGACGATGTGTGGGAAAGCTATGAAAATGCCATCCGGCAGATCCGGGATATAACCATTCATTTCCTGGCAGGGCATATGGATTATGTACGGGAAAAACACATCAGCTGGAGACGTGGGTTTGCCTTTGCCGTAATGGCAATACTGGGGGAGAAAAAACTGGCGTTTCTATTTACCATGTCGGAACTGGAGTCCTGCTATATGGTCTGTCCGGGCTGTGAAAACTGTGATGAAGAGATGGAATTCGGCTACTTTGATTTTTCCGGGAGGATTGAAAAGGTGGATGTACCAGAAGAAAAGTGGGATGGCGAGAGCCTGGCGGATATAAAAGCCTGGCTGTTCAACCTGTTTGCGCTCCTGGGTGATGTAGAAGGAATAGAGCGTCTTTGCTATTATTTCGGGACTTACACATGTCCGGAGTGCGGTGAAAGGACAGCAGTGCTTACAGGGATGGAGAGGTATTTTCTGTCGTAACAAAGGGAGCTGTTTTGGCACAGAAGCATGGATGGGTGGTTTTTCCCTTAAGGAAACAAAAAAGGCAGGGCTTTCGGGATGCCTGCTATTTCCTCTCCCGCTGCTTTTCCGGCTCTTGTTACAGCTGGGAATACCACCCTTAGAGGAAAACAAGGCGGCGGAGCGTAACCTGCCCTATGCGCTCCAGTGTTACGAAAAAACTGCCGGTTATGTAACGGCAGCTATGCCTGCCGCCAACGGGGGCGTATGTATTTTCACGGATGGGGTACGGCTGTGGATTACGCACGGGCTATTCAATGGCTGGAGAAGGATGAGGAAACGGAATATGTCCCACCAAAGGGGTATCAAACGTTTGAAAATGCCCTCAGGCTGCACCGTTTTGCTGATGTGAATTTGGAATATTTTTGTGATTTGCAATCGTAGGCAAGTGCTTTTTGGAAAATTACGTATAAGTTTTAATGATTTCTTCAGCAATGGTTTGTTTTGTAACGCAGCGGTCCATAGCCTGTTTCTCGATATAACGGTGGGCATCGGGTTCGTTCATTTTTAATTCGCTGATTAAAATCCATTTCGCTTTGTTGACAAGACGGATCTCTGCCATCTTTTCTTTGATAGACAGGGATTTCTTTTCAAATTGCCTCAGACGCTCCCTGGCGCTTTCCATCCAGCTAAAAGCATGTATCATGGTTGGCTTTGATGTTGGCTTTGACAGCGTGAACACACCATATTCAACCACTTTGTCGTGAATTCCGGCATGGATATCGCTTTTTACCAAAAGCAGCACGGCAGATTGTTTACTGGTACAGGTGTCAATCGCAAAACGAGTACCGATACCGTCAGGCAAAGGCGCATTGATAATGACAAAATCAAACGTTTTTTCGGCGAGTATCCGTTCGGCGGCGTTGACACTGGCAGCAGTATGAATCGGGGAATATCTTGTTTCGGGGAGCAGGTCGGCAAAGGCAGAGGTGAAATTATCTGTTGCAGACACAATGAGTATGCTGTAAACGCGTTCCCTTAAACTCATTTTACACCTCCTTTTTTTTCTTTGGCGTAAATTATTTATTACAGTAGATGTTTAATATAGCATCCGGTATGTTTTTTTTGATAAAATTGCTGTTTGCAGCGATTGCACAGGCCGATTTAAGATTGCCGGGCAACGGTTTAAAATCGGCAAGGGTATTTGTATCTGCTTTATACAGATTGAGATCTGCAGGGGCCGGCAGCTCTAGTTTATTCTCAATCCCGTCAAGGACGGCATAAATGATCAGGGCGAATACCAGATAGGTATTTGCGGATGGGTCAGGAGAACGTAGTTCAACACGACGGTATTCACCGACAGCGGCAGGGATCCTTACAAGCTGTGAACGGTTCTCGTTGGACCAGGAAATATATTTTGGCGCTTTGTTGCTGCCAAAACGACGGTAGGAACTTTCGGTTGGATTTAGAAATACCGTCATATCGGCAATTTTATCTAAAATCCCTGCAATCAGGTAATTGATAGTGCCTGTATCAGGAGAGGATTTGGCTGACAGGTTGATATGGAAGCCGTTTCCTGGTTTGTTTTCCAATGGTTTCGGGCTGAAATCAGCGTAAAGGCCATTCCGCCGGGCGATTGTTTTTACAACCGTCTGGAACGTCATGGCGTTGTCTGCGGCGGTCAGAGGATCCGAATAGCGAAGGTCAATTTCGTTTTGCCCCGGTCCTTCTTCGTGATGTGAGCTTTCTGGCTGTATTCCCATCTGCTCCAGAGTCAGGCATACTTCGCGGCGGATATTTTCACCTTTGTCTTCTGGGGCAATATCCATATAAGTTGCGTTATCATAAGGTTCTTTGGTTGGATTTCCATTGTCATCCAGCA
>CAJUDH010000037.1 GCA_910584845.1 uncultured Lachnospiraceae bacterium
GCCCGCAGGTACCTTGACCGGCTGGTTGGGTGCTTTGAAAACCTGACAAACCCCAGCTGCACCCTAACAAAAAGGGGAAAAAGGGGGCAGGTGGAACGGATGCTGGCGAACCGGCGGGTTGGCCGGTGCATAAAATACGCCGTCCCTGGCTCGTTTTACATGAAGCTGCTATACCTTTCCATCCGATGGGGGGTTCCGGAGGTTATTTTATGGGAAGCCTCCATTATTACCTTCGTTAAAACAAAGTATGTTAAATTATTTACAAGGCTAAAGGCCAACCGATAATCATGGATAAAATCAGCATTATTATTCCTGTATATAATGTAGAAAAATATTTAAGGCAATGCCTTTTTTCTATCACCCGGCAAACGTATAAATATTTAGAAATCATTTTGGTAGACGATGGCTCAACAGACTCTTCCGGCCGGATTTGTGACGAGTACGCAAAAACGGACAGGAGGATAACCGTGATCCATAAAAATAATGGGGGCCTTAGCTCAGCAAGGAATGCCGGCTTACAAGTGGCAACAGGGAAATATATTGGATTTGTTGATAGCGATGATTGGGTAGACCTACAAATGTATGAAGACCTGTATCAATTGCTTTTACGTTACCGGGCAGACGTCGCATGCTCAAATATTAAACGGGTAAGGAATAGAGGAAAGGCTGTTGTTCCCAAAAAAGGGCATGTTTTTATATTTTCCCGGGATCAATTCGCAAAAAAATATTTCAAAATACATTCAAATGATACGGTTCATTATGTTGTAAACAAGTTGTATAAGGCTGAAATAGCCCGGAAAATGAGGTTTCCGGAAGGGTTGATTAATGAAGATGTAGAAGGCTTCTTTTATGCATTGTTAGCGGCGAAAAAGATTGTAGTTACAGATAAATGTACTTATTATTACCGAGTCAACCCTGAAAGCATATCTGCCACTTGGTTTTCCCACAAGCAGATGGACCTTTTAAAAGTGTGGAAACATGTGGTAGCATTATGTAAAGTATCATCTGAAAAAGATTGGGCATATTATGCCAGAATAAATTATTACAGAGCCCACTTTGGCCTTTTATGCAGGCTTTTGCTAAACCCGCAAAGCGATGACGTAAAATATAAAAGGGAGCAACAATATCTGTTATATCATCTGAAGATTTATTATTGGGAGCTTATAAAAGCTCCTATTTGTTTGAAACGAAAAATACTTGTCACAATATTATGTGTGGATTATGAAATGGCTAAAAAAATATTTCGCCTATTTCACTTCAAAAATCACAGGAGATAATATGGCATACAAATTTTTTTATATTGGTGATTTTAAAAGTAATAACGGCCCTGGCATTGCTAATCGAAATTTAAAAAGAGGTATTAAACAAGCCATGATGGAACATCCGGGTTCTTATAAGGTTTATTTCTCCAGAAGAAGTTGCCTTTCATCACGGATTTGGGAAATGATTCAATATATCGCCTGGTCGGATTTTGTATGCATCTGTAATTATACCCGATTACACCTTTTCTCCGCATGGCTTGCAAAAAAAATGAAAAAAAAATGTATCTATCGGTTGCATGGTTATGCTACTTATGAAAGCCAGGTCAATCATCCCAATATGGATAAAAAATCATGGAACAGGGTTCACAGGCAAGAATCCTTTTTGTTTAAACATGTGGATAAAATTATTTGTGTTTCCAAAATATCAAAAGACTATATGGTAGGGCAAGAACCCCTTTACGCCAATAAATTTCATTATTGCTACAATGCTGTCAATTATCAAAAAATAGAGAATTTAATTGGGGTAAAAAAGAATTCCGGAAAAGATAAATGTCTTATCCTTTCTGTAGGAGGCGGTATGCCTCGAAAAAATAACCTAACAGTAGCTAAGGGGATTCAAATATTACAAAGAAAGCATCCGGAAATATCGTTTGAATATACGATTGTGGGCGCTGCCTATACACAAAAAGATGCCCTCTGCCATTATAGCTTTGTCAAATATTACGACCATCTCCCCCATAAACAGCTCCTGGAAAAAATGAAGGAATCTGATATTTATATTCAGGACAGCACTTTTGATACCTTTAATTTATCAGCGATAGAAGCCCTAATGTGCGGATGTAGTTTACTTTTGTCAAAAAACATTGGAGCTTTAGGAATATTTGAAAATATTTCTTCCAGGAACATTATTTATAGCATAAAAGATGCAGAAGAAATATCTGAAAAAATATGGAATATTTATATATGCCCCAATTATAGTGAGCTAAAACAGGCAATCAAGTATCAATTGATTGATACACAAATGGTAGCAGAGCGATTTATAGAATTATGTATTCAATAGAAATAGGGTTTAAAATTATTATGAAATCATACCGAATAAATCAATCCAATATCCTGATTCTAATTGCTATAGTTTTAAATCTGTTAATGTTTGTCGATTTGCGCCTGTTTAATGTATTGTGGAAATGGTGCCCTTATATTAATTTGATATTTATGGCTTGGTGGGGGTTACATGAAAATTTCAGGCGGATGAGGGAAGGAAAGTTTTTATTCTTGTGCTGCTTATTCTCTTATCTATTTCTGGCATCACTATTAAATAAAAGCAGTTTAGGGGCACTATGTGCCTTTTTAACAATCTTTTCTGTTATCTCATTTTTTTCCAAACAGCCTTTTTCGCCTCTATTTTTTAAAGGCTTATCTGGGATAAGCTTGTGTATCCTTTGTTGGTATTTTATTCATGCCAAATCATATTATTCTTTATTTAAGGCGGATGAATCCCATGCAATGAATCCTAATTCTATTGGCATGATTACTTTTATCCTCTATGCATGGCTTAATACTTATCTTTCTCGAGATAATGTTAAAAGTAAAAAGATAGCAAAACTCTGTCTGTTTTTTGCCTGTATATATATTGAATTGTCATTGAAATGCCGTTCCAGTTTGATTATCCTGATTTTTTATACCCTTCTGTTTTGGTTTATGCCAAAAAAATTTTGGACCAGTAAAATAAGGGTATCGCTTTTAACAATAACGATTTTTTTTGGCGGTTTTATATTTCCTCTTTACTATGTCAGGCTTTCCAAAAATATTGATTTATCAATTTGGATTTACAATTTAACTGGTAAATATCTGTTTACGGGCCGTGAGCTTATATGGGGAAGATTTTTTAAAATTTTAGCGCAGGATTGGTTATCAATATGGGTCGGCCCCGGGTCTAACATGGAATATGCAGTTGGCCAAGGTTTTTCACTACATAACAGCTATCTGGGAATTACATTGAATTATGGGATTTTAGGTTTTACATTTTTGGCTTCTTTCATTATCTATAAAATTTATCACTTATGCAGCAAAGAGATATCAAACAGCCAAATAAGTTTACTCATAGCCTACCTTTCTATTTTAATCCTGTCTTATTCAGAAGTAGTGCTTCAGACAACGTATATAACCGTTTTAGTAAATATGCTCCTGGGCCTTTTTAATAACCCGTCTTTTCATAATAAATGGAATAATAAAATTTCATTATAGTATAGGATCGTTTTATGTCGCTTAGCATTCGAAAATGGAAATTATATGTAAAAATGTATTATCAATATATTTTATCCTATAAAGGGGTTCAACAGGCAACATTTCTTGATGATAATACATGCCTTGATTTTATCATACAAAACCAAAAATCATTTATACGGTTTGGCGATGGGGAATTTGACATTTTAGAAGGGAAGTCCATCCATTATCAGAAATTTTCGACAGAATTGAGGGAGAGATTAGATCAAATCCTAACCGAATATGTGGAGTCTGGGACATCTGCCCCCTATTTTATCGGAATGCCTGCTTTTTATCTGAATCAAAGCGGCAAATTCATGTGGCATTCTCGTTTGCTCTTGTCATGTTGGTCCCATACACGCTATTATTTCCTTAAATATTATGATAAAAAAGTGAAATATGGAGATGCATTTCTGTTTAGTAAAGGCAGGGAACCCAATTATAAACGGTTATGGGACAATGCCCATTTAGGGCAAGTAATTTTCGTGCATAATAAAAAACAATATGCCGAACATTTTGAGAAGCAATATGGCATTTCAACTACTTTCATAGAAATCCCTTCCCATAATGCATTTACGCAGATGGATCAAATATTAATCAAGATTATGGCCAGTTTGAGATCTAAGGATAAGAAGTCGATGGTAATCTTATCTGCCGGGCCTTGCGGCAAAGTTTTGGCCTATGAATTATCCAAAAAAGGGGTCTGGGCAGTAGACACCGGGCACTGCTGGGATCAGCCACTATTTAATATGTCAGGGGATTAAGATTAGAATGGGGAATAAAATCAAAATAACCGTGTTTACTCCTGTGTATAACCGAGGGTACTGTGTGGGAAATGTTTATGAATCCTTATTAAGGCAAACCTTTAAAAATTTTGAATGGTTAGTGATTGATGATGGTTCCATAGACAATACACAAGAAGTAATACGAAATTGTATTTCAGAAAATAAAATTAGAATTCGGTACATTTATCAGAAAAACGGAGGCCAACATAGGGCATTAAACAGGGCCATTCAACTGGCAGAAGGCCAATTACTTATGATTGTGGATTCGGATGACGATTTACGGGAGGATGCATTACAATGGATTGACCATTATGAACAAACGATACATGGAAAAAAGGGGTTTGCCGGCGTTTCGGGCCTTCGATGCAATCGGGATGGGGCAATCATAGGGACTGCCTGGCCGGATAAACGGATCTCTTATATGGATATCACGAATATAGAACGATATAAAAAAAATATATTGTTGGGCGATAAAGCAGAAGCGTATTATTTGAACGTGTTACAGAGGTTTTATCCAATCCCTGAATTTGAAGGGGAGAATGATGTAGAAAAAGGGGTTTTGTGGAATCGGATTGCAAATGCCGGCCTTAAAATCCGGTGGTTTTGTCAGGCAATCTACAATTGTGAATATTTAGAAGACGGTATGTCTACAAATATATTTGCTAATTATTACAAAAATTTTAACGGATATTCGCTCTATATTCGTGAGTTTTTGAAATACGATATAGGCTTGCTTCGAAAAATAAAAACAGCTATCGTATATTGTGAAACTGCCCGAAAAAGGAAGTATTCCGTGGTACAAATAAAAAAGTATTTAGATATCCCGATATATTTCGCATTTGCTGCCTATCTGTTTAGTTTTTTTTCACCTCTTCGCTTTCGTTTTAAAACCACTTAACATATTGGAGAAAAAATGAATATCATATTATATGCAAATGGAACCAGTGAAAACCATGGCTGTGAAGCCATAACCTATTCCACAGAAAATATACTGCGAGGGCTCTATCAACAGCTCTATTGCACCACCACTAACCTAAAATATGAAAAAAATTTACCGCAAAATTGCCATTGGATCGAATATTCTTATTTTCGGAAACCGACCATCTTGAATAGGCTTATCTCAAAAATCGAACGGACAACCCTTCATTCCAATCGCTTTATGTCAAGTAACCCCTGGCTGGAACATGTGTATTCCGCATTTTCCAACTGCCAGGTTGCCCTTTCTGTTGGTGGTGATAATTATTGCAACGGCTCTTATGGATGGTTATATCAACTGCATAACAAGGCTATAGAAAGTGGCCTGAAAACCGTATTATGGGGATGCTCTGTGGATAAACACTGTATTGACGATAATTTAATGCGGGAAGATTTAATGAAATATGATATAATTTGCGCAAGGGAATCCCTAACCAGCCAAATTTTAAGCAGTTTTCATCCGAATGTTAAACTTTATCCTGACCCGGCATTTACCTTGCCATTTCAAGAACTTGCATGGCCAGCGGATGAAGATCCTGCGGCAGGGTATATAGGCTTAAATTTAAGCCCTACTTCTATGGCTTGTGAAGCAAAAAAAGGAATGACATTAGAAAATTACAAAAGGGTTATCGAATATATCCTTAAAAATACATCTTATCATATTGCTTTAATTCCGCATGTTGTATTTCAAAATTATTATGGGGACTTATTGGAATTAAAAAAATTATACCATTCTTATGTGGATTCAAAACGGATTATTTTAATCCATGATAATAATTGCCATGTTATGAAAGGGTATATACGTAGATGCAGGTTTTTTATTACTGCCCGCACACATGCTTCGATTGCAGCCTATTCCTCTTGTGTTCCAACGATTGTTTTAGGATATTCAATTAAAGCGAAGGGGATTGCAACCGATTTATTTGGCACCAGTGAAAACTACGTTTTGCCGGTTCAAAATATACGGTCAGAAACGGATTTATTAGAAAATTTTAAATGGTTATTAAATAATGAAACTGCCATACGGGACCGTTTAACCCAGTTGATGCCATCTTATATAGAAAGGGCCTATGATGCCCGAAATGAGATTATAGGTTTAGGTGATTAAGTGAAGACTTCCAGAATTGAAAATAGCAAAAAAAACATTGGCTTTGGGCTTATCGGAAAAGTAGTCCAGATATTATTTAAATTCCTTTTAAGGACAACAATTATTTACTATTTTGGCGCTGTATATTTAGGGTTGGACGGACTATTTTTAAATATTATTTCTGTATTGTCGATTGCTGAACTTGGAATCGGGAATGCGATATGTTTCGCTTTATATAAACCTTTGGCAGAAGGCAATCATTCAAAAATATATACCTATATGCTTTTTTACAAAAAAGTATATTACATTCTTGGCGTCCTTATTTTGTCTTTGGGCCTTATGGTAATCCCAGTTTTAAAATATATTGTTAATTTTGATTATTCGGTTTCTGTAAATTATTGTGCCATTTATATATTATTTTTATTTCATGCTGTTTCCAGTTATTGGTTTGGGGCATATTTGCAGGTGCTATATATAGCCGATATGAAGGAATACAGGGTTAATAATATTAAAAATATAATTTTTATGGCAATGGTGGTTATGCAGATCGCTGTAATTATCATCACTCATAATTATTATTTAAACCTTATGGTTGTTATTGCCGGAAATATTAGTACAAACTTATGGATTGCCCAGTCGGCCAGAAAAGATTATGCAGATATTCTCAAATTAAAAACGGCGTCAATGACTTCTGGTGATAAACAGCAGTTAAAAAGAAATATATTTGCCTTGACTGTTGCCAAAATTTCTACCGTTATTTATACTTCAAGCGATAACATCCTTATATCTATTTTTATCGGGACTCTGATTGTAGGCCATTATTCCAATTACGCATATGTAGTATCTGCCGTTTCCGGCCTAATTGCCATTTTATTTAGCGGATTACTTGCCGGGGTTGGAAATGCCAATGCCATTGAAAGCCCCCAGAAAATGGATCAAATTTTTCAGCAGATGCTCTTGGTGAATTTTTGGGTCTATGGCTTATGTTTTATTTGCCTGCATCAACTTTTACAGGAATTTATCTACCTATGGGCAGGTGAAAATTATCTTCTTTCTTCTGGCACTGTTTTTATCGTATTATTGCTTTTTCTCGTGCCTGGCCTGAACCATACATGTACCATATTTAAAGACGCCTGCGGTTTGTTTTGGGAGACCCGGTATCGGATGGCAGTAACTGCTGCCATAAATATTATTACATCAATTATTTTGGCTTATAAGCTAGGATTAATCGGTATACTCTTAGGGACGATTATATCTTATTTTCTTTCTACATTTTTATATGACCCCCAAATTATCTATAAAAAAATCTTAAAAAGAAACCCTGCTAAATTTTATTGGTGGTATTTATCATCCTTTCTTAAAATAATGGGTGCGGATTTTTTGATCTACAGGGTAATAAGGCATATACATGCTAGCACATGGATGCTGCTGGTCCTTAAAGGGGTTGCCTGTTTTGCTTTGGTTAATTTTTTCTTTTTAATTATAAACCGTAAAAAACAAGAATTCTTATATTTTAAGGAGCTGATTTTTCATGAATATGCCCGTAGAAAAAAGTAAAGTATCCTTGCTCATCCCTTGCTATAACGGAGAAAAATTTTTAAAGCAATGTTTTCACTGCATTCTGCAACAAACTTATAATAATGTTGAGGTTATTATCATTAATGATGGGTCTACTGACCGTTCTGCCCAAATAATTACAAGTTTTTCAGAGCCAATATCCCAAAGGGGCTATTCTTTTGTCTATTTATCAAAAAATAACGGCGGGGCTGCATCTGCGGTTGATTTAGGCTTAAAATATGTAAGTGGGAATTATTTAATGTTATATGATGTAGATGATATTTTAATGAAAGATGCTATTAAGTTAAAAGCTGAGTTTTTAGATAACCATCCGGAATATGCCATGGTACGGAACAATGGATACTATGTGAAAGCAAAAAACTTAAAACAAAATTCGTATTTATTTATCAGGAATAAAAAAGAAAAACAAAATGAATCTATATTTGAAGATATTTTGTATGGAAAAACCAACAATTGGACTGGGACCTATATGATCCGTTCCCATCACCTCTTTAACCATATCAAAGACAAATCTATTTTTATATCGCCTTGGGGGCAAAATATTCAGCTGATGCTTCCGGTCGCATACCACTATAAATCCGGTTTTATAGATAAGCCATTAATGCGTTATGTGGATCATGGAAGTTCGGTTTCCCGGACAAATAATCCATGGAGGGAACTGGAACTATTTGACGGTTATAAGGAAAACAGGATGGAAGTTATCCGTTCTATGGATATTCCGGAATCAGAAAAACAAAATTTATATAAAAAAATAGATACCTTATATAAGCATATCCGGTTGCGGTGGGCAAGCCAGTATAACAAAAAAGATATTCTGGCTCAAGAATTTATATCTCTAAAAAAGGATGGGGAATTAACCTGGAACGACCATATTTATTATTATTTCGGAAAAAACAAAAGGACATCTTCCATATATCAAAGAGTGTTGTATCTAGTTAAAATGATGCACTGTATATTTTATAAATGCGAAGGGAAAGTGTTGCGCCATGATCCATTATACTAGGATAAGGGTGAATCAAACAGCGAATAGAGAGATTTCCGGTTCGTACAAAAATATTTTTTGGGGTGTTTACTATGAAAAATTTGCAATTACTCAATTACCTTTTGACCCCACTTAGGCTCTTAATGTCTGCTGGTAGGCTTTATTATTTTAATAAAAAGAATCAAACAAAAATATATAGTTTACAAGCCAGCTTACAAGCGGGTTATGGTAGGCAAGTCCGGGTAGACCGTGGAACAATAATTGCCAAAGATGTCATAATAGGCGATTATTCCTATGTCAATAAAAACAGCTCTTTAGAAAATTGTGCCATTGGCAAATATGTAAGTATTTCACAAGGTGTTTTTATCAGCCCATGGGAACACCCTTTAAATTATTTAACGACACATCCTATCGGGTATGACACAACGTTTGTGAACAGGGGCAGAAGTCGGGTTACAATTGGAAATGACGTTTTAATTAGCCTAAATGTTATTATCCTGGAAGGAGTCCACATTGCAGATGGTGCGGTAATAGGCGCTGGCGCTGTTGTAGCCCATGACGTAGAGCCATATGAAATTGTTGCAGGAGTTCCTGCAAAACATATACACTATCGTTTTGAAGAAAAAGAACGGTTAAGGCTTTTAAAGCTAAAATGGTGGGATATGGAGGAAGAGGCGATAAAAAGAATGATGGAAACTTTTCACAGCCACTGACTGCCAGCCCCATGGCCTATAATTAAGGAGATTTCGATGGATACCATTGACGTAGTAAACAGGATGGACTGTACGGGCTGTGGAAGCTGCATAAGTGCCTGCCCGGTAAAATGCATCAACATGGAATATAACCCGGAAGGGTTTTTAATGCCCAAAATTGACCATGCTAACTGTATTAAATGTGGGCGTTGCCTTTTATCCTGCCCTATTATGTATAAACCGCAAACAAAATCTATAATAGAAATGTATGGCGGATACCATATAAATAGAAAAATCGTTTTAGGCAGTTCATCGGGAGGGGCGTTTTATCGGTTATCAAAACAAATGATTGATTCGGGAGGGGCTGTATGCGCTGCTGCCATATTTCCCGATTCCGGCCATGTATGCCATCGCTTCGCTTATACGGATGAAGAACTAAAAATGGTAATGAAATCCAAATATGTGCAAAGCGATGTAGGGGATTGTTTTATTGAAATAAAAAATTTATTAGAGCATGGGAAAGGCGTCCTTTTTTGCGGGACCCCTTGCCAAATTGCAGGAATCAAAGCCTTTCTAAAAAGGGATTATGACTTGTTCATCGCTGTTGAATTTATTTGCCATGGGGTTCCCTCCCCCATAATATGGGAAGAATATTTAGGTTCTATTCAACAGGCAGAAGGGCTGCACGATATTAAGGAAATTAATTTTAGAGATAAGAAAAATGGTTGGCATAATTTTGGCCTGTCTATAAAATATGGGGAAAATGGTGGCAACGAAAGGTTCCGGCCTGTACGGCAGGATATTTATTATAATGGATTTCTTGAAAATTTATTTTTAAGGCAATGCTGTTATCAATGTAAATTCAAAGGAATGGAGTCTGCTGCAGATATAAGCCTTGCAGATTTTTGGAATTGTGAAAATAGAGGAATTTCGGAAAAATTAAATGGCCACCAATGGGAAGGTGTTTCATTAATTATTGTATTCTCTGATAAGGGGATAAACTATTTGAAATCATGCAGGGAAGGTTTTTATTTAGAAAAAATTGAGGATATAAAAGCAGTTACATCCAATATTGCGCAAATACAACCTGCAAAATATAATAAGAAAAGGCATCTGTTTTATAAGTACCGTAAGCGGCATGGGACATATAAAGCGCTGCAAAAATATGCAACCTATACCTTTGGGAAAAAATTAAAAAACCATATTATATGGAAATATTGGAAAATTCGGAAACGATATAGTTGAGGGCTGTAAAAAAGGAAACCAATCTGTGGATTTTAAAAGTATAAATGAATGTTTCAATGTCCATTCAATTGCAAAGATTCTAATGAGGAAAACCCTTTGAAAACAATTTGCCGTATCCTTATATATCCGGTAATTTTCAAAAAAGAAACCGTTTTCATGTTAAAATAAAGCATGTGCCGCGCACCCCCGCGGCACATGCCCCTTTTATCCATTCATCCCCGCCTTAAAAATCCGT
>CAJUDH010000038.1 GCA_910584845.1 uncultured Lachnospiraceae bacterium
TATTTTTATCATTTTTCCATAACTCCTTATATGTTCTGTATTTCTTCTCAAATGCTTGATTTTACAGGTTTTTGGGACTGTTCCTAAGTTCTATGTTTCCAAAGTATTTTCTCAAATCGTTTCATACTTTCTCATATTTGTCCCTGTAAAATTGGTAAATACGTTGGTAAAGTAAGCAGCTTTACCAATGGGGTTTTTAAGAGTTTACTACCCGATGCAGTTCTTCCTTCGCGCCATCAAAGTTCACATGGGTGTAAGTATTCAAGGTTACACGGATGTCTGCATGACCCATGATGTACGGTAAAGTCTTAGGGTTCATTCCCGACTTCGCCATATTAGAGCAAAAGGTGTGCCTGCATACATGCGGGGTTACTTTTGGCATTTGAACCCGATAAATCTTGTTGTACTTTTCAATGATATGTTCCAGATACTTCTCCCGGTGAAGGGCAACCGTTGGCATATCATTCTGATCCAGACACAAGAAACGGATATAACCATCTACCATAGGCTCAACTTTCGGTGTTTCCCAATTCGCAATCATTCTGTGAAAACAAACTGCTACTTCTTCTGTCATAGGAACATAGCGAACACCGTTTTCCGTTTTCGGCTCCTGAATCACATATTCCATCTGTGATGTACGCTGTAGCTGATGGCCTACCTTAATACGCATTTCTCCAAACTCAATATCAGGTATTGTCAATCCGCAGAACTCTGAAATGCGGAGTCCCGTATGAAAGAGGATGTAGATTGCGTCATAATATTTACTAAAATGAGTGCCTTCCTGAATAAACTTGAGCAAATCCCTTTCCTGTTTTTGGGTAATCGCTTCTCTGGTAACAGAATCATGGACAATCACCGATGCCAATTCAAATCCAAACGGATTTTTACGAATCAGGTCCAATCAGGTCATCGTCTACAGCCATCTGAATGGCTGGCCTGAGGACGCCACGGATAGAATGAATGGAACTATATCCTCTGCCGTCCATCTGCTGAAGCTTAATGAGCCACGCCTTTGCATCTGACAAACGTACCTTATCAATACGCTGCCTGCCAAATGCTTCTTTTTTCAAGACATTGATGACCGTTTTATATCCGGCAACTGTGTTGTGGCGGACTCCTGTTTTCAGGGACATATACTTCTCCACCAGCTCCAGTACCGTGTAATTGCCGCCGTTGGTTACGATATGGTCAAATAAATCAGCTTCAATCTGCTTTTCTCTCTCTGTCAATGAAAGTTCCCGTTTTTTACCTTTCGGCATTGGGCCATTCTTATCCAAACGCCAACGGTAAACATTTTTCTTTTTCCCATCCTCGTCAATATAACGGAACCAATACCTCCCATCTGAGCGCTGGTACTCGCCTTCACGCAAAATACGATTACGGTTATCTCTTCTTTTCTCACTCATCGAATCTCTCCTTTCAAAGAAGGAGAGTCAAACTTGCAAAATTATCATACCACAAATCGGACTCTCCGTATAGTTTTATCATGGGATTTAGGTAATCTGCCGCTCCTTTTCAGGATTTTTTATACAGCAGTTGCCTGGCCTAAATATCGTTCAAATTTCTCACGTTTAATCAAAGCCCTATTTCCATGGTAGTGATTTCTTTTCCCCGCAGAAAATCCATAGCCGCCTGTACTTTATTGAAGTTGGCAACGGTACCTATTGGCTTCCCTTTTGAAGTCCAGTCGGCACGCTGCCCGCTCCGCAGCTCTAAATATTGGTGGAGCAGTTCCGGGAGTGCCGGCTCCCTGTCCTGTTCCAATGCTTCCGGCAGCATGGCTTCTTTTCCTTTAAATCGGAAATCCAGCCTTTTAAATGGCGCACCATCTGGCAGGCGGCTGTTCCCATGCGGGCGGTGGGGATTTTATCAGTCCCTTGTCGGGCATAGGAGCGCAGGTCAAGCCGTTCCGGGCGGTGATTGGCTTCTAAGTAGCGGTTAGCCGTGCCCCGCCCAGCCCTGCCGCCAGATTTCGGCATACTTCTGGCCGTTCCAGTCCACGGTGTTTTCCTTGTGGCTTTTCCAGCGTCCGGACGGGAGCCGGATTCTTGCATTGTTCTCGTTAAGGTGGTATACTTTGCGGCACTTGGGGAGCCATTTGCCTTTTTCGTCCATCGCCCGCATGGTGATCAGGATATGGGCGTGGGGGTGCCGTCCCTCTTGTCGTGGATGGCAAAGTCGGCTATCATGCCTTTGGAAACAAAAACTTCCGGCAGTAGTCACGGATAAGGTCGGTATACTGTTCTGATGGGATTTTTCTTGGAATGGCAAGCACGGACCTCCGGGCTAGTTGGGGGGGTCATGGTTTTTCCTGCGCTTTGGCGGAATTCCATAAGGTATTGCAGCCTGCAAACTCCGGCGGCACATGGATGGAAGCATGATTTCTTTGTGGGTGATTCCGTTCTTGTTAGGGATAGTATCTCTGTTCTTGATTGTATGTTAGAGAACAGCTTCTCACCGCTCGGGTAGGCAGCGGCGGAAACAGCGGATTCATTTTCACTCCGCCGGACGATTGTGATTTTACAGTGTGGGTATGGCAAGTGTGCGCCCTCCTTTCTCCCGGATTGGGCAAAAGAAAAAGCAGGATACCTGTCAAAAGATTTCCTACTTGGATTTGCCGCTGTTAGGCACATAATTATTAATTTTTGATGCTGTTCGTTCAATAAACATTTAATTTACTAGACAATTCATTTAGAGAATACACATTTCCCCTTTCGTCTTCCAGTATATATTTCTCTTGATTTTCGCTTTTGTCAAAAAAGGAAATCAGTTCAGAAAAACTAGAAATTATAATGCTATCCAAAACACGATTGCGCCAGAATATACCCGCTTTATTTATTACAACCAGACTCTGCCTATACAAAATATCATCGATTGGCGGATATTGCAAGTTACCCACATAAAATTCAATGAGGCTTTCTCCTAATTCTGCGTTAACAATCTGCCCATTTGTATCTGCACAGAAGTTGTATAAACTGGCTTTGATTGCCGGGAACCATTTTTCTTCCCAATATTTTCTTAATTTCCACACCTCTTCTTTTTTGTTTTTATCTGAAATATAAATGTCCATAATAAATAATCCTTTCAATCTCCATTTGTGTTGGCTCCATGATATACGATCTCATTAACAAAGTATAGCCGGATTTTGGAAAACTTGTGTTGCGCCCTCTTTCAGAGGGGAGTTTTCCGGCTTTCCGTTTTTCTGTCCTTTTTCACCGTTTTAGCTGTCTGGGCTTTTTGTTAGGATAGAGTTTCCCGGAAACAACGGCGGCAAGGCTCTTTATCCTGCTTTCCCCCTCCTGTTCGCTGTGTTTTGCGTTCCGGTAGCCTTCATCGGAAAGATAAAAACAGAACCGCTCCCCCTTAAAGCCGACAAAGCATTGCTTCTGTACTTCCAGCATAATCATGTGGCGGGCTGCCGGCCGGAACCGTTCTTTTTCTGACAGGTCATGCCCCTGCATAATCGGCTCCTGTGCCTTTGCCGCCGCAAGCCGCCGGCGGATGGAATTATCACGCTCTGCAAGGAACCGTGCTTTTGTTGCGGCAACAAACTGGCTGCACTCCGGTTCCGGTATCTTTTCCCGTTTCCGGATGGCGTTCTCTACGATTGCGGAATGGGTGTGGTATAATGGTTTTATTAAGGCTTCAACAGCCTTCTGGAATCCAGCGGGAGAAAGTCCTTTCCAAATACCAGCTGGTAGAGGAAAATACTGCTTTAAAGGCATTGGAGCTCATTATGTTTTATGTTCTTGTGTTTTCGCATATAGCCGCTTTATTATATCAAATGCTTTATCCGTCGGCATTCCTCGGTTTCCAAGTTTATAACTTACTTCCCTAAAAATCTCCGGGCTATTTGACATATATAATGTTTTGACTTCCTTTTTGAAGGCTTTTATATTTGTAACATTTTCCCTTATTAAAAAATCTTCGATGCAATTTTCTAAGTCAGAATAATCCATAGACCAATTAAAATAGTGTTTCATAAAATAACCAACAGTACTAAACTCATATACATTCATTTTTCTAAATTCTCCGTGTTAGAGTAACATAAATAGCAAAGGCAGCCGATAATAGCGGAACGGAAACTCTACTTACATTCATGCCGGCATTTCCGGCAGGGCAGGGTGTGGCTTATGACGTTTTTGGCGGAAAGTGGAAGGGTAAAAGCATAGTTTAAATATGGGGAAGGATGGGAGCGAATAATGGGATATGCGCTCCTTCATGCCCGAAGGAAAATCGTTTTGGCCTCCGGCTGTGGCAGCCACCGCCCGAAAAAGAAATATGCATGTATGATTTTACAATGCGGCCATGATAAATGTGGTTTTCCTTTCTCCCGGATTCTGGTCATCAAAGAAGCAGGGTTGCTTTTTTGGTCCCCTGTTTCGGTGTGCCGCTGGTTGGCGGGTATTTCGCCGCCGGTAGGGCAAAATTACTTATGGGGCTGTATTTATTCCAAATCACTTTTCGTTATTGCTATGGATGGGTAATGTGTAAGCCCGATTCCGTATACATTCAATGGCACACGATCAACCATATAATAGTTGCAGGGATTGGAAACCGCCAATTCGTGTATTTCTTGTTTGGCTAAGCCTTTATCCTTTGTAGCAAATACAACGGATACGGCGCCAGCTTTATCATTTTCGGTACGTTTCACAGCTTTGCATAACATTCGTTTCAGCGGGGCTTCCCCATCCAACCCTTGTTCTATAAATGTTTCATATTCCATGCCAATCTTCCGTATCAATACCGGATTTTCTTTATATGCATCTCCACAATCAATTCAAAGCAGCCTTCTACAAAACTTTCCTAAAAAACAATTCCATTGGCTGGTCAAATGGCGTGTGGTGGAAGGTCAATCCACCGCAATCAATATACCCTAATTTTCGATATAAATGTTGAGCTTCTTCGTCAGCCCGTGTTGAAATTAAAGCCATTTTATAGCCTTGCTGTTTCATATCATTTTCCCAAAAGGCAAGTGCCTGTGAAGCAATCCCCTTATTTCGATGGTTTTTGTCGACAAATATGAAGTTCAAAAAGGGAAGGCTGTCCCACAAAACACTATAATGCATGATCCCGATTGGGGCTTCTTTTTCCCACATAATATAACCTGTTTTTGTATAAACGCGTTTATTATAACCACTATCCTTTACATGTTTATCTATACTCATCACAAAATTTTTATCTTGTTCTTCCATATATTTTACTATCACCTTGTTGCTCCTATTATGAATATAACAGTCCTATTTTCAGCGGTATCCCCCAAACACCAAAAGGATTGATACTGCTGCCATGATAAAGCCTCCCGTCCGGCCAGCCCCTTTCTTTGGTATGTGCATCGAATGCCGGAAAATACGGATGCCCCTCCGATATAGCCCCGGCGAATATGCATGGCAACCGCTGCAATCGGTTTATCCGTAAGTTTTCGGACTTCATTGTAGATATTGAAATCCTTGGCCCCGTGTCTATAAGCAGGCTTTGCCCCTTCCCCTTCAGCAGATAACAGTGGTTTTTCTCAAGGCCGGTATTTACGGATGATTAAGGTTCCCTTATCAATCCTGCCGATTGTAAACCAGCGGTCCCTTATCCCAATTCCTGCTGGTTATGGTTTTTGTTCCTGTATATATTCCGCTTTCACTTTATCAATCGTTTTGCCGCCAATCCCAAAGTTCTTATCCGGCAGCTCTTTAATCGTAACCACAAAAAATTCCCGGGGCACATTCATAATTTCAGAAGATTCCTCTGTCAACCTCTCTATCAGCAGTTCTTTTTGCTGATTGGACAAAGCCCCGCTTTCAACGGTAATGTATGGCATTCCGCTCCTCCTTCAACCTGGAAATGGGCTGGCCAACGAACAGATAAGTGCTTTGTTGTCAACCAGTAGTTTACGTTCCCACCTATAAAGCCATATTTCATGATCCCTGATCCAGCCATCAATTTTTTCAGACTCATCAATCCACTCATCCGGGTAATCCCAATTGCCGTCATATTTTGGATTTTGATAATCATGCGCCCCATAGCGGAAAATGGAGGCCAGTTCACCGTCGCCGGTTTGTTCTAAAAAGAGTATCGTTAATTCTATATCTTTAGGGGATGTGGATTCATAAAAAGTCCACACGCCACTTCTTTGTGATACCGCAAACCAATTTAGGATTGTTAAAAATGCAGTTACGCACAACGGCCTTTTATCAATGGGGATATGGTAATATAATTCCTCGCAAAATTCCGGCTCCAATAAATAGAATTCATCTATTTCAACTTCGGATATTTGCAGGTAGAGTTTCTCAATGTTTTTCATGTCCGTTTCTCCCTGGCATTCCAATTGGTAACGGGGGTTTATGATACCGTATAGGTTTAATATATGGAATCGGCTTTCTGGAAATGCCGGGATAATGCCTTTTCCGTAAAAACGGCTACGGTACCCATTGGGCAGCTGATTTTTGCAGCTTCCGGCGGACGGGTAACCATAATAATGGCCGGTTTGATTTCCTGGTTAGCCATCGGCAATCCATTCATAATATCAGCCCCGGTCCGGCCTTGAATGTTTTTTATTATATTCTTGGAAAGGCAAAATGGAACGTACCCGCTTTCCCGGATGAATTTGACGTTTGCCGCATAGGGGCTACTTGATTGTACCTACAATTTCGATGTTCCCGCCATCTTTAAAAGCGCCGGAACAATTATATTGCCAAATCCCCTTTTCCAAAGGGATCTCTTTTGCCAGGTTGGCAGAGCCGATGGTAATGCGCTGCTCTTTGCCATTGGGGTCAAACAGAAATAAATCTACGGATCCGCCTTTGATGTCCGAGGTAATATTTAGGGTTAATGTCTGGTTGTCTTCTGCTTGAAAGGAGCCGGATTCTGCTATGTTCGCCTGGTTGGCGTGATTGGCTAAATGGATTACCGCATTCCCTTCGGAAACGTTGTCGCCAATAACTTCATGGCGGCTGCCAGGATTGATATTAACCGTATTGGTTCCGCTGTCATAATGGACGGAATATCCAAGCTTCTCAAGCAATTCCGTTGCCGGCGCATATAAATCCTCGTTTTGCCCGTCATCCATAGTAACTGAGATTAAGGGCAGGTTTAGGGGCAAAGCCCCCCCGTTAAGGGTAATTGTGGTTTGGCTCAAAGTTGCGGATGGGATGCCTGTTGCCGCAAATGCCGTCGTTATCCCCAAAGTCCCGATAATAGTACCTGCTACAAAACTTTTTACGTCGAATTTTTTCATATTTTCCTCCATTCTGCACACCTTTCACAGCACGGCATACCCGATCCATCGGGTAGAAACAGATATGGGTGAAGCCATTTTCCCCCACTTGCTTTCCGGTGTAAAAGTTACATGGTTTCGCCTGCCTTTATTTTATGTAGGCAATGGGCCAGGTGCCAGGTTTACATGGGCCTTTGGCTTATTCTATGCCTGGTGGTATATCATTTCATCATGGACATTGGTAAATCCACCGGTAATGGAAAAGCCGTTACCCAATAGTTTGATTATACCATATTAAAGATGGTTTTAAAATGTTTTATTTCCATACTTTTGCAACAGTGTATAAAGGGATACATATAAAAAAACAAAATAATGGACTGCCAACCTACTGAAAAACCGCTCTTTCACAACGAAGGGCGGTTTTTTCATGGGCGCAGGGAAAGGAGGCAACCCAACTACCGGGGCTTGACAAGAGAGGTCAAGCCCTTTTTTCATGCCAGAAAACCAAGAAGGAGGTATTGCGAATGGCCGATGAAAAATCGAAAAACCTGACTGGCGCAGACAGTCCAGGCAAAGACCCGGCGCAGCCCGAGGCAGGAAGCTCCCCCACTCCGGGGAAGGAGAAGAAAGCACCCGAAGCCACCGCACCGGAAAAACGGTAAAGGAGCCGGAAAAGGCGGCGAAGGAACTGGAAAAGGCGGCGAAGGAGCCGGAAAAAGCCGCTCCGCAAAAAGCGGCGAAGGAAGAAAAGAAGCCGGGGATTCCCAAAGGGCAGAAGGAGGCGGCCCGGCGCGGTGACGAGCAGATCGTCTACCTGAAGCTGTCCGGGCTCCACGCCTTCAAGAACCATCCCTTCCAGATCCGCAATGACGAAGAAAGGGAGGTAATGATCTTAAGCGTGAAGGTTAAGGGCGTGACCCAGCCGGCCATCGTCCGGCCACGGGAGGACGTGGCTATGAGATTGTCTCCGGCCACCGCCGCCAGAAGGCCAGCGAGCTTGCAGGCTATGCAGACATGCCGTGTATCATCCGCAACCTTACGGACGAGCAGGCCATCACGCAGATGGTGGAGGACAACACCAACCAGCGTGAGGACACCCTCCCCAGCGAGCGGGCCAAGGCCTTAAAAATGCAGCTTGAGGCCATCAAACACCAAGGGGGCGAAACTTCACTTCGGGTCAAGTTGAAGCCCCTAAAAGGCAGGCAGGAAAAAAGTATAAGAGGGGGGCAAGGACGGGGAAACGGGCCGAAATGGGGGCAGCGGAAAAGGAATATCGAATCCAAGAGTATCCCGCGGGACAGATGCGGGAAGCGGCGCGGCGGGGTAGGCCATCCACCTGAACCAGCCGGTACCGTGCGGGGGGGCAGAAGCATTCCGTGGCAGAAGCGTGCCGTGCGCCGCACTTCCCTGTGCCGGACATTGCCAGTGGCGTTCCGGATGGGCCGGTGCCCGCACGGTGGAAAACAGGCGGCTGGCCGGGCTGGCGAAGGGGGCCTACCCTGAGACCCGGATAAAGGCTACTGGCGTATCCAGGACGGTCTGGCGCGTTATTACGGCCCGCCGGTGAACGGCAGGCGGGCGCTACGCATCTGCCGCAGTTTGGGTGCCCGCCCACCATCCAATACGCCCGGCATGGCTGCATCCGGCGTGCCTTAGGCCCACAGTGTCTGGCCGAAAACGTACGGAACCGCCAGTTTTACACGGACAAGCCCAACGGAAAGCGGCTGACGGGCGTAACCGGGTTCAGATATGATATGGGCGCGGCCGTGCATAAGCCCCAACCCGGCGCCATCCTGGGCCTTTGCGGCAGGCGGGCCGCCCCCTTTGCCCCCCGGATGCCAACGGCAGCGCCCTGTCCCATGGGGCGCTGGGCCTGGCCCTTGCCGCCAACCCGGACGCCCATCCCCTGTCCCACAGCGGCAGGGGCTTCCAGTACACCACCCGGGTGTTCCGCAGCAAGCTGGCTGCGGCCGGGATGACACCGGGTATGCCGCGGGTAGGCAAGTGTATGGGCAACAGGCCTATGGGGGGCCATGTAATATACCCGGAATCCACCCCATGCTGAAGGTTATATGCTGGTTTTAACTGTCCGGTTCCCATGGCATCTTCTTTCATCCTCATAAAAGTGGCGTCCTGGTCTGTCTTGGAATAACGGTTGCGTCCGCCTCAGATATGTATTTGCTGGTTATATTTTTGAGCCGGGACAGATAATCTTCGAGGGTTTCCATACTCTTTTGAAGCGGCGTTTTTCTTTTTCCAGTGCCATGGACGAAGATTACATTTTCACTCTGCTTAAGGACATAAAGCTTCTTGCGGAGTTTCTTTGCATGCTTCATCTTTATGGTGTTGCCATAAACAATCTTTAAACCGTAGAGCTGTTCGCACTCTGCCACAAAATCAGCAAGTTTTATCAAAAGTTTTGTCTGATTTTTGATTACAGCCTTCTTTCGGACAAACGTATATTTGTTTGCGGCAGCTTCTATTTTTGTGCCATCAATAAAAATGGTTTCACCTGAAATTTCTTCTAAGTCAAAAAGCGCGTTAGACATTTCAGCAAGAATGCGTTTGGCACATGGCGCAAAATGAATGCTCCTAAATTGTGCGAATGTCGCATGGTCCGACGCAGGGGAACCTTCTAGAAGAAACATAAAATTAATATCCCTTTTACGGTTAAGCTCCATGGAGCAGGAGGAATAACCGCCATTCATGTAAGGGTAAAATACAATCTTAAAAAGAGTTCTTGGGAATGCTGAATTTATTTTTTATTTCCTGCAAGCCAACAACATTATGGATGTGACGGGGCTTGATAAAAAATTCAAAACTATGGTAGGGGAACAACTGGATATTCAGGTAAACTGAAACCCGTGGAACGGCGGTTAGGCATTCTGAAAAAGCACATAGAACAAGCCGGCATTTATTTCAAGTACAAGGGGAAGAAGCCGCTGACCGAAGCTGAGCAAATCCTATTCACAGCGGCGAAAGATTATCTCAAAGGCGTGATGAATGGCAAGGCCACAATCCCGACAAAGGCATGGAAAACAGAGTATGGCAAACTGGCCGCCGAGAGGAAAACACTCGATCAGCGGTATCTTGTATTGAAAGACTAACTATTAAAAGTCAAGACCTAAAATGAAATTTTTTGAATGAATT
>CAJUDH010000039.1:0-3815 GCA_910584845.1 uncultured Lachnospiraceae bacterium
CTCCCAATTCGTTTATTTGTACCTACTGACTATCTCTGACCCACACCGCTCATATTTATACAAGAAATGAATATCCCACTTTCAATAAAGAGCAAAATAAAAGACACCTCATTTTGGGGTGCCCTTTATTTTGGCCCGTTAATCATTACTTAACAACTCGGCTAACTTCTCTATGTATTCCCTTTTTATCATTTCCAAATACACGTTTATAACGTGAATACTTGAAGTCTCACATTTATCGTCACCGTTTGTACAATTCTCAAATCCAATCTCTAAAATCTCTAACATGTTTTCAAAATGTTCAAACTCGACTAATAAATCTTCCACTATGTCCATTAATCTCATATACATTACCCACCTTTCAAAATTTTGGTGGAGGGTAACGCCGAACATATTTTTTGTCAACGACTTTTATACCTTATTTGGAAAGTATCCTTTTGTATTTAACTGGAGTTCTCTGCTCTTTATTTTCTCATACAATGTATCTACTGTTATATGCTGGTCTTGGATAATCTCATATAACTTTTCTACTTTTTCATTGGTTGTCAGGTCGTCATGTTTTCGCAACCACCACATAAGCATTAAACTTAAATCCATGTATTTTGTTGATGGTATTCTCTCCTGTTGTTTCGGCCAGTATTTTGCTATATCGGAGTGCAACGCATTTACACGGCCCAGATTAAATGCTCCCTTGGCATGTTTGTCTGCCTCAATCTGTTCTAGTTGTATTTTCTCTTTAGATGCAAATCCTGGATAGGCACTATGACTGTCTGTTACAAGGATTGCATCTTTTTCAAATTTTCCATGTAGCTTTTTATTTACATCATTTGTCTCTAATCTTCCCACACAAGTTGGATTCATGTATAGATTTCCGCTACGGTCTTGACAGGTTAATATACAGGTCTGGTCTCTGCTTATACCCCTTAAATAAGATTCACCGCTATATAACAGTTCTTCCAATTTTTCCGGGTCATCCTGCAATTCATTATATAAGCCCGCTTTCATAAGCCATTCTATTTTTTCTTCCAAATTCATATGGTGTCGTGGCAGTCTCCCCAGTGTATACACAAAGAACTTCGGGTCACGTTTCCCTTTAAACGATACCGGTGCATAATACTCGTCACACTCTGCAATATCTATAAACCTATCCTGGTCTCCATATAACAGCATGATTGCATAACAGACTTTCTGCTTGTTTATCCATGCGGAAGACTTTGCTATGCCTGTATTTTTGGCAATTTTGCTGATAGGAAGGTTGTCCACGATACCACGCAACAATTCCTTCCATTGTCCTACCGAAAGCCTTGAATTGCTTGTGATGGCACCTGTTGATAAATTGAAAGACTTACCGCAGTCTTTACATATAAACCTTTGTCTGCCGCTCACTTTTCCATGTTTCTTTGTATTTATACTTCCACAATGTACACATGGTTGTCTTGTATTTGATGGTATTTCCTCTTTTATTTTCTCCGGCTTTGGTTGTTTGGCATTGATAATTGAGGCTAATTCAGTGAGCTGTTCTGGGGTAAGGGTGTCAATGCTATCTAATAATTGCTCGTATAAATCTGCCATGGTTAAATCTCCTAACACATGGTCGGAGACTTTTGAGCTAAAGACAGTTGAGGTTTCTAAGAAGAGCCTCTTTCTGCAAAGACATTGCCTGTTGCTGACACGCATTTGCTCTCATTTGTAGTTCCGCTGATTCCTGTAACAGTAAATTAGCTTGGTCAAATGTATTTATCAATTCGTTCTTAATTTGTTCTTTATCAGTCGTTTCCTCAACTTTATTTTGTTTTTTGTCATAAACTTCAATGGCTTTTTTACATAAATCCGGTCTCTTTGCTAATTTTCCAAGTATAATTCCCATTAAGCCCGTATAATTTTCATTGACTATTTTACCTGTCTTGACCAAAAGCGAAATCTCATTTAACTGGTATTCGGTTATCAATTCGACACCCATTTGCTTTGCATATGCTTTTGTCTCGCTTGACATGCGATTATTTGTTATTACTACCGGATACCCATCATTTCCAAAAAATCTACATCCTGTATATGCTTCCTGTATAGGTGTCTTTCCAACTGGTCGGTTATGGAATTTGCATTGTATGTAATATTTTAATTGAATCCCTCCTTTTTCAAGTGTTGCAATAATGTCAACGCCATTGTCATCTCCTTTTGTCCTCTTTGCATCAAATTTTAGTGCAGTCATAAAGCCTTGTACCCATAGTTCAAAGTCATATCCTGACATACAATTTTGAGGCATAAAGCCATCTGTTTTATCGAACATTAGTTCGACCTCCTTAAAAAGTACTCACAGTTATCCTGTTGTACTTTTTAATATTTGAATGTATACAGGCATTAGATGGGTGTAGTAACTGGCACGTATACAACTCATTTGTAACGTATAGCCCCTTTTTGTCTCCGAACCATATTTAATTTTAATCATATTGTGTATTGGGTATAAAATATGGGCTGGAATCTCTAGATTTTGAGTATGTGTTAAAAGGCATAAAAATAGGCGATGGTTTTGAGCCATCACCTATCTGTATAGTTGCTTATTTCTTCTCCTTTTTGGAAAAGTGTTCTCATAAATCATTTCACAAACTAGGAATTGTTATGTCATATTCAGTCTGTTTCTGATTGCTTTATCTTTGACTGGATATATTCTCTCTAATGGTAGTTTTTTAGAGTTTAATTTTCCATTTTTTCTTTGCTCATTCCATTTTTTTACCAACGGAGTTAAGTCCTCTATTCGGCAAATACCTGTATCTAAAAACTCTCTTAATGTGTTTCCCTTTAAACCTATTTGGATTGCTGCACGATTGATTGCATTTCCATTTAAATTTCGATCCGGGTCCCATTGGCAATATACTGTTGTTTCATCAAAAGCTTTTTCCCACTGTATACCAGTATAACTTTTAGAGTCCGGCGATGTCAGCACTGCTTTTTGCAGTATTTCGTTAAACTTTGACTGATATACATCTATGGCTAAAATACATTCCTGATTTTTTTTAGTTCCCCAGTTAGAGCGATACATAAGCCATAAAAAAGATGGCTTTATCCATGTCATACGGTTAACATTAAAATTTTTTCCAAATGTCTGCAAAGAAACTGCTTCTTTTGCAATTGCAGGATTGTATGCTTGATAAACTCGAATACATTGTCTGTCATATTGTGCAAATATTTCTTTTACATATTCCACACATTTCACCTCTTTTTGTTTATCGACTTCCGATTTATACCTCTAACAGAATACCACAATCACTCTCACATTTCTATTGCATTTTCATTAAATTTCTTCCTCCCTTCATTGTATTCCGCCATGCTACCCATTTCAATAATTAGCAGGAATAAAAAATCATCAAAAATATTTAATTTCTTTTAAATATTACAATGTCTATAAATATGTTACTCCATAAGAAAAAATATGCCATTATTTTACAGATTTCATAAATCTATTATGTTTTAAACACGGGAATGTATATTTATACACGCATTTTATCAGCAACAATAAAACGAATTGGGACAAGAAAAAAGCGAAGGTTTTTCATAACTGTTCGCTTTTTTTCATGGGTTATTGCTGCGCATTTTTGGGATTTTGGGGGGAGAATATAAGAATTATGGGAAATTATGGGGTAAAATACCATTTATTTACAAAAAAATATTTGCAAAATGTATAGGTTTTGCAAATATTTTATCAACTCAATTTTTAATATAATCTTAATGTAAAATTACTAAAAAGTCAATAAGATCTCAAACTTTTCTTAGAATATTTTAATATAAAAATTTTTTTTGCAAAACCTATACATTTTGCA
>CAJUDH010000039.1:3825-8425 GCA_910584845.1 uncultured Lachnospiraceae bacterium
ACACGCATTTTATCAGCAACAATAAAACGAATTGGGACATTCTTTTTTAAAACTCCGAATAAACAGCGTAGGATTCCCAAACCCGGTTTTTGCGCTGATCTCATGGATTTTATCATCCGTAGTCACCAAAAGATTTTTTGCGGCCTCCAGCCTCCTGGAATTTAGGTAGGAGATAGGAGCCTGATGGAAATACTGGGAAAATTCCCGGGCGATCCGGAATTTGCTTACCTGGAAGCGTTTTTCTAAAAGATCCAGGGAGCAGGGCAGGCTGTACTCTTCATCCAGCATCCGGCGGATGGCTAAAAGGTAGTCCGGGCATAAGGCTTCCTCCCCGGGGCTTTGGCAGAGAGCCAAGGCTTCCGTCAGCAGGGCGGTGGAGAGGAAAATCTGCTGCAGGGGCGATGCGTAAGCATCCCGGTCTTTCCGGGAAAGGCCGGAGAGAAGGGAAGGCAGCCGGGAGCTTGGGGGGACGGGCCAGGGGTGCGCTCCCTTTTGGGAAAATAAACGGTAAAAATATTCGGCCTCCCTTCCGTCCAGGAAAAGGAAGTAATGGTTCCAATGGGAAGAGACGGTGCGCAGGGAAAATCCTTGGCTGCAAGGCCAGAGGAAAAGCTGCTCTTGAGCCAGGGTTATGGGAGCGTCCTTTTTGCCTCCCAAGGTGAGGGAGCCTTGGCCGTTTTCCGTGTAGAGGAAGCAGTATCCGTCACAGCCTTCCTGGGTGTGGCGGTAGGGATATTTGGCCATTACCAAAAAACAGGCATTGATATAAAGGTAGGGACGCTCTGCGGCGAGCGGAAAAAACCCTAAAAGGGCAGCGGACGAACTGTTCGACTGCATAAGGGCGGCAGCGGGCAAAAACAGGTTGGAAGGATTTTCTTTATTCATACGATACCCCATTAGGTGATGGAAGCTGCTGCAGAACGCTGTTGTTTTGCGGCAGGCCCATGATGTACGGATTTCTCTGCAGATTGCTTAAACAGTATTAATTTAATACTATAATTAATTTCCGAGAAAGTCAAGAAGGAATGGAAAATACTTAATTAATATTAGCCAATCGGATTTAATCTAAAGATTAGGCAAAAAGGGAATAAGGTGGAAAATAAAGAGAACTTTTTGCAAATATTTATTTGGATATCCCAATGGAAAAAATTAGGTTATATTAAAAGTAAATTATTTTTTGAGAAAAAGAACGGATAAAATAGTAAAAATTTAAATTTATACAAAAATTAGATATAAAATTTAATAATTAATGATGAAAAGAATTCCGGATTATGCTACCATTAATTTAAGTGATAAGCACTTAATTAAGTAATCCAAAATGTGAAAGGAGAACGAGAGATGAAAAGAACAAGACGGATCTGTGCGCTGGGAATGGCTGGTATCATGGCGTTTTCCATGGCTGCCTGCGGCTCGAAAGATGGCGGCAACGGAGGAAATGGAGACGGGAGCCCGAAGGGCGGTGACGGGGGGGTGGCATCTGCATCGGCAGATCTTCCTGCTATCGATACGATTAAGCTGGGGGAGGACTATACGGATCTGACGGCTGAGATTAAGGTGCTGACCCAGAGGACGGATTTGATAGACACCACCTTTGCCCAGTATAAGACCAGGTTTAACGAGATGTACCCTAATATTACCATTAATTATGAGGGCGTGACGGATTACGCGGAAAGCATTACCATGCGTCTGACCACGGATGATTGGGGCGATATCTGCATGATTCCGACAACTATGGATAAGGCGGAGCTCCCGGATCATTTTATATCGTTCGGCGCAGGGAGGGGAGCTGACCATAGGGGCTTTCGGCGGATCCATTACCCAGGGGAGCCTGGCCTCGGAGCCGGGGCGTTCCTATGGGGCGCTGGTGCATCAGTGGTGGCAGGCGGCTTTCCCCAAGGCGTCCTTCCGCTATGTGAATGCAGGGATCGGGGGGACGGATTCCCTTTTTGGGGCAGCAAGGCTTGAGCGGGATTTGTTAAGGGAGCAGCCGGATTTCGTGATCGTGGATTTCAGCGTAAACGATAAGGCAAAGGAGTGCTTCCAGGAAACCTTTGAGGGAGTGCTGAGGAAGCTTTTAAGCTGGCCGTCAGAGCCGGCAGTGCTGGTGTTAAATAATGTATATTACGATACAGGGGAAAACGCCCAGGATCTGCATAATCAGGCGGCGGCCCGCTACGGAATTTCTTGGGTCAGCATCCGGGACACGGTTTATGAGAGAATGCTTGAGGGAAAATACCGGAGGGAGGACTTAACCCCCGACGGGCTTCATCCCAGCGATTTTGGCCACAGGCTGGTGGCGGATGAAGTGATTCGTTACTTAGAAAAGGTGAAGGAGGAAGCCCTTTCGCGTCAGGATTTTCCGGAAGGGGAAAGGGAAAGAGAAAGGGCGGCAAAGCTTCCGGAGCCGATGACAAGGAATGCCTATGAACAGGCAGTTTGCTTAGACTGCCTAAACAGTTTTCCGGAAGCGTCCGGATTTGTGGCGGACGCCAGGGGACATTTAGATTTTTTGGTTAAGGAAGGGAAGGCTCAGGGAGACTTTTTCCGGAACGGTTGGATAGGAAAAGAACGGGGAGACTGGATCGCCTTTGCAATAACGAGTTCCTGCCTGGCTATCCAGTACAGGAAGTCGGTGAAAGGGGATGCCTGCATCGCCCGGTTAACGATAGAAGGGATAGATGGAAACGAGGAAATTTCGGTAATTTTAGATGGAAATTTTGAGGAAAGCTGGGGAGACTGCCTGTACATGGAAAGGATCCTTGAGCATAAGGAGAGAAGGCTGCGGCGGGTACGGGTTGAGGTGATAAAAAAGGGAAAGGTTCCCTTTTACCTGCTGTCTTTTATTGCGGCGTAAGGAAGGATAAACAGGATGACGGCAAAGGAGATTTATCAGTTTTGGTGTGAGGACGAATATTTTGACCAGGCAACGAAAAAGGAGCTGGAAGGGATTGCCAATGAGCCGGAGGAGATTGAGGAGCGGTTTTACCGGAACCTGGAATTTGGCACAGGAGGCTTAAGGGGGATTATCGGCGCAGGGACGAACCGGATGAATATATACACGGTGCGGAAGGCCACCCAGGGGCTTGCCAACTACATGATTAAGGAAAATGCCCAGGAAAAGGGGATAGCCATCGCTTACGACTCCAGGAGGATGTCGGCGGAATTTGCCAAAGAGGCGGCGCTGTGCATGGCGGCTAACGGGATCAAGGCGTATATCTTCCCGTCCCTGCGGCCTACCCCGGAGCTGTCCTTCGCTCTCAGGGAGCTGCACTGCGCGGCAGGGGTGGTGGTGACGGCCAGCCATAACCCGGCGGAATACAATGGGTATAAGGTGTACTGGGAAGACGGGGCGCAGATTACGTCCCCCAGGGATAAGGAGATTATCCGGGAGGTTAACCGGATAGACAGTTTTTCCCAGGTAAGGACTATGGATTTAGAGGCGGCTAAGGCAGCGGGGCTTTATGAGATTATCGGGGAAGAGATGGACGATCGGTATATCCAGGCACTAAAAAAGCTGGTGCTGCGGCCGGAGGCGGTGAAACGCCAGGCGGATCAGTTAAAGATCGTGTATACGCCCCTTCACGGAACAGGCAATCTGCCGGTGCGCCGGATCTTAAAGGAGCTTGTGTTTGCCAAGGTATATGTGGTTAAGGAGCAGGAGCTTCCCGACGGGAATTTCCCCACCGTAAGCTATCCCAACCCAGAGGATAAGAAAGCCTTTGCGCTGGCCCTTAAGCTGGCAGGGGAGGTGGACGCGGACATTGTGCTGGCTACCGACCCGGATGCGGATCGCCTGGGCGTTTACGCCAAGGACGGCAGGGATGGGACGTATAAACGCTTTACGGGAAATATGTCTGGCATGGTGATCCTGGAATACCTGCTTTCCCAGAAAAAGGAACTGGGCATCCTGCCGGAAAACGGGGCGGTGGTGACAACCATCGTGTCCGGGAAGATGGCAAAAAAGCTGGCAAAGCATTACCAGGTGGAGTTAATCGAAACCCTTACCGGGTTTAAGTACATCGGGGAGCAGATTAAGTTTTTTGAACAGGATCGCGCCCATCAGTTTATCTTCGGCTACGAGGAAAGCTACGGCTGCCTGGAAGGAACCCACGCCAGGGACAAGGATGCGGTGGTAGCGGTGATGGCTCTGTGGGATCAGATGGAAAAGCTGTTTGAAGTTTATGGCTACTATGAGGAAGAGCTGTGCACCGTGACCCTTAAGGGGCAGGATGGGGCGAAGCAGATCGCCGGGATGATGGAAAAGATCCGCAGCCAGACCCCGGAGGAGATCGGCGGGTTTAAGGTGCTGGCCTTCCGGGACTATGAGGCGGGGACGGTAAAGGATATGGGGACAGGAAAGGTTTCCCCCTCAGGCCTTCCAAGATCCAATGTGCTGTACTTTGATTTGGAACAGGATGGGTGGTGCTGTGCCCGCCCCTCCGGCACGGAGCCGAAGATCAAGTTCTATGTGGGCGTAAAGGGAAGCAGCAGGAAAGACGGCCAGGAGAAGCTTGAAAAGCTCCTTAAGGCGGTGCAGGGGCTGGCAGGCTGATGGGAGATCGGAAGAGCACACGTCTGAACTCCAGTCACCGCTCATTAT
>CAJUDH010000040.1 GCA_910584845.1 uncultured Lachnospiraceae bacterium
TACAGAATCCTTATCCCAAAAGAAATTTAGAAAAATAATGATACAAAGAGGCCCTGAAAATCAGGATTGTCCAAAAAAATAGCCCACTGGTTTGCCAGTGGGCCATAGCCTCAAATTCAAATCCCGTTTTCTCATCTAATTATATACCCATGACCTTTTAAAATCTCCAATTCCTGACGGAGATAATCGGCTGTAAATTTTTTGCTTTTAATCTTTAGCACATCACGGATAATCTGTTCGCTGTCACCGTTGTCCTCAAGCAACGTATGGGCCACATAATCCAACGTGGTTAAAGCTTCCAATTCTGAAGCAGATTTTTTTCCAAAATGGTTCAATATGTCAAAAACTTTTTCTTTTTCTTCCGGGCTTAAAACCTGGGGAAATTTATTTTCGCTTACCGGCCGTATCCGGTGGGTCAAGTGGTCTACCGTAATGTTGATTACCCCTTGGGCTTCCAATGCATGCAATGCGTCATCCAAGGCGGAGCTATATGGGCCATAAAAATGGATCGCATAATTTAAGTTGAGTTTGATGCCTTTCCGCTCCATGAGGTACAAAAGCTTTTGAACCATTTTCTTGCCTGGTTCCTGATCCAGGCAGATATAGTGCAGAATTTCTTCAAACTTATCAAAATTCTTCATAAATCAATCCCACTCCCGTCAACTATTAATGTATTTTTGGACAAACGCCGTGACATCATCAAAAAGGGCCCGGTCTGTCAGGTAAATCCGTTGAATATTAATTTTATCCGTCAGGCTTTTGATAATGACGGATTCTTCCGATATTGTCGAAATCTTGCCTTCCGTTTCATCTACGATGATAATAGCACGTTCATCGTCAACCGTGGTTTTTATTGGTATTTTATGAGGCATCTTATCAGCAGAACAGTCCTCAATAAAAGAATCTTTTCCAAATTTTTCGTAAATAAGCTTACGGATAATATTAAAATTTTTAAAATCTGCTTCCGTTGGATGGGTTTTCGTCTCAAATATACGAGGATACACCTTCCGATGTACAATATTTTCACATTCTATGAAATTGCCTGCATTTTCCCTCAATAAATCCCATATGCGGTAGTCGTCCCATTCCAAGTATTCTTTGGTCACGGAAGGGAATTTTCCGCCGGGAAGGACCTTTTTCAAGGCAGAGGCATACATGGTATCAAAAAAGCGCCGTGTGCGGTGGAAATACACTTGCACAAACATAAAATACCTGGCCAGCATAAATTCTTCAAAAGCCTGAATGCCGCCGGATTGGATAGCAAGGCGGGGGAACCCTTCCCTTTGGCAGATTGTCAGGCAGGAAAGCAGCCTTTCCACATCATATCTGCCATAATTCACCCCGCAATACAGGGCATCCCGAAGCAGGTAGTCCATTTTGTCGCAGTCCAGTTCACTATCCATAAAACTTTTTAAAAAAGTATATTCTAAATCAGGGCCGGGATCTTTCCCCTGATAAATATTACATATCAAATTAGGGGTAATGTGGTAAGCCTCCCCATATTCCCGCGCAAAGCGGCAGCCGATTTGGTCAATAATATCCGCTATTTCCGTCTCCAATATTACATTCTGGGTAAAGTTCTCATGGGCCATCCCTTGTGGGAATACAGCCTCTGCCGCATGGGAGAATGGGGCGTGCCCTAAGTCATGGGTAAGGGCAATCAGCCTTAATATTTGCCGGTAAACTATGATTTTTTCATGGGGCCAACCGGGCGTTCCGTTTTTAATTGCAGATTCAAAAGCGCGGGTGACCATATGCATCACACCTATAGAATGTTCAAACCGGGTGTGATGGGCACCATGGAATACCAGGTGGGTCATAGCCAGCTGCTTGATATTGCGTAGCCTTTGAAAAGGTCCTGCGTTAATAATTTCCCTCTCAAAAGCGTTTACTTCTATAAAACCGTGAACCGGGTCACGAAATTTATCATGTGCCTTTTTCATATAGGCATGCCTTCTTTCCGGTTTGCTTGCCTGAAAGCTTGTCTGAATGTGGACCATGACAGATATGGAGGATAGAAAATAGCTTCCTATGGCATCCTAATCTTATCATAGTGCCAGGAGAATAGCAAGAGAACTGTCCAGACGAAAATTTTATACTATTATCAGAATGGCCCATAAAAAGTTATAGGGCCATCCTCTATATTTATAGAACAAACGGCATATTCCACATTCAGGCATAGCAAGTTTTGTGTTCCAGAGGCGCATGCCTGGCATTCTTATTATTTATAGGGGTTGCCCGCGAAAGCCAAAGGTCAGGAAGACTGGTTTTGATATGCGTCCCAGGCTTCTTCAGGGCTATTAAACCCTCCGGATTGAATTGCTTTAAAGTCTACGTCAATAAATTCCGTATTCTCGTCGATTTGCCCGCCTACCACGTTGGCAAAAGTTACCGTGTTGAATAACGGCGGGATATCATGCCCGGCAGGTACAGGGATTTCCCTGTTTCCGCCCCCTGTATAGATATACTCATAAATACGGTAGCCGTCCCCTTCCACCGGATATGGCGATAAAAGCCTCATTCCACAATCCCAATTGACCTGGTAAGAGAACAATTCCGTTTTTACGGCTTGTCCGCCATAAAACAGGTTGCCGTACCTGTCTGCCGTAGACACGGTCGCCACAGGGACTTTTACCGTCATCCTTACATAGGCATCGTTTTTACTATTATTTTTGATCGCCGGGTCTTTAGGGATTACCTTGCCGGCGTACATATTTTCTGCTTCTTGTATACCTAATGCATTGGACGCCGTAGCGTCCGATGGGGTGGCATCCGATGGGGTGGCATATGTGCCATCCGGAAGTTCGCCGTCCCAGCTGGTTTCATATAAGTTAAAGTCCACGCTGCCTACGGTAAACTTATTTTTTGCCAGTTCATAATCTGTCATGTAGGCCAACGTCCCGCCCAGGCTTAAGATGGCGATCAGGCATGCGGCAGTCATGATTTTGGCTTTACTGCTAATTTTGACGCTGCGCTTAGTGATCCTTAATTTTTTCATGTAAATCTTCCTCTCCTTTTTGACATATTTATGGCCGTTTGGCCTTTGTTTGTAATACTGCTCCCCTGGCACATCCCTGCGCCAATATCGGTGTAATGTTGCCTGCCTCTGATATGGCAAATCAACCAGCCCTTTTGTACCACTCCCTTCCCTTTGCATGTAATTCTTGGCTATGTAAGCTTTTACTAAAAAGGTTACAGGTCATTGCCGAAGAAGCAGATAACCCAAAGCGGGGATGTGGAACCGGACCTTTCCGTATATATTGCTAAAAGGGACCGGAGCAGAATCCTGCAATTGGTTTGCGTCCCCTTTAGTAGTTACGGATTGGCCTTCCAGGTCTGCCGACACGACCCGATGTGTGACCATCACGTCCCCGGCCTGAAAACTGATAATGTCCCCAGGGCAGATTGCTTCATTTTTTTCATAGGGTTTCACATAAATTACACTCCCTGCCTTTATGGCAGGTTCCATGCTGCTGCTCATCACCACATAGGCCTTCATGTGGAATGCTTTTGGAAGCCACACTGCTGCCGCCAAAAGGAAAGCTGCCGCCAGGATCAGGTTTATGGCCCATCGAAATAAAATCTGCAAAGTTTTTTCCATGTTATCTCCTCCTTCTACTATTTATCCGCCAAATCGAACATATGTACGATTACCGATTAAAAAATTTCCAATTTTTTCCGGAGTTTACGTAAAAGCTTTTGATGCCGGGCCTGAAGTGTCGTTACCGGGATCCGCTTCATCCGGGCAAAAGCGCGGAGGGACTTGCCATAAACATAAAGGCTGCACAACATTTCTTGTTCGCTTTCGTTTAATTCTTTCATGCTTTCCCGCAGTTTCCCTAAAAACCACAGCTTTTCTGCAGCTTCTTCTACCGATTCCGCCGTAGGGTCGGAAAACATTTCACAGCCATTCAATTCTTCCGTATCCAAAGCATCGTAAAAAAATGTGTTGTTTTTTCGGTCGCTTTCCCGAAAATACCGTTCTTTTCGCTCCCCACGGCAGTATGTTTTATAAACTTCTTCTGTAACAGGAACCGGGATGCCTTCCACTTTAATATAATAGTCCATGGTTTGTCCTCCTTTTTGTTTGATGTGCCTTCGTAAATTTTTAGCGCTTGGCACAAAACACTGCTGTCCGCCGCCCTTATTTTGCACCAGATAAGCCGGGGAAATTTCAGGCAAGTGCCCAGAAAGCAAAAAGGAGAGGCATACTGCCCTTGGCAATATGTCTCTCCTGCTATTTGGTAATTGGATCATTCCTTTGCTAGGTAGCCTTTATTTAATTCTTCTTTCCAAATGGCCACCCCCACTACTTTTCGGCAGCGTGGGCACTTGATCTCGATCCGTCCCCTGGTATCTGGCGTAATGTCAAATAACCGTTGATGGCAATATTTACAATATATTGTTGTCGTCCCCATTTTTCAATCACTCTCCTCCCTTCTTCGAACGTATGTTCTATTTTAGTCTAGCAAAGAACAGGGGCTTTGTCAATATTAATTTTTATCATCGGTTATTTCTTGATGGCAACATGAATTTGCAGTAAAATAAAGGCATAATGGAAACAACTATTGGTACGGCAAGGGTAACCTAGAGAAAATCTGACGGAGGTGCCATTTTGAAATCACAGATCCATAGCTTTCCCCTATTCTTAAACGCCATACAAAACCATGAGCTGGCCTACTTATTTGGCACAGGCATTTCCGCTTCCCTAACCGGAAAACCTTATTCCTGGTGGAAATGGATCATGGACGGAATATCCTATATGAAAGACACTGCCTTGGCAAAGCAGTATCAAGAATCCCTGGAAGCAGATGATTCTACCGGCAACATGATTGCTATTGTAGGAAAAATAATAGATGCCGTGAAGGCAGGCCACACCTACGGATGCTGGATGCAAGAAGCTTTTGAAACAAACCCCATCGTCAACAAGCCTTTGGCAGGGATTTTAAAAAAGCTGGTTATCCCTCAAGACGTATTTGTGACTACCAATTATGATTTGTTATTGGAGCAGGCAACCGGGCTAGGGACATTGTCTTATGAAGACCCGGGCGAAGCTTTTCACATGTTGGATCAAAAACGCAGTACCCACGTACTGCACATCCACGGCGTTTATGATTCTTCAAAGGGGATTGATAATATTGTGGCAGGCCAGGCCCAATATGAAGCGGTTTTAGGGAATGAAGGGGCACAGTTTATCCAGCATATCCTGGGGACAAGGACGCTTATTTTTGTGGGGTGCGGAAAAACCACAGAGGATATGAACATGGCAAAATTTATCCAATTTGCCAAAAACCATCTAAAAATGGATCAAGACTACTATTTCCTCTATAAAAACGGGCAAAGCTTCGACGGCATGCCTGACAATATAAAATTAATCCCTTATGGAGACGAATATGCCGATTTACCGGCTTTTCTGGAGGATATGGCCCAGGAACGGCTGCGCTATATTGCAGAAAAAAACAAAATTGTAGGAAAAACCGGGGTTCAAGGCAGAAAACCTTTTACCGACCCGTTAATGAAATACCATTATTCACAGGAAAGCATCCCATTTGGCGGGCGAAAGGAAGAACTGCAAAAATTATGGGATTTTATAGAATATGGGGACAGCATCTGCTGGTGGGCCGTCACAGGCCAGGCAGGCGCAGGAAAAAGCCGGTTGGCTTTACAGATGTTAAAACAGCTGCCATGTACCTGGTTTGGGTTTTTCCTAAATGATAAAGCGTCCCTTTCCGATGTCCGCAATTTCCAGCCCTTTTCCCACACGGCCATTGTCATAGATTATGTAGGTGGAAGGGAAGACGCCGTGGCGGAAATCATGGAAGCCTTAAGCCAGGTTTTTTCCTCCACCTCTTATTTTCTTCGAATCCTTTTGCTGGAACGGGAAAACAGCCGGAAAACAGGTTCCTGGCATTCTAAACTAATGCGCCGCCTTGGAAAGTACCATAAGGTTGTAACGGCAGAATACAAAAAGGAATTTTTGGACATAGGCGATTTGGATATCTGGTCAGTGGAATCATTTATTGGGGCGGTATGCCAGGCAAAAGGATTGCCCGCGGACAAAGCCAGGGATTGCCGCCTTAGAGAAATATATGGGGAAAAATTTGAGAATTTACAGTTTCGTCCCCTTTTTGTACAAATATTTGTAGAATCCTGGATTGAAAACGGTTTTTCCTTTCCAAGGTTTGACACCTTTGAAGATTTACTGCAATTCCTTTTACACCGGGAACAGGAGAGGTGGCTCGCCTTGTTAGATGGGGATCAAGGCTGCTGCAATTCTTTCGTCCATCTGCTGCTTCGCGCTAACATAACCGGAGAATTAAATATTCGAGAGCTCCCTTGCCTATACCAGCCTGACTGGGAAAAAATCAGCCGTTTCCTGTCTGAACACTCGTTCCCCGGGCGCCAAAGGATGGAAGAAGCGAAGGCAATTATTAATTCTGTCTGCCAGAATATGGATACAGATAACGGGGCAATTATCCCATTGTTCCCTGATATAATAAAAGAATATATGTTTTACTACTATATGGATGAAGAACGGCTCCCGGCGGTTATGAATGAAATTTGGCAAAACGCCGCCCATGATTTTTCTTTATTTATTACCCGATGCATGACGGATTTTCCGGAAAACGGTTTTTTCCGGCAGGCATTGAACAAGTATGAAGAAGAAACCGCAGACGTCTACATCCTGAAAGGGCGCCTGGAAATGCTTCAGAAACGGATTATTAATGATAACGACGACCCGGTTGTTTTGCTAAATATTATTGATAACGAATATGGTTTCTGGAAAGGCGTGGCCATACCCCAAGACGGTTCGGAACAATCGGACCTTTTGGCTGCTTTAAAAGTATCCGGCCTGAATATGGTAGCCAGGCAATATGGCGGCTGGTCTGTTTATGACGTATCACAGATATTAGAAGTCATTGATGAGGCATTATCCGTGCCTGGGGGGAGAGGTGCGCAGCTGGTTAAGCAAGTTTGCCTTCAAGAACATATACGCCAGTTATCCCACACAGGGTTTTTGGACGCCGCTGCCGGCCTGGAAGAAAAAATGTCCAGCCTCATTGAAAAAGACGCGCAAGACGATTGGAATTCCAGCTTGGACATGATAAACCAAAATGCCATCATGATGAACCATCTCCTGGCCGGAGATATTTACCAGGCTGCTATGGTGTTTAAACAGATGGCAATAAAATGCAGTTATAA
Organism: uncultured Lachnospiraceae bacterium; assembly: GCA_910584845.1. Taxonomy (GTDB): domain Bacteria; phylum Bacillota; class Clostridia; order Lachnospirales; family Lachnospiraceae; genus Brotaphodocola. The sequence continues at coordinate 7,204 of CAJUDH010000040.1, forward strand.
AAGCAAAGAAGCCATAAGGGTTTTTGCACATTCCTGTATTAATATCTCGCATTTTGCTTTTTTACTGCAAAAAACAAAATATCGGCACACGGGCCTTGCTGCTGCGGAAAAATTGTCGCTCCTGTTCCCGGATGACGAAATGGTTCAAATCCGTTTACTGGGATGCCAGGCCATGGAATTGCAATGGCAGTATTTTGTAGACGAAACAATGGCAAAGCCCGATTTAAAAAAATCCCTGGATGAACTGGATCCGATATTAGGGAAGATCCCCTTTGAGAATACAGAAAAAAACGAAGCCCTAGATATGACATGGGGCATTGTAAAAACCTTGCAGATCAATGCAGTCAGCGAAGATAAAGAAGGGCTGGAAATAATCATAAGAGAGGCCTATGGCATCCTTTCCCAGTATCCGGAACTGGCCTGCATCCTTACCACACTAATCAAGGCTGTCCATGCGCTACATAAAAACGTTTTTAAGGATAACGTTTCCCACAAGGAAGTAGAGGAGCTATTTCGCTTTGTAGAATACAACCATACTTCAGGAACTGCCCGTGAAGCTTTTTTCCAATTGCTGGAAGACTCAGAGGACAAGCGCCGCCGTCAGGATTATCTCACGAAATGGGTAAAAGTCGGGGCTTTACAAGATGCAAGGTACAGCCCATACGGAAGCGGGCTGGAAGAATTTGACGAACAAGAAGAGCTATTGCGGATGGCCGCTGATTTGAGCCCACAAGAAACCTACCGGAGGGCAGGCCCTAAGGTAGGGGCTAATGACCCGTGCCCATGCGGAAGCGGAAAGAAATTTAAAAAATGCTGCCGGGGAAAAGGGATATATGATT
>CAJUDH010000041.1 GCA_910584845.1 uncultured Lachnospiraceae bacterium
CCGCCTGGCCGCTTCCCGTGCCCTCCCTGGCCGCTTCCTGGCCCTCTGTGGCGGCATTTTCTGTGTCGGTGATATGTTTATCCGCCTCCACCGTTTCAACGCTCTGTATGGTCGGAAAAACCGCCCCGTTCTTGACCCTCTGCCCTGCTGCCGCTTCGGCACAAAACATGATAGTGACCACCTTTCTGTCTTCGGACAGACTGATGACCGGGCACATAATCCAGTTCTGGTTTTCCAATTTCGCCACGGCTTCCAGCCAATCCGACTTTCTAAGGCCCCCTTTATTCGCCATCTTGAACGTGTTTACCAGATCCGACTTTGTTTTGATTACTTTGGGAAATCCTTTCATCCTCTTACCCCGCTTTCTTGTTTAGCTTAATATATGGGTTCCAATATAGTTGCCTATGTAGGCCATTTTGGCGCATTCACGCAACGAAATGGCTATTGTATGCCCTGGCGGCATATGGTCCACGTTTCCAATGGAAAACTTCTTTGGTATGGGCATCACGGCTTCCATGTCCGTTTCCACGAGATAGTCCCCGGCTTCCTGGATATGGAAGCCAACGCCGCTTTCCGCAACCGCCGCCGTCTGCACCCTCCCCGTTGTAGTGTTGGTAAGGGTGAGGGTAACGGCTCCCTGGATGCCCTCCAACAGATAGCCTATATAAAGCCTTACCGTCTGCCTTTGTATATAGGCACCCATATAGTTGCCGATATAGCCCCTATCCGCCCCGTCACGCAAGGAAACGGTCATTGTGTGCATTAAGTCCACATTGTCAACCGAAAACCTGTTAGGCGTTGCCGCAACGCCCCCTTTGTTAGTCCTTACGGTATAGTCCCCGGCTTCCGTGATGTAGAATCCAATTCCGCTTTCCGTGAAATCCGCCGTCTGGATGCTCCCCGTTGTGGTGTTGGTAAGCGTGAGGGTAACAGCTTCCCGGATGCTTTCCAGACGGTAGGCAATCCATAGCTTAAAGGCCATGTTGTGGACTTTCTTTCTAAGGCCGTCAATCTGCAACTGCAATTTCCCGGCCACGTCCCCGGCAAGTTCATCCTGCTTTCCCTGGAACCACTTTTCCCATTCCGCCGCCTGGGTTTCCATGAAATCCTTTGTCATCCCGGCGTATTCTTCCACAAAGGAAAGACGGTCTTTTTCCATTGCCTTTTTCTCTTTGGCAAGCCAGGTATTGAACTGTTCTAAATCAGTTTCCCGGCCATCCATGAAATCCCGGATAAGTTCGGTATACTCTTTCACAAAGGCGGCGTGATCTTTTTCCATTGCCTTTTTTACCTCTGTGAACCAGGCGTTGAACTGTGAAAGGAATTGTGAGAAATCCAGTTCCTTGAACTGTGAAGCCACGAACCCACACACGGAATCGTCCGCCCTTTCGTCTGTTATGTCTGCCTGGGTAATCGCCACCGCCCCGGCCCTCACATAGACACGGGCCAGGCTCTTTTCCTGGATTACATCATTGTTTATCAGCCCCGGCGGCTGCGGCTTGCTTGAAAATGCACCCTCCCGGATAAAAATGCTTGGTCTGCGCTCCGTTTCATCATTCCGCACAATCACCCGGTCAATCCTGGGAAGTGTTCCGCTTGCCTGGCTCACGGTAAGAGGCAGGACGGCGGTATTGTGTATGGTGTGAAGGTTAATATAGGCGTACCCTTTCCGGCTTCCGCCGTCCACCCTTACTTCCATCCCATCCCCTGCCGTGACCTGCAAATGGCCATACACAACACCCTCTTTGTAGAAAGGGGCTTTATCTTCGTTCATATCCTGGCCGTTGTATCTGCGTTCCTTATCGTTTAAATCCGTGGCATTGTAGAAGAAACCCCTCACTGCCATTGCCTTCCCCCCTTTCCTCTAATCGTCCCATTTTATTGCCGTAGGTAGGGCATCCCCAAAGGTGGGGACAACATACATCCCCCCGTATTCGTAAACCTCGCAAAGTTGCGTTATCCTAAGATTTTGTGATGTCCCCCATTTTTTCTTCTTTACGGTCACAACGTCCCCCAGGTCATAGTCTTTTTGGTAAATAAAATTCACGTCCGCTTCGGCTTCAGCTTCAAAGTTTTCAAATACCTTGTTTTCATTTAGGTATTCCTGCCCCCTGGTCCGCAATGCGGCCAGGTATGCCGCTTCCGTCAGTTCGTCCTTGTTTATGTCCTTTGCATCCAGGAACACTTCCCGTAAGTCAAAACCGCTGCCGCCGCCCACGGTCACATAGACACGGTTTACCCCCTCCCCGGCCCCTCCCACAATTACTTTGGTTTTCATGCTTTCGTCACTGTAATTATGCTTTGCCTGGTTCAGATTATCGTAACTTTCCGAAAAGATGACCCTGGGATTTTTCCCTTGTGCCTGGGTTCTGTCTATGCCCTTATAGGTTTCAAAGGTCATGGTCTTTTTCTTGAAATCCGGCACCACACGGAACCCAATTTCCGCATACCTCGCCAGTTTGGTGAGGTATTCCAGGACGTTCTTATAAGTGGCCTGGAACTGTATTTTTGTCTTGTCCCCGATCCCCTCCGCAATCTGCAATAGGGGAACTGCTGCCATCCTGCCCAACATAAAACGCATGGCATCTTCCACGGTTCCGTTGTAATTGAAAAGCGGCCCGGTCAGACGATCCCCCAGGTACACGGGAAGAAACTTTCCATTCCTGGTAATCTCATTTACAAGCGTGCTTTCCTCTTCTGTCTGATCCCCCCGTATCACGGCAGCTTCCAGTTTGTTGCCCCCTTTGGTTATGACGTTCCCAGGCTTCAAAAGCCTAAGGTTTTCCGCCGTCACCGGGCAATGAAGTTCAAATGTCCCACATTCATAATATTTTCTGTGCCACTGTAGGGACGTGTGGTTCTCAATGTGCCCCAACCGTCTAAGGCTGCGGTCATAGACGTGTATCTCCATTCCTACACCCCCAAATATGAAATTCTGTAATATACCGATATGGAAAGGTAGTTCACCCCTTCATCTGCCGAATAGGTAAGGGTATTGGTCCCGTCCTGCAACTGTATAAAGTCCCCATCTTCATCCAGGTATTCATTTATCACAGTCCCGTACCGCTCAATCACGGCATCCCAATCAATCACCCCGTAAGTGTTTTTATGGTTCTCAATCTCCGCCTGGGTCACGCCGTCCAAAAGGTATATGTTCTTTTTCCCGGTATAAGTGTTTATGATGACGTACTGGCCGGATGCCATGGTGAAATTGTTCTCCGCATACCCAACCTTTGTGAACTCGCCACTTTCGGCATGGTATATGGCCGGGTTCTTCACGGCGCCGTCCGCATGGAAGATTACCACAATGCCGATATTGTCGGCGCCGCTGTCATTTTCAATTTCCTTTACCAATTCAGCTTCCCGGTGCCCGAATATAACGCCCTCTTCTGGGAAGCACGCCGGGAAAAAGAAATCACTCACCCATGATGCCATCACCACTTCAATGTCTGCCAGATCCTTGAAATACGGGTCCGTGCATTTTAGGGAAATGGTATAGTCACGCACCACGCCCGTTGTGGCTCCCGGCAGGATGCTTTCAACCTCATAATCAATGGTCTTGGCTTCCCCGCCCTCTATGTACTGCATACTGCCAGTCCGCTTTATGGGGAACGTGCGGTATAAAAGGTTTCGGTTCCCCTTATAGTCCCCATCCATTTCCACGGTCAGCACAATGTTTCTTTCTTTCGCCGTGGCCCCTTGGTAGGTGCTTCCGTCCGTGGTGGTGTTCTCGCTTGTTACCACGTTGCTTTCAATCCCGTATATGCCCTCTATGTCTACCAGGTGGAACGGGGTCCACCCGTCCCAGGTAAAGGTCAATGCCACGTTCTTATCGCTTGTGCATATCACTTTAATGTCCGGCACTGGATTTACCCCCTTTGCATCCTTAAAATCATGGCCCTGGTCTGTAGCCTGGTCTGCCTGCCCACCTCATAAGGGCTTAACGCCTTGGGGCTTGTGATGTTCACATTCTGTATATATCCACCGCCGCCTTTTCCTGCGTTCTCCGTGGCATAGTTCCTTGCTGTCCCAGTAAGCGGCGTTACAACCGCCTTTCCGTTTACCATACTTAGCAACTCCGGCCCCGCTTCGGCAACAATTGCCTGCCCCGCTTCCAATACGCCACCGCGGGCCAATCTCGGAAGTGATACATTACCCACATGCCCAACACTCACACCCGGCAAATTGTTAATTACATCAATAGCATCATTTATGAATCCGATTGCCTTATTTACGGCATTTTCCACCGTGGAAAGTGCGGAATTCATGGCGGACTTAAACGCACCGCCTATGGCATCCCCAACTTTTTGGCCGATATTGGTAAACTTTTCCTGTATTGTGTTCCAAATTCCTGCAAAAAATGAACCCACGCCGGAAAATACATTTTTTATATTGGTCCAAGCAGTTTGAAATTGTGTTTGGAACCAGGATGGAACCGCCACAAGGGCGTTTTTTATGTCCTGCCACCTCTGCCCGAACCAGGCACCAATTGCCGCAAATACGTTGGTTATGTTGGTGTAGGCATTTGTAAACATGGTAAGGAACCAGGATGAAACCGTAGCCAAGGCGTTTTTTATATCCTGCCACCTGGCACTGAACCACTGGCCGATTGCCGCAAATACACGGGTCACATTTTTATAGGCGTTCGTGAACATGGTGAGGAACCATGCTGCCACCTGGGCAAGGGCGTTCTTTATATCCTGCCATCTGGCACCGAACCACTGGCCAATTGTTGAAAATACATTTTTTACATTGGTATAGGCGTTTGTAAATGTTGTTAGGAACCAGGATGAAACCGTAGCCAAAGCGTTTTTTATATCCTGCCACCTGGCACCGAACCACTGGCCGATTGCTAAAAAAACGTTGGTTACGTTGGTGTACGCATTTGTGAATATGGTAAGGAACCATGTTGCAACTGCTGCCAGGGCGTTTTTTATATCCTCCCACCTGGCACCGAACCACTGGCCGATTGCCGCAAATACGCCCGTCATGCCATTGTATGCTTCTGTGAATCTGCCAATAAACCACTGGCCCACAGCGGAAAATATAGAAACTATTCCGGCCCACAAATTTTGAAAAAATTGCTTTATTTGCAATAAAGTATTATCTATGAAATTTCGGAATCCCTCGCAATTATCGTAAAGCAGCTTAAAGGCTCCGGCAAATGGGTTGACTATGAATAATAACAGGCCCTGCCAGTTACTTTTAACAAAATTTACAACTTTGTTAAATGCGTCCGGTATCGTGACGGTAAAAAAATCAGCTATTGCGCCAAATACATTTGCCGCCGCTTCTTTTACCTTTTCCCAAATTGCAATAACCTTGTTTCGGAAATCCTCGTTTGTGGCAAACAAAGTTATAAGTGCCGTTACAAGTGTTCCGATTATAGTAACCACAATTCCTATAGGGTTTGCGTTCATCACTATGTTTAAAATCTTCTGTGCAATCGTCATCCCCTCGGTTGTGGCTTTCCATACCTTGATTGCCGCAATTAACCCTTGTATAACTGAAACTACATTCCATGCAACCATCCCGCCGGCAATTCCGGCAATAATGGAAATTATGGTAGATCCATTCCCTGCCACAAAAGAAATAAATTCTTTTACTTTATCTGTCACGGCAAGAACAATGGTTTTCACTTGTGGAATTTTGCTTTTTACTTCCTGTATAACCTCGCTTATTACTGGCTTTAGTTCCTCTCCAATCGGCTTTACAAGGTCTATTTGAATATTCCGCCCCAGGTCCGCAAACTGATTTCCCAGGTCATTATATTTATTTTCGTTTATCTCTCCTAGCGCATCATTAGTGGCGGAAATCTCCCCCTGTGTATCGACCAGGGAACGCACCGCGCCTTCCCCCAGGTCTTCCCATTTTGTCCCGTAAAAGGCCACACCCAGGATATTCCTTTGTACTTCGTCTTCACAGGAAAACAAAGCGTTGTTTACGATTTCAAACGCTTCCCGCGCCCCCTCGCCTCCTGCAGCAAACTTTTTCTGTAAATCCTCGGCATCAAGCCCCAGCTGCTTAAAGGCATCTTCTGCCGTCCCGTCCTTTACTCTTATTCCGAATTCCTTTACTGCGTCATTTAGATAATCAATCTGAAAGGTTCCGTTTTTGGCTCCATTTGCCATCATGTTGAAGGCTTCCTCTGCGGAAATCCCCAGGTCTGCATAATACACGCTGTATTCTGCCAATTGATCCGCAAGGTCACCATTTTGGTTTAACCCTTTCTGTGCCCCCTGGGCTATCAGATTGTATGCTTCTTCTGATGAAATCCCAAATTGTTTCATCATGGCATTAACGCCCCGGATGCCCTCGTTTACGTCTATATCAAAGGTATCACGCATCAGAATGGCGGTTTCCGTGGTGTTTTTCAGTTCTTCATCTGCAAGGCCCGTCTGCTGCTTGACTGCCGCCATGGCTGTTGCTATGTCGTTTATGTCCTCGCCAAAATTATCCTTGTATATGCTTAAAAGGGTTTCTTCCAACCCCTCCACTTCACTGTCTGCTGCCCCCGTCTGTGTTATGACTGTGTTTAACGCCTTGTCACAATCCGTTTCAAATTTGGTTGCATAAATAGCTGCAGCCACAAATCCCGTGCCGATTGCTGCCGCTGCCGCCTTTGCCTTTTCCCCCAGGCCTTCCAATTTCCCTTTGAAATTGTCTGCCTGTTCCTCTGCCTTTTTCAGTTCTTCCGCGGAAAGCCCCGTTTCGTCCCCCAGGTCTTCAACTGCTTTATCTGTCTGCCTTGCGGCTTCCTCAAGGTCTGATAATTCAACCGTTGTTTTCTCGATTTCCCGTTTTAACGCCCGGTACTGCTCTTCCGAAACTTCTCCACGCTTAAATTGTTCTTCCACCTGTTCTTCCGCCGTTTTCAGAATGTCCAATTTCTCTTTGGTTTCTTCAATGGCTTTCCCTAACCCGGATAAACCGGAAAAGATTTTGCAATTCCTCCACATTTCAA
>CAJUDH010000042.1 GCA_910584845.1 uncultured Lachnospiraceae bacterium
AGATTATTGCGCAACGAGCGTATTGGCGGAGTAAGCCTGGATTGAAACGTTTATCCGTTCATCCAGAATATGGTTAATATTTCCATGATAGCTCTGTATCATAACTTCCAGCCTATCATGTAGATAAAAAACTAAAATAGGCGGCGGTAATAGGCATTGACTATCCCCGCCGCCCTATCTGCTATCGCTCCATATCCTGCGCCCTGCGGGGCTGCTGTTCCCGCTGTTCCTGCCGCAAGATACTGTAAACGCTCTTTCTGATTTTCTCCGCTTCTTTCACTTCCTCGTATCATTATGCAGTGCGCTTTTGTGGGCGGGCAATATTTATTTTCTCCTTTTTCATGAAAAGGTTACCCGCTGCTTAATTCTATATTTTAAGGGCATATTTATATATTTTATCCCTATCAAACTACAAAATAGGTGTACAAACCCTATCTTTTCGATACCGATTGATACACACTCCAACCATCCATACATTTCATGAACAGGGAGTTTATTTTAAATTAATAAACACAAATATGCCCTAATGTGATAGAATTAAACCAAGCGCCTACAAAAACCGGAGTCATTGGCATGTCTATCGGGGGAAAGGTTAAACATTTTCGGAATTTGCGTGGCATACCACAGGGAATACTCATCCCGCTTTCCCGCAGCCGTTTTTCCACAGATAAAAAACTCCCTTTTCGGAATGGTGTACCCACTGAAAAAGAGCCTATTCGTATACATGGCAAGTTGCAGGTAAATATTTTATAATTAGGAATACAAGTTAGGATTTCAGGATAACGAATATGATATATAATCATTTGGAAAAAACTTTGAATGGATACAATTGGGATGATGGTTTTACAATACCAAAAAAGATTTTAGGCAATCCCCATTGTGATTTGGCATTGGCACTAAAAATTTTTTATCTTGCGGATGGGTTCGCTTATTTAGACGGATTTGCAGAAAAAACGAAATCAAAAGAATGGGAGCAATTTATATATTCTCTTTATACTGATATATGGAGCAACAAATATAGAAAAAACAGAAGGCCATATAAAATACCACTCACGAAAGTTCAAAAGTATAAATTCAGAAAAAAACAGGTACCGGAAATTTTTTTGACCGATTTATAAACTCCTGTTTGAAAAATTGTCCTATGGCTGCAAATCCAGTAACCAAATGTAAGAATTGCACCTTCTTTAAACCTCAATCCAAAAGAACACGTTTCCGGAAAGAGAATTAAAAATATGAGTATGGCATCCCCAAGCCCAAGCCCGCCCAACTTCCAAAAATTGCAAACTTTAGGTACCCGTATCAACGTCTTCATGGTTTTTGATGTAGAAACGGTATCCGATGTATATCTTTGCCGGGGTTTCATCCCTCTACGGTCAAAACACCCGGTAAGGGCCCTGCCCAATCATAAATAGGCGTATATAAACGCCAAAAAAATTGCAGGAAAACTTGTGAAATGATACAAAACGCTCCTCGTCAACAGAAGAACGCCAACATGCGGTTGAAGTGCCTCAAAGGATTGAAATGCCGTAAAACAAAGTATTCTTAACCACAGCAAGATTGCCAAAAGGCGCCAAAGGTATATCCACTAAAATGTATCACGAAAATGAATCGAAGCGAGGTGTAAAAATTGTATACTATATTTCAAAGAACAGAAATTTCAGAACCGGCCTTGTTTGGCCCGTCCGACACCACCAAACGAATCGGAAATTTCCCGGAAATCTGTGTTTCCACATTTTCTGACAGCATCATTCAACGGTTTTCTTCTTTGGATAACGTAGAAAAAATAGCAGAACTTTACTCTGCAAACGGCGCATTACCGGTCTACAAAATCAATTACAAGAATACGGCAATTGCCTTTTACCGTTCGATGGTAGGCGCACCTGCCTGTGTTGCATGTTTTGAGGAAATCGTTGCCATGGGGGCTAAAAAGTTTGTTTTGTTCGGCTCTTGTGGGGTATTGGACGATAATAAGGTAAAAGGCAACATTATTATCCCTGTTTCCGCTGTCCGTGATGAAGGTACCAGTTATCATTATATAGCGCCCTCGCCGGAAATCGAAGCAGACACACATTCCATACAAATATTGGAAAACGTTTTAACAAATTGTGGCTATTCCTATGTAAAAGGCAAAACATGGACTTCCGACGCCATTTACAGGGAAACCCTCCCTGCTATTGAGGAACGCCGGCAAGGGGGCTGCCTGGCCGTAGAAATGGAATGTGCTTCTATGTTGGCAGTTTCAAAATACAGGCACATTCCTTTTATTCAATTTTTATATGGAGCGGATAACCTTAGTTCTGAAACATGGGAAATCAGAGATTTAATGGCTTATGGCCTTACCCATGCAGAAAAGTATATGGCGCTTGCCTTTGAATGCGGACTTGCCATATAAAAAGCAGGTATCATAATACCCGCCCCAAATGCATCCTCTAACGTGTACCGGTCAACCGGAAGATAAAAACTGACCTCCATTTCCGCCGCGTACACCATCCCAGCCCAATCTCCGGGCTCCCGCAACACTGCCCGGAGATTGGGCCGCTGCCCTTTACGATGTCCTCCTGGGAAAATCCATAAACCGCACCAGCCGCCGTAGTGATCCGCCCTGTCCAGTAATAATTCCGGGTATTCTCCTGCGCCGCCTGCAGGAACGCCTTGCCCACCGGTACATAGGAAAACACCCCGCCCCGCTTCCGCTAAATGTGTTTCACGGCTCCAGGTGGGTCTGTTCCCAAAGGTAAATCTCCATGTCCGCCGCTCCTAAATCACGCTCCATGCAATAGCAGCGATATAACAAGGAAGCATCCTCCCATGCCAGGGAAGAGTCCTCCTGCAAAAGGGCCATCAGACGGGTACCCTCCAGTTTGGCCCATGCTTCCTCCTGGGTGCAATGTTCGGTTCCGGCAAGAAGAAGCTCCACAAATTTTCTAACCGGAGAATTCATAGCAAATTCCAGGTGTGGTATTTGCTTTGGCGGATGCTGTTTCAGCTGTTTTGCTGCTTTTTGCCGCAACGCCTCACGCTGGGGATATAATACATAATTAAAGAGATACTTATCATCATCCAGAAGATGCTCATCCCACACATCCTCATCGTTCCAGGAACCCATGTAGACCACATGGCCATTTTTTATCAGGCAGTGCAGCCCCTCGTCCTCCTGCCAGTCGCAGCAACCGCTCAGGTTCAGCACAGGGATCTCCGAATCTATTGGAATCTTGATGTCCAGGCTGACAAACTCCATATATCGCAGAATCTCCAACGGATCCTGGATGCGCTGGATCTCTTCGTCCAGCAGTTCTCCCTTGCTTGTGGACTCCAACTCGTCCTGCAGGTAGTACAGTGCGTATTGGCAGATTTCCCTGACCAAAGCCTCATCCACCTCCGCCAGCCACCGGATGGACCGGGCGGCGTACTGTGCCGTAACACCCTCGTCGCAAATCACCTCAATCTGTTTGTGAAAGTAAGGAAATTCTGCATAGCCGGTCATCCGATCAAACTCATCGGTCCCGGCATTCACCAAAACGTCCTCAAACCGCAGCCCTGACATATGTAATTACCTCCTTTGGAAAAATCCCGGTGGATCCGGTTCTCTAAACTGAAATTATTGCTTGGGAAAAACAAGGTTCCCCCCTAAAAATTTAGCCAGGGAACCGTGTGTCAACCTAAATGGTATATTTTCCTTATCCTTCAAAGGGATTTTAATCCTTTTTCTGCATATTCCTTGCTAAACCTCTTTTAGCAATATACTAATAAAGCTTTTTTGTAATCCTTCCTTATAATCATCCACCACATCCATATTCCCAATTATACTTTCACATTTTTCCCACTTTTTATTTGCCATAGGTATATCCAAAACCATATATTGCTTCTGCATTTTTACTTTTCATCAAATTTACATTCTTGGTATACGGTACTCGCTAGTAGCACATTACCTGTGATACATAAATATCGACAATAAATGACAGCTACTTAATACCATCCTTTAAATCATTCGTGTACAATTCCTTTAAAATATCTCCGTCCAACATAATTTATGTACATCCTCTATGCAATTCCAATTTAATTTCATCTAAAAATTTCTCATCATCTAATACAAAGATTCCCTATTTTTTATAATTTTAGCCGCCATATAAACTATATATGGATGTCTTCCAACTGCCTCTAATAGCGATGGTGGGTATGTCTCTAGACCATATTCAAATTACAGCGGCAATGTCCACCTTGCTGCCTGTCCCTGCGGAGGTTGTGATGGCTACAACAGGAATCGCGTCAAACTCCGCCGTTTTCTTCCCGCCGTTTTTGCTCAGGCTGTAATCCCAAATGTCGCCGGGATTTGCCGCCATCAGCGCAATACATTTGGCACAGCCCATCACCGAGCCGCCACCCAGCGCCACAACGAAATCACAGCCATTGTCCCTGGCAGCCTTTGCGCCGTCCATGACGTTTACCCTTGTAGGGTTCGGCCTGGCCTCATCTTACAGGGCGTGCTTTGCGCCTGCAAGCTCCAGCCCTTTTTCCACCCGATCCAGATAGCCGTATTTCTTGGCAGACTGGCCGTTGGATGTGATGATCAGCGCCTTTTTTCCGGGCAGCTTTTCCTCATGCAGATGGTTTAGCTGGCCTGCTCCGAAAAGCACACGGGCTGGCATGTTAAAAATAAAGTTGTTCATCCGAATGACCTCCATATTTTGATTTTTTTAAGTTCCTTTCCGCTTACATTGGCATTATACCTTCCGGAAGAAATTCAGCGCTAAACCTCAACATAACCTGTGGCAAATTCTAAGATTGTGTGGTATGCTGTTTTCAGGAGGCGATAAGAAATGTTTCAGAATAAGACTGCCGTCGTTACCGGCGGCGCAAAAGGAATCGGCAAGGCCATAGCCAGAGAGTTCAGGAAAAACAATGCTTTTGTATGTGTGATTGACAGACTGCCTAATGATTATTATACTGGGGATCTGTCCGAGAAGTCCGTTCTTGAAGATTTTGCCCGCAAGGTCATTTCCGAGTACGGGCATATCGACTATCTGATCAACAACGCCCTGCCGCTGATGCAGGGGATTGACTCCTGCACTTATGAGGAATTTACCTATGCGCTCCAGGTAGGCGTAACAGCGCCGTTCTATCTAGCAAAGCTGTTCCTGCCGTTTTTCAGTCCGGGTGCTGCTATCGTAAATATATCTTCCACCCGCGACCGGATGAGCCAGCCACAGACTGAAAGCTATACGGCTGCAAAAGGCGGGATTTCCGCCCTGACCCATGCCCTTGCCGTAAGCCTTGCGGGGAAAGTACGGGTCAATTCCATTTCTCCCGGCTGGATTGATACATCGTTTACCGAATATGAGGGTGCGGACGCCTTACAGCAGCCAGTGGGCCGTGTCGGGAATCCTCTGGACATTGCCAACATGGTTCTGTATCTCTGCTCGGACAAAGCCGGGTTCATTACCGGCGAAAATATCTGTATTGATGGCGGCATGACAAAGCAGATGATTTATCACGGCGAGTATGGCTGGACGCTCCAGAGGGAGGTATAACACATGGGCAGACGGTTACTCCCTTCCGCAATCGAAAAGCTCCAGAGCCAGTTTTCTGAATTAAACTGGGTCTATCCTGATTTCCCGGTAGGCAGCCAGAATGAAAAAATGTATCGGTGGCCCGGGCGAAGATGTACAAATTTGCGTCCATAAGAGCAGCGGCGTTCAGGAGTTATTCCACCGGCATGATTTCTTTTATTTTAATTTTACTTATAAGGGGCAGTACGATTCCCTCAGCTACAAATACGGCAACCTGATTACCATCCATGAGGGCAAAATGTACGCAGGACAGCCCTTTAAATATTTCTATATTTTTTCTATTCCGTCCCGTTTCAAGAACTTTTAGTACCAAATCAGTACCAATGGCTATTTTCTTTACTCATGATGGTTCGAGTGGTTTGCAAGTGTCCCTGACCGAATAAAATACTATGCCGTAACCTTGCAATACCACTGAGGAAAGTATATCGTCAATTTAAGGATTCCACAACACTTTTTATTGACACACCTTTTTATTTTTTAAGCACCTCCCACTCAGTTTCCTTAAAACCTACAAACACTTTATCCTCGCATATTACCATCGGGCGCTTTATGAGCATCCCATTCTCAGCAAGCAGCTTTAGCTGTTCCTCTTCACTCATTGACGGCAGCTTAACCTTTAACTGCATTTCTTTGTAAACTAATCCACTGGTATTAAAAAACTTTTTAAGTGGCAAACCGCTTTGCTTATACCATGCCTTTAATTCATCATAGGTCGGATTATCCTCCACAATATGACGCTCTGTATATTCTATATTGTATTCATCCAGCCATTTCTTGGCTTTCTGACAAGTTGAACATTTTGGATAACATAAAAATAACATT
>CAJUDH010000043.1 GCA_910584845.1 uncultured Lachnospiraceae bacterium
CATGCAGGGTAATGCCTTTTACAGGCTGGCCAGTACGGCGGCTTACGTAGTCGACGGACTGAATGCCTAATACACGTGCTTTCAAAAAATCACCTTCCTTTACCGTTATTTATTTGTCAAAGTGCCATGCCGGGAATTACATCAACCAGCATGTTCAAGATATGGGGGAGGAAATGGGCACTCCAGCAACGCTTGAATAGAGACATCATTTTCACCGGTTTACCAATGAAACCAGAAAAGGACTGCTTGGACAAAACCCCCAAAGGGGGGAAGGCGGCATCCGGACTCGAACCGGAATCCAATGTACAAGTTAACGCGCGCTCATTGCTCTACCATTAAGCTATACCGCCGTATGGGGAAGCCCCGTGAGGGGCTTAACCTTACCTACCAAAAAAAACAGAAGCACGGTCACGCAATCGAAAAAAACCATTAATGTAACCGCCATAAACGGAATCAGAAATCAGAGAAAAAACTAATAAAGCAGAAAGGACACCTATATAATAATTATAGCGGGACAAAAACTCTAAATAATCAGAATAAGAATCTAGCGAAGATTCCAAAAAACGGTCAATCAACAGTATGAGACGGTTATAACCAGAAATAAAGTCATCAAGATTAGAAACTTTACTCATGAGGCTTCCCCTTTCAAAAGAAATATGATAAAATTAATGAGGGCTGCCGGGCGTTCTCACTACTACTATGGAAAAGTTCTCGTTGCTACGCCCAGCATGGTATGGGTAAGGTAATATGACCTTACAAATATAGTATACATACATTAGTGACATAATGCAATAGACATTAGTGACAATATGTATAATAATTTTATGTACATTAGTGACAATATGCAGAAAGAAAGGGAAAAATGGGAGAGTTCAACCAAGCAAAATATATTCAACAATTTCAAAAAGAAAAATATGACCGATGCATATTCAATGTACCAAAAGGACAAAAAAGCATAATAGAAAAACACTGGAAAGCAAAAGGCTATAAGTCCCTCAACAGCTACATCAATAACTTAATCGCTAAAGATATGCAAAAAGATAGTTTAGGGGGGGGGTAAAATTCTAAAAATAACCGGTAACGTATATATAATTGTCAGAAAATATAGCTTTCCGGATTTCTTATTTTCAGAAAATAGAATTGTATGGAACAGAAAAACAATTCTGACAATAATACCTGCAGTGGAGCCGATCAAAGCCCCTGCAGAAAAAGTTGTCAGAAAATTAAGAGAAGGGGGCCGCCACGGCGTTGGCGGCCCCCTTCCTTACCTTCTCCATTTCCTTAGCAGTTCTGCACGGCCATGGAGAGAGTAAAAGAGAGTACGAATCGGATGAGTTTTTACGTAGTCTGGGAGCGGTTCAACATCCAAATCGGAAAGTACAGGAGGATCAAATGACTTAAAGTATTTTACATACTTGGGGATATAAGTTACCTCAACGCTGCCAAAGAAGGCCCAGAGGATGGAATCAATGTTATAGTCGTCTACAATCTTGGATTCACCCTGGGCAGACTTATCCGCATGGACTATGGTTATCTTTTTGGTAACACGCCTGGCAACCGAAAAAATATTAAGGAAGTTGGAGACGATATACAGATGGTCAGTCAGGTCACGTATCTTTTTATCCACGTCAAAAGACTGGCTAAACAGATAAACCACATTCCGGTACTGGCGCTGGTACTTAAAATACCGCTTTACGTGTTCCGGGAAGGACTTAAAATTGCGGTTATCCCAAATAAGCCCTACCTCATCCACCAAAATAAGGGAATCGGCCGGGAACTGGACTTTGCCGAAATCTGCTATATCAAACAGGCAACAACCTGGGATTTCCCGGTCAGAGTATACCTTCCACCCACGCTTACGGTAACGGAGGGCAAGCTTTGTCATAAGGGTAGTCTTGCCGGAGCCTTTCTTTCCAAAAACCATATAAAGCTTGTAAGGGTTGCGGTACTTCCAGGCCATCCAGAGCACGAAGCAGAGGAGGGCCAGGAAAAAATAAATCAGAACAGTCATGAAACAACCTCACGAAAGAAAAAGAACATAAATTCAAAAACCATGCAAATAATAAGCAAAAGGGCGGGGCAGGAGATAAGGATATTCTCAAGAAACAAATTAAAAAGCGGGAACCACATCAAGCCCCAGAAAGCGTCAAAAAACAGGATTACATCCGCCATAGGCTATACCGACCGAAGAACACGGAATAAAAAACCCATACAGCCGCCTACCAGGAACAGGCCGACGTAAATAAACGCCAAGTCGTTACCAAGGATCCAGGTGCAGACCGAAGTCATGGACGCTAAAATCCAAGTTAAAAGCTCAGTAACACCAGCTAAAATGCCTGCCATTACAACACCCCCTTACACAGACCGGAGAACACGGAACAAAAAGCCCATGGCGGCACCAACAAGGAAAAGGCCGACGTAGATAAACGCCAAATCATTACCAAGGATCCAGGTGCAGACCGAAGTCATAGACGCTAAAATCCAGGTAAGCAGGGAAGTAACGCCGGAAAGGATAGTGGACATACCAGAACCGCCAGTGGAAGCAAGAAAAGAAATAGGAACGGTATAAATCATAATTACCCCTTTCATTAAAAGACTCTACGGAAAATAGCAACGAGCTTGCGGAGCAGCGGAAAGCCTATGATACATAGGCCAATACAGCCCCAATTGTTCAAAACAACTGACCATACCATACCCATAGATGCCAATACCCAAGTGACAAGTACCTGGAGGTTAGAAAACATAACATCACCTTAAAAAGTGGTTGCAGAGGATACGAATAACGCCATAAAAACAATCAAGAAGATAGAGCATAACGACAACACCAACAACAAAAACTAAAGAATCATAGCCAGACGGAAGATCACCAACTATCTTGACGACTTCTTGAAGAAGCATAACAAAATAACACCCCCTATCAATATTAATACAAGCAGATATACGCCATTCATGGATTCTGGAAGATCAGAAGGCGTATTAACAACACGAGAAACCTTGAAGAGGCCATACGTAACAGAACTACGTAGGGAACCAGAAGAATAATAATAACGTGTACAATAAGACGGATAACCATGATTATAGAGGACGGAAGCATTGTTATTAAGTGAAGGTGTAAGAGTGAAAACGTACTGGTTATTGTAAATCAACGGATCAAAATTACCATAAAAAATCTTACCAACAATATTGGACGTACCTACATTATAGAGAGATCCATCCTCACTCACGAAGAGCGTTACCGCTGTAGAAGCCGGAAGCACAAGGCGGCATTCCTGGCCCTGCCAAGTACCCTCGTAAATTATCACATTACGATCAAGCGAAAAATCTGGAGTAAGGGCGAGGGGGAAAACATCATCATCCAGAGGAAGATCATCTTCCAAGGGAACATCATACCTAGGAACTACCTGCATACGTATATCAGAGAGCATAGACTCAATATTAGCTAAGCTGGCATTAGAGGAAGTAGAGAGGCCAGGGCCGGAAAGACTGTCTAAGTAGAGACTGAATAATGCCATCTTGTCTACATCGTCCAGATCATCCCAATTCAATTCCTCGAGAATACGATCCAGAGCGTCATCACGAGAAGAAGCGTCTGAAGGAGTAGCAACTGCTGCCAGAGGGCGAAAGGGACAAATCAAAAAAGAAATTATAAAAAATGAAGCAAAAAACGAGCGAATGCGAGCCATAGTAATCACCTCAATGGGATTCAGGCCCAAGATTAGCAACCCGAAGAGTGGACACAAGAGAAACCACGAGGACAGCCAAGACAGATACCGCAATAAGCGCTTCGCCGAAAGTGAAACCAGGCGCAAAAGGAAGAGCAAGAAGAAAAGCAACGAATTGCTTAGCACACCAAATCGAAAAATCAAAAAATTCCTGCATATCAACTCCCCTTATTAATTAGCTGCAAAACAATCACAACCGCAACAAAAACCATAATGAATGTGACCAAAAACGGCGGAAGATAAGTAACAGAAGTCAAAATAAATGTAAGGGCAACGGGAATCTGTGTAACAATGATCAATAACATCTTAACAGCATTAATGACGAAATTAATCAATATATTGATCAAGTTGGCGATAGAGTGAAAAAATTGAAACATACCTACACCTCCTTAACCACGAACACGATAATAACCAATCAAAATGAGGACAAAAATCATAGTAAGCGAGAGAGTTATCGGAAAATTAAAAGAACCGATACCATCAAAAAGCCGCTGCAAGTAATTGCCGAAAAAGATACAAGCAGTAACTACACCGGGAGGTAAAATATTGAAATCCGGCATGGAAAAACCAGTAATATATCCAGTAACAGAATCCAAGATACCATTCTCAACCGAATCATAACCATTAAGAGAATCTTGGAGATTCTTATTAGAGGACTCCATGCCGGAATTATCAAAACCATTAGTCAACTTATCCGTATTCTGATTCTGATTATCAATAATCTTATCCGCATTATCATCCTGATTATTAAGTATATCTTGTGAAATCTCAAGATTCTGCTCAAGCTCAACATTCATGCCCTCTTCAATAGCACCCACAATGCGGTCCGTATTCCGGTTATCATTGGCAAGCTGCGGGAGGTGCATAAGGTTGTACATCTGGTCCCAGAGGGCGGCAAGCTGGTTGCTGATAGTCTGGACAATCTCCTTTAACGTATCGTTCATTTCCGACGTATTGTCAGCAATTTCACGGTTTGTATTATTAGTATCTTCGGCCTTGTCGCCATCAGACGTACCAGGGGTATTATAATCCACATCAGAACCAGAAGAAAGCTTCTCAAAACGGAAACTTGCATACCCACCGTAAGGGAACTTAAAACCTTCCTTAAAGTCAAAATTAAGGGTAAGGTAATTTATATTGCCAAGGTCAATGGAAGTAATGAAATAAAAATCACCAGAAAACTGCGAATAGTTAAGGGACTGCTGCGAAAACTGGGAAGCCACATTATTAGAGCTTTTAGATGAATAGACCCAGACTTCATTATACGTAAAACCGCCAGTATTCGAAGTAAAATCACCGCTAAAATTATACTTGCCAGAAGATGGGAGCGAGCCACCAGAAAAAACAAACATAATATCACGGAGGCTGGCAAAATCAGCAGGGCGGGAGAAAGAAAAATAACCAGAAGAAGTAAGGTTAAAAGAAACACTTTTAGCAGCATTACGCATATCATAATAGCGTAAAGTTACCTTAACATCTTTACGGTTTACCGTATTTTCCACCTTGCCTACAGAAGAAGCCGGCATAACTGCATCATCATATTGCCAGCCAGAAGCCGTCGCCGGAGCACGGACACGGGAAGCATTGGAAGGCGTTGCCGGGGACGCACGGGCGGGGAAAACGAGAAGCACCGCCAAGGCCATAGCCAAAGCAGACATAGCATTTTTTTTCATAAAAAAACCCCCTTATTGAAAAAAGGAAGCAACTGTAATATAGTATTAACTTATAACCCAAAAGCGGCTTCCAACTATTCGTTAAAGTATTAAATTTCGCGAACAGTTAGGTTTTTATCCAAAATC
>CAJUDH010000044.1 GCA_910584845.1 uncultured Lachnospiraceae bacterium
GTTGAAATTCCTTTCATTCCTGAAATTGCATTGTTTAATGGTTCTACTTCTTACAAGGGGGATTATGCGAAGAAGGTATCGGCCCCTTTTATCGAAACCATCGGGCCATGTTTGGATTTTATATTATAAGCCTTGGATTTATATGATATAAAATCAGCCCCCCGCATTTCCTGCGGGAGGCTGGGCTACGAAATCATTTACACTTTAACCGGCAAACGGCGGGACTTCGATTACGCCGGAATTGCCAAGGCCATCGGTATTTTGCATATCATTTTCAGAATCCGTATTTTCCGGCCCCTTTGCTGCTATTGCAGTGCAAATGCCATTCCCGTCCACTTGATAAGTAACGCCATCTACGACGATCTGTGTGTTGGCATACATTATGCCGTTTTCCGGATTCAGATAATACCGGGCAGGTTCTTCGCCTACCCAGCCGGTCTGCATAACTCCACTGCCATCAAAGAAATACCAATTGTTTTCCACGAACTGCCAACCGGTCAACATCTTTCCATCGCTTCCATAATAATACCAATGGCCGCCAATCTGCTGCAGTCCGGTCTGCATGGCCCCGCTGCCGTCAAAATAATACCAGCTTCCGTCAATCTGCTGCGTGCCCGTCTGCATGGCCCCACTATGGTCAAAGTAATACCAGCTGCCGTCGATCTGCTGCAGTCCGGCCTGCATGGCCCCACTGCCGTCAAGGTAATACCAATGGCTGTTGATCTGTTGCAGTCCGGTCTGCATGGCCCCGCTGCCGTCAAAATAATACCAGAGGCCATGAATCATGTTCCAGCCATTTACCATGGATCCGGAATCTTGTAAGTAATACCAGGTATCCCCGTCCTGCAGCCACCCTGTCTGCATCAAAGCACTTTCATTTAGGTAATACCAGGCGGCACCATCATGGATCCAGCCGGTTTGCATGGCCCCGCTGGAATTAAAATACCGCCAGCCATCCTGATCCAAAAGCCAGCCCACTGCCATCCTGCGGGAAACCGGGTCTAAATAATAAGTTGCCCCTCCTTGTGTCAGCCATCCGCTGGCGGCCTGCCCGTCAGGTTCCATGAAAAACCATCCTGTCCCATCATGGATCCAAGTATCCTTTTGCATGGCATAATCCTGATAATAATAAGTTTTGCCTCCAATGGTTCGCCAAAGGTTAGGGATAATGACGTCTGAAAAGTCTACATATTGGAAATCAATGTCCACATTGCCAGCGATCCCGTCGATGGCCCCCGTGCTGCTGGCTTGCCACATAACCGGGTTTTCATAGGCATGTTTCCGCTCATACCGGGCCACCCATACATCATATTTCACTTGAGACATGTCAATTTTATTGGCAAGCCAGTAATCATTGGCATATAAAATGGGATGGTATCCGGCGTCTTCTATTTTCCGGCAAAACGCGTTGACCATAGCGGATAATTCATCTGGGGAAAGGCTGCTTTGTACATCGGCCTCCATATCAAAAGCAACCGGGTAAGATATGGGGTAGTCTTTAATCAAATCTAATACAAAATCGGCTTCCGCCTCGGCCATAGCCACATCTGTCGCATAAGAATATATGTAAATGCCCAGCTGAATCCCCGCTTGTAGGGCCTCTGTAGCATTTTTGTGGAATAAAGGGTCAACTTCACCTTTATAGCGGGTACCCAGCATGACAAAAGAAACGTCATTTTGTGCTACTTGCCCCCAGTCAATATCTCCTTGCCAGTGGGAAACGTCAATTCCCCGGGCCAAAATTCCAGGGACAGCCGTGCCGTCTCGAAGCTGGTAAATCCCTTCGGCAATTTTGCCATGGGAAGAAGCGGCATAAGCTGACGGCATCCCTATGGATAACATCGTCATACTCATGGCCATACCGGCAGCCGTGGCTTTTTTGAGGAATGATTTGCTTAAACCTTTGTTTTTCAATGTATATCCTATCCTTTCCTTATTAAGTGCTTTTCTGATGTGCTTTTGTATTTTAATGTATCGGATTCTATTTTTTGTAAGTTAGCTGCAGAAAAAACGAAAGGCTTTAACCCTTTTCGGGCTAAAGTCTTTCAATAACAAAATATCTTTCATCCGACGTATAAAAACAGGTTTGAGTACGGAAATATAATGCCAAAATTATGTACCATAAAATGGGTTTTATGTCAAGGTTTCGGTCCGTTGGTTAATCCTGGCTGCAAATCGCCGCCTGAACTGCCACTGGGGGAAGGCGACCCTCCAGAAGGCGTATTGCCACCGGGTGCAGTGGCTCCGCCTGGCGTAAATGAACCGTTGCCTGCCCCCGGGCCGTTGCTGGAAGAAGAGGATCCTCCTCCCACTACCGGCGTAGAAGAGGTATTGTTGTTATTATTGGAATTGTTGGAACCTGGTGAACCGTTGTATACATTGCCGGCATTTACATTGGTGTTACAAACGCCGTTGTCGGCAAATTGATAATTTACCCCGTCAATGGTTCGGCTGGTGCCAGCAACCATCCTTCCGTCGGCAGGATCCAGATAATAGTAAACGCCGCTGACCTGAATCCATCCGGTTACCATGTGGCCGGAATTGTTAAAGTAGTAATAATAGCCGTCAATTTGCTTCCAGGCCGTGGACATGGTGCCGTTGGCCGGATCCATATAATATTTGTTCGTGCCGTCGCTAAGCCATCCCGTCAGCATTTTTCCAATGGGCATTCCGGCAGCGGAATTATCTTTCATATTAAAATAATAGTAATTGCCATTGTATTGTTGCCACCCGGTAAGCATTTTCCCGTCTGTGCCAAACAGATAGTAATTGCCGTCAATCTCCCTGGAGCTGTTCAATACGCATTTGCCGCTGGACGGGTCGAAATAATACCAAGCGTCGTCCATATTCCGCCATCCCTGGGCCATAGCGCCATTCCCGCGCATGTAGTAATAGTCGGAACCGATGTTCAACCACTGGCTTTGCACCATGGTGCCGTCGCTTAAAGTATAATAGTAAGTGCCGCCGTCATTTACCCATCCGGTGGCCATCAGGCCGTCCGTATTGAAAAAATACCATTTGTCGTTGATTTTTTTCCACCCTACGGTCATTAGGCCGGTGGACAAATCCATATAATAGTACCCTTTTGAAGTGTTGATCCATCCTTTGTGCAAAGAGCCGTCATTGTCATAATAAACATAACTGTCGCCGTTTTGTACCCAACCAGTAGCGGCAAACGTGGTTATGCCAGACCCGAGGGTAACCGCCCCTACGGCGCCGGCAAAAACCACAGCCGCCAAATGGCGTCTGTTTTTCATCAATCGTACCTCCTTATTGGCCAGGCCAAGCCTGGAAAATATTTTTCCCGTTGGCACACATTATACCACAACCCATAGGGGAATTGATAACATTTTTATTACATTTTTTTAATCTTTTCATAATAGCGTTTCGCATAACGGTACATAACCAAAGTATAGTCGCCGAATTCTTCCCCCAATGAACTTTTATAAACCGCCCATAGTGCCCATAAAAATCCCCCTAACGCCATATAGGCATACACAGCCAGCCTTTCTTCCCTGGTAGCCGGCCGTCCAAAGTAAAGTTCCATTAACTGGTCCGCCTCTGTTTCTTTATAATAGGAATAAATGGAACACATCCCCAAATCAATCAAGGGGTCGCTCATCCCTGCATATTCCCAGTCAATCAGTTTTACGCTTCCGTCCGGCAAAATCAGGAAATTATCTACATTGCTGTCAATGTGGGCCAGGGTTTTTGGCCGGTTTTGCTGTTTTAGCCACTCCAGTAGCTCATCCATCCATTTCCTGACCTTTTTATAATCCTGGAAAAGGATTCCATTCGGGGTTGCCAGGCATAAATGTTCATAAAAAGCAATCCTTTCCCCAATGTCAAATTCATGGCTTACCGAAATGCCGGATTCATGCAATTGCCGTAAAACCTTCATACACTTTTCCATATCTTCCCGGCTGCCGGCCCTGGCGTTTCTTGCCCCTTCGTAATATTCCGCAATTTTATAGCCGGCAACCTTATCCATATAAACGACAGGTTCTGTGATTCCCAACGGCTCTATCGTTTCATAAACGGAAGCTTCCTGCGGACGGCTAACCAAAACCTCTGTCCCTGCCCCGGGGATGCGGCAAATATAATTTTTCTCTTCTAATTGAAAAAGGAAAGATTGATTCGTCATGCCGGATTTCAGGCAACGGATATTTTTAATCTGCCATTCCGGCACGCGAAATACGGACGCTACCAGCTCCATGGCCTTGCTATCGGAATTGGTTTGGTACTTTGGGTCAAATTGCCGCAATTCTTCAAGGTTTTCAAACTCATAAACCTGGGCGTCGCCCTGGCAATTTATCTGCATCTCCAAGGTGGAGATGTGATCCATTAACACATGTTCCCAATAAAATTGTTCTGTTCCAGGAGAAGCATAAGCTTTTTCCAGCAAGGGAAGAAACTTTTCTGTAAATTCTCTGGAGAAATAGGCAGGCCCATACATAACCCAACAATCTACCCCTCCAATAGCGATGCTGGTAATGCGTTTTTTCTTATTAAAAGCCAATTTCCACTCAGAAGTATTTCCTTCCTTATATACGGCAGAATACCATGCCCCACATTCCCAAGTGTGGAACATGTTATCCCGCAGCCAGTTGTCTGAAGACAAGACATACATATTTCGCCCCCTTAAGGATTCCCGGGCCCGATAAAGGGTTGCCAATGTGTTTTTGCAGGAATATTCCGGATTATAAATCAGCTCCACCCCATATTGGTCAATTAAGTATTCAAATTTTTCTTTTAGATAACCTACAACAATTGTAATGTCCGTTATGCCTACTTCATGCAGCTGTTTAATCTGCCTTTCAATCATAGGTTCCCCAAATACTTCCAACAAGCCCTTCGGCGTTTCAAAAGTCAGCGGTACAAAGCGGGAGCCAAACCCTGCCGCTATCATCAAGGCCCCGTCCACTTGAAACGGTTCCAAATAGCTGTCCCCGGAACTGGTAAGTTCATAAGTGCCGGCAATGCTTTTCCCTTGGGCAAGCAACCTTTTCTGGCAGCATTCCTTTAATAAAGTATTGACAGTCCCCAGGGAAAAACCTAATTTTTTCGACAGCTCCCGTTGCGTACAATAGGGATGCTCCCGGATATAACGGCAAACCAAACCAATCCGATCCATAGATAATCCTCCTAAAACCATTGACTTTTTTCGTTTATAATATTTGTGTTCAAAAAAATAAAAAACAATAAATATGTGAACATTATAGCACGATCATGGCCAAAAACATAGTTTTTTTAAAGATTGTACTAGGATTAATACAATTTTTGAAAAAACTTTGCTTTCCGTAAGGTTTTCGTAAGAAAACGCTTAGGGTTTTGTTATAGCATTTCTTAAAAAAGTGTATTATACTGTCAGTGTGATGGAGAGGTGATAACTTCTGACAAAGAGGCTAGCGATGTAGCGGCCAATGCAACACCGATTCGCTACTAATAATCCCCCTTATAGGAAGTTACCCACTATAATGCAATTTCAGGAATGAAAAGGAATTTCAAA
>CAJUDH010000045.1 GCA_910584845.1 uncultured Lachnospiraceae bacterium
CATGCAGGGTAATGCCTTTTACAGGCTGGCCAGTACGGCGGCTTACGTAGTCGACAGGCTGGACGCCTAATACATGCGCTTTCAATAAATCACCTTCCTTTATCGTTATTTATTTGTCAAAGTGCCATGCCGGGAGTTACATCGACCAGCATGTTCAAGATATGGGGGAGGAAAAAAAACACTCCAGCAACGCTTGAATAGAGACATCATTTTCACCGGTTTACCGATGAAACCGGAAAAGGACCGTTTAGACAAAACCTCAAAAAGAGGGAAGGCAGCATCCGGACTCGAACCGGAATCCAATGTACAAGTTAACGGGCGCCCATTGCTCTACCATTAAGCTATACCGCCGTATGGGGAAGCCCCGTGAGGGGCTTAACCTTCAACACATGGAAAACATTTCTTGAAATAACCGTCAAAAGAGCGGCGAATAGAACCGATCTGCTGCTTATAACGGGAACAATCAGAAATAGAAAGAAGGCCAAAATTAAATAAAAGGGAAACCGTAGTGTCAACACAAACATATTCCATGGAAAAAACAACATAAGACTCAACAAGGCCACGAACAGCAAAAGAATCAAAAGCAGACAAGTCATTGTAATCCAAAATAAACTTATTGATAGAATTAATACAATCATTGTAAGAAGAAATAAAACTATCAAAATTAGAAACTTTACCTGGCATGAGGCTTCCCCTTTCAAAAAAAATATGATAAAATTAATGAGGGCCATCCGGACGTTCTCACTGCTACCAGTAGAAGGTTCTCGTTGCTACGTCCGGATATAGTATGGTATTTGGTTTTTTAGAAGCTTAATTATCATAAGCTTCATGTCAATTGTAACACATTGCACAATGTTATTCAATTGACACATTGCACAATGTAAAAGAAAGGAGTAGTGCACATTGCACAATGTTTAAAATGGCATACGATAAAGTAAAATACAATAATGAATTTAACAAAGAAAAATATGACCGATTAAATATCCAAGTACCAAAAGGCCAAAAAGAAATTATAACAGAACACTGGAAATCAAAAGGATATAAATCCCTAAACAGCTATATCAATAACTTAATTGCTAAAGATATGCGAAAAGATAGCTTAGGGGGGGGGTATAAGAAATGATACAAATACTCCTCAAAATAATAGAAATTATAAAATTTTTAACGAACGCATTTATTATAACAATAATAGAAGCAATAAAATTTGTAATTGGACTATTTTAAATAATTTTAGCAACGAAAACAATTATCAGATAAATAAATAACGATAAAGGAGGAAAAAACATATGACGGACAATGAAATGTTGGAAGCTATGAGGGACTTGCTGGCCCCTATTAATATCCGGCTGGAAAAAATGGAGCATGAAATATCTGGGATCAAGCATGAAATATCTGGGGCCAAGCATGAAGTAAACAGCTTAAGGCTGGAAATGAACCGGGGATTCCGGAAAAACAATGACGAAATCCAGACGCTGGTAGCCGTACTGGAGGCGAAGGGAATACTGCCGATAGCAAAATAATCGTGCCATATAAAAAAACAATTCTGAAAATAATACCTGCAGGGGGGCCGACCGGGCCATATACAGGAAAAATTATCAGAAAAAAGAAGGGGGCCGCCACGGCGTTAGCGGCCCCCTTCCTTATCTTCCCCATTTCTTTAGCAGTTCTGCACGGCCACGGAGAGAAAGGAGGAAAGTGCGGATCGGATGCGTCTTTACATAGTCTGGGAGTGGTTCAACATCCAGATCAGGGAGTACAGGAGGGTCAAATGACTTAAAGTATTTGACATACTTAGGGATATAAGTTACCTCAATGCTGCCGAAGAAGGCCCAGAGGATAGAATCAAGATTGTAGTCATCTACAATCTTGGATTCACCCTGGGCAGACTTGTCCGCATGGACTATGGTTATCTTTTTAGTAACACGCCTGGCAACAGAAAAAATATTGAGAACGTTGGAGACGATATACAGATGGTCAGTCAAGTCACGTATCTTCTTATCCACGTCGAAAGACTGACTAAAGAGATAAACCACGTTCCTGTACTGGCGCTGGTACTTAAAATACCGCTTTACGTGTTCCGGGAAAGATTTAAAGTTCCGGTTATCCCATATAAGACCCACTTCATCTACCAGAATAAGAGAATCCGCTGGAAACTGAATCTTGCCGAAATCTGCTATGTCGAATAAATAGCATCCTGGTATTTCCCGGTCAGAGTATACCTTCCATCCACGCTTGCGGTAACGGAGGGCCAATTTTGTCATGAGCGTAGTCTTGCCGGAACCTTTTTTACCAAAAACCATATACAGCTTATAAGGATTGCGGTACTTCCAGGCCATCCAGAGCACGAAGCAGAGGAAGGCCAGGAAGGAATAAATAACAAAAATCATGTAAGAGCCTCACGGAAGAGATTAAACAGGTTGCCGAAAATCATACAGATTAAAAGCAACAGGGCAGGGCAGGAGATGAGGATATTCTCAAGGGACAAATTAAAAAGCGGAAACCACATCAAGCCCCAAAAGGAATCAAAAAACGAAATCACATCTGCCATAGGCTATTCCGAACGAAAACGACGAAGAAATAAGCCTACACGATAAGTAACAAAAATAATACCAACATACATAAAGAAAATCTGAATAAGTTCACACAATAAATCTACTATCATAAAACCCCCTTATACCGAACGAAGAACACGGAATAAAAAACCCATACAGCCGCCTACCAGGAACAGGCCGACGTAAATAAACGCCAAGTCGTTACCAAGGATCCAGGTGCAGACCGAAGTCATGGACGCTAAAATCCAAGTTAAAAGCTCAGTAACACCAGCTAAAATGCCTGCCATTACAACACCCCCTTACACAGACCGGAGAACACGGAACAAAAAGCCCATGGCGGCACCAACAAGGAAAAGGCCGACGTAGATAAACGCCAAATCATTACCAAGGATCCAGGTGCAGACCGAAGTCATAGACGCTAAAATCCAGGTAAGCAGGGAAGTAACGCCGGAAAGGATAGTGGACATACCAGAGCCACCAGTGGAAGCAAGAAAAGACGTAGGAACGGTATAAATCATAATTACCCCTTTCATTAAAAGACTCTGCGGAAAATAGCAACAAGCTTGCGGAGCAGCGGAAAGCCTATGATACATAGGCCGATACAGCCCCAATTATTTAAGACAGCTGACCATACCATACCCATAGAGGTTAATACCCAAGTGACAAGTACCTGGAGGTTAGAAAACATAACATCACCTCAAAAAATGGTTGCAGAGGATACGAATAACACCATAAAAACAGTCGAGCAGATAAAGCATAACGATAATACCAACAACGAAAACCAGAGCGTCATAACCAGAGGGAAGCCCGCCGACTATTTTGACGATTTCTTCCAGCAACATAAAATGATAACACCCCCTATCAATATTAATACAAGCAGGTATACGCCATTCATGGATTCCGGCAGATCCGAAGGCGTATGAACTACACGGGAAACCTTAAAAAGGCCATACGTAACGGAACTGCGCAAGGAACCGGACGAATAATAGTAACGTGTACAATAAGACGGGTACCCATGGCTATAGAGCGTAGAGGCATTGTTATTAAGCGAAGGCGTGAGCGTGAAAACATACTGGTTGTTATAGACCAACGGCTCAAAGCCACCATAAAAAACCTTACCGACAATGTTTGACGTGCCTACATTATAAAGGGAACCGTCCCCACCTACAAAAAGCGTTACCGCTGTAGATGCTGGAAGCACAAGGCGGCATTCCTGGCCCTGCCAGGTACCCTCATAGATTATCACATTGCGGTCAAGGGAAAAATCCGGAGTGAGCGCAAGGAGGGAAACATCATCATCCAGAGGAACATCATCCGATAAAAAGACTTCTTCTTCCTCCTCTTTAGGAATCAACTGCATCCGTATATCCGAAAGCATGGATTCTATGTTAGCAAGGCTAGCATTAGATGCCGTGGAAAGGCCGGGGCCGGAAAGGCTCTGCAGGTATAAGTCAAACAGTTCCATTTTCTCCATATCGTCCAGGTCATCCCAATCCATTTCCCGGAGGATGCGGTTTACTTCTTTTCCGAAGCTATCCTCATAAGGGGAAGCATCCGAAGGGGTAGCGACTGCCGCCAGGGGGCGGAGGGGACAGATTAAGAGGGAACCTATAAGCAGTGATGCAAAAAACGAACGGGTACGGGCCATAACAATTACCTCACCGGGATTCTGGGCCAAGGTTAGCAACCCGGATAGTAGATACCAGGGATACCACAAGGACGGCCAGAACAGATACCGCTATAATTGCTTCGCCAAAAGTGAAACCAGGTGCAAAAGGCAGGGCGAGGAGGAACGCCACAAACTGCTTAGCGCACCATAGCGTAAAATCAAAAAATTCCTGCATATCAACTTCCTTTATTGATTAACTGCAAAACAATCACCGTTGCCACAAAAAGCATAATAAACGTTACCAAAAACGGCGGGAGATAGGCAACCGACGTTAAAATAAAGGTAAGGGCGACGGGTATCTGGGTTACAATGATTAAAAGCATCTTTACCGCATTGATAACAAAATTAACCACTATGTTAATCAGGTTAGCGATAGAGTGGAAAAATTGAAACAAACCTACACCCCCTTAACCACGGACACGGTAGTAGCCGATCAGCATGAGAACAAAAATCATGGTAAGGGAAAGCGTTATGGGAAAATTAAACGAACCGATACCATCAAAAAGCTGCTGCAAATAGTTGCCAAAAAAGATGCAGGCAGTAACCACGCCTGGAGGCAGGACGTTAAAATCCGGCATAGAAAAGCCAGTAATGTAGCCGGTAACGGAATCCAAGATACCATCCTCAACCGCATCATAGCCGCCCAAGGCATCCTGGAGGTTTTTATTGGAAGATTCCATACCAGAATTGTCAAAACCATTTATTACCTTATCCGTATTCTCATTCTGGTTATCAACCAGCCTATCCGTATTTTCATCCTGGTTATTGAGTATATCCTTCGAAATTTCCAAGTCCTGCTCAAGCTCAACATTCATGCCCTCTTCGATAGCACCCACAATGCGGTCCGTATTCCGGTTATCATTGGCAAGCTGCGGGAGGT
>CAJUDH010000046.1 GCA_910584845.1 uncultured Lachnospiraceae bacterium
CTATAAGGCGCATTATGGGGAAGCTGGCCGCTTCCGATAACCGCCCTTATAGGAAGTTCCTGCATATAAATTCAATCGGCACCTCCATGGCCATATCTTGTCCAAATAAACGAATGCCGATTTCAACAGTACTTTTTTTGATTTTCCAGATAACGCCCATCATATTTTCGAGCGCACCAGAAATTACTTTAACCTGGTCGCCTACAGCAAATGCAAAATCCTCGCTGCCTTGCGGTGGTTTATAGCACTCAGGCATCTTTAATGGGGTTTCCACTTTTCCATATAGGATTTCCTGCCGAATATCCTCATTTAAGATAATCCCTAACGCTACCGTTTTTTCCATACCCAACAGTTTCAGGCGGATAATAGCATACCGCTTCTTAAATTGAAAACGGACTACTTGGGGCATATAAGCTTCCAAAGGCCCGGAAGCCCGATAAACATGGCCCCTGCCGTCAGTTGCCACATAAGAAAGCCTAACGATGTGGTCGTGCCCTAACATATCCTGCAAAAATGCCTCTTCTTCTGAATCAAGAGGAAGAAAGGTAAACTCACCGTCTGCCATCATCTTAGACATGGCAGGGACATGCTTTAGCTGAAGGAAAACCTCCTCCGGCTGTTCGGATACAATAAACGCATATCCAGGAAATAGCCTTTCCACATGCACAATGCTTTGTTGCTGCTTTCGCCAGACTCTTTCATAATAGGCAATGAAGCAGTCCGTATATAATTCCGGAGAAAGGATCCTTTTGATCATCCGGATCAGCTCTTCTTCCTTGCCGGTCATTGTCTGCAGCACATACCACATATACGTTATCCTCCTTTTAGGGTAGGCTTCGCCATATCTGCAGTCAACATGATAGCTGCCCCAGATATTGGCTACCGCAATGTATGCGACCAGTATAACCCCTTCCCTGCTGATGCAGCCGTCAAACTCTCATCAGCCTGTCCGGTTTTGGCTCAAACAATTATAGCATCTACATCTTGGTTTTTCAACTACTCTTTGCTACTCTCGCTTGACTTCACTTAGTATAACACAACTTTCTGAATTCTGGCATAACAATTTTTATAAATTTATTAAGAAATTCACAAAAAAGACATAAACTTCCGGGGATCGCAGTGATCTTGTTAAAAGGATAAGGGTTCTCTAAGAATGCCCTTCTTCTTTTTCTGGTTTAATCGGCCCGGTTTTGCCGAGACTGCCCCCCTTTTTGGCGATAATTTTAGAATACCTGAATAAATAGGATTCAAGAATATGCCAAGCAGACCAATTTTTAACATTATTATCTGCCGGGCCATGTATTGTTAGAGGGAATCTTTTAAAGGGCAAAGGGGTGGAATGAATTTCGTCAAAAAGGGAACCCTTTTTTGCATCCTCCTTATTTGTATCTCCTTTCGCCTGATAGTTGAAATCATCATTATCGTATGTTTTCATTAGATTCCTCCTGCTTTTCTGCGAAAGGCGCAGGTGAATTAAGGTTGTGATTCATAAATGCGATTTCCTCCCGCTTTTTACTTTACCAGAAATGCCTGGTTCCATAACCATCTGTGGACAAAAGAACATTTGGTTTTCTTCCGTTTTCTTTATCGGATCCCCAACAATCTTAAAAACCAAGTTTGTTTTGATATACCATTGCAGCACCAACGCTTTTCAATCCCATCTCTCTTTTGCCTGCTACAATGAACCGTTAACATGTCTGAAAGCCAACCAGCCCTTTCATCTTTGTCGGCTAATCTTTTCAATATATAAGGAAATATAAGCCATTGCCAATCCCATTATATAGGAAAAAACATTTCTATACAAGAAAAGTTTCCTTTGGAGCAATTAGTCTGTTTCTTTTTGCAAATGAAAATATTATTCACCTTTATGAATACCCCCTTGAAACCAATGGCTTGTTCTTTGCTTCTTACATTTATATATAAATATAGCCATCCAGATTATAGATAGATTTTCGTCCTCATATGATTACTCTAAAAAATATGCAAATGATTATAAAATAACATTATAAAATTAATAAATTAAGGACGGATTCCAGGCAGGAAATGGTTTAAAATAAAAATGTTAGTAAGCCAGAGGATATCATCATATTGCCAAATAACTAATGCAATAATAATGAATAGTCAGATGATATTATCCTATTGTTTTTAGGAAGCTATTATGATACAGTGGTTATATTGGCAAATACCGCCGATCTAAAGGCTGATTTTTTATGCTATTTTCCACTATCCTGTGTACCTGCCAGAAACTTATTGTAAGGAGCAGTAATATGAAACATATCCGATCTTTTGAAGAACTTGACCATATACTTGGTATTCATGCCCCCTTTTTGTCTGCAATTTCTGATGGCCCAGACAATGAATTGCATGTGGTTATTACTGCGGCTAAGGTTGGCGAAGTTGGTAGTGGACTTGATGACGCCAGCAATGCGCTTCATGACATCCTATTAGAGAGCCGCCCCATCACTCCTGATAATAAAGTACAATATGAGATTTACTTTGAAAATTATATTATTTACCAAGTCTGTAATGAATCTTTTGCCATTTATGGTGAAGAAGAAATCCGTTATGGCACACATCTCATTATTTTTGAAAAATCCAGGTTGCTGAATGGGCTTAACACAGTGGTGAATGTTTTTAAATCAGACGATGGCACTTGCTATCCTGGCAACTGGACACATTATGGCATCT
Source organism: uncultured Lachnospiraceae bacterium (assembly GCA_910584845.1). GTDB lineage: Bacteria > Bacillota > Clostridia > Lachnospirales > Lachnospiraceae > Brotaphodocola. The sequence goes on from CAJUDH010000046.1 coordinate 2,689, forward strand.
ATACACAAAACCATGTGATTGACATTATTTCCCATTGCCCACCAGTTATAATGCGTCATATAAAGTAATTTCTTATAGTATACCACTAGGGTCCGAAGGTATAGGCATCCGTTTTATTGCCCTTGCACTGCAATGGCCTTTTGATTGTCATGCCCCACTTTTTGTGCAATCCCTTAGGTACAATCTTCCATTGGCACGAAACTGGTTCCATACTTACAGCAACATCAATCGGAAATTTTCCGTACAGAAACTGGCCTTTATCCTATGCCGCGTCAAAAACAACTATATTCCGATCAAAATTTTGGGCGAATTTGGCCCCTATCGTTTTGGTGTTAATGCCATCTGCCTAAAAAGACAAGGGGAATCTGCCCCCTGCTTCGGTATAGAATGCGGCTGTATAGCTGAAGATTACAAAACAAGCCTTCGGCTGTTGCTGAATATTAGAATGCCGGTTACTTTTTCCTTATTAATCAAGTTTAATCTTTGTCTATTTATCCCTTATCTACCAATTTCCACTCTTTATTAAATATACTAGAATTTATTTTTTGCCCTGAAACTCGTTTGAATTTTAATGGTAAATAAATATTTATCATATTTGAATAATATAGTTTTTTCTTGCATAGTTGCTTATGCAGGATATGTTTTCGTTATTTTATTAATTTCCCCATTTTCATGCCATATTTCTTGCTTTATATGTCTCTGTTTTATAAATATCCCTCCATATTCTATGATTTCTCCCACTTTTAACAAGGTTTACTTTTGGTTCCTATAAGGGCGGTTATCG